>JAUXZS010000065.1 GCA_030692515.1 Bacteroidota bacterium
TAAAATTTTCGTCTTTCTTTTGTCTTGATACAAAAGAAACAAAACCTCAAGACTTCATGATATTTTACTAAAATTCATCGCAAACCAAGCCTGATGATTTAAGCGCTTCGCGAACAGCCAAAATCATCTTTCGCACTACCCTACGCCTTTATTTTCCGATGAATTTTTACGTAAAATCTCATAAGGTCGGTATATCTTGTGTTCTCACGCGGATGAGCAAATTATACGAAACTATTTCTAAACAAAAAAGGCCCGCACTTCTGCAAGCCTTTATAAAAAATTATATTTTCGTTAAATGCCCAATCAAAAAATTAATTCATTACCACTCTTTCAACAAACGTTTCCAAAATGGCACTGCCTTTTCTGAGCCTTGGCCATAACCGTAACCGCCATAACCGTAACCGTAACCATAACCGTAACCATAACCATAACCTTTACGGTAATCGCTACCATTAATTAAACAAGCCATGTTTGGTAAACGTTTTTCTCTATTTAATGTTTCTGCAATACGCAATAAACGCTTATCTAAGAATCCTGCACGCGCCACAAACACGGTTGCATCGGAATATTGAGAAATTAATAAAGTATCAGCCACTAAACCAACCGGCGCAGTATCCACAATTACATAATCATAATTGGCCTTTGCAAAATCAAAAATCTCTTTCATTTTTGGATTCATTAATAATTCTGCAGGATTTGGCGGAATAGGCCCGGAGGGCATAATATCAAAGTTTTTAAAGTCTGGTACAGTTAAAATAATATCGGCCAAACTACTATTTTCTTCGGCAACAAAATTAGTTAATCCTTTTTTGGCACTTAAATTAAGATATACTAATATTTTTGGCGCACGTAAATCGGTTCCAATTAGTAATACTTTTTTACCCGACAGTGCAAAAGAAGCTGCTAAATTTAAAGCAATAAACGATTTACCTTCTTTACCAATGGTAGAGGTAACAAATATTGTTCTGCTGTTTCCGGATTGTGCACTGGTAATAAATTCAACATTTGTTCGCAATAACCTAAATCCTTCTGCAATATTAGAGCGATCATTATCTTTAACTACTAATTTTGCTTTTGTAGATGCTAAGGGAATATCTCCTAAGTATGGAAGCTTTACATTGTCTGTATCTTTTTTTCCATGCACCTTTGTGTCTAATAAATCTAGTATAATCAAAATAATAATAGGAATAACTAATCCCACCAAAAAGGAACTTAAATATATTTTGTTTTTATTTGGCGCTATTTGTGCTCCGTTACTGTATGCTTGATCTATAACTTTTGCATTTGCAACAGTAACAGCCAAAGCAATATTAGTTTCCTCGCGTTTTTGTAAAAGATATAAATACAAGGTTTCTTTTATTTGTTGTTGACGTTGTATAACTCTGAATTGTCTTTCATATTTTGGCACTTCGCCAATTTTTGAATTGATCTTTCCTTCTTGTTTATTTATTTCCTTTAATCTAATTTGAAGTGTGCTTTTATAATTATCTAAACTCTGCAGTATTGAATTTCTTAAGCCAAGTATTTGGTTAGTTAAATTCTCGATTAAAGGATTTTTAGAGCCGCTATTTTTTATAATACGATTACGATCTAATACTAATTTATTGTATTCAGAAATCTGACCCGCTGCTGAGTTATCTGATAAGCCAATATTTGAAGGAATTAAATTTTCGGGCTCAGAATGTTTTTGAATGTAATCATACATAAAATTAACCACCTGAGCTTGTGTACTTACTTCAAAATAATTTGTTTCGCTTTTATCTCCCGATTGTAAAAATAATTTTGCTTCCGATTCCACATCGGTTAATTTATGTTTGGTTTTAAAATCTTCCGCCTCTGTTTCAACAACTGTGAGTTCGTTTGTAATAAACTGTATACGTTCGTTAATAAAGTCGGCTGTATTTTTACTTACTTGATTTTTATCGGCAATAGCATCGTTATTATGCTGTTTAATAAGATTATCAATTATGTTTGAAGCCTTTTCAATAACCGGATCTTGCAGGGTTAGCATGAGCACGCTTGTTGATTTGCTTACGGGATACACTTGAATGTTTGAGCGGTAATTTTCTGCAACAGCAATTAAAGGGACAAGGGATACACGAAGATCTTTTTCTAAAAACCAATCGTTAAACGTGGGTGTTAATTGAATTTTAAATTTACCAATTTCGGAATTGATAACATCTCCTATTTTATGTTTAGCAATTTCTTCATTATCGCTATTTTTTAAAACAAACTCGTTTTTAGAAATAAATGAAAGATAAAGGGTGGCATATTTAGTTAAATAAGTAGAGTCGTTGGTTACAAAATTAATTTCAATAGGCGACGCTCGATACAATTCACTCTCTAAATGTTTTTCCTGAACAAAATAAGAAACATTTAAATTTAAATCTTTAACCACACGCATCATTAATGAACGCGATTTTAAAATCTCTATTTCATTATCTATGTTGCCGCTTTTCTTTAATAAGCCAAGATCCTCAAAGGCACTTAGTTCGGATAACTCTCCTTTTTTATCATCTTTAATTAATATGGTAGCACTAACTTCGTATAAAGGAGTTTGGCGTTTGTAATAATATCTTCCAATTACTAAAGCAATAAAAATACTTATTACAAACCATTTCCAATGAAAAAGGTATTTAACTAATAAATCCTTTAAACTGTTTTCTTGATTTTCTTCTACCGAAAAATTATACTGTTCTAGTTCCATGTTAACGGGTAAGTAAAGTTATAAAGGTTAACACCAATGTTGTTAGAGAAACTAATATACTTATACTGGCGGCATTAATTGCTGAAGCATTTTTCTTAGCACGATTTTGCTCTACATAAATTACATCGTTTTGTTGCAAATAAAATACTGGCGAATTAAATACTTCCTTCCCTGTTAAGTCTATCCGTGTTTCGGTTTTAATGCCATTGTTGTCGCGAATCACCAAAACATTTTTCCGTAAGCCTGAAATGTTCAGGTCACCTGCCAAACCAATAGCTTCAATTATGGTGATACGTTCGTGATTTACTATGTAATTGCCGGGCTTGCTCACATCGCCTAATATGGTAATATTAAAGTTTTGTATTTCAATATGTACAATTGGATCTTTTAAATAATCCTTTAATTTTTCTTTAATTAGTTCGCTGGCTCCAGTTCTATTTAAGCCGGCTAGTTTTATTTTACCAATTACCGGGAAATCTATCTCTCCATTCTCATCTATTAAATAACCCTTTAAGTTAGAATTTGTATTTGAAGCGCTGTTTAAACTATTTTGATTTGCTCCATAGGTTGACAAATTAAAAGGTTTAGTTGCCTCTGCATCCATCGACATAATTGTGATCATTAATAAATCATCTATCTTAAAAAACGAACTGTGTTTTTTTGTAGTATCGCTAGCAATTGCTTTGTCTCCTTGAAAATAAATAATCTTTTTTTTATTTACGCAAGATGTAATGCTGAGAGCTGAAATAAAAATAAGTACTCGAAAAATATTTTGTTTTAGCATAGAGCTAAGTAGTTAAAAATTAAGGAAATGAAGGTAGTTAATTTAAGTGAAAAGACAAAAATTTAGATTTTTTGTAGAGATAATGAGGTGTTGGGAGCTAGTGGGCTAAATAGTCAAAGTCAAAATTAAATTTTCGTCTTTCTTTTGTCTTGACACAAAGTTGAACAAACCCCGATAGCTATCGGGGCAGGGCTTTTTAAAATATTCATAAACTTTCTTTTTAGACGACAATGCAAAGCATTGAGCGAGCTTGTGCGATAGTAACAAAAAAGTCAAGGTATTTAAATTTTCGCCTTTCTTTTGTCTTGACACAAAGTTGAACAAACCCCGATAGCTATCGGGGCAGGGCTTTTTAAAATATTCATAAACTTTCTTTTTAGAAAAGAAAGTTACAAAGAAAATCGTGCTGCTTTTATTTTGTTTAAATTCTACGT
>JAUXZS010000006.1 GCA_030692515.1 Bacteroidota bacterium
TTGAATAAGGTTTGCTGTAAGGGAAGGAGTCGAACCTTCACGAAGCAGTTATTTCCCGGTTAAGGTATTTCCCAGATCTTCGCCACCGAGACGAGGAGGTGTGTCTGCCAAATTTCACCACCTTACAGTGTGTAAACAATCATTTTCTGATTGCTTAAAACAAATGTAAATATAAGCGGCATTCTTTGCAAATATTTTAACAAATTATTTTAATTTTTATTCATTTAATATTTTTTATCGTATTAAATTACCAATTTGATAATTGAATGATAATATTTAAGCTAAAAATTTCAAACCTGTTAATAATACTCTCAGGGGTTTATAAACAGGGACAGAATCAAATTTGCTTTAAATAAAATAAGCTCCTGATGGGCAGGAGCTTATTTAAACTAACCAATTATAAACCTGTTGAATAAGGTTTGCTGTAGGGGAAGGATTCGAACCTCCACGAAGCAGTTATTTCCCTTTACGGTATTTCCCAAATCTTCGCCACCGAGACGAGGAGGTGTGTCTGCCAAATTTCACCACCCTACAGTGTATAAGCAAGCTATTTCTGATTGCTTGATACAAATGTAAGTAAACTTCTAATTTCTTGCAAATATTTTAATGATTTGAATTAATTTTTATGTTATTATTAATATTAATACTAAATTGATGACGATATCGCAATTTGTTGGAAAAATAGGAGGTTTAAATTTCAATATTGATAAAGGGAATAAGGGTAGGTTAGGCCGTTTTAGGTTTGTTAATTGGTATGAGACAAAATATTTATTCATTAGTCATCAGAAGGGTAATAATCTGGAAAGCAGGTGCTGTGATTCTTTGGTTTGGGCAGCCGGGCTCTACCCCCGGACTTGATCCGGGGTGTCGCTGCGATCCCGTTTAGATGGCAGGGATGGTGCTGCTTTTATTGTTAGTTGCCCGATATAGATGGGCATTGTCATTCTAAACTGTGCAAGCCGCCGCACCAAAGAACTTCTGTCCTTAGTAATATAAACCGGATCACAGCATTAGCCTTTGCCAGCAGATAAATTTCAATTCAAATGTAATTTTATTGGCAAAGCTACTGCGCCCGCCCGGCTGAAGCCATTCGGACGGGGAGAGCCGGACTATCAGAACCAAAGAGAAACAGGCCCTACTTTTCAAAAAAAAATTCTATGAACTATGTGACATAAAACTAAATGTTCCTCCTTCGAAAATCTATTATATTGATTCAATGAAATTACTTAGTTAACCGGATGTCAATCTAAATTAAAATTACCGACATCCCCTCTACCAGTATCCCGCAAATAAAATAAGCTCCTGATGGGCAGGAGCTTATTTAAACTAACCAATTATAAACCTGTTGAATAAGGTTTGCTGTAAGGGAAGGAGTCGAACCTTCACGAAGCAGTTATTTCCCGGTTAAGGTATTTCCCAGATCTTCGC
>JAUXZS010000009.1 GCA_030692515.1 Bacteroidota bacterium
CGACGGCGGGAGCGGGCACGGTGAGCCTGCAAGTGGGCGCGACCCTGACGCTGGTGGTCAACGTGACGACCACGGCGACGACGGGCAACATCACCAACACGGCGGTGGGCACCTCGACGACACCGGACGCGACGCCGGGCAACACGGTGACGGTGGTGGTGCCGGTGGCGGCGGTGGCGGACCTGACGCTGACCAAGGTCTCCAGCGCGCTGGGCGGCAACGCGACCAGCGGGCAGGTGCTGGGCTACACGGTGACGCTGGTGAACCTGGGTCCGAGCGTGGCGCAGAACGTGACGATCACGGACTACCTGAGCGCGGGACAAAGCTACATCTCGGCCACCGGTAACAACGGCACGCTGAGCACGGCGCTGCTGTCGGCCGGGGCGACGGCGGGAGCGGGCACGGTGAGCCTGCAAGTGGGCGCGACCCTGACGCTGGTGGTCAACGTGACGACCACGGCGACGACGGGCAACATCACCAACACGGCGGTGGGCACGAGCACGACACCGGACGCGACGCCGGGCAACACGGTGACGGTGGTGGTGCCGGTGGCCAGCAACGCGAACCTCACCCTGACAAAGGTATCGAGCGTACTTGCCGGCAACGCAACGTCAGGCCAGACCATCAGCTACACGGTGACGCTGGTGAATCTCGGCCCGAGCGTGGCTCAAAACGTGACGCTGACTGACTTCCTGTCACCCGGCCAACGATACGTCAGCAGTTCCAGCAACGTGGCTGGCGGCGGCACTGGCACCTTCAGCGGATCCACCAGTGGCGCGACCACCGTCAGTCTCGCCGTAGGCGGCACTTTGAGCCTGGTCATGAATGTGAACATCACTGCCACGACGGGCAACATCACCAACACAGCGGTGGGCACCAGCACCACGCCTGACAACACCCCCAACAATACGGTGACGGTGGTGGTGCCGGTGGCGGCGGTGGCGGACCTGACGCTGACCAAGGTCTCCAGCGTGAACACCGGCACGGCCACCAGCGGTCAGACCATCAGCTATACGGTGACCCTGGTCAACCTGGGGCCGAGCGTTGCGCAGAACGTCACGATCACTGACTTCCTGTCCGCCGGCCAGATCTATCTCAGCTCGACCAGTAACAGCGGTACCGCCACCACGGCCGCCCCCGCCACCGTGGCCGCGCGCACCGTCAGCCTGGCCGTGGGCGGCACTCTGACGCTGGTGATGAATGTCAACGTGACGGCCACGACGGGGAACATCACCAACACGGCGGTGGGCACCAGTACCACCCCTGATGGAACACCAGGCAATACCGTCACCCTGGTGGTGCCTGTATCCGGCGGGGCCGATGTCAGCGTCACCCTGGCTGTGCCTGCTACCGCCACGGCAGGCTCTACCGTGACCGGCACGGTGACCTTCTACAACCTCGGTTCAGTCACGGCGGACAATGTCACCCGCACGCTGTTCATCGGCGGCGGGACACTCACAGCGGTGACAACGGGCACGCTGGGCGCCTCCAGTATTACCGCCACTTTCAACACCGCGTCCATGCTGCCTGGGGCGACGGCGACATTCACCTTCACCTATATCGTGCCGCAGACCGGATCCGTGAACTTCACGGCCACGGTGACCACGACCAC
>JAUXZS010000012.1 GCA_030692515.1 Bacteroidota bacterium
AGACCTCTTAGTATTGCATTTGATTATTGAATAGAATAACTTTAGTGATAAAGTTAACACCAATAGAGGCAAATTAGGTATAGACCAGAGCATAAAGGCTCATACACAGATGTAATCCTCTATTGGTTTTCTAAACAAGCATCAGATAGAAATTAGGGTTAGTGGCCCGTTATCAGAGGTTTGATTGTGTTTAGAAGCGTTAACAATTTACTAATTTAAAAAACAAAGTTATGGAAAACAAACAAAGTTACGTTGGAATTGATGTATCAAAGGATACTTTAGATTATTGTTTAATAAGTGATGGTCAGCAGATCTTTCATTTACAAACAGAGAATAATATCAAAGGAATCAAAGCTTTCATCAAGGAGCTTCTAAAGGGTAAGATCAAAGATTTAAATGACATTATATTTTGTTTAGAACACACCGGAATATACAGTCATCACTTGACAACTTTTCTCTCTAAAAACAATCTAAAGGTATGGCTCGAGTCATCAATTCAAATTAAAAAGTCATTGGGTGTACACCGAGGGAAGAATGACAAAATAGATGCGATACGAATTGCAATGTACGCTTACAAAAACCGTGATGAAGTTAAACTTTGGGAACCTCAAAGGAAAGAGCTTCAAAAACTAAAACACTTAACCAACGTGCGCAAACGTATATTGAAAACCATTAACATTCTTACCGCAATGTTTACTGAGAAATCTTTTTATGACGCGGACATAATGAAGTTAGCCAAGCATAGCACTAAAGCTTCTGTAAAGGCATTAAGAGCAGACTTGAAAGAGATTAACAACGCGATCCTTGAAATTATTAAAAGCGATGAGCGGTTGAACCACTTGTTTAAATTAGTTTCTTCTGTCCACTGCATAGGTGAAGTAACAGCTACGCAAATTATCATTTCCACCAATGAATTTAAAAACATCAATGAGGGAAAAAAGTTTGCCTGTTACTGTGGTGTAGTTCCGTTTGAGCATAGATCCGGGACAAGCGTTAGAGGTAAGACCAGGGTATCCAAAATGGCTAACATGGACCTTAAAAAATCTTTGCATATGGCCGCTTTATCAGCTGTACATTACAAAGGTGATCTGCAAGACTTTTTTTTACGAAAGGTAGCTGAGGGGAAAAATAAAATGTCAGTGGTAAACGCTATCAGAAACAAACTTGTCCTACGAGTATTTGCGTGCGTGCGGGATAACAGACTTTATGACAGGACTTACGATTACAAAGCTGCTTAGACAAAAGAATAATTTTTTTTAAGAATTACTTGTTTTATACATAGAAATCT
>JAUXZS010000023.1 GCA_030692515.1 Bacteroidota bacterium
GCCGCCGTTTGTTCCGCCTCCTGCAAAGCAGTATTGATCGCCTCGACCAGTGTCTTTTTTTCAAATTTAATTTCACCCATTGGGTGAGCCTCCTATTCTGTCGCAAACCCTTACCAGAAATACATTTGTGGCAATTTTACAGGAATCAACTGAGGAAAATAGGTTAAATGAACGAGCACAACAACTCGATTGGTGAATCGGCAAACCGAGTTCTAATCACAGCCTACCTATCCTATCGCCAGAAAAACCCACAAAATGCGACAGCCCTCGAATTACTTGAAAAGCACTATCCATCCTGAAATACAGTTACGTCTATTGAAACCAAACCATGCTAATGACGATGCACTTCTATTATGTCCGCACAACTTATCAATAAATTAACTAAAGAACTCAGCGAGGTAGGACGGATAAGCGCAGCGCCATCCGTCATAATCATCCTTCACACCCCCACCCGTCACCATTGACACACTTTTCATCACCCCTTACATTTCCATACAATATCCCGCATCATTGTGGTGTATTTTTTAACAAAATTGGATACGGATACAAAATTTTGTGGTCAATGAAATTGATCATCTTGACGGATGGCGCTGCGCTTATCCGTCCTACATATTAATCGACACATTACTACACATTCACTGGATAACAACTTGATCCATGCCAAACTACCGGCGCAACCGGCAACCCGGTGGCACATACTTTTTCACGGTCAATTTGCTTGACCGCAAATCGCAATGGCTGGTTACGCATATTGATGAACTGCGCACAGCCGTGCGGAAAACCCGGCAAATGTATCCGTTTCATATTGATGCCTGGGTTGTGCTCCCGGAGCATTTGCATTGCATTTGGACATTACCCGAGGGGGATACGAATTATTCCAACCGCTGGCGGCTGATCAAGCAAGGTAGGACGGATAAGCACAGCGCCATCCGTCACAACCCTCGTCGCCATTTACACACTATCCATCACCACTTACATTTCCGCCCATTATCCCGCATCATTGCGGTGTATTTTTTAACAAATTGGATACGGACACAAAACTGTGTGGTCAATGAAATTGATCATCTCGACGGATGGCGCTGCGCTTATCCGTCCTACCCATTAATCGACACATTACTACACATTCACTGGATAACTACTTGACCCATGCCAAACTACCGGCGCAACCGGCAACCCGGCGGCACTTATTTTTTCACGGCTAATTTGCTTGACCGCAAATCGCAATGGCTGGTCACGCATATTGACGAACTGCGCGCAGCCGTGCGAAAAACCCGGCAATTGTATCCGTTTCCTATTGATGCTTGGGTTGTGCTGCCTGAACCGTATGCATTACATTTGGACATTACCCGAGGGGGATACGGATTATTCCAACCGCTGGCGGCTGATCAAGAAAACTTTCTCCAAATCAATCCCTAAAACCGAATACCGCTCTGCCAGCCGGATCAAGCAAGGTAGGACGGATAAGCGCAGCGCCATCCGTCAAAACCATCCGTCACAACCCTCGTCGCCATTTACACACTATCCATCACCACTTACATTTCCACCCATTATCACGCATCATTGCGGTGTATGTTTTAACAAAATTGGATACGGATACAAAATTTTGTGGTCAATGAAATTGATCATCTTGACGGATGGCGCTACGCTGATCCGTCCTACACATTAATCGACACATTACTACACATTCACTGGATAACAACTTGACCCATGCCAAACTACCGGCGCAACCGGCAACCCGGTGGCACATATTTTTTCACGGTTAATTTGCTTGACCGCAAATCACAATGGCTGGTCACGCATATTGATGAACTGCGCGCAGCCGTGCGGAAAACCAGGCAATTGTATCCGTTTCATATTGATGCCTGGGTTGTGCTGCCGGAGCATTTGCAGTGCATTTGGACATTGCCCGAAGTAGATACGGATTATTCCAACCGCTGGCGGCTGATCAAGAAAACTTTCTCCAAATCAATCCCTAAAACCGAATACCGCTCTGCCAGCCGGATCAAACGCCATGAACGCGGCATCTGGCAGCGGCGTTTTTGGGAACATACCATCCACAATGACGCAGACTATGCTGCTCATATGGATTACATCCATTACAATCCGGTAAAACATGGCTGGGTAAAATCGGTGAAGGATTGGCCTTATTCAACGTTTCATCAGATGGTTGAGAAAGGGATTTACCCCGAGGATTGGGCGGGGTGCAGCATAGAAGACATAGATGCCGGTGAGAGGACGGTTTGATGAATCGGTGGGTTGATTGTTTTTTGTGACGGATGACGCTACGCTTATCCGTCCTACCAATCTACCAATTCTCTTTTCTTGTAGGACGGATAAGCAAAGCGTCATCCGTCAACAAATTTCATACAACAGGTGTACAACCAAAATGGATAGCACATTATTACCACCCGCATTCCCCGCCCCCTGGGCAAGCGAATGGGGTCAGGATCGTTTTGGTTTATACATGGATCTGGATTATCAAGGCATCCGCCAGCGCTTCCGCTGGATCATGCCCGGCACGTTTCAAATGGGTTCGCCCGAAACGGAAGCGGAAAGATACGATGACGAAACGTTGCACAAAGTCACACTGACACAAGGCTTCTGGCTGGGTGACAGCGCATGCACGCAAGCGTTATGGACAGCGGTAATGGGCGTTAACCCCAGCCGCTTCCAGGATGACCCGAATCTTCCTGTGGAAAATGTCAATTGGCTCGATGTACAACCTTTCATCAAAAAATTAAATACGCTATTTCCGGATTTGCATGCCCATCTTCCAACCGAAGCACAATGGGAATACGCGTGCCGTGCCGGCACCCAGTCACCATTCTCTTTTGGAGAAAACATCACGCCCGAGCAAGTCAACTATGATGGCAATTATCCGTATGCCGGCGGCGAGAAAGGCCTGTTCCGCAAAAGAACAGTTCCGGTTAAATCATTGCCGCCGAATCCTTGGGGATTGTATGAAATGCATGGCAATGTGTTGGAATGGTGCGCAGACTGGTATGCGGAAGAATACCCCAAGCAAGCGGAAACCAATCCACTTGGCCCTGCCGAGGGCACATACCGCGTGCTGCGTGGCGGTTCCTGGATCAGCGGCGGCAGACGCACGCGTTCCGCTTACCGCGGCAGGATCGAGCCTGTGATCCGCTACGACATCATCGGGTTTCGCCTGGCCCCAGGTTGAAAACAGCAGGCAAGAGGAGGCCGGCCTCAAAAAGATTGCCTTCGGGCAGACAGTCGAGACGGAGCGAGACGGTCAGGCCGAAGGCTTAAAAAATTTTTATACAAACAGCTCCCCCAAAAAATCAGCAATCGACCGGTAAGCCCGGTTCGCCGCCACTTCTTTGTATACCGTTCCAAAGCTGGGATTATTCGCTTTCGGGTTGGTAAACGCGTGCATCGTTCCGCCGTAAACATGCACTTGCCAATCCACACTGGCTTGAGTCATTTCGGTTTCAAACGCGAGCACTTGCTCGAGCGGCACCATCGGGTCGTCGTGGCCGTGCAGACACAGCACTTTGGCAGTTATTGGTTCATTCGCCACATTGCCGGGGGCAAAAATGCCGTGAATGCTGATCACACCTTTCACATCCGCGCCGGAGCGCGCCAGTTCCAGCACGCACATGCCGCCGAAACAGTAACCCATTGCGGCAACCCGGGTTGCATCGACTTGCGGCAGTTGCTGCACGGCGTGCAATGCGGCGTTGATCCTGCGGCGCAATAAGGCGCGATCTTGCGCAAACGGTGCCATCAGCGCACCGTTCTTTTCCGAATCGCCATCGGCGCCGAATATGCCTTTGCCGTACATATCCACTGCAAAACCCACATAGCCCATATCGGCGGCTCTTTCCGCGCCTTTGCACGCCAGTTCGCGCCGCCCGCTCCAGTCATGCGACACCAGCACGGCGGGTTTGGGTTTGCCGGTTTCGTGATAGGCCAAGTAGCCTTCGAGTTGTGTATCGCCATCCTGATAATCAATCGTTTTTATAATCATGTTGTCACCTTGACTTGAAAGTAGTGATAATCTCACTGCGTGTCTTAAAGAGTTCTGAGTAACCCGCATTTGTCATTCCGAACACTG
>JAUXZS010000025.1 GCA_030692515.1 Bacteroidota bacterium
GGTAATTCCGTATTTTGAATTTACAAATTCACGTTTAAATAAAAACATCCCTACTTTATACTCTTCGCCATAAAGTCCCGAAGAAATAGCACGGTCTCTAGCAGCCTTTTCATCAAAACCAGCCAAGGAATCAGCAGTAAATATATACGCATGCTTTGGCGGTTGGTTTTCTAATGTTTTGTTTGTTTGAGCATAACTTGCTTGGCAAGCTACAATAAGCGCAATCACAAACAGTTTAATTGATTTTTGCATTTTTTTCATGTTTTGAAAATTGTATTTAACTTTTTAATTATTTTAACAAAGAATTACAATTTTCGTGCCAAACTCAAAAAAATGTTAAAATCTAAAGAAGATTTTTGTTTAATTTATGGATTAGATTTCAAGATTTTCTTGAATTGGCAACCAATTCCAATTATTTTGCACAAATTTGCTAAATAAATTAAGAAATGTTAAATTTTGAGCGATTCAATAATAATAGACCAAACTCAAAAGTGGATTAAATCTGTTGTAATAGATTTAAATTTTTGCCCTTTTGCTGCAAAAGCCATGCTTAAAAAAAGTATTCATTATATTGTATTAAATAAAGCAGATTTTAAATCAAGTTTGGAAGCTTTAAATAATGAAATTCAATACTTAAACGAAAACCAAGAGGCTGAAACTAGTTTTATTATTTTTCCAAATAATTTTACTGATTTTGAAGAATATTTAGATTTAATATATAAAGCTGAGGAGTTTTTGGAAATGGAGGGGTATGAAGGCGTTTACCAACTGGCAAGTTTTCATCCTGATTATTGTTTTGAAGGAAGTGAAACAACAGACGCTGCCAATTATACAAATCGTTCTGTTTTTCCCATGTTACATATACTCAGAGAAGATAGTATTACCAAAGCCATAGAGCTCTATAAAAATCCAGAATTAATTCCCGAACACAATATAAAAGTAGCAAGAGAAAAAGGTCTGTTATATATGCAAATGCTTCGTAGCGCCTGTTTTAACAGTTAAAATTTCATTAAAAAATTTATTTATTTTCTCTAAGATGTTTGTCTAGTACAAAAGTTCCAAAGGGTAGGAGAGAAGCAATGAAAGCAAATGCTACTTTTTTAAATGACCAATTACAACGCTTCCATATTATTAAAAGCAAGATGATATAACTGATAAATAAAATACCATGAATCCAACCAGTATATTTTACCGCAAACTCATATCCGAATTTATACTTTAAGGGCATTGCAATACATAAAAGCACTAAATACGAAACACCTTCTAATAGTGCTATTAGTCTAAATATTCCCAAGCTTGATACTAAATATTGTTTTAACATAAAAACGATTATAATTTACTACAGTTTTAATTAAAAATAAATAAGATAATTATTCCGCTAAAGGGTAATTAAGACTCTTTACTAGAATTTTTAAAAACAAATGTAAACGAACTTCCTTTAGTTTTATTAATTATTAATTTAGCATCAATTTGGTCAGCTAAAAGGTGTATTAGTTGTATTCCAAAACTTTCTTTTTCATTTTTAATAAAATTTTCCGGTAAACCTTGTCCGTTATCTGAAATTGTTAGTGAATTATTTTTAAACGAAATAGAAATTTCTCCTTTGTTTTTTGGAAAAGCATATTTAAATGAATTGCTAATTATTTCATTCAAAATTAATCCAATCGGAATCATTTTGTCAATTTCAAACGAAAAATCTTTTGGAATCGAAAGCTTTAATTTTATCAAACTTTTATTGTACGTGCTTTTTAATTGGTTAAAAATTGAAGTAGAATACTTTGACAAATTGATATCACTAAAGTTGGAAGTGGCATAGAGCATCTCATGAATCAATGACATTGAGATAATTCGATTCTGACTTTCGGCAACTAATTCTGAAAAATGAATATTATTTTCTTGTTCAGCATGTAATCTTAATAAACTTGTAATTATTTGAAGATTGTTTTTTACTCTATGATGAACTTCTTTTAATAGCGTTTCTTTTTCTTTAACAGCATTATTTAGTTTCTCCTCAATTTTTTTTCTTTCAAAAAATAAAGGCACATCGTATTTTCTTATACGTTTGTATTTTATTGATTCTTTTTCCAGATATTCGTTTATTTTATTTGGAGGTGCCATTATAAAGGTGCAATTTTTATCCCCTTTTGCGCGGCACGTAATTTCAACAGCGGTTAAATTAATACCAAAACTTTCTTCGCACCAACCCGATGAATATCCTGCATTCATAGTACAAACAGGAAAATTCGCTTTTTCTTTTGATTTTATCCAGGAGTCTGCTTCAAAAGATGAAGGATGATTATATTTCAGAAAAAAATTATTATCCGGACTTGGTTTGCTTTCCTTCAAAATATCAACAAACGCCCATCCCATGTATGCAAAGTGTACAGGGCCCGCAGATAATTTTGAAATTGGGTCTTTTAATTTCATTTTATCATGAAAATTTTTGGCGTCTTGAATGCCAATTAAATGTGCCATATCAAACAATAAATTTCGCCCAATTTTTACAGCTTCAGGTAAGGGTCTGTCCGCGTATAATTTAATTATGTTTTTAAAAAAATCGTTTGCTAAGGATTCAGCTCTCATTAAAATGTAACGTTGTCCGTTAACTTCAATTTTAGCCAAACTAGGATTTGCTTTAAAAGATTCGAAATGCTTTTTTACGGTTAATGAAGCTTTATCAAAAAGAGGTTTAATTTTTTTTGGAACTTTTACGGTAGGTTTGTTAGTGTAAAAAACCTCAGTTTTGTTTTTTAAAATTAAATTCTCTTTTTCGAGTTCCTTAATTCTTTTTTTTAAATTTTCTATGGATTGGTTTACGTTCAAGTTGTAATTTGATACATGAAATTAAGAATATATTATGAATTACCTATAATAAAAAAGGCAAATCACTTAGATTTGCCTTTTTTAAATTTATGAAACAATTAATTTACAATGAAAAACCATAATAGGCTCGAGCCCCATTTGGATAAAACCCTTCAATTAAAACTGTGCCCGATTTATTTTCAAGTAAATTAGTTATATCTTGAATATTACTTACTTTTTTCTTATCAATGCTAGTTATAATAAAACCTTCTTTAATTCCAATCTGAGCAAATTTTCCATCTATAAGTTTTTTAATTTTAACGCCGTTGTTTATTCTTAATTTTGCTAATTCGCCAGCGCTCATTTCTTCAAAACTTGCGCCTAAAGCCGAAAACGATTTTTTAATTAACTCACTTTTTTTAATTAAGGTTGTTGTATTGTCTAAGCTCTTTAAAATTACTTCTCTATTCATTTCTTTATTATTACGAATGGTTACAATATTAACTTTATCACCCGGACGGTACTTGCTCAATTGCTCCTGTAATTCACTTACGCTACCCACTTGTGTAGCTTCAATTTTAGTAATCACGTCACCTTCTTGAATACCTGCATCTTCTGCACTTCCACCAGAAGTTACAGCGCTAACATAAACTCCTTTTAAGAGTTTAATGTTTTTGTCTGCAGAAAATTTAGCGTCTAAGTCTCTTATGCTTACTCCAAAATAAGCCCTTTGTACCATGCCAAATTCTACCAAATCACCAACAATTTTTTTAACAATATTTACTGGCACCGCAAAAGAATAGCCTTGATAAGCGCCATTGTTAGAGGCTATTGCTGTGTTAATACCTATTAACTCACCATTTGTTGTTACAAGCGCCCCTCCGCTATTACCCGGATTTACGGCGGCATCGGTTTGAATAAAGGATTCTATTGGACGTTTATTTACATCCAAAATATTACTTCTTCCTTTAGCGCTTATAATTCCCGCGGTAACAGTACTTTCAAGATTAAACGGATTTCCAACCGCTAAAACCCATTCTCCAACTTTAACTAATTCGCTATTACCGTAGGTTAAAAAAGGAAGATTTTTTTCTTTGATTCTTATTAGCGCAACATCAGTACTGGCATCCGCTCCAATTAATTCTCCTATATAGGTTCTTCTATCATTTAAAACCACTTCTATTTTATCTGCGCCTGCAACTACATGATTATTGGTTACGATATAGCCGTCGTCACTTATAATTACGCCACTTCCGCTACCTTCTTGATTATAATTTTGCTGCCTTTTTTGGGGGCCATAAAACCATTCGGCAAAAGGATCGTAATTTAAATTACTTACTTGTTCGCTAATTGTTTTAATATGAACAACGGCATTTACAGATTTTTCGGCGGCGTTTGTAAAGTCATTGTTAAAAGATGAACTTTGGTTTGCTGATAAATTTGCTAAAGTAACATTTTGATGACTAAACGGTTTTGTTATTTGGTTTGTGTTATTTTTATCATACGAATAAAAATAACGAGCGGTTGATAAGGCTATTAATCCCCCTAAACACGCTACAAAAAGGGTTGAGAGTAATTTTTTCATTGCTTTTTATTTTTATGTTTTTATTTTAAACGTAAAATTAATATCGTTGTTACATTTTTGGTTTCTTTTTAACAAACCTTAACCAGACACCAAAAAAATTCACTAAATTTACTCTTGAATTTAAATGAGATTTACGCGTAAAATACCCACTTTCGTTTTTGGTTTATCAATTGGTCTTTTGGTAGGGGTTGGTTTTTTTGTTTTTAAAATAAATGATATTTTCAATAAAATGAAAGATTCTGCTAAATCTCAAATTACTGTTATTGAGCAACCAATTAAAAATAGTAGTAAAGAGGAAGCTGAAAAAAATAAAAATAAAGAACGTTTTAAAATTAATTTACACAAAACTAATAAGGTAAATTATTCCGAAGCAGATAGTTTGATTAAGGATAATTCTGAAATAAACATTGCAACCGATGAATTATTATCTATAAAAAATGTAAAAATTATAAGAATTAGTCCAACGTTTCCTAATAATGATTCTTTGGTGGCTGATATTGCCGGAGTAAAAACAAATAATTCAGATCTTTATTTTGTTGAATTCTGGAAAACGCCTCTGAATACAAAGGGCTATCGTTTTTCTAAAAATAAAATATTATTGTATGGCTTTGTTGATTATAATAATGTAACACTATATGAGTTAGATAATTCGTATTATATTAAAGCCTCCGACAAAGTATACAAAATTTTTTACGGCGCAGACTTTAAGTCGCTTGAAAGAGTTGTAGATTCAGAGTTATTAGCAAAAATTAATTAATTTATTATGCAGCTTTCATTTTATAAATACCAAGGAACAGGTAATGATTTTATTTTGTTAGATAATCGATTAAATACTATTTCATTAACTACAGAGCAAATAAGTTTTCTTTGTAATCGTCGTTTTGGTATTGGTGCCGATGGATTAATGTTGCTTAAACTAGAGCCGGGCTTTGATTTTAAAATGGTGTATTATAATAGCGATGGAAATCCAAGCAGTATGTGTGGTAATGGAGGAAGGTGTATTACTGCATTCGCAAAACATTTAGGTGTAATAGAAAATGCTGCTAAATTTTTGGCGATTGATGGATCGCATGAAGCAACAATTGATGAAAATGAAATTGTTTCCTTAAAAATGCAAGATGTAAAAAATATTGAGGAAGGAGAGGATTATTTTTACTTAAATACTGGTTCACCGCATTATGTAAAAACTGTTAGCGATGTTGAGAGTATTGATGTTAAAAGTTTAGGCGCATCAATAAGAAACAATGACCGCTTTAAAGAAGAGGGAACAAACGTAAATTTTATTGAGCGTCACGAGGATAATTTGTTTGTGCGTACTTATGAAAGAGGCGTAGAAGATGAAACATTTTCTTGCGGAACGGGTGTTACAGCAGCAGCATTGGTTGCTGCGATAAAAGGTATTGCCAATGGAAAAAATAATTGTCTCGTAAAAACTTTAGGTGGCGATTTAGAAGTTAAATTTGAAAGAGTGCTTGAGCAAAATTTTTATAACATTTGGCTTATTGGGCCTGCTGAATTTGTTTTTAATGGTGTAATTAATATTAAGTGATAAGCGAAACTGTGCAAATAGAGGTTAAAACCGTTTTGTTTAATCCCGAATTTTTAAACAAAAATTCTTGGCTGGTTATATTACATGCAAATAGAATCCCTCCACATGTAGGTTTGTTAATTAATGGAAATTATAATTCGTTAACTATAAAAGGTCATGAATTAAATGTTAATCCTGAGGCATTATTAAAAATCATTTCTCAAAAAAAAATTGAAAGTATATTTATTAGAATTAAACATCACCCTGTTTTTAGTTTAGACTATCAGCTAGAAATTCTTCAGGAAACAATCAAAAAATTTGAACAAGTAAAACAATTCCACGCAACATGTTTAACCCCTATTAAACTTTTTTTTGAAGAATTTTACGCCATAAATTTCATCGAAGAAGAATTATTTTACGACTTCATGAAACGCTTACAATCTAATTCATATTTGGAAAATGCAAGTTCTTTAAATTTCGAATTGACTAAAAACACCTTAGAGCTGTCTTTTTATTCTTCAGAACAACTGAACGAAAAAATAATAACCGAACGTTTACCATACTATAAAGATTAATGTTTTTAAAAGGAGATAATATTTCAATAAGAGCTCTTGAGCCAACAGATGCTGTTTTACTTTATCAGTGGGAAAACAATCAAACCTTATGGGAAGTAAGCAATACACAAACGCCTTTTTCAAAAGCGGTTTTGGATGAGTTTGTAAATACAGCTTATCAAGATATTTACACCAATAAACAATTACGTTTAATGGTTTGTAAGGCTGATAATAATGAAACAATCGGGGTAATTGATCTTTTTGAATTTGACCCCCAACATGCTCGTTGTGGATTGGGGATTTATATTAACGAAAAATACAGAGGGAATGGATTTGCGGTAGAATGTATACAGCTAATTAAAACCTATGTTTTTTTTACTTTACATTTAAAACAAATTTATGTTCATGTTAATCAATCTAACGAAGCAAGTCTTTCTTTATTTGAAAAAGCAGGATTCGAAAAAAGTGGTTTAAAAAAGAGTTGGCATAAAAATGGAATTAACTCTTACGAAGATGTTTGGTTTTTGCAATTAATAAATAAGGGTGAATAAAAAAACTCACATAATTCTTTCGGTTTCTATTGCTTTAATTGGGTTACTTAAATTTTGTGATTTTCCTGATAAAAAAAAACCAATTGATACTCCACAAAAAGACACTTTAGTTTACCTCAATCATTCCGATTCTGCAAAATTTGTTGGTATGAACACCTGTAAACTTTGCCACCAAAACATTTACAACTCGTTTATAAAAACCGGGATGGGCAAATCTCTCAATATCGCTACGAAACAAAAATCATCCGCCGATTTTTCAAATGCTAAAATTTACGATAAGTTTTCTAACATGCATTATAATGCTTTTTGGAAAAATGATAGTTTATTTTTTAATGAATATCGGTTAAAAAAAAAGGATACAATTCATTCGCGTACCGAGCAAGTTAATTTTATTATTGGTTCGGGTCAACACACTAATTCGCATTTGCAAAGTGTTAATGGTTATTTCAATCAAATGCCAATGACTTATTACACTCAAAAAAAACATTGGGATTTACCACCGGGTTTCGAAAATGGATTTAATACTCATTTTAATCGTAAAATTGGTTTGGAGTGTATGAGTTGTCATAATGGTTATCCAAATTTTGTGCTTGGCTCAGAAAATAAATATAATAGTATTCCAACCGGTATTGATTGTGAACGCTGTCATGGTCCGGGAAGTATTCATGTTGGCCAAAGGCAATTGGGAAACAATGTAGATACTTCAAAATTTATTGATTACTCAATTGTAAATCCCGCGAAATTATCTATTGATAGACAGTTTGACTTATGCCAACGCTGCCACCTACAAGGCAATGCAGTTTTAAAAGAAGAAAAATCTTTTTATGATTTTAAGCCCGGACAAAAATTGAGCGATTTTATTTCTGTTTTTTTACCTAAATATAAAAATGGCGATGAAGATTTTATTATGGCGTCACATGCCGATAGATTAAAGCAAAGTGCATGTTTTATAAAATCGTATGAAAAGGTGGAGAGTAAAAATTCTTTAAAACCTTATAAAGAAGCTTTAACTTGTATTACATGTCACAATCCACATGTGAGTGTAAAAGAAACCAATAAAAACGTGTTTAATGATGCTTGCAATAATTGTCATAAAGCCAATGGCAAATCTGAAACTTTATGCAGCGAAAGTTCTGTAGTATTATCAAGAAATACTAGGCCGGGCCATGCTCCTGCAAAATTTTCAGATTGCGTTTCTTGCCACATGCCTTCATCTGGTTCAATTGATATTCCTCATGTTACGGTGCACGACCACTATATTCGAAAACCAATTTCAAAAAAAGAAAGAGATAAAATAAAAACCTTTATTGGTTTGTATTCTATTAACGAAAAAAATCCAAGCGCTCTTACTAAAGCTCAGGCATATATCAATCAATACGATAAATTTGAACAAAATAGTTCTTTTTTAGATTCAGCTTCTAGTTTATTAAAAGATAAAAGCGCAGATGATCTTTTTGAAAACGTAAGGGCGTTAATACAATTAAATTTTATAAAACAAAATTTTACTAAGGTAATTGAGTATGTAAATAAAATTGGCGAACAACGTTGTTACAATATTTTGCTTACTAAAAAGTCTTATGATAATACTGATGCATGGACGTGTTATAGAATTGCGGAGTCTTATTATTACACAAATAATTTACCAGCGTCAATAAAATGGTTTAAACAATCTGTAAATCTTGCCCCATTTAATTTGGAGTTTAGAAATAAATTAGGTTCAACTTTGGCAGCTTTAAAAAACTATAAGGATGCGATAGAACAATTTAATTTTGTTATTAAAGAAAACCCTAAACATGTTTCGGCGCTTACTAATTTAGGATTTGTTAAATTAAGTCAAGGAGAGAAATCCGAGGCGCTTGGTCTATATAAAAAAGCTCAAAAATTAGACCCTGACTATGAACCTTTATTATTAAATTTGGCAGGCTATTATGCTTACATGAAAGATAAAAATGTCGCGAAAAAATATTTAGAAATTATTTTAAAGAAAAACCCGGATAATCTTAAAGCAAAAAGAGCATTAGAACAAGTTGAGCGTTTATTATGAGTAAAAAATTTAGAAGTAAAATAGTTAGTTTGATTGTTTTTGCATTGCTTATTTATGCTGGCTATTTTATTTATCAAAAATTTATTACGGGTACCATTCATTTAAAAAATAAAAATTACACTTATATTTTTATTGATTCTAACGATACATTTGAGGATGTAATTAATGATATTAATTCAGAAAATATTATTGATGATGTAAGTGCTTTTGAATGGTTGGCAAAAAAGATGGATTTAGATAAAAACATTCATCCAGGAAAATACCGAATTAATAATGGCATGACAAAACGCCAAATAATTAATTTAATTAAATACAATAAACAGGAGAAAATTAAGCTGACATTAAATTCGCAAATCCATACACTGGATGAATTTGTAACTTATGTAAGCGATAAATTAGAATTAAATGAAGATGAATTGCAAAATTATTTAACCGATGAAAAAAAACTATATGAAGATTTTAAATTAGACCCCGACAATAGTTTTGCATTAGTTGTGCCCGGGGTTTATGAGGTAGGTTGGGCAATTAGCGCGAATGATTTTTTCGCGAAACTAAAGGAGAAATACAAATCTATTTGGAATGAAACGAGAGTTGCCCAAGCAAAAAAAATAGGATTTTCTATTCCAGAAGTCATGACGTTAGCTTCTATTACACAATCTGAAAGTGGTATTAAGAGTGAGCAAGAAAAAATTGCTTCTGTATATATTAATCGTTTAAATAAAGACATGTTATTGCAGGCCGACCCAACATTAAAATTCGCTAACAAAAATTTTGATGTGCAAAGAGTTTTAGCGGTTGATAAAGAAATAGATTCTCCTTACAATACATATAAATATAAAGGATTGCCTCCTGGTCCAATTTGCCTTGTTTCTATCCAAGCTATTGATGCTGTATTAAATCATACTAAACATAATTTTATTTTCTTTTGCGCCAAGCCAGAATTAAATGGCTTTTCTGATTTTTCAGTAAGTTATGAGCAACATCAAAAGTATGCTGCAGCCTACCAAAAGGCAATGAATAAAAGGGGTATTAATAGATAATAATTAGTATTTTTGAAAAGCCTATAGTTAAAGAAGAGTTAAGTGAATTTTTAATTTAATTGTTACCCAAATTTTTTATGGATAGTAAAACTGAAGAGAAGATAAAATTATTAGCTGAAAAATATGCTCAAACGGGGCAGGATATCAATGGCTACTTAGATGGTTTATTGTTATCGAATTATTTAACTTATTGGGATTATACGCAGGTAGAAACCCTGTTAACACTTCAACATCCAAAAACAGATTTTCCGGATGAGATGATATTTATTATGTATCATCAAATTACAGAACTCTATTTTAAATTAGCATTACACGAATTAGAACAAATTGGCAATAACGGTCCGGATATTTTACCTAATGGACAGTTAGTTGGTAATAAAGAAAAGTTAGAGACCGATTTTTTTATCGAAAGAGTAGGGCGCATAAACAGATATTTTGAATCTCTTACCAAATCATTTGAAATTATGATTAATGGCATGGAGAAAGAACAGTTTTTGCGTTATCGTATGGCTTTACTTCCTGCAAGCGGATTTCAGAGCGCTCAATACAGAAAGATTGAAATTTGTTCTACCGATTTTTTTAATTTAGTTGATAAGGATGTTAGACCAACTTTAAGGGAGAAAAATCCAAGCATTGAGGAAATGTTTGATAATATTTATTGGAACAAAGGCGCAACAGAATTAAGTACCGGCAAAAAAACATTAACGCTTTTGCAATTTGAAAAAAAATACGGTAAAGAATTTATTAAGCTTGCCCATGAATACAAATCAAAAAATGTGTGGGCAAAATATAAATCTTTGTCTGATGAAGATCGAAAAAACACTAAATTAATCAATGCACTTAAAGAATTAGATGTAAATGTAAACATCAATTGGCCTTTAGTGCATTATAAATCTGCAGTGCAATATTTACAGCAAAATACAGAAGATATTTCTGCTACTGGTGGAACAAACTGGCAAAAATATTTACCACCACGTTTTCAAAAAAGAATTTTTTATCCTGAAATTTGGACAGCCGCAGAGGTGGATGATTGGGGTAAAGGTTGGGTTGTAACAAATGTATTTAAGAGTTAACTAAATTATAAACTCTAAAAAAAATTAAATGTCGATACAAGTAAATAATATCACTAAGTTATACGGTAACCAAAAAGCTTTAAATAATATTTCGTTTGAAGTAGGTAGCAATGAAATTGTTGGTTTTTTAGGGCCAAATGGTGCGGGTAAAAGTACCATGATGAAAATTTTAACTTGTTATATTCCACCAAGTGAAGGGACAGCAAAAGTTTGTGGTTTTGATATTAATACTCAAAGTATTGAAGTAAGAAAACAAATTGGTTATTTGCCAGAGCATAATCCACTTTATTTGGACATGTATGTGAAAGAGTTTTTGGAATTTGTTGGCGGCATTTATAAAATAAAAAATATTAAGTCGCGTGTAAAAGATATGATTGAGATGACTGGATTACAAATTGAGCAAAATAAAAAAATTGGTGCTCTTAGTAAAGGTTATCGTCAAAGGGTTGGTTTAGCGCAGGCAATTATTCACGACCCAAAAGTTTTAATTATGGATGAGCCCACAACGGGTTTAGATCCAAATCAATTAGAGGAAATTAGAGGATTGATTAAAGCTTTAGGGAAAGAAAAAACTGTAATGTTAAGTACTCATATCATGCAAGAAGTAGAAGCTATTTGCGATAGAGTGATTATTATTAATAAGGGTGAGATTGTAGCTAACGATGAAACAAAAAATCTTCAAAAAAATACGACGAAACAAATTATTACTGTAGAGTTTGATAAAGAAGTTTCTGAGAAATTAATTCAGAAAATAAATAACATTGATGGCGTAAAATTTTTACAAGGCAATACATGGTTGTTATCGTCTACTTCTAAAGACGATGTACGTAAAGATATTTTTAATTTTGCTGTTGCAAATAATTTAAGCGTGTTAACTTTAAATAAAGAAGAGCAAAAAATGGAAGATGTTTTTAAAGAGCTAACGAAGAAATAAAAATAAAAGCCCCTCTCTTATCTCCCCAAGGGGAGAAGATAGAACATATCCATTAAAGATCATTCATTCATCTAGAAATTACAAAGCGTTTAGAAGCACTTAAAATATTGTTATTCCAACGATAGGAGGAATCGGAATTATTTAGATCTCTCGTTCCTCGAGATGACAGTCTTAAAGTGTAAATCCCAGTTTGAAATTCACTAATATTTAGCCATTCCTCAAAAACTCAAATAATAAAATAGATTTTGTAGGCGCGCAGGTTTTCTACGGAATGCTATTTTGATTTTTTGAAGAGGTAGTTGCTGTCTAAACTCTGCGGTTAGTTGGTTCAGCATACAGACAATAGTTTAGACAGACAACGGTTTTATTTTGGCTGCCTCTAAATCGCCAAAATAAAAACATCCTACAAAAGATCAAAAGCGTTTTGGTTACTTTTGCGCGTCAAAAGTGACAAGAAAATGCCGAAAAAAAATTAATCTGTTATAAATATTTTGATTATCTAGAAATTACAAAGCGTTTAGTAGCGCTTAAGATATTGTCATTCCGACGATAGGAGGAATCTGAATTAAGATCTCTCGTTCCTCGAGATGACAGTTTTAAAGTGTAAATCCCATTCTGAAATTCATTCATGTTAATTGTTGTTTTATTAGAATTGTAATCCAAATCTATTTCCTTTACTTCCTGCCCTATACTATTTATAATTTCTGCTTTTGTAAATTCTTTTTCATCCGATGCAAACTCAACGTTTAGTCTTTCGTCAACGGGATTGGGATAAATTTCAAAAATAGAAGTGTTTGCTTTAGTTTCTTTTATTCCGTTTGGTGCGCAGTTAACGGTTGGGAATGATATTGAAGTACATGAATATGTGTTAACCCCAGGTGAATTATCTATAATTATCGCACCTGGCTCATAATAAACATGCACGCCATTATTGTTTGTGTTTGATGTAAAAATGATTGTTGCATTGTTTTTTACAAAGTAAACTTCGTAATAAGCACACGCCCAAGAATTTGTTATCAATGTTGAACTTGGACTTACAAAAGCAGTTCTGCATACAAATGGACCTTGGGTTACATTTGAAGTGTCATAAACTATTGTATTTGGCCCGCACAAGAACATGCCGGAAAAACTTGTTAAAGTAGAAGTGATGTTTGTTATAGTGTTTGAGTAAAAAATTGAATTGATATTCGTTGTTGACTGATTACAACCTAGGGAAGGCGTTTGCGAAACAATTCTAAAAACGATAAGAAACAAAACAACTATAAACTTGATTTTCCTCATTTCTATTAAAGATAAACTTTTAACGGCGATTAACAAAATTACTTACTAGAATTTAAATGCGAAGAAAAAATTTTGAGCGATGAAAAGAAATAAAACGAGTATGCCTTAATAAAAATAATCCGTGAATATCTGTAAAATCTGTTTTATCTGTGTTCCATCACGTTACTATGGTCTATACAAAACCTTATAAGTAAACTCGCTTTTTTTGGTTGGACTAACAAAGAAATTAAACTTATTAAGCGATTTTAAAATCTTAGTTACCTCTTCTTTTTGTTTTTTAGTTAAATCATAAGAATTTATGAATTCAACTTTTTGTACTTCTTTCTTTTCATTTACAAAAAGCGTTGCATCAAATTTTTGATTTAAATTTTGCTCTATTAATTTTTCTTTAAGGTCTTTTGTAATAGCAGCTTCGCCACCAGAATAATAACAATTAATAAAATTATTCTCGCCTTTTTTATCTTCCACTTCTGCAACAGTAACTTCTTCTGTCTCTAGGGATTTGGTGGTTGATTTTGGAGAACCTGGTTTATTATCAATAGTTTCTGGTCCTGCAGCAGTTGAATTACTTTGTTTAGCGCGACTTTTAGCAGATTTTTCTTTTGCCTTGGTTTCTTCTCTGTTAGTTGCAACTGTTGCATTATTGCCAAGGGCAACTTGATTTAAATTTTTTTCAGAGTCTCCGTCTTTGTTTTTGTAATCATTTCTATCGAGTTTAGTACCTTTTCCAGATGCTATTTCATCTGCTGGTAAAGATTCGGATTGAGAAACCTTTTGAGTTTGGACAGGTGCAGCAACAGTTGTTTGCGCTTTAAACAAATCGCTTTCCTTATCTTTTAAATTACCTTTTTTTGCAAGATCATCAGAGGATGTTGTTTGGTCGCTTTGTGTATGCGTACCCCATCCAAGTTTACCAGCTTCGTTTTTTCTTTCTGTTTTTTCTAGTTCAGATTTTCCTTCAGCACTTTGTTCATTATTAGGAGAGGCTGCTACAATCATTCTCGCGTTTGGTTTTTGCCCTTCCTTACTAACTTTTGTCTCTAGATTGCTTATTATATCATCGCTTTCTGCAGCTTTTTGTTTTTCTAAAACATCTTTTGCAGGAGCGCTATCAGTAATTATCTTTTCTAATGGCAACAATGCCCCTTCTTTTAATTCTCCACCAGTTTCGGGTAAGCTTTCTTTTTGTGTATCAGTAATTGCCAAATTATTATTTTTGTTTGTGTCGTTTATTACAAACAAAGTACTTAAGCCTATTATTAATGCTAAGCCTGCAGCAGCCAACCAATAAATTTTTGGATTATTTTTTTCTTCTTTATTAAATAATTCTTTATTAATGCGCGCATCTAAATTGGCTTTTAAATCAAAAGCTTCTTTTTCAGATTCAAGCATATTAAAACCGACCATAGCTTCTTTTTCAAAATCATCGAGATTTTGTTCGTCTGCTTTAGCCTTATTAAAAAGATTATCTAAATTATTATTTATTGGGGTCTTCATTAATTAGTATTTCCATTTTTAATTTTAAGTTTCTTTTTCCGTTTTGAATATGACTTTTAACTTCGTTTGCAGTATAACCTGTTATATCAACTATTTCAACATAAGATTTATTTTTTAAATAAAACAAGTCAATACATTTTTTCTGGTCGATATTTAAAAGCTCCAAAGCCTGTTCCATTATTGTAATTTGTTTCTCTTTTTCATTTAGATGCTCCGGAGTCGAAAAATCCATAATTAAATGAACATTATCTTTTAATTCGAGTTCTTTTTTTAGCATACTTTGCCTTTTGCGGAGCTCCATTAAGCAAAAGTTTTTGCTATAAACGTATAACCAGCTTTTAAAAAACTCTACTTTATGCTTTTTTAAATCTTTTAATAAGCCTGTAAATATCTGAATTACTGCATCTTGCGCCTCATCTTTGTTTTTAAGGTATTTTATGCATAAACCCAATACTAAATGACCGTAGCGTTCATAAAGGATTCCAACGATGTTATTATCCTCTTTTTCTAAAAAAGTGTTAATTAAATCGGTATCAGATAAGTTGCTGTATTTCTTAGTGTCACTCAATTACGATACTATTTTATGGCTTATTTATTAAAATAACAATAAATGCTTTTAAAAAGCAAACATTATATTTGTAAATTAGATAAAATTTTACAAAACTGGCTAAAAGTTTTAAATATTGGGTGTTAATTTTCTGTGCAATTTCGTTAAGATTTCAGCAGCCATCTAATTATGATACAAATTCAAAATTTAAAGCCGTTTTCATTTATAATTTCACGCGATATTTTGAATGGTCGGAAAAGAAAAAAGCCGACAACTTTGTGATTTATGTAGTTGGTAAAAATGAAAATTTAATTACCGAATTAAAAACACTTGCCAGTAAAAAAAAGGTAGGTAATCAAGACATTGAAATAAAAAATTCTTACGCTTTTGATCCAGGCATTTCATCCAACATTACTTATTTATTATCCGATGTTTCAAAATCTATAAAGGAGGTAACTTCTTTAAGTAAATCAAAAAGCACATTGGTAGTGTGCGAGAGTCCTAATGCTTGTAAAGCGGGGTCGAGTATAAATTTTGTGGTTGTTGAAAATAAATTAAAATTTGAGTATAGTAAAAATAATGCAGTAAAAGCTGGATTAAAAACAAACGATGATATAAAAGCTTTAGCAATTAATATTGAATAATATTAAAAAGAAGAAAATGAACAAATGGCGCCAAATAGTTAAAACTTTTACATACAGCATACTTATGCTGTGTTATGTAAATAGTTTTGCGCAGAATGATAAGCTTAATCGAGCTCAACAATTGCTGCAAACAAAAAATGCCGATTTAGCAAAACTGGCTATTGATAGTGTTATTCTGCATCCAGAAACAAAAAGTGATTTTGTAAGCTGGACTACCCGCGCATATATTTATTTCGAAATTTATAAACGTAATGATAAACAAAAACTTTATTCTCCGTTAAGAGATACAATTATTTCGTCGCTTATAATTTCAAATTCTTTAAAACCCGACGAAACTTTTACAATTAATAACAAAAAATTACTTTCAAATATTGCCGCAGGATATTTTAATCTTTCTAAAGTGTTATTAATGGATTCTTTAAATTACAAAAACAGCGCGCTTGCATATAGTAAATTTAAAGAGATATTTGTTTTAACAGAACCGGGAACAAATTTTAATTCAAGAGATATTGAATATAATTTAGCTGTTGGTAGTTTATATTCTGATGTATTTAATAAGGATAATAAGAACACGGAAGCTCAAGAAATTGCTAAACTAACCTTATTAAAGGTGCTTGATATTCAACCAGAAAATCCATCTGCCAATATTAATTTAGGTATTATGTATTATAATCAAGCTGTTAATCTTGGTAAAGGTTTAGATTACGGCGCAGATTTTTCTCAAATAGATGTAGTGCAAGAAAACATCATCAAGTTAGCTAAGCAAGCAGAACAATTTATTATTAAAGTTTATAAGGTTGATAATAAAAATTTAAAAGCTGTTGAAGGTCTTCATAGTATTTATAAAATGCTTAACAACAAACCAAAAGAAGATGAGTTTAAGAAGAAGTGTAAAGAGTTAAATATTAAAATAGACTAATGGCAATTAGATTCACGATAGGAAGAAAAATTGGATTAGGATTTGGTTTATTTATTGTTTTAACAATGGTGGCATTTATCTTAACCGTTTTAACTGTAAATGACAGTAAAAAGCAAACTGAAACAGTTGTTGGTCAGGTAGCGCCAAGCGTTGCCGAATTAAAAGAACTGAATTTATTATTACAGCGTTCACACACCAATGTTTCAAAATGGTTTTATAACAAAAGTTTTAATGATATTGAATTTAGAGATGAATTAAAAAATATTATTCGTGTAGAATATCCTGAAAAGAAAAAATTATTACAAGCACTATCTTCAACCTGGTCGCAGGACGAAAAAACACAACTGAAAGTAATTTTTGGTAGGGTAGAAACTTTATTTAAAGTGTATCAAAACGAAATTATTAGCCAATTAAATTCATTACAAGCATACGAAGACCCAAATATTTATATGATGGCACGTTTGCCGTATGAAGACTCCGAAGTAAATATTAAAACTATTTATCGTAATCTTAACTCACTAATTGCATTTAAGCAAGAAGCTGCTGAGACGGTTAAAGATAACATGTTTAAATCATTTAATTTTTTAAATAGATTCGTTCAGTTATTAGGGATTACACTTGTAGTTGGTGGTATTATGATTGCATTATACACTACGAGATCGATTACAAAACCGATTAAAGTGTTAAAGAAAATGTTACTGTCGATGGGTTTAGGAATACTTCCAAAAGAGAGGATTCAACCAAGTAGTGATGAAGTTGGTGAAATGGGTATTGCGTTAAACGAATTAATTCAATCGATGCAGGAAACTACAAAGTTCGCCAAAGAAACAGGTGCCGGGAAATTTGACGCAAATTTTAAGCCTTTAAGTAAGGACGATAGTTTAGGACAAGCTTTATTGAAAATGCGTGATGATTTGGCTGAGAACGAAAGAAGTTTGGAGCGTAAAGTGAATGAGCGAACAGAAGAAGTTGTTCGTCAAAAATCTGAAATCGAAAATAAAAACGAGGAGTTACAAATATTATACAAACAAGTAACCGATAGTATTCATTACGCTAAACGAATTCAAGAAGCAATTTTACCACCGCAAAGTTTAATAAATAGAGTTTTGCCGAATTCTTTTGTATTATTCAAGCCAAAAGATATTGTTAGCGGTGATTTTTATTGGATAGAGAAAAAAAATAACACCACCTATTTTGCGGCTGTAGATTGCACTGGGCATGGAGTTCCGGGAGCTTTTATGAGTTTAGTTGGACATAATATTTTGAAAGATATTTTAAATAATACCGAGGTTATTAAGCCTTCCGAAATTTTGGATAAGTTGCGTGATGGGGTTATTAATACACTGCATATTAATAGCTCAGGAACCCAATCAAAAGATGGCATGGATATAACTTTGTGTTGTATTAATTTTGATACTCTGGAGCTTCAGTACGCCGCTGCCTATAACCCTTTGTATATAGTTAGAGGAGGAGAATTAATTATTCATCCGGCAAATAAATTTCCTATTGGCGCATTTGTTGGAGAAAAACAAAATTTTGATAACATTACTTTGCAATTAAAAAAGAACGATCAAATTTATATATACAGCGATGGTTACGCCGATCAATTTGGAGGCCCAAGAGGTAAAAAATTTATGGTTGGTAATTTTAGGAAATTGTTAACCAAGATTGCTGATAAACCTATTCACGAACAGCTTAATTTTTTGGAATCTACTTTGACCAATTGGCAAGGAGAATTAGAGCAAGTTGATGATGTACTTATTATTGGATTGAAAATTTAATGTAAAAAATTATATGAAGAGTTTAGTGTGTTTTACAGTGTTTTATTTTTACCTAACGTTTTTAGGTTTGGCGCAAACAGAAATGAATTATTATAAATCTTATACCGCTGATATTGGAATTTCCGCTACAAGTATTAAGACGTTAACGGCAAAAACATTTAGTTTAAGTGCTCCTATATATGATTATCAATCCGACACGACTTCTAATCAATTAATTTTTTCTACAAGAAGAAAAGATCCTTCGGGTAGGTTATATGTTAACAAAGGATTTATTGCCGGCTTAAATTGTTCGAGCGACTCAATAAATTGGTTATATGAAAGTTTACGTTTTGATTTGAGTTTAACAGATGATTTTTTGCTTTTTTCAAACGAAACTAAAACTAGCCGTTATGATAAAAAACATGGTTTTGAGGTTTACGATTTTACAGATAGGATAGTATATACTCTGCCTAAGAATAATACAGGATTAACATATCAAAATCCTAAAGATGTTAATGAATTAAGTTGTGTTAGTTTATTAAATGGTGATGTGTTTTGGAAAGCTCTTATACCGCGGAAAGAAAATTGGATGGATGTAAAATATTTAAACGACACTACTCTTATTATAGCTGCAAATGGTGTACATGCTATTAATATAAATAGAGGTTTAATTTGGTCTCATAATTTAAATACTGCCGAGAAAAATCAAAAAACGCTAGTTTATTCGGTAATTAATAATACCAATGTTGAGAAAATTACAGAATCCTATAAAACTACTACTGAGGATAATTTGTTAAGTCAGCTAGGGTCTAATATTCTTATAGATGGTGATGTGATTTATTTTGCCGGAAAAGAAAAAGCAATTGCAATAAAAACAAATGGAGAGGTATTATGGGAATTAGATTTAAAGACTTTGCCAATTTCAAAAATGATTTTAACTAAAAGTGGTTCTGCGGTTACATTAATTAATTTGGGTTTGAGTTTATTTAAAGATCACTATGTGTTGTATGGTAAACCATTTGTAATGAATATCGATGCTGCTACTGGTAAAATTAATTCGCAAAGTAAATATACATCTTCTGAAAACTTAATTGATTTTTTATCTCAAAAAAATTCTTATTTATTAGCAGATAAAAAAAATATTATTCAAACCAATTCTAATAATGAGTCATTTGAAACTATTATTCCGCTTAACGACCATCGTTATGGCCGGTTTCTGGAATTTATTAATGGAGATGAGTATTATGTGGAAAAAGAGGGCTATTATGTTCCATTAAATTTTATCAATGATAATGTTGTTTACTTTAAAACAGAAAACAATAAAGTTTATGGAGTTGATAAAGTAGATGTACAATACGAGTACCATTTTACTGAATTGTTTAAAAGAGATAAAGTGTTTAAAGGTAAAACAGTAATTTTTAATTATAAAAAGACATATGTTATAAATAAAAATTTTGAGTTATTAGCTACAATTAATTTGGTTGAAAAAAGTATTCTTATGGGAAATAAGTTGTATTTTTTAGGCGGTAATATATTGAGTATTTTAGACCTTAACGATTTATAAAAAATCAATTTTCAAACTCTTCTATTAATTGACGCCATTTTAATGGCATTTCGATGCTTGTTTTGTTTAGGTAATTCATAGATACTAAAACGCCTATGCCATTAGCACATTCAATAAATTCTTGACCAATTTTTTTTACTAGAGAATTTTTTATAGTAATACTTTTTGTGCCAATTTTTATTATTTTGGTAAAACAAAATATTTCATCTGTAAGGTAAATCGGAGTGATATGATCAATCTCTGTTCTTGCAATTACAAAACCACTATTTTGCCAGTTGATATGCTTGTTTAAAACTTGATTAAAATACTTTACTCTTCCCAACTCAAAATAACTCAAAAAACAAGCGTTATTTACATGGTCTAATCTATCAATATCAATAAACCTAATCTGTATTGGAATAACATGTTTGTAATCTTTATACTCCATTATACCTGACGCTTTAAAAGTTCTTTCGCAAATTGTTTTAAGTTTTCTTTTTTTGAATTACTAGCAGATACTTTTGACAAGTAATCGATGGCAATTTGGGTGTGTTTATCTGCTTCTTGTTGACACAATTCTTTAATGTTTAATTCAGTGTATATAGCCAAAATAGTTTCAATCTTTTTAGAATTATCTTTTTCTTTTAATGATTTGGTAATTTCTTTTTTCTGTTTTTCATTTGCTAACTCTAAAGCTTTTAATAGTAAGAATGTTTTTTTATTTGCAATAATATCTCCACCAATTTGTTTACCAAATTTTTCAGAATCTTGAGCAAATGCATCAAGCAAATCATCCAATAGTTGAAAGCCAATTCCTAAATGTTTACCAAATAAAAATAAATTAGTTTGATCCTCTTCTGAAGCATTAGCATTAATAGCCCCCATTTTTAAACTGCAACCTAAAAGCACCGCAGTTTTATTGGTAATCATCTGAATATAATCATCAACCGAAACATTTTTTTGGTTTTCAAAATTCATGTCGTATTGCTGACCCTCACAAACTTCAATCGCTGTTTTATTAAATAAAATAGAAAGTTTTTTAAATTCTTTAAAATCATAATTTTCTAAAACTTGCGATGCTTTCACTAACATAACATCACCACTTAAAATGGCAATATTTGTATTCCATTTAATATGAACTGTTTCTTTATTTCTTCTTAAAGGTGCAGCATCAAGAATATCATCATGCATCAACGAAAAATTGTGAAATAATTCAACTGCGAGGGCAGAATTCAAAGCATGCTTAGGGTCTTTATCAAAAAGATCACAGGCTATTAATGATAACAGCGGACGCAATCTTTTACCTCCAAGAGATAAAATATAATTTTCGGGTTCGTAAAGTTCCTTAGGCGATTTAGAACTTAAAGTTGATTTATAACCTTCTAAATGTTTTAAAAAAAGTTCGAGAAGTAATTGATAATTTTTCACGAAAAAAATTAAGAGTTTTTTGCAAGATCTAGTAAATATGTACCATAACCACTTTTTATTAAAGGCGAGGCTACTTTTATTAATTGTTCTTTATTTATGTAGCCCATTTTAAATGCTACTTCTTCAATACATCCAATTTTTAAACCTTGTCGCTCTTCAATTACATGCACAAATTGGCCCGCTTGCATCAATGAAGCAAAAGTTCCTGTATCTAACCAAGCTGTACCTCTATCCATGATTGACACCTTTAGCTTACCGTCTTTTAAATATTCCTTATTAACATCAGTAATTTCATATTCGCCACGTGGACTAGGCTTTAAATTTTTTGCAATTTCAACTACGGTATTGTCATAAAAATATAATCCTGGCACTGCGTAATTTGATTTTGGTTCTTTAGGTTTTTCTTCAATTGAAAGAACTTTATTTGATTTATCAAATTCCACTACACCATAACGTTCTGGATCACTAACATGATAAGCAAACACAACTCCACCTTCAGGATTGCTAATTTGTTTTAAGGTTCTGCCTAAGCCAACACCATAAAAAATATTATCTCCTAATATTAAAGCAACCTTATCTTTACCAATAAATTTTTCACCTAACACAAATGCTTGAGCTAAACCATTAGGTACTTCTTGAACGAGGTAGGTGAATTTGCAGCCAATATTTTCGCCAGTGCCTAAAAGTTTTTCAAAATGAGGCAAATCATGAGGCGTAGAAATTATTAAAATTTCGTTTATCCCGGCCATCATTAACACAGATAGTGGATAATAAATCATGGGTTTATCATAAATTGGCATCATTTGTTTACTCATTGCCAAAGTAAGTGGGTGTAAACGAGTGCCAGATCCGCCAGCTAAAATTATTCCTTTCATTAGTTTAAATTTCTGGATTGAAAGATACAATTTTTTTAATTTTCTAACTATAATTGGTACTTTTAATTATAATAATGACTAAAAGCTTTAAAATAACATCATTCTGCCTTCTTTATTTGTTATTTTCATTTAAGCAGGATTCTACTTTTTTTCAAAAATTAGTAATTCAGGCAATTAGTCAAACAAAATTTAAAGTAACATATGTTCCTGCCTATGTTCAAATAAAATATCCTAACGGCGACGTTCCTTCTAATACTGGTGTTTGTACAGATTTAGTAATTAGAAGTTATAGGGCAGTTGGTATAGATTTGCAAAAGGAGGTTCATGAAGATATGGTTAAGAATTTTAAGAATTATCCAAAACTTTGGAAGCTTAAATCGCCGGACTCAAACATCGATCACAGGCGGGTGCCTAACCTAATGACTTATTTTAAAAACAAGAAAGCTGAATTACTAATTTCAGATAATCCTGAAGATTATAAACCAGGGGATATTGTTACATGGAATCTCCAAAATAAAAAGGTTGTAAGTGGTATAACCCATATTGGTATTGTAATTGATCAAAAATCAAAGGATAGTAAACGCTTTTTGATTGCTCATAACATCGGAAACGGTAATGTTATTGAAGATATGTTGTTTAAGTATACAATTATTGGGCATTTTCGGTATAAATAAAGAATAATATCTAAAAAAAATACCAATTTTAGATTGTATTTGACTGAGTAAAGCTATCTTTCTAATTATTGAAAAAGCGTAGATTCTGGGCGTATATCTCTACTTTTGGTTTGGAAATAGTGAATTGTTTTGGATTCAAAATAATTGAAAAAAAGTATAACAAATGAAAAAAATAACGTTAATATTCGTCCTAGCTTTAATTTTGCATGGGATTTCTTTTAGGGCTCAAAATCCAACTTACAACCAATTGGTTTCTATTATTAATACTAAAATGCCAGGATTAGATGCGTCTAATAAGTTAATTGCTTTTCAAGTATGGTCTACGACTGACGTAAAGAGTAGGGATGCGAATAAGGAATTTGATAGATTATATACAATTTATGAAAATGTAAAGTTTAAAGATGCACATAAAGGAACTATTGTAATTAGCTGCAATATAGATGATGTTACTCTTGGAAATATTACTTCCACTAAAGATGGTATTAAAAAAGTAATCTCAATAAACAAATCAGAATTTAGCTTTTTAAATAGTCTTACATCAGGAACTAATTTGATGTATAATAACAACACGATTAAGGTTTATGAAAATTTACCTACTGAAAAAATTTGGAATTCTTACACTCAGCTTATTATTCGTTAATCATGAAAAATAGATTTTTGAAAATTATAGCCATTTCAATCTTGATGTTTTCGGGATTAAGCAACGTTTATTCACAAAGCGCAGCTGCATGTAATAACGCGCAAAATATTTGTAACAATCCAAGTTTTCCAATGACGGTTGGCGGTACTGGATTAACGGGATTAGCCGCAGGGCCGTCAATTAGCAATCCATTCACCAACCCGCAAGGCGTTAATGCAGGATGTATGTTTGCGAATTCGCCTGGACCAAATTGGATGATATTAACAGTAAGTAGTTCTGGTATGTTAGGTTTTTCATTTGGAGCCGTTGGTAGCGCTAACCCTCAATTATGTTTTTATGATTGGATTATGTGGCCTTATACACCAACATCTTGTGCTGGCATTTTTGCAAATACTCAGCCGCCCACAGCGTGTAATTGGAATTGTACCTCTACCGGAGGAACGGGAATGGGTAACCCAACTCCAGGTGCAACTGCTTGTAATTTTCAGCCATCTATACCGGTTACCGCGGGTCAACAATTTGTTATTTTGTTTTCTAATTATTGCGGTGTTAATGGTAATGTTACAATTGCAAATAATGGAACTGCCGGTTTAACTTGCAGTCCAATGTTGGTGCCTAGTGCAACAGCCTGTCCGAATCAAGCTGCAGTTGTTACTGCTACATGGAATGGTGTTTCAAACATTTCTTATACTATCAATCCAGGTAACGTAGTTCAAACAAGCCCTAATTTTACAGTTAGTTCTCCAGTAAGTACAACTTATACAGTTTTAGCGCAAGCAACAAATACAAGCAACTCGGTTATTAATACTCAAACTACTTTTTCATTAACAATTAGTCCAAATACTACATTGGCAATTACAAACCCAACCTACTATTGTAGTGGTTCTAATGTTACTTTTACTGTTAATCCTGCCGGCGCAACTGCATATAGTGTTGACATTCCGGCTGTTGGCACCCAGACTTTCGCTAACAGTCCAATAAGTATTCCAGGTTTATCAACTCCTTCAACTGTAGTTGCCTATTCAATAACTGCCACGTATAGCACAGGCTGTATTGGAACTGGAACAACCGCTGTAGCAATAGCACCCAATTATTCAATAACGGTAAATACAACAAGTAATGTTTGTCAAGGAGATTTGGTTAATCTCACCGCTTCACTACCTACAGCTACGGCATATGCTTGGTCTGGACCAAATGCATTTTCATCAAACACTCAAAACCCTAATATCCCTAATATTCAACAATCCTCCTCGGGAGTGTATACTGTAAGTTCTAATATTATTTTTAATGGTATTCAGTGCCCTAGAGTAAATACAACTTCAGTTAGTGTTGTGCCAATAAATACTATAAATGTTACTCCTAATTTTACTCTTTGTCAGGGAGGTACTTTAAACTTAAATGCTAATGCGAGTGGGGCGGTTTCCTATTCTTGGAATGGACCACCGGCATTTAATTCTTTGGTTCAAAACCCTACGCTTACTAATATGATGCCTACACAATCAGGTAATTATGATGTAACTGCATTTTTTACGGATGGTGTAAAAACTTGTTCGAGCACTGCAATTTCAAACGTTTCAGTAGTCCCAACTTTTCCGGTAGCCGTTACAGTTCCAAATAATATTTGCCAATATACAACGGCAAACATTAGCGCCTTGGCTCCTACTGCAATTGGTTATTCATGGGTGGGGCCAAATAACTTTACTTCTAATTTACAAGCTACTTCAATTACAAGTATTATGCCTGTAGCTTCAGGAATGTATTTTTCAACCGCAACTTTTGCGATAGGTACAGTTAGTTGTACAATTACGGGTTCTAATCAAATTAATGTTGTACCCGTTAATCCGGTAATTGTTACGCCTACAGTTAGTGTTTGCGAGCCAAGCAATGTTCAATTATCAGCAAGTTCAAATGGTGCAGCAACTTATTCTTGGACAGGGCCAAATAATTATACAGCTTTATATGCTAATCCTACAATGTATTTTGCAACCCCTAGTTTAACTGGTGTTTATACCGTTGTTACTTCTTATAATAATGGCGCTTTAACTTGTTATAACTCTAACACAACACAGGTAACAGTTAATCCAAAATTAACATTTACGTTAGATGCATATAAGCAAATGTGTTATAATACACTATTGAATGTTAATGGTCCTGTTGGTGCAACTTCATATTCTTGGACTAGTTCAACAGGCTTTACATCTAATAGCCAAAACTTAACAATACCTGGTATTCAGCCTAACCAATCTGGAACATATACTTTAAATGTTTCATTAGGGCCATGTATATCAACCCAAAAAATTCAAATTGATGTATTAACACCACTTGCATTTACATTAACTCCAGAAAGCAGAACGATTTGTAGAGGGGATAGTGTTAAGTTGGTTGCGGGTTCTATTGGCGGAAGTCAGAACTACGCTTATGTTTGGACTCCAGGAGTGTTTTTAGGATCACCAACAGGAAGCGTTCAATATGGGCACCCAATTGGAACAACAATATACAATCTTGCAGGATATGATATTGCTTGTCCTAATTACACTGTGTTTCATACGTTTACGGTTCAAGTTAATCAGCCGCCAATGCCGGATTTACAATTAGAAAAAGCACAAGGCTGCCAACCGTTATGTTTATTTTACGATACAAAAACTCAAAACGAAGCGGCAATAACAACTTACAATTTTGGAGGAACTCAAATTATGCAGGCAGATAGTTTTTATTATTGTCTTGATCAACCTGGAACCTATAATTTAAAAATTACTTCTTTAGGAAAAAATGGCTGTTCTGGTGTGTATGACTTTCCTGTGCCAATTGTTGTTTTTCCAAAACCACAGTCGGATTTTGATTGGACTCCAGATGTTGTTACAACTAGTAATAATCAAGTTACTTTTAATCCAACTGCTAAATATGGCCCAATTACAAGTCTTAATTGGATGTTTACCGGAACTGGAATTGATCGTTATGATACAACAGACACACAAACACCACAGCGTGTTTTTGAAAATACCGGTAAGTTTCCGGTTATGTTAGTTCAAAGAACTGATAAGGGATGTATTGATACCGTAATTAAAATTATCGAAGTAATTGACGACTTTAATGTTTACATTCCAAATGCATTTACACCAAATGGTGATGGATTAAATGATGTGTTCTTAGTTAAAGGATTAGGCTTTAAATTAGAAGGTTTTAGCATGGAAATATTTGATCGTTGGGGAAATGCTTTATTCTTTAGCAAAGATCTTACAAAAGGCTGGGATGGAACAGTAAAATCTGTTCAATCGCAAGATGGTGTTTATATATACAAAATAAAGGCTGTTGGCGCTAATGGCGAAGGTCGCAAGGAATATGTAGGTCATGTAACGTTAATGAAATAATTATAAAAATAAAATTATAAAAAGAGCCCATTGCTTATAAAGCAGTGGGTTTTTTTTGTTTCAACCAACAAAATCCTAGCTCTGAAAGTTTTTAATTCAAGTTTAGGGTTATCAAAATCGATTTAGGTGAAATAGGACATTAGATACTTCGTGAAGCACACGATAAAATGAGCGAATAGTTTTGGAGTTCTAATTGATTACTTTAATTTTATATAAATCTATTTCACAAATGAAAAACACATTAAAATTCCTATTTATTTGTTTATTTATTAATCAAACATTAATATCACAAGTAAATGTTTTACCTGCTAATCACATACCCGGTACTACTTGCACAAATTGTGTTTGGACAACACCTACACCTACAACGGTGGGTGGGCCAAAAGGGAGTTCAAATAACAGTGTTATGAATGGTAACGGCTCAATCGCAACAACATATACACAAACAGCCTGTGGTTTAGGTTATACTCAAGTTTCAGCACGTTTACATAAAAGAGTATTTGGTGGTGTTCCTCCGGGTACCGGTACAACACAACCTTGTCCAATAGTAGTTGCAGGGATACCTGCCGGTGCTATTATTCAAGCGGCATTTTTATATGCTGGCGGTGGTGGTGCTACAGGAAGTGGAAATTTTAACGCTACTATAGTAAATCCTTCGGCTGTTAGTACAGTTTTTGCTATGACTCAAATTGGTTTTCATACTGATAAATGTTGGGGATATGGTGGTACCTGGACTTCTCGTGCTAACGTTACCGCAGCTATAACCGGAAATGGAACTTATACTCTTTCTGGATGTCCGGTAATGCCTCAAACTCCTTCAAAAGACACTGATGGCGCAACTTTGTTTATAGTTTATGTCGACCCAGCTTTAAATGTTACCGGAAGTATTGTTATTGCTGATGGTTGTCAGGTAGGTGTTGGTGGAACAGTTAATAGTGTTATTTCGGGATTCAATGTTTGTGGTAACCCTACTATGACTCAAAACTTTATGGTAGTTGGTGATTTACAAAAAATTTCTGCTCCAAACATCAGAATGAATAGCTTAGTTAATAATGCAACTTATCCTGTTGCCAGCCAACAAGTTTGGGATTATATTGCTGCCCCGGGTGGCCCTGCAGTTAATGGTCAGACAACTGCTAATTATGGTCTTACTAGTGGAGGCGATTGTTATTCTATTAACATGGCTGGTATGTTTTATCAAACCGGCCCTTGCTTAACTGTTACTGCGGCTAGCACTCCTTCATGTCCAACTTCAAATGCAACTGTTACTGTTTTAGGCGGAAATCCTGCATATACATATACTTGGACACCGACTGGCCAAAATACGCAAGTTGCCACTGGTCTTGCATCCGGCACATATACAGTAAATGTTGCAGATAATCTTGGCTGTAAAACAGGAACAGCAGTAGTTTCTGTTACAACAACGCCTCTTGACCCAATCACTATTACTGGCGGTACTATTTGTACAGGTAGTAGTGTGAATTTAACGGCAAATGGCGCGCCAACCTATACTTGGGCTCCACCAGCAACATTAAATACAACGGTTGGTGCAAATGTTACTGCTAATCCACTTTCGACTACTATTTATTCTGTATCTTTTACTAATACAGCAGGTTGTGTAGGCACTCAAACTACTGAAGTAATTGTAAACCCGACACCTACGATATCGTCAGTATCCAACACTGGCCCTGTTTGTCAGGGTGTGGCGGTAACTCTTTCGGTAAACACAAGTGTTGCGGGACTAACAACCTATTCTTGGATTGGGCCTAATGGATTTAATTCAAATATGCAAAATCCAATTATTGCTAGCGCAATTCCAAATAATACAGGAACTTATTCGGTAACCGTTGTTAATACATTTACAAATGGTGGAGTGTGCCAAACTGTTGGCTCAACAAATCTTGGTGTTGTGCCGGTAGCTCAAGTAGTTGTTACACCCAGCTTTACGCTTTGTCAGGGAGCTACTTTAAATTTAGTTTCTGGAGCCTCTGGGGCAACGTCTTATTCATGGACAGGGCCTGCGCCCTACACGTCTGGTTTGCAAAACCCTAGTATTTCTAATTTAATGCCATTAAACTCCGGTGATTATAGTGTTACAGCATATTACACAAGCCCTGCAACCACATTAATTTGCACGTCCGAAGCCGTGAGTAATGTATCAGTTGTTGCAACTTCTCCTGTTGTGGTAACTATGCCAAACAATCTTTGTCAATATGCAACAGCTAACATTAGCGCGCTAGCGCCTGGTGCCATTGGTTATTCATGGAGCGGACCTAATAATTTTAGTTCAAATACGCAAGCTGTTGTGATACCAAACATCCAACCAAACGGTACTGGAAGTTATTTCGCAACTGCTATGTTTGCAATTGGAACTGTAAGTTGTACTACTATTGGTTCAAACCAATTATCAATTGTTCCAGTGAATCCTGTTATTGTTACACCAACAGTAACTGTTTGTGAGCCAGGTAATGCTTCTTTAAACTCTAGCTCACAAGGTGCTGCAACTTATTTATGGTCTGGCCCGAATAGTTATACTTCAAATTCTGCTAATAACACCATTTATTTCGCTACACCTTCTGCATCTGGAATTTATACAGTTTCTACGTCATACAATAATGGTTCGTTTACTTGTTACAATTCAAATACTGTGCAATTAACGGTTAATCCAATAATTACATTCACATTAGATGCATACAGACAAATGTGCTACAATACTTTTTTAAATGTAAATGGACCTCCAGGTGCAACTAGTTATTCTTGGACAAGTTCGACGGGTTATACTGCTAATACACAAAACTTAACTATTCCAAGTATTCAACCAAGTCAGGCAGGAACTTATACTTTAAATGTTCAATTAGGACCATGTATTACAACACAAAAAATAATTATTGATGTGTTAACACCTCTTGCTTATACCTTAACGCCTCAAAATCAAACTATTTGTAAAGGTGATAGCGTCAAACTTATTGTTGGCTCAACTGGTGGAAGTCAGAATTACGCTTACGTTTGGACTCCTGGAGTATTTTTAGGTTCTCCTACAGGAAGTGTTCAATATGGCCATCCGTTAGGAACAACTATTTATAACCTAGCGGGCTATGATATTGCGTGTCCTCACTACACGGTGTTTTATACTTTTACTGTGCAAGTTAATCAACCCCCAATGCCAGACTTACAATTAGATAAGGCACAAGGCTGTCAACCGTTATGTTTATTTTACAATACAAAAACACAAAATGAATCGGCTGTTACGACCTTTGATTTTGGAGGGGGACTCACTATGCAATCTGATAGTTTTTATTATTGTTTAAACGAACCGGGAACATATAATTTAAAAATATCTTCTCTGGGTAAAAATGGATGTAAAGGTATTTATGATTATCCTGTGCCAATTGTGGTTTTCCCAAAAGCACACTCTGATTTTAATTGGACTCCGGATATTGTAACAACTAGCGATAATCAAGTTACCTTTAATCCTACTCATCAATACGGTCCTATTACAAGTATTAATTGGATGTTTTCAGGAACAGGAATTGATGGTTATGATACTACAAACATAGAACACCCACAACGTATTTTTGAAACACCAGGAAAATACCCAATTTTATTAATTCAAAGAACAGATAAGGGTTGTATTGACACTGTTGTGAAATTCCTTGAAATAATCGAAGACTTTAATGTATTTATTCCTAATACATTTACACCAAATGGAGATGGAAATAATGACGTTTTTAATATTAAAGGTTTAGGCTTAAAAGCAACAGGTTATAGTATGGAAATATTTGATCGTTGGGGACATTCAATGTATGCAACAAAGGATGTAACTAAAGGATGGGATGGCACAGTGAAGGGTCAGACAGCTCAAGATGGCGTTTATATTTATAAAATTTATGCAGTTGGTGCAAACGGAGAAGGAAAGAAAGAATATATAGGCCATGTAACATTAATGAAATAATTATTTTGAAATTAATTCTTAATAAATCCCTCTGTAGAAATACGGGGGGATTTTTGTTTAAATAACATAAATTAATGTATTTTTTTGGAACAATTACTTAGTAAATGATAACGATTAATTATTGAATACATCGGCATTTTGCCTTAAAATTAGTACCTTCAGACTCGAGAAAAAAAGAATATTTTATTAAACTTTTTGTTTCAAAAACACTTAAAAAATTATTTTGCCGAAAATGAGTAAAAGTAATTTTAAAAAAATATTTTTAATAATTGCCTTATTTATTATTTGGGAAAGAAATTACTATTGTCAAAATGCAGCAGTTTGTAACAGTGCTCAAAATCTATGCACAAATGCACTTTTTAGTTTTACAGCAAGTTCAGGAACGGGATTGACACCAGGTTTAAATATTAGCAATCCGTTATCAAATCCTCAAGCGGTAAATGCTGGTTGTATGTTTACAAATGTGGCAAACCCGCAATGGTTATTGTTAAATATTACAAGCTCAGGAAACTTAGCTTTCTCGTTTGGTGAATTTGGATCTGCATTTCCGCAAGCGGGAAATTATGATTGGATTATGTGGCCATATACTCCAAGTACCTGTGTTGATATTTTTAATAATACGCTGCCTCCTGTTGCATGTAATTGGAATTGCACTGGTTCTGGCGGTACAGGAATGGGGCCTGTTCCAGTTGGAGCAACATTTTGTAATTATCAACCGTCAATTCCTGTAGTTCAAGGGCAACAATATATCATATTAATTACCAATCCAAGTGGCGTAAATACCAACGTTTCTTTTTCTAGCACAGGAAGTGCAGGAGTATCCTGTAATCCATTAAATTACCCAAACCTTACAGCATGTCCCGGTCAGTTAGCTGTTTTTACAGGAACTTGGGTTAATGCCTCATCTGGTAGTTATACCCTTTATCCTGGAACAATTGTTCAAACCAACCCTTCTTTTACTGTTAGTTCTTTAGTGAATCAAGTTTATACTGTTACAGCACAAGGCTTAAATTCTTCTTTAGCCCCAATCGCCGACCAAACTACTTTTACATTAACAATTAATCCTGTTATTCCAATTTCGATTTCAACACCAACAAATTTTTGTTACGGAAGTAATGCTACTTTTACAATAAACCCATCAGTAGGAGGAACTTTTAGTGTTACGGGGCCCGGCTATCCACAAACAATTTTCCCCACAACAAGTATTTCTATTTCAAATATTACAACACCAAATATTGGAACGTTTTCTGTTATTGCTAACTATACCAACGGTTGCACCGGCACTCAAACAACTGCTGTAAATGTGGCTCCAAATAATTCAATTGCAATAAATACAAGCAGTAATGTTTGCCAAGGAGGCACAATAAATTTAACCTCTGCAATGCCAACAGCCACTGCATATTCTTGGTCAGGACCGAACGCCTTTGCTTCTAATTTACAAAATCCATCTATTACTAGTATTCTTCCAGCGTCGAGTGGCATTTATACCGTAAGTTCTAATATTAATTTTAATGGTATTGCCTGTCCAAAAACTAACACTACTCAGATTGACGTTGTTGCAACTGGCACTATTGCTGTTACTCCAAATTTCACATTGTGTGAAGGCTCCAATTTAAATTTAACTTCTTCCGCGTTGGGTGCAGTTTCTTATTCCTGGAATGGACCAAATGCTTATGCATCTTCAGCGCAGAATCCAACTAAAATTTCTATTATACCAAACGAAGCCGGAAATTATAGCGTGGTTGCCTATTTTACTAACGGTATTTTAACCTGCACTACCGGAGCTGTGTCAAACGTTTCAGTTGTTGCTACTTCTACTGTAAATGTTGTTGTTCCTTCTAATATTTGCCAAAACGCAACCGCTAATTTATCTTCAAATGCAGTTGGTGCACTATCTTATTCTTGGTCTGGCCCAAATGCTTTTTCTTCAAATATTGCTTCGCCATCAATTTTAAATATTCAAACTAACGGCTCCGGTACTTACTCTTCAACCGCAACTTTTGCGATAGGAACTGTGAGCTGTACTACAACAGGAACGAATCAAATAAGTGTTGTGGGAACTAATACCGTTTTAGTTACGCCAAATTTTACTTTGTGTGAAGCATCCAATTTAAATTTAACTTCAAGTGCGCTTGGCGCGGTTTCTTATTCATGGAACGGACCAGGAGCCTACAACTCAGTTTCTCAAAATCCAACAATTAACGGCATTATTCCAACTGGTGCTGGTAATTATACTGCTATTGCTTTTTTTACTAACGGTGTTTTAACTTGCACCACTGATGCTGTTTCAAATGTTTCAGTTGTTGCTACTTCTACTGTAAATGTTGTTGTTCCTACTAATATTTGCCAAAACGCAACCGCAAATTTATCTGCGAGTGCAACAGGGGCTTTGGCTTTCTCTTGGTCTGGACCAAACGCATTTTCATCTAACATTGCCGCCCCAACAATTACCAATATACAACCTAACGGTTCTGGAATTTATACATCAACTGCAACATTTGCAATTGGAACGGTAAGTTGTACAACAACTGGCACTAATCAAATTAGTGTTGTTACTACTAACACCGTTGCAGTTACACCCAATTTTACATTATGTGAAGGCGCTAATTTAAATTTAACGTCTAGTGCGCTTGGTGCCGTTTCTTATTCTTGGAATGGACCCGGAGCATTTAACTCAGGTTCTCAAAACCCAACAATTAATGGTATTGTTCCCGCAACAGCCGGAAACTACACCGCAATTGCTTTTTTTACGAATGGTATTTTAACCTGTACAACCAATGCCGTTTCTAATGTTTCTGTAGTTGCAACACCAACAATTACTGTTACAGCCCCGGCCAATATTTGTCAAAATGCCACAGCTAATTTGTCTGCAAATGCTTTGGGTGCAATTTCATATTCTTGGTCTGGTCCTAATGCTTTTACTTCAGCTATCGCAGCACCATCCATAGTTAATATACAAACTAACGGCGCCGGCATTTATACAACAACTGCAATGTTTTCGATAGGAACGGTTAGTTGTACTAACACAACTACTAATCAAATTAATGTTGTAGGAACAAACACAATAAATGTTACACCAACCTTTACGATTTGTGAAAATGCAAATTTAAATTTAGTTTCAAATGCATTATCCGCAGTTTCTTATTCATGGAATGGCCCTGGCGGATATACATCGGCAATTCAAAATCCAACTGTTATAGCTGTAAATCCATCTGGTGCAGGGGATTATACAGCAACCGCTTTTTTCTCGAACGGTAACATTACATGTACAACAAGTGCGGTTTCAAATGTATCTGTTGTTGCAACACCGGCAGTAAATGTAATTGTTCCAGCAAATATTTGTCAAAATGCAACCGCAAATATTTCTACAAATGCAGTTGGTGGTATTTCATATTTGTGGAGTGGGCCGAATGGTTTCTCGTCTAATTTGGCCTCTACATCAATTGGTAACATTCAAACAAATGCGGCGGGTATATATACTTCAACGGCAATGTTTTCTATTGGAACGGTGAGTTGCACCAATACAGGGACTAACCAAATTAATGTGGTGGCAATTAATTCTATTTCTATCAATCCGGTGATGAACGGTTGTGCGCTGCAATCTAATGTTTTACAAGCAAATTCTTTAGGAGCTGTTTCATATTTATGGAATGGTCCAAATAGTTTTACTGCATCTGTGGCTAATCCAACTTTATTGAATACACCGCTAACTGCTTCTGGATTTTACACCGTTACAGCATTTTATACAAATGGGGTTTTAACTTGTACTAATTCAGGCGTATTAAATTTGATTGTTAATCCAGTAGTTAGTTTCACTTTACCGGCAAGCGAATTTATTTGTTATAATTCTGTTTTAAATATTCCGGGGCCCGCCGGGGCAACTTCGTATACATGGGAAAATTCTGGTGGAGTGGTTTCAAACGCTCAAAATTTATCGCTGTCAAATGTTACTTCAAATCAGGCTGGAACCTATAGTTTAACTGCGGCTATTGGTTTTTGTAAAACTACGCAAACAACATTTGTAACAGTTTCTTCACCAATTAAATATTTATATGTACCACAAAATATATCTATTTGTAGAGGAGATAGCATAAAGCTAAATGTAGCAGCCTATAACGCAAGTGGAAATTACGCTTATGTTTGGAATCCTGCTGTATTCTTAAGCTCATCTACTGGCAGTATTCAAACCGCTGCGCCAGTAGGAACAACTATATATAACGTTTCGGCTTATGATATTGCATGTCCTAATTATACAATTGCACACACATTTACGGTTACCGTTAAGCAGCCCCCACTACCAGAATTATATTTAGATAATACTATTGGCTGCGAACCTTTTTGTGCTACTTATAATTCCAATCTTGGTGCTGGCGCTTCGTCCGTTGTTTATGATTTCGGCGGCATTAATCAAATTACTGGAGATAATTTTAATTATTGTATTAATGAACCGGGAACCTATGAGCTTAATATCCTAACTGTTGGTGTAAATGGATGCTCTGGTAAATATAAATATATTGATCCCATTATAGTTTACCCCAAGCCCCACGCAGATTTTAGTTATTTACCTGAAATTCCTACAATAACAAATAATAAGGTTGTTTTTATTCCTACTGAATTATATGGCCCAATTATTTCACGTAGTTGGTCGTTTACAGGAACTGGAATTACAGGAATGGACACTTCCGGTTTGAGATACCCAACACGTTTTTATGAGAACACAGGAAAATTTGCAACAATGCTTATTACAACAACTGATAAGGGTTGCGTAGATACTGTTTTTAAATTAGTTGAGATAATTGATGATATGAGTGTATACATTCCAAATACTTTTACTCCTAATGGTGATGGAAAGAACGAACTTTTTATTGCACAAGGTATTGGTTTTTCAAAAGATGATTTTATAATGGAAATATTTGCAAGTAATGGTAATCAAATTTATTTCTCAAGAGATTTTAGCAGGGGTTGGGATGGCACCATAAAAGGACAGATGGCTGAGGTTGGAACTTATATTTATAAAATTAAGGTTAAAGGAACTCATGGTGAGGGCTACAAAGAATATGTAGGTTATGTTAATCTCATAAAATAACCAAAAACTAAAAACTTTTCATAAATCCTTCTCGGTTTAACCGCGAGGGATTTTTATTTTTGTACAATATATAATTTACTATGCAGCAGTATCATCAATTAATGCAACATGTTTTAGATGTTGGCGCACAAAAAACCGATAGAACAGGGACAGGAACAATAAGTGTTTTTGGCTATCAAATGCGTTTTAATTTGCAAGATGGATTTCCGTTATGCACAACAAAAAAATTACATACTAAAAGCATTATTCATGAATTACTTTGGTTTTTACAGGGCGATACAAATATTAAATATTTAAAAGATAATGGTGTAAGTATTTGGGATGATTGGGCAGATGAAAATGGAAACCTTGGTCCAGTGTATGGTTACCAATGGCGCAATTGGCCAACACCTAATGGCGGACATATTGATCAAATTACTCAGGTAATTGAAATGATTAAAAAAAATCCCGACTCTCGCAGATTAATTGTTAGCGCTTGGAATGTTGCAGATATTAATAATATGAAGTTGCCACCATGCCACGCTTTTTTTCAGTTTTATGTTGCCGATGGAAAATTAAGCTGTCAGTTATACCAACGCAGTGCCGATATTTTTTTAGGTGTTCCTTTTAATATTGCTTCCTATGCGTTGTTAACAATGATGGTGGCGCAGGTGTGTAATTTAGAAGTAGGGGAATTTATTCATACACTTGGCGATGCTCACTTATATTCGAATCATATTGAGCAAGCTAAATTGCAATTGTCTCGTGAGTTAAGACCATTACCAATTTTAAAAATTAATCCCGATGTAAAATCTATTTTTGATTTTAAGTTTGAAGATTTTTCTTTAGAAAATTACGATCCGCATCCACATATTAAGGCCGCAGTAGCAGTTTAAAATCTTAAATCTAAAACCTCAAATCTGAAATCAAAAGATGATCGCAACCATTTTTCATCAAGGAAAAGAATACAGAATAGATTTTTTTAAACCAATAGATATTTCTATTCCACTGCATACCGGCTCTGATTGTGTAAGCGCTTGGTATGTTGAGCCCATGAAATTAGAGCCGGTTGTTATGGGAAATTGGATTGGAGATGTTACTCAAGGCGGAAGCGTCAACTTCAGAACCGTTACCTTTAATCCGCATGGTAATGGCACACATACTGAATGTGTTGGACATATTAGCAAAGAATTTTATACCATCAACAAAAACCTTGAGCGCTTTATGTTTGTTGCTGAGGTAATTACTGTTTTGCCAGAGCAATTAGAGAATGGAGATTTTGTCATCTCTCGCAAAGCTTTAGAAGTTTTATTAAAAGATTGTGGTAAGCCTGAAGCTGTAGTAATTCGTACGTTGGGGAATGGTATCAATAAAATGCATGCTCACTATAGCAATACCAACCCGCCTTATGTTTTAAAAGAAGCTATAGAATTTTTAAATGAATTAGGCGTAATGCATTTATTAATTGATATGCCAAGTATTGATAAAGAACAAGACGAAGGTAAATTAGAAGCACATCATACCTTTTGGAATTACCCAAACAATACTCAATTACACAAAACAATTACCGAATTTATTTATGTGCCTAACGAAGTTTATGATGGCACGTATATTTTAAATTTACAAATTGCCCCCTTCGAGAACGATGCTAGTCCTAGTAAGCCAGTGTTGTATAAAGTTGTTTGATTTTGCCGCAGATTACAAAGATAATAGTAGTAACTTGAATTGTTTTTATCTTTAGATTTTAAACACCTTTAACAGAGGATATTATTCGCTCATCAAATTTGAAAATCTTTCTTAATAAAAAATCCGTGCAATCCGCGTAATCTGCGGCTCTTATTTAAACGGAGTGTTATTTCTTCTTCAGAAACCGTGCATCGGTTAAACTTAACATAAAATTTTCAAGATCTTTTTTTTCTGTTTCAGTTAAGCCTAAAGGCTTATTCATAATAGTATCGCGATTAATACTTCCCTTTACAAATTTATCGGGTTGGTCGTAATGTTCAATTACTTCCATTAGGGTTTTAAACATGCCATTATGCATATAGGGTGCTGTCATCGCAATATTGCGCAAGCCGGGTATTTTAAAGGACCCCAAGTCTTTCGCTTTTCCACTAATTTCAATTCTGCCTTTATCTTTCAATTCTTTATCATTATACAAACCAATATTTTTAAATTGGTCGTTACCACTAAAATCTACACCAAAATGACAATCAAAACATTTTGCTTTACCATTAAATAAATTTAATCCGCGTTTTGCACTCTCCGAAAATAAAGTGGTGTCGTCGCCATTCATGTAATGGTCAAAGGCGCTATTATTTGTTTCTAGAGTTTTTTCAAAAGCAGATAAAGCCTTTGCTAATAATTCTGGATTAGGTTGTTTGCCATAAATACTAACAAACGCATTTCTATATTTTTCGGTTTTAATTAAACGCCTAATCGCAAGCGAAATTGGAAAATCCATTTCCACAGGATTTTCTATTGGACCAAGCGCTTGTTCTTCCAGTGTTTCAGCGCGACCATCCCAAAAATAGGAATTCCTTTCTGTTTGATTCATAGAAGAAGGAGTGTTTCTGCCACCTTTTTGATGATAGATACCAACGCTAACGGGCATATTATCTGCAAAAGCAAATTCCGGTTTATGGCAGCTAGCACAGCTAATAGTGCTATCACGCGATAATATTGGATCAAAATATAAAGCTTCACCTAGCTGCGCTTCTGTGCCAAATATTTTTTCTGTTTTATTATTTGAACATGAAAAGAGAAGAAGTAAAGCGGGTATTAAAAAGTGTGAAGTTTTCATGTTTTTTAAGAGTCTTAATTATTAGTTTGGCTAAAATTTAGATATATTTAAAGATTATAATTTCGACGCAAATTTATTTTAAAAATTCAAAAAAAACTTGGTTTTAACGTTTAATGGATAATTTATCACAAGATAGCACTAAAAGAGAATTGCCCTTTAATAATTTGTATTTATTATCTGGTTTAGTTACAGGGTACAATGCTTTTTGGATGTACTCGTTTACAATTTTATTATTAATGGTTGGTTATCTTGGTTTTGGATCTATTTTAACAATGCCTTTAGTTTCAAGAGCTCTCGAAAGTGGTTATACCATTCAACAATTGGGAGCCGACTCAAGTTTGTTGTTTAATTCTGAAATTGTTAACCTCGATAGGAATTTTATTTTGCTTACTCAATTCGGACTTTTTGTTTTTGCAGCAATTGGTTTTTTAATTGGATTAAAATATATTCATAAAAAAACCATAACAAGTATCTTAACAGGCTTTCAAAAATTTAGATTTAAGCGCTTTTGGTTTGGATTTTTTGTTTGGGCGGCTTTATTAGTGATAGTTGTATTGGCTCAATATATTTTTAATACTGGTAGTTTGACAATTAATTTTAATGTTTCTGGATTTTTAATTTCTTTGTTATTGATGCTTGTGTTTATGCCAATTCAAACGGGTATTGAAGAAGTTATTTTTAGAGGATATTTGATACAAGGCCTATCTCAAGTTTTTAAAAATGGCATCTTCCCTTTAGTAATTACTTCTATTTTATTTGGTTTAGCGCATATGAGTAATCCCGAAGTGGCTGCTTATGGTTGGCCAATAATGTTAACGTATTTTGTTGCCTTTGCGTTATTTATGGGCTCACTTACGCTTTTAGATGAAGGATTAGAATTGGCTTTTGGTATTCATTTTGCAAATAATCTAATTAGCAGCGTGCTTATAAATGAGCCAAATTCTGTTATTAAAACTTATTCTGTTTTTGAAGCTAAAACAAGTAACCCTTATGCCGAAATTGTATTATGGTTTTGTATGGCGCTAATAACCTTTGCAATTTTTTGGCTAAAGTACCGCTGGACTAATTTTAAATTAATATTAAAATAAATTTTATGAAAAATTTCTTCCTCGCGCTTTTGTTTTTGTTAAGTAACATTATTTTTGCAGATGACAACTACCGTTATTTTATAAACTTAAACAAGGTTATAAATGACAAGGTGTCTGTACAATTAATTCCACCAACTTTAACTCAAAACGAAATCGAATTTTCATTTCCATCTATGGTTCCCGGAACTTATGAGGTTTATGACTTTGGAAGGTTTATTTCAAATTTTAAAGTAAGTGGTAAAAATGGCGCTATTATTAAAGTTTCTAAAGTGGATGTTAATACCTATAAAATTTCTCCTGCAAATGAAATTGAGAAAATAACTTATGATGTTGATGATACTTGGGATAAAACAGATTTACCAAATACTAAAGATAAAGTTGTGTTTGAGCCGGGAGGAACAAATTTTGAAGACGGTAAAAACTTTTCAATTAACACGCATAGCATGTTTGGCTTTATTAAAGGACAATTAAATAAAAATTTCATTTTAGAATTTGAAAAACCAAAAGGTTATTATCCTGCAACTGGTTTGTCTGATATAAAATTTGGCGATACGAAAGATATCATTTCAGTTTTTGATTATCACGATTTGGTTGATTCGCCCATTATGTATTCTCTGCCGGATACTTCTACTGTTTTGGTTGGCAATACAAAAGTTTTGGTGGGATGTTATTCGCCAAATAAAAAAATAACATCTCGTTTCATCGCTTCAACTTTAAAAGAATTATTAAATGCACAAAGAGAATATTTAGGAGGAGAGTTACCAGTAAGCAAATACGCTTTTTTATTTTATTTTATTGATAGAGCTACGCTTTCTGGCGCAAGTGGCGCTTTAGAACATTCATACTCTTCTTTTTATGTGTTGCCTGAATACGATAGTCTTTCTCTTCAGCAAGAGATTAGAGACGTTGCAGCACATGAGTTTTTTCATATTGTAACGCCGTTAAATATTCATGCAAAAGAAATTGGAGATTTTGATTTTTCAAATCCTAAAATGAGCGAGCATTTATGGTTGTACGAAGGTATGACAGAATATGCTGCACATCATGCTCAAACAAAAGGAGGAATTACCGATATTGATAAGTTAATTAGTACTATGATGCAAAAGTATGAAAACAGTCTGGCTAGCTTTAACGACACTATGAGTTTTACTTATATGAGTAAACATGTGTTAGAAGAAAAAATTCATACTCAATATTCAAATGTATATGAAAAAGGAGCTCTAATTGGAATGTGTTTAGATGTATTGTTGCGACATTATAGTGATGGAGACTATGGTACGCAAAATTTAATGAAAGACTTAGCAACCAAATATGGTAAAAACAAATCTTTTAATGATGAAGACCTTTTTGCTGATATTGAAAAATTTACTTATCCTGAAATAGGAGAGTTTTTACGAAAGCATGTATCTGGCAAAACACCGTTGCCAATGGAAGAGGTGTTAGATAAAATTGGCATTGATTTTGCTAAAGAAACTATAACCTATGAGTTTTCATTAGGAAATTCTGACCTTAATTATAATGAGAATACTAATCGATTATATGTAATTGGGATTGAAGAAATGGATGATTTTGGGAAAAAGATGGGCTTTAAAAATGGCGACGAGTTAAATAAAATAAATGGTAAGCAAATTAAAATAGAGTCCATTAAAGAAATAATTAATGATTATTACGATACAGTGAAGGAAGGAGATAAAGTTACAGTAGAAATATACAGACCTAAAGGAAAGAAAGGAAAGTATAAAATAAAAACTTTAAGCGCTGTTGCAAAAAAAAGCAAAACTGTACGCAAGAATCAAATTGCACTAAAACAAAAATTAAGCGACAAACAAAAACAAACTTTAAAGGCTTGGGTTGGCGTTTAGAAGTTATAAATTTTGAATTATAAATTAAAAATTACAGTATGATTGTTTTAAGGAGGATATTAATAATTTGTTTAATCTTATTAGTTAATTTTAATACGGTTAACGCGCAGATGCCTCCGGGGCAATATACAAGTACTAATAAAAAGGCTATAAAGTATCTTGAAGTTGGTAAGGTTGCTTATGAGGCATATAAATTTGATGTTGCTGAAAAGAATTTTAATAAGGCAATTGAGGAAGATAAAAATTTTATAGAAGCATACTTATTTCTGGCGCAATCTTATCAAGAAACAAATAAGCATGCAGAGGCAATTACCAATTTTAAAAAGGCAATAGAAATTAACCCTAAGTTTTTTCCGAATACTTTTTATTATATGTCGTTATCACAGTTGGCAATTGGTCAATATCAAGACGGTAAAACAAATTTAGAAACTTTTTTAAAGTTTGAGAGAATCAATCCTAATACAAAAGAGAGCGCTCAAAAATATTTAGCTAACGCTATTTTTGGAGCAGAGGCAGTAAAAAATCCTAAGCCTTTTAATCCAATTAATGCAGGTCCGGGTATTAATACCGAGTATGGAGAATATTTCCCGGCAATTACTGGCGACGGAAAGCAATTTTTATTTACACGCGGATTACCGAGAGAAGGCATGCCAGGATTTTTTAACGAAGATTTTTTTACGAGTAATAATAACAATAATACTTGGCAAACAGCCCTGCCAATTTCTATCATTAATAGTTATGGAAATGAAGGAGCGCCTTCTCTTTCCGCAGATGGTAACATAATGTTTTTTGCTTCTTGTAGCGATGCAACTGGTGACTATGGTTCTCCAGATAGAAAAGGTTTTGGCAGTTGTGATATTTTTTATTCTCAAAAAGTAAATGGTAAATGGACAAAACCACACAATGCTGGCCCAGTAATTAATACAGCAAATTTTGAATCGCAGCCAAGTTTTAGTAGTGATGGCAAAGAATTATATTTTGTAAGAGGCGTCCTACACCGTGGTGCTGCAAAAGAATATGACATTTATGTTAGCAAAATTTCTGATAACGGAAAATTTTTGCCACCTGTAAAATTAGGGCCAAATATTAATACGCCACAAATGGAGGAATCTGTTTTTATTCATCCTGATAACATGACACTTTATTTTAGTAGCGCAGGACATCCAGGTATGGGAGGCTTAGATATTTTCATGAGTAAACGTCAACCTAACGGGGAGTGGGGCAAAGCAATAAATTTAGGATACCCTATAAACACATTTAATGACGAAAATAGTTTACTAGTAAATCCAGGTGGTAAAATTGCCTATTTTGCAAGTAACAAAGCGGGTGGTTATGGTGATTTGGATATTTATCAATTTGATTTGCCGGAGGAATTAAGACCGGAAAAAATTACCTACGTAAAAGGAAAAATTTATAATTCTAAAACTAAAGAAACTTTGGAGGCTAATTTTGAATTAGTGGATTTAGAAACGCAACAATCAGTTACAAGGTCTTACAGCCAAAAAAACGGGGAATTTTTTGTTACACTTACAGCAAATAAAAATTATTTAGTGAATGTAAATAAAGATGGGTTTTTGTTTTACAGCGATAATTTTAGTTTAAAAGGCAAAGAAACAGATTTCGCAAAACCTTTTCTTTTAGATATTCCCTTAGACCCTATCGATACAGGAAGCGTTGTTGAATTAAGAAATGTATTTTTTGATGTGAATAAGTCTGATTTAAAACCAGAAAGTAAAGCGGAGCTCGAAAAACTAGGTGACTTTTTAATTAAAAATCCAAGTTTAAAAATTGAGTTAGGTGGACATACTGATAGCGATGGTATAAGAAAAAACAACATTACATTATCCGAAAATAGAGCTAAAGCAGTGTATGATTATTTAATTGCAACTAGTAAAATTTCTGCAGCAAGGTTAAGCTATAAAGGTTATGCCGATTTAAAACCAAAAGTTAAAAATGATACTCCCGAAAATAAAGCTAAGAATAGGAGAACCGAATTTAAAGTTTTAGCAAAATAATTTTGTATTTTTATTTAAGATTAATTTATATGAAAAAAATTTATTTAAGTAGTTTATTCTTTGCTTTATCAATAGCGTTTAATGCTCAATCATTTTACAAGGATGCCCTGATAACTGAAGTTGGAACTGGTTTTGAAATATATAATACTACACTAAACCTTAGAATAAAGGATCCTAACCGAACCAGAGACACAAGTTACACTGATAAGGCGGCAAACACTAATTTTGGTTTGGCTGCTGAGTATGGTTTGCATAAGCGTTTTGGTGTAGGCTTTCGGTTCAAAACAAATAAGTACATTACTTCAAGAGATTCTGCAACAAAAATTAAACCCGATGTTAGAACAAACGATTTTGTTGTTGTACTAAATTATCATCCGATAGTAAAAAAGAATTTTGATTTAGTATTAGGTGCTGATGTTGGCTATTCTACTTTTAAATATAAAGCCAACGATAGTTTAAATTTGATACTTTCTGGAGGTGGTAGTTATATTTCATTATATGTTAATCCTAGAATTTATTTTGGCAAATTTGGAATAAACTTTAAGTTATATGCTCCTTTTACCAATTACAATAGTTTAACTACCAACAACGATGATTTTAATAAATACATTGCTATTACTAAATGGAAAGGTCAGGGTTTTGGAATGGGTTTTGGTATACAGTACCGTTTCATGAAAAATAAAGAAGACGAAAAACCTGCGCCGACGACTAACTAAACAGTTTTTTCCATCGGCTTAAAACAAATAGTTTAAATAATAATTTGTTTTGAAATGAATTATTTAAATCAGATTTATCAAGCATTTCATTATTTATAAATTCAAAATTTGCCGCCTTAATTTCTGTTAGCAATTGTGGTCTTAGTTTTTGCATCCATTGTTGCATTGGCGTTTCAAAACCTTTTTTATCGTAACGCTTATAAATTTCTTCTGGTAATTTATTTTTTACGGCTTCTCTCAATAAGTATTTAGAGACACCATTTTTTATTTTTTTGTTACCATTAAATGAAAATAATAAATTAATTAATTCTATATCATCGGCAAACGGTGTTCTACTTTCAACGCTATGCCACATTCCGCATCTGTCTTCGCACTTTAAAAATGATTTTAAGCGCGTATGATAAATATCGTCAACCAGTTGCTCGTTTACAGAATTAAAATATACTGAAGGGTTTTTTATTTGTTGAGATTTCAAAAAATTTGCGTTAAAAAATAAATCAAACTCTTTTGCTTTAAGATAATTTTTTTGTTTAATTTTTTCTTTTAAATAAAACTGTAAAGGATTTGGAATTGTTTTTTTGCTACTTAAAATTTCATTTAATCCTGTCATATAATGACCTTGAGAAAATAAATTATTCCATTTTGCTAAAAAGTGATGATGATAACCAGCAAATAATTCATCTGCACCTTGCCCATCTAAAACAACTTTGATATTATTTTTTTTAGCCAACTCCATTACTTTGTATTGCGCATAAGTGCTGGTGTCCCAGATTGGCACGTCTTGTGAATAAATTAAAGCATCCACCTCTTCCAAAAAACCTTCAAGGCTTGGTTCAACTTTAAAATGTTTAGCGTTAATTTTTTTCGCTACAGAATCAGCAAAGTGTTCCTCGTTGATACTTTGGTTTTTAAAAATAGAAGTAAAGCAATACAGTGGTTGTTTTGTAATTTCTGAAATTGTAACGGCTAAAGCGCTACTATCAATCCCACCACTTAAACAAGTTCCAACTTCCACATCGCTTCTAAGCCTTAATTTTACTGCGTTTTCGAAGGCTTCAGAAATTTTATCAATCAATTCTTTTTCAGATAAGTTATCGTTATTTAAATTGATGTGATCAGTTAAATTATAATAAGTGTTGATTTTAATGTTTTTTGTTTTTAAATCAAACACCAAATTATTGCCAGGAAATAACTCACTCACTCCATCAAAAAAATTATTGGTTTCTGTTTCTAATAATCCATTTATTAAAAAATTGTGTAAAGCTTTTTGGTTAATGATTGGACTAATTAAACCGCTTTTCACAAAAGCTTTTTGTTCGCTTGCAAATGATAAAAATTCTTTATTATCAATATAATAAAAAGGTTTTACTCCTAGTCGGTCGCGTGATGCAAAGCAAATTTGTTTTTCGCTATCGTAAATGCAAAAAGCCCACATGCCATTAAATTTTCCGACGCAATCAAAACCCCATTCTTTGTAAGCTGCAAGAACCACTTCCGTATCGCTTTCAGAAACAAAGGAATGTCCAAGTTTTAATAAGTCTTTTTTTATTTCAATGTAATTATAAATTTCGCCATTAAAGGTTATCCATGTTTTTTCGTTAGCGCTGCACATTGGCTGGTGTCCGGTTTCACTGAGGTCTATTATTGACAATCTTCTATGACCAAATGCTAAAAAAGAATTTGTAGTTGCGTTTTCAATGGATGTTTTGGGAATATAATTTAAATCTGTGCGCTGATATTTTTTTTGTAGAGAACTGAAGTAGGGTGTAATTATTTCGTCGTTAGCAATTATAAAACCTTCGCCATCAGGACCACGGTGACTAATGGCGTCAGTCATTAAAACGATTTTTTTGTTTAAATCAAAATTAGCCTTTTGTTTTAAAATTATACCAGCAATACCACACATAATAACTGCAGATTAATTAACCCACATGAATACTTTTTTATTATTAATATATCTTGCTTCATCTTTATCTAAAATTAACACACAAAAATCTATAAATGGTAATATCCCAAAAATGCCCCCTAAACTTGCAATGTAAGCAATGGGCACATAAGGGGCGGTTCCTAAATATATTCTATGTAAACCAACAATACCAAAAGGAAAAGGAAACGCCAAAATTGCTGCCGTTATTCTTTTATTCTTTTTTTGTTTTGCTTTAAACAAATGTAATAACGGATTAGGCCGATTTTTATTTTCAATTGTTGAATAATTAATGTTCGAAGAGCAAGAATCAATTATTTCATTGTCTGCATTTAAAAAATAGATTTTTTGGTTAGTTGACTCTAAACCAAATCCATTCTTTTGAAGAAAAAGAAAGCATAGTGCTATAAAAAGGCCTTTTAAACTCATTAATTAGGAATAAGTTAAAATTCGTAATAAAATCGTTTGATAAAGAGGTATTTTAAACAAAAAATGAACAATTTTTGTTAACTTAACTTGTTTCATAGCTAGCTCAGTTTTGCTATATTTACAACTCAAAATTTTATTATTGTGACCCTTATAAAAAGTATTTCAGGAATCAGAGGCACCATTGGCGGAAAACCCGATGATGGACTAACACCATTAGATATCGTTAAGTTTACATCAGCCTATGGTAGTTGGATTTTAAATAACCAATCAACCCGTGAGAATATTACGGTAATTATTGGACGCGATGCAAGAATTAGTGGTGCAATGGTTTCTAGTATAGTTACTGGGACTTTAATTGGCTTAGGTATTAATGTGGTTGATCTTGGTTTAAGCACCACGCCAACTGTTGAAATGGCAGTTACAGAATTAAAAGCTCATGGCGGTATAATTCTTACGGCCAGTCATAATCCAAAACAATGGAATGCTCTAAAACTTTTGAATGAAAAAGGTGAATTTATTAGCGAAGCTAATGGGCAAGAAATTTTGGAACTTGCAAAAAATTCAGATTTCACCTATGCTGAAGTAAATAAATTAGGAACTTATAGTATTAACAATGATTTTATTGAAATTCATTTCAAAAAAATTATTGATTTGCCTTATGTAGATATTTCTGCCATTGAAAAGGCAAATTTTTCTATTGTATTAGATGGTATAAATTCTAGTGGCGGAATTATTGTCCCTGCATTGCTAAAAAAATTAGGCGTTAAAAATATTACTGTTATTCATGGAGAACCAACGGGTGATTTTGCACATAACCCAGAACCGTTACCTGAACATTTAATAGACTTGAGTAAAGCTGTTGTAAAACAAAACGCAAACTTGGGAATTAGCGTTGATCCGGATGTTGATCGCTTAGCCTTTGTTTGTGAGGATGGAGAAATGTTTGGAGAGGAATATACTTTAGTAGCAGTTGCGGATTATGTTTTACAAAAAAATAAAAAAGGAAATACAGTAAGTAATTTATCTAGTACCCGCGCATTAAGAGACGTTACAGAAGGTCAAGGCGGCTCCTATTCCGCATCTGCGGTGGGGGAGGTTAATGTTGTAAAAATGATGAAGGATACCAACGCTGTTATTGGAGGAGAAGGTAATGGGGGTATTATTTTACCTGAATTACATTATGGTAGAGACGCTTTAGTTGGCATTGCGATTTTTTTAACGCATCTGGCAAAATATGGCAAAACGGTTTCTATGTTGCGAAAATCTTATCCTAATTATTTTATTTCAAAAAATAAAATTGAATTAACGCCTCAAATTGATGTTGATAAAGTTTTGTTGGATGTTTCAGAAAAATATAAGAAACAACCAATAAATACTATGGACGGCGTAAAAATTGAATTTGATAAAGAATGGGTTCATCTGCGCAAAAGCAACACAGAACCTATTATTAGAATTTATAGTGAAGGTCAATCTGCGGCTACAGCCGATAGTTTGGCTAACAAAATTATAACAGATATAAAGGAAATTATTAAAAGTTAAAATTGTATTAATGAAAGTATATTTAGATAATGCTGCAACAACTAAATTAGACGAGACTGTTTTAAAAACAATGATGCCTCTTATGCTTGAAGATTTTGGAAATCCATCCTCTATTCATGCATTTGGCAGGAAAACTCGTGCTGAAATTGAAAAAGCACGTAAAACAGTTGCCAAACTTTTGAATGTTACACCAGCAGAAATCTTTTTTACTTCAGGAGGAACTGAAGCAGATAATATGGCCATCAACCAATCTATTACTACTTATGATATTAAACATGTTATATCAAGTGTAATTGAACATCATGCTGTTGAAACCACTTTAAAAATGCTCGAAAATGCTGGTAAGATAAAAGTGAGCTGGGTAAAATTAGATAAAAAAGGAAATGTAGATCTTGCAGATTTAGAGGAGTTATTGAAAAACAATTCTCGAAGTTTAGTTTCATTAATGCATGCGAATAATGAATTGGGAACTTTATTACCTCTAAAAGAAGTTGGTGAGATTTGTGAAAAATATAATGCCATTTTTCATAGTGATACTGTTCAAACAATGGGACATTATAAAATGGATTTACGTGATATAAAAGTTCATTTTGTTACTTGCGCCGCACATAAATTTCACGGACCAAAAGGCGTTGGATTTTTGTATATTAATCATCTTTCTAAAATTTCGCCATTTATTTATGGTGGTGCACAAGAACGCAATATGCGTGGCGGTACAGAAAATGTTTACGGAATTGTTGGTCTTGCAAAAGCCTTAGAAATTTGTTTTGATGAAATGGAACAACATCAAAAACATATAATGGAAATAAAAGATTATATGCGTGAGCAATTAATAAAAAATATTCCAGGTGTTGATTTTAATGGCGAAACTGCTCACGAAAAATCATTATATACAGTTTTAAATTGTTGTTTTCCAAATCATCCTGATGCAGAGATGTTATTGTTTAATCTTGATATATTAGGCATTGCAGCAAGCGGTGGAAGCGCATGCAGCAGCGGAAGTAATCAAGGAAGTCATGTGTTGAGAGGCATTGGAGCCGATATGGAACGCCCCTCTGTGCGCTTTAGTTTTAGTAAATACACAACTAAAGAAGAAATTGATTTCGTGCTAAAAAATTTAATAGACCTATTTAAAAACCAAGAAAAATAATAAACTAAATTTAAAAATTATAAAAATGAGCGACATAAATACAGTATTAGAAACGGCTAAAAACTCAATGGAAAAAGCCATTAGTCATTTAGAATCAGAACTTCAAAAAGTTAGAGCAGGCAAAGCTAGTCCAGCAATGCTTGAAAATATTATGGTGGATTATTATGGTAGTATGGTGCCACTTAGTAATACTGCAAGTGTAAACTCACAGGATTCACGAACATTAATTGTGCAGCCTTGGGAAAAATCCATGTTAACACCAATTGAAAAAGCAATTCAATCAGCTAATTTAGGTTTTAATCCTCAAAACGATGGTGTGATTATTCGTATTATGGTTCCGGCATTAACTGAGGAGAGAAGAAAACAATTAACAAAAACTGCTAAAAGTTTTGGAGAAGATGCAAAGGTTGGTATCCGCACAGTTCGTAAAGATAGCATGGAGCAGATTAAAAAATTACAAAAAGATGGTTTGCCTGAAGATGAGGCAAAGAGTGGTGAAGCAAAAATACAAACTCTTACAGATGCTGCTTCAGTTAAAGTTGATAAACATATTGAACAAAAGGAAAAGGAAATAATGACGGTTTAGAAAAACATTAAATACAAAAAAAACCTCTCAGAATTCTGAGAGGTTTTTTTGTTAATTAAAATTGTGTACTGATTTTATATATTTATAATTTTTGTAATCGCAATTGTTTAATTAACTAAAAAAGAATTACGCTAACTTAACGTTAACTGCATTTAATCCTTTTTTACCGTCTTCAATATCAAACACAACTTCGTCGTTCTCGCGAATTTCTTCTTTAATTCCCGATACGTGTACGAATACTTCTTTTCCAGATCCTTCAACTTTAATGAATCCGAATCCTTTTGTTTGGTTGAAAAACTTTACTGTTCCTTTTTCCATTTTTTTATTTTTTTATTTTTTTCCCCTTTTTATTTTATTTAATTAAACAGTTTTGAGAAAAAGGGGCTGACCCAAACCTGCTTATGTCTTTATTATTAATTTAAATCTCAAACATAAAATTTTCCCAAACGTATTTGCTCCTTGTTTAAAAATCCAATAAATTTTAAAATTAAACGAATTGCAAATGGAGGGGATTGTTGACTGTTTTGAAAAATTTAAATAGTTATTCGTTTTAAAGATTATACAAATATATATTGTAAAAAGGACTGTTTTACATGCTTCAACTTAAAATACTGATAATCAACATATTAAAATTTATTTCATCAACAACAAATGACTTTTTTGGTAATTAGAATGTCGATTTGAAGCATTGAGAAATTATTTTTTTGCCAAGGAATTGCAATAGTTTAATTAGTATTTTTAATAAAGTTGAATAGATTTTAAAAAGTAAGCAATGGAATTAATTTATAAAATAATTTTAATTACACATATTATTAATGGAGCAATTGCTCTTTTGACCGGATTATTAGCAATAATTTATAGAAACAAAGTAAAAATTCATAAACCAATTGGTAAAATTTATTTTTGGGCAATGACTATTATTTTTTTCAGCGCTATTTATATGTCTGTTTATAAAACTAATATCTTTTTATTTTGCGTTTCATTTTTTACTTATTACGCTTGCTTAACTGCCTATCGCTCATTAAAATTAAAAAAATTACATGTAGATCAAAAACCACTTTGGTTTGACTGGGCAATAGAAGTGTTTTTTGGATTGATGCATCTTGGTTTTATTATTTTTGGACTTTTACTATTAAAAGGCCCAAATTTTTCTTTCGGTATTATAAGTTTGGTATTTGGAATTATTGGTATTAGAAGTAATTATATTACCGTTAAAAGACTAAGAAAAAAATTAGTGTATAAGAATTATTGGCTATTAGCGCACATTGGAGGGATGTTAGGCAGTTATATAGGGACCATTACTGCATTTACAGTAAATAATCAACGCTCGATTCCTTTGCCAAATATAGTTTTATGGCTTGGACCAACAGTATTTTTAGTGCCCTTAATTATTTTTGAAATTAATAAAAATCAAAAAAAATCCGGAAGGCTTCAGGTACCGGCAAATAGATAATGGAGTTTATTTTTCAACTATTCTATTTTAATTTTTCTGTATAAACAATTATCCAAATTTTAAAAATTAAGAATTTCTGTTAAACAATGCAAAAACTATTTTTATTCTAATCTATTTCTAATTTCTCGATAGTTGAAGTGTGATACCTTTGTTTCATGCCTAGGTTGATATTAAGCATTTTATTTTTGGTAATGTTTAACGTTGAGTTAAAGCCACAAGGTAATTCACTTGATAAAGTTTATAACAATAAAAAATTTGAGTTTTTGGGAGATCATGAAGACTTAACTTTATACAAGAAAGTAAATTCTAATACGTATTATTTTAATACACTTCAAAAATTAAACTAATTTTTTAAGGTTTTAATAGTTACATGCAAAAACAACAAATATGAAAAAAATAACTCTAATAATTTTAAGCTTCATTTTAAGCACCGGATATTTAAGCAGTCAAACTAAATTTGAAAAATTTTTCTGGTCAAAAAAATATAAAGCCTCTTTAGCGGAAAGAGATAATTTATGCGCCGATAATAAACAATTACGATTAGACACAACAGAACTTCGTAATTTAATAAGGGTAAAAAATAAAATTTACGATTCACTAACTGTTGCTTATAATAATTTAGATGCTTCTTATAAGTCATTAGCTAATTCTACAGATAAAAAATTATCAGACTTAAATACAACTTTAGAAAATAAGTCGAAGGAACTAGAGAAAAAGGAAAAAAATTTAAAAGAAAAAGATCAAAAATTAAAGGAGTTGCAATCGCTTCTACAAAAGCAAGATTCAATTTTAAATGCCTTAAATAATACTATTAAAAATGCATTATTAGGATTTAAATCTGATGAATTTGCCGTTGTGATGAAAAATGGTAAAGTATATGTATCCTTATCGGATAAACTTTTATTTAAATCGGGTAATGCCAGCGTAGAAGATAAAGGTAAAGATGCAATTAAGAAATTATCGGAGGTATTAAATAAAAACACAGATATTGATATCGCAATAGAAGGCCACACAGATAATGTTCCAATTAAAACTGCGGTTTATAAGGATAATTGGGATTTAAGTGTGGCTCGTTCTACCAACATTGTAAGAATGATTTGTGATGAATTTGGAGTTGATTCTAAAAGAGTAACCGCTTCGGGTAAAGGAGAATTTTTTCCTGTAGCAACCAACGAAACACCCGAAGGAAGAGCTAAAAACAGAAGGACTGAGATTGTGTTATCTCCAAAATTGGAGGAATTATTTAAGCTACTTAATCCAAGTAAGTAAATTGTTTTAATCTACTTTTTTTATCATGAATATTTTAATAATAGAAGATGAACAAAAAGTAGCGGCTTTTATAAGAAAAGGGCTTGAGGTGAAAGGCTTTGAAGCAGAGATTGCCTATGATGGACAAATTGGATTGCGAATGGCGCAAAATCATGCCTACGATTTAATTATTTTAGATGTTAATTTGCCAATTATTAATGGCTTTGAAGTTTGTAAACAGTTACGAGAAAGTAATATCAAAACACCCATCTTAATGTTAACAGCTTTAGGAACAACTAAGGATAAGGTGCTGGGTTTTGATTTAGGTGCTGATGATTATTTAGTAAAGCCATTTGAATTCGAAGAGTTGATGGCAAGAGTAAAGGCACTTATTAAGAGAGCAAAAGCTGCACCTTTTCTTCAAACAATATTAAAAGTAGCGGATCTTGAATTAAACTCGGATAGCAAGATTGTAACTCGGAATGGAAAAATTATTGAATTAACAGCGAAAGAGTTTTTGTTGTTGGAGTATTTAATGCGTAATACCGGTAAAGTACTTTCAAGGTCAGATATAGCTGAAAAAATCTGGGACATTTCTTTTGATACTGGAACAAATGTTATTGATTTATATATATATTATTTGAGAAAAAAAATTGACAAAGACTATACCCCTAAACTTATTCACACACAAGTGGGCATGGGTTATGTATTAAAAGAAAAATAATTGCTTTGAAAATCAGGACAAGAATAACACTTCAATTTTCTATAATAGTTTCTATTATTTTAATTGGATTTTCTTTTACAATTTATTTTTTGTTAAGCAATTTTAGGAATCAAGAATTTAACGACCGATTAAAGGATAAAGCCCTTACTACGGTAAAACTACTTTCTGATGTTGACGAAGTAAATAATGAATTACTAAAAATCATTGATAGAAATATCGTTAATCCATTGCCTGAGGAAAAAGTTTTTATTTACGATTTTGAAGGCAAGTTGGTTTACTGTAGTTTAGAGATTGACGTTGATGAAATAGAAAAAAATATTTTAAATAAAATTCGTCTAGAAAAAGAAATTCAATTTGCTACAAATGATAGAGAGTCGGTTGGAATTTTATTTGTTGGTAAATACGATACTTATATTGTTGTTGCCTCCGCGTTTGATAAATATGGATTGAGCAAACTCAATTATTTGCGAATTGTACTTTTTGTCGGTATAATAATTTCAATTGTTTTAATTATTGTTATTGGTTTGTTTTTTTCCAAACAAGCGCTAAGCCCTATTTCAAACGTCGTAAACCAGATAGATAAAATTACTGCGTCTAATCTCAATTTAAGGGTTGATGAGGGAAACGCCAAAGATGAAATAGCACAATTAGCAATAAAATTCAACAAAATGCTTGAAAGATTAGATGCAGCTTTCGAGACGCAACGTAGTTTTGTATCAAATGCATCACACGAATTAAGGACACCACTTACTGCCCTTACTGGCCAACTTGAGGTAGCCTTAATGAATGAAGAAACAAACAATCCTTGGGAAGTATTGCGAACATTATTGAACGACATTAAACAGCTTAATAAATTATCAAATGGATTGCTTGATTTAGCACAAGCTAATCTAGATGTTTCTGAAATAAAATTAGAAGTAATACGAATTGATGAATTAATAGGTTTAGCAAGGGCAGAATTAATAAAAAGAAATAAAAACTATAAGCTGGTATTAAATTTTGATGAATTCCCAGATGAAAAGTGGCTTACATTAAGGGCAAATGAACAATTATTAAAGTCGGCATTGGTTAATATAATGGAAAATGCTTGTAAGTATAGCAGTAATTTTACGGCTGAAATTACTTTAAAGTTTGACAATCAAAACATCTCGATTTCCATCGCAGATAAAGGCATTGGAATTGAAGAAGCTGATTTGCAGAATATTTTTGAACCTTTTTTTCGTTCTCGAAATGCAAAGGTTTTTAGCGGACATGGAATTGGATTAACGCTCACTAAAAAAATAATAGAACTTCATAAAGGTAAAATAGTTGTGAATTCAAAACTCGGAGAGGGAACAGTTGTTACGGTTGTGATCCCACACTTATAATTCCTGAAATCTAATCTTATTCTAATACACCTCTAATTAGTTTCTAACTGTTGCAACCTAATTTTGTATTGTAAAATATGAAAACGGAAAACAGTTTTTCTCTAATTTTGATTATTGCAATGCTCTTGTTTAATGGCACTGTCGCTAAAAGTCAGGATACCATTTTTTGTTCAATTGATAAAGCAGAAGAATTATTTTTAAAAAAAAATCTTTTCTTATTAGCCGCCAAATGCAATATAGATAAAAATAATGCGCTAATTATTCAGTCTAAAGCTTATCCTAACCCTGTTTTTTCTGCAAATTTTAATGTATACGACCCCGAAAATGATATTTATTTTCACAACGATAAAACTGGGCAAAAAGATTTTATGTTTGAGCAGTTAATTGTTTTGGGCGGTAAGCGAAAAGCTAATATCGAAATTGCAAAAACAAATAAAGAACTAGCTGAGAATGAATTTTCCGATATTTTGAGAAACTTAAAATTTCAACTTCATATTTCATTTTATAACATTTATCAGTATCAAAACAATGTAACAAAATATAATCAGCAACTTCTTCTATTAGACACGCTTATAAACTCTTATGAATTACAGGCAACTAAGGGAAATATTTCGTTAAAAGATGTCATAAGATTAAAATCAGTTTATCTAAAAATCAATAACGAAAGAGCTGAAAATATTCAAGCATTAAATTCTGAAAATAAAAACATACAGCTTTTAATTCAAGAACAGGGGATTTTTTCTCCTATTGTGAATAATACTTTATTAGAAAGTTATACCAAACTTTTTTCTCTTGATGAGATAGAAACAAATGCGATAAATAAACGTCCAGATTTAATTATTGGAAATAAAATGGTTCATATGGCCGAATTAAATTTTAAGCTTCAGAAACGAACCGTAATTCCAGATGCCGTTTTTAATGTTTCTACAGACCAACGTGGAGGCGCGTTTATGAATCAAATAAACGCCGGAATTTCGTTACCGCTTCCATTATGGAATACCAATAGAGGTAATATTAAGGCAGCAAAAATCGATATAAATTATAATAATTACCTATTTGATCAAAGAAAAAATGAAATTAAGGCCGAGGTTTTAGAAGCGTATCAAAATATGGACCGGAGTATCAAAGAATATAATAAATCAAAAAAATTATATAACAGTAATTTTGAAATGGTTTTTAAAAGCGTAAACGAAAATTTTTCCAAAAAAAATATTTCTATTATTGAATTTGTTGATTTTATTGAAGCATATAACGATGCTTTGAAAGAAATAGAGCGTATTAAAAGTCAAATTTCCATTAGTGCGGCTCAAATAAATTATGTTTCAGGAACAAATCTTTACTAAAAATAAAAGCCTACAGATTATGCAAATTTTTAAATTTTTTATTATACCGGTACTAATAGCTTCTCTTTTTAGTTGCAAGTCAAAACCAACCGATACAGCTGTCGAAAAATTTACAATGACGGATACTATGATGAATAGATGTCATTTTTTAATTGTGAAAAAGGAGGCTGTTAAAAATCAATTAAAGTTATTTGGAAAAATTACTGCTGATAATAATAGGCTTGCCCAAGTTTATCCTATTATGGGTGGAAATGTTATACAGATAAACGTTGAGCTTGGTGATTATGTGAAACAAGGACAAGTTTTAGCCACTGTTAGAAGTGGTGATGTGGCGCAATTAAAAAAAGAAAAATTAGATGCCATTTCTGATTTAGCTTTAGCCGAAAAAAATCTTCAAGTTGCAAAAGATTTATATAGCGGCAAGTTAAATTCCGAAAAAGATGTAACCGCTTCAGAAAAAGAATTAGAAAAAGCAAAGGCTGAAGTGCAACGTATTAACGAAGTTTATTCCATTTTTCATTTAAGTGGTGGAACAATTTATGATATTATCTCACCGATGGATGGATTTATTGTATTTAAAGATTTAAATCGAAATGAGTTATTGCGAAGTGATAAATCGGATATTATTTTTTCGATTGCACAAATAGATGAGGTTTGGGCTGTTGCAAACGTAAATGAATCTGATATTTCTAAAATAAAAGTGGGTTACGATGCCAATGTGCAAACTATCGCCTATCCCAACGAGTCCTTTACGGGTAAAATCGACAAGGTTTTTAATGCTATTGACCCCGAAACCAAAGCAATGAAGGCAGTGGTTAAAATAAAAAATAGTGATTTAAAATTAAAGCCTGAAATGAATGCTACAATAAATTTAAATTTTTTAGAAGATAAACAACTTGTTGCTATTCCATCGTCAGCAATAATATTTGATAAAAATAAAAATTGGGTAATGGTTTTTAAAAACAAATCTGATATTGAAACAAGACAAATAAAAATTCACAATCAGATTGAAGACATAGTATATATTGAAAGCGGTTTAACTGAAGGTGAAAAAATTATTTCTGAAAATGGTTTATTAATTTACGATGCTCTTAATGATTAACTAAAATGAATAGATTTATTAAAAACATAATTAGTTTCTCTTTAAAAAATAAAGTATTTACTTTTTTTTGGGTTGGATTAATCGTAGTTGCTGGAATAATTAGTTATGCAAAAATTCCTATCGAAGCATTTCCAGACGTTACTAATACTCAAATAATTATTGTTACTGAATGGAATGGTAGAAGTGCTGAGGAAGTAGAACGTTTCGTAACCACTCCTATTGAAATTGCAATGAATAGTGTGCAACGGAAAACGAATGTTCGTAGTATCACTATGTTTGGATTATCTGTTATTAAAATTATTTTTGAAGATGATGTTGAGGATTTTTTTGCTCGGCAACAAGTAAATAATCAATTAAGAAATATTCAACTACCCGAAGAGGTTGAGCCAGATGTTCAACCACCTTACGGACCAACGGGCGAAATTTATAGGTATGTTTTAAAAAGTGATAAGAGAGATACTCGCGATTTATTAACTATTCAAAATTGGGTTATTGATCGCCAATTAAGATCGGTTTCTGGGGTTGCCGACGTGGTTGCTTTTGGTGGTCAGGAAAAAATTTATGAATTATCGGTTGACCCAGTAAGATTAAAAAAATACGACCTTACTCCACTACAAGTTTACGAAGCTGTTACTAAAGCAAATTTAAATGTTGGAGGCGATGTTATTACAAAAAGCGGACAAGCATATGTGGTAAGAGGTTTAGGGTTATTGAATAGTATTAGTGATATTGAAAATACAATTGTAGCAGAATATAACGACAATCCCGTTCTGGTAAAAAACATAGCCAGAGTAGAAGAGAGTTCTGCTCCAAGAGTAGGTCAGGTTGGTTTAAATACACAAGACGATGTTGTTGAAGGAATTGTAGTAATGAGGAAAGGGGAAAATCCGAGTAAAGTATTAGCAGCATTAAAAAATAAAATAAATGAATTAAATACTAAAACACTTCCTTCTGATGTTAAGATGGAAGCTTTTTACGATAGGGATAATCTCATGAGTTATTGCACTACAACTGTAATGCATAATTTGTTAGAAGGGATTATACTTGTTACTGTAATTGTTCTTCTATTTATGGCCGATTGGAGAACAACTTTAATTGTTTCTATTATTATTCCACTAGCCCTGTTATTTGCTTTTTTGTGTTTAAGTTTAAAAGGAATGAGCGCAAATTTACTTTCGTTGGGGGCGATAGATTTTGGAATAATTATTGACGGAGCAGTAGTTATGGTTGAAGGTTTATTTGTGGCATTAGATCATTTAGCTCAAGAAAGAGGGATGGCAGCATTTAATAAATTAAGTAAACTCGGATTAATTAAAAAACAAGGTACACGCTTAGGCAAAGCAGTTTTTTTCTCTAAGCTTATTATTATTTCTGCGCTGTTACCAATTTTTTCTTTTCAAAAAGTTGAAGGTAAAATGTTTTCTCCTTTAGCATGGACTTTAGGATTTGCATTATTAGGCGCTTTATTATTTACCTTAACCTTAGTTCCGGTTTTATCATCAATATTATTAAAGAAAAATGTAAAAGAAAAACATAATCCATTTACAGAATTTTTTAATCGCTTAGTACTTCGTGGTTTTAGGAAAACTTTTATAAATAAAAAAGTAAGTGTAATTATTTCGTTATTAATTTTCGGTGCAACTATTTTTTCTACCAAATGGTTGGGTACAGAGTTTTTACCACAATTAAATGAAGGAGCTTTGTGGGTAGAAGCAAAAATGCCAATGAGTTATTCGTTGGATAAAACTGTAGAAATGGTATCAACTTTGCGACACGAATTAATGACTTTTTCGGAAGTTAACGGCGTTTTATCTCAAACAGGAAGAAGTAATGATGGAACCGACCCTAGTGGTTTTTATTATGTTCAAATGCAAGTTAATTTAAAACATAAAGATGATTGGGAACGGAAAATAACAATGGACGGTTTAGTTGAGGAAATGGATAAAAAATTGAAAAATTTTCAGGGTATTGTTTATAATTATTCTCAACCGATAATTGATAACGTAGCAGAATCAGTGGCAGGTATTAATGCCTCAAATGCAATTAAAATTTATGGCGATGATTTAAACACTCTTGATGAATTAGCAAATAAAGTAATTGATCAGGTTAAAAATGTTGAGGGTATAAAAGATGTTGGAATATTAAGAAATTTAGGTCAGCCAGAAATAAGTGTTTTATTTGATGAAGAGAAAATGGCAATTTATGGTGTGCAAAAATCCGAAGCCCAAAGTTTAATTGAAATGGCAATAGGAGGAAAAACTGCAACTCAAAAATATGAAGGTGAACGAAAATTTGATATTAGAGTAAGATATCAAAAAGATTATAGAAAAAACGAAGAAGATATTATGAATTTAATGGTGCCCACACTAAGGGGCGGCTCCATCCCATTAAAAGAAATTGCGATTGTAAAAACTGTAACCGGGCCAGCATTTATCTATCGCGACAATACAAAACGATTTATCGGGGTAAAATTTTCAATACGCGAGCGGGATTTAGGAAGTACAATTGCAGATGCTCAACAAAAAGTAAACGCAAATATTAAATTACCGGAGGGTTATGATATTGGTTGGACAGGTGAATTTGAAAATCAAGTAAGAGCAACACAACGTTTAACCGAAGTAGTTCCTATTAGTTTAATTTTGATTTTTGTTTTACTATTTATTATGTTCGGTAATATTAAAGATTCTTTACTTGTATTAGCTAATGTTCCATTTGCATTAATTGGTGGAATTATTGCCTTACATATTACAGGTATGAATTTTGGTATTTCGGCAGGTGTTGGTTTTATCGCCTTGTTTGGAATTTGTATTCAAAACGGTGTTATTTTAATTTCAGAGTTTCAAAATAATTTATCAAAGAAACTAGCACTTAATACTGCAATATTAAATGGTGTGCAAACAAGAACGCGACCAGTAATTATGACTGCTTTAATGGCGGCTATTGGATTGTTACCCGCAGCATTATCTAGTGGAATTGGTTCCGAATCTCAAAAACCCTTGGCAATAGTTATCATTGGAGGATTAATTACAGCAACTATTTTTACACTCTTAATATTCCCTATTTTTTATCATAAGTCTATTAGAGGAAAGCATGAATAGTAGTTTAAGACAAGTAAATAATTTTTGATGCTATAATTACCATTTTAAATACTGACTGTTTATTAGATTTTGATTAAATAAAATAATGATGAAATCAAATGTTAGTTTTTTCCGTAAAAGTATATTAAGTAAATTAATATTTTTTAAGGAGGTTTTTTATTGAAAGACCTTGAACTACAAGAGAAAATAAAACGATAGCATAAGTTATCACTAAAATTAATTGGCTGTGCTCCACTTTTTTATTTAATGATAATGCCAGCGCTATTGAAATACCACCTCTTAACCCCCCCCACGTTAAAATACTTAAGCCTAATAATTTTTTTGGATCTTTTCTGTTGAAAAGTAAGAAAGTTGGCACTAAAGATATAAAGCGACTGCATAAAACAATAACGATAAAGAAAAGACTGATTAGAATATAGCCAGTTTTTAAAGGGATTAAAAAAACTTGTAAGCCTATTAAAACAAATAATATCGTGTTACAAATCTCATCAATAAGCTCCCAAAATTTATCTACATATTCTGCTGTTATGTCCGACATGGCTTTTTCTTTGCCCTTGTTGCCTATTATTAAGCCTGCTACAACCATAGCTAAAGGGCCAGAGGCATGAATAGTATTAGCAATTTGGTATCCGCCCATAACAAGCGCTAAAGAAATCAAAACTTCGGTTTGATAATGATCGATAGCTTTCATTAACAAAAATCCGATATAACCAATAATTAAACCGATGCCCAAACCACCAAACACTTCTAGTGAAAATACGTGAGCAAAGTTTAAGAATGTAAAACTATCAATTCCTGTTTGCGCTAATGAATATATAATTGTAAACACAACAACACCAACACCGTCATTAAACAGAGATTCTCCAACTACTTCGACTTCGAGTTTTTTTGGGACACTATATTTTTTTAAAATTCCAATTACAGCAATAGGGTCGGTAGGGGATATTAATGCCCCGAAAAGTAAACAAACAATATAATTTATTTCATATCCAAATATCGGAAAAACAAAATAGCCCGCAGTTGCAATTAAGAAAGTTGAAATCAAAACGCCAATGGTTGCATATGAAAGAACAGTTAAGCGAGCAATTTTAAGCTCTTTTAGTTTAATGTGTAAGGCACCTGCAAACAATAAAAAGCATAAAATAATATCTAAAACAAAAGAGCTAAAATCGAACTCATTAAGTTGAGTTTTAATTTCTGGAGCAATGTCTGGATAAAAATGAAAAATTGCTTTTAAACTTAAACCTATCGTTAAACTTAAAACCATCACTCCAATAGTAACAGGCAGTTTCAACCATTTATGGTTAATGAAACTTAAAAGTGAGGAGAGGCTTATAATTATAGATATAATTGCAAAAACATTCATTTCATAAATTTAGTCAAATTTATCAAATCCATGGGAATCTATAAAACCGCTAAAAGTGTTTTTCAGTCCGAAAAGTAGTGCGCTTGATAAGAAAAGTGATTGTGGCGTTTGACTAATTTAGGTAATTAATAAAAACAAAAAACCCGGAAAAATCCGGGTTAAGAGATGTGTTTTTTGGTTTTATTAAGCTTTGAAAAACTCTTTCACTTTAGCAACTATTTGGTTTGTTGTCATGCTATCAGATGTTTCTGTTGAAACTAGTTTCATATCGGTATGAGTTTTGCTACTTTCAATTTTATTCTGGAGTTTAGTTTTTGTTTCGGAAGGACCAAAAACATATAATTCTTTAGTTTCTTTTACTTCATCTAAAACATTTTGTAAAAAATCATTTAATTGATGTTTTCTTCTTTCGTCGAATTTTTTTTCGTTATTCATATGCTGGTTTCCAGAGAAATTTCCTTTATCACCTTCTTTTTCGTGGTATATTCTATTTTCAATATTAGATTCTATTTCAGAAATAGTTTCATTTCCTGAATCGAGTTTTACAATTATGGCCTTTGAGCCATCTATCCAAATTCCTGTTTGTTTTTTCATGAGTTTATTTTTTAGGTTTAATTTAATATTTTATGAACTTAGGCCAATTTCAACCCCTAATTTTTTTGCAATCTCCTTTACGAAAAATCCTAGGTCGTATTGATCTACCGCTCCAGCTACACACCCACATCCTGCGCATTGAATGAATACAACTTTTGTTTTTGAGTTTACAGGAAGATATTCTGCCAATTCAAAATTTTCACCATCGCATTTGCAGCATTTAGATTTTGCCATTATTATAATTGTTTAATGTAATTTACTAAAGATAATTAATTACTTTCATTTAATTTATTTTTCAATAAAAATTTTCACTTCATTTTCACTTAATCTTAATTTAAGCCAGTTTTCGGCTTTTTTAACATCTATAGGTTTCCCTTTTTTAAGGGGTTTAATATAAAGTATTACGACAGTATCAATAACATTGTTATGATTATACATTTGCGTTCCCGAAAGTGAGATTCTATCTTGATCTCCAAACAATGACTGAAATTCTTCAATAATTTTTTGATTGTTTATATCTTCACTTTCATTAATGTTATATAATTTCTTCAAATTTTCCAACTCAATGGTTTTACTATTTAGCTCTTCTTGTTGTTTTTTAAATAAATCCTCAATAATACCAGATTTTAATTGATCTAAGTTTATCTCTTGTTTTTCATTAGTGCTATTAACGATTTCAATATTAGAAGATTCTAAACCATACGAACTTTTATTAATTAATAAATTATTTACCGAAGAATCGTTGAGCTCTTCGCCCAATACATACAATTTTGCTTTTTTGCCATGAGCATCAATCTGCGTATTTACAATAATTATGTTTTTACTTTTAATTTCCGCATTAATAAAATTTTGAATTTTTTGTTTGAAGAATTCCTCCCTTACAAATCTATATGCCATAAAAATGCTTGGTAAAATTGTTAACAATGCAATTATGCCAACCCATTTTTGCACTTTTTTCTTTAGAAGGTCGTCTGTAAAAGCAATAGATTGAAATTTCAAAAATCGCGCCATTATAAAAGTTGCAATACTTATAAAAACACAATTAATAATGAACAAATAAAATGCACCAAAAAAATAATCCCAATGCCCTGTTCCTATACCATATCCTGCGGTACAAAGAGGAGGCATTAGGGCCGTTGCTATAGCAACACCAGGAATAACATTGCTAAACTTTTTCCTCGAGCTGGCAACTATACCTGCCATACCTCCAAAAAAGGCAATCATTACATCCCATATTGTAGGAGTTGTTCTTGCTATGAGTTCAGGCTGGGCAATGCTCAGCGGTGAGATTAAAAAATAAATAGATGAAGCAATTAATCCAATTAGTGTAGCAATTAATAAATTTTTAAATGCGTATTTAATTAATCCAACATCAAAAATACCTGCCCCTAAACCAATTCCCATTATTGGGCCCATCAAAGGAGAGATTAACATAGCACCAATAATAACTGCAGTTGAATTTACGTTAAGACCAATAGATGCAATAATTGTTGCAAATATTAGTGCCCATAAATTAGTTCCCTTAAATTCTATACCCTTGCGAATTTTAGCAATTGTAATTTGTTCGCTTGCTTTGTCATCATCGAGATTAAAGCGATATTTAACGAAATTAATTAATTCTCTTGTAGGATTGACTTTCATGGTTTATGACAGAAGTAAATCTAATCATTTTCTTTCAAATTCTATTTTACTCAGTAATTCTGTCTTTATTGAATCAGCATTTGCTCCATAAGAATCTATTACAATCCCTTTTTCTCCGGAGCTCGATTTTATTGCATATAAGATTGAATTATCAGATGGATTGCTCATTCCTTCAAATCGATAAACTTCCACTATCTTAAACTTCTTTGGATTGCCAGTTTGTTTTATTAATTCTAGCATGTCGTTTTCATATCCTTTCTTTTTAAGTTGATTTAGAACCATTGACAAGGTGCTATCATTTATTGGTATTATCATGAAAAAATTTACTTAAATACTTTGTTTGAAAATTTTAAACTCTTTGTTTTTTGTGTTCTTAGTCGTTTCTTAAGAATTTCTATGGTATTTAAAATAGACTTTTCAAAAGAAGCAGATTTTGTTTTAACGAATAGTTGTTTCCCTTTTAAATTTAATTTTATTTCACATGTTTTATTTAAAAGATCCTTTTTATCTTCCGCAAGAAGAATAACATCGGCTTTAATAATTCTATTATCCCAATGAGTTAACTTCTCCATTTTTTGATTTAGAAAATCTGTAAGATTTTGCTTTGGAGTAAAATCTAAAGTTTGAATAGTTGTAATCATAATTTATAATTTAAAAATTAATAGCTACTTTAAAGATATATCGTAATAAATATATAATATTGACTAAAGTCATTCTTAATAAATAGTTTAGGTGAAATTTATCATTTAGTTAAACAATAATTGTTTTGCCGTTTTCGGTATAAGTTAAAGTATAAAATCCATTTTTTCTATCGTTCCAAGTTTGGGCATTTCCCATTTCACGATTTCTTTGCAAGAGATCTAAATCTAAATCTTGGTAAATTAAGGTTTCAGTATTAGCCACTGCCTCTGCCGCAATAGCTTCGCGACTAAACTCAACATCAGAAGGGGTTAATATTGCTGATTGTGAAAAATGAATATCTAAATTTTCAATTTGAGGCAAATTTCCAACACAGCCAGTTAACACAACATATACCTGATTTTCAACTGCGCGAGCCTGTGCACAATATCTAACTCTTAAATAAGCTCTCTTGTCATCTGTATTAAACGGAACAAACAAAATTTTTGCGCCTTTGCTCACTGCAATTCTTGAAAGTTCTGGAAATTCAATATCATAACAAATTAAGATGGCTACTTTTCCTTTGTCTGTATCAAATATTTGTACTTTATCGCCGCCTTTAACTCCCCACCATTTTGATTCGTAAGGGGTAATGTGAATTTTATATTGTTTGTCGTGGGTGCCATCTCGTCTAAATAAAAACGAAATATTGTATAAAACCCCATCTTCAACTGAAAAATGAGATCCTCCAATAATATTAATATTATATTTTATTGCTAGTGATGTAAATAAATCAATATACTGTTGTGTGAAATTACTTAACTCCCGTATGGCGTCGGAAGGTCTTTTATTTTCCAGAAAAGAAAGCAACTGCATTGTAAACATTTCCGGAAAAACAACAAAATCACTTTTGTAATCAGATGAAGCATCCACAAAATACTCACATTGTCTAGCAAAATCGGCAAAGCTTTTTATAGAACGCATCTGATACTGCACAGCACTTACTCTTACATAAGGTGAATAATGAATATGATTTGTTGCTAAATTTTGTTTGTAACCAAAATTTTTCCACTCTAAAAGTGTAGCGTAGCCACATGACTCTTTATCGTTAGGTAAATAATCAGGAAGTATGTTAATTAACGAAAAACCATTTGCTAATTGCGAGGTAAGTACTGGGTCATATATTCTTTTATCAATTACTTTTTCTACATAACTATCAATACCCATTTTTTTACTATACTTGCAGTAATTGGGTAGGCGGCCACCTACTAAAATTCGTTTTACGTTAAAATGCTTTGCCAAATTTTTTCTAGCATCGTATAATCTTCTAGATAGTTTCATTCCCTGATAATCTGGGTCTACCATTATTTCCATCCCATATAAGGTATCGCCAGTTGCATCGTGATTTGAAATATTACCATTGGCTGTAAGTTCTCCCCAGGAAGAACTTTCAGAATAATTACTAAAATTTATTATTAAACTACAACTGGATGCTATAATTTTGTTTTCGAGTAGAATACAGGATTGGCCTTGCTTAAATGTTGTTATGATATTTGTAAACTGTTCTTTATTCCAAGGTTTCATTCCTGGAAAACATTTTAGTTGAAGAGCAGTTATTGCATCATAATCTTTTATGTTTATTGCTCTTAATTTTATTTTATTTTCAATGGAATTGGTTTTGGTTTTCATATATAATTAGTTAATTTTTAAAGTATATTCAAAAGCTTCGTGAATTACACCCTAATTAGTTCGGATTCAATATATAGCTTTAGACTGCTTTTAGTTAATAATATTTGAAGTTAAATTACTTAAATTTCGGGTTATTTAAGAAATTATTTTTCAAAATAATAACAGAATAAAAATGCGCTAAATTTTTTTCGGAAAGCTTCTTAGGCACTCAATACTCCAAAAATTGGGGCAGGAGAGTTAGAAATTAAACGATTAAATAGTGGATGAAACATAAAAGGTTTCGCGAAGTTATTTTTTTGTGGGGGCGTTATCGCTATTAAATCGGCTTTTTGCTTTTCTGCATATGTTTTTAATTCATTTATACTGTTTTCGCCGTTAAAAACTTCAATTGAACTTAAAACATTTTCTTGTTCTAGAATTGATATTGCTTTATTGAAAATATTAGTAAACTGTAAATTTGATCCATATCTGTTTTCGTTAATGCCAACAGCATGGATTGTGCCACCGGTTTGTTTTACTAATGAAATCATAAATGGAAATTTATCATACCAGTTTGCCATGTTTCTGATAGGAAGAATAATGTTTTTAAAATCAACAATTCTGTAAAACTTGTTTACTGCAATTAATGGTGTGTGGGTACTTTCCATTATTTTTAAGGGATTGTATTTTGAAACATATTTTTTTAAGTGATTTTTAGTGTTTTCAGGAACTACTATCAAGTCGTAGTTATTATTACTGATATGATTAATGATTGCATCGCAGGAAAATCCAAAATCTACAGAATAAGAATACGCTTCTGGGTTAATGGATGTTTTAGTCAAATATCTTTCTATTGCTTTCGTTGAATTCTCGATATACTTATCTAAATCATTCAATTGATCAGAATTTAACTGACCAGTTTTTTGATAAATTGTTGGCTCTATAATATTTAATAGATGCACTTTTGAATTAAAGTCAGCAGCAAACTTATCAGCCACCTTCAAAGCGTTCATTGAGCAATTCGTAAAATCGAAAGGAACAAGAATATTTTTAATTTTATAATTTTTCATTTTGTTTAAATACATATACTATAACCACAAGGTCGGAAATATTTGCTTTTAAAACATTGATTTTAGTCAATTCTCAATTTGTTTTTATTGAAAACGGTAAAAACTCACCACGCCGATAAATTAATCTTACACAGTTCACTTAATAATCTAAATTAGAGTTTACTAGATAGTATTCTTGCTGATACTAAAGAGGTATGATTATTCTGTTAATATCAAATTTCATGTTTCTATGAAACGAAGAATCATAGTTAAGTTGACTTTCTGGATTAGATTGATCAATTTCAATAGGAATATTTAAGATTGGTATGAACGAATTTTCAACCAGTTTTTCGTCTGGAGTAGTTTTAAAAAACGAGCTTATGCCATGTTCAAAGTTCGAAACAATACTTATTAAATCTATATTATGTTCCTTACTAAACTTATCTATTTCTTCGGCATAATCAGAACCTAATACCATATGAATTTTAGTTTTTATATCGTTATTTTCTAAAGTATTAAAAACAGATTCCATAAAAAGAGACATTTCTTCGAGTTTTTCCAGGTCTTTTTCTGACACACCTAATAAATCAACTTCTGCCTTATAAATTTTGCAAATTTTTATAACATCATCCAGTTTTTTTGTAGTGTACAATTTATCATTAATCGGAAATAAAATTTTATTAATTTCTTTAAAGTTGGTATTCGTGTTAATTGTAATTACGGGTTTTGGTGCCATATCAGCTACCCTATAGGCATTTGTTTTTGAAAATAAAGGAAAACCGTTAGTTACGCCTTTTGTCCCTAAGATAATCAATTCAACTAAAGGGTTGTGAGCGCGGGTCATTAATGTATCTAATAAATCTCCGGAATATACTTCAAAATCAATATCTATTATGTTTTCTTTTTTAATTTGAACAACTATGTCATTAAGAAGTTTTTTAGTTGCCTTCTCAACATCTAAAAGATCAAAAGATTTTTTCTTTATTTGTTTTTTAACGCAATCAAGCACTTTTCCAGGATATTCTATTATATTAATAATAATAAGCTTTGATTCACTTTTTTGAGCATAATCAATCGCGTAGGTAATAGCATTCATCGATTCCGGAGAAAAATCTGTTGGAAAAAGAATTGTTTTACTTGTTGTCATGATTTGAAAATTTTAAAATGATGTATAACGAATTTAATAAATTAAAGCCAAAAAATTAGTGACAAAAGTCAAATTGAAATGTTAAAAGCAAAAAGTTTTCAATTTTTACAGTGATATATATCTTATGTAGAAGGTTAAATAATTATTATTTTCCTTTTTTTGAAGATTTTGCGTTTTTATTAAAATCTAGAGCTAGGTTAATCCAAAAATCAAAATCTTTTTTAGATTTCATTCCAATTTCTTCAATCATGATATAAAACCATTCATTGGTTCCAAAAAACATTACGTTTTTTTCTGTAATTATTCGATACTATCATCAATATCAATAAGAGGAATTTCGATAATTTCTTTTTTAGTTGTTTTGTTATTTATTGAAAGTAAAATGGCCGGCAACAAAATTAAATTAGTAAACATAGACATTAATAAGGTTAATGAAACTAAAACCCCTAGAGCTACCGTGCCACCAAAACTTGACGCGGCAAAAATAGCGAAGCCACAAAATAAAATGATAGATGTATACACCATGCTTAAACCAGTATCTTTTATTGCAGCTGATATTGCAGCAGAGGCTCCTTTTTTATGTTTTTTTAATTCTTGTCTATATTTAGTTAAAAAATAAATTGTTCCGTCAGACGAAATACCAAATGCAATACTAAAAATTAAAATAGTTGAAGGTTTAAAGCGAATATCTAAAAAGCCCATTATTCCCGCTGTAATTATCAGAGGTATTAAACAAGGTATTTTGGATAAAATAATAATTCTAACTGAGCGAAATAGAGCAATACCAACAATTGCAATTAAAATAATTTCAATTAATAAACTTTCTAATAAATTAGAAAGTAGGTAATCATTATTTTTTAAAAACACCAAACTGTGACCCGTTGTACCAACAATATATTCTTTTGGATTAAAAATAGAATCAATTTTTGGCCTAAGTTCGGCCATAAGGATTTTCATTTTTTTAGAGCCAATATCGGCAACCTGATAGCTCACCCGAGTAACCTGCTGTGCACTATCCATAAATGTTGCTAATCTATTGTTTTGCCCTTTTAGTGAGCCAGAGTATTCTGATAAAGTTTTTAGGTCACCAATGCTCGGTAATTTGTAAAATTTTGGGTTTCCGTTATTATATGCTTGATACGAAAATTTAATACCTTCGACAACAGATAATGGTTTTGAAAAAATAGGATATTCTGCCAAAGTTTTTTGAAGCAATTTAATTTTATAAATTGCTTTTGCATTCGTAGCAAAAATACCTTTTGGTTTTTTAGTGTCAATAGATATTTCAAACGGTAACACTCCTTTAAAATTTGTTTCAAAAAAATGAAGGTCGGTATATACGGGATCTTTTTCGGGTAAATCGTCAACCACATAACCATTCATATCTATAAAAGTCATCCCCCATAAAGAGAGGATAGTAATTATTGTTGTTATTAGATAAATTGCCTTTCTGTTTTTTTGCACCAAAAGATCAATAATATCTAAAATTTTATTAATACGTTTTCCTTCTTGATGTTTAGTGTGCTTTGGTTTTGGGGTTGGTAATAAATTTAATATTATAGGTATTAATATTAGTGTAATTAAATAGGTAGCCATAACACTTATAGCTGCCACAATACCAAATTCAACCAGCATGGAGCTTTTTGTAAAATACAATACTCCAAAACCAATAGCAGTTGTAATATTTGCTAAAAATAAAGTAACACCAATTGTTTCAACACTTCTTGCTAAAGCTTTAATTTTATTTCCATGGGCTAAAAATTCGCTCTGATATTTATTAATTAGGAAAATACAATTGGGCAAACCAATAACCATTATTAACGGTGCAATTAAACCAGATAAAACGGTGATTTTGTAGCCAAATAGATACATGATTCCTATCGACCATACTACTCCAATTACAACAACTATTAATGAGTATAAAACCGTTGTAACTGACCGGAAGAATAGCCATAAAATTATAGCAGTAACAATTATTGCAAGAATTAAAAACAAAGTCATTTCATCTCTAACTTTTGTCATTAGTTGCGACCTAATATATGGCATTCCAGAATAATGAATATTTACATTATGTTTTTTTGAAAAAGCGTCTCCTAAAGCCTTAATTTCGGTAACCATATCCAAACGACGTTTTGAATCCAGATCTTTTTTTGTAAATGTTATTGCAACAAGGTTGGCGCCAGATTCTTTATTGTAAATAATTCCTTCATAAAAAGGCATTGCCAAAAATTCTTCTTTAAGACTATCAACTTCAAATTGATTTGCGATTGGGTTTTGAATTAGGGGAATAAATTCAAATTTTTCTAAACTATCATTTTTAATTAATTTAAATGATGTAGGCAAAGACATGATAGCCTTAACGCCTTGTATATTTTTAAGATCAGTGTTTAATTTAACCCAATCTCTAAATTTCTCGAATTGAAATAGGTCTTTATCTGCAAAACCCATAACCATAACATTACCATCTTCACCAAATTTTTTCTTAAAATTTTGATATTCGATAAATGTGCTATCATTTTCTGGTAGTATTTTAGCAAACTCATAAGAAAGTTGCATTTTTGAAGCTTCAAAACCCATGAAAACGGTTAAAAGCAAAACGCAAATTGTAAACGATAATTTATTTCTTAATAATATTGTTGAGAAATATTTCCACATATAGGGCTAAAGTTTATTTACTATTACTGCAATTCTTTGAACTAAAATAAATACCGTTTATTACTTAAAACAGATTTGTTTATTTAGAAAGTTAAATATACGGTTATATTATTATTTTTGAAGAGAATTTTAATTTGATTTCGACGCACAAATAGGGCTGAATGTTTCGTTAAAAAAGTCCATTTTCCCCTCTTACGGGGGATAAATGGTTAAATTATTACCTGTAAATTTGAGCCATAACGGATGAGATATATAGTATTTATAATTTTATTTTTTCTTTTTTATTCAGAAAGTTTTTCGCAAAATAAATCTGTTGCTGCTTTACGCACCTTAGTTTCGCCAAAAATTGATGGTGTTTTAGATGATACTTGCTGGGTAAATGCAGAAATCGCCAAAGATTTTATACAAAGAGATCTTCATCCCGGTTTAGCGAGCGAATTTAAAACAGATGTTAAGTTTTTATATGATAATGAAGCAATTTATATAAGCGCCAATTGTTATGATTCATCGCCCGATAGTATTTTGCGAGAATTAAGTACGCGAGATAATGAAGCAAATGCAGAGTTATTTGGTGTTTTTTTTGATACTTATGACGATGATATTAATGCCTTCGGATTTTTTGTAACCTCTGCGGGAACCCAAATTGATGCTCGCTATAGCAGCGAGGGGCAAGATTTTGATTGGAACGCAGTTTGGATGAGCAATGTTAAAATTAATAAAACCGGCTGGGCTATAGAAATGAAAATTCCCTATTCGGCACTTCGTTTTTCAGAAGAAAAAATACAATCATGGGGCTTAAATATTATTCGCAAAATTCGTCGTAAACGAGAAAATTCATTCTGGAATCCTGTTAACCCAAAAATAAATGCTTTGGTTCGTCAATTCGGGCAATTAACAGGACTTGAAAATCTTAAGCCACCTGTTCGTTTATCGCTTGTACCTTATGTTGCAGGTATAGTAAATCATTATCCTTTTAACGATGTTAATGTAAAAGACTTTACTTATAATATAAGTGGAGGTATGGATATTAAATATGGCATATCGGATGCATTTACATTAGATGTGACTTTAGTGCCTGATTTTAGCCAAGTGCAGTCTGACAATCAAGTCTTGAATCTTTCTCCTTTTGAAGTGCAATTCCAAGAACGAAGGCCTTTTTTTACCGAGGGTACAGAATTATTTAATAAAGGAGGTTTGTTTTATTCTAGGCGAGTAGGGGGTACGCCGTTAGATTACTACAATGTAACTTCTCAATTAAAAGATGGAGAAAGAATAATTAAAAATCCCTCACAAACTCAATTATTAAATGCTACAAAATTATCTGGTAGAACTCAAAGCAAGTTGGGAATAGGAGTTTTTAACGCGGTTGCAAATAATTCTTACGCCGTTTTACAAGATACATTGGGTGATAGAAGAAGTGTTTTAACATCGCCGCTTACAAATTATAATATTGTTGTGCTCGATCAGGCATTAAAAAATAATTCTTCGGTTAGTTTAGTAAATACAAACGTTACTAGAGAGGGACATTTTTATGATGCTAACGTTACTGGCATAGGTTTTAAAATTAACAACAAAGCCAATATGTATTCTATTAATGGCTCAGGAGCGATGAGTAATCGGTTTTATCCAGATAGCTCAAAGCCTTATTCGGGCTATAATTATTATTTTGAATTTGGAAAATCGGGTGGAAACTTTAAATGGAATGCTTATAGTTCCTTAAACACCGATAAATATAATCCAAATGATCTTGGAATATTATTCCTTACCAATAATACTGAAAACGGCTTAAATTTTGAATACAATATTTATAAACCATTTTGGAAAGTAAATAATGTTTATAATAGTGTAAACGTTGTCTATCAGAGAATTTATAAGCCTGATGCATTTTGGAATTTTGGAGTTTACGGAAGAAGCGTAACGACATTTACAAAGCGTTTTTTAACATCCGGAATTAATTATGGAATTGAACCTGTTGTAACATATGATTACTACGAACCACGAATTCCTAATAGATTTTATGTGTTTCCTATAAATTACAATTATGGTGGTTTTATTTCGAGTGATTATCGTAAACCATTTGCACTCGATGTTTCCTTTAACCAGCGTATTTTTGAGGAAAATAACCGTCATTATTTTAATCTTACAATTTCTCCTCGCTTAAGAATAAACAATAAACTTTCCTTTATTTACCAAGTAAGTAATGATCTTAAAAATGATGATGTTGGTTTTGTTAATTATAATTTTGTTAACGACACAGTTACATTTGGAAGACGAAATATGCAAACCGTTAGTAATACATTTTCAAGTGTTTATAAATTCACAAATAAAATGTCTTTATCATTTCGTTTAAGGCATTACTGGTCAACAGCGCAATACAAAGAATATTATCAACTTGGAGAGGATGGAAAATTAAATTCATACAACTATCAAACAAATCACAACGTGAATTTTAATGCCTTTAATATTGATATGGTTTACTTTTGGCAATTTGCTCCTGGTAGCGAATTAAATATTGTTTGGAAAAATTCGGTTTTAAAAAGAGAAGGCACAATAAATAATGATTATTATGAAAATTTTAAGGGCTCATTTAGTACCGCGCAAAACAATTTAATTTCTATTAAAGTGTTGTATTATATCGACTATTTGTACTTGAAAAAAGCATTTAATAAATCAACATAGTTAAGCTAACTATTATCATAGCTTTTTTGTAACTTACGTTTTTATTAATTGCGCTAAACTTAATCTTCTGAGAAAAATCAACATACTCATTTTCTTTATTATAATTTTCGCAAAACCTTTTTTGGCTCAACCTCCAAATTGGCAGTGGGCAAAAAGTGCAACGGGTGCAAATGCAGAAAATGGTAACTGTATTACTACAGATGTTTCGGGAAATGTTTTTGTTGCTGGATATTTTTATAGCCCCACAATTATCTTTGGCACTTATACTTTAACTAATACTGGAAACTATGATTTGTTTATAGTTAAGTATGATATAAATGGTAATGTTCTTTGGGCAAAAAGTGGCGGAGGTGCTTTTGATGATGTTGGTTTAAGCATCGCTGCTGATGGAAATGGAAATGTTTATGTAACTGGATATTTTTATAGTCCAGTTTTTACTCTTGGAACTTTTACGCTCACAAATAATGGGGTAGGAGACGCTTTTATTGCAAAATTTGATGGTTCAGGTAATGAAATTTGGCTGAAAAATTACGGCGGTGCTAATGAAGATAATGGTAACGGTATTTGTATAAATAACTCAGGAGATATTTTTGTAACAGGGTTTTTCCGAAGTTCTACTATTGTATTTGGAACCTATACTTTAACTAATACAGGAGCGGATGACATTTATATTGCAAAGCTAGATCTCTCAGGTAATACAATTTGGGCTAAAAGCGCTGTAGGTTCAGGTGTTGATGTCGGCAATAGTGTTGCTGCTGATAACAATGGAAATGTTTTTATTACCGGCTTTTTTAGCAGCCCATCAATTGCGCTGGATACTTATTCATTAACAAATTTAGGTGGTAGCGATATTTTTGTTGCGAAATATGATGCGCTTGGGAATACATTGTGGGCTGAGCGTGTTGGTGGAATATATAACGATAAAGGGTATAGTGTCGCAGCCGACTTAAATGGGAACGTAATACTAACAGGAACTTTTTTTAGCCCGAGCGTAACTCTTTCAACTTTTACGATTACAAATAATGGTGATTTTGATTTTTTTGTTGCGAAGTATAACGGTTCTGGAAATGTTGTTTGGGCAAAAGGTGAGGGAAGTTCATCCGACGATACAGGATATGGAGTGGTTACCGACTTGATTGGAGATATATATGTAACTGGTCATTTTCACAGCCCCTCCATTACTTTAGGAACTTATACTTTAAGTAATGCTGGAATTGGAGATTTATACGTGTTAAAATACGATGCAAATGGTAATGCAATTTGGGCGCAAAGTGCGGGTGGCACCTCCGATGACGGTTCAAGTGGTATTGCTGTGGATGCAAGTGGAAATGTTTTTGTAACAGGCTATTATATTAGTTCTTCCATTTCCTTCTCAGCAACAACACTTTTAAACACAGGAACGGAGGATATGTTTGTAGCAAAATTAGGAAGTTCATTAATAACATTAGAAAATGAAAATGCTGTGGTCAAAAACAATCTATTATTATATCCGAATCCTTCGGCCGGTTTGTTTTACCTTAAAGCTAAGAATTTTGAAATAGAGAAAATAGAAATTTTTAACCAAATGGGCTTAAAAGTATATGATTCAAATTTTGATAAAAAAAATGAAATTAGTGTCGATATCTCGGCTCAACCATCGGGTTTTTACTCCTTGAAAATAAATACTAACCACGGCTTTTTAACGAGTAAAATTATTTTAAGATAATTTCTTAAAAATATTTCGGTCATTCTTTTTTGTTTATTTGTCGAAATTAAGGAACCTTTCAAAAAAACCTCCGTATATATGTTAAATAATTTAACAACTCTGTATGGTTAAAATTTACTCCAATTATTATTATAATTTTTTTGTTGGGGCATTTTTAAAAAGTCCTCAATTTACAAGGGTTATCTTTGATATTTGTTGCAATATTTTTAATCTTTCTTCCAAGAAAAAAAATCAAAACTTACCAATTTTTATTTTGTTGTTTATCCCAGAGATATTGGCTAATAGACATATAATTATTTTATTAATAAACTAAACCATGAATAAAATTTACAAACAGTTCTTATTATCCTTTATATTAATTTTAAGTATACCCTTTAGTACTTATGCTACACATATTGTTGGTGGAGCTTTAACCTATACTTATAATGGTGGAAATAATTATACGGTAATGCTAAAACTTTATCGAGATTGTACAGGTAACGCTTTTCCGGCTTCAGCCCCAATTACCGTTTTACAAGCAAATGGTTCTTTGTTTGCTCCGAATTTAAATTTTACTTTATTGGCAGGAACAACAACCAGTATTACTCCAATATTACCGCCATGCGCTACAGCGCCTGCTTCTATACCATGCGCTGAAGAAAGAATTTACACTGCAACTGTCACCATACCTCCATCACCAGGAGGAGTTCATTTATATTACGGTGTATGCTGTAGAAATGGAAGTATAATAAATATTACTACTCCTGGAACTGTTGGCGAAACTTTTTACGCTTATATCCCCTGCTACAACAGTATTTGGGCTGAAGACTTTACACTCCCTAATGGAACTACCGTTGATGCTGGACCTACAGCTTGGACAAGAAGTTTAGGGCTAACTCCCCCAACATCTGCACAAGTAACAAATGGTCAGTTTGCTGTAATAGGCGCTAATAATGCATCTATGATGTGGGCATCACAAATTATAAACATATCTGCTTTTGCATCTGGTGTAAATATTAGTGTTAATGCTGATAAGGCAGGAAATAATTTTGGGAATAATGATACATTACGATTTTATTATTCAATTGATGGCGGACCATTAACTGTGTTTAATAATAATGGATCTTTGGTTGGAAACTGGGCCGCCCCTAGATTTGTAACAGCAACAACTGTACCAACCGGAACAACAGTTCAAGTATTTATTAGAGCAAAATTTAATGCAAATAATAATTCAACCGGTAAAACTTTTTTCGCAGATATGGTTACCGTTTATGATAATACTTTTTTGCCTAATAGTAATCCATCTTTTAATCAATTGCCACCACTTTTACTGTGTTCAACAAATAGCTTCTCGTTAAATCAATCGGCAACTGATATTGATGGTGACTTATTAGTTTATTCAATGTATACACCTTATAATGATGCTCCTGCGCCAACTTTTCCTAATAATGTAGCTTCTATTCCTACTGTTACTTGGGTTGCCGGGTATTCTGCAAATAGCCCTTTTAATGTTGGTGGCCCAAATGTCACTATCAATCCTGCAACGGGTGTTATGACTGGTGTTGCAAACTCAAACGGAAGATATGTTTTTGGGGTTAAGTGTTCAGAGTACCGAAATAGCATTTTGTTAAGCGAAACAACCCGTGATTACCAAATCACAAGTGTTACTTGTCCACCATTTGTGCCTTCTGCACCAATAGCAGGAGCAAATTCAAATACATTATGTGCAGGGCAAACATTAAGTTTAACCGCCTCCTTTACCGCAGGTGCAACTTATAGTTGGACCGGCCCTAATAGCTTCACATCAAATGTTCAGAACCCTGTAATCGTTGGTACTACAACTGCTGCTGCTGGAGTTTATTCTGTAACATCAACTGTTTCTGGTTGCACTAGTCCTCCAGGAACCACCACCATAGTTGTTAATCCAATCCCATCAGCTCCTGTTGCTGGAAGTAATAGTCCGTTGTGTACTGGACAAACATTAAGTTTAACAGCATCTTTTACTACTGGCGCAACTTATAATTGGTCTGGTCCAAATGGTTTTACTTCAACACTTCAAAACCCTACTATTGCCGGGATTACATTAGCCGGGGCCGGAACCTATTCGGTAAACGCAACAATATTGGGTTGCACGGGACCAAATGGAACAAACGTTGTCGTCGTTAATCAAACACCTTCAGCACCAACGGCAGGAGCTAACTCCCCGCTATGTGCCGGACAAACTTTAAATTTAACCTCTACTTTTACTGCCGCAACAACCTATAGTTGGTCGGGCCCAAATACATTTACTTCAAATATTCAAAACCCATCCATTGCAGCAATTACTGTTGCAGGAAGCGGTGTGTATTCGGTAAATGCCACATCTGCGGGTTGTACCGGACCAACCGGGACAGTTTCTGTATTAGTAAACCCTGCGCCATCGGCGCCAACACCAGGAGCTAATTCGCCATTATGCGCTGGGCAAAATTTAAATTTAACAGCTACATTTACTGCAGGTGTAACATATAATTGGTCTGGACCAAATTCTTTTACCTCTACAAATCAAAACCCGACTATAGCAGGAATTACGCTTGCAGGAACTGGTATTTATTCTGTAAATGCAGTAGCTGCAGGATGTCCTGGTCCAACGCAAACAATTTCTGTAGTTGTTAATCCTGCTCCGGCTGCACCAACTGCAGGGGCTAATAGCCCACTTTGTACTGGACAAACACTTAGTTTAACAGCAACCTTTACAGCGGGAGCAACTTATAGTTGGACGGGACCTAACGGTTTTAGTTCTGCCTTACAAAACCCAACAATTGTTGGAGCTAGTCCTTTAGCAACCGGTCTTTATTCTGTTGTTGCAACAATGTCTGGCTGTCCAGGACCTGTTGGAACAGTTAGCGTAAATGTTAGTACACCACCAGTTGCTCCGTCAGCAGGAGCTAACAGTCCTTTATGCGTGGGTCAAACTTTAAATCTAACAGCAACATTTACAGCAGGACTGACTTATAGTTGGTCGGGTCCAAATACATTTACATCAAATTTGCAAAATCCAAGTATTGCTGGTATATCATCTCTTGGTGCTGGGACATATTCTGTTTTTGCAACTACCGCAGGAGGTTGTTCGGGCCCTACAGGAACAATAAATGTTGTTGTAAATAATAGTCCTAGTGCACCAACAGCTGGAGCTAACTCTCCGCTATGTGCCGGACAAACATTAAATTTAACTTCTACTTTTACTACAGGAGCCACATATAGTTGGACTGGTCCAAATACTTTTACATCAAATGTTCAAAACCCTTCTATTGCTGCAATTACTGTTGCAGGAAGTGGTGTTTATTCAGTAAACGCTACAGTAGCGGGATGTCCTGGACCAACAGGAACAATTTCTGTATTAGTAAATCCTTCACCATCAGCGCCAACAGCAGGAGCTAACTCCCCGCTATGTGCCGGACAGACTTTAAATTTAACCTCTACTTTTACTGCTGCAACAACCTATAGCTGGTCGGGTCCAAATACCTTTACTTCAAATATTCAAAATCCTTCTATTGCAGCAATTACTGTTGCCGGAAGTGGTGTGTATTCGGTAAATGCCACTTCTGGAGGTTGTACCGGACCAAGTGGAACAATTTCTGTATTAGTAAACCCTGCGCCATCGGCGCCAACACCAGGAGCTAATTCGCCATTATGCGCTGGGCAAAATTTAAATTTAACAGCTACATTTACTGCAGGAGTAACTTATAATTGGTCTGGACCAAATTCGTTTACCTCTACAAATCAAAACCCAACTATAGCAGGAATTACGCTTGCAGGAACTGGTATTTATTCAGTAAATGCAGTAGCTGCAGGATGTCCTGGTCCAACGCAAACAATTTCTGTAGTTGTTAATCCTGCTCCGGCTGCACCAACTGCAGGGGCTAATAGCCCACTTTGTACCGGACAAACACTTAGTTTAACAGCAACCTTTACAGCGGGAGCAACTTATAGTTGGACGGGACCTAACGGTTTTAGTTCTGCCTTACAAAACCCAACAATTGTTGGAGCTAGTCCTTTAGCAACAGGTCTTTATTCTGTTGTTGCAACAATGTCTGGCTGTCCAGGACCTGTTGGAACGGTTAGTGTAAATGTGAGTACTCCTCCAATTGCTCCTTCAGCAGGGGCTAACAGTCCTTTATGCGTAGGCCAAACATTAAATCTAACAGCAACATTTACAGCCGGACTTACTTATAGTTGGTCGGGACCAAATACATTTACATCTAATTTGCAAAATCCGAGTATAGCTGGTATATCATCTCTTGGTGCTGGTACCTATTCTGTTTTTGCAACCACAGCAGGCGGTTGTGCTGGCCCGACAGGAACAATTAATGTTGTTGTAAATAATAGCCCTAGTGCGCCGACGGCAGGAGCTAACTCTCCGCTATGTGCCGGACAAAATTTAAATTTAACTTCTACTTTTACTACAGGAGCCACCTATAGTTGGACTGGGCCCAATTCGTTTACTTCGAGTGTTCAAAACCCTTCTATTGCGGCAGTTACTGTTGCGGGAAGTGGTGTTTATTCAGTAATTGCTACTGTGGCTGGATGTCCTGGGCCTGCGGGAACAGTTTCTGTAACAGTTAATCCAATTCCGGCGGCACCAACAGCAGCTGCAAATGCACCATTATGTGTTGGGCAAACAATGAATTTAACGTCTACATTTTCTGCAGGTGCTACCTATAGTTGGACTGGACCTAACTCCTTTACATCAACACTTCAAAATCCTTCAATTATTGGCGTTACTTTATTAGCAAGTGGAACTTATTCGGTTTCGCAAACAATTCTTGGTTGTACAGGACCTGTTGGAATTGTAAGTGTAACCGTTAATCCAATTCCAGCTTCACCAACAATTACTTCCAATGCCCCTATTTGCGCATTACAATCTCTTTTTCTGAATGCTAATCCTGGAGGCGCAACTTATAATTGGACTGGTCCAAATAGTTTTACTTCTACAGTTCAAAATCCTACAATTGTTACAACTTCAACATTAAATGCTGGTACATATTCTGTAACTCAAACATTACTGGGTTGCACAAGCCCTGCTGCTTCACTTAATATTGTAATTAATAATGCAGCTGCAACTCCTACAGCAACAAGTAATTCACCAATATGTTTAGGTCAAAATATTAATTTAAATCAAACACCAATTGGTTCGGCAACATATAGTTGGTCTGGCCCAAACAGTTTTACATCATCAGTACAAAACCCAACAATAGTTGGCGCATCAACTTTGGCAACAGGCGTATATTCTGTTTTTGCAACTGTTGCAGGATGTCCTGGTCAAACCTCAACGTTATCTGTATTAGTGAGTAGTCCCGGCACAGTAGCGGCCGTTAGTCCAACAGTTTGCGCAAACAATGCATTAGTGGTATTAAATGGGACCTCTTCTACAGGTTCTGGAACATGGACTAGTAGTGGTTCAGGTGTTTTTTCTCCAAATTCCTTAACTGGTAATTACACACCGAGTTCTGCTGAAATTTCTGCAGGTACTTCTACTTTAACATTAATATCTACGAATAATGGAGGCTGTGCACCGGTAACAACTACAACTAGTATTTTAATAACCCCTGCGCCTTCGGCAAATGCTGGATCAAATCAAACTGTATGTGCTAATAACGCAACAGTTTCCTTAAGTGGTTCGGTTTCTATTGCATCTGGTGGATCTTGGTCAAGTTCAGGAACCGGAACATTTGTCCCAAATAATAATGTGCTAAATCCAAGTTATGTTCCAAGCACTGCAGATATTTCTTCTGGAAGTTTTACCCTTACTCTTTCAACAACAGGAAACGGAAACTGCTTGTCGGAAAATAATTCTATTGTCATAACTATTTCACCAGCACCAGTAGTTAATCCTGGACCAAATCCTCAAGCAGTTTGTAAAAATAATCCTAACTTTCAATTAAACGGAAGTTCAACAACAGGTAGTGGTGTATGGGCTTCTTCGGGTACTGGAACATTTAGCGCGAGTAATAATATTCTAAATCCAACATATATTCCGTCAACCGCAGATACGTTAGCCGGAAGTGTAACTTTAACTTTAACTTCAACCAATAATGGGGGCTGTAATTTAGTTAGTCAAACTATGTCAATAGTATATGTTAGTACATTGGCAGTAAATGCTGGAGGAAATCAAACTGTTTGTTCTAATAATGCATCAGTTCCGCTTAATGGAGTTTCAACCACAAGTGCTGGAGTATGGACATCTTCTGGAACAGGAACTTTTAGTCCAAATGCTAATTTACTTTCAACAAATTATGTTCCTAGTGCTGCAGACATTTTAGCTGGTGGTGTTACACTTACACTTACGACTACTAACAATGGTGGTTGTAATCCTATTTCAACTACCATGAGTATTACAATAACTCCGGGTCCAACCGCTAATGCGGGATCGAATCAAACGGTTTGTGCAAATAACGCTACCGTTGCCTTAACAGGTTCATTTACGATTGCAGGCGGAGGAATATGGACATCTTCAGGTACCGGAACCTTTTCTCCGAATACCACCTCAATGAATGTGAATTACATTGCGAGTTCTGCAGATACAACTGCGGGAAGCGTTATAATTACTTTGAGTACAACCTCTAATGGTAATTGCAACGCTACCACCAACACAATGGTAATTAATTTTACCCCTGCTCCTCTAGTAAATCCAGGGAATAATATTTCGGTGTGTAAAACCAATGCTGTAGCAGTTTTAAACGGTTACTCTTCAACAGGTAGCGGAACATGGACTACCTCTGGAACTGGAACTTTTACTCCAAGTAATGCAGTTCTTAATCCTTCATACACACCAAGTTCAGCAGACACAACAGCGGGTTCGGTGACATTAAGTTTAACATCTGTGGCTAACGGAGGATGTAATGCGGTTACACAAACTTTAACCATTACTTATTCTGGTATACCAACTGTTACTGCAGGTTTAAGTCAAACAGTTTGTGCCAATAATTCTAATGTTATTTTAACAGGAACAGCAAGCACAGGTTCTGGCACATGGACGTCTAGTGGAACAGGAACTTTTGTTCCAAATACTCAAAATGGAATTTATGTTCCAAGTTCCTCAGATATAACGGGTGGTAGTGTGACGCTTACTCTTACTTCAACTAATAATGGTGGTTGTCTTTCTGTGGCCCAACAAATGACTGTAGATTTTACACCGGCACCTCAAGTAAATGCCGGCGCAAGTCAAACATTATGTTCTAATACTCAGTCTATTAATTTAAGTGGAACATTTACAATCGCAACTGGTGGAATATGGTCGAGCTCTGGTACAGGAACATTTACGCCAAATAATACAACAATGATAGTTGCCTACATTCCAACATCTGCTGATACGGCAGCTGGTAACGTTACCATATATTTAACTTCAACGGGAAATGGAAATTGTTTGCAAGTGGTAGATTCTGTAAAAGTTAGTTTTATCAAAGCACCTTTTGCAACAGTAGGCGGAGACATTTCTTTATGTCCATATTCTCCTAGTCCTATATTAAATGGAAATTCTTCAGTTTCTTCGTTTACTTGGGCAACATCTGGTTCGGGGTCATTTTCTCCCAGCAACACTATTTTGAATCCAGCATATATACCAAGTGCTGGAGATATTTCTGCAGGAACGGTTACAATAAGTTTAGTAACGGCAAGTGCTACTTGTGGGTCTGCGTCTGATAGCTTATTAATAACTTTTAGGCCTAAACCTTCAGCGGCGTTTACATATACAAATCGATGTGTTGGTGCAACAACCAGTTTTACCGACGTTTCTTTGTCTATGTCTACAGGGTCGATTGTTTCTTGGTATTGGCATTTTGATACGGATACTTCAACAATTCAAAATCCGTTATACACATTTACATCATCCGGAACGCACACTGTAACTCTTTTAGTAAGCAATGGTAACTGCGTGGATTCTGTTGTTACTCCAGTTTTTATAAATCCTAGTCCTGTTGCTGGATTTACATTTACTCCTTTGTGTCACGATTCTGTTAGTTTTGTTCAAACATCTACAGTTGCTCCTGGAGGTATTTCTGATTTTAATTGGGATTTTGGAGACGTTACAACCTCTATTGTTGCAAATCCATATCATGTTTATGCTGATACGGGGATGTATATTGTGACTCTTTTTGTTAGATCAGATTCGGGTTGTACGGCAAGTATTTTTGATACGGTACATGTAGTAAAATGTAAAAATGATATAATTATTGTTATTGGTGAGCCGGCTGTGCCATCGGGATTTACGCCTAATGGAGATGGAAGCAATGATATTTTATATGTAAAAGGTGGACCATTTAATAGTTTAGATTTTAGAATATTTAATGAATGGGGTAATCAAATATTTCACTCAGATATTCAATCCACTGGTTGGGATGGCACCTATAAAAGTGCACTCCAACCCGGGGGAAGGTTTATTTGGACTGTAAACGGAGAATTAATAGATGGAAGAAAAATTAAAATGGCAGGAGAAGTAATTTTAAACAGATAAAAAATGACAAAAAAAATTATTACATATTTAACCGGTTTTATTTTTGCAGCTTTATCTTTTAAAGGGCAAGATTTCCACGTATCGCATTATGATGTTGCAACAATGTATTTAAATCCAGCATTAACAGGTGTGTATGGCCTTGAAAAAGGTGATTATAGGGTTTATGTTGACCAACGGTCTCAGTGGAGAGCATTAGGGATAAAACCTTACTTAACAAGTTATATTGCATACGATATGCCATGCAAAATAAAAAACAAAAGCGTAGGGCTTGGAGGATACATAATTAATAATAATAGCGGCATTGGAAACTACAATACTTTAACTTTTATGCCATCTGCCTCTTATAACGTTCTTGGGGATAAAGCAAAGTATAAGCATGTGTTGACTGTAGGTTTACAAATGGGATTGTTTTATCGATCTACAAATCCGAATAAACTTAATTATGATGTTCAATATTCTCTTAATAATAATGGCGGAGCTTTCGACCAAAATATTGCAAATAACGAAGCTTATAATCGCGTAAACATAACTAGATTCGATGCTAATTTCGGACTGTTTTATAGGTATGTAGAGTTAAATAAAAAAGCACGACCTTATGCTGGCTTTACAATGGCGCACTTAACTCGACCTAATGAATCTATGACAGGTGCTCAGAGTCAGTTACCTATTAAATGGGTTGGTAATGCGGGATGCGATATCAAGCTTGATGAAAAATTAGACATTACGCCAAGGATATTATTTATGAGTCAAGCAAAGGCCTATGAGTTTACATCAGGATTTCTTTTTTATTATAAGATGAATGAAAACAATACAAAAGTATTTGCTGGTTTTGATTATAGATTAAAAGATGCTTGTATTATTAGTTTAGGTTTAAAACACGACAATTATGCAGTACGTTTAAGTTATGATATTAATACTTCTTACTTAAATAAATACACGCGCAGTCGTGGAGCATTTGAGGTATCATTAGTTTACACTGGCGAAAAAGGCAAATCTTTCTTTAAATCAGTGTCGTCATTTTAATTTTTTATTCGCCTTGCTTAACCATTTTAGACGAAATATTAATTATAAATAATTTTTTATTTTGATATTGCTAAGCGTAAACTAAATAAAGATAGCACGAGTGTAATAGGCGTAAATACATTTCTTTCAAATTCGTTTAAGGAAAACAGATTGCCTAATGTGTTTAAAAGGAAAAGTCCGAACATAATCCAAAGAATTATTTTAATTAAAGTATTGTTAATTGGTAGTTTAATAAAACTAGCTCTTATTAATACAACCGACAGCATTGTAAGATTTATTAAGACTGATACAATTTCAAACTTAATCATTTCAGTTTTATTTTTCAATCTTCCACCCCAAACTATTTCAAAGGGTATTATTCCAAGCATAACCAAAATATGAAAAGTCAAAAAAATAGAAAGTAAGGTAATTAAACCTAATATGGCAAAACGTTCAGGAATAAGGTTTTTCATTTTATTCTAATATGATTTTTTTAGAAATGCTATTGCCATTATCCTTTATGGTAATAAAATAAATTCCTTTAGAGTAATTTGAAAGATTTATTTCCTTTAAAGTATTATTTGTAATCTTATCGGAATAAATTATTTCGCCCAATAAATTTGTAACTAAAATGTTTGCCGTATTTTTTAAATTGAGGGGATTAATTGTTAATAGTCCGCTTGAGGGATTCGGAAAAACATCAAAAGAGAATTTATTTTCAGGTAATTCAGAAATATTATTTAATAAAGTAGTTGAAAATAATTTAGCCATGTAAATTTCTTTGGTAATTATATTTTGAACAAACGCTACTATTCTTATTTCGGAATTATTTTTTATTTTTTGAAGATTCCAGTTTAGTGTAAGAGTATCCTTCCCATTTAAGTTTCTATTAAACAGAAACGAACCGTTTTGATTAGGTAGCATTTTTCGCATTACATATTCGTAATTAGTTTCAGAATTTGCTCCAGGCGAGGCAGCATAGGAACTTTTAAGTACATTTTTTTCGATTACTACTATATGTGCGCGTAAAGAATCATTTAAATTATTTGCAATTAAAGATTCAAAAGCAATTTTAGTGGATAGTACATTAGCATTTACTGATGAAGCTATATTAGAAATAGCATATTGGTTTGGAATTGTTTTTCTGGAATTTATAGTACTTGCAATTACAGGAATAAAATTTGACGACGAATTGCTATAGTAATTACCATCTACAACCGAGTAAGGGACGCCAACAACACTGTAAAACGAAACCCTAGCGTTTGATTCAGCAGGATTTTCAAAGTACATAGAATCACTATATGGAAATGAGGTGTGATAAGCAATGGCAACAACATCTTGGGAATTATTATTTACATAATTTAAAACCGAAGGAGTGGAAGCAGCGCAAGGAGGGCAGCCTGAATTTGTAAATTGTTCAATTAACACAACTCTTTGCGCTAAAGACGCAGCAGCCGTAAATATTACAAAGATTGTAAGAAAAGGAATTTTTTTAGCCATAATATTTCATTTATAATTATAATTTAGTCGAATAACTCTAACCTTCCTTACAACAATAGTATAAAATTATAGGTTAGATCAAAATTCGGGGTTAATTAAAAAACCTAAATAATTCAGCATTTAATGAAAGAAAAAATAAGAAAAATTATAACCCCATCCCCAAGTCCAACCGGTTCTTCTCGACTGCTGTCGTAGATAATAACCTGGTAAAACCTCTTCAAAGGAATTATAACAAGAATGTTCTTTTGCTTTTACAATGGTTAGTTCCGTTGAATCATTTGAAGCAGTAACTTTTTTTGTTTTAGGGAAAACTTCTCGAGTGCCATTTTTATATTCAATCATAGTAATTGTTGACTTATCTATAACATATAACGGCCCATTAAGATTAGTTGACTTTTTATATTTAATTTTATTTTCGGAAATCTCAATAACCTTACCAGCAATCAACGATCCTTCTTGAGTATGCATTGTGTCTTGCGAAAGAACGGTTAAGCTATAGGTTAAAGCGATCGTAAATAGTGTAAAGGCTTTCATACAAGTTTTATTTTCAGTAAAAATAATTATTTTAAAATAATTTAATGTTCTGGTTTTGTTTGTCTAAAGTTGCAACTTTTACATATCCGCAACCATATCTAATAATACCTTGTGTTTAAGGATAATTATTTTGGTGCCTTTAGTGGTGATTATTTTTTCGTCTTTAAATATCCTTAGCATTCTTACAAGTGTTTCCTTTGCGGTGCCAACAAATCCGGCAAAATCATCTCTATTAATTGAAATGTTTAAGGCATTATCATTCTCTGCTCTTTGATAAACTTTATTAAGAATTAATAAACTTAATGCTACCCTTTCTTTTACTCCATATTGAGAAAAAACAGTCATCTTGTTTATCCAAACAGAGAATTCTTTCGAAAGAACTATAAGCAAGTGTCTTGCTAAATTGGAAGAAGTTGCTAGTATGCTTGAAAATAATTCTTTCGGCATAAAGGATATTACTACGTTATCCATGGCAACCGCAGATACCGGATGCGGTTCATTGGCAAGTAATGGTCTGTATCCAAAATAATCACCCTTCTTATAAAAATATACTATGCTTTCTTTTCCTTCGCTGTTTGTTTGGAAGATTTTTACTTTTCCTTTTCTAACAATGTATATGCCTTTAGAAAAACTATTTTCTTTGAAAAGAGAATCGCCTTTTAAAAATTCCATTCTTACTAACTTGTTTTTAATTAATTGGGATTCATTAGGTGTTAAAAAGTCAAATAAAGATGTCGACTTTAAATGATATTTTTCAATGTTAAACTCCATATATAAATTTTATAATTATTCTTTTCTAAATCCAAAATTGACAATTGTCAATTTTTAGACATTTAAGTTGTTGTACATTTGTAACTGATATACTTTTCCGTTTCCAACTAAACCTGCTAGTGTTTTATACATTGGTAGGTTTTTTTGTTTTTTAATTAACTAAAGCCTTATAAATTTCTTAAAGCTAAATAAATAAAAACTTTTTTAGTTACACTTTATTGACTAAATATACTTAAAGATGATAAAATTAAACGAGAAAATATGTTAAAAACTATCTTTTTTAATTTCCTTGCTGAGCTTTACTGCTAAAAGAGTTTTGTCCTTTTTTTTGATTATTATGAAAAATTAAAATTGACAATTGTCAACAAAACAGATGAAAGATGTTTGTTACTTACCACTATTGTAATCAAAAAAAATAAATATAAAATGAAACTACAGTCCTTTGCCCTTCACAATTATAAAAACATTCCTCAAATAGCAAAACTAACTGCCGAACAATTAGAAGCTATTGAAGTAGTTGGAAATGTACTTCCTTTTAAAACCAATAATTACGTTGTTAATGAATTAATTGATTGGGATAATTTGGATAATGACCCGATGTTTAAATTAACTTTTCCTCAAAAGGGAATGTTAAGCAATGAACATTACGATTCGATGAAAATTGTTTTAGAAAAAAGCAAGAATCGTGATGAGATAAAGCGAATGGCGAACACTATTAGACTTGAATTAAATCCTCATCCTGCAGGACAAATGGAGCACAATGTTCCTGAAGTAAATGGCGAAAAGTTGCTAGGAATGCAACACAAGTATCGCGAAACCGTTTTGTTTTTTCCAAGTCAAGGACAAACTTGCCACGCATATTGTACTTTCTGTTTTAGGTGGCCACAATTTGTTGGTATGGATGAATTTAAATTTGCAACAAAAGAAGCATCTTTATTAAAAGATTATGTAAAAGAGAACTCGCAAGTAACAGATATTTTATTTACCGGTGGCGATCCAATGATAATGAAAGCAAAAATTTTCGCCTCTTATATTCAACCATTATTAGATGAGGAAATTCCAAATTTACAAACTATTAGAATAGGTACTAAAGCTTTGTCTTATTGGCCATACAAATTTACAAGCGATGATGATGCTGATGAGTTAATAACTTTATTTGATTCTATTATAAAAAAAGGAATTAATTTAACCATCATGGCTCATTTCTCCCATCCAGTGGAGCTCGAGACCGAAGCAGTTAAATTAGCTATTAAAAGATTAAGAAGTATTGGCGTTCAAATTAGAACCCAATCTCCTATATTGAAACACATTAATGATAGCCCCGAAGTTTGGTCAGATATGTGGAGAAAACAAGTGAATTTAAATTGCATTCCTTATTACATGTTTATTCCTAGAGACACTGGTGCGCAAGATTATTTTGCTATCACTTTAGAAGATGCTTGGCAAATATTTAGAAACGCTTACCAAAAAGTTAGCGGCGTTTGTAGAACGGTTAGAGGACCGAGTATGTCATGCACACCCGGGAAAATTCAGATTTTAGGAATTTCGGAAATTAAAGGAGAAAAGATTTTTGTATTACGTATGCTACAAGGTAGAAACCCCGACTGGGTGGGACGACCATTTTTTGCTAAGTATGATAAAAAAGCAATTTGGTTAGATGATTTAAAGCCTGCTTTTGATGAAGAAAAATTTTTCTTTGAAGATGAGTTGGAGTGGTTATTTAATGAGCATGTAAACGATGATGAGAAAGCCAGATTTGAATAGTTAAACTTTTGAACTAGTCGGAGTTATTTATACTGTTTCGTCTTATTTCTGATTATTTATTGATGCTAATCAAAAAGCCAGGAAGTTAAACTCGCGTAAACCATAAACATTCATGAATGAGCATTTCTAAGTTGGCCTTGCCAAACTTTATAACGTTATGTTTAATGTAATTAGAATAAAATTAATTTAATATTATTATTTAATAAAACCATTGTTTTTCGACTACTAAAACGCGTATCTTTAACGGCTGATTTAAGGCTACCGATATACTAGTTAAATATAGAAAGTTATTTCGGAAAGCATGAATACATTTGTTTCATTTACTGAAATTAAGTTGATCGCAAGAAGCAATGAAACAAGTTTATAATTGAATAAAAATGAATTTAAATAAAATAAATTTTATTGAAAAGCTTATAAATTGGATTCATGAAAAAACAAGTGAAAAACAATTTTTAATTTTTTCGAGTATTTTAGTTGGTGTTAGTGCTGGTCTTGCTGCAGTTATCTTAAAATTATTTGTTTTTTTTATTCGACAATATTTCCTCGAAGACTATTTGTTTCGTTTTGATTACAAATACCTTTACTTGGTATTACCTCTTATTGGAATAGGAATAGCTATACTAATAGTAAAATATTTTTTTAAAAATCAATTGAGTAGAGGAAATACTTCTATTTTATTTTCAATAGCTAAAAGAAGTAGTTTCTTGCCTTTTCATCAAATGTATTCTCATGTAATAACGAGCGGCTTAACCATTGGTTTTGGTGGTTCCGCAGGATTAGAGTCTCCAATTGTTAGTACAGGCTCTGCTATTGGCTCAAATTTTGCTCGCACCTATAAATTAAGTTATAAAGAAAGAACTTTACTATTAGCAGCTGGTGCAGCGGGCGGTATTGCCGGAGCTTTTAATGCGCCCATTGCAGGTGTGCTTTTTGCATTAGAAGTTATTTTAATCGATATGAGTATTGGGGCTTTTATTCCATTATTGATTGCCGCTGCATCGGGAGCATTGTTGTCCAAAATTATTTTGGATGAAAGTATTTTATTGTTTTTTAAACTAAAACAGCCTTTTGATTATCACTATTTATTTTTTTATATTTTATTGGGTTTGCTTGCTGGTATTGTTTCTTTGTATTACGTTAATTTTTTTGATAAAGTCGAAACTAAGTTTGCTAAAATTAAATCTAGATTTACAAAATGGTTAATTGGTGGAATTACCTTGGCCTTTTTGTTTGCGCTTTTTCCTTCTCTTTTTGGAGAAGGTTATGAAAGTATAAAATCACTTTCTGAATTTAAAACTGAGGATTTATTTAAAAATAGTTTGCTTGCGAATTTTATTAACGATAAGTGGACCCTTCTAATATTTATAACAATTACTTTATTACTTAAGGCCGTTGCTACTGGAATAACACTTGGTATTGGCGGCAATGGTGGCAATTTTGCTCCGTCTTTATTTGTGGGTGCATATTTGGGGTTTGTTTTTTCATACTTTCTTAATGTACTTGGTTTTGATAATATACCAGTAAGTAATTTTACAATTGTTGCAATGGCAGGTATTTTAAGTGGCGTTTTTCATGCCCCGCTCACCGGTATATTTTTGATTGCTGAAATTACAGGAGGCTACGAATTAATTATTCCATTAATGGTAGTGTCATCTATTAGTTATGTAATTGTAAAATATTTCCATCCAGAATCGTTAGACGTAAAACGGTTAAAAGAAAAGGGCGCTATTGTATCGGATAATAAAGACACGAGTATTTTAAGTAAGATAGATGCAAAGGCGATGATTGAGACTGATTTTTCAACAATTCATTTCAAGGCAAATTTGCGTGATATTGTTGAATCAATTAAACATTCAAAACGGAATATTTTTCCGGTGGTAAAAAAGAACAATAAATTACTTGGAATAATCTATTTAGATAATATCAGAGAAGAAATGTTTAACCCTGATTTGTATGATAAAATTACGGCGAGGGAATTAATGCGTAAACCCGCTATGATTATTGATGTTAACGAAGACATTTTTTTAATAATGAAAAAATTTGAAGAATCTGGGCAATGGAATTTACCCGTTATTGATGAAGGTATTTATGTTGGTTTTTTATCTAAATCTAGTATTTTAGATATGTACAGACATGAGTTGTTAGTCTCAGTTTAATGCAATCGCGTTATTTTATTTTGTTCTTGTAAGTTTATTCTTAGTAAAAAATTGTTTAGTTTAGCTTATCATATTATCACAATTAAATAAACATTTACTATTCGGAATAATATTTTTTTTATTCTATTTTATTTCATTTGGGCAAAATGTCGATTCCCTAAAACTCGCACTAAAAAACGCAAAACATGATACAACGCGCTGTAATGTTTTGGCTATTCTTGCGGAAACTGCAAGTGATGAAGAATGGCCAGGTTTTAATGAACAATTATTAAAACTTACAGAGAAAAATATTGAAAGTTCTTCCGTCTTTCGAAAATTTTATTTAAAACATTTCGCCTCCGCAACAAACAATCAAGGTTTTTTCGCAAAGCAAAACGGTGATATCCCAAGTGCACTCGGCTATTATATTAAGAGTTTAAAAATATTAGAAGAAATTTCTGATAAGAAGGGGATAGCACTTTCTTTATTAAACATTGGTGGCATATATGAAGATCAAGGAGACATAACAAAGGCTTTAGAAAATTATCTTCGTAGTTTAAAAATTCAGGAAGAAATTGGCGATAAAAGAGGAATAGCCTATTCATTGAATAATATTGCAATTATTTATGCCAACCAAGGCGATTTCCCAAAGGCCTTGGAATATCATTTCAGAGGAGCAAATATAAGAGAGGCTATGGGAGATAAAAAAAACCTGGCTCATTCGTTTTTAAATATTGGAACTATTTATGATAAGCAAGGGAATAATAAATTGGCCTTAGATTATTTTATAAAAAGTTTGAATATTGCTGAAGAGATTAATGATAAAAATGGAATTGCACATGCGTTAAACAATATTGGTGTGAATTACACAAAACAAAATAATTACAAAGAGGCTGCAGAATACCTTAAAAGGAGTTTAAATATTAGAGAAAAAATTGGGAATAAACAAAATATTGCCCATTCTTTAAATAACCTTGCCGATTTATTTGTGAAAGATAAAAAATATAACGATGCTTTTATTTATGCCAGCAAAAGCATGAAAATTTCAACCGAATTAGGATTCCCCATTAACATAAGAAAATCAGCAAATTCACTCAAAAAAATTTACCAACAACAAAGCAAATACAAACAGGCATTTGAAATGTATGAGCTAGAAATTAAAATGCGTGATAGCATTAATAATCAAGAAACACAAAAAGCAGCTGTAAAAAAACAAATGCAATATGAGTACGAGAAAAAAGAATTAGAAACAAAAGCAGAACAAGAAAAAAAAGATGTTATCGCAAAAGCTGAGTTAACGCAAAAAGAAAAAGAGCGTAATTATTTTATAGTAGGTTTTAGTTTAGTTTTAATACTGGCCTTATTTATTTTACGTGGCTATAAACAAAAGCAAAAAGCAAACGCTATCATTCTTGCACAAAAACATTTGGTAGATGAAAAACAAAAAGAAATTTTAGACTCAATCCATTATGCTAAGCGTATTCAAACAGCTTTACTGCCAAGCGAAAAGTATATTGATAAAAGCCTACGAAAATTAAATAAAATTTGAACCACATAGAAAACATAGTTTTTATAATTAGTTTGTTAATCACGCTTTTTTTAGTGAGCCATAGACTATTCTGCCAATGGCAGAATACTATGCGCAACTTTTCAAATAAAGTTAATTTCTATGCAACTATGTTGGCTATGTGTTTTAAAAAAAATTATCTGACTTGCATCTTGTGTCTTTTATCATTTGTCTCTTTTCCGCAAAACATCGATTCATTAAAACTCGCTCTGAAAAATGCAAATCACGATACAACACGTTGTAATATTTTAAATGCAATGATAGAAACTGAGAACGACGATAATATTTGGCCGGGTTATAATGAGCAATTATTGCGTCTTACAAAAAAAAATCTGGCTGCTAGTAACGAATTCAAATTTTTTTATTTAAAACATCAAGCTGGTGCCTTAAATAATTTTGGTTTTCTAATGAATCAAAAAGGAAATATTTCAAAAGCATTGGAGTACTATAAAAGAAGTTTAAAAATTCAAGAAGAAATTCATGATAAACCCGGAATTGCAACAGTTTTAAATAATATGGCTTTTATATACAGCTATCAAGGAGATGCAACATTGGCTCTAGATTATTACCATAAGAGTTTAAAAATTCAAGAGGAGATAAAAAATAAAAAAGGAATAGCAATAGCTTTAAATAATTTGGGTTTGTTTTATGAACAACAAGGTTACCGAGGTAAAGCGAAAGAATATTATATAAACAGTTTAAAAATAAGAAAAGAAATAAAGGATAAGCTAGGGACAACTTCTTGTTTAATTAATATTGCATCTATAACAATTTCATTCGGAGATACAGCAAATGCTATAAAATATTTAGAGGATTGTATAAATATTCAAACAGAAATGAATGATAAAATAGGAATGGCCAGCTCATTAAATAACTTGGGTGCTATTTATTTGTGGAGTGGTAAATATCAATTAGCTTTAGAATACACTTTTAAAAGCTTAGAAATAAGTGAGAGCTTTGAAGACATTGATGATATGGTTTTTTCTTACAATAATGTTTCGAAGATTTATGTTGAAATGGGAAATTTAAATAAAGCTTTTTTGTACGCAAATAAAAGTTTTATTTTATCTCAAAAATTAGGTTTTCCTGGAAACATTACGAGATCAGCAAATACTCTTAAAACTATTTTTCAAAAACAAAATAAATACAAAGAAGCACTTGAAATGTTAGAAGTGGAGATTAAGATGCGTGATAGTATTACGAATCAGAATACCCAAAAAGCGGCCATTAAAAAACAAATGCAATATTCTTACGAGAAAAAAGAATTAGAAACAAAGGCTGAGCAAGATAAAAAAGATGTTATTGCAAAAGCAGAGTTAATTCAAAAAGAAAACGAACGTAATTATTTTATAGCAGGTTTTAGTTTAGTTTTAATACTGGCCTTATTTATTTTACGTGGCTATAAACAAAAGCAAAAAGCAAACGCTATTATTCTTGAACAAAAACATTTGGTAGATGAAAAACAAAAAGAAATTCTAGATTCCATTCATTACGCCAAACGAATACAAACCGCCCTCTTGCCAAGTGAAAAGTATATCCATAAAAATTTTAAACAATTAAATAAAAATCTATAAACGATTTATTTATTAATTAAAATCACAAAAAAAAGCTATGTCGTTTTGTGACATAGCTTTTTTAATTTGAAGCAATTATAATTTAATTGGTTATTACAATTTTTTTATAAATTTTTTCGTTCGCAGATTTAATTTCTAAAAAATATACACCTGGAGCAATTGTCGCAGGAATATTTATTGTATAAATTTTATTTCCAGAAGCATTTGTTTGAGAGATTTCTGCTAAAGGAATTAATTGACCTGTTAAAGAAATTAGAGATGTATTAATATTTCCAATACTTTCTGCTAACGAAAAATTAATTTCTTTAGCCGTTGGGTTTGGCCATAAATTAATATCCTGAGCTACTAACAAATTTGGAGTAATTCCAGTTGGAGCTACTAAAATAATTTGTCCTTTCATTCCCATACTCACATGCGCTTGACAAACAAAATAAAGAGTTTGTGTAGCTGCACTAACAGTAAAAGTATAGTTAGATGTTTTTGTGCCAAAACCAGTACTTAAAGTGGTTGTGCCGTTTGCAGCCCATGTTGCAGCACTTACCTCTGCTAATGTGTGTGTTGATGTGGCTTGAATTGTAACAACATCGCCAATTACAACGGTTTGTGTTGCTGGAGAATAGCTGGTACCAAAAATAGTAATTACATACAACGAAGCTTTTACGCTTGTCATAATAAAAGTAGCAATAAGCATTAAGTAGATTTTTTTCATTTTCATTTTTTTTAATTGGTTTATAGCAAATATAAAATAATTTTTTAAGTGATATTCAATTTTATTAGTTATAAATGAAAGGCGGGCTAAATCCCAAACAAAAAACCCTTAACATTAACAGTAAAGGCCTTAAGGTTTTTAGGTGTGATGCCTAATGACAATACTTCGAACCCTCTTGAAGATGGATTGAATCGATTGTTTTGTAAATAACTGTATATTAATTAGCTAACATTTTATTTTTCATCAAAATTATTTTGACTTTATTTCAGGTAAAAAATGAATCAATTTTTACACCCTATAATTGAGGTAGCCTTAATTGAACTGCCCGAATTTGCAAAATGCATACGAACCATGAGCGAACACTCAACACTGCGCGGTTTAGGAAGGCGAACATTTAAATGTTATACGCGTAAATTAGCCCAATTATGTTTGGTTTTTAAAAAATTGCCTGAGTTTTGTACAGAAGCAGAGGTGAATAGTTTTTTAACGAGCATGCATAGTAATGGCAAGCGTCCATCAGAAAGCGATTATAAATTAGCCATTAGTAGTTTAAAATTTTATATGACGGCAGTTGGAGCAACTGTAGTGAACTATAAAATGCCTTCTGTAAGAAGTGAAAAGACGTTGCCTGTTGTTTTAAGTAAAGAAGAGTGCATTAAATTATTTTCAAATTCATCCAGATTAAAAGATGGTACTATGTTAAAGCTGATTTATTCAGCTGGATTAAGATTACAAGAACTTACTAATTTAAAGATAGGTGATATTGATTGGAATCGTATGTTGATTCATGTGAGAGGGGGCAAAGGTAGAAAAGACCGATATGTAAATTTATCAAGTTGTATTTTAAAAGAATTAAAAAATTATTTGTTATCCGAAAAACCATTTTTGTATTTATTTAATAATTCGCGAGGTAGGCAGGCTAATAAAACTACAATCTCTAAAATAATGAGCAGAGCCGTTAAAACATCTGGCATAATTAAAAAGGGAGTCTGTTTACATACATTGCGACATAGTTTTGCAACGCATTTAATGGAAGAAGGTTTGGATATTGTTTCAATTAAGGAGATGTTAGGGCACGAGAAATTACAAACAACTTTAATTTATTTACACGTTAGTAATTATGAACGGCCACGTAAATTTTCGCCTTTAGATAAATTGTATTCAGAAGAGATGATGAGCGAGTGCGAAGTTAAAAGAATTGTGAATGAACTTACCGAAATTTCGAGTAGAGCAACTGCGCACGAAGAAGAGCTAAGAGCTCAGATGAGTTTGTTTGAAGAGAATTAGAATAGATAGGTTATTACTGCTAATGTAAGCTCCCCAAAATTGGACTATATAAAAGTAGACTTTTTATTTAATTTATTAGTAATAGTTGAACCTTGCTTTGCAAGCTTCTGTGCAGAAGCTTGCAAAGCAAGGTTTTTTTGTTTAAACATAACTGGTGATAATCC
>JAUXZS010000030.1 GCA_030692515.1 Bacteroidota bacterium
GAACACCAAACACAGCGGGTAAAACAGGAACAAGCAAATTACCAACAGCAACTTATTTCTATATTTTAGATCTAGGTACAGGTACAGGTGAGAAAGAAGATATTAAAAGAGGATTTATTCAATTACAATATTAAAATATAAAACAAGATCAAATGATTAAAAATCTAAAAATAGTAAGTTTAATTGTAATGAGCTTTTTGAGCATTACGTTATCTGCGCAGCAAGAGGTGCAAAATTCATTTTACATGTTTAACTCCTCAATATTAAACCCGGCTTATGCTGGTAGTCGCGATGCATTAAGCGTTGTGTTAGACGCAAGAAGCCAATGGACAGGATGGAAAGGCGCACCTAAAACAAATAGTTTTATTATGCACACGCCCTTAATGAATGAATCAATTGGTGTAGGATTAAATATTGTAAATGATGTAATCGGGCCAACAAATAAAACAGCAGTATTTGGCGATTTTGCTTATCGTATTCGCTTAAATAAAAACAATGATCGTTTGTGTTTTGGTCTTCGTGCAGGAGCAGATTTAAATAGAAATAATATAGGAAGTTTAGCGGTAATTGACGCAACAGACCCGGTAGTTATTAATAATACTAACTTTAACACAAACACTTTTAACACAGGAGCAGGAGTTTATTATTATGGTAAACGTTTTTTTGTAGGATTAACAGCTCCAAAAATTATTCCGACTAAAATGAGTAAGGATATAAATTTTGCAGATTCAAAACAAGTATTGCACTATTATTTAATTGCAGGATACGTTATAAAATTAAATAGTTTGTGGGATTTAAAACCAGGTTGCGCAATAAAATACACTCAAAATGCACCAGTATCAATTGATGGAAATTTATCAGTTTTGTTTAATGAAAAAATTTGGTTTGGTGTTATGTATCGTCATGGTTCAGCTGCTGGCGCAAACATAGTTTATAATTTCACCAAACAATTACGTGTAGGTTATGCTTATGATTATTCGATAAACAATATGGGAAAATATAGTCCGAGCTCACATGAGGTAATTATTGGATACGATTTTCTTTCAAGTCAAAAATCACTTAAGTCACCTCGTTATTTTTAATTTTTAAATAAGTAAATAAATCAAAGATTTTAATAAAATGAAAAAACTAATAGTACTACTTTTAATATTAACTACACCCTTAATTAAAGCGCAGTCTGTTAAGGAAAAAATTGCCGATAAACGTTTTGATAATTTGGAATTTGTTTCAGCATCCGAAATGTATGAAGAGTTATCGCGCAGCAAACATCCAAAAATTAAATATTACGTACGTGCAGGCGAGAGTAATTTAAATATGGGAGATTACCGTAAAGCTCAAGTGTATTATGATAAGGCATATAATAACACCGGAATGACGGATAGGGATTTGTATAATTATTATCAGGTTTTAAAATACAATTCAAATTATAATAAAGCTTCTGAAGTTTTTTCTAAAATTAATGATAATCAATATAAATTAATTAGAGATAATTTATCAAAGAAAAAATTGAAAGTTGAGGAATTAAAAAAGGATTCGAGTAATTTTTCTTTAAAAAGATTGGCGATTAATTCAGATGAAAATGATTTTTGTCCGTATGTTGTAAATAACGAAATGTATTTTCTTTCATCTCGCAGAAACACTTCAATTGTTGGAGCAAAGTATGGTTGGGATGATTCTTATTACTTAGATGTATATAAAGGATACATTGAAGGTAACGATGTAAAAAACGAGCATGCAGTAAAAGAAGGATTGAAAACAAAAGTGCATGAAGGCCCAGTTTGTTTTACAAAAGATGGGAGCACACAATTTATTACGCGTAATAATTATATAGAAAAGAAATATAAAAAAGGAAAGGAAGGCCGTGTAAATCTTAAAATTTTTACCAGAAAAAAAGAGGGAGAAGAGTGGGGCGAGTTTGTTGAATTTCCTTTTAACAGCGATGATTATTCTTGTGGACACCCAGCGGTAAGTGGAGATGGAAAAACTTTATATTTTGTTTCTGATATGCCTGGCACTTTAGGATTAACAGATATTTGGGTAAGTAATTTTGAAAATAATACTTGGACAAAACCTGAAAATTTAGGCCAATCTGTAAATTCAGAAGGGAGAGAAATGTTCCCTCAGATATTTGAAGATGAAGTTTTATTTTATTCAAGTGATGGGAAAGTTGGTTTAGGTGGTTTAGATATATTTTATACGGTTCCGGCAGGCGATGCTTATTTTGAAGCACAAAATTTAGGATACCCTTTAAATTCTCAGTTTGATGATTTTGGTTTTTATGCCAGAACTACAACTACAGGTTTTGTTACCTCAAACAGAGGAAAAACAAAAGATGATATTTACAGTTTTGTTTCTAAAAAACCAATAATTAGTAGCGCTATTAATTTAATTGTAAAAGATAATCTTTCAAAAGAAATTATTCCAAACACTACTGTGGTTTTAATAGATGAGTCTGGAAAGCCAGTTTACGAAGGGAAAACAGATGATAATGGAGAAATTAAATTTAATGTATTGCCAGGTAAAGGCTACAAAACTAAAGCAACTAAAGATGGCTATAAAGAAAGTGTAGGTATAATTAAGGAAGAAGAAGTTGCAGCATTAGCTAATTCGAAAAAAGAAATTTTAGTTGAGAAAAAAATCATTGGCTTACTTGGTTTAATTGCCGATGCTGATGATCTTACACCAATTGAAGGAGTAAAAATCACAATCACTGATGGTTTTAATAAATCTGAGTTTATGAAATTTACTACTAACAAAGATGGAGACTTTAGACACATTTATAAAGATAAAAAAGTAGGGGATGATTTATCTTATGTTATTAAATTAGAAAAAGAAGGGTATATCACCAAAATTCAACCTGTTGATATTACTATTAAAAAAGAAGGTTATGTTTTATTACATGATTATTTAAATACTAAAATGTACAAAATAAAATTAGGTGCAGATATTGGAAAAGTTGTTGATTTACGTCCTATTTATTTTGATTTAGGTAAATCAACGGTTAGAGAAGATGCAAAAGGTGAGTTAAATAAAATTGTAACATTGTTAACCGATAACCCAAGTATTGTTATAGAATTAAGTTCTCACTCAGACTGTAGAGGAAGTGCAGCAAGCAATCTTTCTTTGTCTGATAGACGTGCAAAAGCATCAGCAGGATATGTTGTATCAAAAGGAGTTAGCCCTACTCGTATTTACGGTAAAGGTTATGGAGAATCTAAATTAATAAACGATTGTAAGTGTGAAGGCAAGATTGTTGTTCCTTGCAGCGAAGAGCAACATGCTGAAAATCGTAGAACAGAATTTAAAATTGTAAAAATAAAACCTTAATAAAATTTCTAAATATAAAAAGCGAAGTGAGAACTTCGCTTTTTTTGATTAATTTATTTGCCAAAAGTCAAACCACTCAATAAACCCAACCACTTATAAAAAAATCAGTGCGTTTCATCAATACTAAAGATTAAATTGTATTATTATAAGTAACTTAGCTTTATTAAAAATTATTAACATGAAAAAAATATTTACTAACCTATCGCTCGTTCTTAGCTTATTGCTTGTGTTAAACATCGGTAACTCTTTGGCACAATGTACAGCAAATTTTAACTATACGTTAAATGCAAATGGTAATGTGCAATTTGAAAGCGCCAACGCTTCTACTAATACAAACCCAACAAGTTATTATTCATGGAATTTTGGCAATTCGGCAACTTCTACTGGAAGCACAGTTACCTTCCCGTCTGCTACATACACTGCAAATGGAACGTATATCGTAAGTTTAATATTTACTACAACTGTGCCGTCATGTTCAGTAAGTTCTCAGCAAACTATAACAATTTCAAATATAATTACATCAACATGTAATGTAAACGCCAATTTTTCTTCTACCCAAGGCAGTAACGGTCAAGTTACTTTTACTAGCACATCAACTGGCACAGTTGCAGGGACAACTTATGCATGGAATTATGGTGATGCCTCGGTTAATGGAAGTGGAGTTTCAACATCGCATACATATAGTTCAAACGGTGTATATAGTGTTATTTTATATGCAAATAATAATTTTACTTCAACTTGCATGGACTCTTCGGTTATTTCAGTATTTGTTAATTCTTACCCCTGTGTATTAAACGCTAATTTTTCTTTTACACAAGGTGCTAATGGTTTGGTTAATTTTAGCAGTACTTCAACAGGAACGATAGCGCAGACAACTTATTCTTGGAGTTTTGGTAATAACACATTTGGTAGCGGAGCAAATCCCTCACAAACTTATGTAAACAACGGAACATTTACCGTTACATTATCTGCAATGAATAATTTTTCAAATTGTGTTAGTACAACTTCTCAAGTAGTTACAGTTACTTCAAATACATGTAACATTAATGCTGGTTTCACAAACACACAAGGTGCAAACGGCCTAGTTAATTTTAATAGCACTTCAACAGGTACAAATGCTAACACAAGCTACTATTGGAATTTCGGCGATGGTTTTACAAGTACTTCAAACTCTCCTTCCCATACATATACTAGCAGCGGAGCATACTCTGTTTATTTTAAGGCTTACGACTCAAATAATATTTTTTGTAAGGATAGTATAATACAGTTGGTTAATGTAACAAGTGCACCTTGTGTTGCTAATTCAAATTTTAGTCTCGCTCCAAACACTAGTACAACTTCTTTTGTTTGGGATGCAACCCCTGCATCTCCTTGGAATGTTGTTGCGGCAACATGGAGCTGGGGAGATAATAGCGTAAGCAATACATTGTATACTTCGCACACTTATTCTGCTTCCGGAACATATAGTATTTGTTTAACCGTTACGGTATCTTGTGGCGGATCATCTTCAACTTGCGTAAATCAATTTATTTTTAAAACTACAAGTTCTCAAAACATGCAAATGATTCAAGTAAATGTTGTTGCACCAGCTTTAATACCAACAGGGATTAAAAATGCCGAGATTGAAACTATCAATTATGAAATTTATCCGAATCCAAACAATGGACAATTTGAATTAAAATTGAATAATTCAAGAAATGAAATAGTAAAAATTAAGGTTTATAGTTTAATTGGCGAATTAGTTTATGAAACAGACACTAAAAACGATAATTTGATTAAAAATATAAATTTAAGCGATGTTTCAAACGGTGTTTATTTTATAAAAGTTAATTCAAATAATAAAGAACTTACTAAAAAGATTATTATTGCCAAGTAGTAATTGGATGATTTTTTTTAATAAAAAAAGGTTGTCGATTTAGCAACCTTTTTTATTTTAAATTAATTAACTCATTGGTTTTTAAAATCAAATCCATAAATAAAATTTTAGGATTTGCATTTCTTTCGATATAGTAATAGTTACTATTAAATTCTTCGACTAACTTTTCGTAATTTTTTTGATTTACAAATGGCGCAAATTTTTCTAGAAATTGTTTTTCTTGCCCACTTAACCTCACTAAGTTTTTGTCGCCAAAATTATACATTAAACTATCTCTAAAAACTTCTAAGCCATATTGCAAAAACTGTTTTTGTTTTTCGCGACCAGTCGCTGCATTTTCATCAATCCATGTTATTGCTTTGCCTGCGTCAAATTTAAGTGCCAAGCGCATAAAATTTTGAAAGTGACTTAAAAAAGACACACTTTCTTCGTTATGAGTTAATAAACTAACAGCTTCAGCGTAATTTCCATTTGCAAGAATAGCAGTTTGTTTTGCAATTTCTGGATTAACTTTATAGTTATAAATTAAGGCATCCGAAATTTCTTGCTCAGTAGAGCTGTAAAATGGAATTTGTTGCACTCGCGAAATAATCGTGGCTAACAATTGTTCGCTATGATTACTAACTAAAATAAAAATTGTTTTTTCAGGAGGCTCTTCTAATATTTTTAAGAGTTTATTAGCAGCTTCGGCATTCATTTTTTCTGGCTGCCAAATAAGCATTATTTTATAGGAGCCTTCGTAGCTTGTATAACTTAATTTTTTTAAAATATCGTTGGCTTCTTCAACCGGAATTATTGGTTGTTTATTCTCAGCGTCTAGCTCATTAAACCAGTCAGTTAAACTTATGTAAGGATTTGCTAAAAAGGTTTCTCTAAATTCTTTAATTAAATCATTGCTGCTTTTAACTTCTTTGCTTTTAGCAATAGGAAAAACAAAATGTAAATCAGGATGTATTAATTTTGAAACTTTATTACATGAGGTGCAAGATCCACAAGCTCCTATTTCTGTTTTGTTTTTACAAAATAAATGTTGGGCAAATGCAAGGGCGGCGGGAAGATTGCCACTACCTTCTTTTCCGGTAAATAATAAGGCATGCGGAACTCGTTCTTCAACAACCATTTTAATTAAACGGTGCTTGGCTTCTTTTTGTCCTATTATTTCACTGTAAAGCATTATTTAAAGATAATAGAAAAAATTACTTGTTGTTAAACTCATTCATACAGCGTGGTAAACCAATAAACGAAAATGCTTTTACGGCATCTGCTGCTATTTTAATTCTATCGTTTAATGTTTTTAATTCTTCTTCATTCCACTCTCCTAAAACGTAATTTACTTGCGCACCTTTATTAAATTCATTACTGATACCAAAACGTAAACGCGGATAGTTAGCAGTATTTAAAGTTTCTTGAATGCTTTTGAGGCCGTTATGTCCACCATCGCCACCTTTTGGACCAATACGAATTTTCCCAAATGGTAAAGCTAAATCGTCAACAATAACCATTGTGTTTTCAATTTCAATTTTTTCGGATTGTAGCCAATAGTTAACGGCTTTACCGCTTAAATTCATGAAAGTGTTTGGCTTAATAAGAATAAGTTGTTTGCCTTTGTATTTTAACTGTGCTACATCAGCATATCTTTCTGAAGTAAACTTTACGCCTGAATCTGCAGCTAAATAATCAACAACTTTAAAGCCAATATTGTGGCGAGTTTCATTGTATTCGTCACCAATATTACCTAAACCAACTATTAAAAATTTACTCATTATAAAATTTAATTAATCGTTAGCTTACTAATTTTTAAATTAGAATAAAGATAGTATTATTTTGTTTTTTAAAAATTGTGCTTAATATTATATCTAACACAATCCCAGTATTCTTTAGTGTAATTTACAAAAATCTCTTCTCCAGCTTCAATATCTCGCGAAGAAACGATATAACATTTGTTGCCAAAAATTTCATAATTAGCATTGTTTTTTAAACCTTTTACACGACCAAGGCCAGCCGCATCGTTTGCAAATCTGGCAAGGTGTTGCGGTGTATCAAAAGCATCTATGCAACGCTTTTTATTGATATAAAATAAATAACCGTCTCTGTTAAGTAATACTCTTTTTTCATATTCTTTCCAGTCAATAATTTCACCTTTATACTCAATAACTTTCGAATTTTTTTTAATAGGTTTAGTTGTGAATAAGCCTTTTCCGGCATTGGGTAATTTTGATTTTTTTACTAGTAAACTCATAAGTGCTGCAAAAATAATAGTTTAATTAAATAATTGCTGTGTTTTTTTTAGAATGTTTGTAAGTTACAAAGATATAGAGGTAGAATTATATAAATCCGCCACCCATTTCTTGAAAAACTTTATTTGTTTTGGCTTCTGATACTGGTATTAGTTCTATACCAGAATTAGAAATAACTAATAGTTTAGAGCAATATTTTAAAAGTAAATCTAAATCGTGAGAACTAACCAAGACACATTTATTTTGGTCTGTTGCTAATTTTTTTAATAATAAAAATAAATTATGTTTAGAAGAATAGTCTAAAAATGCGCTTGGCTCATCCAGTAACATTATTGGAGTTTCTTGAGCCAGCGCTTTTGCAATTATTGTTTTTTGAAATAAACCATCACTTAATTCGTTTAATAATTTATGCTCATGATTTTTTAAATCACAAGCATTAATAGCGGCTTCAATTATTTCTAAATTTTTAGAATGTAATTTGTTAAATGAATTTGTATAAGGCATTTGTCCCGCAGCAACCACATCATAAGATGTTAAATTAAAGCCGCCAATTTTTTCAGTTAAAACAATGGCAATTTTTTTTGCTAATTCGTTTAGATTATAGCTAGAAATAGATTTTTGGTTAATTAATATTTCACCACTTAATAGCGGTAAAAGACCACAAAGACTTTTTAATAAGGTTGATTTTCCAATGCCATTTAAGCCAACTATTCCAACAAAATCTCCTTGGTAAAAACTAAGGTTAATCTCTTTTAGAACGCAAGTGTCTTGGTTATTTTTTTTATAACCTAACGATGCATTTTTAAAAACTATGCTTTCTTTTTTTTCCATTACCAACTTTTGTTTTTAAACATAAGGTATATAACTAAAGGGGCACCAATAAATGTGGTTAACATATTTATTGGCAGAGAAATATTTTTAATAACAGAGTTAGCTAGCGTATCTGAAAGTAAAAGAATAATACTACCAAGTAATAAACATGAAATAATGTGTAAGTGTTGTTTTGAGTTTTTAAAAATCATTCGAGATAATATTGGCACGGCAATTCCAATAAAAGCAATAGGGCCACAAAACGCAGTTGTTAATCCTGTTAATACCGATGAGATTAATATCAAATAAAATCGACTTGATTTAAAATTAATGCCAATATTTTGAGAATAATTTTCACCTAACAATAATGCGTTTAGGGGTTTTACAAAAAAGATAATGGCAATTAAAAAAATTAATGCAATTGGAAAATAGATTAGCAGGTCGAAGTTAGTTGTGTTTGAGAGTGAACCCATTCCCCAAACTACAAAACTCTTTAAACTGTTAGCGTCTGAAAAATATTCTAATGCGGTTTGAATTGCCCCACAAATTTGTGAAATCATTAAGCCAATAAGTAATAAAACAATATTGCTATTTACTTTTTTTGAGATTGCCAATATAAGAGCAGTCACCAACAAGCTTCCTGTAATTGCCGATAAGACTATAATCGTTTTACCAATAAAAAAGTCTGAGAGTAGATGTAGCGAACTTCCTGCAAGAATGCTAATGGCAACCATTAATGAAGCGCCAGAACTAATGCCTAAAACATATGGACCAGCTAGCGGATTTCTAAATATAATTTGCAAAATTAAACCCGCTGCCGAAAGTGTACAACCTGCGATAATTGCCGTAATGGTTTTTGGAAAGCGTATTTGCCAGAATATAAAGTTGTTTAATGAAAGCTCATGAAAGTTTATGGTTTCGCTGCCCCCAAAAAATAAGCTTAAAAAGCCAGCTGTTATTAGAAGGCAAATTAAAATCAAAAATTTTATAGTAGTTTTTTTCTCCAAAATTTAATTTAATTGCTCGTAGTAATAATAATTATTTTTAATTTCCGATTTTAATTCGGGATGAAAAATTTGAATTAAGTCGCTTAAAATTTTATCGGGATAAATCATGCCGGTTTCCCAATAGGTACTATATCCTTTTTTATTTGTTGTTTTGGTATTATTAAACAAATTACCATTTTTAAATGCTTTAAATTCAGAATAACGTTTATCAAAACTTAATAATTCTGTTTTTGTTTTTAGCGTAGATTGATTTATCCAAAAATCGGCCTCCTTAGCTTTAACATATACCTGCTCAAAACTCAAGGGAATACTCCCATAGTTAGCATCGTCTCTCCATAAGTAATTTGCACCAGCATCATTAATTAAATTTGCTACATAACTTTTACCTCCGGGCATAAACCACGAATCACTGTATTTTACATCATTAAAAACAGAAGGTTTATTTTCAACTGAACTTGCAAGAGCTGTTAATTCATTGTATTTTTTTTCAACTGAATTAAAAATAGAGTCTGCCAGTTCTTTTTTATTTACAAAGGCGGCAAAAAACTTAATCCATTCTGCGCGCGCTAAGGGAGATTCTTCTTTATGATCTAAACTAATTGCTACAGGAATTTTAGTTTGTAAAAGTTTTGGGTTTACATCTTTTTTTGGGTCACCCATTCCGAAAGTAAAAATAATATCGGGATTTAATTGAATGGTTTGTTCCAAATCAATATCAATTCCTTTAGAGAGTTCTATTATTTGGTTAGAATTGAATCTAGAAATTATTTCTGCATTATTGTAATAATCAATATTATCTATTGCTATAATATTATCTATTAATCCTAATTCACACAACATGGTGGCATAAATGCTGCTAAGTGCGGCAATGTTTTTACAAGGACTTTTTACAGCCGTAATGTTTTTTGGAATGTTTTCTATTGCACTGGAGTCGGCGTAGACTATGTAAGTGGCTGTTGTGTCAAAATTATCTTTGTTTCCAAATAGATACAACATTGTAATATTATTATTACTTGCAATGGCAAAACGTTTCGCGTATTTAATACTTGTGTCTTTTGTAAGCGTTATTGCTGCTTTTTCTTTATTATCATTTGAAGTCTTACAGCCTAAAAGGAGCAAAATTAAAACACAAATAATATTTTTAAAAAATTTAACTAGCATTAAAGTGTATTTCAAAATTACTACCAATGGGCAAATTGTTTTTTACTGTTACGGAAGCATTGTGATTTTTTACAATGTATTTTACAATATATAATCCAAGTCCGGTTCCTTTAGAGTTGCGAGTGCTTTCGTTTCCTGCTCTATAAAATTTAGTAAATATTTTTTCTTTATCTGAATCGGAAACACCAAGGCCGTTATCTTTAACTCGCAATAAAATATTGCTTTTTTCTTCTAATAAATCGATCAAGATTTCTTTTTGTTCTGGTGAATACTTAATGGCGTTATCAACTAAATTTGTAATAATAGAGGGAAAAATTGTAACATCAATTTCCGCAAAAATATTTTCTTGTATTTTTAATTTTAGTTCGCCTTTATCAATTTCTTTTTTATAATAGCGATTTAAGATTTTAAGTGTTAATTCGCTAATATTTTGCTTTTCAAGTTTAAAGATAAACTCACCGGCATCTAATCTGCTTGCTAAAAGCACATTATCAATTAATGAATTTAATCTTTCGGTTTCTGTTAATGCATTTGCAATTAATTCTTGTTGAGTAATTTCAGATAACTTTTGTTTTTGTAAAGTTTGTAATTGTAATTTAGTTGCTGCTATTGGTGTTTTTAATTCATGCGTAATACTTAAGAAAAAATTCTTTTGTTGATTATTAAGAGCCGTTTCTTTATCCTGCGCTTGTTTAATTTTATAAATCCCAAATAAAAGCAGCAATAAGAAAATAGTTCCTTCACCCACTACCATTATTACTTGCATTTTCTTTTTTTGATGCAGGAAATTTATTTCCCTGATTAATTCTGAATCATTAGTAAGAGTGAGTTCTGATATTTTTTGTTTTAGATCGATTATTTGACCAGTTTGTTTTACTAATAAAACTTCCCACCACAAAAATTGTAGCAGGATATATCCAAACAGCAGCCCTAAAATAATTATGGTTCTTGATCTAGCTTTCATTTTGTGATACTTCTGGGAATTGAATTAAATCTTCTATTTGTGTTAATACTTCTGCTGAGCGTTTTACGGAATCAACATCTTCTACAGTTAAATACAGTTTTTTATTTTGTTCTTTTAAAGTACAAAGATTAGGATATTTTTGGGCAAAAAGCAAAGCCGCCTGAAACATGGGACTAGAAAAATAATCGCTTTCTTGTTTATTTAAGAAATAAGCCAATAACTTTTTGTTTTTTAAAGTTAATTTTTCAAAACCTAACTTCATCGCTTTCCAACGCATGCGCACAACGTTTATTAATTCAATTGCTTCTATTGGAAGTGCGCCGAACCTATCTTTTAAATTATTTTCAAACTTTAATAAGTCTTCTTCTTTTGTAATGTTATCCAGTTCTCTGTATAGTAATAATCTTTCGGTTAAACTGGTTACATAAGTATCTGGAATTAATAAAGGTAAGTCTGTATCAATAACCGTTTCTTTTACAAACTGACGAGAGAAAATAGATTTATCAGATTCATGCTCATCGCCAACAACATCTTTATACCAATCTTCTTCTTTTAATTCTTCAATGGCTTCATTCAAAATTTTCATATAGGTATCAAAACCCATATCGTTTATAAATCCACTTTGTTCTCCGCCTAATAAATTTCCAGCTCCACGAATATCCAAATCGCGCATGGCAATTTGAAAACCACTTCCAAGATCGCTAAAATCTACAATTGCTTTTAATCTTTTTTGTGCTTCGCTGGTGAGCATAATTTGTGATGGCGCAAGTAAATAGCAAAATGCTTTTTTATTGCTTCTACCAACACGACCACGCATTTGGTGTAAATCGCTTAATCCAAAATTTTGAGCGTCGTTAATAATAATTGTATTAGCATTACTAATATCTAAACCACTTTCAATAATTGTTGTGGCAACTAAAACATCATAATCGCCTTCCATAAAACCCAACATCACATCTTCTAATTTATCTCCATCCATTTGGCCATGACCAATTGCAATTCGAGCATCAGGAACTAAGCGTTGAATGATGCCAGTAATATCCATAATGTTTTGCACTTTGTTGTGTACAAAAAATACTTGGCCGCCACGTTTTAATTCGTAGCTAATAGCATCACGAATAAGTTCTTCATCAAAGGAATGTAATTCGGTTTGCACAGGATAGCGGTTGGGTGGAGGAGTAGAAATAACAGACAAATCGCGAGCCCCCATTAAACTAAATTGTAGAGTTCTGGGAATTGGAGTTGCAGTTAATGTCAAAGTATCTATATTGGTTTTAAAAGTTTTTAATTTATCTTTTATACTAACGCCAAACTTTTGTTCTTCATCAATTATTAATAAGCCGATATCTTTAAACTTAACATCTTTACCAACTAATTTATGTGTGCCAATAATAATATCTAATTTTCCTTCAGCTAAATTTTGTAAAGTTTCTTTTACTTGTTTAGGTGATCTAAAGCGATTAATATAATCTACATTACAAGGTAAATCTTTTAAACGCTCTTTAAAAGTTTTAAAATGCTGATAAGCTAAAATAGTTGTAGGAACTAAAATGGCGACTTGTTTGCTATCGCACACTGCTTTAAATGCTGCTCGAATAGCAATTTCTGTTTTTCCAAAACCAACATCACCGCACACTAATCTATCCATAGGATGCGGTTTTTCCATATCTCGTTTTACATCTTTGGTAACCTTTATTTGATCAGGCGTATCCTCGTAAATAAAGGAAGCTTCTAATTCGTGTTGTAAATAATTATCTTTTGGAAAAGCATGTCCGGGTCTTGATTTTCTTTCTGCATATAATTTTATTAAATCATAAGCTAATTCTTTTACATTGCGCTTAGTTTTTAATTTTAAGTTTGCCCAATTTGAACTTCCTAATTTATCGATACGAGGAGCATGACCTTCTTTACCGCTAAACTTACTTATGCGATGTAAACTATGAATACTTACATAAAGTATATCATTATCTCTAAATAATAATTTTACACTTTCTTGTACTTTACCGTTTGTATTTATTTTTTGTAAGCCAGCAAAACGCCCAATACCATGGTCGATGTGAGTTACATAATCTCCAGGATTTAAAGTGAGGAGTTCTTTAATTGTAAAGGCTTCGGCACTTTTATGTTTTAATTCTTTAAGCTTAAATCTATGGTAACGTTCAAATATTTGATGGTCGGTGTAAACAGCTATTTTAAATTCGTCATCTATAAAACCTTCGTGAATGTCTAATTGTAAATAATCAATTATTGTATCATAGGTTCGGTGTTCTTTCGCAAGCAAATCGTTAAAGATGCTTATTAATCTATCAGCTTGTTTTACATTATCTGTTAAGAAAAAATTTTCGTAACCTTTTGCTTTGTTTTCTTTTAAGTTGGCAATTAATAAATCAAAATTTTTATTGAAGGATGGTTGAGGACGCTGATTAAAAATTATGTTTTCAGAAGAAAGAATTGATCTAAGTCCAAACTCGAAACAAGTAAAGTTTTTAAATTGTTCTTTTAATTCTTCAGATTTTGCATATAATTTTTCGGGTTCTATTTGTTTTATTTCGCCAGCATATTGTTGAAAGGCTTTTTCTGCCGCGTCAAATTTTTTATCAAAAACATCTAAAACGTGTTGCGCATCTTCAATAAATAAAAAAGCATTGTTTTTATTAAAATAATTAAACAACAAAACTTTTTCTTCAGTAAAAACGTTTGAATTAATGTTTGGAATTATAGTTACAAAATCAAATTTAGCGTTTGATAATTGATCGGCCGGATCAAAAGTTTTAATAGCGTCTACCTCATTGCCAAACAATTCTATTCTATAAGGAAATTCGTTTGCAAACGAAAAAATATCAATTATACCTCCTCTAACACTAAACTGACCAGGTTCAAAAACAAAATCTACATTTTCAAAATCAAAGGATAATAAAAACTCAGAAATAAAATCGATGGAAAGTTTTTCTCCTTTTTTAATTTGAAGTGTATTTTGAAGAAGTTTTTGTTTTAGCGTTACTCTTTCGGCAAGAGCTTGAGGATAAGTTATTACTATTCCAAGATAATTATCTTTTGTTAAGAGATTTAAAACCTCAGCTCTTTCCTGAATATTAGCATTGGTTGTTTTTTCTATTTGATAAGGTTGCCGGTATGATTCCGGAAAAAAAGAAATTTTTTCGTTTGGCAAAAGCGTTTCTAAATCATTTAGTAAATAGGCTGCCTTTTCTTTATCAGAGGCAACAATAACACAACTTTTTTTTTGAGTTAAATAAAGTGATTGAATAAAAAAAGACAATGAGGATCCGTTTAAACCTTGTAGCCAATGGTTTTGGTTAAGGTTTATGGTTTGAAATTTTGAATTAAAAATCCCCTCAAGCTTTTTATTTAGGATCATTTTGCCGCAAAATTAGGGAATAAAAGTCAGGTTTTGAACCCAATATTTAACATTTAGGGAAATTTGCTTTATCGTTTTAGTTTATTACATTTGTTAGAGAAGTTTTTAATACAGCTTTTTAATTAAAAAAATAAAATGAAAAAAAATTTACTTTTAACAACATTAGTATTTGCAGCAGTTACTGCATTTGCTCAAACGCCTCGTTTATCTTTATGCGAAGAGTTTACAGGAGAAAATTGTCCGCCATGTGCAAGCACTAACCCTGGTTTAAATGCTACTTTAAACGCAAATTCAGCAAAAATAATTGCTATTAAATGGCAAGTGGCAATACCTTCTGCGCCAAGCAATACTTGGTCTTTGTACCAAACTAATAAAACAGAAATTAATATTAGAAGTACTTATTACGCAATAAATTCAGCGCCATCAGGCAGAATTGATGGGCAAAACTTAACAGCTTTTGGTGCTTCTTCTGATCATGCTGGAAATATAACTACTGGATTAATAAACACTGCGCAGGCAATAACTTCACCATTTTCAATTACAATGAATCGTGCTTGGGGAAATGGTTGTAACTCTGTTGACGTTACGGTTACGGTGCAGGCTACTCAAAACTATACCGCTTCAACAAATGCTTTAAAATTTCGTACAGTTATGGTGGAAAGACTAATTTCCTTTGCATCTGCTCCAGGTACAAATGGCGAGAAGAATTTTGAAGATGTTGGTATAAAATCTTTTCCATCTATAAACAATGGGTTTGTGTTGCCAAATGCATGGGTAAGTGGACAAACTTATACTTTTGCAATTAATTGTCCAATTCCTTCTTACACTAGAAATAAAAGCGAAATTGCTTTTGTTGGTTTTATTCAAAACGAAACAAATAAATTTGTTTTACAAGCTGTAAGAGCTGATAAGGTTCCTTTTCCTGCAACGTTTAGTTTAACTGCTGTTGATGCAAATGTAAATGTATCTTGTACTTCTACAATTGCTTCACAAGTAACTTTTCAAAACAATGGTCCATCTGCATTAACGTCATGCACAATTATTCCATTTACCGATGGAATTGCAGGTAACACAACTGCTTGGTCTGGCAACCTAGCAGTTAATGCTTCTACGACAATTGTTTTAAACGCCATCACTACTCCAACGGCAACTGGTGCCCATACTTTTTCATACCAAATAGCAACAAGCACTCCATATTATTTAATTAATGAATCATTAACATCAAAGCAATATTTAGTGGCTTCAGATTACCAATCAACACCGGTAAGCGAAGAATTTAATTTATCTACATTTCCTCCATTAAAATGGACAGGTATAAATTCATTTAACAGTATTACTTGGAGTAGAGAAGTTAACGCCGGAAGTTTTGCTAATACTGCTAATGATGGGTGTGTTAAAATGAATTTTTTTAATAATACTTTAATTGGTGATGTAGATGAATTGTATTTACCACCGGCAGATTTAAGTGGGGCGGTAACGCCAACTTTATCATTTGATTTATCTAAAGCGGTTAAAAATAATGAGAATGACCAATTAGATGTTTTGGTTTCAAATGATTGTGGTGTAACATGGACAAACGTATACAGTAAGGCTGGACAACAACTTATTACAACAGGTGTTTCAGCAACTGCATTTATTCCGTCTTTAGCGCAAGACTGGATAAATGAAAAGATTGCTCTGACAGGGTTTAATAGCCCGAATGTTTTAGTGAAATTTAAAACTACTAATGATAATGGTAACAATTTGTATATTGATAATATTAACCTTTCCGTTTTACCTTTAGGAGTTACAAAAAATAGTCGCGATGATTCAAATATTTCGCTTTACCCAAATCCGGCAAATAATGGCACTACTGTAAAAATTAAATCTGACAATGCAAGTATCTCAAATGTTAAAATAATTAATGTTATTGGACAGATTATTTATTTAAAACAAGTGGTATTAAATCCAAGTTCAAACCATCTATACATTGATACTAGTGATTTTGACAATGGCGTTTATTTTGTGGTAATTGATTCGGGCAAAAGTTCTAGTATCAAAAAATTAATTATCTCAAAATAAAAAGATGGTTTTCAAAAAACGGTGGCTATAATTAGGCCGCCATTTTTTTAACAGATTAACATTGGTTTTAAATAATTTATTTATTACCTTAGTACTTAAAGTTCGAAAAAGTATAACTAACAAAAAAAATAAACATGAAAAAACAATTACTAAGTATTATAGCTGCAACCACTGCTTTTACAGCGTTTGCTCAACTACCCGTAAGTACAACGCCTTCAAATAGAAAACTTATTTTAGAAGAGTTCACGGGTATCACTTGCACATATTGTCCTGATGGACACAAAAAAGCAGATCAAATTATTGCTTTTTATCCGGGTAATGCATATGCAATTAACATCCACGTAGGAGGTTATGCAAACCCAGCATCTGGTGCTCCTGATTTCAGAACTGCTTTTGGAACGGCAATTGCTGGCCAATCAAATTTAACTGGTTATCCTGCTGGAACTGTTAACAGACAGTTATTCTCAGCGTATAGTCAAAATACTACAACTCCTGGCACAGCCCAAAGTCGTGGTTATTGGGCCACAACTGCTGCTCAAGTTATTAATCAAGCTTCTAATCTAAATGTTGCTTTACAAGGAACAATTGACGCTGCAACGAATATATTAACTGTTGCTGCAGAAGTATATTATACTGGTAACAGTGTAAATCCTACAAATTATTTTAATTTAGCATTAGTTCAAGACAGTGTTTTAGGACCACAAACGGGGGGCCTTACATATTATCCGGCAATGTGGTATGCTTCAAACCCTGTTGGAAAACAATATCAACATAACAAAATGTTACGTCACATGATTACTGGTCAATGGGGCGACTTAATTAGTACAACAACTACTGGTTATACTTTTGCAAAAACGTATACTTATTCTATTCCTGCACAATACCCTTTAACAGTAAGTGGTGGCGCTATTAAAACTAACGTTTTGCTTTCTAAATTAAAATTAGTTGCATTTGTTACAGAAACTCAACAAAATATAATTAGTGGAAATAGTGGTCCAATAACTATTGTTAATGGGTTTCCTACTGGAGTTACTAAATATGACGCATCTGAAGAATTTTCTGCAAATTTATTTCCAAACCCTACTTCCGATAAGGCAACTTTAGCTTTATTGATAAGTAAGAACGAAAAAGTAGCTGTTAAAATGTTTAATATTTTAGGAGCTGAAGTATTTAATTATTCGGCAGAATTAGAAAAAGGAATTCATTCAATTGAATTAGATGCTTCAAACTTAACAACAGGGATTTATTTTGTAAAAATAATTGTAGGAAATAAAATAACTACAGAGAAACTTACTGTTTCTAAATAATTTTATTTAATTTGTTATAAAAGCTGACCATTTTGGTCGGCTTTTATTTTTTAATTATCACTTATCTAAACTAAAAAAAATGAAAAAATTATTTACTTTAATTGCTGTTAGTTTTTCTGCGATTTGTTTTGCTCAAAGCTTTTCTGTTTATAAAACAAACGCGAGTTTTGTTCCAACTGCAACTCTTTCAAATGGTGGTTTTATTTATGAATCAACTTCACCAAATGTTTTAGAAATTACAAAAATGCTAATTAAAAATAATGCTACCATTACACAAACCTTTAATGTAACAAGGACAATTATTTCTCAATCTCCAATGTTAGATCAAACCATTGCAGCAAACGCACCAACAACTTATTTTTGTTTTGGATTCAATTGTTTTACCCCTCCCGTAAGCACACCTAGCTCCGCTGACTACACTATTTTATTAGCTTCTGGCCAAACAAGCACTACTTTTCCCTTTGCAGATAACACAAAAGACAATGGCCAGCCATTTTCAATTGATTTAGAAGAGGGACCAAGTACTGGAAGTTACGTTGTGAAGTATAAAGTTTTTAACGTTGCTAACGCAAATGATACTTTGGCATTTTTTTTAGGTTATAACCAACCTTTAGGATTAAGACATAACAATGAGACCTCGAGTTTTTCATTAAATGTCTTTCCAAATCCAGCTATTGATAACGTAAATGTTACGGTTAATTCAAACGACGTTAATGATATTACATTAAAAATTATGAATGTAATGGGGCAGGTAGTATATAGCAATTTGTATAAATTAACTACAGGTACTAACACTATTAATTTTGAATCTAAAAATTTGTCTTCTGGAATTTATAATGTAATAGTAGAGTCAAATGAAATAAAAAAATCAACAAAACTTATTATTACAAAATAATTAATCATTTTTTGTATTTGAAAAAGCTGCATTTCAAAAAAGTGCAGCTTTTTTACTTCATAAACTTTAGCTTTTGAGCTAATATGGAATTATATATCTTATAGTTGCCTTGATAGCCTATATTTATTGGTTTTGAAAGAGCAAAAACCCTTTGTTTTTAACACTATTCTATTTGATACTATTAATTTTGATGGTTATATTTGCTATAATATTAACTAAATCAATTTAAAAATTAATCACATGAAAAAAAATCTATTAACCTTAGGTTTAATGATTGCTGGAATGACTGTGTTTGCTCAGAGTCCACGTTTATCATTATTCGAAGAATTCACAGGGGAAAATTGTCCTCCGTGTGCATCAACAAATCCTGGCTTAAACATTACTTTAGCTAGCCCTACAAACACAACTAAGGTGGTAGCGATTAAGTGGCAAGTGCCTATTCCATCAGCACCAACAAATACTTGGTCTTTATGGAAAACAAATCAATCAGAAATTCAATGGCGTTATGGCGCTTCTCCTGCAGGATATGGTTATATGTCTGCTTGGACTTCTACGACTGCTCCTACAAGCGGAATTAACTCTGCTCCACAGGCAAGAATAGATGGTGAACACCTTTGGGCTATTCCAGGTGGTGGAGCCGCAAATGACCATGCTTTTTATGGAAGCAACGCTTTATTTGCTGCTGCATCTTCTTATACATCACCATTCTCAATTTCAATGAATCGTGCTTGGAATCCAACATTTACAGCAGTTACTGTTACTGTTAATATTCAAGCAACAGCAAACTATACATCTACTGGCGCTTTAGTTTACCGTTTAGTTATGATTGAAAGACATATTAATTTTGCAACTGCTCCGGGAACAAATGGAGAAAAAGATTTTGAAGACGTAGCTGTAAAATCGTATCCTACAACTCAATCAGGAACAGTTACAACAAGTATGGGAACTGCAATGGCTTCTGCCTGGACTGTTGGTCAAACACAATCATTTACCATCAACTGTGTATTACCTTCATATATCAGAGATAAATCTGAAGTTGCTTTTGTTGGATTTATTCAAGATGATGGAAACAAAAAAGTTCAACAGGCTAGCTTAGCAAATATTGCCGGTTTATTAAATGATGCTAAGGCAATATCTGCAAACATAGGTGCTGTTGTTTGTTCTACTACTCTAATTCCAACTGTTACTGTTAAAAATATTGGTTCTAATGCAATTACTGCATTTACTGTTTCTCCTGCATTAGATGCAGTTGCTGGCCCAAATGTTGTTTGGACAGGTAACCTTGCTGCTGGAGCTTCTACAACAATTCCAATGAATATGTTAACTACTACAGCTGGTTCTCATACATACTCTTATAATATTTCTGGAGTTAGCGGTGGCGAATTTAACGTATCTAATAATAAATTAAGCCAAGGTTTTATTTGTTCACCTACTTATTTTGCAGGACCTGTTGTTGAGCCTTTTACGGCTGTAACATTCCCTCCAGCAAACTGGACTTTAGTTAACGCAAATGCTGGTCCAACTTGGAGCAGAAATGGTGCTGTTGGTGCTTATGGTAGCAATACTGGTGCTGCTAAATATGATTTCTATAATAATTCTGCAAATGGAGACGCTGATGATTTATATTTACCACCATCTGATTTAACTGCAATCAATGCGCCGGTGTTATCTTTTGATGTTGCTTATGCTCCTTATACTGCAGCTCCAAATATGGAAGTTGATAAATTAGAAGTTAAAGTTTCTACTGATTGTGGAGCTAATTGGGCAACGGTATTTAGTCAAGCTGGTGCAGCTTTAGCTACTTCTCCAAACGTAACATCTGCTTTCGTTCCAAATGCTACGCAATGGAAAACGGTTAACGTTGCATTAACTTCTTATTCAAATGCACCACAAGTTTTAGTAAAATTTGTTGCTACATCCGATTATGGAAATAACATGTATGTTGATAATATCAACTTAGCACAAGCTAATCCAACTTCAATTAAAAATAACGTTTCTAGTAATGTTAGTTTTGATTTGTATCCAAACCCTACAAATGGAGAAACTACCTTAAATATTAGTTCTGTGCTTTCTGGAAACGCAAACGTTGTTGTAATTAACACATTAGGACAAGTTGTTTTTAGTAAACAAGTTCAATTAGCTGTAGGTGTTAATACTATTCAATTAGATGCTAAAGAATTTGCATCTGGTTTGTATAATGTAATGGTTGAATCGAATAATGGTTCAATGGTTAAAAAATTAACTGTTACTAAATAATAATTTGTATTAATAATTAAGCCTTGCCATTTACGGCAAGGCTTTTTTTAAATTTATAAAAATGAAAAAATCAATACTTATTTTACTTTCTGTTTTTTGTCTAAACGGTTTTTCACAGTCGAGCATTTTACTTACCAATAGTAGCGCATCAGCAACACTCGCGGCTAATGAAATTGTTGTTGTTACAACCACTGCAAGCACAAACGTAAAAACTACGTTTGATATTACTAACACAAGTACATCAACGAAATCATATAATGCTAAACGTTACGATATTGTGTTACATAGTGCAGCCTCAACTACAGCTTCTGCTTATTTTTGTTTTGCTGGTTCTTGCTACGGCGATCAAGTTTTTGTGTCGCCAACATCTCTTACGCTTACTGCAGGGCAGAGCGCTTCAGAACTTCAAGGCTCATACAATATGTTAATTGCTGATTTAGATGAAGCTGCAACAGTTGGATATAGCCTAGTAAAATATACATTTGTAAATACAGCAAACGCTAATGATTCGGTTCAAATAAGTGTTAAATATAATGCGGTTTTAGGTGTTAATGAAATAACCAATAATGCATTATCTTCTCTTGAATTATTTCCAAATCCAGCTAATGAAGTAACATTTTTAAAAGTTAACTCTCAAAAAGCAATGGATGCAAAAGTAATTGTTTGTAATGCACTTGGTGCAGTTGTTTTCGAAAAGCCTGTAAGTATTTTAGAAGGAAAAAACAAGATTGAAGTTAACGTTGCTAACCTTAGCTCAGGTGTTTATTTCGCACAAATAAAAACTTTAAACGGCACTGTTACCAAAAAATTAGTAGTCAAATAATAGAATTATTTTCTCATCAGAAAGCCCAGCGTCAATTGATTTGAAGCTGGGCTTTTTGTTTAGAACTTATAACTAAAATCCAATTTTTTTTAGTTTCTTTACATTCTAAATTTAATATTTAACATGGAATTATACTTAGACTCAGCTAATTTAAAAGAAATAGAAGAAGGCTTTAAATTAGGCTTCCTAAATGGATTAACTACTACTCCTACTTTTATGCAAAAGGAGGGAATTATTGATATTGATGCAACTATTGTAAAACTTAGTAAAATTGTTCCTATACTTCAAATTGAAGCATTAGGAAATACCGCAGAAGAAGTTTTGGCAGAAGCAGAGCGCCAAGTTAAATTGGGCTTAGATCCTCAAAAAACAGTTTTTAAGATACCGGTGTCTTTAGAAGGTGTTCGCGCTTGTAAATTATTACGCGACAAAGGATATTTAGTAAATGTGCATTTAGTTTACACTTTACAACAAGCTTATATGGCAATGCAAGCAGGAGCAACTTATGTTTGTCCTTTAGTTGGTCGTTTACAAGATCAAGGACATGATGCTTTAGCATTGGTAGAACAATGTGTTGATGCAGTTGAAATTTATGGCTACGATACAAAAATTATGTTTTCGTCAGTTAGAACTGTTGAACATGTGCGTAATGCAATTAATATCGGTGTTCACACAATTACAGTGCCTCTAAAAATATTAAAGCAATTAACAGAAAATAATTTTACCACTGTAGGAACAGACCAATTCATTATGGATACGCGTTTAATGATGGTAAAAGTAAAAGAAGCAATTAATGGTGTTAATCCGATTGTTCCTGAAGAGACAAATATAACCGATGCAATAATAAAATTAACTGAATTTAATTTTGGCGCAATTACTGTTGTAAAAAAAGATGGCAGCATAAAAGGAGTGTTCACTGACGGAAGTTTGCGTAAATTATTAGGAGAAAAAGGAAGAGATGTTCTTTCAAAAAAACTAGGCGATTTAGAATACCGCGAGCCAATTACAATTGATGGAAACGTATTGTTAAATGAAGCAAATAATTTATTTAAAAAGACAAGTGTTGATACAATTGTAGTTACAAATAATGGTAAGCCTGTTGGGATGCTGGATATACAAGACTTAAAGTCATAATTTAAAAAACATTAAGCCCTTTTAGTAGGGCTTTTTTTTATGCAAGAAATTGAAAATTTATATTCTGATTTGGGCGGAAAGTTTATTTCCCCAATTAATGACATTAAAAGCAAATTAAGTCATATTAAAGCTTTTGTATTTGACTGGGATGGCGTTTTTAATAACGGCCAAAAAGGAAATGGTGGAAGTAGTGATTTTAGTGAGGTAGATAGTATGGGAACTAATTTATTAAGATACTCTCATTTTTTAAAACATGGTAAATTGCCATTAACTGCAATTATTAGTGGAGAGAAAAATGAAACAGCCTTTTATTTTTGTCAAAGAGAATGTTTTAATTATTCTTTTTTTAAGGTAGCGGCAAAGCTAAACGCTTTAAATTCAATTTGTGAAAATGAAAACATTCAGCCAAATGAAATAGCGTATTTTTTTGATGATGTTTTAGATTTATCTATTGCTGAGGTTTGCGGTGTGCGAATATTAGTTAACCAAAAAGCAAATCCATTATTTATTAATTATTGCGTAAAAAATAATTTAGTAGATTATTTAACCGCATCGCAGGGTGGGCAGTTTGCCGTTCGCGAAGCAACGGAATTATTAATTGCATTGAATGGAAATTATGATGAGGTAATTACCAATCGAAAAAATTCTACAGATGATTATTTGAGTTATATCGAAAAAAGAAAAGTAGTGAAAACAAAATTCTTTACAGTAATCGATAATAAAATTGAGCAAGTAAATCTAACTTAACTCAAATTGCATTTTGCTTAGTTTATGATATAAGCCGGTTTCATTTAACAGTAATTGTTGATGAGTACCAACTTCTTGCACCATGCCGTTTTGTAATACAATTATTTTGTCGGCATTTCTTATTGTTGCAAGCCTATGTGCTATAACAATACTTGTTCTTCCAACCATTAATTTGTCTAAAGCTTCTTGCACTAAATGTTCGCTTTCGCTATCTAAACTACTTGTAGCTTCATCTAAAATTAAAATGCTTGGGTTTTTTAATACAGCGCGAGCAATAGCAATTCTTTGTCTTTGTCCGCCCGACAGTTGTATGCCTCTTTCGCCAACCAATGTATTAAATTGATCAGGGAAAGATTTAATAAAGTCAAATGCATTTGCTTTTTTTGCGGCCTCTTCAATTTCTAAATCTGTAGAATTTGGTTTGCCATAAGCAATATTATCTTTAATTGTACCAGCAAATAAAATAACATCCTGCGGCACCAAAGCAATTTGTTTTCTTAGTTCTGTAAGCGAAATCGTTTTTGAATCAATACCATCAATTAATATTTTACCATTTATAGGATCGTAAAAGCGAAGAATTAGCGCGGCAATGGTTGTTTTTCCAGAGCCGCTAGAGCCTACCAGAGCCACGGTTTGACCCGCGCCCGCTTTAAATGAAATGTTTTGTAGCACTTTAAATTCAGGGCGAGAAGGATAATTAAACGAAACGGAATTAAATTCTATTTCACCATTGGTTTGTTTTGAGGGTGTATTTTCTTTTAAGAAATCAATATTTTCGATTTCGCCATCTATCAATTCAAAAACTCTATCGGTTGCACCTAATGCGCGTTGTATAGATGCAATTTGTTCTGGCAAACCACCCAGAGAGCCTGCAACAAATAGCGATAGCATCATGAATGTGCCAAAGGCTTCAGCGGTTATGGTTTTGTCAACTTTTAATGCAAAAAGCATTTGCCATAAAATAAAGAATACAGACCCAAAAACAAACACCATTACAAATGAAAAGAACAGCCCTCTGAAAATCCCATATCTTAAACCAAATTCGCGAATGCTGTTAGATATTTTATCGTACTTATTTATTTCATATTCTTCGTTTGTAAATGTTTTTACATTAGTAATTCCTGTTAAAGCTTCCCCAACAATTACGTTTGATTCTGCAATTTTTTCTTGATAGGTTTTTGAAAATTTTCTTATTTGTTTTGAAAATAAAATGGCTACTACTGTTAATGGTGGAATAATAATAAGAAACCATTTAGCAATTGCACCAGTAGTTGTGATTAATAGTATTAAGCCACCAACACCAACAATACTTTGTCGTATAAACTCTGCAATATTTATTGTAAAAGCATCAGAAATAACCGTGATATCAGTCGCCATTCTACTACTTAACTCAGCCACTTGATTTTTAGAGAAAAAACTCATTGGCATTTGTATTAAACGCTTAAAAGTATCTTTTCTAATTGATTTTAAAATGTTTTCAGTTACCTGCGCAAAAAAGTAAACACGCCCAAATGAAAATGCGGCTTGAACCAATAAAATAATTAACAAAACCAAGCCAATGCTCATTAATTCGCTTCTAACTTGATCAACAGGCTTTGAATTTTCGGCTAAATACCCAAGCATTTGCCCAGATTTTAAAGGAAATATTAATCCAACCCCTGCACTTCCCACTAAAAAAAACATACCCAAAACAAACTTCCATTTCTGTTTTCCCAAATAGCCGAAAAGTCTTGTAGAACGTTTAAGATTTGCTAAGGTTAACTTAGCTTTTGGTAATTCGTCGGTTTCACCGTTGGTTGGGCCAGCCCCTCTGCGTTTTGCCATAAAAGCAACAAAATTAAGGGATAAAATGACTTTTCATGTCATTAAATTGTAATAATGACTTTTAAAAACGGTTAAATTTTAAATAAAGTTTGTTGGAATAAAAATTACCGCTATATTTGCAATCCATTTTTAAAAGTACAATTAACATTAAATATTTAATATCATGAAAAGGACCTTTCAACCATCGCAACGTAAGAGAAAAAATAAACACGGATTCAAAGAGCGTATGGCAAGTGCAAACGGTCGTCGTGTATTAGCTTCACGCCGTTCAAAAGGACGTAAAAAACTAACTGTTAGCAGCGAAAAAACGCATAAATAACTAATACTAATATTCAAAAAGTCGTTTTGGTGAATACTAAAACGACTTTTTTGTTTATGAATATTTAGTAAAACTATAAAACATTTTAGATTGCGGAATCTAAATGTTAATAAATTTTGTAAGTCAAACAAAAAACCTATATTTGCAGTCCTTTTTAAAAAGAGGATATGGGCAAAAGTAAGTACATAATACAATTTGGAGGCTTACCCATTGGTTTACACGAATTTGAATTTGAAGTAAACGATACGTTCTTTAGTAACATTGAAAATAGTGAAATACAAAGTGGAGAAATTGACATTACCGCTACCCTTACAAAACAAAATCATTTATTACAAATGCATTTTAATTTTGAAGGAACAGTAAAGGTTGATTGTGACAGGTGTTTAAAGCAATTCGATTTTCCAATAGAAGGAGAAGAGAATCTTGTAATTAAACACGGAAATCCTGATGAAAGCAATGACGAAATTTTAGTTATTGAAGAGGGAAGCGAAGAGTTTGATGTTTCACAATATTTATATGAATACATTATTTTAGCTATTCCTGCGCGACGTGTGCCCTGTGAACTTGATGAAAAAGAGTTTATATGTGATTATGAAACCTTGGATAAATTAAATAGTTTAACTTCTGAATCGGATGAAAGCGAAACAGATGCAAACAAAAACCCTTTGTGGGACCAATTGAATAAATTAAAAAAGTTTAATAAAAATTAAAGTTAGAAACCATGCCAAATCCAAAACGAAAACTATCACGTTCACGTAGAGACTCTCGTCGTGCAACATACAAAGCACCATCAATGACAATTTCAAAAGATTCAACAACAGGCGAAGCGCATTTAATGCACCGCGCTCATTGGTTTGAAGGAAAACTTTACTATAAGGGTAAAGTTGTTATGGAAAAAGCATAATATTCATTAGTAATAAACTTTATTAAAAAGCAGGTATTATTACCTGCTTTTTATGTTTTTGCTAATTATAAACAAGAGGTTTTATTCAATTAGTTTAAAATTCAATTAATAGGAGAGCAAATTAAAAGAAAATAGGGTTTGAAAACCAGTGCTTTACGAGTTTTTAAATAAACACTTTGCCTTAACGCACAATAAGTTAAGATTTTAGTTGGGTATGATTGAGAAATTAGAATATTTCTTCAACATAAAATCTTAATAAATCAGAGAGCCTCAATTGAATTTAAACATTTAAAAATTGTATTATTGTAGTTTGGTAAAAATTTGACGATTAAATTATTTATGAAAATTGGTTTTGATATTTCAGGCGGCGATTTTGCTCCGAACAATTGTTTAGAGGGAGCTATTTTAGCAGCCAAAGAGCTACCGTCAACAGCTAGAATAGTTTTAGTTGGCGATAGTGTGGTAGCCCAAGATTATTTTAAAAAACAAGGTGTTGATACTACTATTTTTGATTACGTTCACACTACTGAGGTAATTGAAATGGGTGAGCATCCTACAAAGGCATTCTCTCAAAAACCAAACAGCAGTATTAATGTAGGCTTTAAATTATTAAAAGAAGGTGAATTAGATGCTTTCATTAGCGCTGGAAATACCGGAGCTATGTTAGTTGGTTCGATGTTCACTGTAAAAGCAATTCCAGGGGTTATTCGCCCTTGTATAACTTCTATATTGCCAAAAGAAAACGGAACTTTTGGTTTAATTCTGGATGTAGGTACAAATTCTGATTGCAAGCCAGACGTGCTATTTCAATTCGGAATTTTAGGTTCTATTCTAGCTAAAGAAATTTATAAAATTGATAATCCTAGAGTAGGTTTATTAAACATTGGCGAAGAACCTGAGAAAGGTAATCTTGTTTCTCAAGCTACTTATGCATTGATGAAAGACACTAAAGACTTTAATTTTATTGGAAATATAGAAGGCGGAGATCTTTTTAAAGATAAAGCAGATGTTGTAGTTTGTGAAGGGTTTGTTGGAAATGTTGTTCTAAAAATGGCAGAGGCTTTTTATACCGTAACTAAAAAACTTAATCTTGGTCACGAATATTTTGATAAGTTTAATTATGAATTATATGGCGGAACTCCAATTTTGGGAGTAAATTCTAATGTAATAATCTGTCATGGGATTTCAAGTCCTTTAGCTTTTAAAAATACTTTATTATTAGCTAAAAACATTATAGATGTTAAGTTAACTGATAAAATAAAACAAATATTTCAATAATGATTAGAGCCGCAATAACAGCAGTAGCCGGCTTTTTGCCAGATAACATTGTAACTAACGCTGATCTTGAAAAAATTATCGATACTACTGATGAATGGATAACGTCTCGCACTGGTATTAAACAACGTCATTTAGAAAATGATCCAACAAAAGCCACTTCCGACATGGGAGCTGAGGCTGTAAAGTTATTGTGCAAAAAACGCGGAATAAACCCTGATGAAATTGATTTATTAATTTGCGCTACAGTTACACCTGATATGGTTTTTCCTGCAACCGCAAATTTAATTGCGACAAAAATTGGAGCTACGAATGCTTGGAGTTTTGATCTTGGCGCGGCATGCTCTGGCTTTATTTATGGTTTAACAACCGGAGCTCAATTTATTGAGTCGGGGAGATATAAAAAAGTAGTTGTTGTTGGAGCTGATATGATGAGTAGAATAATTGACTATACTGATAGAACTACTTGTGTTATTTTTGGGGATGGAGCAGGCGCGGTATTATTAGAGCCAAGCACAGAAGATGTTGGATTAGTTGATTTTATATTGCATGCTGATGGTAACGGCGCCAATCATTTGCATATGAAAGCTGGCGGTTCTCTAAATCCTGCGAGCCATGAAACAGTAGATAATAAAATGCATTTTGTTTATCAAGAAGGTCAGGCTGTTTTTAAACATGCGGTTTATAATATGGCTGAGGTAAGTGTACAAATAATGGAGAAAAATAATTTAACCCATAACGATGTAACTTGGCTTGCTGCTCATCAAGCAAATAAACGTATCATTGATGCTACATCTAGCCGTATGGGTATTGGTGCAGAAAAAGTAATGATGAATATTGAGCGCTATGGTAACACAACGGCCGGCACTATACCGCTTTTACTTTGGGATTACGAAAAACAATTAAAAAAAGGCGATACAATTATTTTAGCTGCCTTTGGCGGTGGTTTTACTTGGGGCGCTGTTTATTTAAAATGGGCTTACGACGGTAGTAAAACGGGGAAATAATTAATTCCCAGCTAGTTTTTTTACCATTTTATCGTTTTTAAACAAAACTTTTTCGGCAACTTTTCCAATTGTATCATAGTATAACCATATACTATCTCGCATATCATTTTTATAATAACCGGAGTAACGCAATTTCCCATTTTCAAAATAAGTTAAGTTTGGCCCTTCTCGTAAACCTTTATCATAATGCAATTCGCTCCAGGCTAAGCCGTTTGGGTAAAACGACATCCATTGTCCGTGACGTTTTCCAAATCTAAAATTACCTTTAAACTTAATAATTCCGTTCCCGTATTTGTCTACATATTCCCCGGTATAATTACTGTCTGGAGGTAAAATCAATAAAGGATTTTTCTTTTTTAAAGAATCTACAACTATTTTTTGTTGGAGTTTAGAAATGGAATCAGCAACCGCAGTTTTATGTTCTGTTTCTGGAGTTTCAGTCTTTGTATCGTTCTTACACGAAAAAAGAAATGATATAAAGACAGATAAAATTATAAGTGTTATTTTTTTCATTCTTAAATTGTCTAAACTTTAAAATTAATTTTTTCTTTCAATGGCGTAAACTAATAATTTTTCTAAGCTATCACGAGAATCGTTTTTTGGTAGATTTTCTAATATAGCTAGAGCTTTATTTTTATATTCATGCATAACTTTATTCGCATATGCAATACCACCTTTTTCAATTACAAAATCAATAACAGTTTTCACTTGTTCACTTTCTTCGTTATGATTTTTTATAATGTTAATTATTTTTCGTTTTTCTAACCAAGTGCAATTATTTAAAGCATAAATTAAAGGTAAGGTCATTTTTTTCTCTTTAATATCTATGCCAGTTGGTTTGCCAATTTGATCGTCGTTTCCAAAATCAAATAAATCATCTTTTATTTGAAAAGCAATTCCTGTAAGTGTTCCAAATTCTTTTGATAAGGCTATTACTTTTTGATCTTCGTTAACAGATGCTACACCGGCAGCGCAACAAGCAGCAATTAACGTTGCTGTTTTTTTTGTAATTATTTCAAAATAAATTTCTTCCGAAATATCTAAACGTCTGGCTTTTTCTATTTGTAATAATTCGCCCTCACTCATTTCGCGAACAGCGTTACTTACAATTTTTAACAAATGGAAATCGTTATTGTCTAAAGAAAGTAACAAACCTTTTGAAAGTAAAAAATCGCCAATTAAAACAGCAATTTTGTTTTTAAATAAAGCGTTTACACTAAAAAATCCCCTGCGCTCATTGCTGTCATCTACAACATCGTCATGAACCAAAGTAGCTGTGTGTAATAATTCAATTAATGCAGCTGCGCGATAAGTACTCTCATTTATTGTTCCTGCATTTTGAGCGCTTAAAAAAACAAATAAGGGACGGATTTGTTTGCCTTTACGTTTTACAATGTAGTTCGTAATTTTGTCTAATAAAGGCACAGAGCTTTTCATAGCATCTTTGAATTTTTCTTCAAAGGCTAGCATGTGTTCTGCTACCGGGTGTTTTATTTGATTTATTGCTTTAGACAAAGTGGTTCTAAATTAAACTTTTATTTTAATTGTTCCATAGCTAATTTATTTTTATTTGCTAATTGTCCGCAAGCTGCATCAATGTCTTTTCCGCGGCTATGACGTACATTACAAATTATTCCGTTTTTTTCTAAATGATCGGTAAACGCTTTTAAACGCTCACGAGTGGTTTGTTTAAATTCCCCATCATCAATTGGATTATATTCAATGATGTTTACTTTGCTTTTTACTTTTTTACAAAAATTTACAAGATCTTGTGCATCAGAAATAGAATCGTTATAATCTTTAAAAGCAATATATTCAAAAGTTGGACGGGTGCCGGTTTTATCAATAAAATAATTTAAAGATTGCGCTAAATTTTCTAGAGAATTTGTTTCGTTAATTGGCATAATATGATTTCTTTTTTCATCACTTGCCGCATGAAGCGAAAGTGCTAAATGAAATTTTACGTTATCATCGGCTAATTTAGCTATCATTTTAGCAACGCCAGCTGTAGAAACAGTAATACGTTTAGCCGCCATACCTAAACCTTTCGGACTTGTAATTTTTTCAACCGAACTTAACACTTCGTTATAATTAAGCAAGGGCTCTCCCATGCCCATGTAAACTATATTAGTGAGTGGTGCATTATACCTTTCCATAGCTGTGTTTTTTACTAAAACAACTTGGTCGTATATTTCATCTGCATTTAAATTACGCATACGTTTCAACTTTCCTGTTGCACAAAACTTACAAGTTAAACTGCAACCCACTTGCGAAGAAATACAAGCGGTAAAACGAGTTTGATGCGGAATTAAAACGCTTTCAACAACATAATTATCATGCAGTCGCATGGCGCACTTTATGGTTCTGTCTGAGCTAACCTGAAGTTCGCTAATTTGAACGGCATTAATGGCAAAATTTGTATTTAAGTAATCTCTTAAATTTTTTGAGAGATTTGACATTTGGTCAAAATTAACTGCGCTTTTTGCCCATAGCCAGTCATAAACCTGTTTAGCTCTAAAAGCAGGCTCATTTATTTCTTGAAATAATTGGGCTAATTGCTCAACTGTTAACGCGCGTATGTCTTTTTTAACCATTAAATTAATCATGTAAAGATACCATACAAACTTATAAATAACTAACTTTACAAGGTGCGTTTTTTAGCTGCAAATAGGATATTTGATGGTAAGCAGTATTTGCCAGAAGGCTCGGTGTTGTTACTGGATAGCCAAAATAGGTTAAAAGAAGTTGTTTTAGAATCTGCTATCGAAAAAAAAGAAATCGAATTCTTTGATGGGATAATTACACCCGGCTTTGTAAATACACATTGCCATTTAGAATTAAGTCATTTAAAAAATAAGATACAAAAACACACAGGTATACCCGAATTTGGAAAACAAATTATTACCCAGCGAATGAGCGGTTTTACAAAAGAAGAAATTTTTGAAAATGCAAATGCCGCGGATAAAGAAATGTGGGATAACGGTATTGTTGCAGTTGGAGATATTAGCAACAATGATGATAGCTTTAAAACAAAACAAAATTCTAAATTATTTTACCACACTTTTGTTGAAGTCCTCGGATTAAATCCAATAAATCAATTAATGATGTTGGATTTTGGTTTAACAATTTTAAAACAACTACAACAAAATAATTTAACTGGAAGTATGGCTGCGCATGCGCCTTATAGCACTTCCCTTGAGCTGATAGAAAGCATTGCTAATTATGACAAAGAAAACAATTTACCTTTTTCGATACATAATCAAGAAACCGAAGAAGAAACAAAGTTTTTTTTAGGGCAAGAGAATGATTTCAAAAAATTATATGATTTTTTAAAACTAGATATTTCTTGGTTTAAAGCACCCGGTTGTTCTAGCTTAAAATCTTTTATTGATGTAGTAAAAAACCAAAGGGCTATTTTAGTACACAACACTTTTTCTAGTTGCGAAGATGTTGCTTTAGCTTCAGAAAAAAATTGCTTTTTTTGTTTTTGTCCGAATGCTAATTTATATATTGAGAATAAACTGCCGGACTTTAATTTATTTAAGAATTTTACAAATTCTATTTGTATTGGCACAGACAGTCTAGCAAGCAATGACGCTTTAAATTTAGTAGAGGAAGTAAATTTACTTCTTAATAACACAGCTATTTTTACTCTAGAAAATTGTTTACAAATGATAACTTTTAATGGAGCAAAAGCCTTAAATATTACTAACGAATTTGGACAGTTATTAGTCGGAAAAAACGCAGGTTTAAATTTGATTGATTTTAAAAACAATCAACTAAAATTTATTAAAAAACTTACATAAATTTATAATTATGCTTTACTTAAAATCATTTTGTTTTAATCCCTTTCAACAAAACACTTATTTATTATATGATAATGAGGGAACAGCTTTTATTATTGACCCAGGAAATTATACTGCATCAGAAAACAGCATTCTCAAAAATTTTATTCAGGAAAAAAATTTAAAACTAACGCGCTTGCTTCTAACGCACGCGCATATTGATCATATTCTCGGAAATAAATTTATTTTTGACACCTATGGTTTACTTCCAGAATCTCATGTTGAAGAATTATATTTTATTGAAAAACTTCCGCAAACCGCAGCAATGTATGATGTGCCCTGCGACCCTTCTCCGTTTCCGGAAAAATTTATTGTGCCCGGTGATAAAATTAAATTAGGTGAGTATGAATTCGACACTATTTTTACGCCTGGGCATTCTCCGGGAAGCATCTCGTTTTATAATAAAGAAAATAAATTATTAATTAGCGGCGATGTTCTTTTTCAGAACAGTATTGGCCGTACAGATTTGCCAAAAGGCGATCACGAAACATTAATTAAATCCATTAAGGAAAAATTGTTTTGTTTGCCAAACGACGTTAAAGTTTACAGCGGGCACGGACCAAGTACAACAATTGGTTATGAAAAGGAAAACAACCCTTTTTTAGTTTAAAATTTTACCACTTAACAATAATATCGGGCATTTTAAGAAGTTTCGGGGCATATAATTAGGCTCTAAATTAATATTCTGGTTATCTTTACGCCATCAGAATAACTGCATTCATAATCACTTTTTTATTTGGTCTAAATCTTTTAGCTCAAGAGCCCGTACTTATTCCAGCTCCTGAAAAACCTAAATATGATAGAAAGGAGGAGATTATACACGATGGAAAAAGATATAGGTTATACAATGATTATATTACTCTTGGAGGCTCATTTTTTAATACAAGTTTAAGATTTGATTCTCAACAAGCAGTTGCTTTAGATTTTCATTTTCATATTCGTCGTCAATATTTTCAAGCAGGAATTGCAATTAGTGGAAATAAATTTTTAGACAATAGTCAAACACAAGGCCGGCTTGGTTATGGTTATAGAAAAGAAACCTCAAAATTTAACCTTGCATTTTTTGGCGGACCAACTTTTTTTACAGGAGTATATGGCGTTCCTGATACTGCTGGAACTTATAGGCCAGAATTTTATCAAGGAATTGGAGCATATGTTTGTGCTCAAGGAGTGATAAAATTAGCGTACGATATAGGTATTGGCGCCGAGTTATTTTCCGAAATAAATTACAAGCAAAGAGTAGTAGGCATAAAAATTTTCTTGTTTTTTTCAGGTGCTTATCGTGGCGTAAAAAGAAATTATAATCCAAACGTTAGATCCGAGAATAAAAAATGATTGAATTTATTATTGTTGGTAGGGGTTTGGCAGCATCTGTTATCGCTCATGCTCTGCACCAAGAAAATATTTCCTTTAAAATAATTGGCAACGAAAGTTTAAGTAATTGCTCAAAAGTTGCGGCAGGAATTTGGAATCCAATAGTTTTTAAGCGACTAACAAAAAGTTGGTTAGCCGATGAAATTATTCCTTATTTAAATCAATTTTATTCCCAAGTTGAGAAGAAAGTAAATAAAAAATTAATTACACAAAGGGCATTAATAAAACCTTTTACAGAAGAGCAAGAAAAAAAACTTTGGCAAAAAAAAGCAAGTTTAGAGTTATCTGATTTCCTCGATGACACTATTTATAATGCTGATTCTACTAATCTAAACAACTGTAAGATTATTAATCAATATGGTATTGTTAAACAAAGTGGAAATTTGGATGTTAATGAATTTTTAAAAAGCACCAATTCTATTTTTACCGAGAGCGTTATTGATGAGGTTTTTGATTATAACGAGTTAAAAATAAATTCTGATTTCGTTTCCTACAAGAACATCAAGACCAAAAATATTATTTTTTGTGAGGGATATTTAGTAAAAAATAATCCTCATTTTAATTGGATTAAACTTAAACCAGCAAAAGGCGAAGTGCTCACGCTTGTTAGTTCGGATTTAAAATTAAAAAATCAGATTTTAAATAGAAATGGGTTTTTAATGGATCTAGACAATGATACTTTTAAGCTTGGTGCAACTTATGAATGGGATGATCTTTCGGAGGAGCCTACTCAAAAAGGCTTAGTAGAGCTACAGACGAAGCTCCAGCAATTAATTTCTTGTGAGTACACCATACAAAGCCATCAAGCCGGCGTTAGGCCGTCTTCTAGCGATAGAAGACCAATTATAGGCCCACATCCTGCCCACAAAAACCTGTTTATTTTTAACGGCTTAGGAACAAAAGGTGTAATGTTAGCGCCTTATTTTGCAAAAAAGTTCGTAAATTTCTACTTGAAAAAAGAAACATTACATAATGATGTAATGGTTAACCGTTTCTATTCGCAATATGCTCAATAAAAAAAATGTTATAAAATTAATTGGTAGGCGAGAGTTTGTAGATTTTCCTTTACTTGGTGTTTTTAATATTGAAGCAAAAATAGATTCTGGCGCCTACACTTCTTCAATTCACTGCTCTGAAATTTATATTAAAGAGGAAAATAATAAATCTATACTTTGTTTTGTTGTTTTTGCTGAACCCAAAAATCAAAATCTGCAATGTTTTGATGAATTCTATCTAAAGAAAATAAAAAATTCTTTCGGGGAAATTGAAGAGCGCTATGTCATAAAAACAAACATAAAAATTGGAGGCAAAACCATCAAAACCACAGTGTCCCTTTCTGATAGAGTTAATATGCGTTATGATGTTTTAATAGGACGTAAATTACTTAAAGGAAAATTTATTATTGATGTCAATCAAATTCATACAGGTGGTAAACAATTACCCGAAGAAATTCTCAACTCAACCCTAATAAAATAATTTATGAAAATTGCGATTTTGTCTCGTAATAAAAATTTGTACTCTACTAAAAGATTAATAGAGGCAGCCGAAATTCGGGGTCACGAAGCACTGTTATTAGATCACATGAAATGTGTTTTAGTAATAGAACAAGGCCGACCCCATATTTATTTTAATGGGAAAGAAGTTACGGATGTTAACGCTGTAATACCGCGTATTGGGGCCTCTGCAACGTTTTATGGCTCTGCGGTAGTTCGTCAATTTGAAATGATGAAAATATTCACAGCTGTTGAATCGCAAGCCTTAGTACGTTCTCGTGATAAATTAAGGAGTTTGCAAATTTTAGCCCGTGCAGGAATTGGCATTCCTAAAACCGCATTTGCATCTTCGCCAAAAGATAAAGATTTGGATAATGTAATTGACAGTGTTGGCGGCGCACCTTGCGTTATTAAGCTTTTAGAAGGCACTCAAGGTATTGGCGTTATTTTAGCCGAAAATCAAAAAGCTGCTAAAAGTGTATTAGAAGCTTTTATGAAATTAAAAGAAAATATGTTAGTGCAGGAATTTATTAAAGAAGCGGGTGGTGCTGATATACGTGTTTTTGTTGTTGATGGACAAATTGTTGGTGCCATGAAACGTCAGGCAAAAGAGGGAGAATTTAGAAGTAATTTACACAGAGGAGGAACCGCAAGTGTTATTGTTTTAACACCTGAAGAACGTTCAACAGCAATTAAGGCTGTAAAAAAATTAGGGCTTGGTATAGCAGGCGTTGATATCTTACAATCAAGTCGCGGGCCGTTAGTGATGGAAGTTAATTCATCTCCCGGTTTAGAAGGAATTGAAGGTGCAACGCAAGTGGATATTGCCGGAAAAATAATTGAGTATGTTGAAAGAAATGAATTTAATAAACCCGGAGAATAATTTTTAAAGTGCAAAAAACAATTACAATAAATAATCAATCAATAGAGCCGGGTGAAAGTAAAACGGTCATTTTAAATTCGTATGAGCTTCATACAAAAACAAAAATAGAAATTCCAGTTCATGTAATTCATTCTAAAGTAAAAGGACCATCTTTATTATTATCTGCCGGAATGCATGGAGAAGAAACTAATGGTATAGAGATTGTTCGAAAAATTATTTCTCGCGATGAGATTCAAAATTTAAAATGTGGTACGCTCATTGCAATACCGGTTATTAATGTTGTTTCTTTTTTATATGGTAGTCGCGATTTGCCAGATGGACGCGATTTAAACCGTTGTTTTCCGGGAACAAAAAATGGCTCTTTAGGAAGTAGAATTGCCTATGATTTAATGAAACATATTTTACCAATTATTGATTTTGGAATTGATTTTCATACGGGAGGCGCCAAAATTAATAATTACCCTCAATTGCGATGTGTGTTTGATTTTCCTGATAATGTTGCTTTAGCTGAAAGATTTTCAACCCCATTAATTATTGATAGTACTTATCGTGATGGAACATTTAGAAAAGAAGCTTCAAAAAAGAATAAACCAATTTTGGTTTACGAAGGAGGCGAAAGTATGCGATTTGATTATTTAGCAATTAATGAAGGCGTAAATGGTTGTTTGCGTTTAATGAAATCGTATAATATGATAGATTTTGATTTGCCAAGTAATCCTTCCGTTAAAATAAAAAAAGATACATGGGTGCGGGCGCAGAGTAGTGGTTTATTTCACATGAACGCTAATAATGGGGCTCATGTGAGAAAAGGCGACCTTTTAGGTGTGATTATTAATCCTTTTGGTGATATTGAAGATAAAATAATTAGTACTGTAAACGGTTATATTGTTGGGATAAACAATCAACCAGTGGTAAATCAAGGAGATGCATTAATTCATTTAGGAATTGAAGAAGATTAATTTATTAGTTAACTTTGAGTAATGAAAAGTACGATGGATATAAGTGATTTTTTAATTATAGCCTTTGTTGCTATCGTTTTTATTACTGGTGCAGTAGTTGTTTTTAAATTTATGCGAAGAAAAAATTAAGATGGGAATAAATCAATTTATATTATTTTTGAATTTAGGCGGGGGCGAAGTTGTTATAATTTTATTTGTAATTCTACTTTTATTTGGCGGCAAAGGCATTCCAAGTATTGCAAAAGCTTTAGGAAAAGGGATAAGAGAATTTAAAGATGCGACTGATGGAATACAAAAAGATATTCAAAAAAGCACAAGCGGCATTACCGAGCAAATTAACGAACAAATTCAAGAAGTAAAAAAAGAAATCGAAAAAGAATAACATTCTAAAATACCTGTCAGGTTTTAAAAACCTGACAGGTATATGCAAGCTCTTTTTTATAAATCTGATATTAATGAAATACATTTTCTTTTTCTCTTATCTTTTTATTTTTGCAACTACAACTGCTCAAACACCCGATAAAATTAAATTCCAAAAAAATTCTTCGCTTATTTATTTTTTCCAAAAGGGAACATCTAAAGATTCTGTTATAAAAAATTCAAGCGATTTATTTTATTTAGTCATTCCTGATTCTTTAAAAAAACACGTTGTTGTGTATGTTGAGAATGGAAAATTAATTAAAACCGCTAATGATAGCATCGTAAAATTAAATTACATGCAAGGCCTAAAGTACGAATCTCAGTTTGTAATAAATGAGTTGCCTGTTGAAGCAAATTCTAAGAGTTTAAAAAAGAAATTTGAAATGATTAGTTTAATAAATGGAGCTTCCTCTTATTCAAAAAATAAAATTCTCATACAAATAATTAATAAAAAGGAAGAAAAAGTAGTGGTTGAAAATATTTTCTTTTATTAAGATTAAATCCTTCTAATCAACTCTTTCATTAATAAACTCATTTTTGGCTCTTGCATTTTTGCAATGTGTTGCACTTCTTCGTGGCTCACATTTTGCACAACTCCTTCAACACCTAAATCTGTTACTATGCTTATTCCAAAAACATCCATGCCGCCATGTATCGCTACAATTACTTCTGGTACGGTACTCATACCAACAACATCAGCGCCTGTTCGCCATAAATAACGATACTCCGCAGGTGTTTCAAAACAAGGGCCGCTTAGTCCCGCATAAATGCCTTCGCTTACTTTAATATTATTTTCTTTTGCAATTGCTTTTGCTAATTCAACATAACTTTTTTTGTAAGCTTCGCTCATGTCTGGGAAACGTGGACCTAAAGCATCAATGTTTTTTCCAATTAATGGGTTAGTTGGAAATAAATTAATATGATCGTTAATAATCATTATTTCGCCCACTTCAAATTTTGGATTCATTCCGCCACTAGCGTTACTTACACAAACTGTTTTTACACCTAGGGCTTTCATCACTCTCACCGGAAAAGTAACTTGTTGCATGGTATAACCTTCATAAAAATGAAAACGACCTTGCATGGCCATAACTTTTTTGCCACCTAACTCACCAAAAATTAATTTGCCGCTGTGTCCTTGTACTGTACTAACTGGAAAATTGGGAATTTCTGTATAAGGAATTGAAAACTCGATATTTATTTCATTTACTAAACCGCCTAAACCTGTTCCAAGAATAATACCAACTTGTGGTAAAAAATTATTGGTTTTTTCACGAATACTTTTGGTGGTAAATTCTATTTGTTCTAACATACTTTAATATTTCTTGATTAAATTCTTCTTCTTTATCCTTAAACGTCATTTCAACGGGCAAGATGTAAATATTCATTCTCTGAGCAATTTTCCAAACCAAATTACTTTTTAAACGCATAAAATCTTTTTCGGTTGTAACTAATATTTTATTTCCGCCCTCAAAGCTATTATAATATCTTTCAATATCTTCCAAATCTTTAACAGAAAACCCGTGATGGTCGTTAAATGGTAAATGTTTTACATCTGCACTATATTCTTTTAAATAGCTCACCATGGTTTGTGCATTTGCTATTCCTGCAAAAGAAATAATCCTGTATCTAAACAAATCATTTAACGTATTAATTTTTTCATTACTATTATTTATGGAATATAATTCCCCATAATTTAAATAACTAAAAAATACTTGTTGATGGGCTTTAGGATTAATATCTTTTAAAATATTTCTAATTTCAACCGGACTAGTTCTATCGGGAACTTTTGTAACGATAATTATATCTGCTCTAATAATTCCGCTTTTAAATTCGCGCAAAGTTCCTGCAGGCAGCATGGTGTCGTTAAAATATAAATTATTGAAATCGCTTACCACTATATTTAAGCCACATTTAATGGCTCGGTGTTGAAAAACATCATCGAGTAAAATTATTCTTGGTGCATTTTCTTCAATGGCAATTAATTTTTTTACGCCGTTTACTCTATTGGCATCAACAGCAACTTGAATATTGTATTTGTATTTATAGATTAATGGTTCGTCACCTATATCCTCGGCCGTGCTGTTATTATCAGCCAAAATAAAACCAGAAGTTTTTCTTTTGTAGCCTCTGCTAAGAGTGGCTATTTTAGTTTCTTCTGTTCTAAGTAAACGAATTAAATATTCAACTAAGGGAGTTTTTCCAGCGCCACCAACAGAAAGGTTACCGACCCCAATTGTGTGCACATCAAATCTTGATACTTTTAAAATGCCACTATCATATAAGCGGTTCCTTATTAAAGTAATTACACCGTAAATAAATGCAAAGGGTAGAAGCAGTATTTTCAGTCCTTGGTTCAAACAGGTTAAATATGCTTATTTTTTTCGAAAAACTAAAATATTTACCCTAAAGTAATGTATTTATATTTACTCTTCGTCTGTAGCTGATTGAAATCCTAATTGCGGCTTATTTGGATCGAATTGAATGTCATAAAACTTAGAGCCTCTGTGATAACTTACTTTTAAAATTGTAGAGGTATCCCAAGCTGTAATCTTTTCCTTAGTCATGTTGGTAATTGTTTTAATACAAGAATTAATATTCTTTAATTTCCATTTAGCAACATTAGTTTTTGGATTCCATTTTACAAAATATAATTTTTGTTCTTTACCCGCGTTGCAAGTTCCACCGTCTGATTTAGATTTAGTGTAAGCCTGAATAAATATTACCATGTAGGTAGTATCTCCAATTTCTTTTTCAAATAATAACTTTTTAATTTCGGGGTCTTTACAAATAGAATCGTTAACGCAATAAGTTAAGTTGGTGTCTTTATTTGCAATATTAATGCATAATTGAATTTGTTGAGGGCCTTTAAATTTTGGATTAGGATATTTTGTTTTTACCCAAAACGACATTTTAGTTTTTCTTTGCTCAAGCCTTAAGGCGTTTCTTAAAGAGTCATTTTTAATCTTTCTATCTTTATGAAAAACTTTTGCGCCCGTGATAGCATCTATTTCTATTTCAGGCTGAAGGGTTAATTCTAATAATTGTTCTGGCGTTTTTTCCTCGTCCAGTTCTGTTGCGGTAGAGTCTACTTGAGCAACTTTTGTTTTTCCTTTTGTGGTTTTAGATTTTTTTTGGCCGCTTACTGTAAACGATACAAAAAGTAAAGCAATAACTAATAATTTATACATATAGCGAAAATAATAAAATTTTTGATTAAAACTGACCGTTTTCAACTAATTTTATTGCACGTTCAATCATAATATCTTCGATTTTGGCATCATATTCTGTTTTCATATTATGCCCAAAAATGCAGGCAACGGCTTGCCACATTACTGCTTGAAAGTTTCCCCTTAGCTGTTTTACCACGTCGTATGTGGTTTTACCGGTTTCACGGTCTATTAATTTCATTAAAACTTTTCCCTGCGATACTGTCAATCCTTTTAATTCATCTTCAAATTCTTTCCTTAAATCTTTTTCGCATACTTTTAAAAAGGCTTTTTTTAAACCCTCATCCGTCATTTTTTCTAAAGCCTTATCGTATTCTTTAAGCTTGGCCGCCGCAAGTATTGCATAGGGATATACTTTTTTAACATTGTGTTTAGTTCTGGTCCAAAGCTCATATTGGTGGAGATTTTTAAAAACGTAATCTGTATAGACATAAACTGTATTAAGGTCCACTAACGGCAAGGTATCACGACCAACAATTTCGGCCCGGCATCGGAATCCAACTTTTGGGGGCACTGTAAAATCCTGAAAGTTTGATTGTGCTTGCGTTGAATAAGAGCAGAGTTCTACAAAAGCAAAACATATTACTTTTAAAAATGAAAATTTGACAGAATATTTAAAAAAATAATTGTTCATTATAATCATTTATTATCTTTTACGCAGATAGTAACCCGCAAGTTGCGGGCTAATTAAGTCTATTTGTTTTCCATTTACTTTTTTTAACGGAATTTTCGGGTAAATTATTGCTAGTTCCTTTGTTAATGTCAAAAATAATAGAGCCAGCAATTGCTGCTACCTCTGCGTATTCTTGGTTTTTAACATTTAATACCTCAGGAGTGTAATATTTAGGAATAAACCCAGTGTCAAAGTTACCGCTAACAAAGGCTTCGTGTTTTAAAACAAATTTGCAAAAATCTAAAGTTGTTTCAACACCAATAATTTTGTAATCATCAATTGCTCGAAGCATTTTTTCTATTGCCTCGGTTCTGTTTTTACCATGAACGATCAATTTTGAAATCATTGGGTCGTAAAAAATCGAAATTTCCATCCCTTCTTCAAAGCTATCATCCACTCTAATTCCTGGGCCACTTGGTGTTTTATAAACAACTAATTTCCCCACATCTGGTAAAAAATTATTAGTTGGGTCCTCTGCACAAACCCTAACCTCAATAGCATGACCATTAATTTTAAGATCTTCTTGAGAAAAGCTTAATTTTTCGTTGCGTGCTACTTTTATTTGTTCTTTAACTAAGTCCAGACCGGTTATTAATTCAGAAACCGGATGTTCTACTTGTAAACGCGTATTCATTTCTAAAAAGTAGAAATTATGTTTGTCGTCCAATAAAAACTCAACTGTTCCTGCGCCGCTATAATTGCATGCTTTAGCAACATCTACGGCACATCTCCCCATTTTTTCGCGCAATTCTGGAGATAAAACGCTACTTGGTGCTTCTTCTATTAATTTTTGATGTCTACGCTGAATGCTACACTCTCTTTCAAATAAATAAACGCAATTGCCATGATTATCTGCTAACAATTGAATTTCGATATGACGCGGACTAGTAGCATATTTTTCAATAAAAACAGCACCATTACCAAAGGCAGAAATAGCTTCGCTAATAGCCATTTTCATTTGCTCTTCAATTTCCGTTTCTTTTTCAACTAAACGCATTCCTTTTCCGCCACCACCGGCGCTGGCCTTTATCAACAAAGGAAAGCCAACTTCTTTAGCAACTTTAATGGCTTCTTTTAAATCGCTTATGGCGCCATCAGAGCCAGGTATCATTGGCACATTGTATTTTTTTGCAGTGGCTTTTGCGCTTAATTTATCGCCCATTAAATCCATGCTTTCTGCACTTGGACCAATAAAAATTATGCCGGCTTTTTTTACTTTTCTTGCAAAATCAGCGTTTTCGCTTAAAAAACCATAGCCAGGGTGTATTCCATCTACAGATAGTGTTTTGGCGATTTCAATTATTTTATCTCCTTGTAAATACGATTGTGAGCTAGGTGGTGGCCCAACACAAACAGCTTCATCTGCATATCTCACAAAAAGAGCGTTTCTATCTGCCTCAGAAAAAATGGCAACTGTTTTAATTCCCATTTCGCGTGCACTACGCATAATACGCAAAGCAATTTCGCCACGGTTAGCTATTAATATTTTTTTCATTACTTAAAAAACTTTCAATTGTTATAGTGCTTAAAGATAATCAATATTCATATTGTAAATTATCTAATAAATGGTTTAGTTTGTTATTATTTTAAATTCATGTTTTTCTTTTTATCAAAAATACTAGCTTTTATCATTTCCCCGGTTGTTTGGGTATTTGGTTTATTGGTGTATGCCTTTAAAACAAAAAACGAATCAAGAGCAAAAAAAACACGAATTACGGCTATTATTATTTTATATGTGTGTTGTAATTCTTTTGTAGTTGACGAGTGTTTTAGACAATATGAGCCCGTAACACCCGATTATGATTTAATGAGCACAAAATACGATGGGGCTATTATTTTAGGCGGCATTGGGAATATAGATGTAAGATTAAAAAAAATAAATTTTGGCGGGAGTGCAGATAGACTTTTTCAGATTTTACCACTCTATTATAAAGGGAGAGTTAAAAAATTAATTTTTACAGGTGGTAGCGGGAGTATAGAGTTTCCAGAAAGCAAAGAAGGGATTTACATTAAAAAGTATTTAAAATCCATTAATATTCCTGATAGTGCAATGATTATTGAATCGGAAAGCAAAAATACTTTTGAGAATGCTGTTTTCACAAAAAAAATATTGGATAGTTTAAATTTTAAAGGCAATTTTTTATTGGTTACCTCTGCTTATCATATGCCACGCTCTTTAGCAGTTTTTAAGAAAGCCGGGTTTACAAATATTACGCCTTACATCACCAACAAATCAAGTGGTATTCGTCGTTATAGTCTTGATCATTTATTTATTCCTAATCCGGATGCTTTATTTTCGTTACAATTATTAATTCACGAATGGTTAGGTTTTATAGTTTACAAGATTAGAGGGTATGCCTAAATTTAATGAAGAACTTCTGCAATTTTTATGGCAGCATAAAATCTTAAAGCCATTACCTTTTATTACAACTAGTGGTAAAGAAATTACCGTAATAAAAAACGGGGAGTTAAACAAAGATTCTGGACCGGATTTTTTTAATGCTCAGATTAGGGTTGGAGAAATTGTTTTGGTTGGTAATATAGAAATTCATATTAAAACAAGCGATTGGTTAAAACATAAACATCAGCAGGATAAAAATTACGACAATATAATTTTGCATGTTGTATATGAACATGATGTTGATTTAGCACAAAATAAAATGAATAATGTGGAAGTTTTGGAATTAAAAAATTTAATTTCCGAAAGTACTTTAAGCTCTTACAATCAACTTTACACCTCCAAAACTAAAATTCCTTGTCATAACCAACTGGGTACTATTGATGATTTTAAATTTATTACTTGGCTTGAGAGGATGACCATAGAACGTCTTGAGAGAAAAGTAAATGCAATTGAAGAATATTTTAATTCTGTTAATAGCGATTACACCCAAACCTTTTATTTTTTGTTACTTCGCAATTTTGGCTTTAATGTAAATAGTTTGCCATTTGAAATGATTGCGAAAAATTTACCTATAACCATTTTGTTGCAACATGCAGATAATCTTTTGCAGTTAGAAGCACTTTTATTAGGAGTATCTGGTTTATTAGAAAATCAATTCGAGGATAAATATATCAGGCAACTTCAAAACGAATTCGACTATTTAAAAAATAAATATAAAATTATTCCTTTAAGCAAAGAAATTTTTAAGTTTTCAAAACTTAGGCCGGCAAATTTTCCTACAATTAGGTTAGCGCAGTTTGCAAGATTAATCCACACTAATTCAAATTTGTTTATTGCACCCTGCGATTTTTCTAATTATAATGAAGTTTTTAAGGCCCTAACAATTAATCTAGACGGCTATTGGAAGAACCATTATAGTATGGATGGAAAGTTAACAACAAAAGATTTAACTCTTGGTTTAACGTCTATCGAAAATTTAATCATAAATACTTTTGCTCCTTTTTATTTTTTTTATTCCAGAAAAACCGGTAAGGATGAGATAGGAGATATTGCAATTGAATTATTAAATAATTGTGCATTTGAACAAAATGCAAAAACAAAATTGTTTGTTGAAAAGAAAATGGTTTTAAAAAGTTCTGCCGATAGTCAAGCTACTATTAACTTATACGATAATTATTGCAGTAAAAAATTATGTTTAAAATGTGGAGTGGCTACATTTCTGCTGAAGTAAGCAATTTTTTTTTATTTTTGTATTATGGTTAAAAAAATAATACAGTGGTTTGAGCAACAAGCATTCGGGGTTTGCGAATGGTGGGGCAAATTATTAGGTATTAAAACTACCAACGTTCGAATGTATTTTATTTATTTGTCGTTTTTTACATTCGGTAGCCCAATAATTATTTATTTTATTATGGCTTTTATTTTAGAACACAAAAATTACTTTAAACCTTTTAAATCGCGCAAGCGAAAAAGCGTTTGGGATATTGAATAATTTAAAAAATTTAAACATGAAAAATCTGTTAACTATTAGCGCAATTTGTTTTGCCAGCCAAATTTTTTGCCAAGCAATTCAAACAAAGGAGGCAAACGAAAAATTTAGTGTGGGAAGTCAAAATGCAATTGTTACAACCATTTATGAAAATAATGCAAACGATGTAATTAGTGAGTGGAAAAAAGTGTTGAAAGATTTTAAAAACGAAAAGGTTAAAGATAGCGATAACGAAGTTTTTGGAGATAATATTTTAATAAAAGACTGGGGAAATAACCCTGTAGATTTTTACACCAAATTTGAAGATGATAAAAAGACGAAGACTGTTAAAATGAGTGTTGCTGTTGATTTAGGAGGAACTTATTTAGCAGCATCATCCGACAAAGATAAGTATAAGTTTGTTGAAAAAATGGTGAAAGAGTTCGCAATAAAAATGACTAAAGAGCCCGTTATCGCAGCAGTTAAAGTTAACGAAAAACAACTAGATAAATTGGTAGACGATCAAAAAGACCTCGAAAAAGAAAAGAAAAATTTAGATGATGAAATTGATGACTATAAAAAGAAAATTGAAAAAGCCGAAAAAAAAATAAAGGAAAACGAAGAAAATCAAAGTAAAAAGAAAGCAGAGATTGATACACAAAAAAAATTAGTTGAAGACAGCAAGAAAAAACTAAACGCAATTCACTAAAACAAAAAAGCCATTTCAATTGAAATGGCTTTTTTGTTTAATCATATTCATTTATTTAATTCTTCCCAAAATTCAGCACCCCTGCGTGTGTGAGGAATTACAATTGTGCCACCAACAATGTTCGCAACCGCAAATACTTCGTAAATTTCTTCGGTACTGCATTTTTGTTCTTTGCATTTTTCTAAATGATATTTAATACAATCATCACAACGCAAAACCATGCTCGCAACTAAGCCCAACAACTCTTTTGTTTTAACATCTAAAGCTCCGGCAGAATAAGTTTGGGTATCTAAATTAAATAAGCGTTTAATTACCAAATTATCTTTTCCTAAAATTACCTCGTTCATTTTTGAACGGTAATCGTTAAATTCTTTTACTTGTTTCGACATAAAATTTATTTTGAAATGATTATCCTAATTTATGTTTTTTAATTACCCAGGCAGATACAAACACGCTTAATTCGTATAATAAATACATGGGTATTGCTACAACCATTTGTGAGGTAACATCTGGGCTTGGTGTAATTATAGCCGCAGCAATTAAAATAATAATTACTGCATGTTTGCGGTATTTGCGCATAAACTGCGGCGTCAATAAAGTCATTCGAGTTAAAAAGTAAACTAAAATTGGCATTTCAAAAATAATTCCCGCCACCAAAGTCATTGTGCTTATTAAAGATATATAATCATCAAACGTATTTTGTGTTTGCACAATGCCACTTGATGAAACTTGATAATTAATTAAAAAATTGTAACTCATAGGAAACAATAAAAAGTATCCAAAGAAAATCCCTGTTAAAAATAAAACAGAAGCAATAACCACAAATATTTTAACTGGGCCAATTTCTTTATTTTTTAAAGCTGGTCTCACAAACTTCCATAATTCCCATAACACAAAAGGAAAACCAAGAATGATGCCGCTCAAAAAAGAAATCCACATGTGATTAAAAAATTGCTCGGACGCACTTAAAGTTTGAAGATGTGCAGGTTTAATAGTCATACACATTACATCTCCTGCTCCAATTTTTTGGCCAAGCTGACATAAAACTCTGTAAGAAATAAAATCTTGTTTTAATGGACCAAAAATTACTGTGTCAAATAAAAAGTCGTTTAAACAAAAAGCGGTAATGGCAAATATTGCAACAACAGCCGCGCTCCTAACTAAGTGCCAGCGAAATTCTTCTAAGTGCTGAAGAAAAGACATTTGAGTGCCTTCTGTTTTTGTTGTTTTATCTGAACCAAAAAATGCCATTTATGGCTGCAAATTTACATTAAAACCAACTGATTTCAAATCCTCCCAAAATAAGGGGTATGATTTAGTAACTACTTCTGGATTTTCGATGGCGATTTGCTTGTAAAGCAATGCTAGTGGTGCAAAACTCATAGCCATACGGTGATCGTTGTAAGTATTTATTGGGTTTCTTGTTTCTTGTTTCTTATTTCTTGTTTCATGGATAAGGATGGAACTGTCTGTTGTTTCAACAATTGCTCCCAATTTTTCTAATTCTGTTTTTAAAGCAATTATTCTATCGCTTTCTTTTAATTTCAATGTTTTTAAACCTGTTAATTTTGCTTTAATACCCAAACCAAAACAAGTTATTGCAACCGTTTGGGCAATATCCGGACAGTTTGTAAAATCGTACTCAAAATAATTAGTTGTTGCAGAATTTTTTGTCAGACAAATTTCTTCGTTTTTGAATTGCGCTAACACACCCAATTCTTTATAAATCGTAGGTAAAACAGCATCTGCTTGTGATGATTTGTTTTTTAAACCTGTTAATTTTATTTCTGCATCTTTACTAAGAGCAACAATGCTAAACCAATATGAGGCAGATGACCAATCTGATTCAATATTATAAATGTTAGATTTTAGAGGTGAAATTTTAGATTTCTGAACAGATATTAAATTATTGGATTTTTTAATTATAATTCCAAATTCAATTAAAATATCAATTGTCATTTGAATATATGGCCAAGAAACAATTTCGTTTTTTAATCTAAGTTCTAATCCAATTTCAAAGCTTGGCGCTATTAATAATAATGCAGAAATAAATTGACTACTAATACTTCCGTCAATTTCAATTTTTCCGCCTTTTAGTTTTTTCCCAGTTATTTTCAAGGGAGGAAAATTTTCTTTTTCCAAAAAAGTAATTTCGGCACCTAAAGATTTTAAAGCGTCAACTAATTCACCAATTGGTCTTTCCTTCATTCGGTCAGAACCAGTTAATATCCACTCTCCTTCTTTGGTTGCTAATAGTGCAGTTAAGAAACGCATGTCGGTTCCTGCATGGTGAATATCTATTGTTCCTTTATTTTTATTTTTTATTTCGTGTAATGCCTTTTTTAAAAGCAGAGTGTCTTCTGATGTAGAACTATTTTCAAAATTTAAATCCAAATCAAGCACATCATTTAATATCAGCATACGATTATGAATGCTTTTTGAGCCAGATAGCTTTATAGTTGAATTTATAAATTGTTCAGTTGAAGAAAATAATAGCATTATACAGAAGTGTTATAAAAGTCTATAGCTTTTTTTAGTTGGGTTTCGGTTACTTCTATGTCATATTTGCAAGCCCCAATTTTATTTAATAACGAAAACTGGAATTTGTTTTTTAATGTTTTTTTATCGTTTCTCATCAATTCTAGAAGTGAATTAAAATTGATAGGCTTTATTTTTTTTAAGTCAAAAACTTCTTTAAAAACTAAAGTTATTTCCGATAATTCGGTTTTAGAAAGTAATTTTTTCTGGAAAGCCAAATGACTTTCGATTAACATGCCAATTACAATGGCTTCTCCATGTAATAATTCTTCTTTTGTTCCTAACAACAATGATTCAACAGCATGACCAATAGTGTGACCAAAATTCAAAATTTTCCGAATGCCTTTGTCGAAAGGGTCTTTTAAAACTATTTTGTTTTTTAAAGCAACACTTTTTGATAGTATGAGCTCGGTATTGTTTTCTGGATTTGAAGTTTTTAATTCAATCCAGAATTTTTTATCTGCGATTAAGGCTATTTTATAAATTTCGGCTAAACCATTTTCGTAATGACGTTTTGGTAAGGTTTCCAAAAAATGCGGATTAATAAATACAGCTTTTGGTTGCGTAAATGTGCCAATAGAATTTTTTAATCCAGCAAAATCTATTCCGGTTTTACCGCCAACACTGGCATCAGCCATCGAAAGAAGTGTAGTGGGGATATTAATAAAATCAATTCCACGTTTATAGGTTGAAGCACAAAACCCGCCTAAATCGCTTACAACGCCGCCACCCAAATTAATCACCAACGAATTTTTATCGGCTTTATTTTCAATTAAAGTATGCCAAATGTGTGCGCTAATCTCAATGGACTTACTTGCCTCGCCGCTCTCTATTTCAATTATATGTGCATCGCGAAGTTTTACGCAATTTGTAATTAATTGTGGTAAACAATATTGAAATGTATTTTCATCGCAAATAACGAAGTAAGAAGAGTAGTTATTGTTTTTTAAAAATGCAGAAATAGTTTTAAAAACTTGCATACCAATTTCTACATTATAGCCATTTGATTTTATTGAAAGCATAACCAAAGTTAATTGAAAATTAATGATTGATAAAGTAATTTTATTTTTTCTATAAGTTGGCTAGATTCCATAAAATTTAAGGTCTGTTGCCCGTCAGACAAAGCCTCTTCAGGTTTTTCGTGCACCTCATAAATTATTCCGTTAGCGCCACTTAATAAAGCCGACAATGCTAATTTAGGAACAAACGACCTTATGCCAACACCATGAGACGGGTCGGCAATTACAGGTAAATGGGTTTTTTCTTTTAATACCTGAATTGCGTTAATATCAAAAGTGTTTCGGTAAGCTGTTTCAAATGTTCTGATACCTCGTTCACATAAAATTAATTTTTCGTTGCCCTTACTAAAAACGTATTCGGCTGATGAAAGTAATTCTTCAATCGTACCGCTAACGCCTCTTTTTAGGAGAACTGGTTTATCAATTTCACCAAGAGCATCTAGCAAATTAAAATTCTGCGAATTTCTGGCTCCCACCTGAAATACATCTACAAATGGTAACATCTCTTCTATTTGTGAAACTTGCATTACTTCGGTAATTATTTTTATGTTATGTGGTTTACATTTTTCATACATCATTTTTAAACCATCAATTCCTAAACCTCTAAATGCATAGGGAGAACTTCTTGGTTTAAAAACGCCACCTCTTATAATTTTAATGTTTTGTTCTAATAAATGCGCTACAATTTTATCTATTTGTTCTTCGCCTTCAACAGAGCAGGGCCCGGCCATAATAGAAGGATTATCTTTGCCAATAAAAACATTATTACCTAAATCAATGCTGGTATCTTTTACTTTCCATTTTTTACTTACTAATTTATAACTATCAGAAACTACATGAACATCTTTAATCCCTGGCAAATTTCCAAAATCTCGAATATCTATTTCGTTTTTACCAATGCAAACAAGGTATTTTTCGAGTTGAGTATTAACTTCATTTATCGAAAATTTATTTTCGACTAGTTTATTAAATAAGTTTTCTTTTTGACCTTCTGTAATAGTATTATTTAATTGAATTATCATGATGCAATTTTTTTATTTTTTATAGAATTAATGAATTGGGGTATATCTTTTTTTAGGTTGTTTGAATTTTCTACCACTTGAATAAATGCAGACCCTATTATGGCACCGTTACTGATGCTGCAAGCCTTATTATAATGTTTAGCATTTTTAATTCCGAAACCAATTAGTAATGGAATTTTTAATCCAAGTGATTTTAAATCTTTTATTTTTTCAGATAAGTCCAATTTGGTTTCGATTGTGTTGCCAGTAGTAGAATTTGATGAAACCATATAAACAAATCCCGAACTATGGTTTGCTAAATCCAAAGCTCTATTGTGGTAAGTTGATGGACTAATTAGGAAAATAAAATCGAGTTGGTATTTTTTAATTAAAACCTCATGATCTTTTTTATATTCTAGCAAAGGAAGGTCTGGAATTATTAAACCATCTACACCAGATTCACAACAAGTTTGATAAAAATCTTCGAGGCCAAATTTTAAAATAGAATTTAAATATCCCATTAATACAATTGGTTTTGAAATGAGAGACCTAACTTCTTTTATTTGCTTTAAGAGCAAAAACAAAGTCATTCCGTTATCTAATGCAATATTGCTACTTTGTTGAATTATAGGCCCGTCAGCAAGTGGATCGGAAAAAGGAATACCAATTTCTATAATGTCACAATCAGAATTTTCTAACAGTGGAATTATCTCAAGTAAGCTCTCCTTTTTAGGAAAACCTGCGGTAATAAAAACAGACAAGTTTTGATCTGGTTTATTTAAAAATAAGTGCTGTAATTTTGTTTTCATTTTTTTTAGTTATAATATTTTAAATAAGTATCTAAATCTTTATCGCCTCTCCCAGATAAATTAATAATTACAATTTCCTCTGGCTTAAATTTTATTTTATTCAAAGCCGCAAATGCATGAGCACTTTCCAGTGCTGGAATTATCCCTTCTAATTTCATTAATTCAAATGCTGCTTTTAAAGCTTCCTCATCTGTTGCCGATAAATAGGATGCGAGTTCGGTTTCATTTAAATAAGCGTGTAATGGACCAATTCCAGGATAATCTAGCCCTGCTGAAATACTGTAGGGCTCAGTTATTTGTCCATCATCGTTTTGCATTAAAAATGTTTTACTGCCGTGAATAATTCCAACTGAACCAACTTGCAAAGTAGAGGCAGTATGTTGAGTGTGTTTTCCTTTCCCTTCGGCTTCAATTCCTATTAGTTTAACTTTTGAATTGCCAATAAAATCACAAAAAGCACCCGCAGCATTACTTCCACCACCAATACAAGCTAAAATATAATCAGGATTTTCTTTTCCCTCTAACTCATATAATTGTTTTTTTATTTCTTTACTTATTATTGATTGAAAACGCGTTACCAAGTCTGGATAAGGATGCGGACCAACAACCGAACCTATAATGTAGTATGAATCGGTGTTATTAATCCAATAACGAATTGCTTCGTTGGTGGCATCTTTTAAAGTTTTTGTGCCACTGCATGCAGGAATTATTTTTGCTCCTAACATTTTTATTCGTGAAACGTTGGGGGCCTGACGTTCAATATCTACTTCGCCCATAAAAATGGTACAGTCTAAACCTAAAAGCGCACAGGCAGTTGCGGTTGCAACGCCATGCTGTCCGGCACCTGTTTCGGCAATAATTTTTTGTTTACCTAATTTTTTTGCGAGAAGCGCTTGCCCTAATGCGTTATTTATTTTGTGAGAACCAGTGTGATTAAGATCTTCTCGTTTTAAATAAATTTTAGCATTATATTTTTTGGATAAATTTTTAGCAAAATAAAGTGGAGTTGGGCGACCAACATAATCATGTAACAGCAAGTTTAATTGTTTTTTAAAATCTTCATCTTCTGTAATTTTTAAGTAATTATCAGTTAGTTCTTTTAAGTTTTTGTAAAGAAGTTCGGGGATATAGGCTCCGCCAAAATCACCATAATACCCATTTTCTGTTATGTTATATCCTTTATTTAATTGTGTTTGCATAGTTTATTTTTTTAATAATTGTTGTATTTTTTCTAAGTCTTTTAATCCGGGGTTAATTTCAAATTTTGAGTTAACGTCTAGTCCAATAAGGTTTTTTATAGATAGATTTTTAAGTTCAGAAACATTATCTAGCGAAACTCCTCCACTAATAAAAAAGGGTTTGTTTATTACAATATCACTTAATAAATGCCAGTTAAAAGCTTGTCCGCTACCACCGTAATTTGGAGTAGATGTGTCGAATAAAAAATAATCACACACGTCTGAATAGTTCTGAATTTTTAAAATTGAACTTTTATCTTTTATCGATATGGTTTTTATGATCTTTACACTTGACAATAAATCTCGACAATAATCAATGCTTTCTTCTCCGTGTAATTGAACAAAGTCTAAATCGTAATGCGCAATACTATTAAAAACTGAATAGATAGGTTCATTTACAAAAACACCAACTTTTTTAATGTGTTTGGGAATTTGTCTTGCTTCGTCAAACGAGAGGGCATTATTAAAATAGCGTGGCGAATTTTTATAAAAAATAAAGCCTAATAAATTAATTTTCATTTGAGAAATTGCAAAAATATTATCTCGATTGTTTAAACCGCACACTTTAATTTGCATAGCTTAAATTTTTTTTAATTGTTTCGTTTTGAAGAGAAGTAATAAATTCTTTACAGGCTAAAGAAGGTTCTGGATGTTTCATAAAGTGGGAGCCAATTAAAAAACCGGAATACCCAATTTTCTTTAATTTCAAGATGTTTTCAATTGTTTCTATTCCGCTCTCGGCAACTTTGGTTTTTTCTTTGGGAAGTTTATCAGCCAAATTAAAACTTGTATTAAGATCAATTTTTAAAGTTTTAAGATTGCGGTTATTAATACCAATAATGTTTGTTTTTGACGAGGTTTTTTCAATTTCTGTTTCGTCGTGAATTTCTAAGAGTACTTCTAAACCTAAGCCTGCAGCTAAATTGGTAAAAGAGTTAATTTCAGTTTTTGTTAAACAAGCCGCAATTAATAAAATTGCATCAGCGCCTATTGATTTGGCTTCAATAATTTGGTACTCATCAATAATAAATTCTTTTCTGAGAATGGGGCAAAAATTAAATTTCCGAGCAATACGTAAATCTTCATTACATCCTCCAAAAAATGTTTTGTCGGTTAGCACAGATATGGCGCTTGCACCTGCCTGCATATAACCAATAGAAGTTTTTTCAACGTTAAGGTATTTATTAATAATTCCTTTCGAAGGAGATTGTTTTTTAATTTCAGCAATTATTCCGCTCTTGTCTTTTCTCAATAGATATTTGTTTAAAGAAACGGTAGATGTATTAAAGTAGAGTGATTGTTCTAACAATTTAGTTGGGTACAATTTTTTTGTTTCCTCAACTTCCAATTTTTTGGTTGCAATTATTTTTTCTAATGTATTCATGGTTTATTGGTTAATGATGTTTTTAAATAGGTTATAGGCTTTTTTTGATTCAATAGCTTCTTTTGATTTTGCTATACATTCGGTTAGTGTTAAATTGGAGTAATAACAATTCATTGCTAAAGCAGTGTTTGCTAGCACAACTTCTTGCTGTGCATTTGTACCTTTATTTTGCAAAACGTTTACGAATATTTCTGCAGCGCTTTCAATTGTATTGCCTGCGTGCAAATCTTCAGTCTGTAATTTTTTAAACCCAAAATCTGCATTCGATATGAGGGTTTCTTTAGTATTTGAGTAAACTTTTGTTTCACTGGTTAAACTTATTTCGTCGTATCCATCTAAAGAATGCACAATAGTATAGTGGTGTTTGGATTCTTGCAGCATATAATTATACATCCTGGCAATTTTACTGTTAAACGTTCCTATATATCTATACTTTGGGTTTGCAGGGTTTACCATAGGCCCCAACAGATTAAAAAAAGTTGTTATTCCTAAACTTTTACGAATGGGGGAAGCAATTTTTAAGCTTGGATGAAAAAGTGGTGCGTGAATAAAACAAATATTATGTTTTTCGAGGTCGTAATTTAATTCGGATGGATTACTTTTAAATTGATGACCAAAATATTTTAAAATATCTGATGAACCTGAAACACTTGACGCGCCAAAATTTCCATGTTTTGCAACGGGCACTCCGGCAGATGCTAATATGATCGCTGATAATGTTGAAATATTGAAGGTTTTTTTTTTGTCACCTCCGGTTCCGCAAACATCTATACACGGTTTATGCAAATCTATCTTAATAGCAATTTCTAATAACGCGTTTTTAAAGCCATTTAATTCTTGCAACGAAATATGGCGTGTTTGAAAAATCCCAATTAGGATACTAATTTGGTAGTCGTTTAGTTTTTGAGAGGCTAAGTCTAGCATTAAGGTATAAGCTTCCCGCTCGGACAATATATGTCCAGTACAAAGTTTTTGAAACATTGATTCTAATTTTTAAAAATTAATAATGGATTGAGTATGTAGTTTTAATTAGGCGCTGAGCCAATTATGAATTATGGTTTCGCCGTATTCTGATAAAATAGATTCTGGATGAAATTGAACCCCTCGAACGTCATACGTTTTATGTTTAGCCCCCATGATATTATTTTTTTCGTCGGTAGCAGTTACAATTAAGTTCTGAGGTAAATTTTCATTTTTTATTACCCATGAATGGTATCTTCCTACATTAAATGTTTTTGGGCAGCCATTAAAAATTACATCCTCATTAATTAAATTAACTGGAGTAGCAATTCCATGATATACAGTTTCAAGGTTTTCAAGTGTTGCGCCAAATGTTTCTCCTATTGCCTGAAGGCCTAAACAAACTCCAAAAATCGATTTTGTTTTGTGATAATGTTTTAAAAGGTCGGGCATAATTCCAGAATCTTTTGGTAAACCAGGCCCAGGGGATAATAATATCTTTGAATAGTTGTTTACGGCATCTAGTGAAATTTTATCATTGCGAATAACATCAAAAGGTATATCGCTCACTTTTTCTACTAGGTGAACTAAGTTGTAAGTAAAGCTATCGTAATTATCAAGCACTAATAGTTTCATGGCTGTATGAAGGTATGGATTTATTAATTTTTCGAGCTTCTTTAATTGCTTTTTTTAGGGCGCTTATTTTATTGTATATCTCTAAATTTTCAGATTCAGGGTTACTTGCATTTACAATTCCTGCCCCTGCTTGGTAATAAAGTACATTATCTTTACTTAAAAATGTTCGAATCATAATGGCGTGATTTAATTCATTTTTGTTTGAAATAAATCCAATCGATCCACCATAATAACCGCGAGATGTAGGTTCATACTTATTAATTAGCTCTAATGCTCTATATTTAGGGGCGCCAGATAAAGTTCCTGCAGGAGATGAGTTTGCCAATACGTCATAGAGTTGTACATTCGGTTTTAGTTCTCCCTCAATTTTACTTACTAGATGGATAACATGAGAATAGAGTTGTATTTGTTTTATATATTTTGGAGCCACATTTGAACAATATTTACTCAGGTCGTTTCTTGCAAGATCTACTAACATCATGTGTTCTGCATTTTCTTTTTTATCTTCTACTAATTTTTTAGCATTTGCTATATCTTCAAGATCGTTGCCAGTTCTTTTATAAGTTCCTGCAATTGGATTTATTTGTGCTTTATTGTTTTTAATAATTAATTGTGCTTCAGGCGAGGAACCTATTAATCTAAATTTACCTGTATCAAAATAAAACAAATAGGGCGAAGGATTAATGTTTTTAAGTGCGCGGTATAAATTAAAATCGTCGCCAATATACGATTGAGAAAATTGGCGAGATAATACAATTTGAAAAACATCACCTTTTTGGCAATGATCCTTTCCTTTATTGGCTAATTCAATAAAATCCTGATCTGTTAGGTTAGAAGATTCTTTGCCAATAGCGTTAAAATTAAATTCTGTTATTTGTTCCGTCTTTATTTTTTCATCCAAATCCTCTAATTGAGCTCTTGCAATTTCTTCATTAAATGCATGAGAAATAAGGTGCAAATTATTTGTAGTATGGTTAAATACTAATATCAATGAGTATAAATGATAAATAATTTCCGGAATCTGTTGGTTATTATCTTTTTGTTTAAGGTTGATATCTTCAAAATATTCTACGGCATTAAAGCTTGAATAGCCAAAAATACCTCCGGTACAAAATTTAAATTCCAGTTCATCAAAAATAAATTGCTCTTTAAAGTTCATCAATTCTTTGATGATAGTTTTGTTTGAAGGAGGAAAAGCAGTATTTGTGGATTTGGAATTGACTGTGATTTTTAAATTTTGATTAAAAAGTTCGAAGGTGGCAATTGGATTAAAGCATAAATAAGAATAATGATCCTGTTTATTGTTATAATCAGAGCTTTCGAGTAAAAGCGGTTGCTGGTAATAATCTCTAAGTGCCATAAAAATTCCTGTCGGAGTTTTTGTATCGGCGAGTATTGTTTTTGTATGTGTTTTTAATTTCATTGTTGTTACGTTTAAAAAATAAAAAAGGCCCGCTGTTATTGAACAGCGGGCCTTGAAGTATGCCTTAGGTAAATATAAATTTAGCTGTTCACAATTTTATTTGCAAACCACCACCACATTTTATTTACGTTATTATTTTTCATTTCCGTGTACAAACCTAAACAAAGTTTTTTATAAAAAAAAATTATTTTGTTAAATTGAAAATTATCTGCCTTGTTTTGTCGCTGAAAGACTCACTGTTATTGGTTTAATGTTTGATTAATTTATTTTCGTTATGAGAATTCAAAATTAAGGCTATTAATTGTAATTTAGAATATGCAAAAAAATTTCATTTACCTTTTTTTAATGACACTAATGTTTTCAAATTTCAAAGAAAAAAAACCGCAAACGATAAATTATTTACCACTGGGTGATTCTTATACTATATGTACTGGCGCAACAGAAAGTGATTCCTGGCCAGTTTTACTTACAAAACATTTAAATGAAAATAAAATTAATTGTAAATTATTAGACAATCCTGCGCGCAATGGTTTTAGTACCCAAGATTTAATAGACAATGAGTTGCCTTTACTTAAAAAGCTGAAACCAAATTTTGTTACATTATTGATTGGTGTGAATGATTGGGTTAGGGGAGTGACAAAAGAAAACTTCACAAAAAACTTAATTTATATTTTGGATGAGGTTCAAAAAAACATTCCTGATAAGAAAAAAGTCATTTTAATTACTATTCCAGATTTTGGAGTAACACCTCAAGGCAAAAATTATGGTAACGGAAGAGATATTCAAAAAGGACTAGCTGAGTTTAATGCCGTTATTAGTAACGAAGCAAAAAAGAGAGAATTACCATTAGTCGATATTTTCGGGTTATCTCAAAAAATGAAAGATGACGCTACTTTGGTAGCTATTGATGGTCTTCATCCATCAGCTAAGGAGTATGCCTTGTGGGAAAAGTTAATTTTAAAAGAGACACTAATAATTTTAAAATAAAAAAAGCGGAATGGTTAACCATTCCGCTTTTTTAAAAAAATTGAATTTTATTTTCCTAAATCTTCAAATTTAACTTCTGAACTTGATGAATCGTGATTGTCACCATTATCATGGTTATCATGATTGTTGTACTCCTGTCTCGGTTCAATTTCAGGGGCATTTTCCTTAATATGAGCAACTGCTTCATTTAAACCTTCTACAAATTTTTCAAAATCTTCTTTATATAAAAAGATTTTGTGTTTTTCATAACTAAATTTACCGTCAGTTCCAAAGCGCTTCTTGCTTTCAGTAATAGTTAAGTAATAATCATTTCCACGTGTACTCTTTACATCAAAAAAGTAAGTGCGTTTTCCAGCTCTTACAGATTTTGAGAATAAATCTCCACTTTCGTTTTTTTCAAATTCTTCCGACATAATTTATAGTTTGACTTAGGACAAATATTAGAAAAACTTTTTAAGGTTAGCTATGGTGTTAATAATTTGTCTTTATTGTTAATAGCCCAAAAAATGGACAACGCAATAATTTCAAGTTTTAAATCTCGAATTAAGAGATAATTACGGTTATTGTGATTATTAAAAGTATTTAATAGACCAAATAGTGATGCTTGTTTTAAACTGAAGAATTACAAAGAAATTATTTCACAACTTGGGTGCATGAAAAAAGCCGCTTCGGTTATCCGAAACGGCTTTTTTATAAAAGAGAATTGATTAAGACTTCTCTTGTTTTTTAATTTCTTTGATGTTTTTTCCGCTATCAAACATTTTTTGAGTTGTTTCCTTGTCAAAAGGTTCAGTTTCTGTACTTCTTAAATCTTCGATACAATAATCAGTTGTTCCAATTTTTTGATTTACAACAAAATGAAACTCAGGCTTAATAATTTCACTTTCCCAGAAAATTGCTGTTGGTTCATCAATGATGTAGTTTTTAAATTTTAAAACCTCATCTTCTTTAATGTCTTTTTTCTTTAATTCAATATCAGCAGCTTGTTCATTAATCGTAATTGCAAAATTTGTCCCCACTTTTATATCAAGTGCGCCAGATGATTGCTCAATTACTAAAAGCTTAGCTGTAGTTGTATCGGGTACAAAAATCGCAAAGGGTTTTCCATATCTGGTTAAATCTAAAACGTTCATGCCCTGTGGGGCAACAATAGCTTCTTGCTCATCCTTTTTTCCACCACAAGAAATTAAAGTTGATGTGATAATTGCAGCGGATAGTAAATTAATTAGTTTTTTCATCTTTTTCTTTTTTTATTAATAATGTAAATATAAATAAATTTTTAGATGATTAAATTTCTTTAAGGAATAAAAGGGCAAAAAAAAACCCCGCTAGTGCGGGGCTTATTTTTACTTTTTCTTAGCTGCTTTTTTCTTAGGAGCTGCTTTTTTCTTAGCTGCTTTTTTTGCTGCTTTCTTAGGAGCTGCTTTTTTTGCTGTAGCTTTTTTAGCTGTTGCTTTTTTTGCCATGGTTTTTTGTTTTTGAGATTTGTTGATACGAAGTAAATAAATTTTTCTATGTTATCTAATTATTAAGTGATTATTTTTTCAACATTGAATTGTTGAAATTGTTAATAGCGGAATATATCACCTTAAAGAATTACAACAGTTTGATTTTTTTTATGAATGAGTAATTTTTAAATGTTGTGTAACTATTGATTTCATTGCTATTTCAAGGCAGTAAGTGTTTTATAAAAAAAATTGAATGCAAGTTTTTGGAGAAATTAGCTAAAAACTCAAAGAATATTTTTTTATTCTTTAATTAAAATTTCTTCCTCAATTTCCCAGTCCGATAAAACTTTTATTGGTTTTGGATGAATAAAAACATGTTCAGGTTGAATTTTTGAATTAAAATTTCCGGTGTCCCATTTTTTATTCTCGTTTGCATCAAAAATAATTTTAATAAAGTAAGTGCCTGGTGTAACATTAGTAAAATTAACTGTTACAGCGTTACTACTGGATAAACTGAATGAAATAAATTCTTCTTTTACAATTTGTTCTTGCTCATTTGTAAGTTGAATTAAATAGCTTTGTTTTTTATTAAAAAGAAGTTTTAATGATATTTTTCCCAGTTCAGTTTCACTTTCGGTTTGGAAATTTAACTTTAAGCTGTCATTTTTGATACCTCTTTCATCAAAAAAAGCATTTGTGTCTATTTTCAAAGTATAATTGGTTCCCTGTTTTAATTTATTAGTGATTTGAAGTGTGTTAATGTTTAACCATTTGTATTTTATTTTCTCGAATTCAATCAAACTATCTTGCTTACTCGCGAGTTTAAGTTTTGAAATATCTATTGAAGCTGTATCCATCCAATTCAAAAAAGAAAGTTGTAGATTGCTCAGAACCGGGATGTTCCCTCTTGTTGTGTTTAAAGTGATAGAACTAATTTTCTTTTTACTGTCAGGTTTTTTTGGTAGTTGAACTTTAAGGGTGTCTGTTTTTTTGAATGAGCTGTTTTTCAGAATTAGGGCTATGGTATCTTTCAAATCTTTATAAAAGAAAGATAAAGTGTCTTTTTCTTTACCTTTATTTGTTTCATATATATTTTTTTCGTCGGCTTTATTTAGAGTATTTAGACTTAAAACACTTTTTTTATTGAGGATGATTTGGCTAAAACCATAATAAGGCGAGATAATTTTTTTAACAAAGATTTTGGATGGTTCTTCTTTAAACGTTATTAATTTAATGATTGTATCTCCTTTAAGATTAAAATCTGAATCTAAATAGGCTAGTTTTTCAATATCTCCGTCATACAAATAGTTTTTATTTTTGTCTAAAAGGCCAAACACCTTATATATACCTTTTGGTAAATTGCTAAAGGCAAACTCTCCGCTTTCAGAACTTCTAGTTATATAGTTAGGCGTTTTTTTATAAGGTAAGCTATCTATTTCTTCGTCCTTATTATATAGACCTATAATTGCACCAGCTTCCGGTTTATTATTAAAACCATTAATTATAGCGCCTGTTATTTTTAAAGTGTCAATATTATCTCCCGTTGAAAATATGTATTCAAAGTTTGGGATACTGTTACCTTCAGTCATATCAATTATTGATTTGCCAAAAGAAAAATGGTAAGTAGTGTTTGGCAAGAGTGTTTGCTTCTTAAATGAAATCGTTAGTTTTTTACCATCCGTTTCAATTTGAGGTTCAAACCCTAGTTTTGGCGTAATGATTAATTGATTTGGTAAATCTTTCAACTTAATGTGCTCGTCGAATTTTAGCACTATAAGATCGGAACTAAAATTTTTTGTTTTGTTTGCAGGAATTGCTTCAACTAGTTTTGGCGGTATTACGTCTCGATTACCCCCGCTTAACGGAGCAACTTGTGCGCACTTCTCAAAAATAAGAATCAAAAAAAGCGCGAAAAATATTTTAATTACCGGTTTAATCATTAATTAACAGCGTAAAAGTAAAACATTATTCCATTAAAGCATATCTTTACCTAACGCGCTTGATTAGCTATTATCTTAAAATATTTAAAAAACTATCGATTTATAAAGTATTTAACTTTTTAAAGCTAGCTTTTGGATTTTATTATTCACGAATGAGTAATAAGCCCGTGCAAATTGGCTTACCTTTTTTTATTAGTATTGAGCCAACTACAAGTTGTAATTTAAGGTGTCCGCAATGCCCAAGTGGATTAAGAGAATTTACCCGGCCAACCGGAATGCTTCAAAATCAATTATTCGAAAAAATAATTCTTCAAACCAAAAAACACTTACATAGCCTAACTTTTTATTTTCAAGGCGAACCTTATTTAAACCCCGATTTTTTAAAAATGGTTTCTTTTGCCAGCAACAATAAAATTTTTACCATTACTAGTACCAATGCACATTATTTAACTGAAGAAAACGCGAAACAAACTGTTTTAAGCAAATTGGATAAATTAATTATTTCGGTAGATGGCATTACTCAAGATGTTTATGAAAAATATAGAATAGGCGGACAGGTGAATAAAGTAATTGAAGGGACTAAAGAAATTTTAAAACAAAAACAACTATTAAAGAGTAGTTCTCCGCATGTAGTATGGCAATTTGTAGTTTTTAAAACAAATGAGCACCAAATTGAAGCGGTTAAAAAACTAGGGAAAGAGTTAGGGGTGGATGAAGTAAAAATTAAAACCGCTCAAATTTATGATTTTGAAAACGGACACGATTTGATTCCGGATAATGAAGAATATTCGCGCTACAAAAAGAGTGATTCTGGAAATACCGATAGACCTCAATACGAGTTAAAAAATAAATTATTAAACCAATGCTGGCGAATGTGGCAAGGTTGTGTAATTACCTGGGACGGAAAAATTGTACCTTGTTGTTTTGATAAAGACGCCAAATACAAATTAGGAAATTTAGAAACTGATACTTTTGAGAGCATTTGGTTTTCGGAACCCTATAATAATTTTAGACGTTCTATATTAAAGAGTAGAAACCAAATTGATATTTGTACAAATTGTACTGAGGGAACAAAAGTTTGGTCTTAAGAGCAGCGCTCTTTTTTCGCCGCTAAACGTTTTCTTTTTTGCCACGAATTTCACGAATTTGCACTAAGAGATTTGTTTTTAAGCCGCAGATTTCGCGGATTTTCACAGATTTGTTTTTTTAATAAATTAACGAGAAGTTTTGCTTAATAAAATATCACTTCAAATTAAAGCATCATTAACATTCGAGATAATGATTAGTGTAATTCGTGCAATTAGTGGCTTAATATATAGCGACTATTCTCCTTCCCCAAAAATCTTTAATATAACGTCTTTATTTTTTTCGGTGATAAACTTTCGTTTTAAACTGAGCTTTGGAGTTATTTCTCCCGATTCAACTGCCCAGTTGCCAGCAATAAGTTGACAACGTTTTAATTGTTCGAAAAGAGCTAAAGTTGTGTTAACTTTTTGAATGTGTGCATTTATTATTTTTTTTATTTCGTCATGGTCATGAATATTATCATTTCCGGGCCAGTCGATATTGTTTTCATTAAAGTGTTCTTTAAAATTTGCAATAGATGGTATTATTAATGCTGAGGCATGTTTTTGTCCTTCGCCAATAACAATACAATGTTCTATAAACTTGCTTTCTTTTAATTTATTCTCAATAGCAACTGGCGAAATATATTTTCCAGAGCTATTTTTAAAGATTTCTTTTTTACGGTCGGTAATTTTTAAGAATTTGCCACCCACAAATTTTCCAATATCGCCGGTATGAAACCAACCATCTTTATCAATTGCCTCCTCCGTTACCTCAGGGTTTTTATAATAGCCAATCATTAAACTTGGACCTTTCATTAAAATTTCACCATCCTTTTCAGAAATTTTAACTTGTGAGTTTTCTACAACTTGTCCAACCGTACCAAACATCATGTTACCTTTTCCTAATCTATTAACCGCAACTACAACGCAGGTTTCGGTTAAACCATAACCTTGTAAAAGTGTTAAATTGGCGCAGTTAAAAATTCTATGAAGGCGAGGGTTAAGAGCTGCGCCACCGCTAACAATAACTTTTACATTTCCGCCAACAGCAGCTCGCCATTTCGAATAAACTAATTTATCACAAATTGTTCTTTGCAATTCGTACCAGGGTCCGTTCGCTCCATCTAATTCGTAACGTTCTGCTAAACGTAAACTCAAATCAAAAATTTTCTTTTTTATACCACTAAGCTTATCTCCGGCAGAAATAATTTTTTCAAGGACGCGCTCCAAAATTCTGGGAACTGCAACAAATATTTCGGGGTGAATTTCTCTACAGTTATCGCCGATGGTTTCGAAATTTTCGGCGTAATAAATGCTAACATTATGATATAAATACAAGGTATTTAAAAAACGTTCGTACACATGATTAAGGGGTAAAAAACTTAAGGCGCGCCATTTATTTGTAAAAGGGGCAATGTCTTTACAAATCATAACATTACTTATCATATTTTTGTGAGATATCATTACCCCTTTTGGTTGGCCTGTAGTACCAGAAGTATATAATATAGTCATTAATGTGTTTTCTGTAATTCCTGATTTAATGGCATTAATTTTTTCAAGAGCTAAATTTTGTTTACCAAGCTCCAAAAATTCAGAAAAGGGTTTAACGCCATCGATGTCATGAAAACAGAAAACATATTTTAAATGTGGCAATTCGTCTTCCATACTTGCCAACTTTTGATAAGTAGATTTTTCTGAAATGAAAATAATTTTGGCTTCGCAATGATTTAAAATATATTTTAAGTCATCGTTACTGATGGTTGGAAAAATTGGAGCAGATGGCATGCCAACTTGTTGGGCGCCATAATCAACAAAATTCCATTGCGGCATATTATTTGCCATTATAGCTACATTATCACCACTATTTAAACCAAGACTTAAAAGTGCGGAGCCAACATAATTGGCGTTATTTACAAAATCGTTAACGCTATAATTAACCCACTTTTTGCCTGGCCGTTCGTTAGAAGGGTTTTCTTTGGCACTTAAAATATCATTTTTTGCAGATGTGTTTTTAAGATTCTCCAGTATATCAAATACACGTTTTATTTCCATATATAATTCTAATTTCTACAAAAAAAATGTAAAAACAAAATGGCATTATCACCATAAATTTTAATTAACTTTATACTTCAAAATTATTTATGATAGTTATTACTGGTTCGGCGGGATTTATTGGCAGTTGCCTTGTTTCAAAATTTAACTCTGAAGGTGTTACCAACTTAATATTGGTGGATGATTTTTCTGTACATGAAAAGCAAGCTAATTATAATGTAAAAACGTTTTATCAAAAAATTGAGCGCAAGCATTTTATCGAATGGCTTGATACTAATTACAACATTGTAACCGATATTATTCACATAGGCGCAAGAACTGACACTACTGAAAAGGACATTAATGTACTAAACGAATTAAACTTAAATTATACCAAAGCAATTTGGGAAATATGCTCAAAACATAATGTTTCATTAATTTATGCTTCTTCTGCAGCAACTTATGGTTTAGGTGAGCATGGTTATGACGATGATGAAAGTAAAATCCCTCTTTTAAAGCCTTTAAATTTATATGGCGAGAGTAAAAATGATTTCGATAAATGGGCGTTAAAACAAAAAAACACTCCTCCACACTGGCAAGGCTTAAAATTCTTTAATGTTTATGGTCCAAACGAATATCATAAAGGAAGAATGGCATCAGTAATTTTTCACGCCTTTCATCAAATAAAAGATAATGGTAAGGTAAAATTGTTTAGGTCTCATAATCCTGATTATGCTGATGGTGGACAATTGCGTGATTTTGTTTATGTAAAAGATGTTGTTGATGTAATTTGGTTTTTATATTCAACAAAAATTAAAAATGGTATTTATAATTTGGGAAGTGGTAAAGCAAGAACTTTTTTAGATTTAGCTGAGGCTACGTTTAAAGCTCTAAATATTGAGCCAATCGTAGAATTTATTGATACTCCAATAGATATTAGGGGTAAATACCAATATTTTACTGAAGCTAACATGAATAAATTAGTGAACGCTGGTTATTCAAAAAAATTCACGAGCCTTGAAGAAGGAGTTAATGATTATGTAACTAATTATTTGTTAAAGAATAATTACATGTAATTCTTATTTGAAAAACACTCTCGTTTAAAATCCACAAGCATCTATTTGTTTAATAGAAATAGATCTAAATTTTACCGATAATCGTAAAGAATTTTTTCATAAATTTAGGTTATGAGAATTTATTTTAAAGTGTTGTGCTTTTTAATTGTATTTGTTAATGCAAATATATTAGCGCAAAATACACATGTTGGCTGCCAGTATGGAAAAAATCTTCAATCCTCAACGCCTATATATTATAGCGCTGAAAATTTGCGGAGCGATACATTTGATATTTTAAAATACACCATTAATTTAGAAATAGGAAATACTGTAACTAAATTAATTAAAGGCAACACGCAAATTAGATTTGCTCCAAAACAAAATAACCGAACATTTATTCTATTCGATCTTCTTAAACTAACCATAGATTCTGTAAAAGAAAATGCCTCTTTATTAACTTATGCATATAATGATACTATTTTAAAAGTCAATTTTTTAGCGCCAAAAAATATAATCGACACTGCAATTATTACAGTTTATTATAACGGACAACCTCAAGGTGATCCAAGCGGCTGGGGCGGCTTTTATTTTAATAACACAGGTGGGGCTCAGTATGCCTATAATTTAGGAGTAGGTTTTGGAGCTAAGCCTCATAATTATGGCCGCGTTTGGTTTCCTTGCTTTGATAATTTTGTTGAGAGAAGTAAATATGAATTTAATATTACAAATGATTCTATAAGAAAAGCATATTGTAACGGACAACTAATATCAGATGTTGTTACCTTGGATAAACGCACGCGCACATGGGTTTTAAACGAAGAAATTCCAACCTATTTAGCTAATGTTGCCGTAGCAAACTATAAGCAAGTTAATTGGTCTATTCTAGCACTAGATGGTGTTAAACCAATTACTTTGGTTGGTGTTGCAAATGATACAACACCAATGAAAAACGCTTTTGTTAATTTAAAAAATTGTATTAATGGTTTCGAAAATTATTTTGGTCCATATAAATGGAATCGATTTGGTTATTGTTTAGTGCCTTTTAATAGTGGCGCAATGGAACACGCAACTAATATTTCTTATCCGCGTGCTACAATAGGCAATCTTACTTATGAAGCCGATTTAATGGCGCACGAATTATCACATCATTGGTGGGGAGATTTAATAACTTGTGAAACGCAAGAAGATATGTGGATAAATGAAGGTATGGCAACTTTTAGCTCATACATGTTTTTAGAATGGAAATATGGTAAGGCTAGTTATTTAAATGCTCTTAAAACAGAGCACGATAAATTATTACAATTTTTACATAAAAAAGAGGGCGGTTTTAGAGCAATAAGTGGCATTCCTCATAGCTTAACTTATGGCGACCATGTATATAAAAAAGGAGCCGATGTTGCTCATACCTTAAGAAGTTATATGGGCGATCTTGCTTTTTTTAATGGTGCAAAATATGTGATGCAACAAAACGCTAACAAAAGTTTAAATAGTATTGAGTTTAGAAATTTATTGCAAACTAGTAGCGGGCAAAATTTAACCGACTTTTTTAATAATTGGGTTTTAACTGGAGGTTGGTCTCATTTTGCAATTGATTCGGTAAAATATATACAAATTTCTCCTACAAGTTATAATGCTGTTGTTTCCTTAAAACAAAAAACTTTAGGAACAACAATTCTTCATGATAATGTACCATTAGAGATTAGTTTTTTTAAAAATGATTGGTCGGCAGTAACTAAAACTGTTACAATGAGTGGAGCAACCGGAATATTTACTGTTAATATCCCGTTTAATCCTGTTTACTCCGCGTTAAATTATGATAGTAAAATAGGAGATGCGACTTCTCACGAAATTAAAACAATGAAAACGGTCAATAATTTTAATTGGCCTTTAGGAAAAATATTTATGTTAGTTAAAAATAAAGGATTGGATTCAAGTTTAATTCGTGTGGTACATAACTATGTTAAGCCAGATGCATTTAAAAATAATCCGGCAAATCATAAATTATCCAATCAGCAATTTTGGAAAATAGAAGGTATTTTATCTCCAGGTTTTCATGCAAAGGCAAGATTTAATTATGATGGGAATAAAACTATTGGCGGCACTTATTCTTATATGGACACACTTTTAACGATTGTTAATGGCGATAGTTTACGTTTGTTTTATAGAGCAGATGCTGCCGATGACTGGAAGGTTGTAAAACACATGAGTAAATTAATTTTTGGAACAAGGGTTGGTTATATTGAGGTGGATACTTTAAAATTAGGGGAATATACTTTTGGAAATTCTACCGATACAAGTTCAGTTGGAATAAAAGAAATTGTAAAAAACTCAATTGCAGTTAATATATTTCCAAATCCTGCTAAACAAAAATTGACAATAGAGTTTAAGGAAGAATTAACAGAAGAGCACTCCTTAAATATTATTAATCTAGAAGGGAAATCTATATTATCTATGAGAATTGACAGCAAAAAATCAATTCTGGATTTAAGTCAGTTCGCAAAAGCAACTTATTTAATAAGGATTGAAAAAGAAGGGCAAACGGTATTTAGCCAAAAATTAATACTGGACTAATTCAATCAAATTACTGAACGGAAATTAATTTTTGAGATACTGTTTGATTATTAGCGCTTGTTTTAACAAAATAAATTCCGGGAGCAACATCTTGTAAATTAATAATTTTTGAATGGAAACCTGAGCTTTGAGTTTCATCTAATATTTCTTTTACAAGCTTGCCATGTAAGTCAATTACTTTAATATTTATTAATTGTTCTTTTATTAAAAAGTAAGAAAGAGTTGTTGATTCATGAGCAGGATTTGGGTAAACAGAAACTTGGGAAAGAACAGTTGAATTATTTTCTTTAATTCCAACACTTAGAGATTCTGTAATAGTTAAAGACGAATTAAATGTAAAATCGCCACTTGTTGTACCGTTTCCATTTACAGCATTAGCACCAACATAAATAGTAACATTTCCACTTGCTGGAGCAACCCACTCATAACTAAATGTTACAAGTCCGGCACCAGTTTTAGGAGTTGTGTGCACCGCATTTTTTCTTCCTGCTGAAGTTAAAAATTTTACTCCTGTGCCAGGGTTTTGCATAAGACCTGCATTTGTATTTGCTGAATTTAACATTTCGCAACCGAAACCAAATTTTGAAAAGCCAGTTGCAGCAACATCTACATTAATAGTGTATGTATTTCCAGCAATATAAGTGTTGTTTGAAAAAGATGGGGAAGCTGTAATTGTAATGCCAGAAGCGGCACTAGTACCACCACCGTGACAATTTCCACAGTTGCCTTCAGATGGTGAGTTAGTCCAGCCTGCTATGCCTGTAGATTGTTTTGAACTTAAAATAAAAGATGTTGAAACAATAAAAACTGTCAGAATTATTACAAAGGTTAAAGTTATTTTTTTCATGTTTTTAGCTTAAATTTTCTTCCTTACAACTACAAGGTATAAAATTAAACTTTTTTTGATTGAAACGATTATTTAACTAAAAAAAGCTAATGTTAAGTTTTTTTCTTAAATCATATAGCTTTAAATTTAAGAAAAGGCGGCAGGTTTGAGAAGTTTAGTTTAAAGCGAATAGTTAACTTTCAATTTTCTTTTCAAAATCTCTCGGGTTGATTAGTTGACCTAATTTTGTTAAATTTGTCTATATAAAATTCTGATTTTAATGCGTAAAAGTTATTTATTGTTTTCATTTATTTTGACTTCATTTTTTTGTTTGTCACAAACACCAAAAAAGGAAGCGCCTGATAAAACTAAATCGTTAGATGAGTTTGACATTAAACGATATAAAGGAGAACCGGGCGATAGATTAATTATAGAAATTAACAGAACGTCATGGCTAGGTGCACCATCAGATATTAAACCTAACTGGCGAAGTCTTGGATTAAATTTTGCTTTTATGTTTGATAAACCAATTGGGCGATCGAGTTTTAGTTTTGGTTATGGCATTGGAATTTTTAGCCATAATTATCATAGTAATGCAAACTTTATTTATAAACTAGATAGTACAAATAAAACTGCAACAACTATTCTTCAGCCCAAAACAACACAGTACACTACAAATAGTTATAATGAAAAGATTTTGGAAATACCATTAGAGATAAGATTTAGAACTAAAACTGACACAAAATTTAAATTTGAATTTGGAGTAAAAGGTGGATATGTGATAAATGACTTTAGGAAAATGGTTGATGGGGATGGAAAAATCAGAGTTTACAACACTAAAAACATTAATCATATAAGATATGGTGTAAACTTTAGAATTGGCGTTGAACAAATTTGCTTTACCGCATGTTATTATGTTAGCGAAGTTTTCCAGAAAGACAAAGGTGTAAACGGCATAAACATGTTTTCTTTTGGGATTGCGATTATTCCTTATTAATTTTTGGAAAGTTGAAAGATGTTAATTTAAATAATGAGTTATTAAAACTTAAACATAAAACACGGAGTAAAGAAGATGATTTACTTCAGGAAGCTAATCGTATTCTTACCCAAGATCTTTTTTCGGAAAAGAAAATTTTAAATAACCTAAAACATTATAATAACTCTTTCGAGATAATTGATGAAGAAGATGTTCCGTCAGAATTAATTTTTAAGATTTCAGAAATAAAAAAAATTGCTCTTAACTATCGTTTAAAATTTATCGACAGTCAATATTTCAAATCTGAAATTCCCTATGAGGCGATATTGAAAATAAAGGATATTAATAGTAATTATCGAAAAGATATTAAAGGATTTAAAATTTTAGGTCCAATAGGCTCTTTTAAAAAAGGTGAAAATTTAAAAAACACCATTTTATTTGCCCCAACTAATTATGGTAACTATTATTTGATTCATAATTGGGGTACACCTTTAAAATGGCACAGAAAAATAACATCTTGGCCACTGAAGAATTTTGATAATTTATTTTTATCAGTAATAATGTATACTTTAATTATAACATTAAGTATTCCTACGCCATTAATTACTTTAGATTCAACAGCCACTTATTGGAGTGGGTATAGAGCAGCAGCTTTTATGCATTTACTAATTTTTCATTTAGGAGTAACTGCTTACATTACTTTTACTTTTGCGAAAAATTTAAGTTCAATTGCCTGGAATCATTTTAAAGATTTTGGTTAGCGCAAAGCAAAATCAATTAAAGATTTAAACTACACCATCACCCCAAATCTTAACAGAAATATTATCCATTTGAGGAATTAATTTTAATTGACAAGACAAGCGAGAGGTTGGTGTAATGTTTGGGAGAGTATCTAACATGGCATATTCATCATCAGAAATTTCGGGTAAATTTTCGAAACCACTCAACACTTCAACATGGCAAGTTGCGCAAAGGGCCATTCCGCCACAAGTGGCTAAAATATCATAATCGTTTCCCTTCAAGATTTCCATTAAACTTAAGCCCATATCTGTAGGAGATTCGATTGTGCTTATTGAATTGTCAGGGTTTTGTATATTAATTTTTATGTCGCTCATGGTTTTGTGTATTTAATTTTATTTTTTCTCCTCACATAATTCAACTAAAATACCATTAGTTGTTTTAGGATGTAAAAAACATATACGTTTATTATCTGCTCCATCTTTTGGCGTTGAGTTAATTAATTCAAACCCTTCATTTTTAAGCCTAAGCATTTCTTCCTCTAAATTATCAACTTCGTAGGCAATATGGTGAATGCCCTCTCCTTTTTTTTCAATAAATTTTGCAATAGCACTGGTTGGATCTGTTGCCTCTAATAATTCTATTTTTGTTTCGCCAAGCATAAAAAACGAAGTGCTTACTGCTTCTGATACAACAGCTTCAACTTTGTAATGTTCTTTTCCAAAAAGTTTTTTAAATAACTCATTACTGCTATTTAAGCTCTTAACAGCAATGCCGATATGTTCAATTTTTTTTATCATAGGTTTAATCTTTGATGAAAAATTTCTTTTCGTCTATTTTTTTGAAGCCTTCATTTATTCCGTTCTGCAAAGTTAATTCATTAATTGAATTTAAAGAACTTGGGGAAATACTTTCAAAAAATTCTAAATTGTCTTTAAAAGCGCCATAAACATTAATTTCTTTTAATGGTTGGCTGTAACTGAAATTTAATCCGGTACAGTATCTTAACATAATTGGTTTGTCTGGCAGTTCAAGAAACTCCACATAATATCCTTTTTCAATAAAGCAGCTTCTTATAAATTTTTGTTCGTTAAAAAGGCAAACAATTAATTCTTGTCCTGTATAATTTTTAATGGTTAACGATAATTTAGCCGTGGTATCAAACCTACTTCGCCCAAAATATTCGCTATAAGGAGTATCTCCGGTTTTAAGTTTGCTTTCGTTTTGTTCTGTGATTTGTTGTTTTTGCTTGGTTTGTTTTAGTGTTTCATTTTTAGGAGAAGCTAAATAAAGAATTAATAAAAAAAGAAGAACAGCAATTGGTGTTGCGAAAAGTATATATTTAAATTCGTTGTAATTTTTTTTGTTGGAAGTGTTTTGTTTATATACTTCTTTTTCTTTTGCATACTTTTTTATGTGTTCATCATAATATTTTCTTCTTTTCAGTTCCTTTTCGTCAAAATTCCAGTTTTTTGTTCCACTGCTTTTTGAAATAATTGTTTCTGTAATGGAAATATTATAATTTAATCTATAGTCGTAAGAAGATTTGAGTTTTGGGTTTGATAAAGTCTCATAAGCTTTTAAAATCCTAGAAAATTGTTCTTTGCCAGCAGGATTTTTATCTGGATGATAAATTTTGGCTAATTTCCTGAAAGCAGATTTTATTTCAGCAAAACCTGCTCCAGTTGGTACACCTAATATTTCATAATAATTAGCCAAAACCAAAAATTTAAGTATTACAATTTAATGCAAATGTTTTTTGGTTCGGTAAAAAAGTCTAAGGCTTCAAAACCTCCTTCTCTTCCTACGCCGCTTGCTTTAACACCTCCAAATGGCGTTCTCAAATCTCTCAATAGCCAGCAGTTTATCCATACAATACCTGAGTGTAAATGATTAGCCATTTTGTGAGCGCGAGTTAAATTTTGTGTCCATAAAATACTAGCCAAACCATACATGGTTGAATTTGCCATCATTAGAGCTTCTTCTTCCGTGTCAAATGGCGTAATGGTTACAACTGGTCCAAAAATTTCTTCTTGATTTGTTCTGCAATCAAAAGATAACCCTTCAATAATTGTAGGTTCAATGAAATAACCTTCACTTAAATCACCAGTTAAATTAATTTGTTTTCCTCCACAAAGTATTTTACCACCTTCTTTTTCTGCTAATTCAATGTAACTTAATATTTTTTGTTGGTGAGGTTTTGAAACAATAGCTCCTACTTTTGTTTTTTCATCTAAAGGATTTCCAACAGTTAATTCTTTCGTTTTATTTACAAAGTCGGTTTTAAATTTGTCGTAAATTTTTCTTTCAATAAAAATGCGAGAGCCGCATAAACATATTTGCCCTTGATTTGCAAATGACGAGTTAAGAGTTGTTGCTAACATTTTATCGTAATCACAATCTGCAAAAATGATGTTCGGATTTTTACCACCTAATTCTAAAGATAATTTTTTAAACATTGGCGCGGCAATACTTGCAATGTTTTTGCCGGTAAGAGTTCCTCCAGTAAATGAAATCAAAGGAATATCAGTATGACTAACAATTGCATTGCCCACTTTATTTCCTAAGCCATGTACTATATTTAAAACTCCTGCGGGTAATCCAGCTTCAATACATATTTCAGATAGTAAATAAGCCGTCATTGGTGTAATTTCTGATGGCTTTGCAACTACGGTACAGCCAGCAGCTAATGCAGGCGCAATTTTCCAACTAAATAAATACAATGGTAAATTCCATGGAGAGATGCAGCCAGCAACACCAACCGGTTGCCTAACTGTGTAATTAATTGCAGCCTCTTCCATACTATGTGCGTGCGATGCATAATGTAAAATACCTGTGCCGTAAAAATGAAAGTTAGCCGCCGCACGCGGAATATCTACTGTTTTAGCAAGTTTAAGTGGTTTGCCATTATCAATACTTTCTGCAAGTGCTAATTTGTCTAAGTTTTTTTCGATTAAGGCTGCAATTTTTAAAAGGTACTCTGATCGCTTTTCTTTTGAAGTGATACTCCAAGTTTTAAATGCTTCTTTGGCTGCAATGTAAGCTAGTTCAACATCTTTATCATCACTGTCGGGGATTTGTGAATATACCTTACCTGTTGCTGGATTAAAATTATCTAAGTGTTTTTTTGAAATTGGTTCCGTTAACGCGCCGTTAATATAATTTTTAATGTATTGCATTAATATAATTTTAAGATTTGTTTGTTGCTTCTTTTGTTGCAAAGCACTAAGTTCGCCATTATTTCTGATTTTTTATAATTTCCTATTGTAATATAATTAAAAAAGGAACCGTTTAATCGAGAAAAATAAACTTCATTTATCCTAGCAAAATTAGCACAATTTATACCTGAAGCCAGAGGATTACATCAGAATATAAAATTTATAATTTATTGAATTAATATAGAAAACTGCTTAGGGAATATTTGTCCGTTTTGCCGAAAATGGTATCTTTATCTCTGTTTATTAAAAATATATGGCAGTTAAAAAAGAAAAAAAGACCGACAAAGTTAATTTAATAATACAAAACCAATTTATCACTAGGTTTAAAGAAGTTATGCCACCTGGTGTTGGTTTAGCTGAGGAAATTGCTGATATATTAAAAGTTAGCACAGATAGCGCTTATAGAAGAATTAGGGGCGAAACAGAATTAACGATAGAAGAAGTATATAAAATTTCTAAAAAATATTCAATTAGTCTTGATGAGGTTTTTAGCAATAAAAATGACACCGTTACTTTTTCTTACACTAAGCTAACAGATAGCGAACAAAATTTTGAAATTTATTTAAACAGAATTTTAACTCATCTTAAAACGATGAATAAATTTGAGAACAGAAAAATTTATTATGTTGCCGAAGAAATTCCTATTTTTTATTCTTTTTTCTCTAAAAAACTAACCGACTTTAAATTATTTTATTGGCAACGCAGCGTTTTAAATGTTCCTGATTATCAAACAAGAAAGTTTGAGTGGGGAGTCGTGCCGCAACATTTAGTGGATATAGCTCATAGTTTTTATAAGGAGTATCAAACAATCCCAAGTTCAGAAATTTGGACAACCGAAACAGTTTTAACCGGATTAAAACAAATTCAATTTTATTTCGATAGTGGAATAATTACCGAGGGCCACGCAACGGAGCTTTTAGGTGAATATAAATTAATGATTGATATGATAAGGCAAAACGCAGAAAGTAGCAGAAAAAATATAAGTGATAAAACAGAAACGTATTTTTTATACAATAGTGAGGTTGTTTTAGGAACCAATTGTATTTATGTAGTCATGGGAGAATCAACCTATTCATACATATCTTTTAACTCTATGAATTCTTTAACAACTAACAACCCACAATTTTGTGAAGAAACGGAACATTGGGTTAGAAATCTGGAGAAAAAAAGCACCTTAATAAGTGGTGTTTCTGAAAAACAGCGTTATCAATTTTTTACTCAAATGTACAAAGAGATAGATGCTTGCCTTCAAAAGATTAAGGCAAGTTAATTGAAAAAATCAATCTCTATAGTTGGAGGAGGCGCCAGCGCATTAATGTTAGGGTGTGAATTAGATTCAGAAAAATATTCTGTATCCATTTTTGAAAAAAACACAGCTTTAGGGAGAAAATTTTTAATTGCCGGAGACGGCGGTTTAAATCTTACGCATTCCGAAAAAGCCGATAAATTTATTTCTAGATATACACCGCGCGAATTTTTAATTCCCGCTTTTCGTTTTTTTTCAAACGAAGATTTAATTGCTTGGTTTAATGATTTAGGGATTGATACTTTTATTGGAAGTAGTGGGAGAGTATTCCCAATAAAAGGAATAAAACCAATTGATGTTTTAACTGCTATCGAACAAAAAATAATAAAGAATAAAGTCGCTATTAATTTTAAACATGAGTTGATTGGTTTTTCTGATGATAATGATGTAATTTTTAAAACACCAAGTGGAAATAAAAATGTAGTTAGCGATATAGTAATTTTTTGTTTGGGAGGCGCAAGTTGGCCTGTTTCAGGATCAAAGGGTGATTGGTTAAATTTTTTCACTAATAAAAATATCAGCACTAAACCTTTCCAAGCAAGTAATTGCAGCTTTAAAGTTGATTGGCCAAAAGATATAATTAAAGCTATTGAAGGTAAGCCTTTAAAAAACGTATCGATTAGCTGTGGAAAGAAAATTTATTTTGGTGAGATTGTGATAACCTCTTTTGGGTTAGAAGGAAGTGGTATTTATTCTTTGAGTCCGGAAATACGAAATGAAATAGAAAATTTTGGTTCAGCAAAAATAGTTATTGATTTAAAACCTAAGGTATCAGTCGACGAACTTGTAAAACGAATTTCGAACATCAGTAAAAAAATTTCTTATACTGAAAATATTGCGAAACAATTAAATTTAAATAAAACCCAAATAATTTTACTAAAAGCTAAAATGTCAAAAAATGAGTTTTTAGACCCAATTAAATTTGTTAACAATTTAAAAAATTTCGAAATATCTATTTCTGAATTAGGACCAATTGCAGATGCAATTTCTACAGTTGGTGGAATTCCATTAACAGAAATAACCGAAGCATTTGAATTAAAAAAATTAAAAAATAAATTTGTAGTAGGTGAAATGCTTGACTATGACGCTCCTACAGGAGGCTATTTATTACAGTCGTGTTTTACAATGGGAAAATTTTTAGCAAATTATTTAAACAAGCTCGACTAAAGAGATGTTAAAATTGCAATTTTAATTTTTCATTTTAACTTCAATTATATTAAATTTTAAACTATTTATCGGTTTAAAACTTTTGTACCATTTATAATCAAATATTCTATATTTGTTCAGTTTATAAATTAAAATTAATATGGTGGCAACAAGCGAATATATTTTATGTGAAATACAAAATGGTGTTTTAGTTATTACAATTAATCGCCCTGATAAGTTAAATGCTTTAAATAAACAAACAATTGAAGAGTTGCATGAAACCTTAGTTGAAGCGGAGAACGAAAGTGATATACGTGCAATAATTTTAACTGGGGCTGGTCAAAAAGCTTTTGTTGCAGGTGCAGATATTGCAGAGTTTGCAAACTTTTCTGTTGAAGAAGGAAAACAATTAAGTTCAATAGGTCATTTTAAAGTATTTAATTTTATTGAAAATTATAGTAAGCCAGTAATTGCTGCAGTAAATGGCTTTGCTTTAGGCGGTGGTTTAGAATTAGCAATGGCCTGTCATATTCGTGTTGTTAGTGATAATGCAAAAATGGGATTGCCTGAAGTTAGTTTAGGAGTAATTCCTGGTTACGGAGGCACGCAACGTTTAGCGCAATTAGTTGGTAAAGGAAAAGCATTTGAAATGATTGTTACAGCTGATATGATTAATGCAACAGACGCTTATAAATGGGGTTTAGCAAATTATGTAACAACTCAAGAAGAGTTATTAAATAAGTGTTTTGAAATAACTGCAAAAATTTCTACAAAAAGTCCTACCGCTATTAAAACTGCTATTAAAGTTATTAATGCAGGGTATAATACAAAGTTAAATGGTTTTGAAGTTGAAATTGAAGAGTTTGGTAAATCTTTTGGCACAAAAGATTTTAAAGAAGGAGTAAGTGCCTTTTTAGAAAAACGAAAATCAAATTTTAGAGGAGAGTAAATCTCTAATATAAAAAAGAGCTATTTAATTAATAGCTCTTTTTTTATGATATACTTCATATTTGCTGTTAAATAATAATATCAAAACAAAAACTAATGTAAATTTGCATAAGGTTATTATTATGAAGTTTGAAACAAAATATTTTTCTTATTTATTTATTTTAGCACTTCTTATTTTTAGTGTTGATGTTGAAGCGCAATGTGCTATGTGTAAACAAGCTGCGGAATCTTCCTTAAATTCAAATCCTAATTCTATGGTGCGCAGTTTAAATACTGGTATTTTATATTTAATGGCCGTTCCTTATTTAATGTTGTGTTTTATTTTTAGAAAACAAATCAAATTACTTTTTAGAAAAGTATTTCCTAAGAAGTCCTGAAAGCACCGTTAAATAAGGAAAAAGTTCTTGTTTTTTTTATTCCCTCGCTAAAAGTGCCCGTTCCCTCACTAGCATTTTATTCCCTCCCTTATATTACCCGTTAAATAACTAAAATCTAAACTTCACTAAAAGACTAAATTTTTTAGATTTAATAAGCTTAGTTTTGACCATGAAATTAAAAAATATGAAAAATCTTAAATTAGCAATTCTCGCAGTACTTTTTTTGTTTGCAGGATTTAGGCAGTTAAAAGCTTGTCACGGTCAGCCATTAGTTAACTATGTTGTAACTCCTGGCCCCCTAGGTATAACGATAAATGCTAGTTCTGGAGCAGCAACTTGTGGTTGTGGACCATATTGGTTACAAACAGAACTTTCATGCTCTGCTTTATTTAATGGTGTTCAGCCAGCGTGTTTAACAACTAAATTAAAAACATGGAATCAAGCGGGTACTTCTTATATAAGTTTCCCTTATTTTAATGCATTGTTAAATGTGCCTAACTACACACAAGCAGCAGGATGGCCAGACAATTGTGCTGTTGAACCATACAACGCAATCTTTATTCCTTACGCAAATTTATGTCCAGGTAAAACCTATTTTATTCGCAGCCGCGAAATGGTTATGAATGGTGGGCCTTTCCCTGGAGCACCTTCTTTAGGGCCATGGACGCCAGCTCAACAATTCACAGTTCCCGGAGTTTTACCCCCTCCTGGCGGCGGCGCTTTAACATTAGGATTGAATGCAGCCCCTCCAGCAGTTTTTTGTGGAGGAGGAACTGCTTTAACACCAACATGGGCTGGGCAATGTGCCGGATCATGTGCGCCAGCATTTCCATCTTGCGAAGCTACAACAACTGTTGTTCCTTCATATAGTTTTGTTGCAACAAACGCTGCATTACCGGGAAACGTTACAACAACTGTTGTACCAGCTTCTACGTCTGCATCAGTAATTAATATTCCAAATTTAACTGCAACAACTACCTTCTCAGTTTATTTTGTTTATAAAGTAATTACACCTACTTCAGTATCTTATTCAGCTACATCAGGACCAAATGCATTTCCAATACTGATGGGAAACAATACAAATTCATTTGTAACAGCTCCTCCTAATTCAGTTTATATGGCAGCGTTTTTAAATTGCAATTTAGCAGCTTGTGCAATAACTCAGCCGGGTGTTGTTACTGTTAATGTAATTATTAATTTACCTGTTTCTAATGTAACTGTTACTCCTAATACGTGTATGAGCACACCTTCATTTACATTTGGAGATAGCAACAATGCAATCCCAGGAATGAATTATGCTTGGGATTTTGGTGATGCAACAAACGCGGTTGGTAACCCAGTTGTGCATAATTATTTAGCACCAGGAATTTATACTGTTACACTAACAAAAAGTGGAGGACCATCTTGCGCTCCAGTAATAAATACTGTAACAGTTCAGGTTTATCCTGACCCAACAAGTGTTTTAAATGTAAATACTCCGGTTTGTATTGGTGGTACAATTTCTTTTACAAACACTGTTACAAATGCTAATACGTATAATTGGACTGGGCCAAATGGATTTAATTCATCTAACCAAAACCCAACAATTACAAATGCAACTTCAAACATGACTGGAGTTTATGATTGTACCGTTACAAGTGTAAATGGATGTACGGTTGCATCAAACATAAATGTAACAACTTTTCAAGCACCATTAAACGTTATTAGTAATGGCCCTGTTTGTGCAGGATCAAGTTTAAGTTTAACAGCAGATGGTTCTGGAAGTTATAACTGGACTGGACCTGCCGCATTTACTTCAAATTCGCAAAATCCAGTTTTCACACCCGCATCTTCATTATCAAGTGGTAATTATTATGTAAGTGCTGTTTTACTTGGAAACTGCACTGCTTCAGCAATGATAGCAGTAGTTGTAAACACTACAAATGTAACGGCAAGCAATAATGGACCAGTTTGCTCTGGAAACCAAGCCCAATTATTTGCAGTTGGTAATGGTGCTTTCTCATGGACTGGTCCAAATGGATTTACATCTGGAGCTCAAAACCCTTTGTTTACAAATGCAAATGCAAGTTCTAGTGGTGTTTATTTAGTTACAATTACTTCTCCTGAAGGATGTGTTAAAACTGCGACTACTAATTTAATTGTTCAAGCCCCTAAAATTTTACATCCAAAAAGTACTGGAACTATTTGTGAAAATGGAACCATGTATTTAGAGACGTTAGATGGAAGTGGAGTTTCATATCAATGGGTTGGTCCAAATGGTTTTACTTCTACAAGTGCAAACACAGCTGTTTTAGATGCTACTCCAGCAAGTAGTGGTACTTATACCGTAACATTAGTTGATGCAAATGGATGTGTTTCATCTGGTGTTGTTGAGGCTTTAATTAACCCTAAGCCAAATATTGATATAGATATGAGTAAAGCAATTTCGGGTTGTGCCCCTGTTAATAATGTAGAATTTAATGCTATTACTAATTCGTTAATTGGTATTAATTATTCTTGGACATTAGGAAATGGTTCTACGAATACAACTAGCAATCCTAAAAATATAAATTATCCAAATTCTGGAAATTATACAATAGGAGTTGTTGCAACCGATATTAAAGGTTGTACGAATAAAATTTCAAAGACTTTTGAAGTATATCCAGTACCTGTTGTAAGTTTTAGCAATACCTCTAATGCTACATGGACAAACCCGTTAGTGAACTTTACGGATTTAAGCACAAATGGTAACATAACAAGTTGGTATTGGACTTTTGGCTTAGGGCCTGATGTGTATTCAACAACTCAGCATCCAAATTATAATTATCCGGATAGTGGTTCTTATAATGTAACTTTAAAGGTAAAGACTGATAAAGGCTGCGAGAATATGATTCTTAAAAAAGTATTTATTGCTGATGAATCTGCAGTGTTTATCCCAAATGCATTTACACCAAATGGTGATGGACAGAACGATGTGTTTATGGCTATTGGAAACACAGTAAGTAAATTTGAAATGTTAATATTTAACAGAGGAGGTAATTTGATTTTCAAATCAACCGATATTAATAAAGGCTGGGACGGAACTTTTAAAGGACAATTGTCGGAGAATAATGTTTACGTTTACAAAATCACTTATTTTGGTAAAGATGCTAAATCGCATACCGTTACAGGAAACGTAACTTTGTTAAAATAAAAAATTAATGTACCTTAATTGCCCGAAACTAGATTGTTTCGGGCATTTTTTATTTTTATGAAACACCTAATTTATATAGTTTTGTTTTTTCAATTTGGAGCCAAGGCTCAAAGCTGCAATTATTGGTCTACTTTTTTAGGAAAAATTGGGTCGGATGATATTAAAGGAATTGCTTTAGATAATAATAAGAACAGTTATATTATTATGCAAACAGACAGTCCTTCTTTATCGATTGTGCCTGGTTTAATAAGCGATAATATTAATGGAATAAATGATGCTTATATAGCTAAGTTTGATTCGTGTGGGAATTTTATTTGGGGAACCTATTTAGGAACTACTGGTTTTGACAGCGGAGAAAAAATTGTGGTTTGTCCTGATGGAAATATAGCGTTTACTGGTTACACGCAGGGTACAGGTTTACCCACAACTCCTGCGTGTTTTCAATCAACCCTTTCTGGACAGTTTGATTGTTTTTTAGGTAAAATTACACCGAATGGAAATTTATTATGGCTTACTTATTTTGGAAAAAACAGTAGCGATTTTGCTTATGATTTAGCATGTGATTTTAATGGTAATATATTTATTGGCGGCACAACCACTTCCACAATTTTTTTCACCAATGCTTCATCCTTTCAGCAAAATTTTGGAGGCAATACAGATTCTTTTATAGCAAAATTTTCTTCAAGCGGAAATTTAAAATGGTGCACCTATTATGGTGGTTTGGGAGTTGAAGATATTCACGTTTTAACTACAGATGTTTTTGGAAATGTTTTTGGAAGTGGGGGAACATCAAGTTTTAACTTAAGCACTTCTGTTGGCTGTATTCAGCCTTCGTTAGATGCATTACGAGACTGTTACATTATAAAACTTGATTCAGTAGGAAATAGAATCTTTTCTAGTTATTTGGGTGGCATGGGTCAAGACGATGCCTTTGGGCTTGCAACGGATGCAATTGGAAATTTATATATGAGTGGACAAACATCCAGTACAAATTTTACAACCACAAGCGCAGCCTATCAAACAACAATTTCAGGTATGACGGACATGTTTTTCACAAAAATTTCTCCAACGGGAAATTTATTGTATTCTACTTATTTTGGCGGAACCGACGATGATGTTGTTAATAGAATGAAAATACATAACAACGAATTGTATTTACTTGGCACAACAACTTCTTCAAACATTCCAATGTTAGGAGTTTCAAATTATAGTGCACTACCTGGGGCTTATAGTTTAATTGTGGTAAGATTCAATTCTGCAGGACAGCCAAATTATTCTACTTATTTTGGAGGAGTTGGAGGTTATGATTTTGGCCAAGACGTTGCAATAACAACTAACAACCTATTTTTTTGTGGAAAAACTTCTACAGGCACGTATCCTGTAACAGCGTCGGCGTTTCAGAATTTATATGCAGGGAATGATGATGGAATATTAACTCGATTGCAAAATAATAATGCAAGTATATTAACTAACGAATTAAATTTTGAAAATAATAAAGTAGAGTATGTTTTGTTTCCAAATCCAACTCAAGGAAAATTGGCAATTAAAAACTATGATCTTAACGAAACTAAAATTAGCGTTATTAATTGTTTAGGGCAACTAATTAAAGAATTGGAGTTTGTGAATGCGGAAATTGATGTAAAAGATTTAGCGGAAGGTGTTTATTTCGTAAAAATAAAAAACGCAACCTATAAATTTATAAAAGTAAATTAGTTGTTTTGATCAATAACTTTTGGCGCTTTAAAATAATCGCTATCTTTTTTCGGTGCATTTTTTAAAGCTTCTTTTTGAGTTAATGTAATTTCTGGAATATCATCTCGCAAAATGTTTTTCTCATTCGTCATGTAAATAAGAGGTTCAATATTGTCTGTATTTAGTTCATTTAATTTATCAATGAATCCTAACATACGGTTCATATCATTTAAGATTTCTTCTTTGGCCGAATCAGTAAATTCTAAACGCGCTAAGTGCGCAACTTCGTCAACAGTTTTAATATCTATTTTATTTGCCATTAAATTTATTTAATCTCTCTTGTGTAAAGATATGAACTTTCTCCTTAAGTCCGTCAACATCTTTTTCTGTCATTCCTTTTGTAAATATTGGGTCGCCAACATAAATCTTTGGAATACCAGGTCTTCCATTGCTTTTAAAAAAACCACCGTTTTGCAAAAATTGCCAGTTGTTTAAATTTACAACTGGTACTATTGGCACTTGTTTTTCTATTGCTAATTTAAATGCGCCATTTTTAAATGGCCTGAGTTTCCCGTTCTCACTTATTGTTCCTTCTGGGTATATTACAAGACTTAGTTCTTCATCAAGTTTTTTACCAGCATCAATAAAAGCTTTATGTGCGTTAGTAATACTTTTTCGATTAACAGGAATATCTAGGTAAATAAAAAAATATTTAAATAAAGGAATTTTAAGTAATTCATGCTTGCCCATAAAAACAGCAGTGTGGTCAATATAAAATGGACAAAAAACAATGTCTAAATAAGAAGTATGATTTGAAACAATAATACAAGGCTTAGGTAAATTGTATTTTTTTGTTTGGTAAGAAATAGAAGGATATAAAAACGAACAAATAGAGATTATTCTTGCCCAAAAACGTTTTAATTTAAACACAAGACTAAATCTTTTTGTTTTTAAAGCAAAATAAAATATAGGAAACAATATTAGAAAAGGAATGACAAAACAAAGAACAAACCAAATTTTCCAAATTGGAGAAAATATATAGCTTAGAAATTTCAATATAAAAGTGCCGAGTTAAAATTATTAATATTGAACTACAACAAATCCAGTTCTGGTTTCTTTGTCGCCATCTAAAAATTCTATAACGTAATAATAAGTTGCTGCTGGTACTTTATCTGCTCCAAGAGTTATTGCAGTGGTATTAACATAACCATTCCAGGAGTTGTCGTAATTTGTT
>JAUXZS010000046.1 GCA_030692515.1 Bacteroidota bacterium
TAGCAGATAATGGAGAGCAGGCTTTAGAATTCTTAAAAGAATGCTCTCCTGATATAGTTCTACTTGATCTTGAAATGCCTGTTTTAAATGGAAGTAAAACCTTAAATAAAATAATGAAATCATTTCCAAAAACAAAAGTAATTATCATTTCCTCTTATCATGATGATGAACTTATTAAGGATAATTTCAATCGAGGTGCTATGGCTTATGTTTCAAAAAAAGAAGATATTAAAATTGTGGTCGCCGCAATTAAAGCTGTTCACAAAGGAAAAATTTTTGAAGATAATATTCCTGAGCTGCTTAAAATAAAGTGCTTTAAAGATGGGCACTATTACAAATTACTCTATTCCGAAAGAGAAAAAGAAATTATTCATTATATCTGCAAAGGCTTTTCTGTTAAAGAAATTTCGAACAAATTATTAGTTAGCTGTAGTGCAATTGAAACAAACTTGACGATAATTTACAAGAAGGCAAATGTTAAAAATCGGCAAGAGTTTTTATCGTTTGCACTTAATAATGGTCTTCAATTCTTTGGTACTAAATACTTATAGAGGAAACACCTGTTTTTTTTCGTCCTTTATTTTAACAAATATTTCTGGGGGTTTCCCTACTTGACACGCCTGCTTTTTTACTTTACATTGTTGGCGTAATAATTACTGATTTGTAAAAAAACAAAAAAAATATTTTCATGTCACTAAAAAATCAAAATAAGAAACAAGTTGAATTATTAACTCAATTATCTAATACAACTGGTTTATACAGTGTGGCGGCTAAATTATGTTTAGATAATAATCATGTAGTTCGGAATCAATTCTTGGTCGAGTGTTATGAACAGTGCCATATTCCGCAAGCAAAGATTTATTGGGGTAAAAAATTAGTAATGGAAATAATTAATTATAATAAAATGTATAACTCTAATCTAATAACTAAACAACATGAAAAAAACAACTACACCGTATTACCATCAACCAATTAAATCAAAAATTATGATTAAAAAATTTATCTTCTTTCTAATTGCAATAATATTTGCAACCGGAAATTTAATATCACAAGGTGGTCAAGTTCACGTGAACCGAGAATGGCGAGATTTTACGGGCAATCCAGTTTTTAATCCAATATTAAACCCTTTTGGTTTAGAGTGGACGAAATCAATTCCTTCAGCCTCGGCTGGTCTAATTACCGTCGGGCACACGCAAGTTACTGGCCAAGGGGAAAACATACTTGTAACAAAATACAATGATGGTGGTTCAATACTTTGGCAATCAAACTACAATACATCGGGTACGCAAAACGATTATGGAATTGATTTAATTGAAGATACAAATAATGGTGATGTATATATTGTTGGAACAACAGACAATGGCGGAACGACTGATTATGATGTAGTAGTTTTAGTTTATAATACAAGTGGAGTACTTCAATATTCAACAAGTTATGACGCCAATGGATTAAATGATATCGGAACGGCTATAAATTTTGATTCTAACGGTTACCCTATTGTTTGTGCAAGTAGTGAAAGCTCTGGGACAATGTCTGATTTTTTATTACTATGTTACGACCCTACTTTATCGTTGCAATGGACACCTACAACCTATGATTATGCCTCGCTAATTGATGTGCCTGTTGGAATAGAATCTGTGGGTGGAAAAATACGTATTGCTGGCGCCAGTGCAAACTCATTAACTGATTGGGATTATACAGTTGCCGAATTTGATGAAGCTAATGGCTCTTATCTTGGCGATATGCGAGATAATATCTCTGGGGTGGGCTACGATCAACCAATGGCATTCGTTAAGGACGCTAGTAATAACACCTACGTAACAGGTCGTGCTTCATCAGATGGAATCAACTATGATATTCGCACAATGAAGATCAATGCTAATAATACAATTGATTGGACGCAAACGTTTGATGGCCATGGTTTAGAGGATGTTGGAAATACAATTGCAGTTGATGGAAATGGAGATGTTATTGTTGGGGGTTATTCAACTAAAACAAATAACAAAAAGGAACTTATTTGTCTTAAATATGATGCTAGTGGTTCTTTATTATGGAAACACACTCAATCTTCAAAAGATGGTAATGCAGATGCTTATATAAAAGCTATCACATTAAATAACACTAATAACCACATTTATTTTATAGCTGGTGAAAAAGGTGTAGGTGCGAATAAAGAAGCTTTAGTAGGAAAAATAAAATCTAATGGCGAAAAAAGTTGGGAAAAATCTATCAAAGGTGGTTATGATTATCTGCCATCTGACATTCAGTTTGGTGGGTATGGTTCTTCTGGAATATTTACCATTGCTATTAAAGACTCTACAATTAATGTTTATGAAACTGCAATGTATACAGAGTTGGAAATGGACACGAATAGAATTTACAATAACAATACTGGTAAACCAATTTGTAAACAAAATGAATTAATTGTTCGTTTTCAGGCTAGCTCAATTAATACATCTGCAATTGATAATCAAATAGGAACAAAAGTAATGGAGTTTGGAGATTTGAGCGATTTTTTAACTGCTTCTGCTTATACAACAGTTATTAACGCTTTTAGCAAATATTGCGATGGATTGTGCGACATTAAAGCAGTTAAAATATTCAAATATTTACCCTCAACATATACCGTTGCAACCTCACGTTTAGGTGAAAGTATTCGAGTTCCTGACTTTTGGGCAACTTTGGTTTTAAAATTTCCTTCTAACATAACAATAAAACAAGCAGACACAGTTTTTTATAATTTACCTAGTGTTGTGGCTTACGCACATCCAAATTATGTAGGTGAAACTGCAACGCCTCCAAATGATTCTTTATGGACTCAACAAAAATCGCTTTATCCTCATGTTTTGTATCCTAATGCTCACATTAATGTTGAAGAAGCTTGGTCAATAGTTACAACAGGAGGATTGCCATTTGTTAAAGGTGGTGTTTTTGACACCGGAGTTAATTGGGAACATAAAGATTTTGGATATGATGGTGTAAATCCTTCAAGCAGTAAAATAAAAGGGTGGGATTTTTCTACTAATTCAGACGTCAAAACTGTACCTGGAGGTGGTGATTCTTTCGATCATGGTACACCATGTGCAGGAATAATCGGCGCAATTAAAAATAATGTTAAAGGAATAGCGGGAATTGCTGGAGGTAATTACACTGGCTCTCCAGGCTTTTCAGATAAAGGAGTTTCTTTATATAGCATGAAACTAATGAATCCAACACTTTTTAATTCAACAGTAAATTATTTAGCAGATGCGATTACAACTTCTGCACTCCAAGATTCTACTGTATCTCCATATGCCTATGGATTACATTTCATGAATAATTCTTGGGTTATTCAAGAAACAGGAGGATCGGCTTTTTGGTACACTGACACTAATATTGTTTTATTGAACGAGGCTGTTCATTTTATTAATAGACTGAATGTTACTTTTGTAGCCGCAAGAGGCAATTTAGGTTACAATAGTAGTTCATATCCTGCTAATACTGATGATGATTGGGTTTTATGTGTGGGAGGAACAGGAATTGATGGGAAATATATACATGTTACACTCGCTTCACCTAATGGTGAATTTGATGCTTGTTATGGTGGAGGTATTGACATCGGCGCTCCGGCTTCACACAGTTTAAATATGACGACACGAAAAAACGGAGGTTGGGGTTCATTTAATGGTACATCATCAGCCGCGCCTCATGCTTCTGGTGTAGTTGGTTTACTTATGAGTTATATGAATAATCCTAATGGAACTGATGATTATAAGAATTTAGCGCCAGAAGATTGTGAGTTTATTATTCAAAAATCCGCAACAGATGTCGACTCTACTAATTATGATGTTTTATCTGGTCATGGTAGATTAAATGCAGGTAAAGCACTTAGAATGGTTGAAAAACCTTACTATGCATTGTATCATTTTGGAACAAATTCGTCAAGCAGTTATGCAATTTCAAAGGCTGTATATAGTAGTATTGACACCATAAAACTAACTGAGAAATATCAAAACCAAGCATTAGTGCAAGCTTGGTTTAATAAAGGGAAATATATTGTGAAAACATATGAAATTAGCGCAACTGTAAATCATAGTTTCCCTTTTAGCACCGATAGTCTTATGTATTATTGGCCACGCCCTAGTTCTTCTGCTGTGTTAGAATTATTTAAGGGTACAAATAAAAGTCTTCAACCAAGACAAAGGATTATTATTAATTCATGCTCTGCGAGCAGCGCATCTTTAAAAGGATATATCTATCAGGTAAAAGATACATTAGGCAACCCTTTAGGATGGTGGCCCTGTGATACTTCTCTGAGCTGCCCTGATTTAGGTTCTCTTTTTGAATATAGTATTTTAGTTAAAAATAAAGCCGTTGGCATTTCGGAATTAATTAAGGGATTTATTAATGTCAATTTATTTCCTAACCCATCAAACAGCGCACAAACTATTGAAATCCAAACAGAAAAATCAAGTAAAATAACAATTCAATTATTTGATTTGATGGGTAGATTTATTCAAAATGTATATTCTGGGCAAAGTACAATGGGGAAAAATTTGATTGTTAATGATGTTTCAACATTGCCGAATTCTATGTACATTTATGTAATAAAGATTGATGAGCAAATAATAAATAAAAAATTTGTAAAGCAATAATTACTTAAGAGGATGAGTAATTCCTCCTCTTTTTACTGAATTCTAGTTTTAAAGAAAGCATGAAAAAGTTAACTATTATATTTTTATTTTTCATAGTTGGAATTCTAAATTCTCAAACAACACTAATTCCTACAGGCACAACAAATAATTTAGTAAGCATTTCTATATTTAGTAATAATATTATAATTAACGGTCGAGATAATTATTTAGGAAAAAGCTATAATGAGTGCAACTCTATTTTGTTATTAACGGTTCCTGAACCAGTAAATTTTCAAAATTATCTTTATAGAGTCGATACAAATATTTGTTATATGCTTTCTACAAATTTCAGTCAAAACATAAGTAGGATATACAAGTCAATAAATGACGGCGTTACTTGGACTCTTAAATTTGATACAACTGGTATGAATATTACCCACATGCGATTTTTTGATTCACTGGGAGGTATCGCATATGCAGGAACTTATAAATCTTTAAGGACAACAAATGGTGGTAATACTTGGTCTGTTGGCTCTTCGCTATATATACAACATAGTGCGATTGAATCGTATTCTGATAGTTTACTTTGTTTAGGTACTGGTTCAGGTGGTTTCATATTTTCTAAAAACCGTGGAAACACTTGGATTAGTGGAGGTAGTTTTACGAGTTCTTCGGCTAATTCTTACGCAAGGGATTTTTTCTTTTTAAATAAGGATACAATATTTGCTGTTTCAAATTCAGGTCAATCTGGTACTATTCTTTCCAAATCTTTTAATGGTGGGATTAATTGGCAGTATTGTCAAATCCCTTTTTATAATGATTCATATGGAGTTTATTTTAAGAATAAAAACGAAGGTTATGTTGTTGGTATGGATAATAATTCAAAAGGAATTATCTTGAAGACAATTGATCTTGGTTTAACGTGGACAACATTCAACACACAAATACAAACCCAATTAATAGATATTAAATTTTTAAACGATAGTATTGCTTTAATTTCAGGTTCGGGAGGAGTACTTTTTAAATGGAATAGTAAGAATTCTTTATTCACAGGTATTTCAAATTATTCAATTGAAAACGTTGTAATTAGTGCCTATCCTAATCCTATAAAAAATAAATTAAACATAGAACTTACTGATAGTAAGCCTATAAATGCCAGAATAAATATTAGTAATTCGTTAGGCCAAATTATTTACAAAATCGATAATGTAAATTCAAAGCAAGAAATAGATTTATCTTTTTTAGCAAGTGGTATTTATTATTTAAAAGTTCAAAGTAATTCCGAACAAAAGGCATTTAAGATTATTAAGGAGTAATTTATTTTATAAAGGTTACTAACCTTCCGTTTTGGTAAGAACATGAAAATATACAAATATTTTTTTCTTTTCTTTTTTTTGGGATTTATAACTTGTTATAAATCCCAATATACCCTTATACCAACCGGCACAACTTCTCAGTTAAATAAAATTTCCATAATTAATAATAATATTTTAATTAATGGGAGGAATAATTATCTAGTCAAAAGTTATGATGAGTGCAACAATTTCACTACGCTTAATGTTGCCGGACCAGTTGGTTATAGTAATTATTTACAAAGACTTGATACAAGTAAATTATATGTTTTATCTATAAGTTCGGGTAATTATAAAATATTTAAATCAGCCGATGGCGGTAATAATTGGGTAGAAAAATACGATACCACGATGCTACTTACGCACTTTCGTTTTTTTGATTCATTAGAAGGAATTGCCGTGGCGCCAACTTACAAATTAAAACGGACAAAGGATGGGGGTAATACTTGGTCTTCTGGCCCTTCTCCTGCCAATATTACAACAGCTATTGAGGTGTTTGGCGACAGTATGATTTGTATAGGTGATGGCAGCGGCACTATTTATTTATCTAAGAACAGGGGTAAAACATGGCCTTTAGGCTCAGGGTTTCCTAGTTCTTCTTATTCTCGGGACATTCATTTTATAGATAAAGATTCTCTATTTGTAGTTTCAGCGCCAAGTACTTCTGGACAATGTTATTTTACAAAAACTTTTACAGGTGGGTTAACATGGCAGAATAATAGCATAATACCATTAAACAATCCGTATGCTATTTATTTTAAAACTGGAAACGAAGGTTATATTGTTGGTAGAGATGATAACGATAATTATGGAACAATTTTAAAAACTATTAATTCAGGGCAAACATGGATAAAATATAAAACTCAATTCCAAACTATTTTTCTTGATATTAATTTTATTAATGATAGTATTGCATTAATTTCTGGCACTGGGGGGGAACTACTAAAATGGAATAAAAATTCGCTCGCAACAAGTTTAATTAATTATTCGAAGGAAAATTCGGGTTTAACTATTTATCCCAATCCGACTAAAGATAAATTAAACATAGAAATTTTAATAAGCGAAACTAAAAACATAAAGCTTAACATCACTAATTCATTAGGTCAAGTGGTTTATTCAATTGATAATCCTGATGTAAAACATGAAATAGATTTGTCTTTTTTAACTAGTGGTATTTATTATTTAAAAGTTCAAAACATTTCTGAACAAAAAGCGTTCAAAATAATTAAAGAATAATGTATTGGGCGTTTTAACCCGCTTTCCGTTTCAAGTCCTCACTACGTTATCACTCCGCTCTGGGCTTTCCACTACAATCGGTAACGCAAAAAAAGAACTTACATGAATAATATAATTCAATATTGATTTTATTAAAACATCCTCAGCAAAATAATTGATTTTTTAATTTCTAAAGATAAAAACCGTTTCAGTTTCCCGAAACGGTTCATTAATTGTGTCACTTTGTTTTAAATTACTTATCCTTTAAAATAGTTTCGCCTTTTACAAGCCACGAAAATCCAAAAGCCCATAGCGCAATAATTTCTAAAAACAAAACAGGCGAGTATTTCTCAAACTTTTCTTTTAAGCCCGGTATTTGAAAATACAATAACAGTATAACAATACAAACTACCATAATATAACCGCAAATTTTATAAATTAAATTACGTTTTTTCTTTTGCGCTGTTTGTGCTGCTGTTGCTTTATTGGATTTGGTGAATAAGAAGATGGAAAAATAAGCCAGTACTAAAAAAAATGCTCCGGCAGAATATAAATGTACTTTCTCCATCCAAGGCGGTATAATTTGATTAACATAAATAGTACATTCATTATCATCCAAACCATCAGGAAAGATAGCTACCATAAAACCTAAAATACCGCAAAGCTTGGCCATCCAAAAATCTAATTTATCATAACCTGCATAAGCAAATAAAAATAAGCTCATGGCGCAAAGAATGCCTGTAAATACGTCGCGCATGCTAGTATTGTGATAATCGCTTATAGATGCTTGAACACCTTTGCAAGCGCCAAAAGCAATTGCACCTAAAATTAATATGATAGGAAATGTAATTCCTAAAAATCCTACTATCTTTCTTAAAGCTAGGTAAGATAAAGCATAACTGTTTTTCATAATTGTAGTTTTAAAAAAAAGAGAGGGCTTTCGCCCTACTCTTATTTACTTTAGTTTTTTAAACTGTAATTTACTTACTTGTTTATATTGCGCACTTGTTCCACCAAATACAGATTTAACATAGCTTTTTACTTCTAGTGCAATATCTACTAAA
>JAUXZS010000047.1 GCA_030692515.1 Bacteroidota bacterium
AAGCAGAAGCTGAGAAATTAGCCGCAGAAAATGCAAATAAAGCAAAGGCAGAAGCTGAGAAATTGGCGGCAGAAAAGGCAGCCAAAGATAAAGCAGAAGCTGAAAAACTTGCCGCTGACAAAGCAGCAAAAGATAAAGCAGAAGCGGAGAGATTAGCGGCAGAAAAGGCAGCAAAAGATAAAGCAGAAGCTGAGAAATTAGCAGCAGAAAATGCAAATAAAACAAAAGCAGAAGCTGAGAAAATTGCAGCCGAGAAAGCAGCAAAAGATAAAGCAGAAGCTGAGAAATTAGCAGCAGAGAAAGCTGCAAAAGATAAAGCGGAAGCTGAAAAATTAGCTGCAGAGAAAGCAGCAAAAGATAAAGCTGAAGCCGATAAATTAGCTGCTGAAAACGCTAACAAAGCAAAGGCAGAAGCACAAAAAGCTGCAAAAGATAAAGAAGAGGCCGACCGTATAGCAAAAGAAAAATTAAACGCAGAAAAAATCGCTAAAAAATTAGCAGCTGAAAAAGCAGCGGCAGAAAAAGATAAAGCCGAGCAATTAGCGATTGAAAAAGCCAAAGAAGAAAAATTAAAAAATAAAGCTGAAAAAGAAAAAGAAGCTGCAGAAAAAGACAAAGCTGAACAATTAGCCATTGAAAAAGCTAAAGCTGAAAAACTTGCAAAAGAAGAAGATGAAAAAATAAAAATTAAAGAAACTGAAGCAATTACCTCCGAGCAAATAGGCCGTAAGGAAGCAAAACACAGTATCGCTGCGCCTATAGGTAAAGATTTACATAAAGAAGCTGTAAAAAAAGCTGATGGTTATTTTAAAATGAAACGCTATCAAGAAGCAAAAGATGCTTATCAGGAAGCACTTAAAATAAAAGCGGAAGATATTTATTCTTCAAATAGAATTGCTGAAATAGAAAAACTCCTTAACAAATAATAATTTTTCGTCAGGTGATAAAAATTAATCGTGAAAAAAAATACACTTTAATAGTCTTCTTACTCTTTTTTTGCCTGCTTGGCAAGACTCAGAACTGGACATTAAAACTTAGTAGCACAGTTGAATTAAGAACCTGGCGATTATCAAGCGTTGCAGAAAAAGCAGAAAAAGAACTTAGCGGAGCCGAAATTAAATTATTTAAAGGCAATTCATTAATCGGACAAACAAACAGTAACCCAAATGGTGATTTTGTAATTGATGTTCCTGCAGGTGGAGATTTTATTCTCACAATTTCTTACGCAGGGTGTAATACCAAAAAATTTAATGTATCAACAACAGGAGTTGATGAGAATGTTGGGAAAGATAATTATATGCCAACCGTAAATATTACCGGATTTATAATGTCTAAACCTCTAAAAGGTGTTGATTATCTTGGTTTAAGCGAACCTCTTGTAAGAGTTGAATATAAAACAAAAGGACAAAATTTTGATAAAGATGATGATGTTACAAATAAAGGATTAAATATTCTGTCTAAAATATATGATTCTGAAACAGCGCTAATTCAAAAATTTTGCGCAACAAATAAAGCCGGCGATGATGCCATGAAAAATCATAATTGTCCAATGGCAATTGAATATTATGCAAAAGCAATTAACATGTTACCCGGAGAAGAATATCCAGTTGATCAAATTAAAAAAGCCGAACAATGTGTAAAAAATAAAAAAGATGCTGATGATGCCAAAGCACGAGAAAATTTAATAAAAGCTAATAACGCCAAAATAGCAAATGAAAAAGCTATCGCCGAAAAACAGGCTAAAGATAAAGCTGCATTTAATAAAGTGGCAGATGATAAAGTGGCAAAAGAAAAAACAACTAATAACAAAGACTCAAAAAATAGCAATACTCCAGAAAAAGTAAATTCAGACAAACTAATTACTTCAGAAAATGAAACCGGCAACAATGGATCTAATATCAAAAAGGGCCGTTCAAATCATAGTCTAGCTCAACCAATTGGAAAAAATGCACATAAAGAAACTGTAAAAAAAGCTGATGATTATTTTAAAATGAAACGATATTCTGAAGCAAAAACTGCTTATCAAGAAGCTATAAAAATTAAGTCTGATGATTCCTATTCCAAAAATAAATTAGCTGAGATTGCAAAGTTAACATCTACAAAATAAAATTAATTCTATTACATTTTTAATACCTTTACCCTAATGAGAAAATTTGCTATTGCTATACATGGTGGCGCGGGAACTATTTTGCGTTCGAGCATGACTGCCGAAAAAGAATTAAGTTATAAAAAAGCGCTAGAAGATGCTATTGTTTCTGGAGAAACTATTTTAATTAAAGGTGGCAGAAGCATAGATGCTATTGAAGCTGCTATTAGAACGCTAGAAGACAATCCTCTTTTTAATGCTGGAAAAGGTGCAGTGTTTACAAACGAAGGCAAGCATGAAATGGACGCTTCTGTAATGAATGGAAAAGATCTTATGGCAGGGGCTGTTGCTGGCATTCAAAATATTAAAAACCCAATTAGCTTAGCTAGAAATGTGATGGATAAATCTGAACATGTTTTTATGGCTGGCTTAGGCGCGCAAGAATTTGCAAAAAAAATAAATGCTGAATTTATGCCCGACGATTATTTTTTCGTTCAAATGCGTTATGACCAATTACAACAAGCCAAAGAAAGCGACACCATGATTTTGGATCATACTGTTGATAAGGCCCGCCCGGATGAAAATCCTTTCGGACAGGAAAAAAAGTTTGGTACTGTTGGTTGCGTTGCAATTGATGTTCACGGAAATTTAGCTGCTGGTACAAGTACCGGCGGAATGACAAATAAAAAACATGGTCGTGTTGGTGATACACCAATTATAGGAGCCGGAACTTATGCAAATAATAAAACCTGCGCTATTTCATGTACTGGGCATGGCGAATTTTTTATTCGTTCGGTTGTTGCTTATGATATTTCTTGCTTAATGGAATACAAAGGTCTTTCATTAAAAAAAGCATGTGACATTGTTGTTATGGATAAATTAGTGAAAATTGGCGGCGAAGGCGGATTAATTGCAATAGACAATAAAGGAAATATAGAATTACCATTTAATTCTGAAGGAATGTATCGTGCTTCAAAAAAAGAAGGCGAAGAAATGTTTATAGGAATTTATAAAGATTAAATTAGTTTTTATAAAAACTATAATTCAATTTTAGTTTTTGTTTTAAAGTGATCAATTACCAATCGCTTATTTTTTAAATCAAAATGATCGCCGATTGACATAACGTGCACAACTATATTTTCAATTGAAATAGGCTCACCAATTTCAACTTCAGTCATATTTGTATTTCTCATATGAGTAGCATCAACCAAAATAATTAAACCAGAACCAATTGCTTCCATACTATGACCTTCCGTAATTAACAAACCTGTATCCTCCCCTAGCCCTATCCCTAAATTAATAGGATTACTTGCACAAGCATATAATAACCTTCCAGTTCTTCCTCTCTGTACAAAATGAGTATCAATAATTACATTGTTTATAAAACCTAGGCCACCAGTTATTTTCACTTCACCTTTTAATAATGCTTCGTGGCTATTTCCTTGATAAATCATATTATTAGAGCTCGCGGCTGCTCCAGCAGATGTTCCAGAAATCACAAAATTTTCATTTTCATATTTATCTATTAATAAATGATGAAAAGCTGTACCTCCTAAAATTGACGTTAATCGTAATTGATCACCCCCAGTAAACATAACAATATCAGCATTTTTTAATCGTTCTAAATTTGCTTCACTATTCGCTTCTTCACGTTTTCTAATATCTAAAACATTAACATTTTGTACGTTTAGCTGTTTAAATGCATTAACGTAACCCTCTCCTACTTCTGCTGGAATACTGCTAGCAGTAGTTATAACTTCAATTCTAGACTCAGTTTTATGTTTCGATTCGGTAATAATTCTATTTAAAATTCCTTTCTCAAACAATTTAAGTTTCGCTTGTAAATCTTCCTCCTTTTCAGTAAAACTTCCTTTGTCAACCGATCCACCAATTATGATTAATTTTCCTTTAGGTACACTCATGTTAAAATTTTAGGTTATGTACAAAACTACCTTAATAATCTATTAAACTTACCTTATAAAACTTCATTTATTACCTTATTTTAAACACACAGTTGTTTAAACAAAAAACAAATTGTACTTTCAAGAAATTGCAAAATTATACCGATGAAAATTATTGAAACAAAAGCACTAAGAGGTCCTAATTACTGGTCGAATTATAGAAAAAAATTAATTGTGATGAAGTTGGATTTGGAGGAATTAGAACAATCTCCTACAGATAAGATACCCGGATTTTTAGAAAGATTAGAAAAATTAATTCCAACAATGGCCTCACACCGTTGTTCAAAAAGTTATGCCGGTGGATTTTTTGAACGTGTTAAGGAAGGCACTTGGATGGGCCATGTAATTGAACATATTGCACTAGAAATACAATCCCTTGCTGGTATGGAATGTGGCTTTGGACGTACACGCGGCACGGGAACAACGGGTGTGTATAATGTTGTGTTTTCTTATATGGAAGAAAAGGTTGGTCTTTTCGCAGCTAAGGCTTCAGTGGCAATTGCCGAAGCATTAATTGCAGGTACAGAATACGATTTAAATGAAGACATACAAACAATGCGCCAATTACGCGAAAAAGAGCGCTTAGGCCCAAGTACCGGTTCTATCGTTGACGAAGCTGTTGCTCGCGACATTCCTTATATCCGTTTAAATAATGAATCTTTAATCCAATTAGGTTACGGTAAAAATCAAGTTCGTTTTAGAGCAACCATGACGGATAGAACAAGTTCTATTGCAGTTGATCTTGCAAGTAATAAAGATGAAACCAAGCGCATGCTCGCCGATGCAGCCATACCAGTAGCAAAAGGAATGTGCATTAGTACTATAGAAGAAGTAAAAGAGGTAATAGAAAAAGTAAAATTCCCTTTAGTTTTTAAACCCTTAGATGGTAATCATGGCAAAGGAGCTTCTATAAATGTAAAAACAGAAGCCGAAGCAATAGAAGCATTTCATCATGCAAAAAAATATTCTCGAAAAATTATTGTAGAAAAATTTATTACAGGTTTTGATTTTAGAGTGCTGGTAATAAATCATCGTTTTATTGCTGCAGCCTTACGCGAACCCGCACATGTTATTGGAGATGGTAAATCAACTATTCAACAATTAATTGACGAAGAAAACAAAGATCCTAGAAGAGGTTATGGTCATGAAAATGTTTTAACTGAAATTAGTATTGATAAAGAAACGCACGATCAATTAGCTAAATTCAATTACACTCTTGATACAATTCTTAAAAAAGAAGAAAAATGTTATTTAAAGGGTACCGCCAACTTAAGCACTGGTGGCACATCTACAGATGTTACAGATATTATGCACCCAACAAATATTTTTATTTGCGAGCGTATATCACGTGTTATTGGCTTAGATATTTGCGGCATTGATATTATGGCACAAAACCTAAGTGAGCCTTTAGAAACTTCTGGTGGCGTTGTTTTAGAAGTTAATGCGGCACCTGGTTTTAGAATGCATTTGGCGCCAGCTGTAGGTTTACCTAGAAACGTTGCAGCTCCTGTAATTGATATGCTCTATCCTCCTGGGAAAGATTGCAGAATACCAATTATTGCCATAACCGGAACAAATGGTAAAACTACTACAACCAGACTAATTGCTCACATCGTAAAAAATAACGGTTATCGTGTTGGCTTTACTACCTCCGATGGTATTTATGTTCAAAACTCCATGCTAACAAAAGGCGACACAACCGGACCCGTTAGTGCAGAATTTATTTTAAAAGACCCTACCGTTGAGTTTGCTGTTTTAGAAACTGCGCGTGGTGGTATCTTGCGCTCAGGCTTAGGTTTTGGAAAATGTGATGTAGCGGTAGTTACAAATATTCAGGAAGATCACATGGGGCTTTCTGATATTCACACTTTAAAAGAAATGGCAAACGTAAAAGGTGTTGTTGTTAAAAGTGTAAAACGCAATGGTTATGCAGTTTTAAATGCAGATAATCCTCATTGTGTTGAAATTGCTAAAAGCGCTGATTGTAACATTGCCTATTTTAGTTTAGATGAAAATAATCCGGTAATAGTTGAACATTGTAAAAAAGGCGGTATTGCTGCTATTGCTGAAAATGGTTTTATCACTATCAAAAAAGGCGATTGGAAATTTAGAGTTTGTAAAACAGCAAATGTGCCTTTAACCTTTGGTGGAAAAGTAACGTTTATGGTGGCAAATGTTCTTGCTGCAACTTTAGCTTCATATGTATATGGTTTTACGATTGAAGATATAAACACCAATTTAGAAAACTTTATTCCTTCGGCTTCTCAAACTCCAGGAAGAATGAATGTTTTTGATTTTAAAGAATATAAAGTGCTAATTGATTTTGCACATAATGCCGATGGTTTTAGAGGAATAAAAGAATTTTTATCTACTATCGAATCTCCCTACAAAATAGGAATCATAACAGGCACGGGAGATAGACGAGATGATGACATTAGAGATTTAGGAAGAATCTCTGCAGAAATGTTTGATCACATTATTATTCGCCAAGATAAATTTTTACGTGGCAGAGAAGCGGATGATATTGTGAAATTGTTATTGGAAGGTATTAATGAAAAAAATCCTGGTCAGTCATACGAATATATCCCCAAAGAAGTAGAAGCTTTAAAACACGCATTATCGTTAGCTAAACCGGGTACTTTTATTACAGCATTAAGTGATGTGATTGATAATGCTATAGATGTTGTTCAATCTTATTTAGACAAAGAACGTGCATCTTAAACACAAGCAACAGATGACTCAATTTTCTTGAAGAAATTAAACATTTCGCGATCAATTCGTGCATGGTTTCTACTTAAGCAAATCTCCCTCTAAAAGGGGGATTTTACACTTCGATATTCACAGATTGTTTTGTTCTCAAATAAAAAAGAGTATTTTCATATTATTAAATTTTAAACTCAATTTTATGAATCGTTTATTCCTTTCGTTTTTATTATTATCCAACTTTATATTTTCTCAAAACGTTGATTCTCCTTTATGGATGCGCTATCCCTCAATTTCGCCAGACGGAAAACAAATTGTTTTTAGTTTTAAAGGCGATTTGTATAAAGTAGATGCTAACGGCGGTGCTGCTTCAGTATTAACTTTAAGCGAAGGGCATGACTTTATGCCGGTTTGGTCGCCCGACGGAAAATGGATTGCTTTTGCTTCTGATAGATACGGTAATTACGATGTATATATTATGTCTTCCACTGGAGGTTCGGCAAAAAGGTTAACTCATTATTCTTCGCCGGATTATCCTTATTGCTTTTCGCCAGATGGCTCACAAATATATTTTGGTTCAACGCGTGTAGACATAAATACAAGTGTTGTTTTTCCAAGCGGTCGTTTACCTGAACTTTATTCTGTTCCCGTTATTGGTGGAAAAGAATCTATGGTTTCTTCTTGGCCAATGGAAGATGTGAAATTAGACGCTACAGGGACCAAGTTTTTATATCACGATAAAAAAGGTGGAGAAGATCCTTGGCGAAAACATCACACATCATCTATTACACGTGATATTTGGATGTATGATAAAACAGCAGACAGTTATACAAAACTGACCGATTTTGAAGGTGAAGATAGAACACCTATTCTTCAAAAAAATGATGATGTTTTTTATTTATCAGAAAAAAGTGGCGCCTATAACATTTGGAAATTTAATTTAAAAGAGCCAGCAACAAAAACTCAAATTACTAAATATGAAAAAAATCCGGTAAGGTTTTTAAGCTCTTCAAAAGATGGTGTTTTATGTTTTGGTTTTGATGGAGAAATTTACACGATGCAAAATGGTGAGGCTAAAAAAGTTTCTATCTCAATTATCACTGATGAACGTTTTAACCAACAACAAAACTTCGTTAAAAATTCCGGCGCTACTGAAATGAGTGTTTCTCCAAATGGAAAAGAAGTTGCTTTTGTTTTACGTGGAGAAATATTTGTTACTTCAATTGAAGGGGGCACCACAAAAAGAATTACAAATACGCCACAGCAAGAACGCTCGGTAAGCTTTAGTAACGATGGTCGTTCACTAGTTTATGCAGCAGAGCGAAATAATATTTGGGGCATTTATCAAACTTCGATAGGTAGAAAAGAAGAAAATAATTTTTTTAACTCTACTCTTTTAAATGAAGAAACATTAGTAAAAACAGGGAAAGAATCTTTTCAACCAAAATATTCTCCTGACGCAACTGAAGTGGCTTTTTTAGAAGACAGAACCGCCATAAAAATATTAAATATAAAGTCAAAAGCTGTTCGTGAAATCCTTCCAGCAACAAAAAATTATTCTTATTCTGATGGTGACCAGTGGTTTGATTGGTCGCCCGATGGAAAATATTTATTAGTAAATTATTTAGAAGATAATAATTGGTTAACACAAGTAGGATTAATTGAAACAACGGGAAAAGGTAAATTAATAAATTTATCGCAAAGTGGTTATGATAATTCTAATCCAAAATGGATGGCAGATGGTAAAATGATGATTTGGTTTTCAAATCGTCACGGCATGAAAAACCATGCTAGTCATGGAGCACAAGCGGATGTTTACGGCCAATTTTTTGATCAGAAATTTTATGAACGTTTTAAATTAACCAACGATGAATATTTAATTTTAAAAGAAACCGAAGAAAAAGATAAGAAAAAAGAAGGCGATAAAACTGCAAACTCAAAAACATTAACTCCTCAACCAAAAGAAATAAAAATCGATTTTGAAGGGCTATTAGATCGTAAAGAACGTCTTACAATGCATTCATCAGATTTATCGGATGCTTTAATTGCCAATAATGGCGAACAACTTTATTATTTATGTAAGTACGAAAAAGGTTTTGATATTTGGGTGCATTCATTTAAGGATAATGAAACTAAGTTGTTTTTAAAGCTTGGTGCGCCATCTGCCAGTGACTTATCTATTGATAAAGAAGGTAAAAATTTATTTTTATTAGCAGACGGAAAACTTTTGAAAATTGCCATTGATAAAAAAGAAAAAAAAGAAATTGCCTTTAAAGCAGATATGGAATTAAAAACGGTAGAAGAACGCGCCTATTTTTTCGAACATATTTGGCGCCAAGTAAATAATAAATTTTATGTCACCAATTTACAAGGTACAGATTGGGACTACTACAAAAAACAATACGCTAAGTTTTTACCTTACATAAATAACAACCGCGATTTTGCAGAAATGCTGAGTGAATTTTTAGGAGAACTTAATGCATCGCACACAGGATGCAGAGCAAATCCAAAGTTTGAAAACCCGGACGAAACAGCAGCGCTGGGAGTTTATTACGACGAAAGTTACACCGGTAAAGGCATGAAAATTATTGAGGTAATGGATAAAAGTCCGTTACAAAACATTACAACACAAATAAAAGAAGGAACCATCATTGAAAAAATAGATGGCGTTATAATAGATCATGCAATTGTAAATTATTGGGATTTATTAAATCGTAAAAACAATAAGACAATTTTATTAAGTTTAATAGATAGCAAAAGTGGAAAACGTTGGGAAGAAACAGTTAAACCTATTTCTTTAGCAGAACAAAATGAATTGATGTATCAACGCTGGATAAAAAACAGACAGAAAGAAACTGAAAAATTATCTGCTGGGAAACTAGGATTCATGCATGTTAAGGCAATGAATAATGATGGCTTCAGAGCTTTCTACGAACAAGTATTAGGCAAATATCCAAATAAAGATGCCTTAATAGTTGACACGCGCTTTAATGGCGGAGGTTGGTTGCATGATGATTTGGCAACTTTTTTATCGGGAAAAAAATATATAGAGTTTGTACCCCGCGAACGTAAAATTGGAGTTGAGCCTGGAAATAAATGGAGACAACCATCTGCAGTATTAATAAGTGAAGGAAACTATTCTGATGCCCATATGTTTCCGGTAGTATATAAAACGTTAGGAATAGGCAAGTTAATTGGTATGCCCGTTGCCGGAACCGGTACCGCTGTATGGTGGGAAAACTTACAAGATAAAGAGTTAACTTTTGGTATTCCTCAAGTTGGTGTTGTAGATAATAATGGAAAATATTATGAAAATACGGAACTCGTGCCGGACATTCAACAAACCTTAGACCCAAAATTAGCGCTAAAAGGCAGAGATCAACAATTAGAGAAAGCGGTGGAGGAATTAATGAAGGGGGTTAAGAAGTAAAATTAGTTATTTGCAATTAGTTAGCGGTCATGCTGACAAAACGAAACAACATAACGACTATGAAATTTAATTTGACAATACTTTTGCTGTTAATTTACGTTTTGACCAATGCACAACAAATTTCCAAGACAGATGAAATTTTTGTTGATAGTGTTATGAACTCATACTTTAAACCTAATGGACCTGGGGCGGTAATTTTAATTGCGAAAAAAGGAGTTCCTGTTCTAAAAAAAGCTTACGGTCTTGCTAATATTGAATTGAATGTTACTAATAAACCAGAATATGTTTTCAATATTGGCTCAATGTCAAAACAGTTTACCGCAATTTGTATTTTAAAACTCGCTCAGGACGGTAAACTTAAATTACAAGATGACATTAAAAAATATCTCATAGGCTATAACACACACGGACGAAATATTACGATTGAAAATATACTCTATCACACAAGTGGTATATATAATTACTCCGACAAAGAAGATTTCTTTCCAAAGTCAGTCACAGACATATCGCCCGAAGATTTAAAAAAATCATTCATGAATGATTCGTTATTTTTCGAACCGAATTCAAATTGGAGCTATTGTAATTCGGGCTATGTGTTAGCAGGTTTAATAGTTGAAAAAGTTTCAGGAAAATCATTAGCTGAATTTCTGACAGAAAATATTTTTAAACCTTACGAAATGAAAAATAGTTTCGTTGGAAATGACGATAGCGTTTTTGTTAATTCAGTTAACGGTTATGACAATGTTCAAGGTTTAGAAAATACTTTTGAAACAAAATATAAACCTGCTCAATTTATGAGTTGGACATTTTCTTATGGCGCAGGCGGCATCATTTCAATAGTTGACGATCTTTTAAAATATAATAATGCTCTTCTATCCGGAAAAATTCTTAAAAAAGAATGGTTAGAAAAAGCTTGGACTCCTTGTGTTTTACCTAATGGCAAATCGACAAATTATGGATTTGGTTGGGCAGTTGGAAATTATCAAGGTTTAAAATTTGTAGCGCACGGCGGTGGACTAAACGGTTTCCGTTCTTATGGAGTTCTTTTCCCGAATGAGCAATTGTATGTTGCTGTTCTATCAAACACAAGTGCAAAAACTCCTGTAACATATGCTTCACCAATCGCTTTTAAATTAGCTGGTAAACCTTTACCAAAATTAGAAGAGATTACAATTGTAAAAAAAATACTAGATGAATATAAAGGGGTTTATGTAATTAATTCCCCTGCGCATGACTTTCTGCCAACAGAAAGGTATATAACTATTAAGGACAACAAGCTATTTGCGCAGTTAAAAGAAGGAGACGAACTTGAGGACGCAGTTGAACTATTTACTATTGACAAAGACTTTTTTGGAAGAAAAAATAGCCCTCAGTGTTTTCAATTCATTAGAGACAAAAAAGGTAAAGTAATTTCAATTGAGGTTTTCAATTCGCCAATTCAATACGGACCTTACGAAACAAACATTAAGACTGACAAACAACTGCCTACAAAATAAGCATGAACCGCTAACAGCAACCTCGCTCTGCGGAATTTGTAATTCGGTGGCACAAAGATTCCGGAGGAGCCAACCATTTCCAAAAACCATAAACCAATCTTATTGCCTGAGAGAGGCAAGACCACACACAATGTTTGTCTCCTAACGGAGCCATAAAATCTCTTTTCAATCTATTCTATAATATTTTGTCCCTACGGGACAAATTAAAAACCACACTTTCTTTAGCCCGAAATCGTTAATAGTGAGTTATAGCGGCGTATTATTAGCTAATCCCTAATTACTCTTAACCCTTCTAATCCCTTCCGTTCCGCAGAATTTATAATTCTGCGGCACAAAAGTTCTTAAGGAATCAACCATTTCCGCAAGACGAAAAACGCTTTGTTAGACAAAATACTTACTAACCATTTTACTCGATGACTTGCGATTGCTTGGTACCTGAGGCTTTAAAACTTATTTGACGGCTAACAGCAAGAACGATACTTCTATTGTAAACTTGATGAGAAGTTCCCGGTAATTGTTTTCTAACTGGAAGAAGTGAGTGAATCAATCGCACTCCTACACGCCACTTTTCATTAAATACGTAACCAGTACCTAGATTAAAAGTAAAGTCTTTATTACTAAAGGGATAAAGGTCTGTTTGGAAAGGAAACGCTCCTCTGTCCGTATATTCTCCAGTATTGATTAATGCTGCTAATGCCGGACCAAATTCAAAGTAACCTTGTTTCTTGTTATATTGAAAGAGGATTGGGACTTCAAAGTAAGATAGACGTAAAAAATAATCGCCATAATTGGATTTACCTTGATTGTTTCCCGCGGTTCCTTTGCCAATCATACTTAGCTCAGACTGCATAGTCCACTTTTTACTTATTTTTATCTGAACCCACATTCCACCCAACAAGGCAGGTTTTGGATGAGTTTTTACGGGATATCCTGTAATAGTGTGCATTCCTAAACCTAATTTAAGCCCAACTTTACATTGAGTTTTTAATTTACTTTGAGAACAAACATCAATACAAATAATTGACATGACAAAAAAAATGAAAAGCTTTTTCACTTGTAATAAACGGAGTTTGCGTTGAAAAATTGTTACTGTCCAGAGAAAATATATGCCTGCAGACATCGGCACAGCAGAATTTATAATTGTGCAGGATTGTGGTTCTCGCTCCGCAGAATTTGTAATTCTGCGGCACAAAGGTTTCGAAGGAATCAACCAATTCTAAAAACCATAAACCAATCTTATTGCCTCCGAGAGGCACGACCATACTAAATGTTTGACTCCTAACGGAGCCGTAAAATCTCTTTTCAATCTATTCTATAATATTTTGTCCCTACGGGACAAATTAAAAACGGCACTTTCTTTAGCCCGAAATCGTTAATAGTGATTCATAGCAGCTTACTATTAACTAATTCCTATTAACTCTTAACCCTTCAAATCCTTTCCATTGCTCACATTCCCCAACAATTAACATAATAAGGCTAAAGAAAATAGTTTTATTGTTAATAAATTGTTTACATTTGCGTACTTCTTTAGAAGATTGTATCTCAATCACGTTTGTAACACCTTAATTGCAATTCGATAAATTTTACACTTTTCTTAGATTAACAAAAAAAGTGCGTGACGAAATCTCATGCTAAAATTTATATTAACGAAAAAACAATTAATGACATTTTCAAACTTAAAACTTATTAAGCCACTAGTTCTGGCATTAGACAAAAAAGGGTATACACAACCCACACCAATTCAAGAACAATCCATCCCACATATTTTAGAAGGAAGAGATATTTTTGGTTGCGCGCAAACAGGTACAGGTAAAACAGCAGCATTTGCATTACCAATTTTACAATTATTATCAGAAAGAAAAACAAATCAAAATCCACGCCCTATTAAAGCGCTTATTTTAGCGCCAACCCGCGAATTAGCTTCACAAATAAGTGAGAATTTTGCGGCCTATGGCAACAATTTAGGGATTTCGCATTGCACAATATTTGGCGGCGTATCACAAGGTCCACAGGTTAATAATTTAAGAAGAGGTGTTGATGTTTTAATAGCAACACCGGGTCGCTTATTAGACCTTATGAACCAGGGATTTATAAAACTACACAATATTGAATTTTTTGTATTAGATGAAGCAGATCGCATGCTAGATATGGGCTTTATTAATGATATTAAAAAAATCATTCCTAAACTTCCAGCTAAACGTCAGACTTTATTTTTCTCTGCTACAGCGGCTCCGGATATTATGAAATTAGCAAATACTATCCTTAAAGAGCCTGTAAGTGTAACGGTTAACCCGGTTTCTTCAACAGCAACTTTGGTAACGCAAACCGTTTATTATGTTAAAAAAGAGAATAAACGTGGATTGTTAAAATTTGTACTAAGTAACGGTAAAATTGAGCATGCTCTGGTTTTTACTCGTACTAAGCGTGGAGCAGACAGAGTTGCAAAGGATTTGAACAGCATGGGGGTTTCGGCAGAAGCAATTCATGGTAATAAATCTCAAGGTGCAAGAGAAAGAGCATTAAAAGGTTTTAAGAACAGAACTATTCGTATATTAGTAGCCACAGATATTGCATCTAGAGGAATTGATGTAGACAAATTATCACACGTAATTAACTACGAAATTCCTGAGCAGGCAGAAACTTATGTTCACCGTATTGGAAGAACAGGTAGAGCCGGCGAATCTGGAGTAGCAATGTCGTTTTGTACACATGAAGAAATGCCATATTTAAAAGACATAAATAAATTAATAAAGAAAAATATTGAGGTTGTATCTACTCATCCATTTAATTAATCAGATACAGAAATAAAAAAACAAATAAATAACCAGTTTCGTATAAAATCGGGACAAAAAAAACAACAACAAAATGAAAACAGGAGTAGTAAAATTCTTTAACGAAGCAAAAGGCTTTGGATTTATTAAAGAAGACGGTGGACAAGAAATCTTTGTACACGCATCAGGATTAAAAGAAGATATTCGTGAAAACGACAATGTAGTATTTGAAATCCAAGAAGGAAAAAAAGGCTTAAACGCTGTTAACGTAAAGTTAGCTTAATCTTTTTTTAGATTTCCTGCTTATTAAAAAAGCCTTTCAGAAATGAGAGGCTTTTTTATTTATAAAAATTTAAAATGATTTATTTTTTTATGGAATTTTCTTTTGCGATCACAATGTAAACAGGAAAATGGTCGCTGTAACCAGCAGTATAAGTACCGCCACTATAAGTTCTAAAAGGATAATCTTTATAATTTCCATAATCGCTTTTTAAATAAGCTTTATTAAAAATTCTTACTGCATGATATTGCCAGGTTTCATAATTTTTTGGAAACCAAGTTTTATTTAAAATTATCTGGTCAAATAAATTCCAACTATCTTGCCAAGCTAATGAACCTATACCCTCTTTAAATGGTTTTTCCATAGGATTAAAATATTGATCTTCGGTGCATTTCGTATAATCGCTATTTGTGTTAATCACTTTTTTTATACTCACATTAATTGGGTCGTCATTAAAATCGCCCATTATGGCAATCTTAGCTGAAGGGTCTGCTGTTGTTATGCTATCTGAGATATGACGAGCAACTTTTGCCGCGGCATTTCTATTTGGTCGGCTTGCCATTTCTCCTCCTCTTCGCGAAGGCCAATGATTTACTAAAACAGTTAATGGCTCGCCTAAAAAAGAACCACTAACTACTAAAATATCGCGGGTTTTATGTGCTGAATCCGTTACTAAAGTAACATGATAAGAAACTGCTTTTGTAACTTTAAAATAAGTAGGATTATAAATAAAAGATGCGTCTACACCACGAGCATCTGGCCCTTCGATATGAATAATTTGATAATTACGTTTTTTTAATTTTGGTGAATTTACCAAATCCTGAACAACACTTTTATTTTCAATTTCACATAAACCCAAAATAGCCAAGCCATCAGGAGTTACATCTGTTGCCATTTGCGAAATCACATCTGCTAAGTGCTCAATTTTTGTACGGTAACGTACGCCATCCCATGCATTTTTACCAGAAGGTGTAAATTCCTCATCGTTTTTCCATTGATCGTTTAAGGTATCATACAAGTTTTCTACATTCCAAAATCCAATTGCAGAAATAAAATAATTTTTATCTTTTTCAAATTTCTGACTATAGCTATAAGATACAAATGCAATGAATGCAACAAAAAAAACATATTTTACCTTCATATTTAAATTTTAAGAGAGCCAAAAGTAATAAATTAAATGAGCCCTTATGTTAAAACAAAGTTAGCTAATCTGAAGTTAGAAAGGTCAAAGTATAGCTGTTCATTTGTTTGACTTAAACCGTTTTAATAATAAATTGCCAAAAATTGGTAATATTTTGTTTACAATTAGCTAATAATCCAAAACATAAATAATGATATATTTGCCACGATTTAGTTCGAAGTGAACAACCTTGAGGTATTATAATGATTCTTTTATACTCCCGAAACCGCTTCATAATAGTTAGAAATAATTAGAGTGGAGTTCTGTAGCAAACCAAAATTTCACTCTAATTATTTTAAATAAAAATTTATTAAATTAGCTTAACGATATATTTAAAATGATTAAAAAATTACTTTGTTTTGGATTTGCTTGTGCATTTGGAAATATTTTTTCTCAAACACTTCAATCCGATTCTACTTCTGCTGTCATCTTGCAACCAGACACTTCAAAAAATAGTTTTATTATTCCCATTTTTAGCACCTCTGGCGGGGATGCAGACAATGATTTAGAGCAACAAGATGCCTCTTCATTATTATCTTCAAGCAGAGATGTATTCACTCAGTTTGCGAGTTTTCAATTTGGCCCTGGAAGATTTCGTATGCGCGGCTATTCTGGCGAAAATCAAATGATTATGGTAAATGGCCTAAACATGAATAGTTTAGAAACCGGATTTAGCTCATGGAGTAGTTGGGGAGGATTAAATGATGTTACACGATTTGTTGAAGTGAGATTTGGAACCGTTAATAATAGATTAGGATTTTCGGGACCTGGAGGTTACACAAATATTGATTCAAAAGCATCTTCGTTTAGAAAAGGAACAAGAATTTCTTACGCAAATGCAAACAGAATGTATCGCAACAGAGTAATGCTTACTCATTCTACGGGTCTTATGGAAAATGGATGGGCATTAACATTATCCGCCTCATCAAGATGGGGAAATGAAGTTTATATTCCAGGAACTTATTATAGGGCAAATGCATTTTACGCTTCTATAGATAAAAAAATAAATGAAAAACATTTATTAAGCTTTACCGGTTTTGGTGCGCCAATTGAACAAGGTAGAGCGGGTGGCGCAACAAAAGAAATGTATGATTTAGCGGGCACTAATTATTACAATAGTTTATGGGGTTACCAAAATGGTGAGGTTAGAAACTCTAACGTTAACAAAACAAATAGACCGATGTTAATGCTTTCTCACATTTTTAAAATTAATTCTGATTCGCGTTTAACAACATCTGCGTTTTATAATTTTGGAAAATCAAAATTAAGTGGTCTTAATTGGAACGACGCTCCAAATCCTAAACCTGATTACTATAGGTATTTACCTAGCTATTATTATTTACAAGGAGATACCGCAAACGGTGATGTTTTGAAGTCTAATTGGGAAAACAATACAAACAGTGCTCAACAAATTAATTGGGATAGATTAATTGGAATGAATCAAGCGAATCTATACACCTTACCTTCGCAATTAGGACAAGGAATTAACACTTCAGAAACTAGAGCACGATATATTATTGAAGACAAAATTGAGAATATAGATAACAAAGGATTTAATTCGGTTTACAATACCAGAATCGAAAATTTCTTTTTAAGTATTGGATTTAATGCAAACATTTATAAAAACAGAAAGTACAAAGAAATAAATGATTTACTAGGTGCAACTTTTTGGATTGACGTTGATCAGTTTGCAGAAAATTTAGGAGTTGAAGAAACATTTCAACAAAATGACATAGAAAATCCAAATAAAAAAATATATAAAGGAGATAAGTTTGGTTACGATTATTCATTAAATATTAATAAGGCTGAATTATGGAGCCAAGGTGAATACAGCTTTAAGTCTGTAGATGTTTATGTTGCAGGTACAATTTCTGACACCAAATATTGGAGAGAAGGATATGTTGCAAACGGTAAATTTCCAACTACAAGTAAAGGTAATAGCGAGAAAGTTAATTTTCTTAATTATGGAATTAAAATTGGCGCTACCTACAAAATTACTGGAAGACACTTTCTAACAGTTAACGGCTCTTATTTAACAAGAGCTCCAGAGATTAACAGTATATTTTTATCGCCTCGCGTAAGAAATGATTATGTGCGTGATATTACAAAAGAAAAAGTTACATCGGCCGATATTAATTATTTAATTAAATATCCAGGATTTAAATTAAGATTTACAGGTTACTATACAAAAATTGAAGACCAAGTTTGGCTGCGTACTTTTTGGCACGACTTTTATAACAACAATGTTAATTTGATTATGAAAAACATTGATCAAACTCATCAAGGTATAGAATTTGGTGTAGAAAAAACATTATTTACTGCGCATACAATTCAAGGAGCTTTGGGTGTAGGTCAATTCGTTTATCAAAATCGCCCTACATTAGAAGCATGGCAAGACAATAATAATTTGGAGTTATATAGAGATAGATTAGTTTACTTAACTAATTATCGCATTGGTAATGGTCCACAATTAGTTTCTGGTATAGGTTATAAATACAGTGGCAAAAAACGTTTGTATGCTGGTTTGTTTTTTAATTACTTTGATCAGATTTATCTTGAACCAAATCCTGATAGAAGAACTGCAGAATCTGCCAACAAATTTCAAACTAACGAAACTGAACAAGCAGCAGAACTTATTAAACAAGAAAAATTACCAAGTTATTTTACGCTTAATGCAAACGGTGGTAAATCGTTTAGAATTGCAAATAAATATTTCTTAAATATTAATTTGAGCATTAATAATATTTTAAACAATCAAAATATTATTACAAGTGGCTACGAGCAATTAAGATGGGATGGCACTATAATAAATAAGTTCCCAAATAAATATTATTTTATGACAGGCGCAACATATATGATCATCGTTAACTTCAGTTTTTAATATTAAATTTATAAATACAAACATGAAAAAAATAAGCATATACTCAACCCTTTTTTTAACAGGAATTTTACTTTTAAACTCTTGTAAAAAAGAATTTGATACACCACCATTAAAAACAGTAAATGATGGTGCGCAATTAAGTATTCAACAACTTAAAGCAAGAGTACCTAGCTCTCCAAGTTCTTTTAAATTTGGAATGGGCGATACAAATTTATATGCAACTATAATTGCAGATGAAACAAGTGGTAACATTTACAAACAACTTTTTGTAAAAGATGATTTAGGAGCCGCTATTCAATTAAACCTTGTTAATTCTGGTGGATTGTTTGTTGGCGATAGAATAAGAATCAATTTAAATAAACTTTATGTTATAAACGCAAGTAGCATGATTTATATTGATTCTGTTGATATAGAAAAAAGCGTAGTGAAAATTTCATCTGGCACCGCCGTTACTCCTAAAGTTGTTACAATGTCAGAAATTTTAGCAGGGACAGTACCTACAAATTCAAATAGTTTACAAGGACAATTGGTTCAAATAAATAATGTTGAATTTATTCCAAATGCTATAATTCCTACTTTTGCAGATGCCATAGGTAAAGCTACCGTTAACCAATATATCAAAACATGTGTTGCCGGTCAAAGTCTTACTGTGCGTTCAAGTGGCTATGCAAATTTTGCATCTAAGTTACTACCAACAGGAAACGGAAATTTTGTTGCTGTTGTTACGCAATATAATTCTACAATGCAATTAACAATTAGAAATTATAATGAAATACAAATGACAGGTCCATTATGTGGATCGGGACCACCACCTGCTGGAACATACTTAACTAAAAATTTTGATGATAACAGTATAACAAGTGGTGGTTGGAGTTCACAAAATGTTAACGGAACAATTAATTGGACAACTGCAACTTTTGGAAATCAAACTTTCGCCAAGATCACCAACTTTGTGGCAAGTGCAAATGTACCTTGCGAAACTTGGTTAATTTCTCCAGCTTTAAGTTTAGCAACATCTACCAATCCTATATTAGTATTTCAAAACGCTTATAAATTTGCAGGAGCGCCTTTACAAGCCTACATTTCTACAAACTACACAAGTGGCGCCCCTTCTACTGCAACATGGACAAACCTACCATTTACACTTTCTAGTGGGAATTATGTTTTTGTTAGCTCTGGAAACATTTCTTTAAGCGCATACAAAGTTAACAACGTAAGAATTGCTTTTAAATATTCTGGAACAAGTACTGATGGTTCTACATGGGAAATTGATGATGTATTAGTAAAAGAATAAAAAAATTAAATAAAAAAGCGTCATTCAAAATTTTGAATGACGCTTTTTTATTTTAAAACATTACAATTATCCGAGTAACACTTTCTTAGCGTCTGCTAAAATATCTAAAGCAATTTCTTGAGTGGCAGCTTCTGCATAAGTTCTCAACACTGGCTCTGTGCCGCTTGCGCGTATCATCAACCAAGTGTTTTCATCAAAAAAGAATTTGTATCCATCTAAATTATCTATCCGTGCAACTTTGTATTTACCAAACTCTTTATAAGAATTGCTTTCGCAATTCCTTAGCACTTTATTTTTAATTGCTTCATCAATATATAAATCGTTTCTTTCAAAAGAAAATGTTCCTGTTATTGCATACACTTCTTCGATTAATTCGTTTAAAGACTTACCTGTTTTTGCCATAAATTCCCAAATGGTTAATCCCATCCAAATACCATCTCGCTCGGGTATATGTCCTTTTATAGCAATACCTCCACTCTCTTCTCCTCCAACCAAAACATCTTCGGCAACCATTATGCTGCAGATATATTTAAAACCAATTTTTACAACTTCTAATGGTAAGCCATAATGCTCACACATGTTTTTTATTTTAACTGTTGTGCTAAATGCAGTTGCAACTTTTCCTGTTTGATTTTTATATTTTACTAAATAATGTATTAGTAATAAAATTATGTGATGAGAGTCTACAAAATTTCCTTTTCCATCATACAGACCAATTCTATCAGCGTCACCATCTGTTGCTAAGCCACAAGAAATATTACCTTTTTCTTTTATGAAATTGCTAAACTCCAATAAATTTTTGTGAATGGGTTCAGGAGCTTGACCATGAAAGCCGGGATTATGGTCGTTATGCAAGTGATAAATTTCAGGAAACAAACGATACATCACTCTTTGTCCGGCACCAAACATAGAGTCATAGGCCAAATTTAATCCTGAACTTTTTATTGCTTGCAAATCAAAATTTGCTTCAACATGTTGAATATATAATTCCTCTAAAGGTACAATTTGAAGGCTACCATTTTTTTCTGCTTCAATTAAATTAATGGAGTTATAATCAACAGAACATTTTTCCGGAATTGCATCTTCAATTTCTTGAACTAATTCTGGGCCAAGTGGTCCGCCATAATGTGCTTTAATTTTATACCCATTATAAGATGGAGGATTATGGCTTGCCGTAATAATAATTCCTAAATGTGTTTTATATTTTACAGCACCTAAAGAAATCATTGGAGTGCTAATGAAATCTTTTGCTAACAAAACTTTTACCCCATGAGCAATAAATACTTTGGTAGTAGTCTCTGCAAATAAGGGGCCTGCAAAACGACAATCATGCCCAACTACAACTATTGGATTAGCGTTGGTTTTAACTAACCACTTCGCTGTTGCCTCTGTAACTCTTGCAACATTTTCAACAGTAAAATCTTGCGCAATAATTGCGCGCCAACCATCTGTTCCAAATTTTATTTTAGGCATATTAAATAAATTTTAAAAAATTAAATAAAATTTTTACTTATTGAATTTGCAATTTCTATAAACTCTTCATCTCTTAGTTTTATCTTAGGCTTAGAAAAATTACAATCGCTCATTGTATTTATTGGTATCAAATGAACGTGAGCGTGTGGCACTTCTAATCCAATAACCTGTAAAGAAACTCTACTACAATCAATTGATTTTTTTATGGCAACAGCAACGCGTTTACTAAAATTCATTAAACCTAAATAGGTTTCGTTATCTAAATCAAAAATATAATCAACTTCTTTTTTTGGAATAACCAAGGTATGTCCCTTAGTTAATGGAGCTATATCTAAAAAAGAAAAGTAATTTTCATCTTCTGCAATTTTGTATGAAGGTATTTGACCCGAAATGATTTTAGAGAATATAGATGGCATTTCAATTAAATAGTGATTTCTGAAATCTGAAAAGTAACTTTTCCGGCAGGAACTTGAACATCCACTTTTTCACCAACTTTTTTTCCAAGTAGAGCTTTTCCAATTGGAGAATCAACAGATATTTTTCCGATTTTTAGATCAGCTTCATTTTCTGCAACTAAAGTATATTTCATTACAGCATTATTGCCAATGTTTTTTATTTTAACTGTAGTTAAAATACTAACCTTACTTAAATCTATTTGCGTTTCATCTACAATTCTAGCGTTAGCTATCACGTCTTCTAACTTTGCAATTCTAAATTCAAGTAAAGCTTGGGCTTCTCTTGCCGCGTCGTACTCAGCGTTTTCGCTCAAATCGCCTTTGTCACGCGCATCAACAATTGCTTGAGTTGCAGCTTTTCTTTCAACCGTTCTTAATTGTTGCAATTCATCTTTCATTTTTTGCAACCCTTCTTCCGTATAATATCCTATTTGTGCCATAATTACCTATTCTTAAAAAAACAAAGAATCCCGATTAACACCGGGACTCTTAATATAAAACAAAAGTATTATTAATTCTATAAATTCAATCTTAAACCAAAAGTATGTGTACCACCAAATGGATTTGTCATACGGTAAGAATAATCGATACCAACGGTTGATTTCTTTTCGTTAACCGGAATCTCAAACGTTACACCTGCTGCTGGTCCAGTAAAAACTGTTTGACGAGTAGATTCATTTAAAATTCCTTTTTCAGCATAATAACCGGCTCTAAACATCAACATTTCTTTCCAAGCATACTCAGCTCCAAATAAGAAATTATCATTTGTAAAAGAATTAGAAGTATAAGTTCCATTTAATGATAAGCGATGTTTTTTAGATAAGCCGGTACTATCCTTAGTTAAATAAAAATCATATGAACCTCCAATATTTACTAATGCCGGTAATTCAAATGCACCAGAACGATTATTAACAGTTAACTCATAATTTCCACCATAAGAAACTGTAGTTTGACGAGATAAACCATCGCCTCTATAAGTCATTTTAGGACCCCAGTTTTTCAAAGCAATTCCAATATGAATTTGATCATATTTACCTGTATGGTATTGAATTCCCGCATCAAGAGCAACTCCCTTTGCCGAAACGTTTGGGATTTGTTCATTAATAATTTTAAAATTAATACCACCAAAAATATTGTCAGAAAACATTTTAGCATAAGATAAACTAATATTGTAAAAAGTTGGGCTATAAGTCCCTAAACCACCTTCTGGTTGTTCCTCAGTAGTAGTTTCAATTTTACCAGCATTAATTGCTACAACCCCTAAGCCGATAGTACTAGTTTCGCCAAGACCTTGAGTTAAGCCAAAACTATTAATAAAAATATCAGTGCCTTGTAACCAACTTGAGCGATTAAATATCACCTCTGTTTTGCGAGTATAAGCAGTACCTGCAATATTTAGGTATTGGGCTTCCAAACCCCTTACTTTAGCGGAGTTTGAACCAACCATTCCTGAATTTCTCGCATAAGGATTAATCAATAACTGACTTGCACCAGCTTGACCTCTTCTTTCTGGATTACCCGCATTCCCAATAGTTGAAGCAACCATTAAGGCTGATAAACTAATATATTTTAAATTTCTCATCATAAACTTTATTAGTTAAGGTTAGTAACTTTGAACATCTAATGGACGCATTGCTCCAAACCATTTAATAATTTTTTCGCCAATTCCGGGAGCATCTACATAGAATATATATAAACCACTAGCAACCGAAATACCACTTTGGTTTTTTAAATCCCAATCAGCGTAAGGCAAGCGTTTAGCTTGTTTAATATCTGTTCCAGATCCAGAGGTTCCTAAATAAATATCTTCTTGCCCACTAACATCACGCGTAATTGTTTTAACTAAAGTACCATTCATCGTAAATATCTTGATTGTACATTTACTTGGTAAATTAGTTATTCTAACGCGGTTATCAATTCTGTTAACTTCATATGCCGAAGAGCCGTAGTATGGATTAGGCACAACCCTTATTAAATCAAGTGCGTTTTTTGCAGTAGAAGCTTCTTGAAACAAAGTAGCAATATCACTAGTATTAAATTTATACATAGGGAAATTATTATTTTGCGGATTAGTTGTATTAACATCAGTAGTTAAAAAACTAGGAGAATTTACATTTTGAAATTTATTAATATTAATCGCAGACTGGGCGGTTGTAAAAGTAGAGACTCCAGAATATCCATAACGATAAGGTTTTGCTACATTAATTTGAAATCTTACATCAGATGGCATATTTTCGGGGTTAGTAAAATTATAGCCAGCTGCAGGCATAGGCATAGACACCCACATAATGTCACGCTCTAATCCATTTAACGGTCCTAATCCTGCTCCACTATTATCTTGATTAAATGAAGGTCCAAAATAATTTTCTAAAACATTAATTATACGAGCACCATGATCATATTTAGTTTGACCGTAGGCTTTTCCACCTAAGGTAGCTTCCCAACCAAAAATTCCCGGAGTTGGATAATTTGACTGAATTGAGTTTCCACCAAAAACATAAACAAAATGTTTACCACCAAATGCAAAATTATAAGGACTATTCATACTTGATGTTGGATTCCATTTCATATCATTACCATTATTTTCTTTCTGGTAACTATCTTCTCCAAAAGCCATATTTAAACGTTCGCCAGTTTCTAAATTAATTGCATAACCTGGGAACCAACCCATACCTGTTGCAGAAATAAATGCAGGGTCATCAATCGCAGAGCTTGAAGCTGTGCCGGTTGCGTATACACCATCTTTATTAACAGAAGCGTGTTTTCTAGGTCCAAAAAATATTCCACCACCTTCGCTAAGAGTGTTTTTCTCTTGCATTTCTAGAACTGCGCATCTTGTCCATTTACTTTTATCTTTTGTAAAAACAATTAAAGCACTTCCTAATTTTCTCAAATCAGTATTGCCATCTAAACTTGGTGAACCATCACCAGGTGTACCATAAATTGTTGGGTATTTAATAGCTTCTAATTGCCATATTTTTCCATTTAATCCCGGACCACCAAAAACTCGTGCGGGAACATTTGGAGAACTACTTGATGTAAGAGAATAATAAGATGCTGCTAAAGGATAAGGGGCCCATGTTCCGCCTAATATATTTCCAAATTGTTTTTTTGGATCATAAAACGCTTTAACTACTCCAGAATTATCCTTTTTGTAAAACGCATCCTCATTTCCTGCTGTTTTATTATTTCCTGACAATATCCAGTTAAAAGGAGTATTGCCATCAACGTCGGGAACTGAATTTAACCAATTTGCGGTTCCATTTTCGTAAGAAATGGTTGCTCCAATAAATGAGCCAGGTGCTGGTCCTGAATAATCAGAATCTAAATTAGCAAAATTAGTGAATGCACCTACAAACTCACCTGGATCTGCAACTTGTTTTATGGTTAAAGAGAAACCTAAGTCAGGGAAATAAAATTCATTCCCCACTTTAATTGTTTCATAGTATACATCAACCGTTCCAGTTGTTAATGCTGCGTTTGGATGATAAACTATTCCGGAAGCAAGGTCTTTTAACTCCCAACTTGTGTTATCAATATTTAAAGCGGCAATTGCTTGGGCACTTCCGGTTGGCATAGCGTTTAAGCTTGCTTGAGGAGTTGTTGCTGTAGATAAATTATTAATAAATTTAAATGTAAAATCAGAGTTCCTCACATTTAAAGGATCTACAACTTTAATGTTTATTGGTCCTTGCGCATTTTCATAAGTAACATCTGCTTTAAAGAAATTTGTAACAATTTCATCTTCCGAAGCCTTAGTCATAGTCAATTTATTACCGCCATTTCCTTGACCTTCAATTCTTGTAATTTTTGGACCAAAACCATAAGCAGCTTGAGCAGTAGTTCCATCCTTTTCTGGATCTGGAATATGAGGGATACCAGCAGCACGTTTAAATTTACGCCCTTCAAGATATGGACGCTTTTGGCCTAAAAAGTTAGCGGCCGGATTTACGGTTACTGGAACATCTGGAGCGTAAGTTAAATAATTATTATACGCATATGCTACCGCAAAAAAGTAATAAGTTTTATTATTAATTAATTTTCTATTAGATGAGGTTGAAAAAGCATCGTCCGTAATTTTAAATGTAGATACAACGCCATTATTTGCACCATCCACTTTAACTTTAGGAACAACAAAACCAAGATTATTATCTAACTCAAAATTAACTATACGCGATACATTATTTTGCACATCGCATTGAAAAACCGGAATTGCTTTTGTTCTATCACCTAAATCTGTAGAAGTAACTTTATCATTAATAATTTGATAAACTATATAACCTTCAAAGCGATACACCTTATCTGGATTATTCAATGCAGCAATTGTTGATGTAGGATCAGACAATATAGATATATCTGTTTCAGCATAATCATTATTAAATTGCTTGTAGTTATTTGTTCCTTTTTTATTAGATAAATAAACAATTAACTCATTATTCATTTCCTGAATAGTTAAATCAGGAGCCTCTGGGCCGTCTAATAATTTAAAACAATTATCAAATAAAGCTTGTGCTTTATCATCAGCTGTTTTTAATAAATCAATTGAAGATAAATTACCGCCTTTAACAGGGCTTTGCGCCCAAGGCATACCAAAAGTAATTTCGTTTACTGCACCAGGTAATAATTTAAACGGTCCAGCTGATTGTAAAAATCTTCTATCGCCAGGAAGATTACCTGCTGATTTTTCAGTCCAACCAGTACCTGCAACCGGGTTACCATCATACACAAAAGTAGCTGGAGCAGTTCCTCCATAAGCATTACCTCCAAATGTAAAAGGCGAACCGTCTTTCCAGAAACCAGTCATGAAATTATAGTAATGAATTGCAATAGCAGGGTTTGTAGTTTGAGGTGGAAATGCTCCAATGTTATTGTTATAATAAGTAAAACGACTCATTTGAATTGTCTCTCCCGGCTCATCAAATAACCCATCATTATCGTTATCAATCCCGTCACCTGGATCAGCTAAAGGACCTCTAAAAAAGTCGCAACCAAGAGCTGGTGGAAAATCGCCGTAACCATTGGTTCCCGAAGCAGTTTCATCAAATGGATCGGCGTTATAAATATATCCTAAACCTCTAGAAACGTCGCATCCAACATAATCATCTAAATAATATCCTAAATCGGCATCATTCCATATTGAAAAAAATGTTTGATTTAACTGGAATGAGGAGCGGTTATGAACTTCATAATTATAGAAAGTCATGTTATTGATTTCATCATTTGTTTTAAAAGCAAAAGCTTGAGCTCTCACTTCAACACCAATGGCAACACCTTCAGTTTCTGTATGAGCACCACCTTTATCATTAAAAACCCAAAATAAAGTTTGGTCGCCATATAATTTAGTTTTACAAAAACCTAAATTATCTTTTAATGCTAAATTTTGAACATCGTATGCAGGATAATCTGGGGTTGATCCCGTAGGATCGTAAAAACCGTCTTGATTAACGTCTACAAATGGAGCTAAACGTTTACCTTGATTCTTACTTAAATCGCCATTTCCTGGCCAAGCTAAAATATTTGGAGTCGCAGGACCACCAGCTACAAAATTATCAACTTCGTTACGAGTAATTGTAAAAATTTGATCGTATTTTAAACACTCAGCTGGATCAGCAGCTGTATTAACGGTATCTAAAGGACCAGGCCAAAAATCAATACCACTTTGACGGTAAGTCATAGCTGCAACTTTTAATTGTCCACCGGCATCCAAACCTCCAAGCCAAATTGAACCTGCGAAACTCGAAGAAATTCCAGTATTCCTGTTTGAAGTAGCAGGGATAATGTAATATGCATTACCATTACCTTGTAAGTCCCACCACATATCACCACCACTATAAATAATAGTTCTAACATTATTAACCCACAATTCTTGAGCTGCTTTAGGAGCAGCGCAATCGGCCATGATTTTTTGGCTTAAGTTAGTAACGGTAGATTTTCTTTCCTCACCAACTTTTTCTCTACCATAAGTGCTTATGCTACATAAAACACTTAATAATACTATAATTTTTTTCATATAAAATTTTATTCTAAAAATTAAACATTAAACCAATGCGTATTTGACGCGGACTGCTATAATTACCTGGTGCATTGATACTAATATTATACATGTCAGTATAAGAAGTAGCGCTATTTGCAAGAGCTAATGCTGCCTGAGCTTGAGTTGACGTTAAATAACCATCATCTGTAGGATTACCAGTGAAATTATAAACATTTAAAATATTACGAGTATTTAAAACATTTAATACTTGTAAGTAAATATTTAAATCAGCAGTTTTCTTGTTTTCTTCACCGTTCTTACCCCAGCTTAATTCAATATTTTTATCAATTCTTAAATTACCTCTATAGCTCCAAGGTTTAGATGAACCATTTATTTGTCCTACAATACTTGATCTAGCATTTCCACCAAAGGGAACAGCTGTATTCCAACGAGTATAAGGTGTTCCCGAACCTAGAATAAAAGATAAGTTGAATCCAACATCTTCAAATAATTGTATTGTTTTTCCGCTTTTAGTTTTGATTGATGGGCCTTTGTAATCTTTTTCAGCACCAAAACGATAATCGTAATTTAAAACGAAACTATGACGTTGATCAAAATCTAATGGTTGTAAGATACGTAAATTAGGTTGTCCTGATTGAGCTAAGTTCGCGCCAGAGTTAACACCAGATCCAGTTCCTTCAGCAAATTGTAAGGTATAGTTTGCTGAATATCTAGAACCGCCAGTTCTACGGAAATCAAAAACAAATGATAAACCTTTTGTAGTTGCAAAATCAATATTATCGTACATTAAATAAGTTTTAGGATAAGCTCCTGTAATAACACGTTGATTAATCATGTTACGCATTTCACGATAGAAAGAAGTAATTGTTAATGAAGCATTCTTACGTTCATTTAAAATCTGAGAGAATCCTAATTCATAATCAATTGTTTGTTGAGGTTTTTGATTTGGATTATTAATTAAAGGGCTACTACTTTCTGCATCCATAAAATAATAATCTAACGGATTTAATATGTTATTAGTAGGACGTTGCGTCAAAATATCATAATGAGCGAAGAAATTAGCTACATCGGAAATTGGAAATGAAAATGCAATACGCGGCATAACATTAATTGCAGCTGCATATTGTGTAAAGCCTCCAATCGACATTTTTTTGTCATAATTTGAACGGTCTTTAAATAATGGTACTGGATTTCCAGAAGAAGCTACTAGCAATGAAGGATCTGATAGTTCGTTACCTTCAGAATCATACCATTTATCTTCATGTCTATATCCTTTGATAAATAGTGGAGATTTACCTCCAGTTGGAGCTTGAGCAACATATATCGCTGCATCTTTTGAAATATTTGAAGGTATATTGTCAGTAAAACCTGCAGGCAAATTCTCTAAAGATGATAAATCACTCACTTTTGCTAATTCATGGAAAGCATATTTATCTTTTAAAACTTGTTGATTAGCATCATAACGATCTACACGCAAGCCAACGTTAAATTTAATGTCTTTAAAGTCAAATTTATCCATCACAAAAACCGAAGCGTAAATTGGTTTAAACGTACCAATTGGATATAAATTTCTTCCAGCACCATCTTTTTGATCTAAAAAATCGCTGATATTAACTTTACCACCAACTTTTTTCCCATCGTGTGTAAATCCATTATATCCTACAGCTCTATTAGATTGGTTATAAAATAAATCGTCTGCGCTAAACATATCTAAACTTAGTTGAGACGGGTCTAAAGCATCCGTATTAATAAAACCAGTATAATCTTTAGGCAATCCTAATTTTTCGAGAATTTTTTCAGAAAACTGAGTTTGTTTATCTGCTTGGTATTTATTCTCATAAAAATAATACGGCACTAAACCAGAAAACTGCGGTACTAAAATTGGATTTGATAGCTCTAATTCAGTAGTATGTTTATTAGCAGTAGCCCTCATTGCATCCCATAAGCCGTGGGCATTTAAAGCAAAAAAACTAGTTGTGCGTTGGTCAAACTCAAGACCAAATGTTAATGCATGATTTTTAATGTCTGTATTAAAACTTGTTGCTATTCTAAATTGCTCATCTATTTGATTTCTGTTTGTTGCATTATAAAATCCAAAATTATTAAATAAGCTATAAACATTTGCGGGTCTTCCTCCGTTTACGACACCACCGTTTCCTTGAATATAATTACTTCCAAAAGTTACTGGTCTTGAGTTTGCAAGTAAATAGCTTGTATAAATTGCGGCGTCGGGATTTAACTCTGATGGTGTAAAAATTACAGGTAATTCTAATTTCCCTCTATAAGCATAGGCGTGTATTTCTTGTCCATTTAAATCAAAACTTTCGGTAAAATTATAATTATAGGCAAAATCCTTTTCTAAAAATTGTCTTTCAAATTTACCTACATAACCATAATTAAAATAATCATCTTTATGATTTGGGCTAAAAGTTTTTCTTTGAAGATTTTCGTAACTAACCAAGAATCTAAAAAATGAATTAGATAATATTGATTGAGTTTTTTCTTTATTACCCGTGTTTCCAAATTTTTGAGTAATTGATAAGTTTGTACGGAAAGTTCTATTACTTGTTTTTGAATTGTTCACTGAATTCAGTAAATTATTTGCAACCGTTGAATTATAATTATCAGCAAATTCATAAAATCCCCCTAAAGAAATATTTGTATTACCAGTTGGGGCATAGTCTATTTTACCATTTAATGCTAATAATCTTGAAGAAGCATTTGGTCTAAATTTCTGTTGATTAATATCATCCTTTGTAATGAATTCCGATGCACGAACAAAACCTGTCCCTGATGGCGATGGCAATAAAGGAGCATCTTTTATTTCTTGTAGTTTTTCATCATTAACTACATTAATAGGGACAAAAGAAGGGCTGTTATCTTTAACATAGTTTCCTTGACCTGAAACGAAGAAACCTAACACTGTACGATGAGTTGAATCTTTCTTTTTTAATAATGGTCCGCCCACGCTAAATCCTAAAGAGTTATAACCGTAAGGATCGGTTAATTGAGATGAAATCATCTCAACTCCTCCAAAATATTTCGATTGAGGACCACGCGTAGAGATTGAAATTGCACCGGAAGTTAAATCTCCATACATTGCAGGAACTCCACCAGTAATAACATTCAATTGTTCGATAGATTGCTGAGGTAAATTTGGTGTTCCAAAAACTTTCACTCCATCCACAAAATAAGTCGTATTTCCACTTCTTCCACCACGCACGTTAATTGCTTTTCCTTCATCTGCCTGAAAAACTCCGGCAGTAGTTGCAGCAACCGAGTTAATATCTTTTGTTGCTAAATTTTGATAATCTTCGCGAGTTACAGTTTGACCTGATTTTGTATCTGGATCGATTAAAGGCACTTGGTAAACAATAACTTCAACTTCATCCAACTTAACACCTTCGCCATTGGATAATCCAATTGTTTGGTAGGCTGTTTTTCCATCACCAACTAAAATTCCCTTTACTTCTTGTGTTTGATATCCCACATAAACACCTTTCACAGTATACAATCCTGGAGATAAAGGTTTTATTATAGCCTCACCATCCATATTGGTAGTTGCAACGCCAACTTGCACACCATCTTTATAAGCTACAACATTAGCAAATGGAATTGCTTCCTTTGTTGCTTTATCTTGTAAAATAATCTTAATTGCCCCGTTACCACCTTGAGCCATTGCTGACAGGCCTGTGAAAACAACTAATACAACTGCTAAGTAAATTCTTTTTATCATATACTGTTAAATTACCTTAATTTTCTATTAACTAAAAGCCTTAAAAGTATAAAGCCTACGCATTAATAACAAGCAAAAAACTTCATATTTTATTAAGCTATTGATTTTCACGTTATTAAACTTTTAATACTCTATTAACATTATTTCTACTGTATAAATCTACAAACAATGTTTTTATCTAAAATTAACAAATTATAATGTGGCAGACCAAACTATATAAGTGGTTAAATATTTGCCATAAATGGAAATTATTTTTTTCGTTTTTTCTTTTTAAATAAGCGTTTAAAAAATGGTTCGCGTTTATTATCATGATTAAGTTGAGCTTGCTTTTTACTCTTCTTCATACGTCTACGCACCTTTTTTGTTTGTATACGTTTATGGTGTTTTTTAATTGCCTTACGCTCGGCCTTTTCTTGGCGGCGTTTTTCTCTCGCTTCAAGACGTACTTTTTTTTGCAATTTTCGTTCGCTATTTATGGATTTTTCTTTTGGTCCGGTTCCTTTTTCTTGCGAATAGACGGCCGAAAAACTACTTAAGAATATTATATAAAATAATATTTGTTTTATTCTCATTCTCCTTTTTTGTATTCAACAACGTCTACTCCAAAACGCCTCAAAAAATCTACGCCCTCATCATTAGGTATTCCTTTAAATTTAGCATAACTATCTCTAAAATAAACTTTCTGAATACCAGTTGTATAAATTACCCTTGCACATGAAATACAAGGAGAAAGGGTAACATACAAAGTTGCCCCTTGCATACTAACATTGTTTTTTGCTGCATATAAAATTGCATTTTGCTCTGCGTGTAAAGCTAAAGAGCAACTGCCTTTACTATCCCTTGCACAACCAACTTCAGGCCACTCTAAATCACAATTATGTGTGCCTGCAGGCGGACCATTATACCCTAAAGATATTATTCTGGTTTCTTTTGTTAATACTGCGCCAACTTGCGCTTTTACACAATGAGAGCGTTGAGCCAGCTTATCTGCCAACTCCATATATATGTCGTTAAATGAAGGTTTTTGCATTCGATTTTTCTTTTTTGGTGCAAATAAATAAGGTCTTGTTTTTATAGCGCTTCGCTAACAACTTCTTTTACATCGTCTGGCAACAAGCGTTTAAGCAAGGCTTCAATTCCTGCTTTTAATGTTAAAGTACTACTAGGACAGCCACTGCAGCTACCGCGCATTTGCACAGTAACAATACCGTCTTTCAATTCTTTAAAAGTAATTAATCCGCCATCTGATTCAACTGCGGGGCGGATGTATTGCTCTAATATTTCGATTATTTTATTTTCAACATCATTTGATGGTGGCACATGCTGCGTATTTATAGAAATTGTTTCTTTAAAAGAAGAATCTTTAGGAACTAATTTTTCTGGCAATTTATTGATTATTGCATTTCCTTTGTTAAGATAATCTGTAATAAATACACGAATTTCATCTCTCACTTCTTCCCAAATTACTTCGTCGTGCTTAGTAATAGTTATAAAATTAGACGCTATAAAAATGCTTTTTACAAAGGGAAATTGAAATATTTTTTGAGCGATTGGAGCGTCAGCAGTTTCGCTTGCGTTTTTATATTCGGCAGTTGCCCCACTCACTAAAAGTAATTTATTGGCAACAAACTTTACACTCGAAGGATTAGGTGTTTCTTCGACATAAATAATATAGGGGATTTCTTGAAGATTCATAATTATCACAAAAGTACAAACTTTTTAGCTTTAAATGTTTTTATACATACTCACTAAAAGATATTACTTTTATACTTGAGAATTATGCAAATAAAAACTGATTTTTTAGTTATTGGCTCTGGTATTGCTGGATTAAGTTTTGCACTTAAAGTTGCCGAAAAAAACAAAGTAATTTTAATTACCAAAAGTAATGAAGATGAAAGCAATACTAAATATGCGCAAGGCGGAATAGCTGCTGTTTGGCATGATAAAGACAGTGTTGAGAAACATGCTGCCGATACTTTAAACGCTGGTGCTGGTTTGTGTGATGAAAAAATAGTAAGACTAGTAGTTTCTGAAAGCACCGAACGTGTTAAAGAATTGATTGAACTAGGAACAAAATTTGATAAAAAAGAAAGCGGTGATTACGATCTCGCAAAGGAAGGTGGGCATAGCGAAAACAGAATTTTACATTATAAAGATATTACGGGTTTTGAAATTGAACGCGCATTGTTACAAAAAATTCACAGCCACAAAAACATTAGCGTATACGATCATTATTTTGCAATTGATATTATTACTCAACATCATTTAGGAAAAACTGTTACCTCAAAAACTCCTGATATTAAATGTTATGGCGCCTACGTTGTAAATATTAAAACTGGCATAATTGATACCGTACTTTCTAAATTTACTATTATGGCAACAGGTGGCGCAGGCCATGTTTACGCCACAACTACAAATCCTAAAATTGCTACTGGCGATGGAATCGCTATGGTCTACAGAGCTAAAGGTTTGGTAAAGGATATGGAGTTTGTTCAGTTCCACCCTACTTCTCTTTATAATCCTGGCGAAAACCCGAGTTTTTTAATTACAGAAGCTATGAGAGGTTTTGGAGGTGTACTAAAAACGCAAGATGGTAAAGAGTTCATGCAAAAATATGACCCACGCGGCTCTCTTGCTCCAAGAGATATTGTTGCCCGCGCAATAGACAATGAACTTAAAATGAAAGGTGAAGATTTTGTATTATTAGATTGCCGACATTTTGATAGAAAAGGATTTATTGAACACTTCCCAAATATTTATACTAAATGTATGGGTTTAGGAATAGACCCTTTTATAAAAATGATTCCCGTTGTGCCTGCACAACATTATTTATGTGGCGGTATTGTAGTTGATGAGCATGGACAATCCTCCATAAAAAATTTATACGCTATTGGTGAGTGCGCTTGTACAGGTTTGCATGGCGCTAATCGTTTAGCAAGCAATTCATTATTAGAAGCTGTTGTTTTTGCTCACCGCGCAGCAGAACAAACAAAAAAATTAATTGATACTATTGAAATAGAAAACAATATTCCTGAATGGGATGCCGAAGGAACTGAACAAGCAGAAGAAATGATTTTAATTACTCAATCGCAAAAAGAAGTACAACAAATAATGAGCAACTATGTTGGCATTGTGAGAAGTGAATTACGTTTGAAAAGAGCATTTGATAGACTTGAAATTTTATATATGGAGAATGAGGCGCTCTATGAAAAAACGATTGTTACTCAAAAACTATGCGAACTAAGAAATTTAATTTGTATTGGTTATTTAATAATTAAACAAGCTATGAAACGAAAAGACAGTGTCGGTTTACACTTTATGGTGGATTATAAAAAATAAAAATTACTTTTTTTGAATTTAAACTTCTTAATTCCCTTCCTTCTTTTTTAAAGCTAAAACAAACTTTATTTCCGAAAATGTAATATCAGAAGGCAAACTACTTTTAATTGGATTTATTCCTGCAGCTTTATCAAATTTTTCGAGCGCTCGCATAATTGTTTTTTGCTTATCAGGCGAAACCAAAAAATCAATATTTATTTCTCCACTCGTAATATAGGGTGTTAAATGACTTTCTAAAGTGCCAACAGTAAAACCACGCATAATAGAAATTTCTTCCAAACTCAATCCTTCTTTAAACAATTTAAATGTTTGCTCTTTACTACTAACTTTTTTTACTTTTTCACCTACCTCTTTTTCTTTCTTCGATTTCTTTTCTTTTTTAGAAGGCATGGCATTCATATTCGACTCAAGATCGTGCTCGAATAAATAATCTTTTATGATGTTTAAAAATTGTTCTCCAAAAGCCTCCACACGCGCCTCTCCAAAACCTGTAATTTTCATTAGCTCCTCACTCTTCGTAGGCAAAAACTCTACTAATTCTTTTAAAGCTTTATTATTTGCAACCATGTAAATTGGTTTTTGTTCTTCGTTACAAATATCATCTCTTAGCAATAATAATTTTTTATATAATGCAGGATGAATAACATCACTAGATATTTTTGCATTTTTAGCATTTTCATAAACATTAACTCTAATGCTTGGATAAACAATTTTTAATTTTGCTTTTAAAAATTCATGCAAGTTAAATCCATAAGAGCTCGATTTAAATAATGCAATTTTCGCAAATGTTTGTTCGAATAAACTTTGTAATTCTACATTTAATTCTTCAGCAGCTTCTTTGCTCTCTGTAATAAAAGGAACATTTTTTAATAATCCGTTTATTACTTCCATTTCAGTTTGAAAATAATCTGAAGCCTGAGATAACCTTTTTGTAAGCGCTTGGTCGTATTCCACATTAGCCGATGAAGCTATAATATCGGCTAACTGATTTTTAAATTTAAAACTCACAGCATTTAATGCGTCTATTTTCGAAAACAAACTCTCGCTCCATTCCTCTACAGATGAGTGAATTCGCGTTTTGTACATTTGAATAATTCCCGCAAGATCTTTTCTTGAATAAACTATGTCGGTTAAATCAAATAAACTTACTAAAATAGTTTTTATGTACTCGTTCTTCGAAGACTTAAAAATAGAATCAATTACTGTTTGGTCTTGTTTGTTGGATGAAGAAAATTGTAAAATCTTTTTATCATTATACAATGTTTCGGCATTTATTTTTGAACTTAATGTTAAGCCCGATAAGCTTCTGCATCTGCTTAAGGCAACATAAACTTGGCCGGCACTAAAAGAGTTGGCGGCATCAATAATTACTTTTTCAAATGTTAAACCTTGACTCTTATGAATTGTAATTGCCCAAGCTAATCGTAAAGGATATTGTGTAAAGGTTCCTAAAACATCTTCTTCAATTACTTTAGTTTGTTTGTTTAATTGATAAGAAACATTTGTCCAAGCTTCTTTATTCACTTCAATTTCATTACTGTCTTCTTCACATTTTACTTTAATAGTTGAATCACTTAAATAAGTAACAATTCCAATTTTACCGTTATAATAATTTTTTTCTGCATTATTTTTAAGAAACATTACACGTGTTCCAATTTTTAAAGTCATTACTTCTTCGGCAGGAAAATTTTTCTCGTTAAAAATACCTTCTACTTTACTTTTAAACGTATAAGTTCTTTCTGGCAAAGCATTTAAAAGTTTCTGATTAATTTCATCAGCTTTTTGATTATGAGTTGTTAAAGTAATATTTGATTGAATAAATTGATTAGAAAGGTCTGACCGATAATGCGAATTAAGCGTTTCTAAATCCTTAAGGCTTAAATTATTATTTCGAACTTTATTTAAAATATCAATAAATGCTTGTTCATTCTGACGGTAAATTTTTCCTAATTCTATATATACTGGAGGATTATTTTTTATTACAAGACTGTCAAAAAAATACGGACTTTGATATATTTGGTTTAACAACTTCCATTCTTCATGATTTACAACCGGAGGTAATTGATGCATGTCTCCAATAAACATAACTTGAACGCCACCAAAAGGTAAATGCGTTTTTTTTCTTGTTGTACGTAAAACAAAATCAATTTGATCTAAAAGATCTGCACGCACCATACTTATTTCGTCTATAACGAGCAACTCCAGTTTTCTTAAAATAGAAAGTCGTAAGCTATTGTATTTAAAATTAACAGTAGTTTTTGAATAATCTGCCGCCCCTTCTAAATTCATTACAGGTAAAAATGGTGCAAATGCAAATTGAAAAAATGAATGTATGGTGCTTCCCCCAGCATTAATCGCGGCAACCCCAGTTGGTGCAACAACTGCAATTTGTTTAACAGTATTTTCTTTAATGTATTTTAATAAAGTAGTTTTACCCGTGCCAGCCTTTCCGGTTAAAAAAATTGGCTGGTTGGTTTGATTAACGAAGTTTAAAACGTGTTCAAATTGTTTATTAATTTCTATAGTACTCATTCTAATGCAAAATAAAGCAAATTTTATAACTTTATGGCAATATGATTGAATATAAAATTTATTGCGCAGGAAAATTTATTTCGAGTTCAAAAAAACTGGAAGTAATAAATAAATATTCTAAAGGAATATATGCTACAAGCTATTTGGCTGATAAGGAAATTCTTGAATTAGCAATTACTGGAGCCCTAGCCGCAAAAGAAAAATGCAAACAATTAAGTTCGCATGAAAAATTTATTGCGCTAAAATATATAGCCGAAGAAATAGAGAAAAATAAAAATTATTTAGCGGAGGTTTTATGTATTGAAAGTGCAAAGCCTATACGTTATGCAATTGCCGAAATTGAACGTGCAGCTCAAACTTTTTTAATCGCTGCCGAAGAGTGTAAACGATTACCAAAAGAATATTTGAGTTTAGATTGGACGCCAAACGGAAAATCTAAAGAAGGAATAATTAATTATTTTCCAATTGGTTTAGTAGCCGGAATTTCGCCGTTTAATTTTCCATTAAATTTAGCTGTGCATAAAATTGCTCCTGCCATTGCCGCAGGTTGTCCGATAATTTTAAAACCAGCTTCGTCTACTCCACTTTCAACTTTAGAGTTAGCAAAAATAATAGACAGAACATATTTACCAAAAGGTGCGGTTTCAATTTTGCCAATGGACAGAATTACTGGTAATTTATTGGTGACTGATGAAAGATTTAATCTCTTAAGTTTTACAGGCTCACCAATTGTTGGCTGGCCTATGAAAGCACAATGTGGCAAGAAAAAAATTATTTTAGAGTTAGGGGGAAATGCCGGTGTAATTATTTCTGAGACAGCAAACCTCAACGAAATTATTAATAAATGTGTTGGCGGCGCATTTGCATATAGCGGTCAGATTTGCATACATGCTCAACGCTTTTTTGTTCATCCAAAACATTATGATGCTTTTTTAAACATGATGAAAATTGAAACTGAAAAATTAATTATTGGCGACCCTTTAAAAACAGAAACGCAATTAAGTAATATGATTGATGAAGCAAATGCTATCAGAGTTGAAGAATGGGTAAACGAAGCTATTGTTCAAGGCGCGAAATTAATTTTTGGTGGAAAAAGAAGTGGTTCTTATTATGAACCAACAATTTTAATTAATACAACTACTACAATGAAAGTTGTTAGTGAAGAAGTTTTTGGTCCGGTTATTTGCGTTGAAAAATATGATGGTACAATTGAAGATGCTGTTAAAAAAATAAACGATACAAAATTTGGTTTACAATGCGGTGTTTTTACAAATTCAATTTCTGAATTAGATTATTGTTTTACGACAATTGAAGTTGGCGGAATTATTCATAACGATGTGCCAACAATAAGATTTGATCAAATGCCATATGGCGGCATTAAAGAAAGTGGTTTAGGCCGCGAAGGTGTGAAGTATGCTATTATGGATATGCTCGAAGCAAAGATTTTGGTAAAGTAATTATTTCTTTAAAGAATTTAATTTTTTAAAGCCAATTAATTGATCGTAGTACATTCCAATATTTCGATGGTAAACAAAAATATTATAATCATTTTCTGTATCCCAATGATTTCCTTCCATAACAGTTTCATCTCCTTTTTTATTGGCATCGTTGCTTAAAACATATATATAATTATAGTAACCTTGTTTTAAATAAAGCTGTGCTTCGTATCCAAAACGTTTATAGTTATAGGTTAGCTTACTTGTTTTATTCATACGCCAATCGGTTAATTTTCCCATGATATAAAAATTTCCCTTGGCTTCAGGTGTAAGATAGGGAACGAAAAAATCAACATAAACATAATCTGCTTCCACATCTTGATTACCTTTAAAATCATTGTTTTTAATTAAAAATTTTCCATTAAAATCATTGTAAAACAAATAAGGTTTCAGTGCCCTTGATTCATCTTTATATAAAACTATGTGGTTTTTTAAATTTTCATCTTTGTAAATTTCTTTTACTTTTTCGGAATAAAAACGAACGCTACGCGCATCAAAAAATCTAAATTCGTTCCCACCATTAAATGTAGAGGCGTCATCTAAGGAATAAGTAAGTGTGTTACCCCCCATAAATGTTGGTTGAATATCTGTTACGGCATTATCCCAACGGTTATTTTGTGTAATGACAACTTTTAAATCTTTGTAAGGATTTGTAATGTTATAGCCTGTATTATTAATAACAAAATCAATATGTTGTTTATTAAACTGGTCTGTACCACCAATTGTTTGCCTAAAATTTGCGGCTACAGAAATTTTGTTGTCATACAAAAGAAAACGTCTGCTTAACACTAAGTCTTTTTTGTCGCCATCGGCATAAACATAAACTATATAATTACCACTTTTGGTAAACTTTAAATTTTGTTGAGGAAATAAAATATTATAATGCAGATATTTTTGAAGCGTGTTTGTTGAGAATGAGAAATTAATAATGTTTAAATCAAAATATCCACTCAAATATTCGCTAATCATTAAATCGCTTGGAGTCCAATCGGCATTGCAATGAATAAATGAAATTGAGTATTGTTTTCTATCGGCTTCTAAATCATCAAAGCTCAGTTCTATTTGTTCCGCGCCGTTTAAATCTATTATAGGTAAGCCAAAGTCCCAGCTACTCTCATGAATTTGAACTGTTTTAATGGTGGACTTGTAGTTGTAATCATCGTACTTTATTACATTATCATTTACATAATCTTCATCGTCGGTTTTGGTTTGACTAAAAATTGCCAACGGAAACAAAATAAAAAAATATAACAAAACCTTACTAATCATATTCAAATATAATCAAAGCTTAAGTTTTAAACGAAGCAAGAAATACAATTATTGTAAAAAAATAAAAAAATAAACAACAAAAAACCCGTCGAGGCATAACCAAGACGGGTTTTCATAAGATTATTTTAAAATTAATGAATAATTTTCTTGGTCACTTTATTGTTTTCAGTTTCAACCGTTACAAAAATTAATTGATTTTTTGCTTGTAATCCTAAATACACCTTATCATTTTGTGTAGTTAAATTTTTATTTTCGATTATTTTTTGACCTAAAATATTTGTTACAGAAATTCTGGCTTTAGTGTTTTTGTCAAAATTTAAATTCACATAAACACCATTTAAATCATTATTAATAATTACAGACTCATCTAAATTAGCAACCGCAGAATTATTATCATTTAAACCAGTAGTTATATCAGCACAAACAGTTAATTCGAATCTAGCAGTAGAAGTTGTATCGTTGATTGTAAATACATATGGGCTAGCTTTAATGTTATGCGTTACATTCAATAACTTATCCTTTAAAGTTACACATGCATTCGGAGGTAAAGCAGTCATATCTATCCCTGTAATAGTGTATTGACCAGTAGCCATTACCTTAACTAATACTGGAATAACTGCATTTTGAGTAAGAGCAAATGGTAAACTGTTAATTGAGTAATCTAAATTCCCACCTTTTGTTGAAATAGTTGTGTATTTACTATATCCACCTGGGTACCCAACATATCCTGGAGTTTGAAAAATTTTACGAGCATCGTACTCAATATCATAAGCGTTTGTTGCTGAACCATGGAAACGTATTGCAGTCTCATCATAATCTGCACTAAAACCATTGATTTTTAATTTTATTGGCAAACCGACAGTAGCACTATTTAATTTCATTACTTGTGCACTACTAGCAATTTTATTAGTTTCTTTTGCCCCTAAACTTGTTCCTGTCAGCGCTTCAACATAAAATCCTTGTCCTTCAGCAATTGCATCGCTACCGCCATTTGTTCCAACTCCATTTACGAAAGAGGCATATGGACCATCAGCATTATAAATATAGATTGCATTTGTTACGTTAGGGTTTCCATTACGAAGTGCGGTCCATGAAATTGGAGATGCGTATGGATTAGCAACTAGGTTTGTACCACTTTGAGCTGAATTTGTTAACGGCATTGTTACATTTCCAGTAACAGGAGTACCTGAAAGAGTAATGATAATATCAGAAGTTGTACTTGGCCCAGTTCCAAGATAAGTCCAGAAACCTTTCCCCGCACCTAAAGGAGTTGATACAGTAATTGTTGTATCATAACCATAAGCATCTGCTTCGTTCCATCCTTGAACAGATTCAAAATATCCACCAGCAGATGTTACACCAGTTGCCGAACCCTCAATAGCCATAGGAAACTGACCATACCAATCGTTCATAGTTTTACCACTAATTCCTCCTGCACCTAATAAAGCCCAACCGGTATTACCTCCAAGTATAAACGTTTCAACAGTGACGTTACCGGAGAATCCACCAGTACTAATTGTTCCAATTCTACCTTTATTAGTAACGTCTTGTTTTACTGTTAAGTTTCCACCGGTGGTAATTGTACCAATCGAAGGTGTTACTGCACCCCAAATTTCTACTGCATTCCCTAAAGTTAAATTGGCGCTGCTTCTGTTTAATGTCAAATCACTAAGTGCTTTTGTAGATGCAGATGTTTGATCCATTAATAAACTTCCTGAAATTGTACCAGAACCACCAATTGTTAAAGATGAAGTAGTTGAGCCTTTAAATACAGGTGATGCAGGTAAAGTAATTGCACCGTTTAATGTTAAAGCTTTTCCATTTAAATCGATACTTCCAGCTGTTAAATTTGCAACAGCAGTGATAGATAAATTTGTTCCGAGTGTTAGAGTACCAGCAGCACGGTTATAAATAAAATTTCTTACAGCTAATGAATTTCCAAAATTCATTGTGCCAAAATTTCCACTACCTCCAATTACAATTCCAGACAAAGCTGTTTTAATCAAACCAGGGCCTGTAATTGTTCCATTCAAGAAAATAGATCTTGTTGGAGTTGCAGACATAACATAATTTCCATTCGCTAAATTAAAAGTATTATTAACGGTAAAATTTGCAGAACATTGAAGGTCTGCGCCACCTGAAACCGTTAGGTTGTGATGCGCTTGTTGAATAGCCGCTACCCCTCCTGGTGCCTGAGCATAATCAATCGTCGATCCAGAAGCAAGTGTAATATTCGAGCTTGGAAAAGTTGTGTTTTGTAAAGTAAGTGTTGCTTGATTATTAACAGAAATAACACAACCATTATTATTAATCAAACTAAATCCTACGGGGATAATTAAATTTACGTTAGTTGTGCCGGTTCCAACATGTAACATAGACGTTGCTCCACCAAAAGTTATTGAAGTTCCAACCATATTATTAAGATTAATAGTTGGAGCATTAATTAAATAAAATGTTTGCCCAGTGGCAGTAAAATTTGTTGGCGCAGTTCCAGTTCCATTAATATTTGTTCCCCAATTTGTAAAGGTATCAACAGCTCCACTGCCGCTGTAATAAAAAACAGGAGAGGGAACACCGTTAATATCAATATCATCTATACAATAATATTCTCCGGTCGCATTTGATGAAAATGAAATTTTAAATCTAACTTGACTAAACCCTTCAACAGAACCAGGTAAATTTATGGTTGATATAGCTGCCCAGGTATTGTTATTTGCCACATTTGTAAAAGGGACAGTAATTGGAAACGTAGCTCCATTGTCAGTACTAAAAGAAAGAGTAAAATTACTTCTAGATGAACCGCTTTCTAATATTGCATTAAAATCCATGGTTATATTAGATCGGCCTAAAGTAGAAAAGGCTGCAGATACAATATCCTGAACTCCAGTAGGAACGCCGTCATAACTTGTCATAGCGTCTCCACCTGAACCTGGACCATATGGTATTGGGGTTGTATAAAGTGGAGGCATAAATATATTTGCAGGATCTTCAACATAAAAATCGCCTGATGATGACCAGCCTGCTGGCATTGTTTGAGTTGTACCAAATGTTTCGGTATAAATTGACACAGCCTGACTATAAACTTTCCCAAAGGAAATAATCAAAAATAAAATAAAAATCTTTTTCATAAGCGGTAATTTAAGTATAAGTAAATATAAAACAATTTTATTGTAATGTCAAGTTCATTTGTCAAAAAATTAATAATTTTAAAAGGTTTTAGATAAACTTGGGTTTTCTACACCTTAAACAAACTTATTAATCGTTTTTCAAACTTATTTCCATAGTACTAAGTTCAGCAATGTTATTTGTTAATTCAAAATAGTTACTAAAATTACATTACATATGTAAGATTTTACGGTTAAATGTCAAATTCTACCACTTATCAGAAAACTAATTACTTAGACTTTAAATTCTTTAATAATAATTACATTTACGCCAAAATTATTGATTAAAAAGAAAATCATTTATGTCATTTGTCACTTCACAAAAAAAAACTTTTTCAATTATAATTTTATGCCTACTTTTTTTTAGTGGCCTTTCTCAAACAACTGGTATAGTAAAGGGTTTTGTTTATGATAAAGCAAATGGAGAGCCAGTGCCTTTTAGTAATGTTTATTTTAAAGGAACCACCATTGGCGCCAACACCGATTTAAATGGTTTTTTTACAATTTCAAGAATTCCACCTGGAGAATACAAACTATATATTTCCAATTTAGATTTTGATACAATTAAAGAAACTATTTCTGTAAAAGCTGGAGATATACAAACAAAAAAATTCTTTGCTACAAAAGGTGGTATAAAATTAGAGGAAATAGAAGTTTCTACTACCAGCGTTGAAAAAATTGAAAACACAACTGTTGCAGTTCAAAAAATAGATCCAATAATGATTAGCAAGTTGCCAAGTGTTGGCGAACCAGATATTGCTCAATATTTGCAAGTATTACCTGGTGTAGTTTTCACTGGCGATCAAGGTGGTCAACTCTATATTCGTGGTGGTTTACCTGTGCAAAATAAAGTTTTATTGGATGGTTTAATTGTTTACAATCCCTTTCACTCAATTGGTTTATTTTCGGTGTTTGATAATGATATTATGAAAAACGCCAATGTTTACAGTGCAGGATTTGGCGCAGAATATGGTGGAAGAACATCCTCAATTATGGACGTTACAACACGCGATGGCAATAAAAAACGTTTAAGCGGAAAAATTGCAGCTTCAACTTTTGGCGCTAAAGCAACTTTAGAAGGTCCTTTAGTAAAACTTAAAGATGATGGTAACACGAGCGCATCATTTATTTTATCGGCTAAACATTCTTATTTGCCACAATCTTCAAAAGTATTTTATCCTTACGCTAATAAAAATGGCTTACCTTTTTATTATACTGATTTATATGGCAAAGCATCTATTAATTCTACCGGAGGAAGTAAGTTTAGTGTGTTTGGTTTTAATTTTACTGATAAAGTAGATTATAGTGATGTAGCCTCTTTCGATTGGCAAAATGTTGGTGTTGGAACTAATTTTGTACTCGTTCCTCAATCAAGCAATTTATTAATTGAAGGTGTTTTTGCCTATTCAAAATACAACATTAATTTTAAAAATCCTTTACTTGAAACAGACTCTAAAAAAAGTGATGTAACAGGTGTTAACACTGGCTTTAATTTTGTGAAGTTTATTGGTCATCAAGAATTAAGATTTGGTTTTGAGGGTGTAATAACCACAACAAATTATGAAATACAAAACCCTTATTTTGCGCAAATAAAATTAAGTCGCTCTACTATGGATGTTGCTGGTTTTGTAAAACATAAATTTATTGATAAAAATAAACGCATTGTTTTTGAACCTAGTTTGCGTTTACAATATTATGCTTCTTTAAATGTTTTTTCTCCTGAGCCACGTGCTTCCATAAAAGTAAACATTACACCAAAAATAAGATTTAAAGGTGCAGGCGGTTTATATAGCCAAACACTTTTAAGTGCAAGCAGCGATAGAGATATTGTAAATTTATTTTATGGCTTTATTAATGCACCAGAAGATCATCAAATATCAAAAACCTATTTGGATAAAGGCGGCAACACCCAAAATGCCAATTCATCAGTTCAAAAAGCCACACATATTGTAGGCGGATTTGAATTTGATTTTTTAAAATATTTTGAATTAAATGTTGAAGCTTATCAAAAGAATTTTAATCAAGTAATTAATGTTAACCGAGAGAAAATTTTTGACGATAATGCTTTAAATGAATCCAGACCTGAAGAATACAAAAAAGATTTTGTTATTGAACAAGGTAGAGCAAGAGGCTTTGACGTGGTTTTAAAATTTGACAGAAAACGTTTTTATTTTTGGGCAGTTTACTCACTTACATTTAACGATAGATGGATTGGAAATAATTCTAGTGGTATAATTACAAATTACCCGCCAAACTTCGACAGAAGACATAACGTTAATTTAGTAACATCGTATAGTCTTGGCAAAAAGAAAAACTGGGAAATAAATGCGCGTTGGAATTATGGTACTGGCTTTCCTTTTACTCAAACTCAAGGTTTTGTTAATCAACTTAACCCTCAAGGCAATATCAATTATAATTTAAATACTGCTAACGGTACGTTAAGCTATATCCCATCAACTCTAAACGGTGGGCGACTTCCAGATTATCACAGATTTGATATTGGCATAAAATATAAATACAATTGGAGCGAAAAAACTACTTTTGAAGTTAATGCAGGCGCAACCAATGTTTATAATCGCGAAAACATTTTTTATGTAGATAGATTTACGTTTAATCGCATAAATCAATTACCAATAATGCCAAGTGTTAATTTAAGTCTAACCTTTTAATTTACAAATAAAATGGCGTTTAAAATTTATACAAAAACAGGTGATAAAGGTCAAACCTCGTTAATTGGTGGTACAAGACTTCCAAAGCATCATGTAAGAATAGAAGCTTATGGCACAGTTGACGAATTAAACTCACACATTGGTTTATTGCGCGATGTTATTGAAGATAAAATTACCTTTGATTTATTAATTTCTATTCAAGATAGATTATTTACTATTGGTTCTAATTTAGCAGCCGATCCCGAAAAAAATAAAATGCAATTACCTCCAATTACAGAAGAGGATGTTGTTGCTTTGGAGCTTGCGATAGATAAAATAAATGAACAAGTACCCGAAATGAAATCGTTTATTTTACCTGGCGGTCACATTCATGTTTCATATTGCCATATCGCAAGATGTGTTTGCAGAAGAGCCGAAAGAGCAGTTTTACGCTTAGCTGAAAATGAAAAAGTGGATGAGATTCACGCAAAATATTTAAATCGTTTATCTGATTATTTATTTATGTTATCGCGTTGGATAACGCTTGATAAACGTGCAACAGAAATTCCTTGGAAGGCTAAGTTGTAATTCGTTTTATAAAAACTTTACTTTTTATTTTAATTTTTTATATTTAACAATATGAAGGCAAACGAAATTGTAAACACCATGATGGCAAAAGATTATTTTAGTCAGTGGTTAGGCATTACTATTTTAGAACAAAAAGAAGGTGCCTGTAAATTAAGTTTAATAGTAAGAAAAGATATGCTTAACGGCTTTGGAATTGCCCATGGCGGAATTACTTATTCTTTAGCTGACAGTGCTTTAGCGTTTGCTTCAAATTCAAAACGAAAAAAAAGTGTAAGTATTGAAACTTCCATTTCTCATATTATTAGCTTAAAAGAAAACGATGAATTAATTGCCGATGCTTTTTGCGAAACGGAAACGGAAAAACTAGGGCATTATAAAGTAAATCTTTTTCTAAAAAACGATCCTAAAAAAATAGTGGCTATATTTAAAGGAATGGTTTACAAAACTTCTAAAGATTGGTAATTAAACTTTTTCAATATTTGATTGTCATATAAAAAACTAAAGGATGAAAAAATTAAAATTAATAGCGCTTATCATAAGTATTTTTATTTCAACAAATGAAATTGTTGCGCAAAAAAAAGGCCACAGAGGCGGCGGAGGCCGTCATCCTCGTCATGCAAAACATCACGTTGCAGTAAAACGAAGTCCGTACAGGCCCCGTAAAGTAGTTGTTTATCATCCATATTGGCATAAAAATTACGCCTATAACCGTAGATGGGTTTATTTTCCTAAGTACAATTTATATTGGGATAATTGGAGAAACCACTATGTTTTTTGGAATGGTACAATTTGGTTTTCTCAACCTACGGCTCCACCAATTATTGTAAATGTTAATTTAGAAAAAGAAAAAAATGTTGAATTAAAAGAAGATGAAGACGACGTGGATGATGTTTATAAAGATAACAACAAGCACAAAGAAGAAATTAAACCCGACTAAAAATTATTCAATTACAAAATAATTAAAGTTAAAGGATTGAGTGCCGCCAGAAATATTACCAGCAGTATTATTTTTAATTGTTAACCTAAATGAATTGGTACCAACATTGTTTACAAAATATGTAAACAATCCTGGGTCTGATGTTGGTGATACAACTACGGTTGGAGGAACTGTATAAGCCTTATTAAATCCTACTGTTAGAGTTAAAAAACCATTACTATTAACCATTCCACTCGTTGTTATAACCGCCAACAATGTACCTTTTACATCTGTGCAATTTGTTAAGGTATAAGCGCCAGACATTGCGCCGCCAACTGCTGTAAATGTTGATACAGTAGGTAAATTAACTTGAGTAGATTTTATGTGCCCGTTTTCCATTAATAAAGCAGCGTTTAAAGCTCCTGCCGTTGCAGTAGAAGTTAAACTAGCTTTTACGGCAGCTCCTGTTCCTAGGTTTTCCCCATGAACACCAGCTGCACCGCTATTAATTGCATTTGTGATTGCCCTAATCCCAGATGCTGAAGTGAAATTACTTCCTGTTACATTTCTTGCCATCATACCGGGTGTGCTCGATAATCCTTCACCATGCACTCCGGCCGCAAAACCGGCTGTTGCTGATGTTTCTCCGTAAACACCATCGCCACTACCTGTATTTTTTCCAGAAACTCCAGCAGCATTAATTGCAGCCGAAGACGATATTCCATATACACCACTTCCTGTTCCTAAATTCTGTCCGTAAACACCGTAGGCATTTACATCGGTGCTACTACTTTTTCCATATACACCATGCCCGTTACCAGAAGTAGTTGTTACTTTTGTATTCTCACCGTAAACACCAGCGCCATTTCCATTGTTGATACCGTTTACCCCTGCTGCCTGTGCAGCATTGCTATTAGTTACTCCTTTTACACCATTTGCATTTATCGAAGTTGCAGAAGATAAATTTTCTCCATAAACTCCAGCTCCATTTGAATTATTAATTCCCTTAACTCCATTTATTAAACCGTTTATAGAACCTGTAATACCAATTACACCGTTCCCTATTCCGTTATTAACTGCCAATACAGCGGCAGATAAAGAATTAGTACTGCTTGTTTCTCCTCTTAAACCATGCCCGGCTCCATTATTGGAACCAAAAACACCAGCATCTGTTGAACCGCTTGAATTAGTAATTGCCAAAATACCATTTGCTCCTGCAGACTGTGCTAAAATAGCATCAGTAGCAATATTTGTAGTTACAGTAAGCTTTGCTGTTGAATTGTTTGTGCCAATACCAACATTATTTGTAGTAGAAACGAGATTTACCGTAGACACTGAGGTTGTCCATGGACTAGGAATACCACCAACACTAACGGTTGACGTATTGCCATTTTGGTTAAAACTTAACCCCCCTGGTGTCGGCGTAATAACAACAGTAGGAATATTAATTGAATAATTTGGTAGCACATTACTAGTAACAACCCCGCCACCACCGGTAACATTAAGATTTGGAGCAATAATTGTTAAAGAAGCGGCTGGACCAGCAGTTATAATGTGCGGTGTATTAACTAATAAATTATATGGCGTACTGCTCGTCGAACCCGCTGCATTAATAGTGTAATTATTTCCGGATGTTGGAGCCATAATTGTAACATTGTTTCCTGCAACATAATTTGGAACGTTTAGATTAAATGAATTTAATCCTATAGCCGAAACGGTTACATTAGAGCTTGCAGTTAAAGATGAGGATGGCAAGGTTACCGGTGAGCCCGAACCGCTTATAGATAATATGTTTCCAGCCATACTTAAACTTGGATTTGAATTTATTGTAGGACTATTCGCCGGACCAGAAAAAGTAACATTTGAACCCGGACTATAGGCCGTAGAATTTCCAGCGCTTTTGGCATATAATGCATAGGGCACACTTACTAATTGCTGACTTCCAAGTGAAACGTATGAGGTGCCTCCAGTTGGATCAATTGCTACTTCTAAAAAATAATCGTTTGTTCCCCAGTTAATTAAACTAAAAGCAGAAGGATTATTTTTACCGATTTGTAAATTAAAAATTCCAAATGTATTAGGTGTTACATTATGTGTTTCGTTAAAAACAACAGGCCCACTAATGTTTCCTTGATGAATCTTAAATTCTACCCCGATTAAATTAATAATTGGATTACCCGAAACATCTCGCGCTACCCCTTGATAATTAATAACCTGTGGAGGAGATTGCGCAAATACTTTAATGCACAATAAACTGAAAAGAATAATGCTAAATTTTTTCATCTAAATATTTTTGTTAAGTAAATATAAAGCAATTAATTCATTCTTAAAAACAATAAAAATAATTACATTTACTATCTGATACATTTAAATTTTACTTATGCAGCAAGCTTATATCATTAACGGCGTTAGAACAGCCATCGGAAATTTTGGTGGGACTTTATCAACAGTTAGAACAGATGATTTAGCTGCCTTTGTTTTAAAAGAATTAATTAAAAAAAACTCTTCTGTTAATTTTGAAACTGTTGGTGATGTTATTTTAGGCTGTGCCAACCAGGCGGGAGAAGATAACAGAAATGTTGCAAGAATGGCTTCACTATTAGCAGGTTTACCAATAACTGTTCCCGGTCAAACTGTAAATCGTTTGTGTGCAAGTGGCTTAAGTGCCACTATTGATGCTGCAAGAGCAATACAAGTAGGTGACGAAGATTTAATGATTTCTGGAGGTGTTGAAAACATGACTCGTGGTCCATTAGTAATGAGTAAAGCATCTTCTGCATTTGGAAGAGACCAGCAATTATATGACAGCAGTTTTGGTTGGAGATTCATAAATCCAAAAATGAAAGAATTATTTGGAGTAGATGCAATGGGCGAAACTGCCGAAAATGTAGCTGAAAAATATAAAATTAACAGAGCTGATCAAGATAAATTTGCATTTTGGAGTCAACAAAAATTTGCAAAAGCAAACGAAAATAAACGTTTCGAAAAAGAAATCGTTGCTCTAGAAATTCCGCAAAGAAAAGGAGATGCAATTGTTTTTTCAAAAGATGAATTTGCAAAACCTAAAACAACTTTAGAAGGCTTAACTAATTTAAAATCTTCCTTTAAAAAAGATGGTACAGTTACAGCTGGTAATGCAAGCGGTTTAAACGATGGTGCAGCAGCGTTGTTAATTGCCAGTGAAGTGGGAATGAAAAAAAATAATTTAAAACCATTAGCAAGAATTGTTTCTAGTGCAGTTGTTGGTGTTGAACCGAGAATAATGGGTATTGGTCCGGTAGAGGCCGCAAACAAAGCATTAAAACGAGCAGGCTTAACTTTTAAAGATATTGATTTAATAGAATTGAACGAAGCATTTGCGGCCCAAAGTTTAGCTTGTACACGCACTTGGGGATTAGCAGATAATGACGATAGAATTAATATTAACGGAGGTGCAATTGCAATTGGCCATCCTTTAGGAATGAGTGGCGCAAGAATTTTAAATTCGGCCGCCATCGACTTACAACTTTACAATAAAAAATTTGCTTTAGTTACCATGTGTATAGGAGTTGGACAAGGTTACGCAGTTATAATCGAACGTTGTTAAATTAAATTGAATACAAAATGAATTTTAAAATTTTTCTTATTTGTCTTTTAACTTTTTTTTGGGCTAAAAATTTTGCTCAAACAGACACTGAGGCAAAATCTCTATTAGCAGATGCTGAGGCAAAATTAAAACTTGAAAATTACGAAGATGCCTTAGAGGATTTTTTACAATTAATTTCTATCGATCCGAAAAATGAAACTTATAATTATAACACCGCTGTTTGTTATTTAAATACAAATATTAATAAAGCAAAAGCCGTTCCTTATTTAGAAAACGTGGTTCGTAACGCAAAACACAATCCAAACGCCAATTATTTGTTAGGTAGGGCTTATCAATTCGCTAACCGATTTGATGATGCCATTGTTTCCTTCGAAAAATTTAAAAAGAATGGTGCTGGAAACGAAACAAATTTAAATGAGGTAGATCAGCAAATTCAACATTGTTTAAATGCAAAAGAATTAATTAAATTTCCGATAGATGTAATCTTTCAAAATCTTGGAAAAAACATCAATTCATCTTTTCCCGATTATTATCCTTTCGTTAATGAAAATGAAGCATATATAGTATACAATTCTAAACGTCCGATGGAAAAAGGAATGTCTAAATCCCCTAATGGTACTTTTCCAAATTCAATTTATATTTCCAAAGTTATCAATGGTTCGTTTACTTCCGCAGATATTATTGGAAAACCAATTTGTACGGGAAATTCAGGCGAAGAAGTTATAGGTATGAATGCAAAAGGAAATATTCTTTTAATTAACAAACCTAATTTGAGAGGAGAAAGTAAACTTTATTTATCTACTTTGCTTTCAGGGGGCTTATTTTCTAAACTTGAAGAATTGCCACCAACCATCAACGGAAGCGGTGATGTTATTGCAGCGACAATAGATAATGATGGGAATCTTATTTATTTTGCCAGTAATAGAAAAGGAGGTTATGGTGGAACGGATATCTATAGCTGCGCAAAACTACCTAATGGAAAATGGAGTGAAGCAAAAAACTTAGGCCCAAAAATTAACACGGCTTTAAACGAAGATTTTCCAAATTTATCACCAGATGGAACCACATTATATTTTAGCAGTAAAGGACATAGCAGCATGGGAGGTTACGATATTTTTAAAACTTCTTTAAACGAAACTGGAGAGGGTTTTAGTGAAGTAAAAAATATTGGTTATCCTGTAAACACATCTTATGATGATTTTAATTTTAGAATTTCAAAAAACGGAAGGTTTGGTTATGTTAGTTCTGTAAGAGGTGGTGGCCTTGGTGATTATGACATATATCGAGTTTCCTTTAATGATGTTGAAATGGATTATACAGTTTTAATTGGTGAGTTATCTACAAAAGATAGCTTGAGTAAAATAGAATTTAGAGATACTTTCATTTCAGTAAGCAATGCCATTACAAACGAAATTGTTGGCAACTACCTTCCTAATCCTTCAACCGGGCGTTTTATTATTATTCTCCCTCCAGGAAACTACTCTGTATTAGTCGAATCTCCCGGCTTTAAAGAAACAAAATACCCGATAGAAATTTTTGATAAAGTTTCTTATCAATCAGAGAAAAATTTAATTATCACTCTTACAAAATAAAAACTATGATACATAATTTAGCACTTCAAAATTCAATATTTAACCAATACATTTTAGAACTAAGAGATATTGAAATTCAAAAAGATAGCATGCGCTTTAGAAGAAACTTAGAGCGAATGGGTGAAATTTTTGCTTATGAAATTAGTAAAACACTTGATTACAATTCTATACAAACAACCACGTCTTTAGGTGTTGCAGAAACTAAACAACTTGCTCATCAACCCGTAATTGGCACTATATTAAGAGCCGGTTTACCTTTACATTTAGGTCTATTAAATTATTTCGATAAGGCGCAAAATGCTTTTATAAGTGCCTATCGTCGTCATCATAAAAACAATACTTTTGAAATTATTGTAGAATATATTGCTTGTCCTGATTTAACAGACAAGACACTTATTTTATGCGACCCCATGTTAGCTACTGGCGGTTCAATTGTATTAACCTATAAAGCTTTGTTAGCAAAAGGCAGTCCTAAACACACACACATTGTTGTTGCGGTTGCTAGTCAACAAGGTATAGACTATCTTAAAGCTCACATGCCAAATACAAATTATACTTTATGGTGTGGTGCTATAGATGAAGAATTAACAGCTCAATCTTATATCGTTCCTGGCTTGGGAGACGCGGGTGATTTAGCTTTTGGAAGTAAATTATAAAATGTTTAAAGTTGAAACTATTGATTTAAAAACATCAGGGTCTATAAATCCCTTGGTGTTAGATTATTTAGACAGAAAAGAATCTCTCAAATCATTTTACAATCATTATCCTGATAGAAAAGGATTTTCAGAAATTTTAAATGAAAATTTATTTACGAATTTTGACAGAAATTCACTTTCAGAAATTTTATTAAAACAAAGTCTGTTAGTAAACAACACTTCAAGTTTTTCGCTAAAAAAAATTGAAAGCTTAAAACAAAAAAATGTTTTTACTGTTACAACAGGCCATCAGCTTTGTATTTTTACCGGGCCACTATATTTTATTTACAAAATTTTTTCAACGATTAATTTAGCAGAAGAATTAAAAAAAGAGTTTCCTGATTTTGATTTTGTTCCAGTTTATTGGATGGCAAGTGAGGATCATGACTTCGAAGAGGTGAATCATTTTAATTTATTTGGAAAAGTTTTTAATTGGGAAAGTAAACAAACAGGGGCTGTAGGTGATTTTAAAACAGATGAATTAAATGATCTATCTACTATATTAAAAGAAAGTCTAGGCTCTACTGAAAATGCTGAATTTCTATCTAAATTATTTGAAAAAACCTATTTAAAAAATACCAATTTAAAAGATGCAACACGTTTTTTAGCAAATGAATTATTTGGAGCATACGGCCTAGTGATCGTCGACGGACATGATGTACAATTTAAACATCAGATAAAAGAAATTCTTGACCAGGAAATTTTCAAAAACATTTCGATTGAAAAAGTAAAAGAAAGTACCGATGCTTTAAATAAAATGGGTTATGCAACCCAGGTTAACCCACGAGAAATAAATTGTTTTTATTTAGAAAATAATTTGCGCGCACGAATTGAAAAAGTTGGTGATAAATTTCAGGTTCTGGGAACAGATATTTCTTTCACTGAAACAGAATTAAAAACATTAATAAATAAACATCCCGAAAAATTTAGTCCAAATGTTGTATTACGACCAATTTACCAGCAAATAATTTTACCAAATATTGCATACGTTGGTGGACCAGGTGAATTGGCCTATTGGTTACAATACAAAAAAATGTTTGATGCATTAAACGTTTTATTCCCAATATTAATTCCACGAAATTTTATAACAATCATTGATTCAGGAATAAAAAATAAAATTGATAAATTAAATTTTAGACCAGCAGATTTTTTTAAGGACATTCAAGAATTGATTACAGAATTTCAGTTAAAAACAAATAACGTTTTTGAGCTAGAAAAAGAAAAAGAAGAGGTTACAAAACTATACACCCATATTATTGAAAAAGTAACCTTGGTTGATAAAACGTTAAACGCCGCTTCTCTAGCCGAACTTCAAAAAACAATTAATGGGCTTGATTTATTAATTACTAAGGCCAACAAAGCGCTTAAACAACGTTCAGAAACAGAATTGAACCAGATTACAGCAGTAAAACAAAAATTGTTTCCAAATTCCATCCCCCAAGAGCGTTTTGATAATTTTTCAGGCCTATATTTAAAATATGGTATATCTTTTTTTAAAGCATTAAAAGAAAAAATACAACCTTTTGAATTAAATCATAAGCTTTTTATTGAAAATATTGGATAATCCGATTCAAAATTTCCGCCTGTCATAATTTTGTTACAGATGTGAGTTTTTTTCATATTTTTATATCTTAAAATTAAAAAACATGAAAAAAATTTACTTTACAATTTTATCAACCTTATTTTTCACGCAAATTTCAAATGCCCAATTAATCTTAACGAAGGCAATTAACGAACCAGTAATAGGAGATTTAAATATTATGCATCGTTGGGATTCAACTACTGCACTTTCAAACAGTTTTGGGCCAGGCACTTTTTGGGATTTCTCTACCTTAACAACAAATACAGCAGTTGCTAGTAGCAACTATACCACAGTTGCTTCAACACCAAGCGCTAGTACTTACCCTAATGCTACATTTGCTGAATATGATGGTATATCTGGTTACAATTATTGGAAAGCAACAACAAGTCCTACAACCCAATTGGAATTGTTGGGATTATTGCAACCTAGTCTTTCAATTAATCTTAATGCAAATTCTGCAATTGTTTCTATTTGGCCTATTGCTTTTGGTTATAACAAAACAGATGTATTTAGTGGTACTGCATCAGTTCAAACACCAACTGCAAATTTAACGGGAACAGCCAACGGAAATCTAAAAACTGTAGCTAGTGGTAATGGAACAGTGGTTTTACCTGGTGGCTTAACATTTACTAACGTTTTACAAGTTACCACAACTCAAACTATTAATGTAAGTTTATTTGTGGGACCATTTCCAGCAGGTACCGCTACTATCATGAGTACAAATTATCAATACTACCATAGCACTCAAAAATTCCCGATTATTTCTATTAACTATCAATCAACTAGTGGTTCATTTAGCAACAACATTGCAACAATCAGAATTAATAACAACGTGATTGCTGGCATTGACGAAGCATCATTAAACACTACCTTCTTAATTTACCCAAACCCAACAAGTGGCAAATTAAACGTAATGCTTTCTAATACAAAATCAGAAAATGTTTCAATTAAAATCATTAATAATATTGGGCAAATAGTTAAAACAATAAATCTTGGAAATGCTACTGATATTAATAATCAACTAGATTTATCAGGTTTAGCGAGCGGAGTTTATTTTGTTAAAACAACAATTGGAAATTCTTCTTCATCAAAAAAATTAATCAAAGAATAATATTTTATCAATGCATAAAAAAACCCTGACTTACATAAAATGAGACAGGGTTTTTTATTTGCGTTAACTGGTGTATCTTTGCACAACAATTTTAAAACCGAATATTTTTTAATGAAAAACAAAAAGTGGCTATTGCTTGTAATATTAATACTTCCATCAACTATTTGGTTGATTTTAGAAACAAGCACAATTAATTCAAGAAAACTCCCAATATACGGTCCTCGAAAATTTATTGCAGTAAACGATACAGATTATTACGAAGTAAATGATCAGTTTTATTTAACAACTAATCAAGACAGCAGCAAGCCTATATTAACAAAGTTTACTACTGATGAATATCCACTTTATGCGATAATGTTTATTAAAGATTCGTATAAAAAAAGTGATTTACGCTTATCCGGGCTTTGGGAATATTTAAATTATAAGAAACAAAAAATAGAACACATACCTTTTATTTTAATGACAGAATCTGAAAATGGCAAATCAGAAATTCAAGAAGACTTAACTAAACTAACCGAAGGGAATAAAAATATTTTTTTTCGAACATGGGATAAATTGAGTTTTGATAGCTTAAATAAAACATATTTTTTAGAAAAACCATATTATATTGATTACAGCTTTTTTGTTTTAGTAGATGTAAACAGAAACGTTAGAGGTTATTATGATGGGCGTTATGTAGCAGAGATAAAAAGATTAACTGAAGAATACCAACATTTACGATTAAAAGAAGAAAAAAATAAATTAATAAAAAGCAATGAAATTAAATCTAAGCCATAAACTATTAATAATTGCAAGCATTTTATTTATAGCTGCATGTAACACGAACTCTAATCAAAAAAAACTATTGTTACCTATTTACGGAGAAAAAAAAATAGGTAATATTGATACCATTTATCACACCATAGGTGAGTTTAGTTTAACTAACCAATTTGGTGAAACCATAACAAACAAAACAGTTGAAAATAAAATTTATGTTGCCGATTTCTTTTTCGCAACCTGTCAAAGTATTTGCCCAGCAATGAGTGCTAACCTAAAGGATGTACAAAAGGCTTTTGAAAATGATGATTCATTATTAATTCTTTGTCACACGGTTAATCCTTTACACGATACCGTGGAGGTTTTAAATGCTTATAGTGTAGAATATGGAGCCAAAAAAAATAAATGGCATTTTTTAACCGGTAATAAAAAAGAAATTTACGATTTAGCTAAAAACAGTTATCTAGTAAATGCATTAGAAGCAGATGGAAGTCCGGAAGGATTTTTACACAGTGAATTGCTTTTATTAATCGACAAAAAAGGTAGAATTAGAGCAATGTATGATGGCACAGATAAAATTCAAGTTCAAAAATTAATAAAAGACATTAATTTACTTAAAAAAGAAATTTAAATTTTCCCTTTTATTTAGTATCGCCTTTATCAAATTTATCCAACATCTTTAGCATATCAATTACTTGATCCGCACCTAAACGTTTGGCTTTAATTTTTTTATCCTTATCTAAAATATAAATTACCGGGGTTGAATAAATATCAAAACGCTCTTTTAAATTATTTAAATGAATGGGGTCAAACACGTTTATAAAATCTAATTTCTTATCTACAATAAATTTACGCCACACTTCAAAATCATCTTTAGTTTGTACTGCAAATACTTTAAAATCAATTTTCCCCTTAATCTCTTTTAGGTTATCGCTTAGTTTTGGTATCTCGGTTTGACAGTGCCCACAATCTGATGCCCAAAAAACTAACACCGTATACTTTGCTTTAATAGAATAAAGTGTAGTAAACATTGGCGTTAGCTTTTCTAAGTTTTTATAATATAAGTCTGTAACACTTTTACTAGTTTTTGCAGTGTCAAAACCCATTTTCATCACTTTTTTTCCATATAATGTATCTATCATATACAATTCTGCCACTTTAGAGTCTAATAATAAATTACGCAAAATATCAGTACGCTCTTTAATTTTCACAACTGTTTCTTCACTATATACTCCACATTTCACAGCGCTTCCATTATTAATGTATTTGTCAGCTAAATGCACAAAAATTTTATCAAAACCCATTATTTTACTTTGCTCGTATTTATAGGTGAAATGCCCCAAAAGTAAATTATAAACAATACTACATTCGTTACATGCACCTAAAATTTTATCTATTTCCTGAATAACTGTATCTGGATGTTGTACAATTACATTATCAAAATATTTTTTTACACGGTCGTCAAAAAAGGGTGTCCTAATAATTCTTTCATCCTTAAAATTAACACCATCAAAATAGTGGTTCTTGTAATAATAGTATTGGTAAACACTATCCGGGCGACCATTTTTTGCTTTTGGAATTTCGGTTGGTTCTTTTTCTGTTTTAAGGTTTAAAACATCATAAACAAAAGTACCCTTAACGCTTTCCATAAAATCCTTTTCGAATTTTTTTACATCAGCATTTAATTCCTTTAATTTATCATTTACATATTTAGCACTATCTTCTTTACTCTTTCCTTTTGTTGCCTCTCTTATTTTTCCAAACTCTAAATTTTTATTGGTAATAAATTTTATATACGAAAAAAACTGTTCGTTCTCTTTATTACCTACAGATTTTAATGTGTTTACAATATCCGCATAATCGGTATTAACCGTAAATTTTTGATTTTCATTAATAAAAAAATCAAAATAAATAGATTTGGCTTCGCTAACCAAAGTATAAACACCTTTATCGAGTTCTTTTTTTCCTTTAAATTGTATTAGGCCATTTTTTACTTTTTTACAAGTGTCGGCAATGTATTGTTGATCAAACGTATATTTAACTAAATACACCATGGTATCTTTACATCCTTTGAAATTAAATTTAATGTCATACCCACCTGACTGAGCCACTGAGGCTAGAGAAAAAATAAAAGTACTTGTTAATAAGAGAATAATTTTTTTCATTTTGTTTATTTTGTTTAATTATTTTATTTATACGATAGCTAAAAGATTACCCATTTTTTTTATCAACCTCTTCCATTATTTTAATAATTTCCACAACTTGATCGGCGCCTAATTTTTTTGCTTTTATTCGCTTGTCTTTATCCAATATATAAATTACTGGGGTAGCAAAAATATCAAATTTTTCTCGGATATTATTAAACGGAATTGCTTCATAAACATTAATAAAATCTAATTTTTTATCAATAACAAACTTACGCCATTTATCAAACGAATCGGCCTTTGTTTGCACAGCAAAAACTTTATAATCTACTTTGCCGCTTAGTTCTTTTAAAGTTTCATTTAATTTTGGAATCTCGGTTTGGCAATGTCCGCAATCTTCTGCCCAAAAAACTAAAATAGTATACTTCGCATTTACCTGATACAAATTCTTATACAAGGGTGCTAATCTATCGAGATTTTTGTTATACAATTCGCTAATACTAACACTTGTTTTTGCCGTATCAAAACCCATTTTTCGAACCAATTTGCCGCCAATAGTATCAAACATAGAAATATCGGGAACTTTAGAACCAGGCAGTAAGTGACGCATAATATCAACTTTCTCCTTTATTTTTACAACTGTTTCGTCAGAATATATTCCTTTTGCTTTTCCATTAATAATATAGTTATCGCAAATATGTACAAATGCTTTTTCAAAAGTTACAGTATTCCCTTTATTATCAAAAGTCATTGTTTTATTATTCTCAAACTTATAGGTAAAATAACCAAGCATTGCATTATATATTAAAGTGCCTTGGTTACACTTTTTAAAAAACCTATCTATTTCCTGAATAAGCGTATCTGGATGTTGAACTATAACACTTTCAAAATATTTTTTAGTACGGTCTGCGAAGAACGGCGTGTGAATAATACGGTCATCATTAAAATTCATCCCGTCAAAATAATGGTCTTTATAATAATAATATTGGTAAATGCTATCTGGCCTTCCATTTTTTGCTTTTGGAATATCGGTGGGATATTTTTCTTTATTTAAATTTAAAAAGTCGCAAATAAAGCTACCCTTATTTTTTTCGTTAAAGTCTTTTTCAAATTTTACGGTTTCTTCGCTAAATATTTTTTGCTTTTCAGTTAAAAATGTAAGGCTGTCTTTTTTTCCTCTAGATTCATCCAAGATTTTATTAAACTCACGGCTTTTATTGGTCATGTATTTCATATAAGAAAAAGCTAATTCGTTTTCCTTACTTCCATCTGCTTTTAAAGTATTTACTAGATCAGCAAAGTCGGAGCTAACTGAGAATTTTTGTCCCTCGTTTATAAAAATCTGGAAGTAAAAAGAGGATTTATCTTGGCCAACAATTGCATACACTCCCTTGTCGAGGTTCTCCTTTCCTTTAAAATGAATTTTACCGTTTTTTACTTTTTTACAACTATCAACTATATATTGGGAAGTAAAATAATACTTAACCAAATACATAGATGTGTCGTTACAACCTTTAAGGTTTAACTTAATATCGTAACCAGTTTGTGCTTTTGAAGAAAATGAAAAAAATAGAAATGTTATGAGTAGAACTGTAAATTTTTTCATATAACAAGAGTTTGTTTAATTATCAAATTTAACGATTGTTTTATGTTGCTTCAAATCCTGTACCAGTTTTTTAAGGTTACCCCTATAAATTTTGTTAAAAATCTCCTCCAAAGTATCTTGCATACTATCGTATTGTTCAAAATCGATGAAGTATGCGTTTTTATAATCAAGAATCTCTCGTTTTCTAGCTACGAACTTCGCCTTATTTTTTAAAGGTAAATAGTTAATACTATCAGCAATATGATAAAGTGTTTTTAATTTTAACACGTGCCTCTCCTTTTTAGAAATAATTGTTGGATAATAATTGCGTAAAAAATCCGCTTTTTTTATCATATAGTTTGTATATGTTGCGTTATCAGAGAAATTATTCTTATAAATTTTCAAGGCTGTAGTATCAATTTGTAAATATTGTATGGTAGCCTTGTGAGCAATAAAACTTGCAATATTCTCATTAAAATTAACTGAGTTAGGGGCATAGTAGGTTGCATGAAACAGTTCGTGAAACAGTAAATTACATAAACTTCCTTTACTGCGTTTTAACATTGAACTTAAGAGCGGATCGTTAAACCAACCTAATGTACTCCATGCCGAAACACTTCTCATGTCTACATCATAACCAAGAGCAATTAGATGATTGTATTCTTTTATGGCGAGTTCTTTTTCAAAAAAACCTTTGTATGTTACTGTGCCAACCACCGGAAACGTCCATTCAAAAGCTCTTAATTGATAAGGTTCAGATGCAGTAATAACCCACAAAATAGCAGCCTGTTTTTGATCATAAATGGTTGTAAAATTTTTAGTAGGTAAATAGCCTAAGCTATCAATAGAATAAGCTTTTATTTTTTCTACTAACAAAATATTCTCTCTCTCTTGCCGACTTAATGAATTATTTTTTGAGTAATCGGTAATAGATTGAGTGCCTAATAAAATAGAAATTTGTCCTCTACTCTGTTGAATTAAATAAATACTTGTTTTATAATTATATGCGCAGAACACAACAAAGCCAAAGAATAAATAACTTAATATTACTCTTAGCCACCTAAAAGCATTAATCATATCTTCATATTTGTATCTTTGCAACATATCCCAGTTATAAAATTAATGTTTAAAAAGGCTATATTTTATTTTTTTAGTTTAATTAGTTTATTTGCTTGGTCGCAAAAAAGTGATACCAACTACACAAAACTTAAATTAGCTGAAAAGGAAATACAAAAAATTGAGAAAGGATTTTCAAGTAGAAAAGAGGCTGAACGAATAGATGCAAACAAAAAATTAATTGTTGCATGGGATGCAATTATTGAAGACCCTAAAATATTAACCTATCCTTTTGACAGCCTCAAGGGCATATCAGTTCTTAGCCCAAAGGATAAAAAATTTAAATTAATAACCTGGAATTTAAATAAAGATGATGGTACACATGCCTTTTTTGGATATTTGGTTGTAAATAATAGTAAACGAGTTAAAACAGGTTTATTTAAACATAAAACAATTGAGGAATATGAACATTTTAAATTATCCGATAAATCTTCTCAAATTAAAAATCCTGAAACATATATTGGCACGCCAAATAAATGGTTTGGCATGTTATACACCTCAATAATTGAATGTGACGGTTATTATACTTTAATTGCTTGGGATGGAAATGATAAACTGATTCAAAGAAAATTTATTGATGTTTTATATTTTAAATCAAACGGTGAGCCAATATTTGGAAAAGATGTTTTTAAATTTGCTCGTAAAAATCCTCGGCGTTTAATGTTTGAATATAGCAGTGAGGTTAGTATGAGTATTAAGTATAACGCAAAAAGAAATCAAATAACTTATAGTCATTTAGCGCCAAAATCAGAAGGTAGTTTGTTAGAAGGGCAATTTCAGTATTATGGGCCGGATGGTAGTTTTGACGCTTTGGAACAAAAAAAGAATAAGTGGGTAACTATTGAGGATATTGATGCGCGAAACGATAAGAATAAAAATGATAAGGTTGAAAAACCCGATCCTAATAAGCAAACACCTATTTTTAAGCCTAAATAAATACTGTTTTATCTAATTTTTTTGTATTTTAGTTGCTTAGTCAACAAATGGTGTTAAAAGTTAAAATAAAACAACTATTTTTTATTGTCCTTTTATTGCAAATCAATTTCCTTTTTGCACTCCAACACAATACGCCCTCCAACTTAAAAAATCACAACCAAGGTCAAGTTTTGTTTAAAGAAAATAAAGGACAAGTTTACGATCAAAATTTTAAACCGCGTCCAGATGTTTTATTTTCTGGCATAGATGGCAATTTAGTTTACCACTTAAAAGACAAAGGAGTATCTTACCAATTAACGAGGATTGATGAATCAAAGGAATTAAATAATTTCCCTTCATTTCCTGATAAAATTGAATCCCTTGAAAAAAATAAAATTGCAACTAAATCAACAACCTATCGTGTGGATATTAACTGGTTAAATGCAAATTCAGATTTTAGTGTTGAAAAAGGAGAAGCTACAGAAGGAGTTGAAAATTATTATAGCGCTACTTGTCCAAATGGAATAATGAATGTGAAAAATTATAAAGATGTTACTTATAAAAATATTTATAATGGCATTGATATTAAATGGTATCAAAATGATGGCTTAGAGTATGATTTTATAATACAAGCAGGAGCCAATTACAAACAAATTCAATTAGAAATTTTAGGCGCAGAAAAATTAAGTATTAATAAAAATGGAGAGTTAGAAATAAAAACAAACCTTGGCACTATTATAGAAAAGGCACCTATTGCCTATCAAAATAAAAATAAAATTCCTTGCATCTGGCAAATAAAAGATAAAACTGTTTCTTTTAAACTTTCTAATTACGATATTCAACAACAAATAATTATTGACCCGGCAGTTCGCTTATGGGGAACTTATTACGGCGGTAGCGGAATTGAATACGGGCATGGTTGCGCTAACGATGCCTCGGGTAATGTTTACATTGCAGGATTTACCCAAACAACTAATTCCGCAATAATGGCAACAACTGGGGCTCATCAAACGGTTAGCGGTGGTGGAACTAACGATTCTTTTCTCGCGAAATTCAGTACTAACGGTACACGACTTTGGGCAACATTTTATGGTGGTAGTGGATTAGATGTTGGTACTGCTTGTGCCGTTGATCCTTTTGGAAATGTTTTTATGTCGGGCTACACAGAGTCTAATAATGGAATAGCAACATTAGGCGCGCATCAATCAGCTACTGTTGGTGCGGTTGAGGCTTTCCTGGTAAAGTTTAATAGTGCTGGCGTTAGACAATGGGGAACATATTATGCCGACACTTTAAATGAATATGGCTATGGTTGCACTACCGATGCATTGGGTAATGCCTACTTATGTGGTTATGTAACTTCGATTGGAATTTTAATTGGCACTCCAGGAAGTCATCAGCAAAATCATGGCGGAGGTTTACAGGATGCGTTTATTGTGAAATTTGATCCCGCAGGCGTTAGGCTCTGGGGTACTTATTATGGGGGGTCAGGAAACGATTTAGCTTTTAATTGTACAACCGATGGCACAGGAAATGTTTTTTTAAGTGGGCGAACGGCCTCTACTAATAGTTCTGCTATTGCAACTATAGGAAGTCATCAATTTATTTCAGGTGGGAATTTTGATGCCTTTCTTGTAAAATTTAATTCTGCTGGAGTTAGACAATGGGGCACACATTATGGTGGTTTTGGGATTGATTACGGTTATAGCTGTGCCGCAGATGCTGGCGGAAATGTTTTTTTATCTGGCGCAACCGATTCAAATAATAGTACAGAAATTGCCACTGCAATTAGTCATCAAAATACTTTTGGTGGCGGTCCAGCCGATGCTTTTGTTGTGAAATTTAACTCGGCTGGCGTGAGACAATGGGGAACTTATTATGGTGGTAACATGTATGAGGAAGGTGTTGCTTGTGCTACAGACGTTAATGGAAATGTATATATTGCCGGACAAACATCTACTCCAACATCAAGTGTAATTGCAACTCCTGGAAGCCACCAGTTTTTTTATGGCGGCGGAACATATGATGCTTATCTCGTAAAATTTAATACAAATGGAGTTCGCCAATTTGGAACTTATTATGGTGAAACCGGAAATGATTATGGTTTTGCTTGTTCTGTTGACCCCAATAGTTATGTTTATTTGTTTGGATATACCGGTACTGTTGGAGGCAGTTCAATTGCAACAGTTGGAAGTCATCAACCTGCTAATGGAGGCGGGACATTTGATGCTTTTTTAGTTAAATTTTTTGATTGCCCTTTAATTTTATCTGATATAATTAGCCAACAAAATGTAACTTGTTACGGTTTTACTAATGGCGCGGTTACAGCAACAGTTATTAGTGGGGGCAGCGGATTTACGTACTCTTGGCTTCCAACGGCCAGCAATTCTCCTTCATTAACTAATCTAGCGGCTGGTTTTTACACTTGTGTAATTACAAATACTTGTGGATCAACATCAACTCAAACAGTTCAAATTACACAACCAACAAGTGTTTCATTAACTGCAACCTCTAATAATTCTATACAGTGTGTGGGCGATGCGTCAACCCTAACGGCTTTAGCAAGTGGCGGAGTAGGTTTTTATACTTATACATGGAACCCGGGCCCTGTATCTAATTCAGTTGTAATTAGCCCTACTGTTAATACAACCTACTCTATTGTTGTTGCAGATGGCAATGGCTGTAGTTTAACAACAACCGTTACCCAAAATGTAAGCATTTGTACTGCCATTAATAAAAAAAATTTGATTGAGACTTTATCAATTAAGGTTTATCCAAATCCAAATTCTGGAGAATTTTTTATCGAAAGTAATTCGGATATTAATTTATCCCTAATAAATTCATTAGGTCAAACAATAACTTCTTTTCCTTTAAACGAATTAAACAGTTATTATTTTAAAATTAATAATTTAGCGCAAGGCATTTATTTTTTAGTTGAGCAACGGGCCGGAAAATATTTTAATCAAAAAATAGTTGTATATTAATAATTAAAAAAACAAAAAAACATGAAAAAAAATTTACAAAAATTAAAAAAACAGATTGGCTTTTTTGCCATTTTATTTTTCTTTGGGAGTATAATAAATGCTCAATGTGTTCAGTCGTTTTATGACGATTTTGAAACTGGGGCTTTCGGTCCACCATGGTTACCAGGCACGGGGCATACAATGGTGGTAAACACTGTTGCTCCTGCTCAAGGAACATTTGCCTTAAATTTATCAGGTACTTCATCTCACTACCAAGGCCCAAATGTAACGTTTACTGCAGCACAACCTACTTACATTTCTTGGAGAATAAAATCAACCAGCAACACAATAGCAAATGGTTATGTTGTTATTGGAGATGCGAGCACTAACAGTAACAATGGTATTGTTTTTTCTTACATAACAAATAATTCTTTACGTTTTTATAATACTACAAGTTATGATTATGCAATTACAACAAATACTTGGTACCATGTTGAATTAAAAAATATTAATTGGACAGCTAAAACGTTTGATATCTGGATTAACAATGTAGTATTTCAAACTGGTTTTGCTTTTAGATCACTTTCATCCGTTGATGCAAGTAGACTTTTTATATATAATTTTAGTGCAGGTGCAACCTCTTCATATGACAGGATTGTAATTGGCATGCCACCTCCTTCTGTAACAGCTTCACCAACTATAGCTAATGTTTGTCCTGGCTCGTCAGTAACATTAAATGGTGGTGGCGCTTTAACCTACACATGGACTGGCGGGGTAATAGATGGTTCTCCATTTTCACCAACAGTATCTGCGACCTACACAGTAACAGGTTCTGATGCGAACGGTTGTCAGAATACCGCTACAACCTCAGTAAATATTTATACTTCTAGTTTAACTGCAATGAGTAGTAGCTCTGCTATTTGTAATGGAAGCTCTGCAGCTTTGACTGCAAATGGTGCAACAACTTATACATGGAATACTTCTGCTAATACCGCAAGTATTTCAGTATCGCCTTCAAGCAGTTCTGTTTACACAGTTACCGGAACAGATTTAAACTCTTGTGTTTATTCAACAACCATTGGATTAACGGTTAATCCAAGTCCAACGTTATCTATAGTGTCTAGCTCCAGTATTCTTTGTGTGGGTCAAACAGCAAGTTTATCTGTAAGTGGTGCATCGACATATACTTGGAACACATCTTCAAATAATACTGTAATTGCAGTATCACCTACCATAACCACATCTTATTCTGTTACAGGCACTGATGCAATTGGCTGTACAAATATTTCTACAATTTCCCAGTCTGTTTCTGCATGTACCGGTATAGTTACAACAAATGAAATTGAAAAATCTATCATTAGCGTTTATCCAAATCCTAATAATGGTGAGTTTGTTTTATCTGCAAATGTTGAAATTGAATTAATTATTATAAATACTTTAGGGCAAATAGTTAAAACGATTACATTAAATGAAACAAATAATCATCATGTATCAGTTTCAAATATAGCTAATGGCATTTATTTTGTTGTTGGACAACATGATAAAAAAACAATAAGCAAAAAAATAATTATTAATAAATAACTTTATTAAAAAGCACTCTAAATGAAAAACCTGGTAATTCCATCTACAAAAAAAACACCTGAAATTATTTTTAAAGCTTCTGGTGATTTAATGATATCTGGTAGTTCTTTGCCTGTAAACATTAAAGATTTTTATCAACCTATTTTAGATTGGTTGGAGGAGTTAAAAAATTCAAATCCTTCTACAGTGTCTTTAGCATTTGATTTAGACCAAATTAATACTTCAAGCACTAGAATTTTTTTACAAATTATTAGACTGATTGATACTTTTAATGATGGCAAATTTAATTTTAGCATCGCTTGGCATTACGATAAAGATGATGAAGACTTGTTAGAATTAGGAAAAGGTTTTCAAGAAATTATTAATCGAAAGTTCGATTTTATAGAAAAATAAAACAATTGATTTTTAAAATAAAACAATAAAATGGGGATTCAAATTGAATCCCCATTTTATTTGTTAAAAAAAAATTTTACATAACAGGGTTAATCAAAATGTATTACTTTTAGTAATATAAAAAATCTAAAATGAAAAAAGTATACAAAAGTCTATCAATTCTTTTACTAACTATTTTATCACAAACAAATAGTTTTTCGCAATGCGCCAATTCGGCTACGGTTGGCTCTTCTTCTAACATGTTTACTCTTATTCGAAATTCAACAAATCCCATTGCTGTAGATAAAGATCTAAATACCATTATATACGCGCATAGAAACAACGCTTCTGCTTTTGGGGGAAGCTCGGGTAATATTAGATATGATGTTTCCACAAACGCAGGCGCAACATGGTCAAATAATATTGGCGTTGTAAATCCTTCAATGGCAAGCCCTGCTCGATATCCAAATGCGGCAATTTACAACCCTACCGGAAACACAAATCCCTCAAATGCATATATTGGATACCTTGCCGCTACAATAAATTCAGTTTCTAGTGCATGGAATGGTCAGGTAACCGGTGTACGTCAATTAAATGGAAGTGGAAATACTGAGAACTATAATCAAGCATCTAGTACAAATGTTCTAATACCTCAATCGATGGTAAAAGGAGCGCCAGGAATATTTTGGGCTGTTGATGCAATATTTAATGGAACGGTTACGAGTGGATTTCAAATTTACAAAGGCACTTGGAACGGTGTAAATGATATTACTTGGGCTTCAAATTTCAATACAACTCCTTCATTTAATTTAGCTTTTGATGGGGCTGCTCGTGCGGGCGATTATAACATTGCCTTTGATCCAACAGGAAATATTGGCTGGATGAGTTTTCTTGGTCATATAAATGGAGGACCAACTAATTATGCCTACTATCCAATTTTTTATAAAACTACCGATGGGGGAAATTCATGGACTGGTCCAATACAAGTTGATTTGAATCAATTTACATGTGCTACTTCAATATTAACGGGAACAAATGTAATTACAACGGCTTTTGAACATGACTTATCTGTTGACATTAACGGGAACCCGCATTTACTAACAACACTATGTAATGGGAACAATGCATACGCTTTATACTTTACTTCCACACATCGTATGTTTGATATTACCCAATACAACGGTATTTGGAACGCCTACGATATAGCAAATGTAAATGCTGGCAGAGGTGGCTGGGGCCCAGTTACAACTAACTCCGTTACTATGGATATGGAACCACAAATTTCTCGTACTGCAGATGGAAAAAAAATATTTTTTAGTTGGACAGATAATACTACTTATACTTTAGGTGCAGCTAATCAAGCACCAAATTTAAAATCAAGAGCGTTTGATGTAACAACCAATAGATGGACGAATGTAAAAGATTTTACTTCTTGTAATGTAGCCCTAAATGGTTTGATTCTATTCCCGCATGTTGCAACAGAAGTTTTAGAACCGACAGCTACTTCGTTTAAATTAGCATCAGTTTATGCTGAATTTACTGTTGCTAATGATCCAGGTCAACCTACAAATTTTAAATTTTTAGACAATGCAACATTTCTTGCAACTGATTTCTCAATCAATCAACCAACTGTTGCCGTTTCAATTTTGCAAGGAGCAACTTGGTTATTATGCCCAAGTGCGAGTACATCATTGAGTGTTGTTGGAACCTATAATCAATTGCTATGGAGTAATGGAACAATAACAAATTCAACATCTATAAATACCCCAGGCAATTATATTGTAACAGTAAGAAATGGATGTACACTTGGTGCAGATACAATTATTGTAACTGGTTTAACTGCAAATTTAAGTCCTAGTGTTGCCAACATTTGTAATGGTTCTTCAACTACCCTTTCTGTAAGCTCGAATGCATTCAGCTATACTTGGAGTCCAAGTGCTGCTACAAGCTCTTCTATTTCAGTTAGTCCAACAACCACTTCAATTTACACATTAACAGCTACTGGAAATAATTGTACCTATCCTCAAACAATTTCAGTGAATGTAAATCCTATTCCAAGTGTAACCGCAAGTGTTACAAATTCAGTAATTTGTTTTGGTAACACTACTACTTTAAATGGTACCGGCGCAAGTACATATACTTGGACTGGAGGCGTGACCAATGCTACAGCATTTTCACCAACAGCAACTTCCTCCTATACTTTAACAGGAACAAGTGCGGCAGGCTGCACAAGCACAAATTCGGCTGTTGAATCAGTAACGGTTAACGCATTGCCAAATGTTGTTGCAACTCCAAATGCAAGTTTAATTTGTTTTGGACAGTCAGCTACATTAACAGCTACAGGTGCCAACACTTATACTTGGAACACGAGTGCTACTTCATCTGCGATTACAGTTTCTCCAACTATATCAACATCGTATACCGTTACTGGAACAAATACAAACGGATGTATAAACTCTAGTTCACTAACAATCTTGGTTTCTACATGCACAGGGATAAATAATTTATCTTCTATTAGTCAAAATTTATTTTTGCAGGTATATCCAAATCCAAATAATGGTGAATTTACAATTTCAAGTGATTCTGAAATTAATTTAACTATTATAAATAATTTAGGACAAGTTGTAAAAGAAATTTCGATCAACTCGTCAAACAATTATAAGGCAGAAGTTAGTAATTTAACCAATGGAATTTATTTTATCGTTGGTAATAATAACAGTCAATCAATTAAACAAAAAATTATTGTTGCTAAATAATAATTATTAATTCTTTAAATAAATAAAAGGGAGGCGTTAATGCTTCCCTTTTTTTTATCATTCTCTCGTCCTGAAAATAATCCCCATGTGAATTAATGTTTATTCAATTGTCATTCCGACAAAGTAGTAATTTGGGGGCTAGAACGAATGCTATCTTTGTCAACATAACAATACATTACACTGGTTTTTATTTAAATTGGTATAAAAAGTTGATGAAAGTCAATTAATTTTTATTTTTATTTCATAAATTTACCTTGAATTTAAAAAAAAATAACATTTATGAAAAAAAATTATCTAACATTTTTAAAACGGATTTCAATTCCCGTTTTAGTATTAGGGGCGGGTGCTTTAAAAGCACAATGTCCAACTCCAACAATTACATCAAGCCCAATGTCTTTATGTCAACCAGGTGGAACAGTTAACTTAAATGCGATTGCAGTTCCCGGATCTACCATTAATTGGTATACCGTTCCTGTTGCTGGAACTACTATCGGAACAAGTGCGTCAAGTGCAAATTTTAATATTAACACCTCTACAACAACTACTTATTATGCAGAATCAATATCTGCGATTACTAATACAATTGATTTTGTCTATACTGGCACTGTCCAAACAGTAGTTATTCCTGCGGGAGTATCTATTGTTACTATTCAAACTTGGGGTGCAGAAGGCGGCGGCGCTCCAATTAGCGGAAATACTAATAGCGGGCCTGGTGGAAAAGGGGGCTATGCTATTGGCACATTAACAGTTGTGCCAGGTAATACATTAAACGTTTATGTTGGAGGATTTGGTTTATCTTCAATTACTGGTACTGCATTAGGCGGTTATAACGGTGGCGGACAAGGTCACGCATCAAGCAACTTCGAGCCTGGTAATGGTGGTGGTGGTGCAACCGATGTAAGGTTAAACGGAAATGCATTTGCTGATAGAGTAATAATTGCTGGCGGCGGCGGCGGCGGCGGCGAAGACCCTGGTGATCAAGTTGGACAAGGTGGTGGCTTAACCGGAGTTGGCTATGTTGCTTATGACGCCACGCAAACAGTTGCAGGAGCAGGTGGTGGTTTAGGCTTTGGTGGCGGAAGCGGCAATGGCGATGGCGGCGGCGGCGGCGGCGGCTTATATGGCGGAGGCACTTTTTCTTCAACTAGTATCGGTCAGGACACCCAAGGCGGTGGTGGTGGTTCTGGCTATATTGGCGGGGTACAAAACGGTAATTTAATTGCGGGTAATGCTGTAATGACAAATACAGCCGGTAATGGTACAACTATTGGCAATTCATTTAATGGTTTTGCAAGAATTACCTTTTCTGCTACACCTTGTGTTTCAGTACAAAGAGGGTCTTATGTTGTAACCGTAAATCCTAACCCAACAATTACAGTAAATAGTGGATCTATTTGCGCTGGAAATTCATTTACAATTTCTCCATCTGGAGCAAATTCTTATACTATTGAAGGCGGAAATGCTGTTGTTACTCCAACTGCAAATACTAGTTATACAGTTTTTGGTACAAGTACGGCTGGCTGCGTTTCACAAACAGTTTCGGCAAACGTTTCTATTAATGCTAGTCCGTTACCTACTGTTGTTGTTAATAGTGGAGCTATATGTGCTGGTAATTCTTTCACTATGATTCCATCAGGTGCTAATACTTATACTTTCTCAAGTGGAAGCGCTGTTGTTACTCCAACTGCAAACTCTTCATATAGTGTTACTGGTACCAATGCAAGCGGATGCGTAAGTGCCAATGCTGCTATTAGTTCAGTATCTGTTAATGCTTCACCTACTGTTACCGCTGTGTCAAACACAAGTTTAATTTGTACTGGTCAAACTGCAACTTTAACTGCAAGCGGTGCAAATACGTTTACATGGAATACTGCTGCAACAACAACTGTTATTGCCGTTTCTCCAACGGTAACGACATCATACACTGTTACAGGAACCGGGTCTAATGGTTGCACAAACGCAACAACAATTACTCAATCAGTTTCGGCTTGTACTGGCATAGAAAATTTATCTTCTAACAATCAAAATTTATTTTTGAATGTATACCCAAACCCAAACAATGGTGAATTTACCATCTCAACGGATTCTGAAATGAATTTATCTATTGTAAATAAT
>JAUXZS010000060.1 GCA_030692515.1 Bacteroidota bacterium
TATATGACAAGAAAAACGGGGCATTTCGAACCTCTGAAATCAACTTTATAATTGCACAAATCGCCCGACACACGGGCGATTTTGCTATAATAAAAAAGGGACTTAGTTCTCTTTTTGAGCCTAAGTCCCTTTCAGCGGAGAAAGAGGGATTCGAACCCTCGGTACGGTTACCCGTACGCATGTTTAGCAAACATGTCCTTTCGGCCACTCAGGCATCTCTCCAGATTTTTTGCAATGCAAATTTAATTAATTTTTATTATTATTTGTAATTTTCTTTAAAATATTAATTATCGTCCAAATACACGGCAATCAAGCCTTCAGGAGCATTAAAGTATAATTTTTTAGTGTCTTCCTCAATCTTTTCAATAAAATCATCTACTAAAGGCAATATAATTTCTTTCTCTTTATATAGTATACTTAACAAAATTTGCTGGCCATTATCTGTTACATTAAAAACTGTTCCTAATAAACCGTAATTTTTATCAATTACTTCAAAGCCTAACCAATCAAATTCAATTTCCTGTTCTTCGATTAATTCTGTAGAAATAAATACTTGTTTTCCAATTAAGAGCTTAGCTTTTTCAATAGCATCAACCTCTTCCAACTCAATAATAAATCCATTATTGCTTTTAGAGAATTCTTTTACAAAATAAGGCGCCAAACCTGTTGATGACTCAATAAAAATCGCTTTTATTTCTTCAACAAAAAAATCTTTATCGGCCTTAATTATTAGCTGACCTTTAACACCATGTGTTTTACTAAAATATCCAATGGGCGATAAATCCATTAACCTAAAGTAGCTTTCACGAAACTAACAAATAATGGATGCGGCTTTTCTACTGTACTTTTATATTCAGGATGGAATTGAACTCCCATAAAAAATGGATGATTTGGAACTTCAATAATTTCAACTAGTCCGCCATTTGGGTTAATTCCAGAAAGCACCATTCCTGCCTCTACAAATTGTTTTTTGTATTCGTCATTAAATTCATAACGATGGCGATGACGTTCATTAACGAGAGCCTTTCCATAAGCACTATATGCCAAAGTTCCTTCTTCAACAGCGCATTTATAAGAACCCAAACGCATTGTGCCTCCCATGTGCGATATTGTTTTTTGATTCTCTAACAAATCAATAACAGGGCTGCTAGTAGCAGGATTCATTTCGCGACTATGCGCATCTTTTAAACCCAAAACATTTCTTGCAAATTCAATTACCGCGCATTGCATTCCTAAACATATTCCTAAAAACGGAATTTTATTTTCTCTTGCGTATTTTATTGCCGCAATTTTTCCTTCAATACCCCTTGTTCCAAAACCAGGAGCAACTAAAATACCTTTTAAGCCTTCTAATTTTTGTTTAATATTTTCTTCAGTAATATCTTCGCTATGAATCCACTCTAAATTTACTTTGCATTCATTAGTTACACCTGCATGAATAAAAGCCTCTGCTATAGATTTATAAGCGTCTTTTAACTCAACATATTTACCAATTAAACCAATTTTTACTTCGCTTTTTGGGTTATGTAACTTATCTAAAAAACCTTTCCATTTTGTTAATTCAAGTTCTCCGGCCGCTTCTATCCCTAATTTTTTTAATACAATAACATCCAACTTTTCTTTTTCCATTAATAAAGGAACTTGATAAATAGTAGAGGCATCTAATGCTTCGATAACTGCATTTGGCTCTACATTACAAAACAAAGCAATCTTACGGCGGATATCCTGATTAATTGGATGTTCTGATCTACAAACTAAAACATCAGGCTGAACGCCGTACTCTAATAATAATTTTACCGAATGTTGTGTTGGTTTAGTTTTTAATTCGCCCGAAGTAGATAAATAAGGTAAAAGCGTTAAATGAATTACCATGCAATTATTTCCCATTTCCCACTTTAATTGACGTACAGCCTCTATGTATGGTAATGATTCAATATCTCCTACAGTACCTCCAATTTCAGTAATTACAAACTGATATTGACCAGTTTTCCCAAGAATTTTGATGCGATTTTTTATCTCATCGGTAATATGTGGAATTACCTGCACAGTTTTGCCTAAATACTCTCCTTTACGTTCTTTTTCAATCACATTTTGGTAAATACGACCTGTGGTAACGTTATTTGCTTGCGAAGTAGGTACATTTAAAAACCTTTCGTAGTGCCCAAGATCTAAATCAGTTTCGGCGCCATCATCTGTAACATAGCATTCACCATGTTCGTAAGGATTTAAAGTACCTGGATCAACGTTGATATATGGATCTAACTTTTGAATTGTAACAGTAAAACCTCTTGCTTGAAGTAATTTTGCTAAACTTGCCGAGATAATTCCTTTTCCGAGAGAAGATGTTACCCCACCGGTAACAAAAATATATTTGGTATTTATTGACATAACAGTTTTTTTGAAAACTGTAAGCAAAAGTAGGCAAAAAAAGGGACTAAAAAAGATAAAATTTTTACTGCTTTACCAACATATTAAAGGATTTATGATGAAAATCTTAAAAAAAACCTTAAATACGAATTTTCCATTACACAAACTTCAATTACATTCTATTGATTAAAAAAACTTTTTAATTGTATTGGCTACAAATTCAAGCTCTTCATTTTTTATACCCGGATATAAAGGTAAACTTAAAGACGTTTCAGCCATCTCTTCCGCAATAGGAAATTGACCTTTTTTAAAATTCATTTCGCTATAAGCTTCTTGCAAATGAGGTGGAATTGGATAATGAATAATTGTGCCAATATTGTTTTTAGTTAAATATTCTTGCAAGGCATCTCGTTGTTTTGTTCTAATTACAAATTGATGATAAACATGCGTACAGTTATTTGCTATAGAAGATAAGACCATATCACCCACTCCATTTAATAATTGATTGTATGTTGTTGCAATCTCAACGCGCGTTTTTGTCCAGTTATTTAAATACTTAAGTTTTACATTTAAAATTTCTGCTTGCAATTCATCCAAACGAGAGTTAATTCCTTTTATCTCGTTAAAATATTTTTTTTGCGAACCATAATTTCTAACCACATTTGCTTTGTGATTTAATTCTGTGTTATTTGTTGTAATTGCTCCGGCATCGCCTAAAGCCCCTAAATTTTTAGCCGGATAAAAACTTGTTGCATTAATGTCGCCAAAACTTCCTGTCATTTGTCCATTACATGTTGCCGCTTGAGCTTGAGCATTATCTTCAACCACAAACAAATTATGTTTTTTTGCTATTTGCATTATTTTATCCATTTCGCAGCATTGGCCAAATAAATGAACAGGCATGATGGCTTTTGTTTTTGAGGTAATGGAAGCTTCTATTAAATCGGCATTAATATTAAAAGTACCTACTCTTGGCTCTACAGGCACAGGTATAGCGCCAACATAAGATACAGAAAGCCAAGATGCAATATATGTATTTGAAGGAACAATTACTTCATCTCCTGCTCCTATTCCTAATGTTTTTAATGAAATAATTAATGCGTCTAAACCATTAGCAACACCGGTACAATATTTTGTTCCAGAAAAATCAGCATAATTTTTTTCAAAATCTTTTAAGCAGTTACCCATAATATACCAATGACTATCATAAACTTTTTCAAAAGCTTTAGTTAGTTCAGCTTTAATTGGATCGTGTGTTCCGGCAAAAGAAAAAAATGGAATATTCATATTAAAAAATTCTAAATATTATTTAAAGTTAAAGATTTTTATTTTGTTTTAAAAATACCCATTGCTTCAAGATCCTCAAAAACAATGCGCTTTCCTTTATAAATAACGGTTACAAAAGCATCGTTTTGACCTGCTATAACTACCTTTTTATTATGCTCATAAGCTTTTCGTAAAGTGGTGAATTTTCCTCCAACTGTAACTCGGGTTATACCATCAATTAATAATAAATTATCAAATGGACCTAATTTATTTAAATGTGGAAATTCATAATTTTTAGGGTTTTTAAACGCTGCAATTTGCACTCTAAACTCGAGACTATCTGCACTTATATCAGGGTATTTCTGGGCAAACAATCTAACTTTTTCTTGAGCAGGAGTTCTTGGAACAAAATTATCTATTGTTGCCACATTTGCATTGGAAGTATTTGAAGGCGATACCGCTGTTTTAACAGAAGCAACTGTTGGGCTAGTAATAGGGGCAACAGTATTTGTAGTATAATATGTTTCAGGATTAATTTTTGAACTAGTGCTAAGTGTTTTAGTAGCGGCAACTGATGGTGTAACAACCTTAGTTATTGTATTTGTTGAAGTTGGATTAACACTGGGAGTAACAACTTTAGCGATTGTATTTGTAGACGACGAAGTTATTGTGGGAGTTACAGCTTTAGCTATTGTGTTTGTTGGAGATGAATTGAGAGTGGGAGTTACAACTTTAGTAATTGTATTTGTTGAAGTTGTTACAGAAGTTACAGTGGTTGTTACAACTTTTGTTTCGGTTACACTAGTAGATGTTACTGCAGCAATCGAAGTTGCAATTGTTGGCGATTTAGAAGAAACAGTATTTGTTAATGAATTAGTTTTAATCGCATTTAATGTTGAAGTTTTTGTTGCATTCACAACAGTTTGTATCTGGTCAAAATTAACATCAAAGTTTTTTTCTAAGTAACCATTAAAACCATTAGTGGTTAAGGTTAAAGTTTGTGTTGGTGAATTTGCTTTGGTAAAAGTTACTTTATACTCGTTCCCCATTGGTAGCGTAACTATATAATTTCCATTATTTGATTTAAAATTTTTGAACAGATAATTATTTTTAGATAAAATTTCAACTTTAATTTCTGCATCAACTACCTCAGCACTTTTTGCAATTGTTCCTTTTAACAACAACAATTTAAATTTATTAGGTTCAAAACCTGTATCTATTGTATAAATATCCTGCAATCCATAACCGTCTTTTTTTCCTTTAGCGTAATAAGCTTTTAAACCATTAGCCGCCAAAACAAAATTAATATCATCATCGGGTGTATTAATAGGATAAGCTAAATTTTCTACTTGTTTAAAGGTTGAATCTTTTATGTTCATGGAAGCAGCAAAAATATCATAACCCCCACTGCTTTTAATACCTTTAGAACTGTAAAATAAAGTTGTTCCGTCAGCATGCAAAAATGGAAAATCCTCGTCGTAAGGGGTATTTATTGAATCTCCGAGATTTGTAATTTTTCCCCAAACAGAATCTGCTAATAATTTAGCGCTATAAATATCTTTCCCTCCAAAACCTCCATTGCGCTCGCTACTAAAGTAAAGTGTTTTACCATCGGGAGATAAAGAACAATTTCCTTCCCAAGAATAAGAATTAATTTTACCCTTTAATTTTGCAGGTTGAGAATACGTATTACCATTTAAATAACTTGCATAAATATCTCCGTGTCCATCCGATAAATCTTTGTAGCTATATAAAATTTGTCCGTCTTGACTCAAAGAAACAGCGGTTTCATTTCCAATGGTGTTAATGTTATCGAGAGGAATTGGACTTTGAAATTTATTATTAAGTTTCTTAGAAAGATAAATATCTGATGTATAAATTCCGTTAATATCAGGTTTTAAAAAGCCATTTAATTTTCCGCCCTTACTTTTAGAGCCAGCATAATTAAAAACAATTACTGATTCATCCACCGAAATTAAAGGCATTGATTCATCATCTTTAGAATTTATTTCAACACCTAGATTGGTAACTTTAGCTTTAGTTTGATGGTAATGATAATATTTAGCATTATTAATATAAGTTCTTAATAATTCTGTTTTTTCTCTATCCTCTTGCTTTATGCGTTTATATGAAAGATGTTTATTAAGTAATTCGGCTGTTTCATCAAATTTATAATTATAGTGATATGCACGTGCTAAATCATATTCAATCTTATCAATTTTTTGATTGTTTGCATAAACTTCAGCTAAAGCTTTTAAGCTAGCCCCATGTTTATCGCTTCTGTACAAACAACAAATACCATATAAATATTTTATAAAATCTTCGGTGGGATGAGACAGATGAACGTTTTCGAGAATAGGAAGTGCTAATTTATAATTTTGTTCTTCGTAAAAAACTAAAGCAAGGTCTAAAGAATCCCTTTCTGAATATCGCCATTTACGAGTATTTGTAATTTGGGCGGAAACGCTTGTGACAAAAAAACAAAGAAATACTATATGTTTAATATTCATAAACTAAAAAGTCATTGCATTAAATAAATATTTTAACGAAAAAAACATAAAAGTATTCAGAAAACCCTATTAATTAGTAAATAAATATTTGATGAAAATGCCATACAGGCTAAATATACTAACGTTTACTTGCCTTTCAAAATTAAGTTTAATTTTTATTGCAATAATTATATTCAATAACATAACTTGAATACATTGACAATGATTTGAATTTAACTGGTAAGATATTTTCTCTAATTCGGGACGTTTTTTCACTATCTTTATGTTAGATTTTAAAATGACGGTAAATCTTTAAACATGAGGAAATTATTAATAATACTATTTTTACTTAAAGGTTTATACAGCTCCGGGCAAAACCTAAACAATTGGGATACTGCATGGGTAAACAGTTTTGGTGGCCCGAGTATTGATATAGGTAAAGACATAAAAGAAACCAGCGATAAAGGATTTATTATTGCCGGCACCTCCAGTAGTTTTGGTAACGGCAACACTTCTTTTTACATTATTAAAACAGATAGCATGGGTTTACATCAATGGAGCAAAGCTATTGGTTCAAATTACAACGACATTGCCTACTCAGTCGATATTGCAAGTGATGGCGGCTACTTTTTTTCAGGTATTTCTAATTGGAATATACAGTCCGGTTATGACGGATACTTGATAAAGACCGATAATTTGGGAAATGTATTGTGGTCAAAAAATTATGGCGGGAATGATTGGGATTTTATCTATAATTCATGCTTAATGCCAGATGGCGGTCTTTTACTCTGCGGAGAAACTTATTCAGATTCAAAAGGAGGGGCAGATGCCTATCTAATAAGGACCAACGCTAATGGTGATACATTGTGGACAAAAAAAATAGGGACAACCGGCAACGATGCATTTTATAGCGTTGAACAAAAAAACAATCGTATTTATGTTGTTGGAAAAACACACAATACACTAACTAACAAAAGCAATGCCAGCATTTATCAACTTGATTATAATGGCAACATTTTAAAACAAGATTTTTTTTCGCAAAACACAGCAGATGACCACGAATATAAAGATCTGTATTTAACAGGTTCCGGAGACGTTTTATTATGTGGTAAACGTAGTTCAAATTCTACTCCGTATTATATTTTAAGAAAAATAGACACAACTAATTTTAATCAATTCAATTCATTTACTAGCCCCCAAAATATTTTTTACAATTGCATTATTGAAGGCAATAATAATGATATTTATACTCTTGCTCAAAACGTTGGTGGTGCTGGAGGAACAGCAGTGCTATTTCACCGTTTTAATTCTACGTTTACATATTTAAATGCTGCAAATTTTGGAGGGATTAAGGATGAAGATGGATTTGAAATAATAAGAACTAGTAGAGGATATGCTTTTGTTGGTTGGACAAAATCATATGGAAACCAAAATAACTCTACAGATGAAAATGTTTACCTTGTTGTTTTTAATAAAAAAGATCTGGTTAACGATTATTTTCTAATTGTTACTGAATTTCAAGACAACTTACCTATGGTAGGATTAAATGAAAATAAAATTAATCTGACAAAAACAATTGTTTATCCCAATCCAATAAACACAATCTCAGCTATTAGGTTTGACGAAGATAATCTTGATGGCAAAACAATTAGTTACCAGCTGTATGATTCACAAGGCAAATTAGTTAGTGAAGAAAACATAGTAATAACAAACAAACATATAATGATTAATAGAAACGAACTGAATACAGGAATATACACCTACAAACTAAAACTAAATTCGCTCCCTATTAGCACCGGTAAATTATCCGTTGAATAATTTTATGACATTAAAACTCTATCTAAAGCATCTCGGGATCAGTATTTTTTTTTACTTCATTTTAGCAGTAGTGTTTTTTATTTATTTAATAAATAAAAGTAGTTTGAGTTTTTTGAATGAAGCAAATTTTTTACGTTTTGATGCCAATTTATATTTAGACATAAAAAACAATGGTTATCGCGACGAGTGGCTCTGTGCGTTCTTCCCAGCATTTCCTTACTTTTGGAAATTATTAAATGTCTCGGCAATTGGTATTTCAATTGTAAATGCAGTTATTTTTATTTTAAGTTTTAGTGCAATCGCAACGCTTTACAAAATAGAATGGAAAAGACAATTATTTTTACTTTCCATTCCCTCGTTTATTTTTATGTTTGTACCTTATACTGAACCCTTATTTTTCGCGACTGGAACTTTCCTAATTATAGGCTTAAATAAAAATAAATTAGGTTTAATATTAATAGGTTTACTATTTGGTAGCTTAATTCGTCCAACAACTTTTGTTTTTATTCCGGCAATTTTAATCTCTTATGTTATCACAGAGCGATATTTCAAACAGGGCTTAACAAAAAGCATCGCTCCCATACTAGTTTTGATTACTGGACTTCTATTAACAACCCTAGTTCACTACTTTTATACAAATAAATGGTTTGTATTTTTCGAAGCTCAAAAATTATGGAAAAATTATTTTCACCTCCCACAATTACCATTAACAAGTTGGGGGGGAGACGCCTCCAATCGTTTTGATGGCAGCGCTTTAGCGATATCTTTATTTTGCGGTGTTTATTTAGTGTATTTATTTTTTGAAAAATTAAAAAACAAAATATCTCTTTCAAAAGATTTTGTTTTTTCAATGTCATATATTACCGGAACATCATTGCTTATTTTAGCTTATCGCGATGGTAATTTATACAGTTTGAACCGTTTTATTTATGCCACACCTTTCATTATTGTATCCATTCATTACTTTTTTTCCAATTACCATTTCAATTGGAAACACGTTTGGATTATTTTCTTTACATCTGAGGGATTTTGGCTACTATTTGGAAGTTATAACCACATACATAATTTATTGATGTTTAGCACGGTTAGTTTGTATTTTATTTTTTTACTATTTACTAAACATAAAAATAAAACCATTTCAACAATTAGCTTATTGAGTTTAATAATTATAAATTCTATTGGCTTGATAAAATTGTACTACCGTTTTTTAAATAACGGTTGGGTTGGATAAAAATCTTACTTAAATTTTTTGGTAATACTAAAAAACACGCCTTGTCCCGAAGCAGATTTAGGAACAACATAACCTTGTAAACTATTGCTACCAATACGTAAAAACCAATTTTTACTATTCCATGTTACAGAAGCGCCAACGTTTAAGCGCACATAACCGCCATAACCTGTGTGCAAACCAAAAGTTACATTTTTTACTTTGTATTGAGGTTCAATAAAAATATAGGGTTTATAGTTGGCGTTAAAAATAAATCTAAAACCGGTTTGCAAACAAAACAATTCTTGTTTTCCAAAATAAATTTTATTTATAATAACTAAATTGGTTGGGATGTTTGTATTAAAATTTTCTTGTCGCGCATTTGTTAAGCCACGCAATAAACTATCTCTATTAATTCTGTTTAAAGTAGAATCTTTTAAATCAATAATATTAGAAACATTATATCCTGAAAAATGTAAACTGGAGTCGCTACTATATTGCACGCTATTATTTTGCCAATGTATAAAACCAATGTTATTTGCGTTTACCAATAACACGCTTCGTTTACCAACATTACTTTTATAAGGTGTTTCAAAAAATATATCGGCACTTGCGCCTATTCCATTAAAGCTGCTAAGTTTTTTATTGTTAGTATCGCTAATGGCTAAATTAAAATTTGAATTAAAAATTAATTCACTTCCATCGGCAGATGTATATAAACTTGAATTTTTATTGGTGTTTAAAAAAAATAACTGTTCGCCTTTTAAAAACGAAAGTGAAACACCAATTTTTCCAACCGAATCTACCTTATGCATAATGGCTCCAAATTTTACTTCTTGAAAACGTAAAGCATTAATATTTTGGTTACCAAGATCAGCAGTTTTACCTCGATAAGAATCGTTTCCATAAAACAATAAATTAAAAAAATCTTTAGAATAAGTTGCGTTAATTATTTCTTGATTTTTAAAGCCAATTAAAAAATCGAATTTACTATTTCCTTTAATGAATGTATTTACACCATAATTTAAATTAATTCCGAAATTATTTGATTGTCTTAAATGTTTTGAGGATTCTTTTTTTAAATCATCATCAATATAGCCGCCCCAAATTAATTTATTGGTTAAAGCGCTACTCATGCCGTTACTGCCGGCTTCAAAATCTAAATCTACCGACACACTACGCTTTACATTTTCGTAATTTATAAATTCTGTGTTGTATTGTGCTTTTAAAACAAAACAAAAAACAATTATAAAAAAAGTGATGTAATTTTTTATTCTGTTCATTAATTAAGGATTCACATGGTAATTTAATTCCGCAACAATATTTACATCAAACGAGTAGTTTTCGTACAATTTAATATCGGGTGGATTTGTAGGCATAAGAAAATAAGTAACCAACTTTATTGTTTTCGTCTTTTTTAAGTTTTCAATTTTTGCCTGAGATATTGGCGTATTAAGTTTTGATTGAGTAGGAGATGTAACAATGTTTTGAGCATCGAGTACTCCCCGCTCTATAAAATTGGCGCCGGGTATAAACAACGAATCAACAACTAAATTATTTCCGTCCAACAAATAGGCCTGAATCTGCGCACGAAAAGGATATCCATTTAAAGCAGAAATAACAAAATTACCATGGTTTACATTTTCTAATTGTTTTACGTTTGAAAAATCGACGATAGATGTAGATGTTAATTTAAAATAATCGGCATTAAAACGTAAGGGTATATTAATATCTGCAAGCACTTTTATGCCTGTATTATAAAAAGCAAAATCGTTATATCCCGAAATGTTTCCTAAGGGGTTTACATCTATACTTCCTTGATAAGTTAATTTGTTGGGAAGATTAGATAAAAAAGGAACAATATTACTATTGGTATTAGTAACAGATATTGATTTTATACTAGGATAAATTGTTGCGCCAACTTTTGACGCTCTATTAATATTAATATTGGATAATAAACCGCCCGTAAGAGCAACCGTGGTATTATTTATCGAATTTACTGATTGAATATTGGATAAGTTACTTGTGAATTCAGCACCAAACTCATTTAAAATTTTAAAATTAATAGACGCGCTATTTAAAAGAAAATTAGAAGCTTGAAAATTATTAAACACATCAAAACGCGCAGTATCTAATGGCAAAGCAATTGTTTGTTGACCAAAATAACCTTCAACATAATCAGGAATAATATTAGAATAGGATAATGTTGCTTTGGCTCCCTGGCCAAATGTTACTACAACAGGATTGGCATTTGGATTAACTGTTACAGTATAGGCCTGCGCAATTGTGTTATATAAAACGCCATTTAAGCCTCGCATATTTAAAGTATAGCCGGCTAAACTGTATGATTTAATAAGCGGTACATTGTTTGGTGGAATAGTTTCAAATATTTTTAGTGGCTGGCCATTTTTTACTGCACTAGGAATGATATATAACAAGTCTAGAGGCTCAGCTAAATCATTAGTGAATTTAACCATTAAAATGCCACTTCTAATATCCAATTTTTTAATGGCCACTCCATTTGAAATGTTGAAATTTAGTTCGGATGCAGGAAAAAATGTAAGGGCTTGCCCGGGTGTTAAGGTTGTAGGAAAAACTGCCGGTATTGTAAAGGTATTAACAATGGTTGTATCGGGTAATTTTAATAATGAATCTAATTTTATTGAAATAATTTCGCGAGTAACATTTAAACTTAATAAGCCAGTGTTATCGGCAACAAAAATAGAATCTCCAATAAAATTTTTAATATTAAGTGTGCTTTTAACAACCGGAAAAACAACATCTACATCCCAATTGGCAGAGGCTGGTTTTCTACAACTGCAAAATATAATTAAAGCAATTATTACAAAGCAAATTTTTCTTAGAACCCACATTATCACAAATATATAGCATTTAATTGAAGCTTAAAAATGTTTGTTTTTGTTCAAAACCCGGTTTTTTTTATTAAATTTGTAATTGTAAATGAACTTTAATTTCAGATTCTTTATATCGTGGATTATATCTGCAGTTGTTATGTTTACACTGTTTTATGTGTGGCATGGCTACTTTTTAAATGATTTTAAACGTATTAACTTTCCATTAGTGTGGTTTGTAAGCTTTGCGGCTATTACTTACCTTATTTTTGGTGCAGGCATTTATGTTTTATATGAATCTCAGCCTTTAAAGAAAATCAGAAATTTTGTTGTTAGAGGTGTTGTTTGTGGGGTAATTGCAGGTTTTTCTCTATTTATGATTTCAACAATTGTAAACATTTCTTTAACTAAACATCTAAGCGTTAATCATTTAATGATTGATTGCATTTGGCAAATTACCGAACAAACAATTGGGGCAATTGTGGTAGTTGTATTTAAAATAATTATTCAAGAACCTCAGCATGAAAATGCTTAGCTAAAAATTAATCTGCCAAAATAAATTACCTTAATTAGATATGAGCGGTTTTTTTTCTTTTTTAAAATCAAAACGATTTTTTATTCATTTGGCGGTAATTATCTCTTGTATTTTTATCATACTTTTTAGCCTTGTAAAATGGCTAGGTTCCTACACCAACCACGGTGAATTTACCGAAGTACCCGATTTTAAGGGTAAACAAATTAGCGACCTTAGCTTATTCGTAAAAAACAAAGATGTTTCTTTTCAAATTATTGATAGCATTTATGATCCAAAAGAAAAACCAGGAATAGTTATAAGACAAGAACCTGAACCAAAAAGTAAAGTTAAACACAATAGAACCATCTATTTGTACGTTACAGGTATGGTTGCGCCGCAAATTGTAATGCCAAAATTAATAGATAGAAGTGAGCGGCAAGCAAGATTGATTATTGAAACCTATGGCTTAAAAATTGGGAAGGTTACTGAAAGGCAGGCAGATTGTAATGGTTGTATCCTAGAACAATCGATTAAAGGAGTTGCTATTGAGCCAGGAAAAGGGGTGAAAAAAGGAAGTTTAATAGATTTGGTAGTTGGGGTAAAAGACAATTTTAACTCATCCAACTCAGGAGAAAATTCAAATACAAATAATCCAAATTTTGATAACGCACCAGAATAAAAAAATGGTAAAATATATAATACATAGTTTTTTTATAGTGCTTTTTTCAGTTTCAGCTTTTGCACAAGAAGGTTTAAAACCTCTTACAGCAAATATTAATTATTTGTATGGCGATCTTAAACAAAACTCAAACAAACAAAGTTCTCAAATTAATTATTCAAATAAAGCGACGTCTTTAACGCTCCCTTTTAAAGATGATTTCTCTTACTCATCCACTCAAGCCTACCCTTTACAAAGTTTATGGAGCGATTCGTCTACTTATGTTAACTCAGGTTACGCTATTGCTCCTTTAAGTATTGGCGTTGCAACATTTGATGGATTAAATAAATTCGGTTATCCCTACACACCAAATTTAGTAAACATGTCTAGCTCTTTACCTGCAGATACTTTAACATCTAAACCAATTAATTTAGCCTTTGCACCGGTTGATAGTATTGCATTAACTTTTTATTACCAAGCGCGCGGCAATGGAGATGCTCCTGAAATATCGGATAGTTTATTGTTAGATTATTATATGCCCAAGCAAAACAAATGGCAAAAAGTTTGGTATCAACGCGGCAATACAAGCGCAAATACTAACGATACAATTTTTAAAAGAGGTTTTGTTGGTGTAACTGATACTGCTTATTTACACGATGGTTTTAAATTTAGATTTAGAAACATGGCAACTACTGCCGGTAATTTTGATCATTGGAATTTAGATTATGTTTTTTTAGATAAAAACAGAAGTATTATCGCCGATACAAACTATTACGATTTTGCCTTTGGTTATGTGCCTACTCCTTTGGTAAAAAATTATTCATCTATGCCATGGAGACAATACGACACCTCAGACATGGTAAATAAAAACTCTGTTTTTATTCGTAACAATGGAATTATTAATGGAAACCTTACTTACACCAATAACTTTTACGATAATACCAATACCAAAATATATGGTTATAACGGAGGAGCCTCCCCTAACCTAGGTATATTTAAATATAACGGTTGGCTAAATGCAGCTCCGCTTTCAAATCCATCCTACACTTATAACTTGCCATCTATGACAGCGCCTGCTGTTTATAAAATTCAACATATATTATATTCTTCAAGTACCGATTTTATTCAAGCAAACGATACTGTAATTCAACACCAAACCTTTAGTAATTATTATGCTTTCGATGATGGAAGCGCCGAGGCCGGTTATTATGTAAATGGCACAGGCGGTAAAATTGCCGCAAAATACAAAACACGTGTAAGCGACACCCTAAGAGCCGTTAGAATTTATTTTGACCCTGTAGGCTCTTTAAATTTAGCGCAAAGCTATGCTTTTAGAATAAATATTTGGCAAGCCGGTTCAAATGGCCCAGGTAGTGTTGTAATTTTAAGAGATAGCGTAATGAATCCTAATTATTATAATGTTGGATTTAATACCTTTTCAGAATACACACTAACTTCTCCATTAATATTGCCAGCCGGCACTTATTACATTGGCATTCAACAACAAGTTGCAGCCGGAATTGTAATTGGTTTTGATAAAAACATTAATCATTCTTCGAGTCTTTATTACGATTCTGGTAATGGCTGGACCCAATCTTCTATTTACGGTTCTATCATGATTCGCCCTGTATTTGGGACCGAACTGCCGCTTAGTGTAAAAGAAAATTTAAAAGCAAAAGATAATTTATTTTTTGTTTATCCAAACCCAAGTAATAACATTTTGAACATTAAATTTACAACTGAAAATTACCAGAAAATAAATTCTTCTAACTCAAAAATTCAAATGCTTAATATGCTTGGGCAAGTTGTAATAGATGAAAATCCTAACTCAGAAAACACAGTTTTAAACACACAAAATTTACCGAGTGGAATTTATTTTTTAACCTTAAAAGTAAATGAGCAATTAGTGCAACAACAAAAAATTATTATACAGCACTAAGCAAGATGTCTAAATTAACAGAAGAGCCGGACGAATTAGCCGGAGAAGAAGAACAAGCCCTTTACGAACACCACAACATCAAAGTTGAAAAAGGACAAGTATCCATGCGTATTGATAAATTTATCATGATACGCATAGCGCACACTACTCGCACAAAAATTCAAAATGCATGTGACGAAGGAAGAGTATTGGTAAATGGTAAATCGGTTAAATCTAATTACAAAACAAAACCACTCGACGAAATTTCTATTGTGTTAACAGTGCCGCCTCGCGATGTTGAAGTATTGCCAGAAAACATTCCTTTAGACATTACATTTGAAGACGATTATATTGTACTCGTTAATAAAAAACCTGGCATGGTAGTTCATCCCGCTTATGGTAATTATACGGGTACTTTGGTAAATGCTTTAGCATTTCATTTTCAAAATTTACCAAAAACAAAAACAAAATTAAATAACGATTTATATTTAGATCGTCCGGGATTAGTGCATCGTATTGATAAAAACACATCGGGTATTATTATTATTGCTAAAACAGATTTAGCAATGACGCGCTTAGCTAAAGATTTTTTTGACCGTACCATGGACAGAAAATACATTGCTATTTGTTGGGGCGATTTAAAAGACGACCAAGGTACAATTGTTGGTAATGTTGGCAGAGACCCGCGCGACAGAAAAAAAATGTTTGTTTTTCCTCCAGATAGTGAAGAAGGAAAACACGCGGTAACACATTACAAAGTTATTGAGCGTTTTGGTTACGTAACTTTTATTGAATGTAAATTAGAAACCGGACGCACACATCAAATACGTGTGCACATGAAAAGTATTGGTCACCCATTGTTTAATGATAATGAATATGGCGGCGATATTATTTTAAAAGGACTAAATACGGCAAAGTACAAACAGTTTATTCAAAATTGTTTTACATTATTACCTCGCCAAGCACTACACGCTAAAACCCTTGGCATTACCCACCCTATTAGCGGCGAAAAATTATTTTTTGATAGTGAGATTCCCGCAGATATGCAAGCCGTTTTAGATAAATGGCGAAAATATATGAAGGACAAAGTTTTAGATTAATTATAATTATACCCGAAAAGGTATAATTATTGGATTTAAAGGCGCAACTATACCCAAAAGGGTATAGTTTTTAAATTGTAGTATTTTATTATACCTGGCACTTCAAATGTTACTTAGGTAATGCCAGATAAAACCATTAAAAAAGTTAAATAATTACCATTTTGGTTATTTACTTACCAAAATGGTAACTTTTTTATTATCTTTGTAGTATAAAAACAAAGAATGAATATATATAATAGAAGTTCGTTGATAGAGTTTTATAAAAAACATAAACAGGCGAAATTACCTTTAGAAATATGGTATGAGGAAGTTGAGTCTAAAGAATGGAAAAATCCTAATCAATTGAGGAAGGAGTTTAGAGCTAATGTTAGTGTATTAAAAAATGGACGTGTAGTTTTTAATATTAAAGGCAATGATTACAGATTAGTAGCTGCAATTAATTTTGAAAACGCATGGGTATTTATAAAATTCATTGGCACACATTTGGAGTATGATAAAATTGATGCCAATACAATTAACTTATATACGCCAAAAAAGAAACCAAAATAACCTGATTAGAAAGTAGAATTAAGTAAACGTTTAACCAAAACCATGCATCATGAAAATACAAATTATTAAAAACAACAGTCAATATAAAAAATCTTTACAACGCTTTGAAGAAATATTTCACGCAAAGTCAAATACAGATGAGGGAAACGAAGCCCAACTCCTTGCACTTGTTATAAAAGATTACGAAGAAAAACATTTCAAAATAGATTCGCCCGACCCAGTTGAGGCAATAAAACACCGCATGCAAGAAATGAATCTTTCAAAGACACAACTAGGCGAAATACTTGGACACACCAGCCGTGTTAGTGATGTTTTAAACAGAAAGCGTAAATTAACTTTGGACATGGTGCGTAGCCTAAATAAAAAACTAAATATCCCTTTACAATCTTTAATTCAAGCGTATTAAAAATACAAGCGCTTATTTACAAATATTATAACCCCGTTTATTTAACTATATAATTAGTAGAACCCCAAAAAGTCGAATTTCTGCTTTTAGCCCAGATAGAAACAGTATATTTGAATTATACAAGGCAAAAGGTTCATGTAAAAGAGTGAATAGCTTCGGCCACCTCTTTTTCACAGAGCTTAAAACAAAAATCCAGGCAACAAACATATTTTTATGAATTACATTACACGTTTTATTAAAAGGTTTACGGCCAACATTCCAACAGACGATACTCAACAAATAACGGTTGATATTAGTGACGGAACAAAAAAATATCCTTTTTATGTTTCTACTCCAATTATATTACTTGGCTTGGTTCTTTTCTTTTATATACTATCTGCATTAGAAGGCGTATTGGTGCCTTTTTGTTTTTCTATCTTATTAGCTATTTTATTAAATCCAATTTATAATAAATTATTAAAACTAAAATTTAATAAAATTCTTGCTATTGTAACGGTGTTAATTATCGCTGCGATTATTATAACTGCTTTGTTTATTTTTATTTCTTCGCAGTTAGCCAATTTTGGGGACATGTGGCCTGAATTAAAACAAAAATCTCAATCAATTTTTCACGAAGCTCAAGTGGCAATTAGACGATATTTTAAATTTTCTATTTTTAAACAAGATGAAGTCATTAAAAAATCGTTTGAAAATGTGCAACAATATATTGGCGCCACTTTAAGTTCAATTTTTAGAATTGTAGGTGTAATCGTTTTAATTCCAATTTATATTTTTCTTATTTTATACTACAAACCTCTTTTGCTTAATTTTATTTACGAAGCTTTTGATGCTAAAAATGAAGGAAAAGTAGCTGAAGTTCTCAAAGAAACAAAAAGTGCAATACAAAGTTATGTATTGGGTTTACTTATAGAAACGATTATTGTAGCTGCCTTAAATTCAATTGCACTATTAATTTTAGGCGTTGATTATGCAATCTTAATTGGAATTATTGGCGCAATTTTAAATTTGGTGCCATACATAGGAGGAATTATTGCCATTGCTCTTCCAGTTTTAATGGCCACTATCACCAAAGATGGTTACACTACACAACTTTTAATAATAGGCGCTTACGGTGTTATTCAGTTTATAGATAATAACATTGTTATGCCGCGGGTAGTTTCATCAAAAGTTTCAGTAAACGCCCTTGCATCAATTATTAGTGTGTTGTTAGGAAATTTGCTTTGGGGAGTAGGAGGAATGTTTTTAAGTATTCCTTTTGTGGCGGTTTTAAAAATTGTTTTCGATAAAATTGATGGCTTAAAACCTTGGGGTAAATTATTAGGCACTAAAATTCCAAAATAGGAAATTTTACCTCAACTATTTTGCTTATTAAATTAGGGTTTTCATCTATTATGGTTTAAGAGAAGATGCCTTTACAATTTATTTAGTAGTATAAGAAAAAGCAAAGCCTAAAAGCACATTTCAAAAAACTACGGTGTACCGTAGATTTTCATTCAGAAAAAGCGGATAAAAATAGCATATTTTGAATTATACAAGGTTTTAAAGATTGAGACAAGAGAGTTCGAGTCCCTCTTTCTCCGCCACAGGAAAAAGAAGATGCTCTTTTTAATGGGGCGATGAGTGCAGAATATTGGGAATACGATGCAAGAATAGGTCGTAGATGGAATACTGACCCAGTTAAATATCCTTTTGAATCACCTTACGCTACCTTTCATAATAATCCCATTTATTGGGCAGACCCTTCGGGAGCTGACGGAGAAGGACCAAATGGAGAATGTCCAGGGGATGGTAATATGTGTGAAAACGGTAACACGGAAATTTACGGTAGAAATGGTATTACAGGTAAAATGGAATGGACAGAATATTCTAATGGTGGCGATGCCGAAGTTAACGGCGGTAGTCTCCATAGGTATAATCTCTACCAGGCATGCTCATGCCAAAGGCTTTGTATTCAAAATAATAATTGATCTTTAAAAGATTATTTAAAATTAGACTGAGGTATGCCGTAGGTTTTCATTCAGAAGTTACCCTGAAAGATTAAATCTTCTGGATTTTAGCAATTGTATGTAAACAAAAAAGCAAGGGATGACCCTTGGTTTTGATTTATATTATAAAGATAATTATAAAAGTGGGCCATATATTTTATTTGCCACGTAACTTGGCAAATCAGAGGTATAATCATTTTTATATTTAAGGTTTATTGCATCATCCGCTGCGTATAAAAGCTTTTCGCCTTCATTGAACTTAAAAATATTTGTTGGAATATCTTCTACTTCAAATTCTAATTGTTTAAAAAGAGTTTTTCCTTTTGTTATTATATAGCTTCTCAAATAAAGGAATGTATCATCTGTAATATAGTCGTTAACTTTTTTTGCCTTATCAATTACAAATTCTGAGCCTAATTTATCAATGAGTTTTCTTAGAGTTATTTGAAAACCAATTATAACACTGTCATCATTTTTACAAAGGATTTTTTCTAACAAATTTATACTTTTTTCAAAGCTTAAATTTGATACAAATGATTGTTCGATTATCTCCCAAAATAAACTTTCTTCTAATTCAGTGTATTCGATAGTATTTGATTCATTTGCAGAATTTGAATGTGAAACTTTTGAAACCAAGGCGTCAATATTTTGAGTGCTTTTTCCCTTGATTGCTTTTTCTGCAAGCGATATTATCACTACCCCTAAATCTTTGTTTTTTATTTTCTTCTCAAAAACTTCTGCTAAGGCAATCTTAAAATCTTCAAAAAAATTAAATTTGAATTGTGTCAAATCATTATTAATATATTTTTCGACTTTTAAGTTTAGCGTGAACTCAAACTGTTTTTCTGCTTTATAATTTTTAAAATGAGTTATTAATTTATCCGAAGGTTCAAATTCGCTAAGGTTAATGCCAATAACAAAGGTGTCCAATACATTGAATAAATCTAATTTTACAAGCTCTTCATTAATTTTTTTCTCAACTTCATAAATTAAATCACTTAAATGATATGTGCTTTTTGAAGTATGAGACACTAATCCTATTCTCATTTTATCTAAACATTTTATTTCCTGGTGGCAATTTACCAAACATTATGAAATAATACATAATTTGTTGCCTTTCTTTTCCTTTAATCACAGCTTGTGACCCCAGTAAAGTATGTAGATATTTGTTTTAATATTTCCGTTCCTAAGATAATACTTTTATCCTCATTATCTTTCCCTATGTAGCCCGTACGGGAATCGAACCTATTTTTAATAGTCTCATTCAACCAAATATACACAAATCTCCGCTTTTTCTGAATGAAAATCTACGGTGTACCGTAGATTTATAGTTAGGCTTAATTATTATTACACTTTAAAAGAGGCTTGATTCTATAAGCATTAAAAAAAACTAAACGCCAACGCTTACCCAAAACCTCATTTATTTCCTATCAGCAAAAACTGTGAATTATGTAAGTAATCTAAAGTATTGTGTAACAATGCCGCTAACTAAAAACTGACCTTTGAGTTATACCAAAGATTTATTCATTAAAAATTAAATTATGAAAACTAAAAAAATAATAACCGCATTAGCAATAGTAACAATTGGTTTAATGGCTGGTTGTAAAAAAGATAAAACAGAGCCTGTAACTAATCAACCATCAAGTACAACTCCTATTACAATTCCGGTTCAAACAACGCTTCAAGCAGCCATTAATCTTAATTCAGCTTCTAGTTATGCTATATTAGCAGGTTCGTTAGTATCTAATGTACCGGCTTCGTCAGTTACTGGTAATGTGGGCTTAAGTCCTGCAGCAGGAAGTAATATTACAGGCTTTGGTGGAGGCGAAATTACTGGAACAGTTTATACGGTAGATGCTTCAGGACCTTCAGGCTCAGTACCTAATCCAACTGGTTTAACGGCGGCTAAAGGTGATTTAACTATTGCTTATAATGATGCGGCTGGTCGTACAGCAGTTGATATAGTTTTGCTTGCAGGAAACATTGGTGGCTTAACCTTAACTCCTGGTCTTTATAAATCAAGTGGGTCGCTTCAAATTTCTTCGGGCGATTTAACTTTTGATGCTTTAGGAAATGCAAATGCTGTTTTTATTATTCAAATTGCATCAACACTTAATACATCATCTGGTCGTCAAGTAATTCTTAAAAATGGAGCATTAGCTTCCAACATTTTTTGGCAAGTTGGCACATCAGCAACACTAGGAACAACATCGGTTTTTAAAGGGAACATTATGGCAGACCAATCTATTGCCTTAAATACGGGCGCAACTGTTGAAGGTAGATTATTAGCAAGAATTGCTGCAGTTACAATAGAATCAAGCACAGTAGTTAAACCATAAAAATTAATTTATTAGAGTTTTACCCGTTCGCGCGGATTTGCAATCCGTGCGTCTTATTTCAACGATGCTAAACAGCAACCCCGTTCGCGCGGATTTGCAATCCGTGCGCCTTATTTCAACGATGCTAAACAAATGTTTTAAGTTGATGAGGGATCAGATCTATTTCCAGCAACGAATCTAAACCTGCATAATTTCTTGCGCTACTAAATAAATAGTCTTCAGGTTTTTCAACTATTCTATCTTTAACAGGATTATTATGTATATAATTTAGTTTTTGATATATAAACATATTGCTCGAAATTTCTTCTGCATGATAACCATCCTGCCATACCTTATACCCCTGCTCTCTTTTTAAATGCTCACAGGCTTTTGAAAAAAGATCTAAAAGCCATTCACGTCTGCTTTCATGCTCCTCTTTAATATTTTGAATTATCTTTTTAGACGTGAATTTTTTAAAGTCCCTTATAATATTTGCCAACTCAAAACCTTCTTTTGCGCGACACATCATATGTAAATGACTTGGCATTAAAACATAAGCATAGATCTCTAAACCTTTTTGTTGTTGACAATACTTTAAAGAATCTATGATCGTATTTTTATGATTTGAACGCGTAAAAATATCTATCCACTCTACTGTTGTAATTGTAACAAAGTACGCCTTATCATTATCTTTTGCTTTGTATTTAGTAGACATAAATCAAAGATAATATTTTCTATTTACTAGAAACCTTATCAATGTTTATAAATCATGCACGGATTGCAGATCCGCGCGAGCGGGTTATCTTTTGCTTTGTATTTAGTAGACATATATCAAAGATAATATTTTCTATTTACTAGAAACCTTATCAATGTTTATAAATTATGCACGGATTCCAAATCCGCGCGAGCGGGATAATATTTTCTATTTACTAGAACCTTATCAATATTTATAAATTATGCACGGATTGCAAATCCGCGCGAGCGGGTATTTTCTATTTACTAGAACCTTATCAATATTTATAAATTATGCACGGATTGCAAATCCGCGCGAACGGGATATTTAATGACGAAAAATTTCCAAGAGCTAAAAATTATTTTAAACTAAATTAATATGCAAGCTATTATTTGCCATAGCCACTGGTTCTTAAAGATAAAATTTTGTGATTATTGTTTTAAAAATTACTAAACTTTTAGTAGAGATTAAATACAATTTTAGTATTTTTAAAAATTGAAAAAAAATCTCTTTGTACTGCTTCTTTTTCCTTGTTTGCTTTTTGGGCAAGATAAAACAATGGATTCTTTAAAGTTGGCTCTTAAAAATGCTAGTCACGACACCATACGTTGTAATATTTTAAATCAAATGGTTGAGGCTGAACCTAACAGTAATATTTGGCCAAAATATAATGAGGAATTAAAAATATTAGCTGAAAAAAATATTGCAAAAACTAGCAAGCCTTTAAAAATATATTTTAAACACCTTGCCTCAGCCATAGGCAACATGGGCTATATTTATAGTGAACAAGGTAATAGCCAAAAGGCATTAGAGTGTTATCAAAAAGGTTTAAAAATATCGGAAGATATTGATGATAAAGAAAGTGTAGCGGGTATATTAAATAATATAGGTTATGTTTATCAGAGCCAAGGAGATATTTCAAAGGCATTAGATTATTTTCAAAAAAGTGTAAAAATACAAGAGGTTATTGGGAATAAAGAAGGAACTGCAAATTCTTTAACTAACATTGGTATGATTTATCAGAACCAAGGTGATATTCCAATGGCGTTGGAATATTATCATAAGAGTTTAAAAACTTTTGAGGAGGGTGGAAAAAAAGAGGGGATAGCAATTTCATTAAATAACATTGGCGTTATTTACCAAAACCTAGGAGATTATTTAAAAGCTTTAGAATATTTTAAAAATAGTTTGCAAATCAGAAAAGAGATTGGAGATAAAAAAGGAATGGCTCAATCTTTATTAAACCTAGCTTATATTTATGATATACAAGGCAATATTCCATCTGCATTAGATTTTAATTACAAAAGTTTAAAATTATGTGAAGAATTAGGAAACAAAGAAGGGATAGCAAATGCACTAGACCAAATTGGGACGATGTATAAGAACCAGGGTGATTTACATAAGTCATTAGATTTTTATCTTAAGAGTTTAAAAATTAATGAGGAGATTGGAAATAAAAGTGGAATAGCAGAAGCTTTAACTAATGTTGGAATTATTTATAGAAGAATTGGCGATCCATCAATTACTTCCTCAAAAGAAGAATCGAGCAGAATAGGAAACACAAAAGCATTAGAGTATTTTAAAAAGAGTTTAAAAATATCTGAGGAATTAGACAGAAAAGCTGGTGTAGCTGCTTCATTAAACAACATTGCTCGTATTTATATGACCGAAGGAGACCCTTCAATTACATCCTCAAAAGAAGAAGCAATTAAGGCCGGAATTCCTATAGCGTTAAATTATCTTATAAAGAGTTTAAAAATTCTGGAAGAAATTGGTTATAAAGAAGGAATAGCAACTACCCAAAACAATGTGGCTATTTTACTTATAAGGAAAGGACAATTTAAAGAGGCTTTTTTATATGCAACTAAAGGAATGCTAATTGCAAAGGAAATAGGTGCCCCAGATAATATTATGAAATCTGCGCAAACGCTCAAAACACTTTTTCAAAAACAAAATAATTATCAAAAAGCATTTGAAAATTATGAACTAGAAATTAAAATGAGAGATAGTGTTAATAATCTGGCCACTCAAAAAGCAACTATTAAAAAACAAATGCAATATGCTTTTGAGAAAAAAGCCGCATTAGATAGTACTGCACATGCTAAAGAAACTGAAATTAAAAACGCAGAAATTACTGCGCGTAAGGCAGAGTTAAAAGTAAAGCAAAATACACAATATGCACTTTATGGAGGCCTTGCCTTAGTAATGATTTTTGGAGGATTTATGTATAATCGTTTTAAGGTAACACAAAAACAAAAACAGGTTATTGAAATAAAAGAAAAAGAAACTCAATTTCAAAAACATATTATTGAAGAAAAACATAAAGAAATTACTGACAGTATAAACTATGCAGAAAGAATACAACGAAGTTTTATAGCAACAAAAGAAATTTTGGACGAAAACCTAAATGATTATTTTGTTTTGTTTAAACCAAAAGATATTGTAAGTGGCGATTTTTACTGGGCAAGTAAACTCAATAACGGCAACTTTGCTTTAGTTACCGCTGATAGTACTGGCCATGGCGTGCCAGGAGCCATTATGAGTTTATTAAACATTACAAGTTTAGAAAAAGCAATTGAAACTTTAAGCGAACCATCTGAAATATTAAACTCAACTCGTAAAACCATTATTGAAAGATTAAAAAAAGATGGAAGCGAGCATGGTGGTAAAGACGGAATGGATGCAAGTTTAACCGTGTATGATTTTAAAAATAAAAAAATAATTATTGCCTCGGCCAATAACCCTGTTTGGATAATGAGAGGCGCTGAACTAATAGATGTTAAAGCCGATAAAATGCCAATAGGCAAAGGCGAAAGAGATTCGGTATTATTTACGCAACAAGAAATTGATTTGCAACAAGGCGATGTAATTTACACTTTAACCGATGGTTTCCCCGATCAGTTTGGTGGCGATAAAGGCAAAAAATTTATGAGTAAAAAATTAAAAGAATTACTTGCTGCTAATTCCCAGCTACCAATGCAAGACCAAAAACAATTACTCGAAAAAACCTTTGCAGATTGGGTAGGAAATTTAGAACAAGTAGATGATGTTACTTTAATTGGCGTAAGAGTTTAAAGATTTTGACACTAGGTATTTATCATCGCTAAAATTTTTATATTCTACATCATTGTTTTTTCTAAATAACAATAATTTGAGAGGCTAATGCAGGAAATTAATCTCATAAATAATTTTTTAATCAAAAATTTTTCCGGGATTTAAAATATAATTTGGATCAAAAACTTTTTTAATATTTTTCATTAACTCCAAATGGTAAGCACTAAATACAATTGGCAAATAACTTTTTTGCACAAGACCAATGCCATGCTCTCCACTTATTGTTCCACCTAAAGCTTTACACAATTCAAAAATTTCGGTAATGCCTTTTGGTAAATCATTGTCCCAAACCTCATCACTTAAATCACCTTTAATGATATTAACGTGCAAATTGCCATCACCGGCATGGCCATAGCACACCGATTGGAAACCATATTTTTTACCTATTTGTTTTACTCCCTTTAAAAGTTTTGGTAATTCGGCGCGCGGCACAACGGTATCTTCTTCTTTATAAACGCTGTTACTTTTAACGGCCTCCCCCACTTTGCGTCTAATTTTCCACAACGCATTTTTTTGCTCGGCACCATCGGCAAATAAAATTTCGTCGCAATTATTTTTTTGCATCACTTCACTTATTACTTCACAATCGCTCATCAATACATCTAAATTATTTCCATCAACTTCTACCAACAAAAGTGCTTCCCATTCTTTTTTAATTTCAAAATTTACTTCGCCAGAATATTTTATACTCCACTCTATGGCATCACGCTCCATAAATTCCATAGCGCTTGGCGTAATACCTGCCCTAAAAACTTCCCCAACAGCATTACAAGCTTGCTCGGCACTAGCAAATGGAATAAGCATTAGCAAATCATGCTTAGGTAAGGGAATTAATTTAAAAACAATTTTTGTAACAATACCAAGAGTACCTTCGCTCCCCACCATTAAATGTGTAAGATTATAGCCTGTAGAATATTTTAATGTGTTTGCCCCTGTCCAAATTATTTCGCCATTAGGCATTACCACTTCTAAATTCAAAACATAATCTCTGGTTGTGCCATACTTAACGGCTTTTGGTCCGCCACTACTATGGGCAATATTGCCACCAAGACTACAACTTCCCCAACTTGCTGGGTCTGGCGGATAAAACAAACCTAATTTTTTTACTTCTTCTTGAAAAACATAATTAATTACACCGGGTTCAACAGTTGCTTGAAGATTACGTTCATCAATTTGCAAAATCTTGTTGAATTTTTCCATACTTAAAAGCACTCCGCCCATAATTGGCAGGGCTGCTCCACTTAAACCGGTGCCGGCACCTCGCGTGGTTAAGGGTATTTTATTAGTGTTACATATTTTAGCAACCGCTGCTACCTGAGCAACCGTTTGGGGTTTAACAACCACCTCAGCAAAATAAATTAAATCTTCGGTTTCATCTTGCCCGTATTTTTCTAATTGCTCTTTATCGGAGCTAATAAACTCAGTTCCTACAACGCTTTCAAGTTCTTTAAAGGTTATTGACGTAACCTTGTTATAATTAATATCTACCATTAAAAAAATTAATACCCTAAAAGTAATAATTTTGACGTCAAGTTTATTTTAAGCTCAAAAATTATAATTAACAACTTTATAAAATAAAACACATAGAAACATAGATTACAGCTAATTAAATGAAAACCATTACTATCAGCAAGAAATATTTAGATGATTTAACTTACGAGGTAGTTGGCGCTGCAATTGAAGTACATAAAATAATGGGTAGAGGTTTATTAGAGAGCGTCTACCAGCAATGCATGCAGGAAGAGTTAATTCATAGAAAAATAAATTTTTGCACAGAGTTTAAAATCCCAATTACATACAAAAACAAAGTATTAAGTACTGAATTTAGATGCGACTTTTTGATTGAAAACTGTCTAGTAATTGAATTAAAAGCCGTTAACGAGATAAATCCTGTGTTTGAAGCGCAGCTTCTAACCTATATGAAACTATTAAAAGCACCAAAAGGTATACTTATCAATTTTAATTGTTCCAATGTTTTTTTTGAAGGACAAAAAACATTTGTGAATGAATATTTCAAATCATTAAATCCTTAAAACTTTAGATTGTCTTTGAGAGCAATAAAAAACTATGTATCTATGTGTTTAAGAAAAATAATTGTTTAAAAAATGTTTATTAACATCCATACCCATCAAGAGATACACGACGCTAAAATTGAAGTCGTAAATTTAGATGTTGATTCTAACGAAAAAACGATTCAATATACTTACGGTTTACACCCATGGTATTTGGATAAAAAAACATTTAGATCTAAATTATCTACTCTAGCTATTGTAGCCAACGAAAAACGTTGCTTAGCGATTGGTGAATGTGGTCTTGATAAAATATGTGATGTTGATTTTTCATTACAAGAAGACGCCTTTGTTGAGCAAATAATTATTGCAAATAAAATTAACAAGCCTTTAATTATACATTGTGTAAAAGCTTTTAATGAAGTTATTAATTGCTTAAATTTAAACAACAATAAAGTTCCGGTAATTATACATGGCTTTAATAATAACGAAAATATAGCGAGAGTTATGGTTAACGAAGGTTACTATTTTTCGTTCGGGAAAGCATTGTTAGGTTATGATTCTAATGCGGCAAAAGCAATTAAAAATGTAGGGCGTAAAAATTTCTTTTTAGAAACAGATGACTCTGAGTTTTCTATAAAATATATTTATAAAAAAGCCGCTGAACTTTTAGGAATAGATGAAGAAATATTACAACAACAAGTACAAAGTAATTTTGAAAATGTGTTTAAAAGGAAACTCGTTTAACCACTGAAATTATTTAAAAAAAAATAACCACATAGAAATATAGAATTACATAGATGAACCAATAGGCATACATAAAACACATAGGATTTGAAGCTTTGCTTCAAATATATAAGCAACTATGTTTATGCCTTTAGTTAAATCTACGTTTCTATGTGGTTAAAAAAAAAACAAACTTATAGTAATTAAATATTAAAAAAAATGGATACAAGCTGGATGGAAAGAACCTCGCTTTTAGTAGGAACTAAAGGTTTAGAGAAATTAAATAATGCGCACGTTTTAATTGTAGGGCTTGGTGGCGTAGGTTCGTATGCCGCAGAAGCCATTGCCAGAAGTGGTGTTGGAAAAATGACCATTATAGATGGAGATACTGTTGACCCAACAAACAGAAATAGACAACTACAAGCATTAACAACTACACACGGACAAAACAAAGCCATTTTAATGGGCGAAAGAATAAAACTCATAAATCCGGAAGTTGAATTAACAGTTATAGACTCATTTAAGAATCCAGATGACATGAAAGAATTTATGACGCAGAAATTTACTTATGTGATTGATGCTATTGATAGTATATCGCCAAAACTATATTTATTGCAAACTGCCTATTATAATAATCAACGTATAATTTCGAGTATGGGTGCCGGAGGAAAAATGGACCCAACAAAAATTCAAGTGGTTGACATTGCGCAAACATTTAACTGCCCTATGGCACAATATGTAAGAAAACGATTGCGCTACATGAATATTTACAAAGGTATTAAATCTGTCTTTAGCACAGAGTTGCCAGCAAAATATTCTATTATGAAAACCGACGGAAGTAAATTTAAAAAATCGGCCTATGGTACGATTTCCTATTTACCTGCAGCGTTTGGATTAACCTGCGCATCTGTTGTAATAAGAGATATTGTTGGTTGGAAAGAAGTTAAGACTCCAAAAAAAGATTAGTTATTTTGCAAACTATACAATAACATTAAAGTAAAAACAAAAAGAATTTTATAAGATAAATGTTTTGAAAAAAACAGTTGATTAAAAGCCATGTTTAAATTATTCATACTTGGATTTTTTAGAGATTTTTTTATTGGGATAAATATCAATAATTTGATTTTAAATCGCTAAAGTTTTAACAAGCCAATATTTAGAAATTAGACAAAGAATAGATTTTGTTCGTTTAATATAAGACTAAACTAAAAGCGAATTGGAATTTCTATAAACAAAAAACTCCCTCCGATTGGGAGAGAGTTTTGTAATTTTATTCTTCAACTTCTTTTTCTTCGCCGGTAACCTTTTCAGCTTCTACCTCAACTTGTGTAGGACTAGTATCGTAATACCTATTAAATTCACGTATTGCATTCCCTACAACCTCTTTATTAAAAGTAAATTTATCTAAGTTTTCCCATGTCGCGATTTGAGCCTTCATATAGGGTTTAATGTCCTTTTTATAAAACTTCTCCTTAATCTGTTTTAGCTCTCTTAATTCAGCAGAGGATTCATCAGCTTTTGTATCTTGAATAAAGTAAATACTCTCAATTCCTGGTTTACCTGCAACAGAACCTGCAAATTTATATTCAAAGAAATTTAATCTTCCTTGAGCTAAATATTCAATATAAACAAAACCTGCGTCAAAAGGAATTAAGGTAAAATTTCTACCGTCAAAACCGTAAGCTTTTGCTTTTTTATTACTAATTGGCATTACTTTTCCAGTTTTAAGCTTAAAATTAAATCCTTGGTAAAAATCTACTTCGCCATTTGTTGGATTAGTTTGAACTTCACCTTTGATGGTGTCTCCTTTTAAATTACAATAGTATCCGGGAGTTAATGTAGCAGCCATTTTAGGATCTTTACCTTTTGGCTGAGCGATTAGAACAACAGAAGATGCTAAAAATAAAGCAGAAAGTAATTTCTTCATAATTTTAAATTTTAATTATTACCAAATATATTTATATCTGCTTTAAACACAAAATTAAATGCTTCATTTTGTGATATTTTAAAACAAAAATCCCCCAAAACAATGTTTTGAGGGATTTATTTGATTTTATCTATCTTATTTTCTTTCTAAAACTTCGTCAATCATTCCATATTCTTTTGCTTCAGAAGCAATCATCCAATAATCACGATCGCTATTTTCCCAAACTTTCTCATACGTTTGTCCGCTATGAAAAGCAATTATCTCATATAATTCTTTTTTCAACTTTTGAATTTCACGCGCAGTAATTTCTATATCACTAGCTTGTCCTTCGGCACCTCCCATAGGTTGGTGAATCATGATTCGAGCATGTTTTAACGCTGTACGCTTGCCTTTTGCGCCTGCACACTGTAAAACTGCGCCCATACTTGCTGCCATTCCTGTACAAATAGTTGCTACATCTGGCTTAATAATTTGCATGGTATCATAAATTCCTAAACCTGCATAAACGCTACCGCCCGGAGAGTTTACATAAATCTGAATGTCTTTTTTAGCATCAACACTTTCTAAAAAAAGTAATTGCGCTTGAACAATATTTGCAACTTGATCGTTAATTCCAGTTCCTAAAAATATAATACGGTCCATCATCAAACGCGAAAAAACGTCCATTTGAGCAACATTTAACTGGCGCTCTTCAATGATATAAGGAGTTAGTGATGATTGAATACGAGAAGTATAACTATCGTAAGTTAAACTGTTAATGCCTCTATGTTTTGTGGCATATTTTTTAAATTCATTATTATCAAACATAATTTCTAAAATTTTAAGTTAAACCAAATGTACTGTTTGAATTGTTGTATTTCAAATAATGTGCAAAATTTTATTAACGCACATTTGTCATGAACTCTACGATTTCATATTAATTAACAATTTTATGCAATTATATTATTTGATTAACTTCCTACTGTTATTAAGTTAATTGATTATGAGCAATTTAAGTCCTAAAAATTGCAAATTTTGTATTACAATTTTGAAAGACACTTATTGCATATTAAATGGCCATTTAATTAGTATTTATGAGCCAAGTGTGGCGTTTAACAACCGCGCCTTTAGGTATGGAGATGCTTTGTTTGAAAGCATCCGGTTTTGCAATAATAAAATTATGTTTTTGCGAGACCACCTTAACCGCATTAAATTAGGCATGACAGTTTTGCGCATGAATATGCCCGCAGAATTTAATACCGAAAACATTGAAGAACAAATTATGCAATTATTAAAGCATAATACACACGCTCCAAATGCACGAATTCGCTTAACGGTTTTTAGAAATGAAGGCGGTTATTATACTCCCGAAACAAATGACATTTCGTTTTTAATTGAAAGCGAAGAAGTAAACGGACCTTACGAGTTAAATCAAAAAGGTTTTTGGGTAGATATTTATGCTGACGTAAAAAAGCCGTTAAACAAGTTATCTAATTTAAAAACAGCTAACGCTTTACTTTATGTTTTAGCGGGCTTAGCAAAACAAAGCATGAAGTTAGATGAGTGTTTTTTAATTAATGAAACCGGAACTATTTGTGAAAGCATAAGTTCAAATATTTTTATTGTAAAAAACGGCACCATTTATACCCCGCCATTAAGCGAAGGTTGTGTTGCCGGTATTATGCGAAAACAAATAATGAATCTGGCTACACAAAATAAAATTCTTACTTTCGAGAGTCCAATTACAATAAATAATTTAATGAATGGCGACGAAGTTTTTTTAACCAATAGCATTAAAGGTTTGCAATGGGTTGGTCAATTCAAACAAAAATATTATACAAATAAACTAGCTCAATTTTTTACAGATAAATTAAATGAGCTTACAATAAATTAAACTATGTATCAACAAGTATTAGCCATCATTGAAGGCACGCTAAAAACCCTTGGAATAGACCCTAACGAAGCGAAAGTTAGCGAAGGGCAATACAATATTAGTAAAGATAAAAGCACTGAGGTTTTATTGGATGCTTGGGAAGAACACGACCGAGTTTTTTTTCAGGTAATTAGTCCTATTTCAAAATTAAAAGATCCATCCAAAGCAGAAGTGTTATTAATGTTACTGGAAGAAAATCATGGATTAGTAGAAGCTTCTTTAGCAATTGCAAAAGATGATATTATTGTAAAAGAAACGATTGAGTGCTCTGCTTTTTTTAATCAAGAAAGAGCAATTGCCACAATATCAAGAATTGCGTTTTATTCTGAAACCTATAGAAAGAAATGGGAGCAGTAGGTTAATTAAAGCTTATCAATTAATTCACAGAGTTTTTTTGTTAATTCTTTTCGGCTATATTTTTTTACCTCAGCTTCATTTCTTTCAATAACCTTACCATTAAAATAGTCTAAAATATTTTTTTCTAGAGTTTGTTCATCATTAAAATCGCTAATTAAACCTGTTTTGGTTTTAGTAATTATTTCTGCGAGATCGCCATCACAAGGACCAATAGCTAACACGGGCACATTGGCCGACATGTATTCAAAAAATTTCCCTGTTAAAATACCTTTTGCATTTTTTGTATTGTTTACCAACAACAATAATAATTTTGATTTTTGTTGCTCTTCAATTACTTTATCGTGAGGTAAATAGTCTATTTTATTTACAAATTGTGTCAACCCAAATTCGTCAATTTGCTCCTTCACATAAATATCAATTTTCCCAACCAATTTAATTTCTAATTGATTTTTAAATTTCTCATTCTCGCTTACAATCTTTCTTAACGCCTTCCATAATATTTGTGGATTACGGTCTTTAACCAAAGTTCCAATATGCGCAATGCTAAATTTAGCATCTTTAGTAATTGTTCCTGTTTTTACATCTTCATCGTCGTACCCATTTGTAATCACTTCAAATTTATTTAAATCCACTCCTCCTGAGTTTTTATACATTTCTAAAAACTCATTGCTCATAGTTTGTCCAACACTTAATACAATATCTGCATTTTGTAAAACACTTAATTCTTGTTTATGATGTTTATTATCTGCCCATTTTGTAAGCATTAATTTTTCATAAAAATCAATGTTCGTCCAAGGGTCTCTAAAATCGGCAATCCATTTTAAATTTTTATTTGTTTTTTTTAAACCTAAAGCAATTAAGTGCATAGAATGTGGGGGACCGCTGCTAATTACAATATCTATTTTATTTTTTTGGATATAGTCATTTAAATAATTTATGCTAGGTTTAATCCAAAATTTTCTTGCATCGGGAATAAAAAAATTTCCGCGAATCCAAACACTTATTTTCTCGGTTAATCCCGCTTTTTTATTTTCACTTAAAAACGAAGCATTAATTTTATCTTCTTTTTTTCTGCCAATAAATTTTTTGTAAAAATTATAGGGTTCCCAAATAGGCGTTTTTAAAACAATGGTTCCTTTAGGAATATCTTTTTGCAAGCTTTCATCAATAACCGGCATCTCCCCGTTTTCGGCAGTATACACTATTGGCTCATAGCCAAACGCATGCATATACTTAACAAACTTAAGCCAACGTTGCACACCGGCGCCACCGCTTGGCGGCCAATAATAAGTAAGTATTAATACCTTTTTCATTTAGTTATGTAAAACTACAAATATTATTTTAATGGCTGGTTTATAAATTACGCAGGTAATTGATTGCTCTTATTTGGCAGTATAAAAAGGGTGTTGGGTTTTATACATATTTCGTCCCTACGGGACTTACATCTCTTATGATAATTTTCTCTACAATATTAAGTCCCTAAAGGGACTCCGTAGGAGTCAAATATTATAGAAAAATTAGCGAGAAAATGTTTAAGTCCCGTAGGGACGAAATAATTAACCATAAAAAACCGTCAATACATTTTGATAGTAATGACGGTAAATTACATTTTGATAAATTATTTTACAACTACAATTTTTCTTGTAGAAACAGGGACTCCGTAGGAGTCAAATATTATAGAAAAATTAGTGAGAAAATGTTTAAGTCCCGTAGGGACGAAATAATTAACCATAAAAAACCGTCAATACCTTTTATTAGTAGTGACAGTCAATTAGATTTTGATAAATTATTTTACAACTACAAATTTTTTGTATAAACAACCCTTCCAGTCATTACAATAAACAAATGATAAATAGTTTTTTCATGTGTAGTTGTATTACTTACAATGAAATTATTAAATTAAATTTAGATTTAAAACTAAAAAAAGGTTTGAAAATAATTACTAATAAATGCTACTAGTTTAGTGCTTCACAATTATTTTTTTCACAGCGCTTTGACTTGTATTTTCAAATGTAATTCGCGAAAAATAAATTCCTTCGGATAAATTTTTAATATCTACTATTAATTCGTCTGCTTTAAATTCATTGTACATTTCATGCACTAATTCACCTTGCGGATTATAAATTCTTATCCCATGAATATTTTTTCCGTTTATAAAAATTGTGGTGTTAGCAGGATTTGGAAAAGAGGTTGCTAACGAATAATTATTATTTTCTTTTAATCCAACTGCTTTTAAATTCCAACCAATTTCTTTTAAAATACCAAGTTCCCATGGAGCTGGTGTTCTTACGGTATCGCCTGCGCCCCAATAATAAGACATAATTGTATTGGCATAAGTATTATGAATATGTAACAAATCAACCCCAAGAGTATAAGTTCCTGCGCCACCAGCCAATCTAACAGGAGTATTTGAATGAGAAGCGTTTGCATACAATGGCCCATTAAAATATAAGGCGCCATTTTTAATACTATCTCCCAGAGCTGTAGAATTATCTGGTGCCACTGTTGTTAATGGGTTACCTGATACTTTTACAATATATTTATCATAAATGCTTGGCACGCTATCTTGACCGCGCCATGGAAATGAAGGAGTTAAAGGAAAAATTGATGAAGGAGGAATGTTACCAAAAGAACCTTTTCCTGAACCATCAACATAACCATCGCTATAAAATCCCAAACCGTGTCCAATTTCGTGCATGGCGGTAGAGATAAAATCACTTTGGGAAGCAGATGGCTTGCTTGTACCAAAATAATATGAAGTAGCTAAATTAAAATAAATATCCATATCGTATTGCCCACTATTAACTTCGGAGCCAGCAATTTGATTTGCGAGAGTACTTACATATAACGTATTTGGCTGTGGTGCATTGGCGAAATTTTTTCTACCGTTAGCTAATGTAATTGCCGAAAATGGTAATAATGATGAATTTACTGTAAATACGTTTACTTTAACAGGAACGGTTATTTGTAAATAATTACTCCATTTTTGGCCGGCTATAGTAAGCGCCTGCACAAAACCCGCAGGCGTTGTTCCATTAATATTAAACGAAAATGTGTTAACCTGGGCATTAATAAAAATGGGAAATAATACCGCAAGAAGAAATATCTTTTTTTTCATATAAATCTATATTTAAGAGCAATAAAAAAGGCTACACTTGGTAGCCTTTAAAATTAATGATGTTCTTCACCGTGCGGAGCTTCAGCTTCGTGAGCAGCACCTCCACCACCGTGGTGACCAGCTTTAAGTTTTTCTTGTTGGTCAATAAATATTTTATCTACTCTTGTCATATTTCTAGGGTATCCAGAATAAACACCTTCTACTAAAATAATAAATACAGCATATAATATAAAAGTAATGTATGGTAACAAAATAATGTATTTAAAGAATTTAGTCTCATGACCTAAATGCATAAACCATAAAACAATTGCCGCTGCTTTTACAACAGTTAATCCAATAAAAAGCACTTTTAATCCTAAAGTTCCGCTCCACCCATGACTAGGTGCCATTGAACCAACAATTAATTCAAAAATGGTAATAAAAAGCATCACCCAAAACACTTTCCATAAAACCTTACGAGCTTTTTTTCCTTCTTCCTCACTGTGGTTGTACATTGTTTCGTACGAAGGGTAATCATCATGAAATTCTGACATAATATTTAAGTTTAAAGTTCTTTAATTAATAATAAAATTACAATAAATAGAAAAAGGTAAATACGAATACCCAAACAAGATCAACGAAGTGCCAGTAAAGACCAACTTTTTCAATCATTTCATAATGACCACGTTTCTCATATGTTCCTTTTAAAACATTTAAGAAAATGATTAAATTAATCATTACGCCTGAAAATACGTGGAAACCGTGAAAACCAGTGATAAAGAAAAAGTAGTTTGCAAATTGAGGGACACCATATTCATTCACAGCCATTGTAGCGCCATGATAAGTTTGTTGAACATAAGTACCAGTTGCCATATCCCAAACATTTCTTAAAGCACCTTCATGCGTTCCAACAATAAAATGATACCACTCCCAAGCTTGAGAACCAACAAATAAGGCTCCACCAACAATTGTCCAAAACATCCACATTGTAACCCCTCTTCTATCCATTCTATGACCAGCCTCAACAGCTAGAACCATAGTAACAGATGACATGATTAAAATAAAAGTCATTAGACCTACATAGGCCAATGGCAAATGTTGTTCAATAAATGGAAAATGGGTAAAAACATTTTCAGCTTTTGGCCAAACCTCAGCATATTTATGGCGAATAAAACCATAAGAAACCAATAATCCTCCAAAAGTTAATGCATCCGAAACAAGGAAAAACCACATCATCATTTTTCCGTAACTCACTCTAAACGGTGATTGTCCGCCATCCCAAGCCGCTTTTGCGTCAAATTCTGCTGTATGCGCCATAATAAATTTAAATAATGTTAAAAATCTGCTGCAATATTAACGATAAAAATATAAAAACAAAAACAAATACACCCATAAAATATCAAGAAAATGCCAATAAATTGCAGTTAGCTCAATTCCAAGGCTATCCGCTGAGGAATATTTTTTCAACAATGATTTTGTTAACGAAACAATTAGTGCAATTAAACCTCCTACCATGTGCATTAAGTGCAGAAAGGCAATGATAATTAAGAAAGAACCCGAAGCATTACTTTTTTTTCCTGCAAAATAAACACCATTAATCGCTAATTCTTGCCAACCTTGATATTGGGTGTAAAAGAAGGCGAACCCTAACATTAAAGTTAAAAACAAACTAATATTGGTTAATTTATAATTATCTTTTCTAATAGCAATTTGGGCCAAATACATAGTTAAACTACTGGTTACAATAAGAGCAGTGCTAATGATTAATATTGGCGGTAATTCAAAAATTTGCCAGTTTCCGTTTTGAGCTCTAACAACATAAGCGCTAGTTAAACCTGCAAAAAGCATAACAATACTAACTATTCCAATCCAAAGTAAAGGTTTAGCAGCTTTGCGTTCTGCCAATTTGATTTCCTTCTTGTGCAAATTTTCTTTTTTAATTTTTACTTCTTTCACTTTATTAATTTTTATGATTTTGTCATTAATGCTAACTGAACTACAGGCAAGTATACCAACGTAACTAAAAATAATTTTTTTGCGTGTTCATTTGTTGGTAAGCGGTAAAAATTATATGCTTGTAATAATAAAGCGAAGCCACAAATAATACATATAGTTACACTAATTATTCCAACAAAATGAAATACAAAAGGAAATAAACTAGTAATTAATAAGAACACTGAATAAATTAATATTTGAAATTTGGAAGCGTCGTCCTTTCCACCCTTTGATGGTAAGAGATGAAATCCAGCTTTAGCATAATCATCATTGTTGAACCAAGCTAAGGCCCAAAAATGAGGAAATTGCCAAATAAATTGTATCATAAATAATAAAAATGCAAAAAAAGTAATCTCACCAAAACCCTCACTTGCAGCAACGGCGCCAATTAAAGTTGGTAAAGCTCCCGGAAACGCCCCAACTAAAACAGATAAAGGTGTTATTCGTTTTAAAGGAGTATAAACTACTGCATAAAGTATAATAGAAATAAAACCTAAAATTCCGCATAAAGGATTTGTAAATACCCAAAGCATTATTGTTCCTGCAATCCCTAAAACTGTGCAAAAAATAAAAGCCTCCGAATGAGATAGAACCCCCAAAGGCATTGGGCGTTTTTTTGTTCTATCCATTAATCTATCTAAATCCTTTTCGATTATTTGATTAAAACCATTTGCTGCAGATGTAACCAATAAACCGCCAATGCTAAGAGCAAAAACCGCATTCACATTTACCTCTTTTGCTACAGTAAAATACGTTATTATTGCCGAAAATACTACTAGTGAGCCAAGTCTAAATTTTGTTAACTTAAGAAAACCCGAAAATTTCGAATAATTATTAGTTTTTATATTATCAGGGCTATTTTCCAAATGCGCTGCAAATTTAGAACATATTTGATAAAAAAGCTGAGTTTTTCAATTAAAATGGAAAAAGGAATCAATATACAGCTGAATTATTTAAATACAATTTTCGACAATTTATTAATTTGTTAAAAAAATAATGATGTAATTAAAATATTTTTCTATTTTTGTGACGTTATTAAAATTAAACTTTAAAGATGAATTCAAATTTTTTACGTACGATAGGGGCCGGTTTATCGGTGGCTGTGATTTTAACAAGCTGCGATGGGCTTGGAAAAATGATAAAAAAACAAAAAGACATTAAATATACAGTGTCGCCAAATCCAATTGAAATGCATGGAGACAGCATTCAATTTAGTGTTAGTGGTAAATTTAACCCTAAGTTATTCGCTAAAAAAGTGACTTTAACCCTTACGCCGGTTGTAAAATCAGCAAGTGGTGAAAAAGCTTTAAAACCAATTGTTTTAGTTGGTGAAAAAGCTACTGGATCTGGTCAAAAAATCGGATACACTAGTGGTGGTACTTTTAACTATACCTCTGAAAAATTTGCATACGAGCCAAGTATGCGCAATGCAAAAGTAGAAGTGCATGCAGTTGGTTCTGTTAAAAAGAAAGAGAAAAAATTTGATCCAATTGAATTAGCTGATGCAACTGTTGTTACTCCTTTATTAGTTCGTAACGACGAAAAAGGAATAATGGGTAAAGACGCTTTTGTTAAAACCATTCCGGTTAACCAAACCACTCACATTTACTACACAATTAATGCTTCAAATGTTCGTCCTGCTGAAATGAAATCAGAAGAGATGAAAGCTGTTAATGAGTTTTTAAAAGCAAACTTAGGTTCACCTTGGTATGAATTTAAAGGCATCAATGTAAACGCCTATGCTTCGCCAGATGGTGAAACCGATAAAAATGAAAATTTAGCTAAAGACCGTGCAAAATCTGGTTCAATGGCTGTTATGAGTGAGTTCTCGAAGAACAAAGACAAGACTGTTACTTTTGGTAAAACTAAAGATCAATACCAAGTTGGAACCACTAAAGAAGATTGGGAAGGTTTTAAAGCTTTAATGGAAGCTTCTTCAATGGCTGACAAAGATCTTATCTTACGTGTTTTAACAATGTATTCTGATCCCGAGCAACGTCGTAAAGAAATTAAAAATTTATCTAAAACTTATGTTGAGTTAGCTGATAAAGTATTACCTAAATTACGCCGTTCTGAAATCACTATAATGGTTGATAAAAAATCTCGTACCGACGAGCAAATTTCAAAATTAGCTACTTCTAATCCTGATAGTCTTTCTATCGAAGAATTATTATACGGTGCAAACTTAACTAATGATTTAAATACTAAAGTTCAAATTTACCAAGCTGCTGAAAAGCAATATGGTTCTGATTGGAGAAGTTCAAATAACTTAGGTGTTGCTTATTTAATGCAAAATAAAGTTACTGAAGCTGCTGAAGCATTTAAACGTGCAGAAACTGCATCTGCTGGGAAACCAGAAGTTACTAATAATTTAGGTATCATTCAAGCTAAAAACGGAGATCGTGTTGCTGCAATGGATTTATACAAAAAAGCAGGTGGTGCTCCAGAAACTAAATACAACATGGGTATTTTAGAAGTGCGTAACGGTAAATATTCTGATGCGGTTTCTAACTTTGGTGATTATAAAGGTCATAACAAAGCATTAGCTCAAATGTTAGCAGGAACTCCAGGTGCAGTAAATGAAACAATTAATGCAAGCAACGAAAAAGAAATGGCTTACAGTTATTATTTAAAAGCTGTTGCTGCTGCTCGTAGTGCAAATAATGCTGATGTGTTAAGTAACTTAAAAACTGCAATTGAAAAAGACGGTGCTTTAAAAGCATACGCTAAAGATGATGCTGAATTTGTAAAATTACGCGCTGATGGTGGATTTACTGCCTTAGTTAACTAATTACAACTAAATCATATTAAACCTTCTCCAAAAGAGAAGGTTTTTTTTTGTTTAATAATTTAGCCTATTTAAATTATATCAATTAGTATCTTTACATTAATCAAAAAAAATTAAAAAAATAATGTCGCAATTCCCCGAAACAGAATTAATCATAAACTCCGAAAATAGAGTTTATCATATAAATTTAAAAGGCGAAGATATAGCCGATGACGTTATTGTTGTTGGAGATCAAAACAGAGTTTCACAAATTTCGAGTTACTTTTCTAATATAGATTTTAAAACAGAACATCGCGAATTTATTACGCACACCGGAACCTATAATGGTAAAAGAATTACAGTTTTAAGTACAGGTATAGGAACCGACAATATTGATATTGTATTAAATGAACTAGATGCTGCAGTAAATATTAATTTAGAAACAAGAGAATTAAATCCTCAACACCGAAAATTAAATATTATTCGTTTAGGAACAAGTGGAGCTTTACAGGAAGAAATTCCAGTAAATGGCCTTGTAGCAAGCTCTCACGGAATTGGTTTAGATGGCTTATTAAATTTTTATGAGGGCTGGAAATCAATTAATGAAAATAACATTAGCGAAGCTTTTATTAAACACACCAATTGGCAAAAAAACTTACCTTACCCTTATTGCGTTGCCGCAAGTGACTTATTACTAAATAAATTTAAAGAAAACATTCACGTTGGCATTACGGCAACTGCACCTGGTTTTTACGGACCTCAAGGCAGACAAATACGTTTAAAATCATCGGCACCAAATCTAAACGAACTTCTTACTTCTTTTAAATTAGATGGATTAAGAATTGCCAATTTTGAAATGGAAACTTCGGCCTTATACGGTCTTGGAAAATTATTAAATCACAATTGCTTAACAGTTTGTGTTATTATTGCTAATCGTGTTCGGAAAGAATTTACCAACGATTATCAAAAAAGTGTTGGCATTTTAATAGAAAATTGTTTAAACAAACTTTCAAACTAATTATGAATCGTCAAGAATTAATTAATCAAATAAAAATCAAAAAAAATTTTTTGAGTGTTGGCCTAGATCCAGATATTGATAAAATTCCAAAATTTTTATTAGAAACTGAAGACGATCCAATTTACACATTTAATACGCGCATTATTGATGCAACAGCCCCTTATTGTGTGGCCTTTAAACCAAACACAGCCTTTTACGAAGCCTATGGTTTAAGTGGAGTTGCAAGTCTCGAAAAAACTTTAAAATATATTAAAACAAATTACCCAAATCATTTCCTAATTGCAGATGCTAAGCGAGGAGATATTGGGAATACAAGTGCCATGTATGCAAAAGCTTTTTTTAGGCGTTTAAATGCTGATGCTTTAACTATTGCGCCATACATGGGTAGCGACTCTGTAAAACCATTTTTACAATTTGAAGAGAAGTGGGCTATTATTTTAGGCTTAACAAGTAACGAAGGCTCTCAAGATTTTCAGCAGTTGAAAGTTAACGGAAAGGAACTTTATTTAACTGTGATTGAAACTTGTGCTAAATGGGGATCTAAAGACAATATGATGTTTGTTATTGGTGCAACAAAAGCAAACATGTTAGACGATATTAGAAAAATTATTCCTGAACATTTTTTATTGGTGCCAGGAGTTGGCGCGCAAGGTGGTAGCTTAGCTGAAGTGTGTAAGCATGGGTTAATAAAGGATATTGGACTAATTGTTAATTCAAGTAGAGGTATCATCTTTGCTTCTAATGGAAAAGATTTTGCTGAAAAAGCAGGCGAAGAAGCAAAGAAAATTGCATTGGAAATGAGTCAATATATTTAAACTAAAAATTATTTAATCAAAACAACAATGGAAGACAACAACAATCAAAGCCAACCGCATTTAGATATTGAACTAAGCGAAGAAATAGCTGAAGGAATTTATTCTAATCTTGCTATTATTACCCATTCTCAAAGCGAATTTGTAGTCGACTTTATAAAAATAATGCCGGGTGTTCCTAAAGCCAGAGTAAAATCTAGAATAGTATTAACGCCACAACATGCTAAACGCTTGCTGAAAGCACTTGCCGAAAATATTCAAAAGTTTGAACAAACAAATGGTAAAATTAAAGACTTAGAAAATAGTTTTCCTATGAATTTTGGCGGACCAACTGCTCAAGCATAACTGTTTTTTTTCTGAAAAGCACCGGCTGCAATGATTTCACTTAAATTAATAGGGTTAACTTCTAAGTACAATTAGACACTTATTGTTTCATGATTTTTGCGCTGCGAATTTCTCCATTAACTTTTAATTGCGCAAAATAAATACCCGCGGCTAAATCGTAAACCGGAATTTCAGCTTTATATTTTCCTTCGGTTTGTTTATCCTCAGTAAAAATAGTTTTAATGTGTTTCCCTGTGTAATCAAACAAGTTTAATTCACAAATAGAAGTTTCATTTAAACTATAAACCATAAAAGCTGTATTATTTGCAGGCTGGGGAAAAACACTCTCAATTGCACTATTCTCAACACGATTATCGCTTAATGAAGTTACAACCGGATTTGAGCCTAACGATAAATCATCAATAATTGCCCATGTTCCTGTTTGAGGTATAAAAACACTTTGCGCATCCATATTTATTCCCGATAAATAAATTCCTGTATACACTGTACCAACAGTAGTTCCGGGAAAAGCAGTAGCCGTATAATTAATTGGCGCGCTAAATTGTTTATAAACGGCAGACGATACCGTAGTATAAGAATACCCTAAAGCAGCTGCTGAAAAAACAGTAGATTGATAAACGTATGGATTAAATACTAAAGAATCGCCTATTTGTATATTGCATTTATACCAACCCCATAATGCCTGAGGCAAACTGGTTGTAGTTACGCTAAATACACCAAGAACCGCTCCTTGAACGGAATAAGATTGACTACTAAAGCCTCTTATTACCGCAGCTTTAATTCCGGTATTTGGAGCCGCAGTATCTCTTATATAATAGGTTGTATAGGGAGCAAGATTATAATCATCCGGCTTGTTAGCGGTAACAGCTTCGAAACTAGGATTTAATATTTGACTACTTGATGATAACGTAGCGAAGACGATTGCTAAAAATAAAATTTTCTTCATATTGATTGGTTATATATCGTTTCAATTTAAATAATTCGTTTAATATAATTACACTAGTTATTAATACGAACCAATTATAAAAAAGGTTGGTTTTTATACTTTAAATATAAACAAAAGTTTCATTTTTGTTGAAAAATAGACATGAATAAGCCCCTTAAGGTGGCTATTTTTATACAAAACAAAACAACCATGACAGAAACAAAATTACACCTTCAAATTGCGAACCTATTAAAAATCGATTTAAAAAGTGTTATTGCTACCATAGAATTATTAGACGAAGGAGGAACAATTCCTTTTATTTCTCGCTATAGAAAAGAAGCAACTGGTAGTTTAGATGAAGTGCAAGTAATGCAAGTGCGTGATGAGATTGAAAGATTACGTCAACTAGAACAAAGAAGAGAATCCATTTTAAAATCTATTGATTCTCAAAATAAATTAACCGAAGAATTAAAAGAAAAAATACTAGCTGCAGATACTTTAAGTAAACTCGAAGATCTTTACTTACCCTATAAACCTAAGCGAAGAACCAAAGCAACCATTGCAAAAGAAAAAGGATTAGAACCTTTAGCGCAATTTATTTTAGAACAAAAAAATAATTTAGTTTTTGAAGAAGCCGAAAAATATATTTCAGAAGAAAAAGAAGTTACCTCCGTTTTAGATGCACTGCAAGGAGCTCGAGATATTATTTCGGAAATTGTAAATGAAGACGCCATCGTTAGAGAAAACATGCGCGAACTTTTTAAACGAACCGCCGTTATTAAAAGTAAAATTATAAGAGGTAAAGAAGAAGCAGGTGAAAAATTTGAAGATTATTTTGAATGGGAAGAAAAATTAATGAGCTGTCCTTCGCACCGTTTACTTGCAATGCGCAGAGGCGAAAAGGAAGATATTTTAATTCTAGATATTACCGTTGATACAGAAGAAGCCTTGGCAATTATTGATAAAAAAATAATTAACTCTCGTGGCGAAGCTGCTAAACAAATTAAAGAAGCTATTGAAGATGGTTATAAACGTTTATTACAACCAAGTATTGAAGCTGAAATGCGTTTGTTTACAAAACATTTAGCGGATGAAAAAGCAATTGTTGTTTTTGCAGATAATTTAAGAGAATTATTATTGGCGCCTCCTTTAGGTCAAAAAGCTATTTTAGGTTTAGATCCTGGATTTAAATCGGGTTGTAAAGTGGTGGCCTTAGACAAGCAAGGAAAATTGTTAGAAGAAACCGTTATCTATCCACACGAACCTCAACGTAAAACTGTGGAAGCCGAAATGACAATATTGGCCTACTGCCAAAAACATAATATAGAAGCAATTGCTATAGGTAATGGAACTGCTTCGCGCGAGACCGAACAATTTATTCGTAACATAGATATTTTACCAAAAGAAATTCCTGTAATTGTTGTAAGTGAAGCAGGCGCTTCTGTTTACTCTGCAAGCGAAGTGGCGCGTGAAGAATTTGCAGCTTACGATCTTACAGTAAGAGGTGCTGTTTCTATTGGAAGAAGACTTGCAGACCCATTAGCAGAGTTAGTAAAAATTGACGCTAAATCAATTGGCGTTGGTCAATATCAACACGATGTTGATCAAACACAATTAAAAAATAAATTAGATGAAGTTGTTGGTGGTTGTGTAAACGCTGTTGGTGTAGAATTAAATACAGCCTCAAAACAATTACTTTCTTATGTATCGGGTATTGGTCCTGCTCTTGCTCAAAACATTGTTGATTATCGTAACGAACACGGCGAATTTAAATCAAGAAAAGATTTAAAAAATGTTCCGCGCATGGGCGAAAAAGTATTTGAATTATGTGCGGGATTTTTAAGAGTAAAAAACGGCGTACACCCCTTAGATAAAAGTGCGGTGCATCCCGAAAGTTATTTTATAGTAGAAAAAATGGCGAGCGATTTAAATTGTAGTATTGATACGCTCATTGAAAATAAAGATTTACGTAAACAAATTCAGTTGCCAAAATATGTAACCGAAACAATTGGAATTCCAACATTAAAAGATATAGTTTTAGAATTAGAAAAACCTGGGCGCGATCCTCGTAAAAGTTTTGAGATATTTAGTTTTGATGAAAATGTGCATGCCATTTCTGATTTACGTGAAGGAATGAGATTACCCGGGATTGTAACTAACGTTACCAATTTTGGAGCCTTTGTAGATGTTGGTGTTCATCAAGATGGCTTAGTGCATATTTCGCAATTGGCAGATGAGTTTGTTGATGACCCAAATAAAATTGTAAAAGTTGGACAAAAAGTATGGGTAAATGTAAGTGAAGTGGATGTAAAACGAAAACGAATTGCTTTAACCATGAAAGGCGAAACACAAAATGTTAAGCCAACAAAACAAAAAGTAGAACAAGAGCAATCTTATAATCCCGATGATATTAATAGTGCTTTGGCTGCTCTAAAAAATAAATTCAAAAAATAAATTTTAAAATTTTAAAAGGCTAATTTTAAGCAACTATGGTAAACTTCGGCCTTATTGGTAAATCATTATCACACTCGTTTTCTAAATCGTATTTCGAAAAATTATTTAAAGAAAAAGATTTAAAAAATCATATTTATCAAAATTTTGAATTAGAAACAATTGATGAAATTAAAAAAGTTTTTCTGACAACTAATTTAAAAGGCTTAAACGTTACTAATCCTTATAAAGAAACAATCATTCCTTATTTAGATGAATTAAGCGAAGAGGCTAAAGAAATTGGCGCAGTAAATTGCGTAAAAATTTTAAACGCTAAAACAATTGGTTATAATACAGATTGTTACGGTTTTGCACAAAGCATAAAGCCATTTTTAGATACAACGCACGAACGTGCTTTGATACTTGGTACTGGTGGCGCAAGTAAAGCGGTAGCCTTTGCCTTAAAAAAAATTGGAGTAGATGTGTTTTTTGTTACTTCATCGGTAAAAAAAAATACCAACACTTTTTTTTATGATGAAATAAATGAACGTGTAATGGCAGCCTTTAATTTAATTATAAACACAACGCCTTTAGGCTTGTTCCCGAATGCAAATGAAGCTCCTGCTCTACCCTATCATTTATTTACAAATAAACATTTGGCTTACGATTTAATTTATAATCCCGAACAAACTCTATTTTTAAAACAGGCAAAAGAAATGGGTGCTGTTACAATTAATGGATTAAGTATGCTGCACCAACAAGCCCAAAAAAGTTGGGAAATCTGGAATAGTATTTAATTTTTTACTTCGTCATTGCGAGCGATAGCGAAGCAATCTCAGTTTTAAAAAGATTTTTTAGACTATTTGCCTTACTTTTTTCTTGATAAAAAAGTAACCAAAAATCAAGGCTTCATAATATTTAACTAAAATTCATCGTATGCCAAGCCTGATGATTTAAGCGCTTCGCGAGAGGCAGGACAAATGTGCGGTGTACATTTGAGACAGTTTGTGCGGAGGAATCTTTCACGCAAGCCTACGCTTTTGATATATGATGAATTTTTACGTGAAATCTTATGAGGCCGTCTCCCTACTTTCCAAACACATCATATTTACGAAATGTCAGGCAAAGGTACAAAATGTCGAAGTAAACTTTATGAAGATCTGCTAAAAATTTATCGCCTGAATGATGTGATATCCTGTCTAATATAAGGCGATTTTATCGCAATTGTCGGTAAAAATTAGCGTAAATAGATTGGTTTTGAAGTCGTTCCATTATCTAATCAACCGATCTAATTAACAGTTTACAGGATAGCTTTTAAAAAATTAATCTTTTATAGGAAAATTTGGATGCCCCATATCTCGGCCCTTTTTAATAAAAGTGTTGATTGTTCGTTCAATAGCATCTCTCTTTTCTACATGATTCTTGTATGTGAAAAGCAAATCCTCATAAGAGTCAATAAAATAATAGCCTGAATTTGTAGAACCAATTATTCCAGCCCTTTTGAGCGGCAGGTTGACAAAGTTTTTTATATATAAATGGGAAGAGTTTAAATTATTATGCTCTGATAAATGCTTTACTATTTGATTAATGTTTTTTGCATTTGAAAGACCATTGCCGTGAGTTTTTAAATAATTTAAAACAAGTGCCTGAACTGAAACCCTCTCATCAACCAAAAATCCAGAGAAATCGTTTTTACTACTTTTTGCAATTATACCAATATTTCCTTTTGTATTATTATCGACTTTATTGTAGATTTTTTTTTGATATTGATCAATTACATCACGATTATCAGATACAAGAAAGAGATATCCATTGTTAATAATATTACTCGTCGCAATCCAAGGATTATTTTGAGATTTAGGGAAATAAAGGGAATAAGTCAACCAATATTCGTAAGCATCAACCGTGCATTTGACTATTGGTTTTAAATGCTCTGAAGTGCCTTCATTCTTTAGGAGTTTTTGTATTTTATTTTTGAATATAACTTTCGCATCATCAACCATTGCCCAATCTACTGATTGAATATTATCAGCTTCAACAACATTAGGATTTTCAAAAATAGATTGTTCTATAGAATGATAATTCCTTTCTGTTAATTTGAATTTTTGTCGTTTTTTATCATTTAGGTGCGAAAGAAAATAGAACTTCATTAAATGTGATAAATGATTATAGAAATGTCCATCATACTGCGATTTGTTAAGCTTATCCGATAGCGAAAGCCTATTAATTGTAGATTTTATGGAATCAATGGTTATTTTATTTTCTTTGTTCAAACTTTATCTATTTGAATTGTATATCTTTTATCGGGTATAGTGTCAGAATTATCCATTCTTTTAAAAACATAATTACTATATTCATGGGTAGAATTGATGTTTTCTTCATTATAAATTAAAGTTACATTTGGTATATTTACTTTATTCACAGTTTCATTTATTCTATATCCAATACAATATGGATTAGTAGCGCGACCTAAAACAATTAATTTACCATTATTTTTAAGAACTCTTATAATTTCATTTAATAATGGGACTGAATCTTCATAATCCTTAAACCCATATAAATAAGGATTACACATAATCACAATTTCAAATCTATTTTCTCCCCATGGTAATTTATTTCCCTGACAAAAATGATGTACCGAATTCTCTTTACACCTTGAATTTAAATCTGAGTCGCCATCTGTTAAATAACATTTTGGATGATAAGTTGATCCAAAATCCCCACAACCTGCTCCAATTTCTAAATTTTTATAAGATTTATCATCAATAAATTTACTTGCCATACAAATCTCTTAAGAAAAAGTTGTCCGCATTAAATATACAAAAAAAGATTTGAACTTTTAATATTTATAACTATAAAATGTAAAACCGATGAAGTTGACCGCCCATCACCGCAGGTGGTCAGTTTAAAGCGGTCAGGGGTGGTCAATTTAACCGGTATTTGCATCAGCTTTTTTAAACTCGACAGATTGATAAAGGCCCTGTTTTGCCTACACCCTAAAATAATTATTATACAGTTTTGCCCTGTAAGGTTTAGTTTAATATACTACCCTTATATTATTTGCTTTTTCTTAAAATATACCCTTCCTCATAAGCCATGTCAATTCTGGCTTTTTTATTTTTTGTGGTTTTATACCAATGGACATTACCCATTTGTCCTCTTTCAGGTTTAGTTAATATACTGTCTGTAAAACGTCCTAAATAACAAATTGAAAGCCAGTCATGAAACTCAAGTTCACTTCCAAAAACAACCCAGGTATTTTTATTTTCATACAACGGAGCATTTTTATTTACCAAATCCTTTTCACTTGCATAAAAGAATTGCTCATATGTTCTAGGTCGATTTTTTATAGACAGAATCTCAATTTGTCCTGAGGGATATTTGAACATATATTCGCCTTCGATTTCATCAGTTGGTTCAGATGGGCTTGTATTATTGCAACTTTGAAGCAATACATTTACAACTATTAAATATAGTATCTTTTTTATCAAATTCTAATGGTTATTTGGTTGGGTTAAACATTTTGCAAAGTTTGTAGTGTTTTAATTTCCGATTAGTGCGCTCCTTGATAAGTGGGTGCACTTGGCATTTGTATAAAAATCATTTTGCTTATTTTTAATTCATAGTTTATTGTTATAGCGAAATAAATATTATTGGTAAACATAATTTATACATCCCATCATTCACTCATGTTTAATTTTAACACTTTTCTCGTGCCTTTTGATGTATTCAATTGCAGTTGTATCACCCAAAGCACGAGCCTTATAAAAGTCCAGAATACTTTCATCTTTTCGTTTAAGATAATATAACGCGTTGCCGCGTATCGTATAAGCTTGTGCAATATTCGAATCCAACCCGATCAACTTTGTCGATGCTGTTAGAGCTTCTTTATGCATATCAGTTTGATTATAAATTATTGACTGAGCGAGAAGAAACTGAACATTCTGTTTATTCCCACTATCAACGTTTTTGACATCTGCAACCGCGCCTTTAAAATCACCGACCACCATTTTATAAACTCCACGTTGGTTTACGTAAGATGTTTCCGAAGGACTATACTTAATTGCAAGCTCTATATCCTTTAATGCCTCTGTGTTATATCCCCAGATATTATAGAATCTGGAACGCATAAAGTAATAAATACTATTTTTTGGATCATTCTCAATCGCTCTATCCATGTTGTAAAACACTGAGTCGACTGCCGCTTTGGTGTGAATAAAGCCCCAAATACCTGCTAAATATGAATAGCAATTTGCTTTATCAATAGCAAGATGTTTGCCACGATGCAAAAATTTAATGGCTTCGAAGTATTGTTTTCTGTCTTTGCATATTTTAGCCCTGTCGAAATAGTATAAAAAATGCGAGCTGTCATTACTTAGTGTGTCAGGAAAGTTATTGAGAGTACGGTTTAAGGTATCCATCTTCTGAAATTTTGTAACTTCAGTTTCGTCTCGGTTATTTGAACAACCAAATAGGAAGATAAGTGTGAATAGGGAAAAAGTAGTTTTCATTTTAGTTACGAGGTGCTTTAATTTGTACTTGAAAGCCGAATAAGTTAAACCCAGCTGTTGCAAATTTTTGTTTTACTTCTCCCACGGTTCTCGGTGGAATAACCTGACCACTAGGAATAAGAGTTTTCGATTCAACAACTGTTGCTTTGTTTTCATTTATTCCAGCGAAAAATTGCGCAGTTCTATCTTGTAGAATAAAACTGGTTTCTACGATTGCTGTCGGAGTTAAAGCTGCGTCATGCTGTATGTTGGTTTCGCTTGTTGTGTTAATTGAGTTAGATACGGAGTAAGGCCCATACTCTAAGCTTTCATTGCTAACCATTACACCACCTGCACCAACTTTATTCATTTCACCAGTAAACAAATTACCGCTCAAATTTGGATTGTTCTTTTGAATACCCGCAGTAACTTCTCCCGATGTGCTGCCGGATAATGCCCCTTTGCCAATCTGTATTTCTGGGCTAGACTGTAACATTTCAAAAGCTCTTTCTAGTAGTTGAGTATCTGTTGGTGCTGGATTACTGGCATCCCCAGCCAAACCCGTTGTATTATTATTAGCAGCCGCTCGTGGAGTTGGATCAGCAGCCTTACCCTCAAATGTGCCTTTTGGATACTGATGACCTACTACCGGTTTCTCGTTACTGGTGGGACCTACTTTCAGATTCTGTAATTTCGTTGCACCTCCACCACCATCCGTACCAGCTGCTTTTAAATCTCCAGATTTATAGGGCGTACCTGTGCTTGGTGTAAATCCGGGCAATTTATTGGCGTTTGTAGCATTTGTACCAGCCCCAGTATTTGTTGATGAAGTATTTACCCCACCTCCACTTGTACCTGAATTACCACCTTGAGCACTTTGCTTCGAGTCACCCTTTTGCATGCCATCTATATCCTTATCATTAATCGGGTTATTTTCCGAATAGTTAAAAGGAGATAGTTGAGCAAATTTTTCAGCTAGCGGATCGACGGAAATAAATCGACACGTCCAAGCAGCGTAGTAACGGGCTCCGTAATAATATAAACCACTTTCTTGATCTTTTTCTTTACCAACGTAACGATAACGTTTGCTTGTGAAGGTTCTAAGTGATGAGTCGCCGAACGGATAATATTCTTCTTTGTCTATTACAATTCCTGTTGTGCTTAATCTTACAGAGGATGACCCTATTTGATCTGCTAAAACATAAGTAATAGCATCTGCAATATCTCCGGGGAATGCCGTACCAACTCTTATTTCAGCAATACGGCTCTTATCATCCATAATGTGAACGTAGTTTTTTTGATATGTAGTCCCGTTTTCAAGTTTTACATATTCAAAAATTCCATCAATGTAA
>JAUXZS010000010.1 GCA_030692515.1 Bacteroidota bacterium
GATATAAAGAAGGTTAAAAGATAGGCCTGTAATTATCCAGATAAAAGCTCTGGAACCACAATAATATGATTTTGGAAACCAATACCTGTGTGTTATAGGGTAGTTCAGCCCTTTCCTCCGGAGTATTTCCGGCAAGAAATCGCATTCTATTTCAGATTACCAATAGCCGGAAGATACCTCCTCCGGCAAGGTTTATTTTACCCGGGGCTGTTTTTCATAGGGACGGGCAGTCCGGCAAAAGGACCACCTGCCATTTGAAACAAACCCGGGTGGCAGCTCTAGCTTTTTTGCTTAATGTTTTTCATGATTTCTACTAAATCTGCTGCAAAAAACTAGGGCAGAACACGGGAATGCCGCAACCGAAGAGGAACAGACCTTGCTTTCTAAAAAAAGGAGAAAATTTCAATTTAAACAGTTCTTCGGCAAAATTTTATGTTGAACTCCCGTTAACTATTACTTAATCAGGAACTGACATGAAAAGTAAATAGAGAAAAACTAATCAATTGTACCCAGGGAAAAACTTTTAATAAATTTAAGACATTGGAATTAGAATTGCTTATTTCTGAATGGCAGATTCAATATGCAAATACAAAAACATTATTGCAAATCGGCCAAAAAATTACTGTACCAATGCCCGGATGCTTTAATAATTCGTTTTTGGCTTTCGTAGTCTATATGTACTAAACCGAAACGGGGGCGATATCCCTCTGCCCATTCAAAATTATCTGTGAAACTCCATACAAAATACCCTTCCACATTTACCCCCTCCTTTTTTGCTTTCAATATTTCTGCAATGTTAGACTGAAGGTAATTTATTCTTTTAATGTCATGTACTTTGCTATTCTCAACAATATCAGGGAAAGCAGCACCGTTTTCTGTAACATAAATTTTTTTGAACTTGTATTTTGAAAATTGATGAAGCATTTCGTGCATAGCCTGCGGATAGATCTCCCAGGCCATCTCAGTTACTTCGTCAACTCTGTTTTTAGCATTAACCAGAGATGAATTTATATAAGGGGTAAAATAGGAATGCTTTACTACCTCCCTGGTATAATTCTGAATACCTATAAAGTCTGGTTCTGCATGTAATGCAATTTCATCACCAGGATGCATATACTTTTCAATCCTCCTTAAAAATGGAAGATCCTGCATCGGATAGCCCAATCCGTTCAAAGGTTCTACAAATAACCTGTTGACTAAGGCGTCAACCCGTTTGGCGGCATTAAGATCCTTTTCACTGGATGTATGCGGATGTATAGCAGAACAGGAAAAGGTTGTTCCAACCTCAAGATCAGTCCTCAGGCTCTGAGCAATCCTGATACCCCTTGCCTGCGATAAAGCCGAATGGTGTATAGCTGGAATAAAATTATCTGCTCCTCTTTTTCCAGGAGCATGAATTCCTAAAAAGTATCCCGCACCGGTATAAACCATAGGCTCATTTAAGATCATCCAGTGTTTAACCCGATCTCCAAAGTGATTGATACAAAATGCAACGTAGTCAGAAAAATAGTCGACGATATCCCTGTTTACCCAACCCATTTTCTGTTGTAGGGCCAATGGGAGATCCCAGTGATAAAGGGTAACCCAGGGCCTTATGCCCAATTCTAAACAAAGGTCTATTACGCGGTCGTAAAAGTCCACACCTTTGGCATTTACCTCGCCTGTTCCGGCTGGAAATATTCGGGACCATGAAATTGAAAATCGAAAATTATTGATATGCATTGATTTCATCAAGGCTATATCACGGGTATATTGATTGTAAAAATCGCTGCTGATATCTGCAGCATGTCCTTTATAGATTTTACCTTTTCTTCGTGAGAATTCATCCCAAATAGATAAGCCTTTCCCATCGGCTTCAACTGCTCCCTCGGTCTGAAATGCAGAAGCCGCAACACCCCAAACAAAATTTTTTTCAAAATCTGCTCTTTTAACCATCAGAACCTACCTGTAGCTATTTTATTTAGTTTTTTTAGGAAATTAGTTTTTTCAGATATTTGAAAGTCAGATTGCTTGCTCATCAATGACATTTTGTCGATTCTTGCTTTTGCTTCAATTGCAATAATATCCATCAATACGGTTTCAGTTATATCAGGGTAATTTACAGGTATTATTTCTCCTGATGAAACCCAATCTTTTATTTTTTGTAAGTGCTTCTTTTTTAGACTCTTAATTACCGGGACACCCATTTCTTCTAAAGCAGCGGCATTGCATTGCTGTTCGTATTGTCCCTTCATGGGTATTACCATCAGTTTCTTTTTAAGAAACATAGCCTCGGCAGGAGTTTCAAATCCCGCTCCGCAAAAAACACCAGTTGCCTTCGACATACTGTTTATAAACTCATCATTATTTATTGGTCTTATCCAAACATTTCCCTTTCGGATTGATTGCTTATTATGTTTGGAAAACACCTGCCATTCTACATCCTCAATTAACGATAAGATTTTTATGATCCTTGTATCATCATAAGCGGGCAGGTAAACAGTATAGTGTCCTAAGCTCAATGGCTCTTTTATCCTGACTTCCGCTCTAATAACAGGAGTAAATATATTAATATCATATGATTTAAAGTGGAAACCATACTGACTGGTGGAAGGTGCATAAGAGCGAAGTATGGCTTTCCCTATCGGATCAAAGTTTCGTGATTTGGGGGAATTTTTGTTTAAAACAGCTGCCTGGTGGCTGATTGAAATACATGGTTTTTCCGCAAAATAACAGGCCCAGGAGGAAACAGGTTCAAAATCACTGATAACCAGATCATATTCATCAACTGGGAGTGATTTGATATCTTTCATCAAACGCCTCAAACGCGATTTTCTGTAAGTTTCGGCGATATCAACATTGCCTTTCTTCCCAAAAATGAAACTTAAGCCATGAAAACGGTATTTAACTTCAAATGGTAGCTCAACATCTGCCTGGATACCACTAATCAGAATATCAAGGTCATGATCCCTTTTTATTAAGGGGACAATCTCTCTTGCACGCGTCACATGTCCGTTTCCAGTGCCCTGAATTGCATATAGAATTTTCATGAGGTTTTTAATTTGAATTCAGTCAGCATTTGATTGAACAATTGCCTGATGTTCATTTCATCTGTTTCTTCTTCCTGCAAATTTAGCATGGCCACTCTTTCAGAATCATCAAAACGGAATAAGGTCCAGTTTCCATTATGGTACTCAAGAGCAGAAAGATTTTCTATCCAGTCGCCTGAATTCAAATACATAATTCTCCCATTCTCTTGTTCAATCATACGCATTTCAGGATGATGAATATGGCCACATACCACATATTGGTAATTATTACTTATTCCAATATCTGCAGCTGTTTGTTCAAAACTGTTGATGAATTTCACCGCACTTTTTACACTGTTCTTCAGTTTTTTGGAAAATGAAAGTTTTCCTTTATTGAATACCTTCTCCGAAATCCAGTTTGCTAAGCTGTTAATCCCTATCAATGAATCATAGCCAACGGCCCCAAGTTTGGCGAGCCATTTTGAATGCTGCATGGTTACATCAAAAACATCCCCATGAAAGATCCAGGCCTTTTCGCTGTTATCCAGCTCGAGAACCAGTTTATTAACGATCTGAAATGATCCCATTTTAAAGCCTTCAAACTTCCTCAGCATCTCATCATGATTCCCGGTTACGTAATAGACTTTTACACCTTTACTTAACCAATTCATCAGATGCTTGATCACTTTCATATGTGATTTAGGCCAATAGCTTTTGCTGAACTGCCAAATGTCGATAATATCTCCATTCAGAACAACAATTTTAGGCTTAATTGATTTCAGGTAATGCAAAAGCTCTTTAGCTCTGCAACCATAAGTGCCCAGGTGTACATCTGAAATCACGATTATGTCTACCTGTCTTTTCCCTTTCTTCATTCTAGTGCCTAAAAATGGAACCTATTTTAGAAAAGCGAATAAAAAGGAGGTTGAAAATAAGTTCGGACAGGAGTGAGTGGATTTGATTCAATGCTTTCAAATTTTCTACACAAATGTGTAAAACACTTATTATCTGAATATTAAGTCATCAACAGCAAATTGTTATGTAATATAACTTTTAGAAGGAATGCCTGATTGTAAAAGATAAAATGAGGTTTCAACTTCAAGAATCAAATTAATCTGCAATATAAATCTGAACATACCACTATTTTAGTTGACTAATAAAGCTAGGCGATGTTATTCATACTGTCTATTAACTCAATAATACTATATAGGTCATCAATAATATAATCAGGATTAGCTTCCGATAGTTGCTCTCTTGTTTGTGCCCCGGTTGTTATTCCAATATTCAAACCACAATTTGCATTTTTCCCCTCAAAAATATCAACGGCAGAATCGCCTACTTTAATAATTCCAGCTGGATCACTGATATTCAATTCGGACATTGCAGATATGATCATATCCGGTTGTGGCCTGTTCTGTTTAACATCACTTGCGGTTACCAACAAATCATAATCTACGGATAGTTCCCATCCTAACTTTTTAATCAAAGTCTCGGCAGTTTCACGGTTATATCCTGTATTAAGAACCACTTTGATATTCCGATCTATTAATTCCTTAAATACTTTTTCAACATTTGGTAAGGCTTTAATTTCGAGGGTTTTATAATTAATGGTCAACTTATCTATAAAATAATTATAAATCTGCTTAACCAATTCAGAGCTTGAGGGATGATTCGTATGTTCCAGAATATCCACAATTGCCTGTAATTTTTCCTTACCGGCACCATGTTTTAAGACCTCATCTAAAGTTATCGCAATCGAATGTTGAACTATTGCCTCTTGTAAAGTTTTATAAACTACATTATCTTCATCAACAGTAGTCCCCGCCATATCAAACACAACCATTTTAATCTTCATAACCTTATTTTAATGACTTTTCAATTGAAACTATGTATTCCCTCAAATCAGGACAATCCAAATTTGGGACTTTTGCCAAATCATCCCATTTTCTCAAAGAGACTGCATCTTTATAATATGGGTTCTTTTGAAAATCTTCAATCTCCTGATCGACCATTATTCCACCCTGGAGTGCTAAACTTGTTTTTGATGGTTGAGATAAAGATTCATAATATCCAGGTTCGACTGCACACAGATAGCGTTTTGCCTGAACATGTAGCTTCACAGGTTCTGTAACTGATTCCACAAAATAATCTTTCAAAAATCGGGCTGCCAATTCTTCATGTATATCATCAATTCCATCCTCACTTGCCATTTCTGGCAAGTCATGTAATAAATGTCCGACATCATGTAATATTGAAGCTGCAATAAGGCCATCAGAAGCTTGATTTTTCTTTGCCAGATCTGCGGCCTGCAAAGCATGTTCTAATTGGCTTACAGCCTCGCCACCATACATAGAACCACCTTTGGACTCAAATAAGTTAATTATTTGTTTTGTTATCGGATTTAACATAATCACTATTAAATTTTATTTATAATTTCTTCTGCAAAACCAAATGATAAAGTCATTCCGTTTCCACCAATCCCATTAACAATATGAACCCCATTGTCAACCTCAATATGCAAATCTGTTTTTCCATTGGTCATTTTCGGATAAATACCATTCCATGATTCAACTAATCTCCACTGATCGATATGTATTAAATTCTTTAAATAATCTAAAATCAATTGATTGATGTATTGCTTGTCGAAAGGGTCAAAATCTAATCCATATTCATGCGAGTCGCCAACAGTCAGCTCTCCCTCCATATTTTGTGAAACCATTACATGAATACCCCATTTAATATGTTCTGGTAATTCATTCTGTAATTTCACTTTCAATATTTCGAGGGCTTTTGAAGCTGTGAAACTTTTATAATGCAAAAGAGATAAGCCTCCACAGATTGAAGTTCCAATTCTATAATCAGGCTTTTCGGAGACGAAACGCATCATTTGTAATTTGCATTTTGTTATTTCCTGTTGCTTAAAAAATTCAGGATATAGAACTTCAAAATCGGCTCCTGAACAAATAAAGATTAAATCAGCATCAAATCTGGTTGAACCTGAAAAGACTGATCCCGGCAGTACTCTTGAAATTGCTGTTCCCCATATAAATTCAACTCCAAATTTCTCCGCTAAGTAAGGTGGTAAATTACGGATACCCGCTCTGGGATTGATGATAACTTCATCAGTACTAAATAATCCTCCTTTTAAATTAGTCTGATTTATTCCATCAAATCTCTCTGCGATTTGCCCGGAATTGATAAGAGTCACCGGTCTTCCCTTTTCCCAAAAAATATTAGATAGCTCATCCAGCACATCCCACTCTTCTTTAGAATAAGCCAGATGCAAACTTCCGCATGAATTAAATGGAATTGAACTTGCATCTAAATACTCTTTCCAAATCTCTTTGGATCTGATCGCTCGTTCATAGAGTTGCCCATCAGGCTGACCTATTGGCCAAAGCATTCCAAAATTTCTAATGGATGCTCCAATTGAGAATTGAGACCGTTCAATTACTTTAACTTTATACCCTTTTGTAGCCAGGGCTCTCGCAGTGGCCAGACCTAGAATTCCTGCTCCAACTACTATTGCTGATCTATTGCTCATTAGATGATTTTATAAAATCTGATATTTTAAATGTTGCTTTTTAAAATAAAAAAAAGTTAAAAACGATAATATTATTATCAATATTGAAGTTAATAATCCACTTATTTTGAAGAAATCAACCCATGAAATTTGATAGGAATTAAAGTTTTTAAATAATAAAATAAATGTGCTGCCTAAATAACCGGCAGCATCAGAAATATACATTAGAAAGCCAATATTACTTTTGATTTTAAAATAAGCTATCCAGCGCTCAAAATACACTGTATGAAAAATAATATAGGGTAAATACATTGCAAATCCTGATAAGATCATCCAGTAAACAGGATCAAATTTATTGAGCATCAACAACACTGTAATTACCAACAAAAATACTCCACTAAATAAGTTGACAACAAGGTTCATGAAAAACGCAAATTTATTGTCTTTGATAAAAATCATTAAAGCAATGATTATTAATACAACAACTGCAATCGGAATTTCAGAAAAAATCAATAATGCAGGAGTATTCGAGTATCCATACCCAGTCCAAAACTCAATTGCAAAATTATCCCTCAGGTCTCTGAAAATAGTCAGACCTACATAAATCAATACAGAAAAAATAATTCCGGGTATGAAGCTCCGAAAAAATAATTTTCTGTCTGCATAACTCATCGGAACCCTTTCTGTTCGCAGCAAGATATCCTCATTACTTGGAGGAGGCAATTTGTGTAAAAGCTTTGCTCCAAAAATAAGTGCAGGCAAAAAAATAAAACCAGTGAAAAATGGCATCCATACTTCCGGGACTGTCCATTGATCAATAGTATATCTACCAACACCTTTAACCAGACCAGAAGCAAGAATAAAACTCGAAGCCATTGCAGCACCCAAAAGTTCTGTAAATCTTCTCCCTTCTAGATAACTAAAAACTACCCCCCAGATCATCCCTAATGGTAGACCATTTAAAAACATGAAGGGGAAATTATATGGATAGGGTGTTATAGCAAAAAAGAATAGCGAAATCCAGGCAAATAAGATCAGATAAATTAATGTCTGGGTTCTTTTTTCAGGTTTTAATTCCGCAATTAGTTTTATACCAATATACTTGGATATAGTATATCCAACCAACTGAGAGATAATTAATAAAATTTTATAATCAATACCCCAAAGGGATAATTGATCAAAGGTAGCAGCAGTAAAAGGCTTTCTAAAAGCATACATACTCAGATAGGTAATAAATGCAGCGGAAGATGCGGTTAATAAAAAATTAAGATCTTCTTTGCTAATCCTACTTTGCAATACTTTCATTAATACTTTAAATATAAATTGGGAAACAACCGAATGAAAATTTTTAAGGTATTACAATACCTACCCTATATGGATTTTGATCAATTGCATAGTCAAAAGCCTCATTTACAGATTGCAAATTAAAGTCACCTACAATGAGTTTTTCGAAATCGAAAACGTTATAATTTCTTTCAATAAAATCAACCGCCGATACTAAATCAAAATCATTGTAATTGTGCAAGCCCTTAATGGTAATTAGATTTCTTACGATAAACTCTGCATTAATCTTCAGGTCTGCCTGAGGAAAAACTGCTCCTAACCAAACTGCTATTCCTCCTATTTCCAAATGATGAAGAGAACTGGTCATCACTTCCGGAGCACCACTTGTTTCGATAATGATGTCAAATTTTTTATTAAAATCACTAATGTTGGTAGCTGTGTATTTTGACCCGAAAGATTTGGAAATATTTAATCTTTCATTATTAATATCCAATGAAGATACTGTTGCAGCACCCGAAGTGGATGCCATCGCACTACCAACAATTCCCAACATTCCTGCTCCACTTATTAAAACATGCTTATTTCTTAAATTGCCAGCCAATCGGATTGCTGCGGCCATGGTTGAAACTGAACAATTAATCAAGGCGGCAACTTGATCTGAGACCACATCATTTAGGATTACAAGAGGAGTATACCTTCGTATTATAGTAAACTGAGATAGGCCGCCATGAAAATTACTTATCTCAGTTATTTGTTCATGTCCGTACTTAAAAATATTTTTTGCCTTTTGTGGGTATCCTCTTTTAGAATTTGGATCATCAGGATTGCTGGCAAATATTGCCCAGGTGATTCGGTCTCCTATTTTTAGTTTCTCACCTCTGTAATCAAACTTCGGACTATTAGGGCCAAATGCTACAATGTATCCGGTTATTTCATGCCCAAGAATAGTTGGTGATTTCTCTTTCCTAACGCCACTATAGGTGTATAAGTCGCTTCTGCAAAGTGTAGTGAAAGTATTTTTCACTAAAATCTCACCTTCCATTAATTCAGGTAATTCATCCTCAATTAATTTCAGTTTCTTTCCTGAAACTTCAAACCTGGCATAGATAGAATTACTCATTCATTGATGTTTTGTTAAAAAATTAATTCCTAAAGAAAATATTGTGCTAAAGGGAATAAAAATATGTTTTAAAGGAACCTATGATTGATCCTATTTAGAATTCTGAAAAAAACTAATAACCAAAAAAAATGTTAAGCAATTATTCATATCCTGTAAACAAAAAAACGGAATAATGCTATTCCGCCTTTTTGTTGTTATTAACTACTTACTATTTTAATAACCAAATTTGATCATTGATATCATCCTTTCCGGCAAATTGAGCGTCGATTGCTGCTTTATAATTAGCAGAATTACTCGTACGTTCTGAAAGTGGATATATCCATCTTAAAGCAATTCTAGACGAATTTCCTGTACCTACTCCAGTATAAAATGTTGGAAAACCTGTTCTCCTCCAATTAAAGTATGCCTCCATTCCGGAATTCATGAAGAAAGCGAGGTATTTCTGGGTTAGGATTTTCTCTAGACCAATATTCCCGGCTTCATATTTTACATTTGCCTGAGCTAGATAGGTTGTTAGATTAAAATCAATGTTAAAAGTTCTTGAATCTACGGCCTCTTTACTTCCATTTCGGGAATAGGTCATCGTATTTGAGCCATTCTTAATACCATAGAAATCCATTGAAGCCTTGATCCCATTTTCATACCATTGTGAAGCATTTCCACTTGTCCAATTTCGGTGAATACCTTCGGCAATATTGAAGCACATCTCAGGATACCCAACTAAAAATGTTGGTTCTCCAATATAATTCGTATAATATCTTTTTCTGTTTTGAAATGAATATTGTCCGGGAGCAAAATCTGCTCCATTAGCTGTCCCTGCCTTAGAAGACATGTCTGCTAAATCTTCGCCTGAACTTGCACCAACATAGCTGGTAAAATCAGATGCCAATTTCCCTGCTTTAAGTTGCGATCCTGCGGGTTCACAAGTTACCATTACTCTGGGATCATTACGTTCTGTTAACCTTTCAACATAGGCTCTTGACATATTTTGCCGGGTAGCGTCAAATCCAAAATTATCAGGATTGGAAGGATACTTATTATATTGATTAGAAATAAACTGAAGACTTTCACCCAAATTTGTCATCAATGGATATTTAGTCGGATTGGAAGCAATTGCAGCAAATTTTGTCTTAACTGCCAGGTCAGCATCTGCTTCTTTTTTACTCAATTCAATAAGTATTCGTAATTGAAATGCATTCACAGCCTTTTGCCATTTTCTTAAATCACCTCCAAAATAAATATCACCTGTAAGTGTTTGATTTCCTTTTGTTATCAAGGTACTTAAATCTGAATTTGATTCTTCAAGCCATTTCAAAATCTGAATATAAACCTGCTTTTGGGTATCATACTTTGGACTAAGCACTGTTATACCTTGCAAACCCTCAGACAAAGGCAAATCACCTACACGCTTAGACATTTGATCATAGAAGAAAGCCTTGTAAAATTTAGCTATTGCAGAGTAAGGATTGACTGCATCCAAACCAGCTTTTCTGGCCTCTCCTTCCATTTTAATCACATTTTTTAAGGTAAAAAAGTGATTAGTAACTTCTGACCATTGATATTCGTTTGTTGCATAATAATTATAGTTGGAACAATAGAATTGATTCCAGCGCATTTCTGCACTAAATGCCCGACCAGTATTATTATACATGTCATATTGAACCGACTGAAGCACCAATGAAGCGGGAACACTTACTGGTCGGTTAGAATCCACTTCTAATTCTTCAAAAGATTTTTCACAACCCATGAAGCTCATTACAAGGATTAGGATTAAACTATACTTTAAACTTTTCATGATATTTTTCAAAATTAGAACGTGATATTAAGATTTAAGCCATATCTTCTGGTGGATGGTGTCTGTAAGCCTGAGCCTCCATCACCAATATATTGATTCAAGTCAATGTCTTTTTTCTCAGCGAAATACAAAAGATTTCTTCCTACAAGAGACACACTAAAGGTTTGGACTTTATTATTAAACAATTTTGTCGGAAAGTTATATCCGACCACCACTTCTCTTAACATTCCAAATGTTCTGCTCATTAGGTTACCTTCATCAGAATTATAATAGCGGCTTACATAATCCTGCACAAACTGTTTTGTATTATTTTTTATATAGGTCAACTCAGAAAAATTAGTAACACGACCATCTGAATCATACTTTATAGCTGCACCATTTCCTACCTGAACTCCTTCTCCAACAAATGCTTTAACACCTAGATAATCCTGATATCTGGCAGCTCCCATTTCACCTGTTACAGTACCTATATGACGACCACCTCTGTAAGTTTGTCTTTGAACATAATTAGATATTACACCTCCGAATCTTCCATCAAATTGAAAGCTCAGCGAAGCATTTTTATAGGATAATCTGTTGTTTATACCCAATACAAAATCAGGGTTTATATGTCCCAAAAATTGGTTTACAGGGTTATAAACAGGTCGGCCTGATGCATCATTTATAATTTCCCCATTCGGATTTCTTACAAATGCCCTACCATAAAACTTATCTAATCTATCCCCAACCTTAAAAAATGTATTTAAGTTAGTTACACCAGGAAAAATTTCACTCAAAGTCTCTTTGAAAGTAGAATAATTAGCAGTTACATCCCATGACAAGCCTTTTGAACTTTTGAATGGAGATGCATTTAAAGCAATTTCAAATCCAGTTTTTTTAGTTTTAATACCATTAACCAGTGTAGATGAATAACCAGTTGTTGTAGAAATAGGCAGATTGAAAATACGTGGTCCCTCATCTGATTTGAAATAGGTGAAATCTAAACCGATTCTGTTTTTCAGCACTCTTAAATCACCACCCAACTCGAACTGTGAAGTACTGCTTGGTTGTAATTCCGGATTATTCAGAACATTCGTATACCTTGCGGCAGGTTGGTTATTATAAGTGAATGGAGTGCTATAGAACGCTGAATTTTGGTAAGTCGGACCATCATATGGCGAATAATACTGATCACCATAACCCAATGGATAGCTATCTGCTGGCGTGGTTCCAATGGTTGATTGAGTTAATCCGTCTTTAACATTTGCAAAAGATCCTCTCAACTTAAAAAAGGAAACAACAGAAGGAAACTTTATATAATCAGAAACAACCGTAGATAATGCTACTGAAGGATAGAAAAATGTATTGTTACCCTGTGGCAGTGTTGACAATTTATCTACTCTACCTGTGGTTGAAACTGTTAACCAATCCTTGTAAGTAAAATCTGCTGAATAATATGCAGAAACCACCCTCATTTTAGAATCAAAATTGTAAATTTTTACTGGATTCGCTGAATTAGAAAAATTGTACAATCCCGGAACATTTAAGTAATCTGTCGTTCCGAATTGAGAATTATAATTAAAGGTCCGAATATTAGCACCAGTCCAGATTTTCGCATTTAAATCTTTCACTAAATCCTTATCAAAACGTACTAATAAGTCTGTATTGTTTTCAAATAAACTACGTCTATCCTCTCTGTAGTCTCCCCTTCTTTCATCTCTGCCATATGATCCTGCACTATAAGGCATCTTCTCATTCCTCATTAAATCCCAGGTTGTCACCTGTGTACGTAACATTAAATTTAGAAATGGAGTAAACTCATAAGTCATTGCAGCCTGGCCAATCACATCTGATTTATTATGTCCTCTTAACCATTCATAGCTCATGAAGTAAGGATTGTTATATCGCTGATATTCAGCATAGATCTGCTGAATTCCTTCCTTACCTTCCTGCCAGTAGTTTTTCATATCATCAACATCCCAATCAGCTCCAGCCCATAAAGTCATGTTATAGATGATAGAGTTCGGACCATAATTTATATCCGGAATATTGGGAGTATACTGACGATTGTATTGTAAACTACTTTCAAATTTCAATTTTTTTGAAAACGCATAATCAGTGGTAATATTAAAATTTGTCATATTTAATTTTGTATTTGGAACAATACCTTTTTGATAAATATGAGAGCCTGAGAATCTCAGATTATATTTCTCTCCACTCGAAGAAATAGAGATATTATTCGTCGAAAGAATTCCCGGATCTAAAAATCTTTTGAGATTATCCTTTCCTCTAGCTAACCAGGGTGTTCCTTTTCTAACCCCGGTGACAGGATCAACTGGCGAGTCATACTGAGGAATGGGTTGTCCTTCAAATTTAGGACCCCAACCACCATCATAATCACCATCATTTAATCCTCCACCGCGGCCATCACCAAAGGCATATTTTCCATGATCACCAGGACCATACTCATCCTGAGTTACAGGAATTGCATAAAATCCATTATCCAACATATTTGATGAATTGAAATCGACCTGGAATCCTCGTTTATCTTTAGAACCCTTCTTGGTTGAAATTAAAATTGCTCCGTTCTTTCCTCTGGAACCATATAGTGCTGCAGCTGAGGCTCCCTTTAATACTGAATAACTTTCAATATCATCAGCACTCACATTCCATGTATCAGAATTAATTGGTACCCCATCCACAACAAACAAAACATCCCGGTTACCTCTTAGAGAAATATTTGGACGTCTTAGTAATTCGGGCTGATTTCCAATTGTCAAGCCTGCTACTTTGCCCACCAATGCATTAACTGCGTTAGGCTCTCTTGCTTTTACTAAAGACGCTCCATCAACAGTTTGAATTGCCACTCCCAGACGCCGGATATCCTTCTTAATACCCAAAGCGGTAACCACTACTTCATTTAAAGCAGTAGCATCTTCGATTAATGAAATTTCATAATTTAATTTCCCATCAATGGCAACTTCCTGGGTCAAAAATCCGATGTAAGAAAAAACTAATGTTCCTTGTTTTAAATCAGATCTAAGTACGAAAGAGCCTTCAGCGTCAGTAACAACGCCTGTGGAGGCCCCTTTAATTTTCACACTTACCCCGGGTAAACTTTGTTTGTTTGAATCTCTGACAATTCCTTTAATTTGATTTTGTGCAAAAACATTGGATTGATCACAAAAAATTAAGATGAATGCCAGAAGAATGAATTTTTTAATAAAAATCATTGAATTCTGTTTCATTTTGTTTTAGGTTTTAGTTTGATTTAGTTGAACGCAAAGTTTACGAGACAACATAATTTTTACATTAACAAACCATTTTGTTTTTATGATTAAAACACCCCCAACAAGAATTTATAAGAGCTTTAATTTAACTTCATTTTAATAAATAAATAACGCTCAATTGACTTTAAATTAATTCACTCAGCGGTTAAAAAACAAGGATTCGAAATGTTCATAATTACTTAACAGCATAGATATATTCACTTTAGTTTAGATTCCTATCTATGTTCAAAATTTAAAAAATGAAAAATTATCGATTTGGCTTTTTGTTCTTAATACTTTGCTATTTCAGTGGAATTTCCAAGTTAAAATCTCAAGTGCAGGCAGATTATTATCTTTCTGTTCCAGGACATAGAGAATATGCTTCAATAAACCCTGATAAGAAATCAGTATTACCAAGTGGCAGGTATGTAAGCCCAGCCGGACAGACAATCCAAATTACTCATGATCCATTTGGACTTAGAATTTCCCCTGACGGGAAAACTGCAATTACTTTACACAATGGAGTGATCAGCATTATAACCTTATCGGATATGCAATCAACGCGTATTCCGGATTATGAAAATAAATATGAAGCCCCATTAAAGAAGGGCTCATTTTTAGGTGTAGCATTTCATCCTGATTTAAACCATGTTTATTTAAGCGGAGGGGACGAAGGGACTGTTATAGTTTATGATTATATAACACTAAAAATTATAGATAAAATTGATTTAAACGGTGTATTTGGGAATACTATTTATATAGATAGTTTTACAAGTGATTTAGTTTACAATCCGGGTAAGGAGGAATTATTAGTACTAGACCGTGGAAATTTTAGGTTAGTTAGAATAGATTTAAAAAGTAAGAAAATTACTGGATCGATTCCAACCGGAAGACAACCATTTGGATTAGCGCTATCACCCGATTTTAAAACAGCATTAGTAGCTAATGTAGGTATGTATTCCTATCCATTAGTAGAAGGTACAACTCCAGAAAATATTAATCAGCAAATGATCAATTGGCATCCTTTCCCTAATAACACAAAAGAATCAATCGAAGGAACAATAATTGATGGAAAGAAGATTCCCGGTTTGGGAGATCCGAATTCAGATGAAGCAATGAGTGTATTTGTTATTGATTTAGCCAAGAACAAAACTATTAAAAAACTTAAAACCGGTTATTTATTAGGCGAATGGATTGATGATATTGAGGTTGTGGGCGGTTCGAGTCCAAACTCAATAGCAATAGGAAAGAAATACGCATATGTAAGTAATGCCAGCAATGACAATATCTCAGTAATCGATTACAAAAAGGGAGAAATAATTAAACACATAGCAATAAAAGTTGATACAACCCTTGATAAATATCGTGGTTTGGTTCCTTTTGGTTTGACTCTAAGTAAAGATCAGAATACATTATATGTTACCTTATTAGGGTTCAATGCAGTTGCAGTTATTGATACTCGTACCGGTATTACCAAGGGATTGATTCCAACTGGCTGGGGGCCAACAAGGGTTGAACTTTCTGCCAATGAATCAGATATATACATCATTTCCTGCAGGGGATATGGCGCTGGTCCAAATGGCGGACAAAATTTCATTAAGCCTCCACAAGGCAACTATATTGGCGATATACAATTAGGCACCTTCCAAAAGGTAAAAAATCCGACTGAAGAAGAATTAAAAACATATACCAAGGAGGTTATTGACAATACCTATATAAGGTTAAAAAACAAAAATATCAGTGCCTTGCCTACAAAACCAGGAAGCTCAGTATCGCCTATTAAACATATTGTATACATAACCAAGGAAAACAGAACCTTTGATGAAGTTCTAAGTCAGGTTAAAAATGTACGTGGAGATACCAGTTTAGCCAGATACGGGAATAATGTTCTGGTTAAGCTTGACAGTACAAATTACAAACGTGTCAATATTAGTCCGAACCATATTAAAATTGCAAGTCAGTTTGCGGTAAGCGATAATTTTTATTGCGATAGTGATGCTTCTATTCATGGCCATCATTGGATGCTTGGAGTCATTCCGAATGAATGGGTTGAAAGTAATTCAAGTGTAAGCAAAACAGCAAAATTATTTTCATCCGCCCCGGGAAGAAGATTTCCGGGATCTACCGGAAGTATGGATCCGGAAGATTATGCAGAAATAGGTGGTTTATGGGAAGCTTTAGAAAGAAAAAATATATCCTATTATAACTTCGGACAAGCAAATGAAACTGCCCATGTTCGGGAAGCGTGGACGGACACTTTAACGGGAGCAGCGCATATTGTAATGGTTCCTATGCAAAAAGCATTATGGAGTAAGACTTCTCATAACTTTGCCGGATATAATACCAATATTCCGGATCAATATAGGGCTAAGCAATTTGAGGAAGAATTCACTAAACTGTGGCTAAATGGGAAAGATACCTTACCTCAACTCATTACAATGATGTTGCCCAATGATCATGGTGCAGGCGTTAGGCCAGAAGATGGATATTCATACCCTCAATCATTTATGGCCGATAATGATTTAGCTCTCGGCAGAACTTTAAACTTTTTAAGCAAAACACCTTACTGGAAAAATATGCTTGTAATTGTTACTGAAGATGACCCACAGGGCGGTGTTGATCATTTAGATGCTCATAGAAGTATTTTAATGATGGCTGGTCCTTATGTAAAAAGAAATTATGTTTCAAAAACCCATGCAAATTTTGGATCCATCTTAAAAGTGATTTACAATATTTTAGGGGTTCCGTATGTCAATCAATATGATATTACCTCAAGTTTATTAGATGATTTTTTTACCAAGGAACCTAATCTAGAAACTTACAGCTTTGAACTCCCCGATAAGGTCATCTTTGATTGGGATAAAGCAATGGAGAAATATAACTACAAGATTGATTGGAGAAAAGTAATTCAAGGTCCGGCAATGGATAATGAAAATGAACTAAGGGAAAAACATTATAAAGGAAATTAACTACAAAATAAAATTTCCTGAATCTTCTATCCATTTCAACAAAAAATCCCATAAATAACGTTGGGGGATTATTTGCGGATCGTACGGGACATGAACCATGGCCCTATCCGCCTCTATTTCAATATATTATTAGTTTCTAACCGGCGAACTCCCGAATAACTCCCGCCAGATTTGAACTTTTTTGACTTCAGATGATCTAGTGTTAAGTTAAATATATTATGACGTAATAAAAATATATTGTATATTCGTAAAACAATCAGTTATGATACGATATACAATTAAACTCAGTAAAGGAGAAGTTGAGGAATTGATGGAGATCGTAAATAAAGGTTCCC
>JAUXZS010000017.1 GCA_030692515.1 Bacteroidota bacterium
ATAAAATTAGGTAAGGCAAAAAAAACGCATCCCAAATGGCGGACACCGACAAAATACTGTGTGTTGCGCTCAGCATATAACAGCACCTACCCAAAATTGGCGCGGAAGTAGATAAATAAACATTAATTCATTAAATTTACACTTAGCAACTTGACAGTGGGTGTTTTATAATGCCAACTTCGGGTAGCTGCCAAACGTTAGCACTAATTGCCGCGGGGGACATCGTTCCAAGACAACATTTTCGACAAGAAATTCTTCAAGGGCTTTTTAGGGGCAGGTGGATGGGTTCCAAACAACCATAATCGTAATTAGACAGGTGTATGTATTTTTGCCTCCGGCGCTCACACGGCTGACAGCCGTATAGTGCAGCTATCGCGACAGCCAAGCGCACCTTTCGCCAAAGGCGTTTTGTCTATCCCTTCGCTGCAAGTCAATTGCAAGTTGGGCGCACGCAAAGCGAGCGATGCCCCCAACCAAGCCCGATTTAATTGTAAATTATGGCGGGTTGCAAATCACTTGCAGCCCCAGTACGCAGAAATATTGCGCCCACCTTGCAGGCGGGCATGTTTTGCCCGTTTGCCTTTGGCAACATAAAGGGCGCAACATGCGTATGGTATTATTTAATTGTTAAATCAACATTTTTTTATTGCTTTCATATTTGTATAATCGATTTTAAAATCTGATATTGTATTTAAAAAGGAGGTGCAATTAAAAAAGAGTGTACTTTTCAAATTTATTAATCACTAAAACTAAAAAAATTACTATGAAAAAAATCGGAACAAAATTAGCCTTCTGCTTTATAGTCTTCCTATTTGGTTGCAAAAAACAGAATAATACAACTAATCCTACTGACTCCTCTTTAAGTACATTTGATCAGACTAGTACTGCAACACAGGCTAGAAATCCAAATCTCTGTCCAGCCACTAATGGCGCATATCTACAAGATGGTCTATTGTGCTTTAGTTCTTTAGAAACCTTAACCGCTACTATACAAGACATAAAGGTCAAACATTATTCGAATACTTTTCCTTTAAGTGAGTATTATCCATCTGAATGTTTTGAAAATTCATTTGATGGCTACATCTCTTTAAGAAGCTATGTTCAACAGTTAAGAAACGATTGGCTTAATACAGAAGAAGCTAATCCTGAAACAGACCCTGACAATATGTTTATGCCTGGCATAGGATTTAGAACCGTTTTAAATAGCAAAGGAGCTGTAAAAGCAGGTAATATCATTTATTTTTTTATGCCTGATGGTTCGCACTTTGAAATAAGAGATGGCAGTATTGGTAAATATAATACCTTAGTTAATTGTAAAGATATTTCATCAGAGTTGGAAAACGTTGTACACTGTACAACCGCAGGTGCAGAAGTTGATATGAAAACTGGTAATTCTACCCCTTCGCTTTTAAGTAGCCTAAGTTGTATTGGTTGGCAGCAGAAAGATAAGACTAGTAATTATGCTTCAAATAGGAGAGTTAAGGTAAAAATTTGGGTATGGAATTATGGTCCTGTTGGTGCTGATGTAGATTCTGAAACAGAAAATTTCAAAAAAACTGGTTCTATTTGGACAAAGGAAAATGCCACTGAAATTAATAATGGGCTTAGTGGGCAAATTGTTGCTGGCGATTGTTTTTTGATGGGAAGCATAGGCCCTTTAATGAAAACTTTACATAACAAAAAAACTGTAGGAGGTCATTTGAATATTTATGGAGGTCTAGTGAGAAAGGTTGAATCTAAAAAATTAACTTCTTCTGGTCGCGCGAGAACCGGAAATACTTGGTCATCTCTTCTAAATGTTTCAATCGAATAAAAAATAAATCCCCCTGTTTTAACTTTAAAGCAGGGGATTTTTTTCTATGCAAAAACTACTGCTTGTTATTTCTTTTGCCCTCTACCAAGTAAGCGGCATTAGTCAAGAGTCCGAAAAATGCATCAGGCATGTCGGGATTTCGACTGGTTTAATTTTTCATACAGTAAAAACTTCTAGTTTAAACAATAAAACCAAAGGATTAACCTCAAATTCACTCCTCTTAAATTTCTTCTATCAATCATTTTTAGGAAAAAAGAAAGCGCACATTATTTATGTAGGTAGTAATCTAACTCGATATAAGTTCAGATATGAGGCCAGTTATCCATCGAATACCTATTCAAATGCTTCTCTAATTAGTTCAGACGTTGGTTCAAACTCCACACATTCTAAAACCTACATTTCATATGGATACAACCTTAACATTAACAGCCGCTTCAATGCAATTTTTGCTGTAGGCCCATCGCTTTACTTTAATTTTAGAAAGGGATTATACGGTCGAAGTAAAACAGAAATCATTGATTCAATCGGGTCTACTTCAAATGTTGTAATAATTAAGGACTCTATTTTAATAGACAAAAAAATTGCTAGTGGTTTTGTAGCTAATATAAATCTTCAATATAAGCTATTTCAAAAAAAAGACATTTTCGTGGTCTTTTCTTTATTTACAAATTTTGGATTTACCCCCTTTAATTCAATACACACAACGACACTTTACAATGGTTCTGTTTATGACAAGGCAATTATCCGAGGTAAAGGTGATGGTCTAAATATTAATATAGGCTTATTATTACCAATATGCATAAAATAGCAATATCATATACTTTTTGGGCAGCTTTTTGTTGTTGTTTTACTTTTGTAAACGCTCAGTCTGAGCAAAAATTTTACAAAAAGAAAAATTATGCCTCTCTTGCTTTAGGTCTAGTTCATAACCAACCTCAATACAATAAGAGCAATGAATATTTTAAATTCGGGTTCATTCCAGATATATCATTTGAAATTGGCATAACAACATTTGTAACCCCTAAACATGGTTGGCAAATCGCAGTTGGCTCATCAACAAAAAATTATAACATAAAATTTAAAGATAAACAAAGCTCAGAATATAATCAGGAGAAAAATTTTGACCTTGATAACTGGTTTTATAATTTAAAAGTAAATAAAACATATTCTTTCAACCTTACTAATGAATATAATGCAATTATTTCAAGTGGTCCTATACTTTTTCTAAATAATCGATCACGGTTAAACGATAGTCTTCAAATTCAGAATTCTAATTTCACATTTTACAATGATTTAAAAGTTATTGGGATTGGTTTAAATATAAATTTAACTGTAACCCGAGCGGTTAGCAAGGACAAATTCATTTTAGTAAGCATGTTTTACCAACGTGGCTTTGTCTCTTTTCTTCAACTAACTGCTGTTAACCAATCATTTCAAAATGAGCGTATAATTTATAACTATAAAGGTAGCGGCCCAGGTATACGTATAGGTATTTTAATGTAAGTTATCTCCCAAGTCGATCCGCTTTTAAATAACGTACTGACCTAAACGTATAAATGTTTGTGCATCGACCATTGTGTAAGCCTTCGCACAAAATGCAAGCACATGCGCCGCTTTAACACTATTGTAAATGATTTTATTTGGCGTCGCATAAGCTTGCATTTTTTTCTCCCCATGCTTAAGGGTGCTAGGTACCGGCGGTTCGACAAACCGCTTTTTGCCATCGCACGCAAAAATACATACATTAGCAATAAATGAACATGGGTGGACAAAAAGCCCTAAAGAGTTTTCAGTTTGTAGTAATTAGACTTTAATCCATCTATTCTAAAGTAAGTCGACCAGTAAAAAATATGCGGAGACTTATAAACAGACACGGTTAATTATTCTGTGTGGCGGCAACTAAGTGCTAACAGCACCTACCAGTAATTGGCGCGGAAGTGCGAGTATAAACATTAATTCATTAAATTTACATTTGTGGTTATAGACAGTTGAGTGTTCCAAAACGCCAACTACTGGTAGCTGCAAACCGTTACCAGTAATGCGCCGACGGACGAGAGAGCGGAAAAGTTAAAACTCGTCGACGACTTACGTAATTAAGACTTTATTTTTTATCTTTAAATACCTTTAACCTCGACATATGAGAAAACTACTTTTACTTTCGTTATTCTTTTCGGTCATCGTAAATTATGCACAGCCGACATTCACAATGGCGACAACTTTTTGTGAACAAAACTCGTTGACTGTTACTTCCAACAACGGCACCTTGACAGTTAGCGGTTATACTTGGTCATCAAATCCAGTTGGACCAACATTTGCCGCTCCGAATAATTCTACGACCTCAATAACATTTCCTAGTTCGGGTATTTTTACAATCACATTAGCTACGACAAGCGGAACAAATTCATATAGTTTCGACAATTCAATAACAGTAAATTCTATTCCAATCCTTACACTCAACGTTGTTAATTCTTTGCCTATCTGTCCCCCGCCGACAAATATTGGCGGACTTAACATGACTGGTGACGGAGCCGTTACATACACTTGGATGCCCAGCGCATTAAATGGTTCAAACGTAGTAATTTCTCCACAACCAATATCAAACACAACTTACACTTTGTTTGGAACTGATGCGAACGGGTGCATTGGAGAAATATCTCAAGGTATAAGTGTTTATGGCGTTCCGTCTGTTGCGGGCAGTGCCAATTCTCCCGTTTGTGCTGGCGACAATGTTTGCTTAAACGCTAGCGGCTCTTTACAAATATGGTATTGGTCTGGCCCTTGTGGTTATTCCTCTTTTAATCAAAATGATTGCTTTACTGCTGTTGGCGGTTGCGGTGGTGTTTATACAATCGGTGGTTCCGACGCTAATTCCTGCGCAAATAGCGCAACAGTTTCAGTTGTAATAAATGTAATCCCTGTGCTTAGCGCATCATCATCATCCAATATTTTGTGCTCAGGACAAAACGCCACACTAACTGCGGTTGGCGCAACAAATTACACATGGACTCCCGGTGGTAATGGTAGTAACATTGTTGTTTCGCCGACAGTAAATTCGACCTACACTATAACTGGTGCAAACGGCACATGTACTGACATGATCACATTTACACAGACAGTAAGCATTGATTGCGCTTGGCCAGGTGATGCAAATTTAAATGGCATTGCAAATAATACTGACATTTTAGAAATTGGTTTGCAGTTTAATCAAACAGGACCTGCGAGAACGTCGACAAGTAATGCGTGGGCTGGCACTATTTACTCTCCTTGGACTGGTTCAGTTAGCACAGGTAAAAATAAAGCAAACGCTGATTGCAATGGCGATGGCGTTGTTAACCTAGACGATACGCTTGCAGTTTATTTAAATTTCAATTTAACACACACAAAAGCAGCTGAGCTATTAGCGCCAAATCCCGACATCTCGATTGTGCCTGACCAAACTGACGTATCAAAAAACAAATGGGGTTCTGCTTCAATATACCTTGGCGATGTTTCTAACAGCATTAGCAATATTCACGGTGTTTCATTCGATCTAAATTACGACAACAGTATAATTGAAACCGATTCAGTTTGGATTGAATATATCTCCTCTTTTGTAAATTCAAATAACTTGCACTTTCGAAAGAGAATGTTTTCAAATGGCGTTCTGCATACGGCGACAACTCATACAAATCAAGTTAACGCAAGTGGCAATGGTAAAATTGCCGTCCTTCATTACAAAATAAAACCGACGCTGACTTCAAACACAATTTTAAACTTAGGTATTATCAACGGAATTAAAATGAGCGCAAGTGCAGTTTCATCAACTTTATCTTCTGGCTCTGCAACTTTAAATGCCGTTGTTACAGACGTGAGCATTAAAGAAAGTAGCTTAAGTTCTCATATTCTTGTTTATCCTAATCCCTCAAGCGGACAAATAACAATTAAGCAATTTGACAACGTACTTTCAGCCGACAGAATTGAAATTTACAATTGCGTTGGACAATTAGTTTTCTTAAAGGAATTCAATTTGACTAATATAACCGTCGACACGAATTTACCGAAGGGCATTTTCTTTTATTCCTTAAGTAACTCAAACGGACAGACTTTAAGGAACAAATTAATTATTGAGTAAATCCGTAAATCACCTGTGTGTGGCGCACAACTGGTAACAGCACCTACTTGCAATTTTTTGCGGGTTAGCGCTCAAATGCGTAACTTGACAAAGCAAAAAACTACCAGTAGCTGCTAAACGTTATAAGTAATGCGCGCGGACATCGGCTTCGCAAGACAGTTCATAGTAAATAAAAACATTTCGTTAGCGGTTTTTCCGGACGGGTTCCAAACAACCATTTGTAGGGACATAACCGAGGTTTATTTTTTTGCTTGCAGACGCTCTTGGCTTGAAAGCCATTAGAACACCTATCCCACAAGCCAACGCACTTTTTCGGCAAAGCCGTTTTGGCTATCCCACATTTAACTCAATTTGTTTTTGCAAGAGACAGGCAAAAACAAAATCAGTTAAATCTCCCACCGCACACAAATAGGTGTGGCGCGAAAAGCGCCACGTTTATGCGCTACTCACTTCGTTCAAACAAAGCGCAAGCCACGGGCGTGCGGTATTTTTATTTATTAAAAGGATAATCTCCGCTTTTTCTGAATGAAAATCTACGGTATAACATAGATATTAAAGATAAATAATAAAATTTGGCCGTTCCCGCCGAAAAGGCGGTCGCGCTTTCCGTTCCAATCTTTTTGCAAAGAGGCAAGCAAAAAGGATTTACTCTGCAATCGGTTAGTGATGTCCTTCAATCACTCTATCGTTTTAGTTAAAAGCACGGCCTGATAAAACCTTTTTAATTTATTTGCGTAAAATGTATTAACTTAGCATTCTATTATGACGCTTTCCGTTTCCGAATACGAAGAACTTTTTAAATCAAATCACAAGAAGCTGTGTAATACCGCTTATCGAATAACCCATGATAAAGATTCAGCAAAAGATATTGTTCAGAATGTGTTCCTTAAATTATGGGACAAGCGTAATGAAATAAATATAGGAACTTCTATCGAGGGTTATCTTTATAAATCTACTTCAAATGCCAGCATTAATTATTTAGAAACTAATAAACGTCATTTAAGTTATGTGAAAGAAATTAAATTCACCGCCTCTGCTTCCGAAGAAACCGCTTCAAAAAATATTACACTTAAAGAACTTGAATCACTTATAGAACAATCTTTATTAACCCTTCCGCCGAAATGCCGAGCCATTTTTATATTAAATAGATATGATGGCATGCGTTACAAACAAATTGCCGAACACCTTGATATTTCCGTTAATACCGTCGAGAACCAAATGGTTAAAGCACTTTCAATAATGCGTGAAGAACTTAAACCGTATCTCACAAAAGAGTTTCTTATCATATCTATATCCGCAGGTATCTCTGCTCTTCTTCAATTCCTATCATTAATGATAGTTATAATGCTGTTTAAAAGCATTCTTTAATCTCTTGTCTTTTAAGTCTTTATTCTCTTTTAACAAAAAAGGTAATTATTTGCATAGTGGTAACCATTTTTTCAATTGTCATATAGTTATAGGCACTGTATATTAATTAACTTTTAAAAACAATTACTTATGAGAATCTATTTTACATTACCCATACTGCTAGTAATCGTCGCCTGTAGCGACTCAAAAAAGGAAGCCGACCTTGCAAGACAAGCAGTATTGGATTCCGTTAATTCAGTTAATTATACGAACGAAATAAGACAAAGAACTGTTGATTCAATGAATGCTTTAAACGGTGTTACCAATCCTAACAACGACAATCTTCAGGGAAATAACATTAAGATAAAGCAACCTAAAAATTCTTCAAATAACACGAATAATTCCAATGAGGCCAATAACCAGTCTGCAAACTCACAGGCTTCCAATCCGGAATCAAATAATACAAACGAAACTTCAACTGCTGAAAACTCCTCCGCCGACCCTACCGGTAAGAAGAAAAAAATGAGTAATAAAACAAAAGGAACTTTAATTGGTGCCGGTGCGGGTGTTGTAGCCGGCGCGGTAACAGGTGCTGCCGTGAGTAAAGATAAAACAAAGGGTGCTGTTGTAGGCGGTATTATTGGCGGCGCTGTTGGCTCCGGCGTAGGTTATGGAGTCGGCGCTAATAAAGATAAAAAAGGAAGCACCAAAACTTCAACCACGCAAGCTAAATAAAACGATAGAGTTACTATGGATCAGGATTCTTTTAAACTTATAATCAAAAAACTTTCGACTGAGCTTTCTACCGAAGAAGAGAAGGAATTTGATTCATGGATTAATGCTCATTCTGATAACCAAATTCTGTTTAAACAAATCGAAAAGACCTGGAATGTTTCTGGAGGATTATATTCGGAATACTCTCCTGATACAGATGAGGAATGGAAAAAACTCAAAGCTAAAATTGAATCTGCTAAGTCAGGCGCTAAAGTTTTAACCATGCCAAAAATAAACACGTTTAGAATTGCTGCGGCCATTCTTGTCGTTGTGGCTTTAGGTTTCCTTTTAAAATTTATGCTTTCCAACAACAAGGTTCAGCCTAACAATAATTTCCAGATTGCCGAAATCACAACTACTGATACCGTTAATATATTTTATCTACCGGATAGCAGTAAAATAATTCTTAATAAAAATTCGAGTATCTCGTATGCCAAAGACTTTGCAGATACGGCAAGAATGGCTTACCTCGCTGGCGAAGCCTATTTTGAAATAAGTAAAAACGGCAAACCATTTATTGTATACGCCGAAGGTATACAAGTAAGGGTGATGGGCACTTCGTTTAATGTAAAAGCAAATGAGCATGATGATAATGTGTGTGTTGTTGTGTTTGAAGGGCAGGTTGCTTTTAGTGAACAAGGCGCAACTCCTTCCTCCGCCGTTAAACTCGAAGCGGATGACAAAATAAATTTTAATAAAAACGATAAAGAGTACAAAAAAGAAAAAAATAATGAAAATGACTTTTGGTGGGGAAAAATAAATCATAAATCAGATTCAAAACTTGAGAAAGAAGCGAAAAAAGTTCTCCACAAAATTAAAAGAGGGTTACGAAAAAAATAAACAATTATGGAATCGCTTGAACAAATAGATTCACTTTATAATACAACTATCAGCAAATTGCCTAAAAAAGAAAGAGTGGAATATTGCGAAAATCTTATTGATAATGCACAGCTTAATCTGGTGAGAAACAAAAAGCACATCAATAAAGAACTCGAAAATCAATTATACAACTTAATACTTTCAGCGCAAGCAGAACTTAACAAACTAAGAAATCAATAAAATTAAGCAGAGCATTATGCAGGATTCAAAAATATGGATTATAATATCAAAGCATCTTTCTGCTGAAGAAACTCCGCAAGAGTCGCGTGCATTTTTGGAATGGATAAATGAAAGCGAAAAAAATCAGGAACTTTTTTATAACACAAAAAAAATATGGGAAAGTGTTGAAATAAATCAAGAACACTCAAAGACCATAACATTGCGTGAAAAATTCTCGAAAAAAAAGATAAAGGAATTTATTATAAAACAAGCCATAGGAAATTTTATTGGCTTTATTATCGGAATGTGGGTAACAGTGATGTTTTCGCACCATGTTTTAGAAAGAAGAGGCCTTAAAAATCTTTTTGGATTGGCTGGGAGAAAAAAAGTAGTAGTTAATGATGTTCCGGAATGGCTACAGGGGTTATTATCAATTATTGTAGGTTTTATCGCACTTGAATTAGTCAATCATTTTTTTCAAACTAAAAAACACTTATTTGTGCGAGATTATATTTTAAAGATTTATAAAACCCTTAAAACTAAAATTCAAAGACAGCTTGAAGCAGGAGATGTTTAATGATAATACTTTTCACTTCTGTTTCTTGCTGTTCCTTTGAAAAATTTATTGTAACAATAGAAATAATTAAAACTAACTAATTTAGGCGCCATGAAAAAACAAATAATTTTACGAGTAATACCGGTTACAATTATAATAAGCATGTTTTCATGTACTGAGCCCGATAACAAAACCGCTTCAGCGCAAATAGACACAAAAACTATGGAACCACAAAAGGCAGCAAAATCTACTATCGAAGAATTAGGCGAGACTTTTTTTATGGCAGTCAGTCAAAATGATAAAAGCCATATAGAAAGCTCTGTTCCTTCTAAACAAGATGTTATTACTATTATGACAGATTTTAAAGGAACAGAAAAAGAAAAAAAAGATATTTTAAAACGCAGCGAAGAAAATACTAAACAAATAAGAAGAAATGCCTTAACATCAATTGATGAAATTATCAATAAAGGCAAAAAGAACGGAATAGATTGGAGTAAGTGTTCATTTTCCAACTCAGAACTTAAAGTTAAAAAAGAGAATAACATTGAATTTTGTGAACTTCTAATCAATTTTCAGTACAATAATGAAACGTATAAATTAAGAATACCGGAGTGCATAAAATCCAATAGGGGTTGGTTAATTTTTGACAAACCTAAGTGGGTTGGTAAATAAAATGGGTAACAGCATACTGAAGAGTCGGCAACAGGGCAACTGAAGATAAAACTTTAAATAATTAAAACATGAAAACGACTAAAACAGTATTAGTATTTACAGCATTAATGCTATCAGTCATAATAACAAATGCCCAAGGATTAAAAGGTGGTGATAAGAAGAAAAATTCCAGCGATTCAAAACCTAAATGTTTTGATGAAAATTCGCATATTATAAACCTTGGAGTTGGTCTCGGTGGAGTTAACTACTATTCTGGATATAGTGGTTACGGATATAACTATAAGGTTAGTCCTGCTTTCAGTTTATCCTACGAGCAAGGGTATCCTAAAAAACTTGGCCCGGGTTATTTAGGTTTGGGTGCTTACTTAGGATTTCAAAGCGCCAGTTCTACCTACAATTACTTTTATGACGATAATGGCTATAAAGGCAACTACTACTACAAACATAGTTGGAATAATTATATGGTAGCCGCAAGAGGTGCGTATCATTTCGATTTTTTAATGGCTGAAAAAGCGGAGCTGTATGCCGGTCTTTTAGCAGGGCTTAGAATTCAAAGTTACAATTACGAAACCAGTAATCCAGATCCCAAGGCTTACAATTATCGTTTCACCGGTAGCAATGTTTATCCAGCATATTCTTTATTTATTGGAGGCCGTTGGTATTTTGTACCAAAAGTTGCTCTATTTGCCGAGGTTGGTTACGGTATCTCTTACGTAACAGGAGGAGTTAGCTTTAAATTTTAAAACGGCAAATGAAAAGCAGAAGGTGGCAATATTTTTTATATGGGGCTGTTAGCGGCTTTACAATTGGATTAGTTCTCCTTTTAATGTGGATTTTCAAATAAAGCAATTATCAATAATTTAAAATATTGTAACCATGAAAGCAATAATCATTTTGTCAGCCATGTTCATAAACATGCACCCCATTAATCGTTTCGCGGACATTACTTATGCAAACGATAAAATCGAAATTACAAAAAATCAATTGTACAAAGGCAAAGATTTAGACGCCATGTACAAAATAACTTGTTTTATTTCGTCCCTGAATAAAAAAAGATATTTTGAAGTAATAAAAACTGATTATAATCTCAAAAATTTCTTTTTAGCAGATTATTTGTTAATTGAAAAAATCAATGACAAAACCGAATATTACCCTTTAGGATGGGTGACCGATAAAATAAAACAAAACGACATTAAAATTAATTGCCAATCAATAGTAAAAGGAGAGGTTAACCCTGTTCGGTTTGAATAGTAAAATACCCTGATAACGAAACAATGAGCATATTTTCTGCAAACTGGAACAAAAAAATGAGTAAACCACCGCCATACATATTTGCTTTCACTCAATTAAGCAAAAGCCTTCGCGAAATCGAGGGCTTTTTTATTTGTAACCATATTGGGGTTACTCTTATCACGATGAAAACCATTTTATTTGTATAGTTCTTCCGTGGATAGCTCTAAAACAATAATAGGAAGGGCAATTAAAGAGCAACGCATAAAACGGGGGCTTACTTTAAAAGAGTTAGCCGATAAATTAGATGTAGAAAAACAATATATATGGAGGTTAGAGAACGGAAAAATAAATATGTCGCCCGATTATATTGATAAAGTATTAAAACAATTAGAAATAACCCCCAGAGATTTTTTCACTCAATTCAATAAAGCAAATAACACTTAAACCCCTCAAAATTATGGCATCAACCTCCGAAACCGGCCACAACAAAAACGTAGCAAACTTTGAAGACCTTATTTCCTTTTGCGTAGGATATGGCGTAACGTATAACCCAAGTAAAAACTCATTAAAAATTCCACAACTGCAAACCCTGCACACCAATGCAAAAAACGTTATTGCAAGTGTTGATACAACAAGCATAGCGTTTAACAATGCATCCAACGCCCGCATAATTACGTTCGATGGTTTTCATAAATTTTCAACCCGTGTGCTTAATGCCTTAGAAGCAACAAGCGCAACCAAAGAAACAATAAAAGATGCCGTTACAATAAACCGTAAAATACAAGGCACTCGTGCCGAAAAACTAAAAGTTGTATTTGGAGGTAAAGAAGCAAATAAAGTTGTAGATCCAAACAATCCGCCTGTTGTAATTCCGGAGTCAAAACAAATTTCGGTTTCGCAATTAAGTTACGATAGTTTAATTGAGCACTTTTCAAAAATGATAACCTTGCTTACCACAGAGCCAAGTTACACGCCCAACGAAAACGATTTAAAAATTGCGGCATTAAATACAAAATTAACTGGCTTTAAAACCGCCAACACTAATGTAATTAATGCTTACACAACCGTAAGTAATTCGCGCATTAGCAGAGATAAAACTTTGTACGATGAACTAAACGGCCTGTGTGCAGTTTCAAAAGATGTAAAGGCTTATGTAAAATCAGTATTCGGCGCAACAAGCCCGGAGTATAAAGAAATAAGCGGGATACCCTGTAAGGTTATAAAAAAGTAAATCCCACGAGCGAAATGAAAAAAGACAAAATAATTAAAGAGTTCATTGTTGCAGTATTTCCAACATTGAGCAATCTTACAAAAGCAGAGTTGATTGATGCTATTGCTTCGGGAAGCAAATTAACCAAAGCCGATGCAGGACGAATAATAAAAAAAATGACCGAACCCGAAATACTAAAATATGTTTTCGGGATGAAGAAAAACGAATTAATTGATGCCATTGCCAGTCATTCAAAACTAACAAAGGCCGATGCAGGTAGAGCCTTAGATGCAACATTAGAATCAATCAAATAAAGAACTCCCTACTTCAATTAAAGAACTCCGTACTGCAAATACGGAGTTTTTTACTGCCCTTACGGAACTGCTTACTGAAAAAGCGGAACTTTGAACCGCATTAACAAAACTCCTTACTGCCAATAAAGACCTACTAACTGCAATTATAGACCTACTTACTGCAACTATGGAACTTTGTACTGCAAACATAGACCTGCTTACTGCAACTATGGAACTCCCTAATGCTGCTAATAAAAATCAATAAGTCCCCACCGCACTTATAACGAGGGACAAAAAAAAGAACTGCGCCAATTAGTTTAAATTGGCGCAATTTTATATAGAGGGCTAACCGCTTACTGACCTTTGTGCATAGACCTCTTAGTATTGCATTTGATTATTGAATAGAATAACTTTAGTGATAAAGTTAACACCAATAGAGGCAAATTAGGTATAGACCAGAGCATAAAGGCTCATACACAGATGTAATCCTCTATTGGTTTTCTAAACAAGCA
>JAUXZS010000019.1 GCA_030692515.1 Bacteroidota bacterium
GATTTCACACTCCCGTTTTAGCCTTACATTCTCAGCACGTAACCGGGATAGATCCATTTGTTCCGGTGTGATAACCTTGGTACCCTTACCGTTAAGTTTGCCTGCCTCCGCCAACTTTACCCAGTTGCGCAGTGTTTGTTCTACCAGTCCCAGTTCCTTCGCTACCAGAACAATCGACTTTCCCATCTTCACTTGCTTGACCGCTTGCTCCTTGAACTCGGTCGTGTATTCCTGCTTCGGTATCTTCTTCATCGTCTTCCTCTCAATAGTAACGTTAATTGTACGTCACCCTTGGAAGACTATTTTTCGGGGGAAGCTCAGAATGCTTATACACATGTGGATGTGATCCAGCATCAAATGCCCTTCTACAATCACGCTTTCTTTCTGATTTGCAAGATCATGCAGCACTTCTCCTATGTGCTTCCTAAGCTTACCGAATATCATCTTCTTTCGCCTCTTGGGTATAAATACCACATGGTATTTACAATCCCAGCGTGTATGACTCAAACTTTGGTACTCCTTCATCTTTGATTCCTCGTCTCGTAGTTGGGACGAGAACGGTACGACGATTGCCGTAACGGTCAAACCTTCAGGAGTCCCCCGGCAGAGCCGGGGGTTTACCTATTATTAATTATTTCAAATTAAAACTAAAAATGGAGAGATCATTAAATATGAAAAAGTTAATTGAATTAAATATCTGTCATAAGACGGTTGAAATAAACAAAATTTCCTATTGCCCAACTCGCTTTCCATTTTTTTAGCCCATCAGTCGACCAAAAGCTTTTTATTCACTATATGTTTTCTCGAATGCGATTTGAGAATATAATTAGTTTGGAAGTTTATTTAACAATATATATACACATCAATTGATTACAGATTTTATGGTAGCAGAATCGATTTATTATCTTAAATGAAATAAACTTTATTGTATGCCCAAAAAAAACACAAATTCTAACCAGGAAAAAACCCCAGAGCTATTAATTGAATTTTATTCATTGAGTGAAGCTGCAAAAATTGCGAATTGCGAACAAAGTGATTTACTTTATGCTGGAACACATGGAAGAATTAAAATTCTAGTGGGTGTTCCGCCGGGATACGAGCTTTTATTAGAAGAAAAGTCTGATTTCTTTAACCTTGCTCCACAGGAACTTGGGGAGCCGCACAAATGGTGTTGTCCAAAATTATTGGTATTAAGTAGAAATCATTGTCATGATTTAGAAATATCAGGAGTTGCTTTACTAGGAAATGCTCGATATGGCTACTCAATTAATCATTTTCATCAACTTACAGGTATCAAACTGCCTTGGGAAAGCGATGAGAGATTGACTATCTCCAAAATTTGTAATGGCGACTTTGATGAGCGTCAGATTTGGTCACATTGGTACATTCATAAAGTAGGTTCAGATGCCGAACTCGAGGTTAGCTTGGCAAATTTATGGATAGCAAAAACACAAGTTGATAAATTTCTTGGTTCTCTTCAGGATAACCCATGCGATGAAAAGGATGAGTACAAATCTGACCCCTTCTATATAAAAAGGAGAGACCGAAATCCGTTCTCTCCTTCTAATGTCAGTAAATTTATAAAAAATGGAGAAAAACCTCCTCCAGATATAGACTTATTTAACTATTTTACAAAAGAATTATTAAAACATTATAAATTTTTTGGTGGTTCTCTTCGTCGCAGACCTAACAATGTCGCAGAAATATATAGATCTGAGATGCTAAGGAAAATGAATCATGCATCATTTGAATTTTGGGGTTGTAGCCAAAGAAATAAGAAACCCGGATCAAAGGAATATAAATTACCTTGCTGGAATAATGAAGTGATAGTTAATTATTTCATGAACTTAGATCTTGATATACCTTTCGATAAAAAGTTAGCCAAGGCAGCAACAACGATTATAAGACCCGAGTATGCTTCAAAGGGAAGACCTCCAGAAGCTCTGGATGAGCTTGATGAAGTTTATCTTCAAAATCTAGGAAAACTAAAAAACTATCACAAATCCAATAATTTAAAGTACTTAAACCAAATAGCCTTTGATTTTTGGTGTCACTCAGGTGTATTCGAAGAAGATAGTGCAACTTATCCAGATGAAAGAGTACTTTTGCATCTGCTTTTGGCGAAAGGTTTTAGTGAAAGTTTGGCAATCATGGCAATTTCCCTAATAAGACCAAACTTTGCAACGAAGCTTTTACTTGCAAAGAAAAAATTACCTAAAGCAAAAGCATTGGATCAAGTTAAGGGAGAAGAACTGTAAGAGTTAGAGATTTCATTTCAATGGATATGAGGTAATTCTGATAGAACTGCCATTTTTTTGGAGTACACGATTGTACTAGCTGAAACCAGAGACATATCAAAGTAATGAAATTAATGCTTTCACAAGTATATCTTATTGAAATAGGCTATCGTTTTTTGTTACCCCACGATTCATTTGATGATTTGACTCGATAACGTTCCGGAGAAAGATCTATCTGTATATGCTCATAGATTGAGCATTAAACATATACAATCTTATATTCAAAATTTCATATGGTACTCAGCTCGCGTGATTAAATATAATTCATTCATATGTTTAATATTTTGATCAAGTTATTATAAATAAAGACGCCTAGTGAAGCAGACTACGGTACGGGAAAGACGAAAGCACTCCCCAACTGACAGCTTGGGGAGGGGGGATCAATAGCTGGAAACGGCAGCTCATAGAGCTTGCCATTCAAGACTCCGGTTATTAGCAGATTTTCAATACCGATCAAAGTGCTCGTTCACCAGCAAAGAATTGATAGCTAGTTTGAAGAATCACGATATCCAGATCAGCTTGGACGAAAAAGGTTGATATGATAAATTTTTCAAAACGGATATGGCATAACATTAAATTGTTTACTTTTATAATATATATATTCAGTGACTTAAAGTATTAAAGTAAAGTCTGGTTAAGTGGTTTGACTGGTACAATCTTAAACGGTTTCATCAAGGTCGAGATTACTAAACACCCAATGTATTTTATTATCAGTACAAAATAATTCGTCGGGCCGCCCGAGCTTGATAACCACCCATATAGCAGCGATTAATTTTACTCTCAGGCTTGTACAAGTTCATGACAGCCACTTCATAGTTAAAGCGTTAAGATTGGAATTTTAATAGTAACTGATAAAACCCATATCATACTTTTAAATTAATTTCAAATTAATAGCCCCGCCACAGTTCCAAGAATCCCGCCGCAGCATTACTTTTACAATTCATTATCCAAAGAATATAGTCTTCTTTCGCATTAATTTTACGGGCTCAATTCCTCGACCCTTGGGGCGAGAGCTGGTTTAAAACCAGCAGATTGAGGAGCGCAGTTAATACCCGTTGCTTGCGACTGTAAGCTTTATTAACAACCAATGAAAGGAACACTAAAGTGTCAGATCAGAATCAACCAAACATGAAAATTTTACGCCGAAAAGAACTAGTAGCTATTGTTGGACTTTCAATTTCGGCGTGTTACGAAAAAATGAATGCAAGGTCTCCGCGTTACGATTCCTCGTTTCCGAGACCTATCAAACTCGGAAAAAAAGCTGTCGGTTGGATTGAAATGGAAGTATTGAACTGGCTTCGCAACCAGATGCTGTTACGTTAAAAGGAGATAGAAATCTCTGGGTTAAATCCCAATACATTCTAAGCATAAGCTTATACAAAGTTTGCGTTACTTCATACAATTTATACGACTTTAGACTATGGAGGACTCATTTGGACAAATATTAACTATATATAACTTTTTAATTATTTTAATAAAATTTCTTAAAGGAGCGCGTAACTACGTACATGGCATAGGTTATAAAACATCAGTTAGCAAGGGTCATTTAAAATGAAAATAGCCGCAATCAAGAATTAATTTTAAAAGGAGATTTATGGATATAAATATTGTTATATAGATAGAGATAGATAGATAGATAGATAGATAGATAAAGATATATCGTTTATGAATGTAATAACCTGATTAGCTACATTTGTTAATCAACTATTAGCAGAGGAGTAAATAGCTACAAATAGAAGCAATGAAGTAATCATTAATTAACTCCATATGATAGGCGCCTATCAAAAAGAGATTTAAACATAGATATTGAGCTGAATGAGCATTTGATTCTGGTTATTGAGAATAGCTCTGACTGCTTGTTATATTTTATTGATATACAAAATTAATCTTTTTGAGGAACCCTATAATGACCATTTATAAAAACATATTTCCCAATAATAGCTTGGAACAAAACCAGCTTGATTCTCTTGACTCCGTTTCAGCTGTATATAAGTATCTTGTGGAAGATGCAGCCATCTTTTTTGATCCAAGAACTGGAATGTTCACGCGCTACGAAGATTTTCGGGAAAGGCTTTATAGTATTGAATCTTTTGTCGGAAAGGTATTAAAAAGCAAAGATCCTGGATTCTGCTGGAGTAAATCTAAGAATAGCTTTACTTCTATGGAAAGATATGATGGATCAGAGTTTATCAAAAAGTTGTATAGGTTTTTTCAATGCCTTCCTAGATTTGGTCCAGAAAAATTGCAGTACAGTGAAACCGTACAAATGTATTTCGATATCGTGTCAGAAATGCATCTGAGTAATTTCACCTTTACGGAAATTGACCACATATACAACGACCCGCGTAACCGAATATCGGGTGGGCACCCATTTTTTCAAATCCCCGCAATACAATGTGGTGATTTGTTTAACGAATTTATAAAAAGAATCCGTGAAGTTGCAGCCTCTCCTAAATTTAAGAAGAAAGTTCGCGATAGAGCTAACAATTCAAAGCTAAATTATCAGAATTTAAAGTGTTACATTGGCGACATTTTTAAGACCAAATCGAAAGCGCTACTTCTACGAATCGATTTTGAATACGACAAGGAGATTGCCAAAAGTGTAACGATTAAGCAGGCTAAAATGGATCGAGATCGCTATCTCAATAACATGAGGAATAATGAGCTTTTTAAAACTGTAGTTGGTTACATTTGGAAACTTGAGGATGGCGAGGAACGTGGACTTCACTATCATTTCATATTCTTTCTTGACGGCTCACTTTCTCTTAAAGATAGTTTTCTGGCGGAAGAATTCGGGAAATACTGGGTAGAAACTGTTACAAAGGGTCGTGGAATTTACTTTAACTGTAATCGCCACCCTATGAAATACAAAAATTTTTGTATCGGCATGATTGAACATACAGATGAAATTAAGCGTAAAAATCTGATGACAGTGATTGAGTATCTGACAAAACCAGATCAATATTTAAGAATTAGAGGATCACGAATGATAGGAAGAGGTGAAACTCCAAAAAGAACCACAAGTAAAACTGGGAACCCTCTTGGAAGGCCTCGTAAATACGAGAGTTGCCACATTTAGTTAAATTAAACCAACGACACCGGGATAGGGATGTGAATACTCTCTACCAGTCCTGCATTCGCTGCCAGTGGCAGAAAATACCAGGGCTGCCGTATCAGGCGAATGCACTGGATGTGGAGTTAAATTTGAGTAACTCGCCAGACGAGGCGGAACAATGGAACAAGGTGCGCCTGCTATTCGTTCGCGGCATTCCCACGCAAGAAAAAGCGCAGCTCGGAAAACATGCCTGGGCGGTATTCTGACTACGGACACCAACCTTGAGCCGCATCGCATACTGGAATTGTATGCGATGCGCTTGGCGATTGAAGTGTACTTCAAGGAAGCCAAACAATATCTGGG
>JAUXZS010000028.1 GCA_030692515.1 Bacteroidota bacterium
CGCTGTTGGAACAGGTTCTTGGACGGTTATTACCGGAACGGGAACTATTGCAAATCCAACACTAGCAACATCAAATATTACAGCGGTTGGTTTGGGCAACAATATTTTTCAATGGACAATATCCAATGCTCCTTGTCCAGCATCCACATCAACAATGTCGATTTTTGTTGACCAATTACCAACTACTTCAATTGCCGGCCCTAGTCAAACCTTATGCGCCAGTAATCCAACAACAACATTAAATGGTAATATACCAACCGTTGGAACGGGCTCTTGGACAGTTTTAAGTGGAACAGCTTCAATTTCTAGTCCAACACTGGCAACTTCAAATATTACAGGAATTAGCACAGGAACAACAATTTTACAGTGGAGTATTTCTAATGGAACATGTGCGGTATCTACATCAACTATGTTTATTCAAGTTGACGCACTTCCAACAACTGCGTTGGCTGGTTCAAATCAAACCTTATGTGCTAGTAATCCCACAACAAATTTAAATGGAAATGTACCAACCGTTGGAACTGGTTTGTGGACAGTATTAAGTGGAACAGCTTCAATTTCTAGTCCAACACTGGCAACTTCAAATATTACAGGAATTAGCACTGGAACAACACAATTACAATGGACTATTTCTAATGGAACTTGTGCAGTTTCTAGTTCTAGTATGGTTATTGAAGTTGATGAAATTCCAACTCTTGCTAACGCGGGAATTAACCAAACAATATGCGCATCAACTTTTACTTTAGCCGGTAATTTACCATTAAATGGTAATGGTTTTTGGACCGTTTTATCAGGCCCTGGGGCTTTGGTAAATCCTAATTTAAATAATTCCTTAGTTAATAATTTAAATGTTGGTATAAATTCTTTTATTTGGACTATATCCAATGGTATCTGCCTACCAAGCCTAGATACTGTTGATGTTTTTGTAGCTAATTTTCCTGACGTTGCGGTTACAATTTCTGATTTTGAAATTTGTGAAACCGATACGATTAATATAAGTGCTAATAGTCCAATTAATGGTAGCGGCAGTTGGTCAGTAATTCAAGGCGGGGGCAATATAAATAATAACCTCGCAAATACAACTTTTGTCACATCATTTGTTTTTGGCGATAATATTTTTAGATGGGTTATTACTAACAGTGTTTGTCCGGTTACATTTGATGATTTAAAAATAACTGTATATCAAAAACCGAGCATAGCAGATGCAGGAATGGATCAACTAGTTTTTTCTGATAAAGCCTCGCTTAATGCAGTTAGCCCTGCAATAGGTATTGGTAAATGGAGTAGCGTTAATACAAATTTAATTTTTGGAGATATTAATGCTTTCAATTCTGATATATCTAACCTCGAAAATGGAATTAACACGGTTATTTGGGAAACAACTAACGGTGTTTGCCCTGTTAGCAGTGATTTTGCTATTATAACAAGAGATAATGTTGTTATTCCAAGCGGATTTAGCCCTAATGGAGATAATATAAATGATTATTTTTTCATTAAGGGAATTGAGAGTTTAGGCTTGGTACAATTAACTGTTTTTAATAGGTGGGGAAATATTGTATATGAAAATAGAGAATACAAAAATAATTGGAATGGTATGAGTGTGGATGCTAACGAATTAAGTGATGATACTTATTATTTTGTATTAAAATCTGAATTTGAAAAGGAAATTAAAGGGTACGTATTTATAAAAAGAAAATAATTGAAATTTATATTTAAAATATTTTTAATAGTCTTATTTTTTCTGTCAAAACAGATTTTTGCACAGCATGAATCTGGTTACTCTCAATATATGTTTAATGGATTAATTATTAATCCAGCTTATTGTGGAAGTAGCGGTGTTTTAGATGCTACAATTTCTTACAAAAATCAATGGACAGGTTTTGGTGTGGCTCCTAAAACATTAGTGTTAGGTTTAAATAGCCCCTTAAAAAACGAATCCTCCAATGTGGGAATTTTATTATTAAACGATCAATTTGCTATTACTAATAAAAATAGAGTTTTAGGTTCTTATGCCTATCGAATAAAATTAAACGATAAAATTAATTTACGTTTTGGAATTCAGGCCGGCTTTGAATCTATTAGAAATAATTATAATCAACTTACAATTATTGAGTCGGGAGATGCTAGTTTTTCTGCATCCAAACAAACCTCTACAAGTTTTATAACCGGAACAGGAGTTTACATACATTCCGAAAAATGGTTTTCGGGGATTTCTTTACCTGTATTATATTCAACTGTTATCAACGGAAATACAATGTATAAACCCTTATTAATTTATGGAGGAATTAAAAATAAAATCAATGATGATTTTTCAATTCAGCCATCTTTACTAATTAAATATATAAAAAACTCGCCACCACAATTAGATATTAATGTTTTGCTTTTATATCAAAATAAATATGGGGCTGGCCTATCTTATAGAACCAGTAAAACCATTGTTGGTAATTTATTTTATCAGATAAATCAACAATTTTATGTTGGTTACGCCGTAGATATTAATACAGGTAAATTATCAGGTTTAGCAAGTACTTCACATGAGATTATATTAAAATATCAATTTGGATATTTAAAAAATCTTCAAAACCCTAAAACATTTTACTAAATGCAAAGGTATTTGATAGTTTATATTTTTATTTTGTTTTTTTTAGGAACAAAAGTTTTTTCTCAGTTATCTGAAAATCTTTTTATTGTTAAGAAATTACCTTTAAATACAAAAAACGATGAATTTTCATTCAATATTATTGGCGATAAAATTTACTATTTAACAAATGAACAAGTTGAAATAGGAATTAGGAATTTTGATAAAGAATCAGGTAAATCGTTATTTAGAATTGTATCAAAAAATTTAACTAATGGAAATAATGAAAAACCTAAACAATTATTTCCCGAATTTTTAAAAAATGTTCATGAAGGTCCATTTTACATTAATAAATCACAAAATACTGTTTGGTATACAGTTAATGATTCTAAAAAAATAAATGAAAACAAAAAAAGCATTACAATTAAAAAAGTAGAACTTGAGAATTCTAAATGGATTCAAAAACCTTGGCAATTCGCCGATACATTAAAAGGGCCAATTGGGCATCCTTATTTATATGATAATGAAACAAAAATAATTTTTTCAGCTGAAATTAAAGGGTTATCTTACGGAGGAATGGATTTGTATAAAATGGAATTAATAAATAATCTGTGGGTTAATTTATCCAATTTAGGACCAATGGTAAATACTGCTGGTAATGAGGCCTTTCCTTATATTGATTCATTAAATAAACTTTATTACTCCACTAATGGTAAAGATTCTAATAAAAAGGATTATGATATTTATGGGATTGATTTAAATGCACTAAATGTTCCGTCGATTAAATTCTCATATCCTATTAATTCAGATTTTAATGAAAATGGTTTCTCATGGAATTCGAAAACAAATTCAGGTTATTTTTCGTCAGATAGATCTGGGAACGATGATATTTATTCTGCTACGCTTCAGTGGCCTAAAACCAAAAATTGCGATACTTCGTGTTTAAGTAAAAATTGCTATGAATTTTACGAACAATCAAGTGCTGGTTTAGATGATACAACCCAAATGGGTTATCAATGGGATTTTGGTGATGGATTTAAAGAAAGAGGTTTAAATGTTACTCATTGTTATCAAAATGAAGGAGTATATGATGTTGCTTTAAATATTATTGATAAAACTACTGGAGTTTTGTTTTTTAATCAAATTAATTATGCTTTGGAGGTATTAGATTCATTTCCAGTTAGAAACGTGATAAGTGATAATAAATTTAATTGGAGTAAGAAATATTTTGTTGATTCAGTAAAAACTGCCTATTTGGAAATTGATGGAATTCCTTTTTATTCTGGCATAGATACTAGTATTACTATTATTCCAAATTGGAATTCAATAAAAGAAATTTATACAGTATATATTAATAATAAACTTGATACAGTTTCAAGAATAAATAATAATATTAATTTTAAGAAGTGTATTAAACCTGATTTTGATACACTTTTTAGGGTTGTTAAAAATCCGGAAATAAGTTATAGAATACATTTAGGCTCTTCCAAATTGTTATATGACAATGTTGGAAATAATTTAGCATTGAATGACACAATAACCTTTGTAAATGATAGTATCGGACTTATTCACTATTATCTTGGTAATTACGACGATATAGATAGTGCACTTGCCCCAATAAAAAACATTAGAGATTTAGGTTTTAAAGATGTTACATTGATTGCGTTTGAAAAAAATAAAATAATTAACGGTCAAAAATTACTTGGAAGATTGGAAGATTATTTTCACCAAAGTGGTTATAAGCTGTACTACTCTTTATTTTATGATTTTGGAAGTTTTTTAATTAAAAAACAAGATAAATTTAAATTAGATAGTTTGATTGTTAATGAAAAAAGGCAAAATAATTATAAATTTATAATTACCTCGTTTACTGACCCCTCTGGTTCTAGCGAAATAAATGAACAGTTAGTTCAAAAAAGAACTAAATCAGTTGAGAATTTTTTAATCTCTCATCAGATTAAGAAGAAAAATATTCTTCCTAAAAAAATAAAATTTGAAGGTGATGAAATTTCAGAATTAATGAATTTAAACGATTCAAAAGTTTTAAGACGAACCGATATTTATATAGCATATGAAAAATAAATTATTTTATTGTTTAATTTTTTTCTTTGGCTTAATTGATTTTTGTAAATCTCAACCTGTACCTTCACCTCAAGAAAATATTCCTTTTTTGGTTACGTTTAGTAAGGACGCTGATAAGGCATGGGGCGACGATGACTTTGTACAAACTTTTTTTGTTAGTATTCCAAAAGAAAGAACCGAATCATTTTACATTAGAGTTTTTGACCCAGAAGTTGGAGGGAAATATGATGAAAGTAAAACTGGGTTTAATAGCAGAACAAAATTTTCAGTTTATGGAGGTAAGCTTTGTTTTACAGATAAAGATGCTATTAAGACAGAGCCAACAGGTAACTACAAAAGCGGCATATTATTAAAAACTAAAACATTTGGTAGCGACCTAGATACAGATGATAAGTGGTATACCTTTGGCCCCTTTAATCCTGCCGAAGGTGAGTTAGTCCCAGAATTAGGTGGTTTGATATTTAAAATTATTATTGAAGGAATGGAAGGTAACGATGGTAATTTATATAAATTATTTGTTTCATCCCAATCAACTGATAATTTAAAAGTCGAAGGGGCAAATTCTTTTACCTACGAATATACCTTTAGAACACATGATAAAGTTGGCTCAGTATCTCATATTTATCCTTTTATAACATCTGACGTTATTTCAATAAAAATTAATAGTTTTGATTTTGATGATGATGGAAAAATAAGAATAGTGTCAGCAAGTAAAAAAGGCGAAATGGTAAAAACATCTTATGATAATAATTGGACTGTAAGCGAACATAAAATTGATAAGGAGGAAATTAATACATCAATAGATGTTCAATTTATTAAAACAGTGAGTAAAATTAATAATAACGTGGTAGTTTATATAACCAACCAATATGGTACCGCTATTCCTTTTTTTACTGCACCAATTGGTGGTATTCCCTCGTATAAATATAAAATGATGATTAAAAAGAAATGAGATTTATTTTAATATTTTTTTTGGGATTTTCTATTACTTCTTTTGCTCAAGTTTTTTCGTTTAAAACTTTTGTCGAAAACGAAGGTGTTTCACAAACTTATGTTTATAAAATTAATCAAGATTATAAAGGCTTCCTATACTTAGGTACCGGTAAAGGATTATTTACTTTTGGTGGAAAAAAGTTTAAAAATCTGTCGACGGAAGATGGGTTGTCAAGTAATTTTATTACCACTATTTATAAAGATGATGACAAATCAATGTGGTTAGGTCATTATGAGGGAGGAGTAAGTCAAATTTTACCTAGCGGTGAAATTATTAAAATCGATACTAAGGGTAAAGCTGTAGCTACAATAACTCAAATACTTAAAATTTCTCCAGATGTTTATTTATTTCTCAAACGCAATAATGGGCTATCGACCTATAATAAAAAAAGTAAGAAATTTGAAGATCTTAATAATGAAACTTTTTCTGAAATTCTTGATATACAACTAGAAGGTGATAAGTGTTTGTTTTTAAAACAGAACAGTTTAGAGGAAATTAGCGTAAGCGACTTTCTAAGTAAAAAATACGATACAAAATTAAAAATTAAATTTAAAGACGCTTGTTTGGCCAGATTTAATATTAGTCGGAATTTACTACTTATTTCAGACAATTATTATGGCTTACTGGTTTATAACAACAACACTAATTTTACCCCAGTTGATACTTTTAAAATAAATAAGTCTGCTACGTCTGAATACACGGATATTATTTCGGATAATAATAATAATATTTATATCTCAACCTCAGAAAATGGATATTTTAAATTAAATATAGATTCGAGGGTTTTTAAAAATTATACTACTAAAAATGGACTAAAATCAAATGCTATTCAGTCCTTATTTGTAGATAGGGAAAATAATTTATGGGTGGGATTCTACGGGAAAGGAGTTCAATTATTATCAAATGAATTATACAGCTATTATTTATTGAAAGATGAAAATGAATTGGAATTATCTATCAATTCGATTGCTATTATAAATAATAGAATACTTCTTGCTACAAATAAAGGGCTTGGATATTTAGAGAATAATAAAATCTCATTTGTAAAAAGCAATCAACTAAAAGCTAATATTAAAAGTCTTTTAGTAATTAATGATCACATCTACTTCTCAACCTTAGATGGACAGCTTTTTAAAACAGATTCATTATTTAGAAAAATTGAAAGGATTAATTATCAAAACTCAAAAGAAGAAATGTATCTAAACACTATGGTGAAAAAAGATAATTCACTTTTTATTTGCACAACTAGTGGGCTTTTTATTTATAACACTAAAACTAATAGTACTGAATTGTTGAATAATGATAATGGTCTTTTACATAATAATATTAAATACGCATTTTCAGATTCAAAAGAAAGACTTTGGATTTGTTCTGCAGGTTCAGTTTTGTATTATTTGGACAAGAATAAAAATCTCAAAAGATTTGATTCAATTCCAAATTTGAAGGAATTTAATATAAATTCTATTTGTGAAGATGATTTGAATAATATTTGGATATCAACTATTGGGGATGGTGTTTTTCAGTTCAACGGAAAAAAATTTACTAATTACAATTTATTTGACGGTTTGTTTTCAAGATATTGTTATGGAATAGTAGGCGATCGTAATAATGGAATTTGGGTCACTCACAATAATGGACTTTCCTATAAAAATGCAAATAAGAAAAACTTTAATCATATTGGTGAACAAAATGAATTAATCCCTAATAATTTTATTGAAAATGCAATTACTAATAATAAAGTTAATAACAGTATTTATTTCGGAACTACTTCAGGTTTAGTTTTAATTAACGCTTCCAAGCAAAAATATAATTACGTTGAGCCAAAATTAAATATATTATCTATTAGCTTAAATGGAAAAAGTATTAATCCTAATCTTAAAGACACGATACTTCCATATGGTTCGTATGATTTAACTTTTAATTTTATAGGTACCTGCCTTACAGAAACTGAAAAGGTTCAATATAAATTTATGCTGGAAGGTTTACAAGATAAATTTATTTATTCTGCTTTTGATGTTGATAAATCTGAATATCATAAATTACAAGATGGCGAATATAAATTTATTTTATATGCCGCAAATAATGATGATTTATGGAATAATAAACCATTAGAAGTAAAATTTATTATTGATAAACCTTTTTGGAAAAAACCATGGCTTTATCTGTTTGGTTTTATTTTTCTATCTATAGTTATTTATATTATAATAAAAGCAAGAACCAAAATCTTAATTCAACAGAAATTAGAACTAGAATCCGTTATTATAGAAAAAACCGATGAAATAAGAAGAGAAAAAGAAATTATTGAGGAATTATTTAAAGATTTAGAACATAGAAATAAAGATATTAGAGATAGCATTAATTATGCAGAGAGAATTCAGCGTTCTTTACTTGCAAGTAAACAATTATTATCAAGTAATTTAAAAGAGTATTTTGTATTTTTTCAACCTAAAGATGTTGTAAGTGGTGATTTTTATTGGGCAACAAAACTTAAAAATGATAATTTTGTTTTAGTTACTGCCGATAGTACTGGTCATGGTGTGCCAGGTGCAATTATGAGTATTTTAAATATTGCATGTTTAAAAGAAGCTGTAACTAAAGGTATTGAAAGCCCGGATTTGATATTAAATGAAACAAGAGACCTAATTATAGAAAATCTAAAAAATGATGGCACTGAAGAAGGAGGTAAAGATGGAATGGATTGTAGTCTATTGAGTTTTGATTTTAAAAATGGTAAATTATATTGTGCCCTTGCTAATAATCCAGTTTGGATAATTAGGGATAATACTATAATTGAAATTAAGTACGATGCAATGGCTATTGGTAGAGGAGAAAGAGATGATGAGCCATTTACGTTAAAAACTATCGAAATTTTTAAAGATGATGTTATATATACTGTTACTGATGGTTTCCAAGATCAATTTGGTGGTCCTCGTGGAAGAAAGTTTTTATCTAGACCGCTAAAAGAATTATTATTATCAATACATATGATTCCAATGGAACTTCAAAGAAATAAACTAAACGAAATTTTTGATGCTTGGAAAGGGGATTTGGATCAGATTGATGATGTTTGCATAGTTGGTATTAGAGTTTAAAGAATATCGAAAGTTTGATAAGAATAAAATTTATTTTTATCTCATCAAAACCATTTTCCCAAAATCTTTCACGAAATATTTATCCGCAGAATTGGCGGAACGTTCAATATCATTGCCGTTTAATTTAGTGACTATCTTATATAAATATACACCATTGGCTAGTTTGTCTCCAAAGTCATCTTTTCCATCCCAAGCATAATCGGTAATATTTCTACCAATATGAATATGTCCTAATTCGGCCCTTTGAATTTCTCTTACAATTTTTCCTGTAATAGTCATAATTTGAATTGTAAATACTTCCGGTACTTCGCTACCGGTTAGTGTAAACACAAACTTTGTGCTTGTGCTAAATGGGTTAGGGTAGTTTAAAACATTGGTTACAGTTGGTTTATTGTTAATTTCAAACTGTATTTTAAAATCTTGTGTGCCGGAGTTATTTTTACTCCTGTCTTTTGCTTGTACTATTAGCATGTACTTTCCATCTACAACAAAATTTGGATTATAATTAATACTACAACTATTTTTAGGCAAATTGGCTGGAGTAAATTGTAAACCTTGCGCGAAATAAATGCGTTGTTGTGTACTCTGATTTGGTGCTTGAATAAAAAGAGAAAACGAACCAGTATCATTTAAAGCTAAAAATCTATTTTCATCTTTTAAAGTAACAAGTATTGAGGGTTTAGCAGAAATGATATCTCCATTCAAAATTCGAACGCCATCAAAAGTTACATCTAATAAAGGATTGGTAATGTCTTTAGAAACTTTAAAGGAATACCTTCCAATATTATTAAACTGCGTTTGTTCTTTTTGGTATTTTAAATTGGCGAGTGGATTTACGTAAATCCATAAAGCATTATTTCCTACCAATTGAAAACTGTTTATTTTAACGGTATCTATAAAAACTTGTCCCGGAATAAATGGTTTCGATTTCATTTTTTTGGGCAGTGGAGTTTGGTTACGGTTGTTATCTTCAATCCAATAAGTTACCACCAAACTATCTGTAAAATTTTTAACACCAATGTTTTCAATAGGAAATTTAAAGGTTACTTCATCTCCTTCTTGTAAAGTATCATTAATACTTTCAAATCCTTTTAATGGATTTATTGCGCATTCAGGTGCCTCCTCATATATTATTTGCCACTTTTTTAATTGGGGCGATGTAGTGTTAATATTATCCTTCATAAAAGCCACCATTTTTAAATAAGGATAAACTTGCGCATCGGCATAATTATATAGTGCTAAAATATCTGTGCTATCTTGTACAAATGTTTGTAAAGTATCTATTTGTCCATTACTTTTTATTCCCACTAATTTTAAAATTGTAGTGTCACCTGCTAATAAGTCAACACTTTGAACGCGCCAATGCAAACTGTTCCATTTGTAAGAAGGCCCTATAATTTCTGATGCTATATAACCGCTGTTCCATCTGGTTTTAATGCTATCATTTAAAGTAATGATAGATTGTTTATTTGTTCCTTTTACTTCATGACCTTGGCCCGCAAGCATTCCTTTTTTTCCGAATAAAATATATGGCACAGTGTCGGGCGTTGTTCTAATTGTAACAGCACCAATGCTTTCAAAAGCATTGTATAAATTATTACTGTAGCTTGAAATTTCAGCATAATTAGGATTTATTGCCCCCATCGTATAAGCTAACACGTAGTTGTTTGCAGGAACAGCATTTAAAAAATTTTCCATCGTCGTTTTCCAATTTCCAAACCCACAATAATTGCTTGCTCCAAAAGAATAAACATGTAATACCTGATTGTCTACACAAACACAGTTACTGTAAGTACCTGGGCCAGCCAATGGCCAGTTAACACTAATAACGTCATCAGGATTTCCACTTATTGAATCAAATACTGCAAAATTCCAACCATCCGGTGCGCAACCCCAACTTGACAAAGTAATGTTGTTAAAAAAGAAATTTATGCTTGTTGGAAATATGGCCGGTTGAATTCCATTACGACAGGCAATACTTTGTTTGTTATTTTCAAAAATAAATTTTCGTAGGTTTTTTTTATAACTAACAAATCGGTAGTTATCGTTTTTAAATTGATGGAAATGTGCCTGCGCCCAACCACTTTTACCAATAATGGTTTGGAAAGAACTTTCGCGCCAAATAAAAGGTGTTGTTGGTAGGGTACTGTCTCTGCTTACTCGCCAAAAATAAACTGTGCTATCGGCAAAAGGCAAATTTACGTTCCATTCTAAAACACCACCGCTACTTGTTATTAAAGTTGTTTGTATTGGATTTGTAAATTTATCGCAAGTATCTAATTGAAATCTGTATGTGTTTGTTGGTGCAAATGGATCGGTAGTTGAAGCTTTTAATGTGATGGTATTTGTTTTTGGCACTATGGCATACTTATAAGGGTAAACAGGTACAATATCTCCTCCAGGAATAAAAATATCTACTGTACCAATCGTGCTATTATTTGTTTCTATACTTTCGCCAACTTCATTAAACTCATCTAATTTTACTTTAAATTTATTTAAGCCAACTCCTCTAACAAAATCAATTGGTGTAAAAAACACAATGCTATCAATAAACAAGGGGGCCTTTATTCTTTTAAAAATTATTGAAGAATCTCCATTCGGAAAAAATCGTTCTACTTTTACAAAAATAGAATCACCAACTGCTTTTCCTAAATTTTTCATGTTAATTCTTATACCTAACGAATCGGTATATTTTTTAGTATTAAAAATAACATCACTGTTTTTTAGTTGAAAATCTGGCAATGCTCCAACACTAATTATTAGAGATGGATCGCCATGCAACGTCATATCCAAACTTGTAAACTGTGTTATTTTATCAAATGAAATAGCATTATTAATAGCAGCTTCTTTAATAATATCGCCAATTCCTGTATTGTATTTTGTTTTTGAAATTGCTTGATAAAACCAATTGTTATAAGTGTTTAATGCGTGAACAAAACCTAAAGATGTTGCCGCTAAAAAACCTATACTTCCTTTTTGATTTGAAAAAACAAATCGTTCACTAACAGAAACTCTTCCAGGTATATGAATGTTTCCGGAGTAACATGAGTTGGCAATTACGAATGGATATTTTCCTGTGTTATTATATTGTTCAGGATCATCAATGGCTTGATCAAATCCTTGTTCGGAGCCATGTCCGAAAAAATTAATTAAAGCAGCGCCATTACTTATTATTCCCTTGATACTATCACTAATTGCAATTTGAATTGGTGCTGTTGTATTTTTTTTGAATGTAAAAACTTCTGCTCCAAATAAAGTATCCTTAATTATTTGTTCGTAGTTAGACATGAAAGAGCTTAATGTGTTTGCAAGAACAATTTCGTCTCCACCCACAAAATGTAATACCCTTTTTTTCCATTCTGCTGGACCTGAACTTTCGTGCTGTTGAACTTTTGTTAAATAGATATTTACATCGTTATTAGATAGGGCCGCAATTCGGCCAATTGGAATTTCTGGTGCAAATGTGTTTAGGTTAGTTGGAGATAAAACTGAAGTTAATAGATTGTCGCAACTAGGAATACCCATAGTTGGAATTAAATTTAAACTCTGAGTTGAAGGAGATAAAGCATCACATCCAACTCCTTTTCCAATTAAAAATATATATTTTGGGGCTGTTGCTAAACTATCCTTTAAAAAATTACAAAAATTCTTTATGGCTATTGGATGTTTATTTATTCCGTATCCAAATTGTTCATATAGCTCATCAATATTTGCTGATATGACATTATAAGAGCCACCTGCAATTGTTTGTCTGTAATTTTTATAAGACGATGCGCCACTTTGCAAACTGTTATGATATATTATAACAAATGGATTTGTTGCAGGTGAATTTTTAAAATTTGTAAAAGTACCAGTTTGATTTACTTTTATTAATGATGTAATGGCAATTGTTTGAGATTCCGCCGCCATGATACATAATTTTCTTCCTGCGCCATTAGGAATTACAGCTCTAACTTGCGGCGTAGCAATTTTTGTTGTAATGCGTTTGTTATTACTAATATCATAAAGTAAAACAGAATTTGAGGCTGCCAAATTAAAACTTGAAAAATTAAAAAAAGTTTTTGGAAAGCTTAAATCATTATCAATAAATAATTTATAAAATGCTTGATTATTTAAATTAAGATTTTGAGGATGAAAATAATTTATATAATGCAACATGGTTGCGTTAGCTGCCAATGAAAATTGAGAAGCGGCAATAGAATTTAAAGTAATGTTAGTGCTGTTATTTGTGTTTTGCGAATTTAATGTGAATGTTTGACGAACCGGTAAATAACCTTTAAAAGTAGTATCTGCTAATTGTATGCTAACATTATTTTGGTCTGTGTAAACCGTTTTAATTTGATGGTCTTTATTTACGGTGTTATCAACGCTCATTCCCGAATAATTTATGCTCAAATAAATCGGTAAATTGGTAGTAGTGTATGTATTTAAATTAGAAAAGGCTGTACTAATACTACCGCCTTTATAAAAGGCAGAACCTCTACCCTCAGCTTGTGTGTAACGAGGATCGCTAGCATCAGAGTAATATTCGGTTACCGTGTTATAGTTTGAAATAGGAGAGAATATTTTTTCAGAATAAAAATAATTTCCGGCAGGGTAGGCTATTGAATTTGTATCAGTTTCTAAAACGTAACGTTTATTTGTTGTAAGATTATTTAAAGTCAAAAAACCATAAATAGTGTCATTAAAAAGTGGCGCGTATTTATTGGGAAGATAATTTATTCCAGTATAAATTAAAGAATCTACGTCTCCCATAGCAGGACTTCCATAAAACTCAAGATAGTCACCAATGTTAATTTTATTATCATTTTCCCCATTAATAAAAAGATAATTTTCTTTTCCTTTAATGAATAATTGAAAGTTTTTAGGGTTAAGGGTATTTAAATTAAAATAATTAGAAAGTGTGGCTGAATCAATTCTATATATACCTTCTTTAGATATTGGGAATTTAAAGTACTGTTGAGAATAGTTTATCCACCCATTACCATAAGTTTGAGATTTAGTGGTAAATGCAACAAAACAAAATATGCTTATTGCGAGTAGTTTTCTCACTTGTTCATCTTTTTATTAATATCAATTTTTAATGAAAATATGTTTGAATATAAAGCTATTGATCTGTCTCCAATATCAGTTAATGCATAATCTAAAGTAAAAATCTTGTACTTTACACCAACACCAAAATTAGGTTGATAGGTAGTAATAAATTTTGTAGCGTCATCGCTTAATTGCTTTTGAATATTTCCAACGCCACATCTTAGATAAACAAATCCTTTATAACCTACTTCTGTTCCTAAAGCAGGTTCTAAGCTCCATAAATTAGTTTTTATAACTGTATTTCTTTTTCCATCAAAGGTGTTTATTAAATTTAATTCTCCCAATACGGAAATTTTGTCTTTCCAGAATAAAAACGTTCTTGCTCCACCTAATATTAATTTTGGTGCGGTTATCTCAATCGAGGAAGATGGAACTTCGTTTCCGGTTTGTTGAAATGTTGCAATGTCTTTATCACTTAAATTATAACTCCAAGCATTAAAGGTACCGGTAATATCTCTTCCCATCACAGCAAATTTCCAATCTTTGTAATTGTATTTTGCGCCTGCATCTAAACCAAAACCCCATGCTCCACCAAACTGACCAAATTTTCTGCGGATGATTTTAAAATTCCCTCCTAATTCAACTCCTTTTAATTGAGGAATGTTGCGGGCATAGCTTAATAATGCCGCAAAATCTACAGCATTAAAGGTAGTTATTCTGTTATAATCAACATTACCATTTGCATCTACAAGATCTAGCGTGTTCGGAATATTATCAACACCAAATCGTAAAATTGAGATTCCGGCAACACTATTACTATCAATTCTTTTTGAAACGCCAATGTAATCGTACTTAGCAATACCGGCAAAGTACTCAGCATGCATTAAGCTAACTTCTATATCGCTTTTTTGTTTTAATAAACCTGCAGGATTCCAATAGCCCGAATTAACTCCTTCAACACTTGTAATATTGGCATTTCCCATTCCTAAAGCACGGGCACCAACGCCAATGTTTAAAAACTCGTTACTGTATTTACGGAATTGCGCCTTTACGCTAAGTGAAAAAACGATTAAAAGAGAAAAAAGAAATTTTTGCATATCGATAACTAAAATTAAGCTAAAATAATGAAATTACACACTATTTTAACGAACGCTGAGCTATTTTATTGTTGAAAAACTCACTAAAATAAAGCGAAAATTTATTGGCTCCCAAGTAATTCATATGGTAATGGTCAATAAACAAATTTCTTTGGTTGCAAAAGGGAAGCGAAGAAAGGTCGAAATACTGTATTTTATTAATTTTAGCAATGTTCTTTAATTGAAGGATTATTTGTTTTTTGTTCTTTAAATCAACCATACCACCGGCAAAAATGGGCGAACTTATTAATGTTAAATTTATTTTATTTTGTTTGCATGTGGTAATAATAGAGTCTAAATAATTACGACTATTTGCATTAAAATAGGTGTAATAAGCGTCGATATGAGAAAACTTTAAACTGGGTCTTAATGATTCTTTAAAGTATCCTTTATAGTACAAACTATCTTTTTGATTAGGGATATTTAACCAGCCATGTAAACTTGTGCTAATATTTTTTATACCCGTGTAAGGCCAAGAATAATAAGGGTTTAGGTAAAAACAATTCATTCTACCATCAATTTTTGAAAACTCATTTAATAAAGTTTTATTACTCAAATAAGGAAAGTAATTATTGAAGTTTTTTATTTCATTATTATCAAATTTTAAGAAATGGTAATCAATTTCGTAAACCAAATATTTGGGAGCTTTACTGTTTTGTAAATACGCTTTTAAGGCTGCAAAAGCTACATTAGGGGTAGCACCGGCTAAACTTAAATTAAAAGAGTTTGAGTTTGTTATGCTATCAAATAGGCGTGTATTATAGTGCATTTCTGCACGTGATGATCCTAAAAAAAGCACATCAAAATTATTTTTTTTAATAAATGCGGTAGTGTATTTATCATAATAACCATTAGTCTGTTTTAATAAACCTTTATATTGAATATAGCGTAATCCATATAAAACTAACGTGATAATAATAAAATATGTAACTGCTTTTTTTATCAAAACTGAAAATAAATAAAGGTGTTAGCAGAAAAATTCCCCAAAATAAATATTAATACAATAAAAGAGATAAAGGCCATTGGTTTTAAAATAGAATAAGCAGTTTTATGCTTATTAATAATGGCATATTCTTCATTAATTTCTTTGAAAAATAAAATAACTATCATCAAAAAAATCATCAAAAAATAAAGTCTATCTTGATAATTTAGCAATGTTTTAAGCGAAAAATAATCTGAATTAAAACTAAAAATTCTTTTATAAATAAATCTTAAATCCATTACATCAATTGCTCTAAAAGCAATCAATGAAATGGTATGAAAAAGTAGTAAATAAAGCCTCCCGAGAAATGCGGGGACTTTTACATTTGGAAATTTTTTCATTAATAAAATCTCAATAATATAAAACAAACCATGCATTGTGCCCCAAATTATAAAGGTAATGTTAGCACCATGCCAAAATCCGCTTATTACAAATACTAAAAATATGTTTAATAGCCAGCGATTGTATTTTACTCTGTTTCCGCCTAAACCAATGTATAAATAATCTCTAAACCAAGTTGTAATGCTGATGTGATTGCGCTTCCAAAATTCATGTAAGGATTTTGATAATAAAGGGCGGCGCCAATTTAAACTTAGGTTGATGTTAAAAAGTTTGGCTATTCCAGTTGCAATATCGCTATATCCGCTAAAATCGCAATACACTTGTATCACAAATAAAAACCCTGCGAGTAGTAATTCAATTCCAGTAAAGGCTGTTACATCATTAAAGACGGGGGTAACTATTAAATTTAAATTATCGGCAATAACCAGCTTTTTAAAATAACCCCAAATTACAAGTGTAGCAAACTGTTGCCAGTTTATATTTTTAAAATAAGTTGTAATTTTAAATTGAGGCATTAAATCGTTATAACGCACAATAGGGCCGGCAACCATATGTGGAAAGAAAGAGACATAAAGTAAAAAATCACTCAGGGTATCATCTGGTTTATATTTTCCTCGGTAAACATCAATAGTGTAGCTAATAGATTGAAAGGTATAAAAAGATAAACCTGCCGGAATGATAATATTATTTAAAATAGAATAGGGAAGGTTAAAGGTTGTAACCGTTGTGTTATAACAGAAAACAAAATATTTAAAAATGAACAAAACCCCAATATTACTAACAAGGCTAAATATTAAAAGCAGTTTTTTTTTATAGTTATTATTTGAAACAGAAATTAGTTTTGCCAAATAAAAATCTAAACTAGAAGTACCAATTAATAAAAACAAAAACCAGGGATTATAGCTATAATAAAAATAGTAGGAGGCCAATAACAAAAAATAATTACGAAATTTTGAAGGCGTTAACCAATAAATTGTAAAAACAATAGGTAAAAAAATTGTAAATATAAGAGAGTTAAATAACAAATTAAATTGGTTTTTTTCTGAGTTTTTTTAATTCGCTTGTACGTTTTTTAGTCTCTACTTTTCTTATTTTACTGGCTTTTGAAGGTTTTGTGGCTATTCTTTTTTTAACCGGTTTTAAAAGTTTATTTAAAAGAAGTATTAATTTTTTTGTCGCATATTCCTTATTTTCTAGTTGAGAGCGATGTATGTTTCCAACTATTCTTATTAATGTTTCATCTATAAAATCGGGATATTTTTTAAAGATTATCTTTTTTTGTGAATCAGAAAGCGCCTTAGATGTGCTTAAGTTAAATTCAAGTTCTACCTTTGTTTCAACTTTATTAACGTTCTGTCCGCCCTTACCGCCAGAGCGGGAAGTTTTAAAGCTAATTTCTTTGGTAACAATAGTATTTATTTGAGCGTCTGTTAACATAATAGATTTGATAACAATTTGAAAGTACAAAAAATACTTATGCGAATAATTTTAATTTTATAAATATGACAAAATTGTTTTTTGTTTTTTGTTTTATTGTTAATTTTTGCTTTGCTCAAACCATAACGCAATGTAAATACCGATTTGATAATTATCTAAACTTTAAAGGTTCCTTAAATAATAGAGTTCAATTTCAAAACGATGTTATTTATTTATTAAATGCTAAAGGCAAAAAAGAAACTGCTATTTATGCCAATGAAATAGATGTTTTAGCAAGGTTTTTGACTCATAATTCATTTGTTAATCAACAAAAATTGCTTCAGAACAAGGGCTTAAAAAAATTCACAAAGTTGCAACGCGATAGCCTTTCGGCAAAGATTATTGATAAACGAAAAGTTGTTTCTCAGGATAAAAATTTACCATTAAAAGGATTTCGTGTAGCAATTGACCCTGGACATACTGCCGTTAATTTAACAGACGCTCAAATTGAACAAAAGTTTTTATATTTTGTAAAGGACAGCATTCTTAATCCATATGATACTATAAAACTATTTGAGAGTGTATTAACATATAATACTGCACAATTGGTTCAAAAAATGTTGGAAGAACAAGGCGCACAGGTTTTAATTACAAGAAATAAGCATAGTAATAATTCTTTTAATTGTCACTATTCTGCTTGGTTAGCCAACAATAAAAAAAGAGTTTTAGATAGTTTAAAAACAGCAAAAGTTTTACCAAATTCTAAATACAACAGCTTATGTAAAATGAGTGATAGGGACTTATTTTGGGAATTTTTTAGAGATTTTGATTTAAATAATAGAGCAAAAATTATGAATGATTTTAATCCTCATGTTAGTTTAATTATTCATTATAATGTTGACGAAAAAAATGAACCATGGAAACAAGTTTCTAAGAAAAATTATACCATGGCTTTTATTGGTGGCGCCTTTACCAGCGCTAATTTGGATAAACCCGAAAATAGAATACATTTTTTACGATTATTGTTAACCGACCAGCTCGATCAATCTGAAAAATTAGCAGCTAATTCTGTTAATTGCAGTAGTAAAAATTTAAATATTCCAGTAGCATCTCAATTTGATGCCGGGTATTTAAAGGATAATTGTTTGTTTTCTGGGAGCGCAGGTGTTTTTTGTCGTAATTTAAATATGTGTCGATTAATTAATTCGCCTCTGGTTTATGGCGAGAGTTTGTATCAGGATAACGAATTTGAGTGCGTGGCTTTGATGAAAACAGACGTTAATTATAAAAACATAATAACTAACGATCGCACATTATTGGTAGCCAAAAGTTATTATCAGGCAGTATTTGATTTCTTGAAGAAATAGACTTTTTATATTCATCTATAAACAAAATCAACTAAGGAATATTCATGTATTTATGAGTTTGCAAACTAATCATCCATTTTGGATTATTTTTCACATAGTCAATAATTTCAGGAACTAATTCTTGATGTTTGCTCCATTCAGGTTGCAAATACAAATAACAATCTTTCCCCACCTTTTTAGCTTGCTCTTCTGCCCAAATAAAATCATGTTTATTAAAAACTATTATTTTTAATTCGTTCGATTTTTTATAAACTTCAGGTAGTGGGGCCATTGTTTTTTTTGGACTTAAACAAATCCAATCCCAATGACCGCTCAGTTTATAGGCTCCCGAAGTTTCAATAAACGTTTCAATATTATTTGCTTTTAGCAGCTTAGTTAATTCATCTAAATTATATATTAACGGTTCGCCACCTGTTACAACAACACTTTTTGCTTTCCATTCTAAAACATTTGTAATAATATTTTTTATTGGTGTTAAGGCATGTAAATTGGCGTCCCAACTTTCTTTTACATCACACCAATGGCAACCAACATCGCAGCCACCAATCCTAATAAAGTAAGCGGCCTTTCCTGTATTAAAACCTTCGCCTTGTATAGTATAAAACTCTTCCATTAACGGAAGTAATTTCCCTTCGTTTAATAAAATTTCGTCTGCAGGAGTTAAACTATGTAATTTGTAATTCACAGGCGGCAAAGATAGTTACAAATTTTTGAAAGCTATATTGATATAGCCACGAATTTCATTAATTAATACTAATCATTGTATAAAATGGGCCACTAATTACTCTTATTGCACGAAACTGTATTTCAAAATTGTTTAAGTATTAGTTTGTATTTGTAATAAGTATTATTTAACCAACTTATCTTAACATTGTTCCATTTTAATTATTCGTAAATTTGTAATGTAAATAGTTTGTTTTATGAATATAGGAATGGTTTGTTTCCCAACATATGGTGGAAGCGGTGTAGTAGCAACAGAATTAGGTAAAGCTTTGGCAAAAAAAGGGCATAAAGTACATTTCATGTCGTACAGCCAACCTTTTCGTTTAAACCTTTTTGATGAAAATTTATTTTATCATGAGTTTAACGTAAATGACTATCCTTTATTTGAATTTCAACCTTACGAAAGTGTTTTGGCGAGTAAAATTGTAGATGTTGCAATTTACGAACAGTTAGATGTGTTACACGTTCATTATGCTATTCCACATGCTTCGGTTGCTTATATGGCACAACAAATTTTAAAATCAAAAAAGATTTATTTACCATATGTTACAACTTTACATGGTACAGATATTACTTTGGTTGGTCGCGACCCTGCATTTGAACCTGTAATTCGTTTTTCATTAAATCACAGCAATGCTTTAACATCTGTTTCAGAAAGTCTAAAAAAAGATACCTTAAGCACTTTTAAAATTGATAATAAAATTTCTGTTATACCTAATTTCATTAACCTATCGGAGTACGAAACGCCTTTGCAAAACTGCAACAAACGTGTTTATGCACCAAACGACGAAAGAATTTTAGTGCATATAAGTAATTTTAGAAAAGTTAAAAGAGTTGAAGATGTTATAGCCATTTTTGAGCGAGTTAAAAAGGAAGTTCCATGTAAATTGTTATTAGTGGGCGATGGACCGGAAAAGGCAGCTATTGATCAGCTTTGCAGGCAATTAAATATCAGCCATGATGTTATTAATTTAGGCAAAATAGCCGACCCAAAAGAAATTTTAAGTGTGGCTGATTTATTTATTTTACCCTCGGAAACTGAAAGTTTTGGTTTATCGGCGTTAGAGGCGATGGCAATGAAGGTACCGGTAATTTCCACAAACAGCGGTGGATTACCCGAAGTAAATATAAATGGCAAAACTGGTTATTTAAGTGAAGTTGGTAATGTAGAAGAAATGGCAAATAATGCTTTGAAATTATTAACAGATGAAAAATTATTTAATCAGTTTAGAGAAAATGCATTTGCTCAAGCAAAAAAATTTGATATTGTAAACATACTCCCAATGTATGAAAAGCTTTATCATCAGTTAGTTTCAGAGCACGCAGTATCGGCTTAAATTTGTTAAATTTTGTATAAATATTATTTTTACAAAGAAAAACGTTTTAATATTGTAAAATCAAAATGGTAAAAACAACTACATATAACATTGAAATTTCTGTAGAAGTTAGATATTTGGCAGAGCAGAGTTTGCCGAGAGAAAACCATTATTTCTTTATTTATTTTATTACAATTCAAAATAAGAGTGATTTTTCTGTTCAGTTATTAAAAAGACATTGGGACATTTTTGATAGTGTTGGCGAGAGACGAGATGTTGATGGAGAAGGAGTAGTGGGAGAAACCCCAATAATTGAGCCCGGTCAAAAATTTGAATATAACAGTGGTTGTAATTTAATGAGCGAAATAGGTTATATGGAAGGTTATTACTCAATGATTCGACTAATTGACGGAACCGAGTTTAATGTTCAAATTCCAAGATTTGAAATGGTTGTTCCCTCTAAATTGAACTAGTATTATATTTAACCACATAGATTTTTCATTTAGAAATTACGATAAACTTTGTATCAAGTATTCATAGAGATTTTCTTCATCAAAGATGAAGAAACTATGTAAGCTCAAAAAAACTTTTACTCCCTATTATTAAACCTATGTTTCTATGTGGTTAATTCTTAGCATTATTTACAATATTTTTCAATGATTTGAGCAGCATGAACATTTCCCAAGCCATCTGCTTTATTTAAATCTTCACAAGCGCCAAATTTATCTTTTATTGCCATTTTAGTAGCCGCTCTATTATAAAAGGCATCTGCATAGTCAAATTTAAGTTTTAACGACATATCGTAATCTTTTAACGCTTCTTGAAACGCTTTATTCTCAGATTTTGCAACAGCTCTATAACAATAACTCACAGGGTTTTTAGCGTTTTTTTTAATTGCTTCATCTAAATCAACAATTGCCCCGGTATAATCTTTGGTATTAATTTTGGCGGCTGCTCTTGAAATAAGCGCTTCCTCTTCACCCGGAAAACCGTCTAAATATACATTCCAATCTGTTATAGCATCTTTAAAATCTTTATTCTCAAATCTTGCTTTAGCTCTCAGTTTATAAGCTTTATAATCGGGTGTTTCTAAAGGCATTTTTTTTATGGCCTCATTTAATTCTTTTATTGCGTAGTTATATTCTTTTCTTAGAAATCTTATTTCAGCTTTTAATACAATTGCTTCAATACAGTTTGGATTTAAGTCGGTTACAGATTCAAGGGCTTCTAGTGCAGTTTTGTATGCTTTACCTTTATACATAAGTAAAGCGCGGTAATAAAAAAGTTCCCAATCATCTATTTTTTCATCTATCGAAATTTCAATGGCAGAATCTATGGCACCTTTACTTTCGCTAAATTTATTAAACAAATAAAAATTAATTCCTTTTAATTTAGTTGTTTCAAAATTAATGGGCATTATTAATTCTGCTTTTTTCAGATCTTTTTCAGCTCCTTTATAATCTTTTAGTTTTATTTTGCAATAAGCCATTTTGTTATAGGCTTGCCAAAAATCTTTTTTCTGTTTTATTGCAGTTTTTAATAGAGGAATAGCCTCTTGATATTTTGCCGAATCTATTAATTCTACGGCTTTGGTAAATATTTTTTGTTCCTCTGGAATACTGTCCAACAATACTTCTTGGCATTTTATACCAATGGGAATCAGCCAAATAAACATAAAAAAAAGCCACTTATACGTATTTTTTACCACCTCTAAATTTTGGTTTTAAAATTGACAGAAAATTTCATATATTTATACAAATATAAATTATTATGTCGCCAATTGCTTTAATTATCATCCTTGTTTTTATTGTATTAACATTTTTACTGTCATTTGTTTCTGTTCAACAAGGAACAATTGCTATAACTACAATTTTCGGAAAATTTAGTAGAATATTAAGACCTGGATTAAACCTTAAAATACCTTTTATTGAAAAGGTATTTAAAAAAATATCAGTTCAAAACAGGAGTTCTGAGCTTGGATTTCAGGCCGTTACAATAGATCAGGCAAATGTAAACTTTACCGCTATGTTACTTTATTCTGTAATTAACAGTGATGAAGAAACAATAAAGAATGTAGCCTTTAAATTTATTGATGAACGTAACTTTATGCAAGCATTAGTGCGTTCGGTAGAGGGTTCTGTTCGCGCATTCGTTGCAACAAAAAAACAATCTGAAGTATTAATTTTAAGAAGAGAAATTGTTGATGCAGTTAAAGATCAATTAGACCAAATTCTTGAAAATTGGGGATATCATTTGATAGATCTTCAGCTTAACGACATTACTTTTGATGAAGAGGTTATGCGCTCAATGGCGAAAGTTGTTGCCAGTAACAATTTAAAATCCGCAGCAGAAAATGAAGGTCAAGCTTTATTAATTACCAGAACAAAAGCTGCTGAAGCTGAAGGTAATTTTATAAAAATTTCTGCGCAAGCCGAAAAAGATGCTTCGCAATTAAAAGGAGAAGGTATTGCTTTATTCAGACAAGAAGTAGCTAAAGGTATGGCAGGCGCCGCAAAAGAAATGAGCGAGGCTAATTTAGATTCATCATTAATACTTTTTAGTATGTGGACAGAAGCTGTTAAAAACTTTGCTCAAGAAGGAAAAGGAAACGTTATTTTCTTAGATGGAAGTGTAGAAGGTATGCAAAAAACCATGAAGGACATGATGGCAATAAATCAGTTAAATCAAAAAAAATAAATAAACACACAAAATAAATATAGCATGAAAACAAAACTATCTAAACTAGCACTTGGCTTTGCAATTTTATCTGCAGTTACCGGGTTTTCTCAAAGTAATAAAATTCAACCATGCGTTACAATAGACGCAATGGAAGAGTATTTCAAGTTGAATCCAGATGCTCTAAAAAATTATGAGCTAAATCAAGCTGCTTTTCAAAAACAATATTTAGAAGATATTCAAAACCAAAGTACCAATAAAAGTGCGGCAGTTCAGTACACCATACCTGTAGTTTTTCATATATTACATTTAGGTGGAGCCGAAAACATAAGTGATGCAGCTGTTAATGCAGCTCTTGCTCAGGTTAATAGCGATTTTGCTGCTGCTGGATCTGATGCTAATACTATTTTTGCACCATTTCAAGCATTGTATATAAACTCTGATATGAAATTTATGCTTGCAAAAAAAGATCCAAGTGGCAACTGTACAAGTGGTATAGTTCATCGTTATGATTCAAGAACTAATTGGGATCGTAATCCTCCTTCTTCAGCTTTTAATCCTGCATTATTTGCCGGTATTACTTGGGATGCCACTAAATATTTAAATATTATTATTGTTAAAAATATTGTTGCAGCTCCAAACCAAAATGGAACTGTTGTTGGTTATACAACTTTGCCGGGTAATTTGCCTACAGGCGCAAGTCAAGATGCAATTATATATAACTATAGTTTTTTAAGTGGTTTAAATGCTCGTTCATTATCTCATGAAATTGGACACTGGTTTAATCTTACACATACTTTTGGAAATACAAATAATCCTGGTGTAGTTTGTGGTTCAACCGCAGGTGGAGATGGTGTATCCGATACACCTGATACGAAAGGAAATTTCAGCACTTGTCCTGCAAGTTCTACTAACACAGCTTTTACCTGTACTTCGCCCAATCCATCAAATCCTGCTAATTACTATCAAAATGTAGAAAACATCATGGATTATTCTTCTTGTCCAAAAAACTTTACATCTGGCCAAACTACTAGAATGAGAAATGCAGCTGCTTCTTCGACTTCAGGAAGAAATAATTTATGGTCATCAGGAAATTTATCTTTTACTGATGTTAACTCTACCGGATTTTGCGCTCCTATTGCTGAATTTCTTTCAACAACGGGTTACACTGTTTGTTCTGGAGGCTCTTTATTCATGAAAGATTTTTCATACAATGGGGTTATTACAAATTATGCATGGTCTGTAGATAATGGAGCTATAGTTGCTTCTCCAACAGCATCTAACACTTCAATAACTTTTCCTAATCAGGGAGTAACGACTGTAACCTTATTAACATCCAATTCTCAAGGTAGTAGTTTTAAGGTTAGAACAGTTAATGTTTTAAATGGCACTCCTTATATTAATGGAAATTATGTTGAAAGCTTTGAAAACCCTGGTGTACCAAGTAATTGGAATGTAACTAATTTAAGTACTTTAGCTTGGAATCAAACAAATATTGCTGCAAAAGATGGCACTGGTTCTTTTTATGTTGATGGAAGTAATAGTTCTCCTGGTGATAAAGTAATTTTAGATATGCCAGTTATGGATGTACTTAATAATCCTAGTAATCTTTTAAAATTCTCGTATGCTTATGCAAGACAGACGGCAACTCAAAATGATAAATTAGTTTTACAAGGCTCAACAGATTGTGGTGGAAGTTGGGTAGATGTAGTAGGTAATCTTTCTGCACAAACTATGCAATCTGGTTCAGGTGGGGTAACAGCAACACCTTTTGTACCAACTGCTGCGCAATGGAAAGAAGTTGATGTTACAACTTATCCTTTTTGGTTTAATTTTTTAAATTCGCAAAGTGCTTCCTTCCGTTTTGTGTTTACAGAAGACCCTGCAGCCGGCGGTGGTAACCGTTTGTTTTTAGATGCTGTTAGTTTTGAAGACCCAAATGGTATAAACGAATTAACTAAAAAGTACAAATTAAATTTATTTCCAAATCCATCTAATGCTGAATCTACACTTAAATTTAATTTAAGCGATGCCGCTACAGTTAACGTTAGTGTTATTGATGTATTAGGAAAAGATGTTTTGACTCCGGTAACAAACAATTATGGAGTAGGTGAGCAATCTATTACAATTAATAATAACAACACTTTAGCTAAAGGAATTTACTTTGTAAATATTTCTATTAACGGAGCTAAAATGTCAAAAAAGTTAGTGATCAATTAATTAAAACTTCTTTATAATTAGTCCCGTCTTGGTTAATCCTCGACGGGATTTTTTTATAGTTTTAAATTCCTGCATGACCAACATCTTTAAAAATATTCCTTTTTTTAGGTTAATGATTCCCTTTGTGGTTGGCATTTTATTGGGAATAGCTTTTGATTTATCTGCAATAAATATTTTTGTTTTTATTGGACTATTTATTCTAGCAGCCGGTTTAAAATTAATAAAGAAACAATCTTTTTATACTAAGCGTTTATTTTTAATCTGTTTAGATATTTTCTTTTTATTATTTGCAATTAATTTGGTGAATAAATCAAATCTTATAAAGCAAAGCAGTTATTATGGTAATTATTTAAAGTTAGATTCTATAAACTATATAATAGCAACCATTAATGATATTCCAACCGAAAAAGAAAACTTTATTAAATGCCAATTATCAATTAATGCGGTAAAAACTAATTTAGGATACCAACAAGTTGAAGGAAATGTTATTGGCTATTTTAGAAAACCAATTTCAAAGGATGTAATAAAAGTTGGATCAACTTATATTTTAAAAACAAATTTGATGGATGTTTCTCCTCCTCAAAATCCTTATGAGTTTAATTACAAAAACTACTTATTCAATAAACAAATTTACCACATGGCTTTTATTGAAAATGGTTCATTTGATTTGCTTGACATACCTTTACAAATAAATAAAATTTGGTATTATGGTTTAATTATTAAGCAATATGTTTTAGATAAATTAAAAAACAGTGAGCTATCACAAAATGCTTATGGTATTTGCGCAGCTTTATTAACGGGCTACGATGATGATATTGATAAACAAATTGTAGATTCTTTTTCTCATTCTGGCACACTGCATGTTTTGTCTGTTTCTGGTTTGCATACAGGCTTAATATATTTAGTGCTTAGTTTTTTATTTGATTTGGTTGATAGGAAACGAAAATATAAACTACTTAAATTTTTATTGATTACTTTCTTGTTATGGGGTTTTGCTTTAATGACTGGCTTTTCGGCCCCAGTATTACGAGCCGTAATCATGTTTAATTTATTAGGCTTTGGAAAAATATTTTTTAGATCTGATAGTCGAAATCAAATAAATATTCTGTTAGTCTCTGCTTTTATTTTACTTTGTTATAATCCTTTCTTTATTACAGAAGTTGGTTTTTTATTGAGTTATTTTGCTGTTTTTGGTTTACTTTATTTTCAACCAAAATTAGTTTCCATCTGGCAACCTACTAATTCTATTATGAATTGGTTATGGCAAGGCGCAAGTGTTTCCTTAGCAGCAACAATAAGTACTTTACCGCTTACCTTATTTTATTTTAAGCAATTTCCACTTTGGTTTTTCGTTTGTAATATTTTAGTAGTACCGGCTAGTTTTGCAATTTTATTATTAGCATTACTCATTGTATTTAAGTTTGGCATTGCCGCTATACTGGTAAATTATATTACCAACTGGTTAATTGCTTTTATTACCTTTTTTAATTCTTCAAAATTTGGATTTATAGATAGCATTGATTTTAGTTTTACCGACGCTATTTTCTTATCACTATTCCTTATTTTACTTTCTACTGCAATTCAGACTAAATCATATCGGCAAATATCCTTTAGTGTCTTATTATTGATTTTTTGGCAGATTTCATCACTTATGCAATCTTATAATTCCAAAACCGATAATCTTTTGGCAGTTTATCAAATTAATAAAGACCACACACTCGTAGTTAAAAATAAAACTAATTCAATCATCAATAATTTAGATTCTTCTCAATTTGCTTATCATGTTAAACCCCATATTATTTCCTTCAATAATTCTCGTCTTCAAGTAAAAGATTTTAATTATATCAAAAATGAGGATAAGAACATTTTAATATTGAATAAGAAACACTTTTGGCCCAATATTTCACAAAATAAAATTGATGTTTTAATTCTGGCAAATAATTTTAAAATCACTCAATCCGACTTAGAAACCTTTAATAATGTAAAAACTATCATTTTAGATGGTTCAAATAATCATTATTCTACTAAAAAAACCGAAGAATTATGTCGTAAATTTGGTATTGAATTATTTAAAACAAAAGAAAAGGGTGCTTACATCCTAAATTTATAATGAAACTGCGAATTGGAGATAAAGTTAGGTTCTTAAATGAAACAGGCGAAGGCATAGTTTCTCGTATTATAGATAAACTAAATGTGTATGTTGAAATGCCCGACGGTTTTGAAATTCCTTATTTAGCAACTCAATTGGTGCCTATTCATACAGAGTTAATACTAGATAAAGATGCCGCGAATATTGAACTTAATCCCGAAGCTCATATTAATGATTCAATCTATTTAATTATTGAGCCCGATCATGAATTAAGTACTTTAGTAAACGATTATAAAATATATTTATTTAATTCTTCCTCTTTTAATGTTTTATTTTCTTATTCAATAAAGGACGAAGAGTACTTTCAAACCCTTAAGCATGGCGAATTAGGGGCCTATCAAAAAATATTATTAAAGCAAGTTAAAATTCAATTTTTTAAAGAGTATAACTATCATAAAATTGAATGTTTGTTTTATAAAAACACACATTTTAAAACTCAACTACCAATTGTTGAAATTTTAAACATTACTCCGAAAACTCTTGCTGAATCAAAGCCCATAAGGCATGATGAGTTTAGATTTCCGGTTCATGGTTTTTTGTTGAAAGATGAATTTCTGACTCAAACCAATGTTGAACAGGAGTTGAGTTTAATTGATATTGAAAAATTAAAAAGCGTAAAAGAATTTAATTCAAAGTTAAAAGTTTCTAAATCTAATAAAGAGTATCTTAAATCTTTAGAAAAAGAGGTTGACCTGCATATTACAGAATTGATAGATAATCCTGAAGCTTTAAGTAATTTTGAAATGTTAAACATTCAACTCGAAAAATTTGAAAATGAATTAGATGATGCTATTTTTAAAAACATGAAAAAAATAGTGTTTATTCATGGGGTTGGTAATGGTAGGCTAAAGCAAGAAATTATTTCAAGATTAAAAAATACAAAAGGTATAACGTTTCAAGACGGATCCTACAAAGATTACGGTATTGGAGCAACACAAGTAAACATATTATAAAATGATTCCATTTTCGCCCCCAAGAATTGACGATAAAATTTGTAACGAAGTTGTTGCCGCCTTAAAAAGCGGTTGGATAACAACTGGCCCTCGAACAAAATTATTCGAAAAAAAAATAACAGACTATTGCGGTAATAAAAACACCTTGTGTTTAAATTCTGCTACGGCAGGACTAGAAGTTATGCTGCGCTGGTATGGTGTAAAAGAAGGAGATGAAGTTATTTTACCTGCTTATACGTATTCTGCAACTGCTAATGTTATTATACATTGTGGTGCAAAACCTATTTTTGTGGATGTAAATGCCAATGATTTTAATATTGCTGTTAGCGAAATTGAAAAAGCAATTACTTCAAAAACAAAAGTAATTATGCCAGTAGATTTTGGTGGATTACCTTGCGATTATGATGAAATAAACGCATTGGTTTTAAAACACAAAAATAAATTTGTGGCCTCAGAAAATACAAGTCAACAAAAGTTAAATAGAATTTTAGTTTTGAGCGATTCTGCTCATTCTTTTGGTGCCAGATACAATGGCAAAGCTGCGGGTTCATTAACTGACGTAAGCGTATTTTCTTTTCATGCGGTTAAAAATTTAAGTACTGCAGAGGGCGGCGCAATTACACTTAATTTACCTGAGCCTTTTAATAACGAAGATATTTACAAACAACTTTGTATCTCTACACTTCATGGTCAAAATAAAGATGCGCTCGCTAAAACTCAAAAAGGTAATTGGCGATACGATATTGTTGAAGCTGGTTATAAGTGTAACATGACAGATTTAACTGCTGCAATTGGACTTATAGAGTTAGAACGCTACGATAACGATACTTTAGTAAAGCGAAAACATATTGCTGATAGATATTTGAATTTATTAAGTAATAATCCACATTTGGAGTTGCCAATATTTATAACCGATAAAAAAATAAGTTCTTACCATTTATTTCCATTAAGAATAAAAAATATTTCGGAGCAGCAGCGTGATGCCATTATTCAAAAAATATTTGATGAAGATGTAAGTGTAAACGTCCATTTTTTACCGGTGCCGGGCATGAGTTTTTATAAAAATTTAGGTTATAGGGTAACAGATTATAAAACTACTTGCGATATTTCGAGTCGTGAAATTAGTTTGCCAGTATTTTATGATTTAACGGATGAACAGATTACAACGGTTGTTAATGCGGTCGTTAAAGCAGTAAATTCTGTTCTTAAATAAGTATGTTGGATGAAATAGTTTCAGAAACAACAGGAATAGCTTTTGATATAATGATACATTCAAAACCAAAACGCATAATTGATTTTTTGTTTTCCTTAATTGGTTTGATTTTGTTATTGCCTTTTTTTATTGTCATATCTTTTTTAATTATTCTTAACAGTGGCTTCCCGGTTTTTTATACTCAAAAAAGAGTAGGGCGAGGAAATAAAGATTTTGGTCTTTTAAAATTTAGAACCATGAAAAAAAACGCTGATAAGTTGGGTTTACTAACCGTTGGTGGTAGAGACCCTCGCATTACCAACATTGGTTATTATTTACGCAAATATAAATTAGATGAGTTGCCGCAATTAATTAATGTTTTAATTGGAGATATGAGTTTGGTAGGTCCTCGTCCTGAAGTGCGTAAATATGTTGATTTATACAACGATGAACAAAAAAAAGTATTATTAGTTAAACCCGGCATTACAGATTACGCGTCATTAGAATATTTTAGTGAAAATGATTTATTGGCGAAGTCTTCCAACCCTGAAGAAACTTACATAAAGGAAATTATGCCGGCTAAATTAGAATTAAATAAAAAATATATTTTCGAGATGAGTATTAAAACGGATATGAAGATTATATTAGGAACCTTTAAGCGGATTATTTCTTTGTAATTTATATAATAATATTATATTTTTTTGAGTGATTTTCACCAAAACAATTGGTCTAATTTTTATTGCTAAACAAATCTTAGCTTAACGTCCATTTGGATTATAAAATATAGCCAAATTAAAAATAAAAAAAGCCAGATGAATTTATCTGGCTTTTTTTATTTCATTGGTATTAATGAGTAACAGCAATGGTTTTGCGTGCACTGATATTATCTCCGGTTACATGTAAAATATAAATTCCCTTTTCGATCTTCGAAACATCTATCTTATTAGTATTTACACTTTCGATGATCTTTTTGCCTGTTAGGTCAGTCAAAACTACAGAATAGTTTTTTATGGTATTGTTAAGATCAATATTCAATTCTGTATTTGCCGGATTAGGAAATACATTGACTTGATTACTTAATTTGTCGTTTTCGTTTACACCTAAAGGTATTACCGATGCGTTTAAATCAAATCTAGCATCTTTACTGACTAAAGTTCCTGTTGTTGCAGTTTCATAACTTGCTGTTATAAGTGGGAACTTTAATCCTGCACTCCAAAATTCATAGTCAACCATATACAATTGAGTTGTAGATGTAGCACTAGCCATGGTAAGACTAATAACGCGTTTTAACATTAAACAATTGTTGTATACACCGCCACCAGGCATTGTTACAGTGCCAGTTCCTAAAGCAGTATAAGTAATAGAACCGCTCCAGGTATTTGTATTCGGTCCACTTGTTTCGGAGGCAGTAAAGGCATCTGTATTGGTGCTTCCATAAGATATTGGCCAACTATAAGCAGTCCCTAAATTTGAGAACACAGCATAACTATTTTGACCAAAATACATGCCGGCGTAATCGTATGTACTTGTATTAGATTTATATAAATTCCATTCGGTTCCATTTTTGCTCATTGCCAAAGATGCATTTGAAAACAGTGCGGGACTGGGTGTTGCAGCAACGCTAGTATAGGTGTTAACTTCAATTGGATTTCCTGAGGGTATCATATTTGAGAAGTTCCAAGACTGACCAACCCCTGTGCTCTTTGGGAAAACGGCAACAGTGTCAAAGTCTTTTGTAGAATTAACATCTCCAATAACAGGTTCATTAGCCACTTTTGTTAATGTTAATTGTGCATTACTACTAAGGTTAAATCCTAATGCAAGCGAAAATAAAATGTAAATTTTTTTCATAATTATTTTTTAAATTGTTTGGTCAAAGTTCGGATTATTCATTATCCTAATTTTGACAATAATCAGTTTTTATGATGATCGTTATCATAAAATTGAAATAATTCATTAAAAATAAAAGCAAGAATCACTAACAGGAATAAAAAGTTTAATAAAAAGGGATGTTATTTTAGGATTCCCTCTATTTTCTCTTTAGATTCAATACTCACTGGACAATTGTTGCGAATTATCCATTCGTTTATGGCAAACAAAAATTTATCTTTTTCGGCAATATGCGATAACTTAATTTGAAATACTTTTTTATCCTTTTTTACAAAATAAAAAATCTCATGCCTAAATTCAATAATTGAAATTTCTGATGCAAATATTTTCTTCAAACTGCTTTCTGCAAACAATAAGTAGTTGGCATATATGCTTACAAAACAAAGATCTTTTTTGTATTTAATAAATAAAACTACAATTTCTGTAAATGCTATAATTAAACAAATAACATATAAATATTTTGCTCGGCTACCAGATGTATAAAGCATCAACGCGAAGGTGATAAATATACTTGCCTTTAAAACCCTAAGCGTAACTAATCTAAATGTAAAATAGGAATATCTCTGAACCGGTAAACTTGCTTTGTAGCTTGCATTTAATATTTCATAACAACTTAAAAAAACATATAGTAAACCAATTATTAGTTGAATGCCTAATAACTCCTTCCAATTAAACCAACCATAAAAAAAATTTAAACTTGATAAGGCTAAAATACCTAATAACAGTATATTTTTACCAATGGAAGCGAGTGCTGAGTTCATAGTGCAAACTTAACGAAAAGGCGCGGATAATTAAAGCTAGTAATTAACAAAATCTGTGTGCCTAAAAAGAGCCACTAATGGCACTAATTTTCACTAAACTTTGTGCCTATAGAGAACCACTAGTTGCACGAATTAACAAAATCTGTATGCCTAAATATAGCAACAGATTCCATAGATAACACTAATCTGTGTACCTATAAAAGGCGCTGATTTCTCAGATATCACAGATTATGTTTAATTATACTCAGCTCTATTAAAGTAAATATCTGTGAAAATCACTGTAATCTGTGGCAAAAATAAATGAGCATTAACTCTAAAACATTAGTGTAATTGGTGTAATTAGTGGAAAAAATCATTGTTTACAAAAAAACCTACTTTCCCGTTTGTAAAACCGTTCTCTTTTTGTATTTTTATAGTCTATGATGTTTGTTTATCCCGCATTTTTATGGGCTTTAGCGGCGGTTACCATTCCAATTATTATTCATTTATTTAATTTTAGACGTTATAAAAAAGTATATTTTACAAACGTTAAATTTTTAAAGGAATTACAGCATCAGAGCAAATCTAAATCACGTTTAAGAGAAATTCTTGTTTTAATTGCTCGCTGTTTAGCCATAGCATGTTTGGTTTTAGCTTTTTGTCAACCAATATTAAGCGATAAAAATACAGTTGTTACTAATAGCGGAGCAAAGGCCATAAGTATTTATATTGATAACTCCTTTAGTATGGAGAATGTTAATAAGCAGGGTCCGCTATTGGAAATAGCAAAAGCCAAAGCAAAAGAAATTGTTAAAGCTTTTGGAAATGGTGATAAATTTCAAATTATTACTAATGATTTTGAAGGGAAACATCAGCGCTTTAATTCTAAAGAAGATGCCATTAATGTTATTGACGAAGTAAAATCTTCCTCTGCTATTAGACTTTTGAGTGACGTATTGAAGCGACAATATGAATTTTTATCTTCTGCTTCTTTAACAACAAAAAAGATTTATGCATTAAGCGATGCACAACAAACAACATTTAATTTATCTGAAATTAAAAATGACACAGCAATTAAAGTTACTCTGGTAACCTTAAAAGCAAATGAAATCAATAATGCATATATTGATTCGTGTTGGTTTGAAACACCTTTGCAACAAAAAGGATTTATACAAAAGCTTCATGCTACCGTTGTTAATTTCGGGAATACAAATATTGAAATTGGTTCTGCTAAATTATTTTTAAATCAGCAACAAATTGCCATTGCTTCGTTTTCTGTTGAAGCAAATTCAAAAAAGGAAATACAATTTACCTTCGAGTGTAAACAAGAAGGTGTAAATTATGGCTCTATTAAAATTGAGGATTTTCCTATAACTTTTGATGACGAATTTTACTTCGCTTTTAATTCTAAAATAAATGTTGCTGTTTGTTTAATTAATGGTAAAGACCAGCCATTAGATAATTCATTTACTAGTCTTTACAAGACAGATAGTTTATTTAAACTAAGTTCATATTCCGAATTAGCAATTGATTATAGCTCCTTTAAAACGGCCGATGTTTTAATATTAAACCAATTGCAAGAATTAAGCAGCGGTTTAATGGCAGAAGTTTTAAAGTTTAGCGATAGAGGCGGTTCTATTGTTATTATACCTTCTCAAAATTCAAATTTGGTAGCTTATAACCAAGCTTTTTCAATGTTACAATTGCCTAACCTAATAAGTTTAGATAGTAGTACTTTAAAAATTGATAAAATAGAATTAGCCTCTAAATTTTATGCTGGTGTATTTGAAAAAGTGACTGATAGAATTAACCTGCCTATGGTTACAAAACATTTTAAATTATTAAAAACAACAAATGTAGATTTTGAATCAATTTTATTGCTTCAAAACGCAGACATATTTTTTGGTGTAAGTAAAAGAAACTTATCTAATGTCTATTTGTTTTCAACACCCTTAAATGAAAAATGTACAAATTTTACAAAGCACGCTTTATTTGTCCCAACCTTTTATCAAATTTGTTTCAGTAGTTTAAAATCTGTTCCGTTATCTTACTACGTAAGTTCAAATGTTGTTATCTCCATAAAAAACAATGCGACTTTGGCTGATGTGCCACCACATATTAAACAAGTTAACGGGTTACTCGATGTTATTCCGGAATCTCGTGTCATAAATAATGCGCTTAGTTTATATACTCAACATCAAATAAATTTACCGGGTTTTTATAAAGTTATTCGTAACGATTCATTATTACTTCCATTGGCATTTAATTATTCAAGAATGGAATCTAATTTAGTGTGTTATGATAATAGTCAGTTAAAAACAATTATTGAAGATAAAAACTTTAAAAATATTGATTTGATTGAGGATTTAAGTGGCGACATCACTAGTCAAATCCTACTAGGAGCAGAAGGTAAAAAACTTTGGAAATTATTTATTATCTTAACCTTATTGTTTATAGGAATAGAAATAGCATTATTACGATTTTTAAAATAACAGAATATGAACCTACTAATTAAACAGGCAAAAATTTTAGCAACTAACAGTCCGTTTTACAATAAAGTAATGGATATTTTAATTGAAGGAGGCGTTATTGTAGAAATTAAAAAATCAATTACACCTAAAGGAAACATTAAAATTATTGAAGGTGAGGAATTAAATATATCCAATGGTTGGGTTGATATGCAAGCCGTAGCTTGTGACCCCGGCTTTGAATACAAAGAAACTCTAGAAACTTTAATAAAAGGAGCTGCTGCTGGAGGATTTACATCTGTTTGTATACATAATTATAATAATCCTGCCTTACATAATAAATCACAGATTGAATATGTTTTAAATAAAACTGAAAATAAATTGGTTAAGGTTTTACCGTTTGGAACAATTTCAATTAATGGAAAAGGTAAAGATCTTGCCGAAATGCATGACATGAAAAAGTCTGGGGCAATTGGCTTTAGCGATTACAAACACCCAATACAAGATGCAGGAATGGTAATGCGTGCTTTACAATATTCAGAAAACGTTAACTCATTTATTGTAACACATTGCGATGACGAAAGTATTTCAAATGGTGGACAAATAAATGAAGGCGAGGTTTCTACCGCATTGGGCTTAAAAGGTATTCCGGTATTGGCAGAAGAATTAAACTTGCAACGCAACTTAGCAATTTTAGAATACACAGGAGGAAAATTACATATACCAACTGTTAGTACAAAGGGTAGCGTTGAATTATTAAAGAAAGCTAAGGCTAGTGGATTGAATGTAACTTGTGGTGTAGCAGCAATAAATTTATTTTTAGATGATACAAATTTAACCGAGTTTGATACAAATTATAAAATTAATCCACCGCTTCGTTCTAAAAAAGATGTTCAGGCCTTAAGGAGCGGTATTACTTCGGGAATAATTGATGTAATTGTGAGCGATCATTTTCCGCAAGATGTTGAAAGTAAAGATTTAGAATTTGATTTGGCAGATTTTGGAATGATAAATATCCAAACAGCGTTTTCATGCGCGTTAGAAGCTTTAAAAGATAAAAATATTGATTCAATAATAAAGTCTTTGACAGATAACGCATATTCAATTTTAGGAATAAAAACACCGATAATAGAAGAGGGGAGCGAGGCAAATCTAACTTTATTCTCAATTAAAGATTCAACAACATTAACCGAAAAAACCAATTACTCAAAATCGAAAAACTCTCCGTTTTTTAATAAACCTTTAACAGGAAAAGTAATTGGTATTGTAAACGGAACAAAAAGTTTTTTTAATTAAACTTCGGTTAAGTATATAAAAACCCATATAAATGAAAAAAAATATTGTTTTTATATTCTCTGTCTTTTATTTCAATTTTTTTATTTCTCAAAATAAATCTGTTGATTCTTTATTAGCAGTTTTTAAAGTAACTAGTGACGATACAACTAAGTGTAATATTCTTGATAAATTGATAGAATTAGAAGAAGACGATAATGTTTGGCCTAAATATAATCTTCAATTAAAAAAAATTATTGATGAAAATTTAGCAAAAGAAGACCTTTCTCCAAAATTAAAACAAACTTTCCTAAAACATCTTAGTTCGTCTTATAACCATTTTGCATATGTTGCTAAACAACAGGGTAAAACTTTAGAAGCATTGGATTATTACGAAAAAGCTTTAGAAATAAACAAAAAAATTGGTGATAAAATAGGAGTAGCCTTATTTTATAATAATAAAGCTGCTATATTTTTAGTAAGAGGTGATTTATCTCTAGCAATTGAAAATTTCGAGAATAGTTTAATTATTAGTGAAGAATTAAAAGACGAAAACGCTATTGCAACACTATTAAACAATATAGGTGTAATGTATGAAAGGCAGGGGAATATTAAAACAGCCTTAGATTATCATTTAAGAAGTTTAAAAATCAGGGAAAAAATAAACGATGAACACGGTATAGCATCTGCCTTAAATAATATCGGGGTTATTTATTTAAAACAAAAAGAGTTTAGTAAGGCATTAAATATTTACCAAAGGAGTTTAAATTTAAATGTAAAATCTCATAATAAAACCGGAATTGCGACCTCATTAAATAGTATTGGCAACGTATTTAGGTTGAAGAATAATATGGATAAAGCGCGTTATTATTACAATCAAGGCATTGCAATTTGTTTGGAGATAAATAGCATTCCTCAACTCGGACAGTTATATACTAGCATGGGATTATCTTATAAAAAGGATGATGAAATAGAAGTTGCTTTAAACTATTTTGAGAAAGGCTTTAAGATTAATGAAGAGATTGGTGATAAATCTGCCATGGCGAATTCTTTATTTTATTTAGGAGATTTATATTTTAGAAAAGAAAATTACGACAAAGCACTTACTTATGGTTTACAGTCATTAAAATACAGTAGAGAATTAGGTTACCCAGAAAATATTGTAAACGCATCAAACCTTCTTTACAATATTTATAAGAAGAAAAATCAAGGCATGTTAGCACTAGAAATGCACGAGTTAAAAGCTTTTTATAAAGATAGTTTAGAGCACATGGATAACAGAAAGGAATTATTAAAAAAGCAGTATCAGTTTGAATATGATATTAAAAGCACAGCCGATAGCATAAAAGTGGCCGAAGAAAAAAAGATAACTGAAGTAAGGTTTAAACAAGAAAAAACACAGCGCTATGCTTTATATGGTGGTTTAACTATGATAGGTTTATTTTCAATATTTATGGTTAATCGTTTTAGAGTCATTAGAAATCAAAAAAGGCTAATTGAAATAAAGGAAAAAGAAACTAAAAAGCAAAAAGATTTATTAGATGAAAAACAGCAAGAGATTTTAGCCAGTATTCGGTATGCTAAAAGAATTCAGGATTCTTTATTGCCTTCAGAAAAATATATAGATAGAAATTTTAAGGAATTAAAAAATTAATTTTGCTTTTTTAAAATCTCCAGCTTATAATGAACATTCATATCAAATTCGTTATCTGTATGATTGTTTTGAATATGTTGGTAAAGCTTAAAACATTTTGTTTTTAGAGATAGATATTTTTCTTCCTCATTTTTCTCGGCATAAAAATTAAGTTTTTCGAAAAGCAGATCGGCCAAAATTTTCTTTTGATCTTGAATTAGATTAGGGTGATTTAAAATTTGTTTTTCAAAATCAGGTTCATTTAGATTCTCTACGGTGTTAATTTCAAGGCTTGTAAATTTTACGGCAGCATTTTTAATTTCTTTTTCAAAGTTGGTCCAATCGTTTTGTTTTTTGAAACCTAAAATCACCGCCATTACTTTTCCAAACTCTTCAAGTTGCCTAAGTATATAGTCTTTTCTAAGCATTTGTTAGTTTTCTATAAATCTCTAAAACCTGAGTAATTAAAAAATCTTTTTCATCATTATAAATTACAAAGTCAGACTTTAATATTTTTTCTTCTTGGGGTAATTGCGCTTTTATTTTACTAGTTACATCCTCTTTACTTAGATTATCACGTTGCATAACCCTTTTAATTCGCAATTCATCATTTGCGGCAACTAAAATTATTTTATCAACTTCGTTTTCTAATTTCGCTTCAAACAATAAGGCGGTTTCTTTAATAATTAGTTTATTTTTATGTAATTCTTTAAATTGTACAAATTTTTCTATTACAGCAGGATGAATAATAGCATTTAATTGATGTAATAAATTAGTATCAGAAAATATTTTAGAGCTAATATATTTTTTATCAATTTTAGTTGATGAAACGTAAGCTTCTTTACCTAACAAATTAATTATTTTCGGTTTTATAGTTTCATTAAAATATATCTCTTTAGCAACCACGTCGCTATAGAAAACAGGACAGCCAATAATTTCAAATAAGTTGGCTACCGTTGTTTTACCACTACCTATACCTCCCGTTAAACCTACTACCATTATTTTTTAATGATTAAAATTTCTACTTCTTTGGGTTCTAGACCTATTATATTAACGTTACCGGGTACTGTACTTAAAACAACAGAACATTTGTTATTGGAATTAATTTTTAAAGGATTAATATTTGCTCTAAAGAGAGATGTATCTGAAATACTAAATTGATTTTGCATGCTGGTAAACTTCACATTTACTTTTGAAGGGAAAATAGTAATTTGTTTAAAATTATCGCTATTCAACGCGGTTATTGGCAATTGTATAGTATGTTCAATTAATTTATTTACTTCAATAGTAATTAATACTTCGGCGGCAGATGTGCTCACAAACGAATTAGGTTTAATAATAACTAAGTTGCCTTTATAGCTTTGATTTATATTAATTAAATTAAGTGGTTGAGTATACATCGTATCAATTTTATTGATTACAGATTTGTCGCCATAAATGGTTATAAAGGATGGAGAAATTTCGGGGTGATTAAATGCAAAGCCCTGAGTACATTTTAAATAAAGAGGTACTTTAACCGGAACATTTTTCTGATAACCATTTTTTTCGGAAAAGTAGAGTGTATCTGGGCTAATACGTTTTATTTGGGTTTCAAATTTAAAACTGCCTTTAAAATTTAGGCCACTACCCGTTAAAATATAGTTTTGCTGTTTATTAGTTAATTTTAAAGTATTAAAATCAATTTCAACAGGTTTAAAAGGTTTATTTGCTAAAACTAAAAGTAATTTTAATCCCGAAGCTTTTACGTCAACACTAATTTTATCAGGTAATTGTGTTAAAGCAATTTTGTTTTGAGGTAAATTTTTAAACGTAACCGGAACTATTAAGTTGTAATTATATACAGTATTAAGCGCTTGTAAAATCCAAAGTAAACAGGCAATTGCTACACAAATAAAAAAAGCCGTGGCTTTGCCAGGCTTTCTTTTTTTTTCTGAATATGATGTGTTTGAATTATTCAAACGTTTAGTGTTAAGGTTGGTTTAAAGTTGCAGTTGCATCCTGAGAAATAGAATTCTTAGATATTTTCATTTTGCTACCATCTTCAACTTCCATAATGATAGTACCATCGTCTTTCATATCCGCAATTTTTCCATAAATACCACCAATGGTTAAAATCTTATCTCCTTTTTTTAATGCTTCAAGATATTTTTTTTGATCTTTTGCTTTTTTCATTTGAGGACGAATCATGAAAAAATAAAATACTACGATGATTGCTACTAAAGGTAAAAATTGCATTATTGGGCTTTGTCCTGCAGCGGGCGCCCCCATTAAAATTACTAGTTGGTTCATGTTTTGTTTGTGTTTTTATTTATTGATTAATTATTTTTATTTAGCAGTTTCTGCTACTATTATTTCTGTTTTAATTCTTAATATTCTTGTTGCAGGTTCGCAATTAGTAACAATGGTAATTGTTTTTTCTTGAATTCCGCTCTTACCTTCGCTGCTAAAAACAACATTAATTTTATTTTCTTCGCCTGCTTTAATTGGTTCTTTAGGCCAATGCGGCACAGTACAACCGCAACTTCCACTTGCGCCACTAATTATTAAATTTTGCTTTCCTATGTTTTTAAAAGAAAAAGCATGGCTAACAATTTCACCTTGTGTTATTTTTCCAAAATCAAACTCTTCTTCTTCAAATTTTATTTCAGGAAGTTTCGAATCGTTTTTTCCATTTGCGCTTGACGAGTTGTTTACAATATCTGTATTGATAGCGTTATCATTTTCATTATTGCTACATGCGCAAAGAGAAAAAATAAAAACTGCAAATAATGTTTTTTTCATAATAAGTCGCAAATATAAGGAGATTAAAGAGGTTTTAAAACAAAAAAAATCCCAATTGCTTGGGATTTTTATTTAAATATTTTTGTTTAGAACTTAGCTCTAATCTTTCTCATCTTTCTCTTTTTACCTTTTCCAAAGAAGCCGTGTCTAGCTCTGTAAAAACTACTTTTCCCTCTTATAACATAACTATAACTTACACTCATAGTCATGTATGCATCTTTGTGCGTTGGATCACCTCTTTTTTGCCCCCAACCATGAGAGTTGTATGCACCAACATTATCCGACAAACCTTGAGCACCAAGTTCCGTTGTTCTTAATACTAAACCTTGAGTGTATCCATCTGTTGGTTTTTCTGTTGGGTAGTTACCACTAATATCATCTAAATAATCTGTAAAAGTTTTTCTGTAATTCATTTCAAAACCAAGACGATGTTTTTTATCAAACGTAAAATAAAAACCTAAACCCATAGGGATATTTAAAACAAAAGCTTTATACTCATACCCTTCAGAAGCGTATGGTCTCATTTTAACCCATTCTCCTTGATAAAGACTTTTAGGACTGGTATAAAAACCTCCAACTCCCGCAAATGCATACGCTCTAAATCCATTTCTGTATCTGTAAGTATTACCTAAGTCATTATTCTCATAAAAAAACCATTCTCCGGTAAAACCTAAATCAAAAACGTCATTTTTAAAATTAAAATTTCTGTATTTACGACCAGGATTAGTTGATAATTTATCATCTCCTTCAATTCTAATATAATCAAAAGCTAATTTTAAAGATAGCTTTGGTCTCCATTTATATCTCACAAAAGCACCACCATTCCAACGTGTTTTGGCTAGTTTCATGTCGGCAACAAAATCTTTCCTTGTTTTTTCTTTACCTCCAATATCTCCTAAGTAATTGGATGCTCCAACAGCTCCACCATATTCCCAAAGCCATTGCGACTTTAATGAAAAAGTACAAGAAATTATAAAGATGGATAATATAAGTTTTTTCATAATTTTAAAATACCTCCAAATATAGAAAAAAAAATGTTAAAAAGCGCAATAAATTTAATGATTAAGTTTGTTAGCTATTTTTTGCCTAAAAAACATAAATTTATGCCAGATTTGTTAAAATACTATCAATGAAAAACAACAGAATTTGTGAATTATTTAATATAGAAAAACCAATTATTCAAGCAGGGATGATTTGGTGTAGTGGATGGGAATTAGCAAGTGCAGTAAGTAATGCAGGTGGCTTGGGTTTGTTGGGTTCGGGAAGTATGTATCCTGATGTTTTAAGAGAGCAAATTCAAAAATGTAAAAAGGCAACTAATAAACCTTTTGGTGTTAATGTTCCCTTATTATATCCAAATATCGAAGACCATATAAAAATTATTATTGAGGAAGGTGTAAAAATTGTATTTACTAGCGCAGGAAATCCAAAAACATGGACCAAACATTTAAAAGAGCATGGAATAACAGTAGTACATGTTGTAAGCGCTTTAAAATTCGCCTTAAAATGTGAGGAAGCGGGAGTAGATGCTATCGTGGCAGAAGGTTTTGAAGCCGGTGGCCATAATGGAAGAGAAGAAACTACAACCTTAGTTTTAATACCACAAATTAAAAAAGCCATTTCAATTCCCTTAATTGCTGCCGGTGGCATAGGCTTTGGGTCACAAATGGCAGCTGCTTTCGCCTTAGGAGCTGAGGCTGTTCAAGTTGGAAGCAGATTTGTTGCAAGCCCAGAAAGCAGCGCACATTTAAATTTTAAAGAGGCCGTTGTTAGAGCTAAGGAAGGCGATACTGTTTTAACTTTAAAGCAACTTACACCAGTAAGATTAATAAAAAATGAGTTTTATTTAGAGGTTGAAAAGGCTGAAAAGGAATGTGTATCAACTGAGGAATTGGCAACACTTTTGGGGCGAGGCAGGGCCAAAAAAGGTATGTTCGAAGGCAATTTAATTGAAGGAGAATTAGAGATTGGTCAGGTAAGCGCCTCTATTGATGAAATAAAATCAGCTGCACAAATTGTAGACGAATTAATGAACGATTTTAAGAATGTAATTGAGAAAATGAAGACGTTAGTATTATAGTGTTTTTAGGATTAATTTTGATACTAATAGATAAACCCAGATTTTAAGTAGGATATGATAGAGTTTACAAAATTTACATTGGAAAATAATTTACGCGTTATTGTACATGTTGATAAAAGCACACCTTTAGCGTGTTTAAATATTTTATACGATGTTGGTGCAAGGGATGAAGATGAAAACAAAACAGGTTTTGCGCATTTATTTGAGCATTTAATGTTTGGTGGTAGCGTAAATATTCCAAGTTTTGATGAGCCTTTGCAAATGGTGGGCGGAGAAAATAACGCTTTTACTACAAATGATATAACAAATTATTATTCCACAGTTCCAGCAGAAAATATTGAAACCATGTTTTGGTTAGAAAGTGATCGTTTGTTAAGCCTTGCTTTTACGGATAAAAGTTTAGATGTTCAGCGAAGTGTTGTTATTGAAGAGTTTAAACAACGTTATTTAAATCAACCATATGGCGATGTGTGGTTAATTTTACGTCCCCTTGTTTATGAAATACATCCCTATAAATGGGCCACTATTGGTAAAGAAATTTCGCATATCGAAAATGCTAATATGGAAGATGTAAAGGCATTTTTTAAAAAGCACTATAATCCCAGCAATGCAATAATGGTAATTGCTGGTGATGTTGATGTTGACCAAGTAAAATTATTAGCTAAGAAATGGTTTGAACCAATTCCCATAGCAGAAAAACACCATAGAAACCTACCAATTGAACCTAAACAAACTAAACCTAAGCGATTAACGGTAGAGAGGGATGTGCCCGCCAGCGCTATCTATAAAGTATATCATATGTGTGCAAGGGGTGATGAAGAATATCACACGGTTGATATTATTTCTGATATTTTAAGTAGAGGAAATTCTTCTCGTTTATATAAAAATTTAATAAAAGATAAACAATTATTCAGCGATTTAAACGCTTACGTTATGGGCGATTTAGATAAAGGTATTTTTGTTATCAGCGGCAAAATTCCCGATAACGTAATAATGGAAGATGCTGAAAAAGCAATTATTGAAGAGGTTGAAAAATTAAGAACTGAATTAGTTGGTGAAATAGAATTACAAAAATGTAAAAACAAAATCGAATCGAGTTTAACCTTTAGCGAAACAGATGTGTTAACTAAAGCTACAAACCTAGCTATATCAGAGTTGTTAGGAAGTGCTGATTTGATAAACGAGGAAATTACTCGGTACAATAAAGTAACCGCCGAACAAATAAAAGAACAGGCAAACTTAATTATAGATGAAAATAATTGTACGACTTTATATTATTTAGCTAAAAATAAATGTTAGACATAAATTATATTTCAAATAGATTAACCCAATTAGGTTTTTCAACTTCTGTCTTAAAAAGGTATGATGAAACTCATCGTTATTATCATACAACAGAACATTTATTGGATATAGTTTCACAATTATCAAAATTAGATTCTTTTGATGATGAATTATTTTTAGCGGCTGTTTATCATGATGCCATTTATAATCCTCAAGCCTCTGATAACGAAGAAAAATCAGCTAATTTATTTTTGGAAGAAGCAAAAAGTAGCGCACTCTCAAAACCTCAAAAGGATGCCATTTACCAATTAATTATTGATACAAAAACGCATCAAGCCTCGAGTGATAAATCAAAATTATTTGTAAAAGCCGACCTTAATATTTTAAATCAACCTTTAAGTAAATTAATTGAATACGAACATCAAATTTTTAAAGAATTTCAATTTGTAGATTATAAAGTTTACCAACCTAAACGTATTGAGGTTTTAAAAGGATTAAATTCAAATGGAAAGTTGGATGCATTAATTGAATATGTAGCTTCAAGAAAACCTCTTATTGGCGTTTTTTGTGGAAGTTTTAATCCCTTTCATAAAGGACATTATAATATTCTTACAAAAGCAGAACGTATTTTTGATAAAGTCATTATTTCATTTGGAAAAAATCCAGATAAACCCGGCAGAACTTGGGACATTCCTAACTCTATAAAAAACCGGCAGCTTACAGAATATAGCGGTTTAATAACAGATTTTGTTGAGTCGTTGGGCTACGATGTTGTTGTTGTTAAAGGTTTGCGTAATTCTACCGATTTTCAATTCGAACAAAATCAATACCGTTATATCCAAGAATTAATGCCAAAGATTAAAATCATTAATATTTTTTGCGATAAAGAATTCGAACACATTAGTTCTTCCGGAATTAGAACACTAGAAAAATTTGATAAACATAAATCTTATTTATTGGATTAATCGGATGCAGTTACTAGAAAAACACTTTAATAATTTTTTTTGGTTACTGAGTTCCGTTATTTTTGTCATTATTTCACTTCGAGCTTTTTTTATTCCTTTTAGTCATGATGAAGCAGCCACATTTTTCTTTTACGTTCAAAGCGACAATTATTTGCCTTATAGCGCCCACGTTTATACAAATAACCATGTTTTAAACAGTGCCTTAACAAATATATTTTATCACGTTTTAGGCTCTCATCGTTTTGTTCTAAGAATTCCAAATCTTTTGGCATTTTTAGTGATGTGTTTTGGTGTTTTTAAATTGTTTAAACATTTAAATATTATTTCTTCTAAATTAATTTTAATTTCTTTTTTGATATTGACGTTTAATTTTCTCGATTTCTTTGAAGTATGTCGTGGTTATGGACTTTCTTTCGGTTTTATGACTTTGGGTCTTTCTTATTTAGTCGACTATTTTTCATCCAAAAAAATTAAACATCTCGTTTTGTTTTCGCTATGCTGGCAATTAGCACTTGCTGCAAATCTAATACTGGTGGTAATTTTAAGTGCTTTACTTTTTTTCATCTTTATTTTTCAAATTCGCGAAAAACTATTTTTTAATATTAAAAATATAATTCTTCAAATCGTAAACATTTCAATTCTTATTTTTTGGGTTAAGTTTTCTTTTTTTTATAAGGAACAAGGAATGCTTGATTATGGTGTGGGCGATAATTACTGGAACGTTACATTTAAAACATTAATTTTAATTTTATTCGGAAACGACTATTTAGGGATACAAATAGTTTCTTTAATCTTATTCGCAGTAATAATCATTTCATCATCTTATTATTTTTTTCAAAAACCTTTTTCTGTATTTACTATTTTTAATAAAACGTTATTTTTTCCTGTAATTTTAATCACCTGCATCATTGCTTTTTATTTACAGAAAATAATATTGGATGTTAATTTTCCTGAAGATAGAACCGGTCTGTTTTTCTATTTATTTTTTGTTTTAAGTCTTGCTTTCTTAATAGATAAATTCTCTAAATCTATTGCCATAATTGTGGCAGCTGGTGTTTTAATTCCTTCTTGTTTTCATTTCATCAACAAGCTTAATTTTAGCAATTATACTTCGTTATATTATCATACTATGCCAAAAGCTTTGTTTGATACATTAACCGAAGAATATAAAAAAACTGACCAAATTTTTACGATTGGTGGTCACCGTGTGCGTGAATTAAATTATGCATTTTTAAATTACAGAGGAGGTTCTGTTTTAAATCACATGGATGTATCTGAACAAATGGTGATGAATTGCGATTATTATTTTGCTATGAAACGCGAAAAACCTTACTATAATTATTTTTATGATGAAATAGGTTATGATACAGAGTGGGATAGGGTATTATTAAAACGTAAGGAAAAAATAAAAAAAGAAGAGTTATTTACAATTAGTCATTTACCAAAAATATATACCGGTAATCAAGAATATTTTGAGTTTTTGCGTTTTGGCGATACCCTCTCAAGCTCTGGTAATTGCCTTGAGGCAGAAGTCGCTATTCATTTTAATAAGACTCCAACTCCATTTAATGCTTTTTTAGTTTTTAGTATTGATAATAATGAAAATGAAATGGTCTATTTTAAACGTGTACCTTTAAATTGGTTAGCAGATGATTTAAGTGGAGAAACAAAACATTTTAAAATAACAACCGGCATTGTTCCTCAAAAAGGTTTAACAGGAGTTGTTTTTTTATGGAACATTGATAAACAGGAAGTAGATTTTACATTAAATAACTTAAAAATAAATGAACTAAAGGGTAAAGGCGTTAATTTTACAATTCCGAAAAACTTTTATCCTTTAATAGAAACAATCACTAAAAAATCTCTTTTATAATATGATAAATAGACTACAAGCTCCAGCCTTTAAAACCATTGATAAGATAAATATCATGAGAGCGAATAAGGAAAAACTTAAGAATGGAATAGATTTTTATTCTATTAATGCAGGTAGCCAGGAAATAACAAAAATAGAATTTGTTTTTAAAGCAGGTATGTATTATCAATCTGCTGCTTTAATTGCGTCAAATGCAAATACTTTAATTGAAAGCGGAACAAAATCATATACAGCTAATCAAATTAGTGATGGCATAGATTTTTTCGGGTCTTTTTTAGAATTAGAAGTTGGACAAGATTTTGCAACTGTTACATTATATTCTTTAAATAAATATTTAGATAAGAGTTTAAAATTTATTGAAGAAATATTAAAATTCCCAACCTTTCCTGAAGATGAATTTAAAATTCATGTATCTAATAAAAAACAAAAACATCAAATAAATTCGCAAAAAGTTGATATTTTAGCTCGCAGAAAATTTTCTGAATTAATTTTCGGAAGTAATCACCCTTATGGGGTACAAGTTATTGATGGTGATTATGAGCGTGTAAATGTTAACGAAATAAAAACATTTTTTAATAATCATTATCATTCCAATAACTGTACTATCATTGCTTCTGGTTGTTTGCCTAATAACATCACCGATACATTAAATGAGTTTTTTGGAAATTCAGATTGGGGAAATAATAAAGCAATAATTGGTTCAGCTACCAATATAATTCAAACCACTAAACAAGCTAAACATTTTATTGAAAGACCAGATGCTATTCAAACAGCTGTAAAAGTTGGAAGGTTGTTATTTAATAAAACACATCAAGATTATTTTAAATTCCAAGTGCTAAATACAATTTTAGGTGGGTATTTTGGCTCACGTTTAATGGCTAACATTAGAGAGGACAAAGGCTATACTTATGGTATAGGTAGTGGTCTGGCTTCATTTGTTAATGGTGGTTATTTTGCAATTTCTACCGAAGTGGGCTCTGATGTTACTAAAGATACTTTAAAAGAAATTTATCATGAAATTGCTCTTTTAAGAAAAACACTTGTCTCCGAAAATGAACTAGAGGTAGTAAGAAATTATGTTTTAGGACATTTTTTAAGAAGTGTAGATGGTCCTTTTGCCTTAGCGGATAAATTAAAAGGTATTTGGGAATTTGGCTTAGATTATACTTATTTTGATAATTATTTTGCGGCTGTAAAATCGGTAACTCCAAAAGAATTACGCGACCTAGCAAATAAGTATTTAAATGAAGAGGACTTGATAGAATGTGTAGTTGGAAAAATGTAATTTTTTATTCTTATTTTTGAACTTGATACAAAATACACTATGAGATTAATTGAATTTAGAGAAGCACTTAGAGAAGCCATGTCTGAAGAAATGAGACGTGATGAAAAAATATTTTTATTAGGTGAAGAGGTGGCTGAATACAACGGTGCCTATAAAGTTAGTAAAGGTATGTTAGCAGAGTTTGGCGAGAAAAGAGTTATTGATACGCCTATTGCCGAACTTGGTTTTACTGGTATTGCTGTAGGCGCTGCATCTAACGGCTTACGTCCAATAGTTGAGTTTATGACCTTCAACTTTAGTTTAGTTGCTATTGATCAAATAATTAACAGTGCCGCTAAAATGTATAGTATGAGCGGCGGACAATATAACGTACCAATTGTTTTCCGTGGCCCAACTGCAAGTGCGGGCATGTTGAGCTCTCAACATTCTCAAGCTTTTGAAAATTGGTTTGCTAATTGCCCAGGCTTAAAGGTGGTTGTGCCCAGCAATCCTTACGATGCTAAAGGTTTATTAAAAAGTGCTATTCGCGATAACGACCCCGTAATTTTTATGGAGAGTGAGCAAATGTATGGAGATAAAGGAGAAGTTCCAGAAGAAGAATATATTATACCAATTGGTGTTGCAGATATTAAGAGAGCGGGTACAGATGTTACAATAGTTTCTTTTGGAAAAATCATTAAAGTAGCGCTTGCTGCAGCTAAAGAGTTAGAAAACGAAGGAATTAGTGTTGAAATTATAGATTTAAGAACTGTTAGACCAATTGATTATGATACCGTTATTGAATCGGTTAAAAAAACAAACCGTTTAGTAATAGTTGAAGAGGCTTGGCCTTTGGCGAGTATTTCATCAGAAATTGCATTTAAAGTACAAAAAGATGCTTTCGATTATTTAGATGCACCAATTTTAAGAATTACAACTGCCGATACCCCATTACCTTATGCTCCAACATTAATTGAAGCAAGCTTACCAAATGTTGCAAAGGTTATTAAGTCAGTAAAAGAAGTTTTGTACGTAAATAAATAAGCATTCTTATGCAATACCGTTTGCCAGTTGTTAAACCCTCAAACCCAAAATGGATTGAGACAGTGATGGCAAATTTTTCTTTCTTTTTACAGGATCATGCCGGTTGCGAGCGAAAAGCTTCGGCTTCTGCTATGAGTTTAGTTGCAAAATATCCAAACAGAGTAGAAATAATTCCTGAGCTAATAGATACTGCTCTTGAAGAAATGGAACATTTTAGAGATGTGTATAAAGTAATGCAATCTCAAGGTCTGCAATTAATTCATGAAATTACCGAAGATATTTATGTAAAAGAATTACTAAAACTTTGTAGAAACGGTAGAGAAGAACATTTTATGGACAGATTACTTTTGGTTTCTGTGATAGAGAATAGGGCAGCAGAACGATTTAAATTAATATATGAACATTTACCAGAAGGTGAGTTAAAAGTTTTCTATCATCAATTATGGGCCTGCGAAGCAAAGCATGGCGATATATTTGTGAAGATGGCCTTAAATTATTTTGACGAAGAATCAGTTTATAAAAGATTACACGAATTAAATAATGCCGAAGGCGAAATATTAGATGCCATGCCAATTACCGGCAAGCTTCATTAATAAATGCGAATAGCTTTAATTACAGATGGAATTTGGCCTTATGTTTTAGGTGGTATGCAAAAGCATTCTTATTATCTCTGTAAATATTTAGCACAAAAAAAAGTTTACGTAGATCTTTATCATTTTAATCAAAGTAATTACGATATTTCAAAACTCGAATTTTTTACTGAAGCGGAAAAAGCTTTTATAACATCAACTGTTATTGATTTCCCTAAAAGCCTACCATTTCCGGGTCATTATATTTACAATTCGTACAAACATTCAAAATTAATATTTAATAGTGTTAAGGAAAAATTGCCTTCTTACGATTTTATTTACTCCAAAGGTTTTACAGGATGGTACTTAATCAATCAAAAAAGTGAAAATAAAATTAAATGTGCGCCAATTGGAGTTAAGTTTCATGGTTACGAAATGTTTCAAAAACCACCAAATTTTAAAATTAAATTACAGCACATTTTTTTATTAAGAAACCCGGTTAAATCAATTTCTAATAAAGCTGATGTTGTTTTTTCTTATGGTGGAAAAATTACAGAAATAATAAAATCTATAGGCGTCGCTTCAAATAAAATTGTAGAATTACCTTCTGGTGTTGAACGGGATAGTGTTGTTGCAGACATAAAACCAGTAACTGATACAATAAAATTTTTATTTTTAGGTAGATATGAGCGTAGAAAAGGTATTGAGGAATTAATTATAGCAATTTCTGATGTTTTATTAATAGAACAAAAGCGTAAAGTTGAATTTCATTTTATTGGACCAATACCAAGCGATAAACATTTACAAAATAAATCTGTTATTTATCATGGAGAAATAAGAGATAAAGGTAAATTGAATGGTTTAATTAAAAATTGTGATGTGTTAATTTGTCCAAGTTGGAGTGAGGGCATGCCAAATGTTATTTTAGAAGCAATGGCAAATGGATTAACGGTTTTAGCTACAGATGTTGGTGCTGTTAATGTTTTGGTAAATAAAAACACAGGTTATTTAATTGATAATTCAAATTCAGTTGAAATAAAAAATTGTATCTTGCAAATAATTAATTCTTCAAAAGAAGAAATAAATACAAAAAAACAAAATGCTTTAAATTCAATTAAAGAAAATTTTGTTTGGGAAAAATTAATCGAAATATTTTTAAAATTAATATCTAAAAATTAAAACATGAAAATTTCTTTTTTATTTATCTTTACATTGTTAGTTTTGCTTAGCTGTACAAAAAAAACTGGAAGAGATCCTCTTTTAGCTTATTCAGATTATGCAATGCTTGATAGTATTAATGCCCCTGGTACAATTTATTACAAAAACAATCCAGCAATTCTTTCTCCTGCAGGTAATAGTCCACATGGTAATTTTCAATTGCGCTTTAATGCAATTGGGTTTAATGCTTTAACTGATGGTGGCAAATTACCTGTTGGTGGTAAAATGCCAGATGGCTCGTTAGTTATTAAAGATATTTACGAGGGAAATGCTCTTTCGCTTCATGCCTTTATGTATAAAAAATCTGGCGCTTGGATTTGGGGAGAAATTAGACCAAACCGTGAAGTGTATTATAGTGTTGATAAAAATCCATCTGTATGTACTGGCTGCCATTCTCAACCAGGAAATAGAGATTTGGTAACATCATTTTCTCTTCATTAAAATTTAATCAAGCCAATCTGCAATAAACAAATTAGTGTCTCTGGTATTACCATTATTTCTGTTTGAAGAAAAAATTAATTTTTTGCCGTTTGGTGAAAACATTGGGAAAGCATTAAACATACTTTGATTCGTAATTTGTTCTAAACCCGTTCCATCTTCATTTATCATAAATAATTGAAAATCGTAGCCTTTTTTGCTATGGTGATTGCTAGAGAAAATTATTTTTTTTCCGCTTGGGTGATAAAATGGTGCCCAGTTTGCTTTGCTTAAATGTGTTATTTGTTTTAAATCGCTTCCATCCACATTACAAGTGTATATTTCCATAGTGGTTGGCGCTACAAGGCCTTTTAATAATAGGTCTTTGTATTCTTTAACTTCTGCTTCTTCAGTTGGACGAGAAGCTCTAAAAACTAATTTTTTACCGTCTGGAGAAAAGAAAGCGCCACCATCATAACCTAAACCAAAAGTAATTTGTTTTTGATTTTTTCCATCAATGTCCATAGTCCATAATTCTAAATCGCCACTTCTATCACTAGTAAAAACTATTTTGTCTCCTTTTGGAGATACTGTAGCTTCTGCATCATAACCATCTGTAGTAGTTAATTGTTTTGTGATATTACCTTTTAAATCTGCAATAAAAATGTCAAATGAATTATAAACAGCCCATAAATATTTCCCTTTTATTTCTACCACCGGCGGACAATCATCAGCAACTTTATGAGTAGAAGCATATAAAATGTGTTTGTTGTCTTTTAAGAAATAACTACAGGTGGTTCTTCCTTTACCTGTACTTATCATATTGGGTTTATAAGTTGAATCTTTGGCAGCTTTTTCAATATCTAAATTAAATATTTGATCACATTTTAAGCCCCATTTAGCATTGTTACTTTGAAAAGAAGCAAACTTACCGTTATAACTAAAGTAAGCCTCAGCATTATCACCGCCGTGCGTAAGCATTGTTAAATTCTTTAAATGGTTTTCGTCTTGAGAAAAGAAAGTATAAAAATTGAGAATTAAAACAATTAGAAAGTTAAATTTCATATATAAATAATTTGTTTTTTTTTGATGGAGAAATTATTTTGCGAAACGCATTTGAATAACTCCTAAAAATGCTTCTTTAAAAATTTTTGTGCTCATTTTACTTTCACCTAAAATTCTATCTGTAAACACAATAGGAACTTCAACAATCTTAAAACCTTTTTTATATGCTCTGTATTTCATTTCAATTTGAAATGCATAACCCATAAAACGTATGGCATCAAGATCAATAGTTTCTAGCACTTTGCGTTTATAGCATTTAAAACCAGCTGTAGTATCTTTTATTGGAATCCATAAAACAATACGAACATAAACAGAAGCGAAATAGCTCATTAAAATTCTTCCTAATGGCCAATTACTTATTTTACCTCCTTTACAATATCTCGAACCCACTGCAACATCTGCACCGCTTTCACAAGTTTCTAAGAGTCGTACAAGGTCGTTTGGGTTATGGCTAAAATCACAATCCATTTCAAAAATATAATCATAATCTCTAGCTAAGGCCCATTTAAAACCATGAATATATGCAGTACCTAATCCAAGTTTTCCTATTCGCTCTTCGATGTGTAATTTATTTGGAAATTGTTTTTGAAGTTCTTTAACTGTATTTGCAGTACCATCAGGAGAACCATCGTCAACTATTAGCAATTCAAAATTGCGTTGCAATGAGAAAACAGTGCGCACCATTTTTTCAATGTTTTCTATTTCATTGTATGTAGGAATTATGACTAAATTCTTGCCCATTAACGCCACTAATATAACTATAATGCTTTTAAGTAGTAACAAAAAAAAGTCAATTATATTGTTCTTTTAAATAATTTTGCAAATTGTAAGTGTTTCCTAAAAATGCACTTCAAAAAATGTTTAACAATGCACTTTTTAAGAATTTATAGAAAACATTTATTTCTGTTACTTTTAGTAATATGCTTCTTTAATTTTATTATTGCACAAAATGATTCTTTTAAAATAAAAAAACGTCGTACTATCTCAGGTTTTCCGGTATTATTTTATACTCCAGAAACTCGTTTTGGTTTTGGAGCCGCGGGTATTTGCACCTTTAATTTTAAAAAAGACAGCATCAACGCGCCGCGTTCAAGTTTTAGTTTGGTGTTTGCCTATACTCAAAACAAACAAATAATATTTAATTTACCCTATTTTCTATTCTTAAAAAATCGTGAGTATTTAGTTTATGGTGAGATTGGTTATAATAAATATTTCTATAATTTTTATGGTGTTGGCAATAATCAAGCAAAAGATTATGTTGAAATATATGGGGTTGAATTTCCACGCTTAAGGGTTACTGGACTAAAAAAATTAGCAAAACATTTTTATGGTGGTTTAAGATATGCATTTGATAAATATACTTTGTCGGACTTAGATTCCACCGGCCAATTAATAAAAAAAGATATTTTAGGGTCCAAAGGGGGAATAGTTTCAGGAGTTGGGGTTGTTGCGGTATATGATAACCGTGATTTTATTTTTTATCCTTCAAAAGGTGTTTATGGAGAAATTGTTGTTTATCGCGATGATAAAATGACAGGTAGCTCTTTTAATTATACAAGAATTGCTTTAGATATTGCAAAATATTTTAGTTACAAAGAAAATATTTTAGCTCTAAATCTATATTCTATTTATTCAGATTCTGACCTACCATTTTTTCAAATGGGAAATTTAGGTGGTTTAAAAAAAATGCGAGGTTTTTATGAGGGTAGGTACCGTGATAACAATTTATTGGTTTTTCAAGTAGAATATAGAAGGCACTTGATTGGGTTGTTGGGCTTTACACTGTTTGGAGATGTTGGGCAAGTTGCCAACAGATATGATTCTTTTAACGACAAAAATTGGCGTTATACTTATGGTGGCGGATTAAGGTTAATGCTTGATAAAGCTCAAAAAATTAATTTAAGAATTGATGTTGCCGTTGGCGACAATAAAATTCTCCCTTATTTTACCATCGGAGAAGCGTTTTAGGCTTTCTTTTACGATTTTAAAAGACAATTTAGAGTGTTTTATCTATTTTTTGGATATTGTTATTAATCAATTTCAAAAGCCCTTTTTATTAATTGGCTTTATGCCTAATTTTACAAGGTGGTAAAGAAATTGAATGTAAGAGTGTATGGAATATTAAGTCAAAACAATTCGGTTTTGGTTTCAGATGAGTACATTAAAGGCAATAAAATTACCAAATTTCCGGGTGGTGGCTTAGAGTTTGGCGAAGGCACTAAGGATTGTTTAGTTAGGGAATTTAAAGAAGAACTCGATTTGGAGATAGAAGTTTTAGACCATTTATATACAACCGATTTTTTTGTTTCTTCATCCTTTCACACTAATAGTCAAGTAATTAGCATATATTACTTTGTTAAAGCCAAAAGTAAACTCAATTTTAAAATAAGTCTTACAGAGCATAATTACGATAAAAAAGAAGGTGCACAATCTTTGAGGTGGATAGATTTTAACCAACTAAAAGATTCAGATCTTACTTTGATTATTGATAAAAGAGTGGGAGAGCTTTTAATCAAAAAATTCTGCAAGTAATTTATTTATCAATTACTTCAAATTTACACTTTACACTTTCTCCAAAATCATCAGTTATTTCTAATAAGTGATTTCCTTTATCAGGTAAAATTGATAATTGATGAAATTTTTGTGTGCTGCCAATATAATTCCCATCTAAATGCCAAAATAATGTTACACCGTTTATTTTATGGGTAGCTTTAAAAATACACTTACTTCTTGCCCCACTTTGGTCAATTGGCACGTAAATTTTAAAGCCTTCTCTTGGATAAATTATATCTAATTGATGAAGACTTTTATCATTGTAGCATTCGGGTAAGTAATTTGGCAATGGTTTGTAAAACAAACTATGTTGTTTAAAAAAATATTCTTGGGTAGGCGAAACAACAAACCATGGCACATGTTTCATTTTATCAATAGAATAACAATTACTGTTTACCCGATAGGTTTCGGTTTCATCTAAATGTATCAATTTATGATAAGGACATTGTTTTGTTTTATTACAGCCCTTTTGAAAATATTTAATTTCAACATCATTACAAATTTCAGACGCTTTAAATCCACTTTGTTTGCATACAGTAATTTTTTCCACGTCGCTTGTTGGTTTATTAAACCAAATTTTATTTGGTAATATATTAAAAACGGAAAACAATAATGGTGCGGCGGCCGCCGTTCCTGTTAATTCTGGTCTACCTTCTCCATCCGCATTTCCAACCCAAACGGCAACGGTGTATTTGGAATTTAATCCAACAGCCCAAGCATCTCTAAAGCCAAAACTTGTTCCGGTTTTCCAGGCTATTTTATTTTTTGATAAAAATTGCATCCAGCCAATATAGTCCTGAGGTCTTAACAATTCTGTCATAGCACTAAAAGTATACCATAAGCTTGAAGCGTTTAATAAATCTGTATTTTGAGTTGCAGCGTTATTATCTCTATTTTTTACATTTAAATAATGTAACGACCGATAATTATTTGAACTGTATTTGTTTCTTGTATTAGAATAATTTTTTAAAGCTCTTCCCATGGATGAATAGGCCGATGCTATATCCCACAGTGTAGCTTCTCCGCCACCTAATATAAGTGATAAACCATAATGAGATGTAGGTTTATTAAATGTTTTAAATCCTAATTGTTTTAACCGATAATGAAATTTTACCGCGCTATAATCTTGTAACATTTTAATTGCAGGAACATTTAACGAACGTGCAATAGCTTTATTAGCCGGCACTAATCCATCATAGGTTAAGTTAAAGTTTTTTGGTCCGTAAGAACCAATTTGCGTAGGCACATCTTCCAAAAAACTTGCAGGTAATATTTTATTTTCGTTTAACATAAAAGCATATAAAAAAGGTTTTAAAATACTTCCTGTACTACGCGGTGATTTAATAATATCAACGTAATTCTCGTGTTCGTTTTTAGAAGAACTACTATTACCAACATATGCTAAGACCTTTCCTGTTTGAGTTTCTGCTACAATTAAACAGGCATTGTGTATTTGGTTAGCAGATAAATTTTGTACTTGTTTGTTTAATAAATCATTTGCTTGAACTTGTAAACTTTTAATAATAGTTGAATGATATATTTTTGAACCTCCTTGCTCGGCTATACAATTCATAAGCAAATGCGAGGCCAGTTGCGGAATAGGGTAGGGTTTATTTGGCAGGGGTTCTTGAACAGATAATTGATAAGTTGATTTATCGATAATATTTTTATCTGATAATTTTTTTAATAACCGATTGCGTTTTTTAATCAAAGCATCGTGATTTTTACCAGGATAAATTAAAGACGGAGAATTTGGAAGTACTGCTAACAGGGCGCTCTCAGCCCAACTTAATTTCTCCGGACTTCTACCATAATACCGCCACGAGGCAGCTGATAATCCAACAACATTACTTCCAAAAGGTGCATTACTACAATAGAGATTTAAAATGGATGATTTTTTGTAAGACAATTCTATACGTACAGCCAATAAAATTTCAACTATTTTTTGATAATAATTTCTATTTTGATGATTACGCATCATTCTTGCAATTTGCATGGTAATTGTGCTTCCGCCACTTTTTATTTTTCCTGATCCAAAATTTCGTTTTATGGATTTTAAAATAGAAATTGGATTAATTCCTGGATGACTATAAAAGTATTCATCTTCAAAAACGGTAATGCATTTTGCAAATTTTACCGGTATGCTATCGCCTTGAGGAAATCGCCATTGTCCATCAGCGGCTATTTGAGCAGCTAATAATTCATTATTTGCATCTAATAAAACGGTGCTATTTGATGTAGTGAAAAGTTTATTTGGTAGCCATAACCAATACGTTAAACTCAAAATAAAAATGAGAATAAATTTTATTTTGTTTTTTTTTATGTAGCTAAGAAATTTCAATAGTATAATATTGAGTAAATTAATTTGTCAATCAAAGTTATGTACTTCTTATATTAATTAATGATTTTTTTATATCTTTAAAAAACAAAAATATATTATGAGAAAAAATTTACAAAAAATTACTAAACAATTAATTTTGTTTGTTTTACTGTTATCTACAGTTGAGATAACAAACGCACAGTGTGTTTCATCGTTTTATGATGATTTTGAAACCGGACTTTTTAATCCGCCGTGGCTTATTGGAACGGGGTATACAGTCTCAGTAAATAATACCGCACCGGCAGAAGGAATTTATTCGATGGATATGACAGGAAGTGGTAGTTTTTATGCGGGACCAAATGTGCAGTTTACTTCGGCTCAGCCAACAGCAATAGAGTGGTGGGCAAAAACGAACAATGTTTCGGTAGCTAATGGTTATTTTGTAGTAGGTGATGCTAATATTGCTACGAATAATGGAATTGTTTTTTGTTACTTTAATTCTACCAGTGGCTTACGCTTTTTTAATACTGCAGGTTACAATTATCCTATTACCGTTAATACATGGTATCATATAGAGTTAAAAAACATAAACTGGACAGCCAAAAATTTTGACATTTACATTAATAATGTTTTATGGCAAACTGCTTTTGCATTTAGAACACCGGCTTCAACTGATATGACGCAACTCCAAGTGTTTAATCTTAGTGCAGCAACTGCTTCTTATGACAAAATTGTTATTGGAGCTGCTCCGCCAACAGTTTCTGTTACAAATAGTTCTTCAACGCTTTGTGCAGGTTCAAGTGTTACTTTAACAGCAACTGGCAATGCAACTACTTATGCCTGGAGCAGCAGTGTAACTAATGGGGTAGGTTTTACACCAACCGCTACAGCAATTTATACAGTAGTTGGAACTGGGTCTAATAGCTGTCAAACTTCTGCTACAACGGCCGTAAATGTTAATCAAAGTCCAACGGTAACCGCAGTTTCAAATACCAGTATTTTATGTACTGGTCAAACAGCAACGTTAACTGCAAATGGAGCTATAACTTATACATGGAACACAGCATCAACCAATACAACAATTGCGGTTACGCCTTCAATTACGTCTAATTACACCGTTACAGGTACAGATATAAATGGTTGTTTAAATGCTTTTGTAATAACACAATCAGTTTCTGCATGTACGGGCTTGGATAAATTAAGTAAATCAGACGTTTCTTTAAATATCTACCCTAACCCAGCAGTAGATTTTGTTATTATTGAAGCACCAGAATTGCAATACGAATCAAATTGTGAATTGAAAATTACTGATGTGCTTGGTAGAGAAGTTTTAGCATTGCCTTTAACTGACGGAAAAACTGAAATTAACATTCAGAATTTTAATAAAGGTTTATATACCATTCAACTGTTTAATAGAAATTCTTTGTTAAGTACAAATAAGTTAATTGTGAATTAATAATTTATTTTCTGAAAAGCCCTTAGTTTATATAGCTAAGGGCTTTTTTTTGCTTTCGTCGATAATATATAAGGTTCATCTATTACTTTTAAAATACAATAAGCCATATGCAACTTTTTACTTTTTAATCCGTAACCATGTTAGAACTAAACCCACCTTTATCATGGCAACAAAACAACAACACTACAAACTCACCGTAAAGTGGACCGGCAACACTGGTAGCGGTACGACTAGCCAAGGCTCTTATGAAAGAAGTCACGAAGTAATTGTTAAAGGGAAACAAAAATTGCGATGTTCTTCAGATTCTAATTATAAGGGCGATAAAACTAAGAATAATCCTGAAGATCTTTTGCTTGCATCCCTTTCTGCATGCCACATGCTTTGGTTTTTACATTTTTGTGCGCTTGAGGGTGTTGTGGTTATTGATTATTTAGATAATGCCGAAGGAAAAATGATTCAAACATCTAATGGTGCAGGTTATTTTACAGAGGTTATATTAAATCCCAGTGTAATGGTACAACATGCTTCAATGATTAATAAAGCAAATGAGTTACATAAAAAAGCAAGTGAATTTTGTTTTATTGCTAATTCTGTTAGATTTCCTGTTTATCATAGAGCCACAACTGTTGAATTAAAATCAGCGGCGGCAGCGTAAGTTATTTTATTTTTAATAAAGTTAATCCACCACCATTATCCACACAATAATCGGCGGACCACTTTTTACGGCGAGAATTATAAGACCTGTATTTTTGTCTGCTGTAAGTCCATTGCATTTTCAGTTTTTTTCCATTAGGCTTTTTTATTACTAGCGTGTAATAGAAGTGCTTCATAAATAATGGATGCCCACCAAGTGCGGAGAGACCATGTAGATAAGGAAAAAACGCTAATTGAGAAGTAAAAGATATTTTATCTTCCTTATAAAATAAGGCCTTACAACTATAGTTGCAGTAGTTTTCAGTGCTATCGGTAAAAGCGAGAACAAATTCATTTCCATTTTTATCGGATAAAATAATGGCGTTGTTTTTTCGCGCCATTTTTATTATTACTGGTTCATTTAAGGGGCTGTAACTATCAAATTTTTTAGTAATTGGAATTGAAGTGTCTGTAGCAGTAACATGAATCTCTATTGCGCCCTGATTATTTTTTTCAGGGTAATTATTTCCGCCTAAAAGACTCACATTTATTTTTTCGATAGGTAAAATGTTTTTGTATGTTTTGCATGAAAATAATACAATAACAAAAATAATAATCGGGAATTTCTTTTTTAGGTATGAAGATCGGGATTTCAAATAAATAATTATTTTTTGGTTATTTTAAACCAATCGCTTTCATCACCCATAAAGTCAAATTTTTCAATAAAATTAAAGCCTAATTTTTTTAAAACTTTATTGGAGTTTAAATTTCTACTATCGGTCATAGCATAAATTTCATTTAATTTCATGGTTTCAAACCCATAGTTTAACCAAGCTTTTGATGCTTCAGTTGCGTAACCTTGATTCCAATATTTTGGTATTAATCTATAACCTAAATCATAAAAATCGGTATGATTATTTACGGTTTCTTTAAATAATTTTAAGCCGCACCAACCAATAAATTTATTTGAACTTTTCTCGATAATTGCGAAGCGTCCGATACCATTGTTAGTGTATTGTTGTCTAATAAACTGAATAACCTCTCGCACTTGCTCAATATCTTTAACAGGAGTATTTCCCAGAAATCTGTGAACTTCTGGGTTTTTGTCCAATTCAAACATTCCGTCTTTATCAGCCGGAAGAATTTCTCTTAATAGTAATCGTTCTGTTTCTAAAATTGATATCATATTTTTAATAAAAAGTAAATTTACTTAATTTTTATTTGTTTAATATGAATTAGAAATGAAAGCTATACCAAGCTAATCATAAAAAAATATTGATTTAATTATGATTTTGGATATGGGTCAACTTCGGCATCGCCTTTTCCGGTTAAAACTTTCCAATCGCCATTATGACATTTTCCGCAAGGAGGTAATGAAGAAATGGATTGAACTTTAATTACGTTACCGCATTTTGTACATTCAAATGTACCTGCCGAAACATCGCTACCCGAGGGAACATGGTCTTTTTTCATAGTTTTTAAATTTAGAGGTTAAATGATAGCACTATAAATTTAGATTAACTACACACACATATATTGTTTGTTTAATAACTTTAAATCAATATAGAACTATCAACTTCAAGCTACAATATATTTAAGTATTAAACAATGACGGATGTCAATAAACAAAAAAGTTTACGAACTATTATAATTTCGTTACAGAATTAAATGTCCTTTGGATTAAAATAGACCGTTATATTAATGTTTTCCTTTTTACCGCACTTTAATTTTTCGATGGTTGCTTCGTACCAATAAGGCACTTCAAATTTTAATTTATAGGAGCCTTCCGGTAAATGGTCGGTATAAATTCCTTTTTCATTTATCTCGGGAAAGATAGTGTCTCTATCAACTATCATTTTAACGCCTCTTTTAACAGGTTGTTTTGTAGGCCCAACAAATTTTATGGTCAAATTTTCGTGGTTACCAATTCCTGTACTTACTTCTTTTGTAATTTGAACCGTGCTTTTTTTTACTTGAGCATGAATACTTAGTGAGGATATTATTAGCGCAGTTAGAAGGTAAAGGTGTTTCATGGGTTTGAAATTTTCAGTAATTTATTCAATAATTATGAGATCACAATAATTATAGGCAAAAATAATTGTACGGAGTTAATTTAAGCAAAATTGGTAGAATTTGATTATTCTATGGCCGGATTACAAATCCGGGCAAACTCGTTACCTGGTCATTGCGAGGCACGAAGCAATCACACACACAGTTTGTTCATTGTTAAATTCGTTGTTTAAGATTGCTTCTTACCTTTTGCTTAAACGCAAAACTCTTCGCAATGAAGGTATATTTATTCCGCACCAACTTCATTTGATAAATCATACCAATTAGGGCTTATTGATAAAATTAGATTCTCTTTTTTTAATCTGCTACCACCCTTAATTTGTTTTTCCCTTGCAATAGCATCTTCTATATTTAAAAATACTTCGTAATAAACTAATTTAGTAAGCCCATATTTACTGGTAAAACTTTTTTTATATAGCACATTTTTATGGTCATATAACCTTTTAACAATATTAGACGTAACTCCAGTATATAAAGTTGTATTGTTTTTATTAGTCAATATATAAATAGCACGACCTTTTGTCATCGAAAATTAAACTACTATTATTTTTGTTTTAAACCTAAGTTTGAGATTGCTTCGTCGTTCCTCCTCGCAATGACGGTTTATGGTTTCTTTGTTTTACCAATTTATCCAACCCGTCATTGCGAGGAACGAAGCAATCTCACACACAGTTTGTCTATTGCTCAATTCTATGTTAGAGATTACGTCGTTATTCCTAATTGCAATTACGAATTATTTCCCGGCTACGCCATCTGATTTTTGCTTCACCACTTTTATCCACTGGCCTTTAGTGCGTGCAAAAATGCTATTATCATACATTGCTTCGATGTTAAGGGCCGGTAAATAATACTTTCCCTCGTAACTTGCGTTAAGCATTAAGTTAAAGGTTTTACTTTCATTAGTATTTAAATCAAAATAAGTAAGTACTTTATCATCCTTAATATCTTGATAAGTATAACTTGAGTTTTTTAATACCGCCTCATTATCATCCATACGAGCATTGTGTATTTCCCAACCTGATGGTATATAATTTATGATGGCAATATTTTTTATCTCGCCAACCATGCCTAAGTTTTTTACGTTAACCGTTAACATAAAATTAGTGCCTTGTACTAATTCTTCAGGGTTGATGATATTTCCAGCCATGTCTTTATAACTTACACTTGTACTAATATTTTCGTTAGCCGCTACTTCCTCACCAATTGGTGGTTTACCACGATTTATTAAACGCACATAAAGCATACCTTTGCCATTATTAATGATGTTGAAATTGCCCGCAGCATTCCCTTTAAAATCAATTGGTATTTGTGCAATCACCGATTTACCTTTTAAGCTAACCGCTTTACCGTTTACAGTTATTTGAGCTTGCATAGCAGAAGAACCACCAAACTTTTTAATAAAGCTACTCACTGCTACCAAACCGTAAGCCGTTGTTTGTGTACTTAACCAACTTTTGGATGATAAAATATCAGCAACCTTTTTTAATTGTGTAAAAGCTTGTTGTTTTTTATTAATAAGACATAACACATCTAAAATAATAGCCATATCTCTATCGGAAGAACCGTAAGTGTAGTAATTTACTCGGTATGGACTAACATCAGTTGTGGCTTTAGAAATTAATTTTTCTGCTTCGTCTGTTTGTCCAATTTGTGCATAAGCACCCGCTAATAACCAGCGCGCTTGATTAGAAAGCATGGCATATTCACGTAAACGATTCATAGCGCTTAATACAGGTTGATTAGCCAATGCTAAAACAAATAGTCGGTAAGCTTGTTGCTCATCGTTATTATAATATTTGTTTTTGTTTACTTCAAAATTCTGAGCCAAATTAGTTTGGTATTTTACCCAAGCGCTTTTAAAACCGCTTGGTAACTCAAAGCCTTTTTTCTCGGCAGAAATCATAAAATGTCCTGCGTAAGTTGTTCCCCATTCATCAGGTTGATTCATACCTTGCCAATAAGATAAGCCGCCGCTATTTAATTGAAACTTACGTAACTCGTTAATACCGTGTTTAATATTGGCTTCAATTGAAGATTTACTATCAGCTGATAATTCCATAATATCTGTCAAATACAATTGCGCAAATGTTTGAGAAGTAGTTTGTTCAACACAGCCATGCGGGTAAGTAATTAAATATTTTAAGCGTTCCTCTAAATTTATTGGTGGAATAGTGGAGAGCTCCAATACACCGCTATTAGTGCCCGCTAAACCTAATGGATTAAATGTTTCTTTAATTGTTTTACCACCATCAACCCAAAAATCTGTAATGTTAGTTTGGTAAGGGTTAGGATTTCTTACATCTAATTCTATTTCATAAACAGCCGTGTGACCGCCACCAGTTGCAGTAATTTTTGCTTTAGCAATACCTGTTTGGTTTTTTACTTTAATATCAAACACAACCAATTGCTCATCGTTTTTACCAACCTTAATTAATTTCGAGTTTTTACCAACGGTTTGCAATAAACCATTTACTTCAACTTTTACAGTTGTGTTGCCAATTGCGTTATCGCCTCCAAAAACAGAAATTGGTAATTTTACTTCTTCGGTAACACTTAAAACTCTTGGTAAAGTACCAAGAACCATTAACGGTGCTTTAACCGGTGTGGTTTGTTCCGCCATGCCATAAGCGCCTTTTGATCCGGCTATTAACATCGTCCGAACAGAACCAACATACATTGGCATTTTAAAAGTAATGTTTCTTTTTTCGCCTTTATTTAAATGGTATGGACCAAAAAATTTAACCATTGGTTTAAAACGATTTGCTTTAGCGCCATCGTCACCCACTTCGCTGCCATCACCACCAATACTTAAAATGCGTTCAAGTTCGGCTCCAAATGCACCAATAACATTATCGTATACATCCCAAGTTTTTACCCCTAATGCTTCTTTCGCATAGAATGTATTATGAGGATTTGGAGTTTTATATCTTGTAATATCTAATAAACCTTCATCAACTACAGCTAAAGTAAAGGCCATCTCCTTGCTATTTTCTTCGCCAATAGTAATAGTAACATTTTGCTCAGGCACTATTGTTTTAGGCATTGCAATGGTTGGCCGCAAATGTGTTTCAGGGTCATCAATACTTATGGGAACAACACCGTATAAACGAATAGGTAAATCGTTTGTTCTGGCGTGAGGTTGCATTAGCGACACGTGAACATAAACATTTGGCGCCATTTGCGGCGTTATTTTAAATTTAAAAACGGTATTACCTTTTTCAGTTTCTAACCAATGAGCTTCTAAAACTCTACTTCCATTTTCAATAGAAACTAGAGCTCGTCCACCTTGCGGTGAAGGAATAGTAATTGTTGCTTCTTCGCCGGTTTTATATTTTGCTTTATCGTTAGAAAAACTTAACATGCTTGAAACGATTTTATTATCGCTTCCGCCATCACGATCCATCCAATTACTCCAATCAAAATAAACAATTTGAGAAGAAGAATGTCCGCCCTCTAAATCAATTACACGAATTAAATAACGTCCCCATTCGTTTTGTTTTATTTTTACTTTAACTTTTCCAGAACCATTAGAAGTTGAAAAATTTTCTTGCTGAATGCTTCTATGGTAATCATCCGAGGCATAGTTAGCTAATTCATCATTGTATTGGTCCCACCACCAACGCCATTCTAATTTATATAATTCAAATTTTAAATTTGCTCGCGATACAGGATTACCGAGAGGATCAACAGTTGCTATATCAATCAAATGCTCTTTATCTGTATAAAGTATTCCTGAATTTTTTTCTCCTGTTGGCATTTTAATTCCTGTATAAAAAGCATAGGGCGAATAATCAACCGAAAATCTATCTACACTAAAAGCACCGCCTTGTTCAAAAACCATGGTGTTAAAATTGGCTTTTAATAAACCAGGAGCATTTTTACCAAGGTCTAATTTTAAAGGTATGCTAGCATTACCGTTTTCATCCACTTTGCCATCAAAAACAGTAATTTGTTGGGCATCAAAACGAATAGTTTGGTCGTTAAAATTATGATCAGGATATTTTTTAAACTCGGTTCTACTCGAACTTAATGACACATTAATGTTTGCAGCTAATCCTCTTGCAGTTGCACCAGTTAACCAATTTGTGTGTAAATTAATAATGTTGTTTTTGGTACCAACTAATAATTTATTATCACCTACGTTTACTTCAATCTTTAAACGGTTAGGCATAATTGTTTCAATACGAACACTTTTGCTGAAATGCATGGAGCCAATTTTTACATCAACGTTCCATAAACCCGTTGGCGCATTTTTATCGGTAACGCAAGAAAAATTATAAAAACCATCTACGCTTTTATTGCTTAAAATACGTTTGTATAATTGGCCTTGCGGATTAGTTAATTCGAATTGAACAGGATGACTCGTAGGAATAGAGCCTTGTTTATCCTCTAAAATAAAATTAAGGAATAAAGAATCGCCGGGACGCCAAACGCCGCGTTCGCCATAAATAAAACCTTTTACTCCTTTTTTAATTGCATTACCCGAAACATCATACATGCTTAATGATAAAGTTGAACCATCATCTAATTTTAAATAAGCACGTTGTTTATCTTTTTTAGCAATTATAAAATAAGGTTTTTGACCAGGAGAAATAAAAGCTTGACCATCAGAATTAGTTTTTGATGAAATGATTAATTGTTTTTGGTAATCATACATTTCAATTTCTACACCACTCATAGGAGTAGTTGTAACTATATCATTTACTACAGCAAAAAAGCTGCCATCATTTCCTTTTTTAACAGTTAAACCTAAATCGGAAGCTAGAATACTTTTAGAAACATTTCTTCCATACTGACGGTAATAAGCTGCTTTACAAGGATTATCACGATGTTTCCAACTATATTCGTCGCCATCTCCATTGTCGCTATTGCCTTCGTATTCGTAGTCATAATCGTAGTTATAAGAATACTCATCATAATAATATCCAAAGTATGAAGTGTTATCTTCATCTTCTGGCGCTTTAATTTCTTCCATTTCATTCCGATAGCTATCGGAATTATTATCACCATTATTTCCGATACAAGGAAAAGTAGAGTAGGACTTTTTAAAACTTAAATACACTTTATAAATAGCACCGGGCTCAGATTTTATTAATGAGCCAAGATCTAAAGAGAATTTTTTCCAAACACCATAATCGCCCGGATTTGTAATTCCAAGGTTTATACGTTTCTCAATAATTTTTTTACCAACTTGTGCAATTTGATTATTCCCATCCAAATCATTTGTTTGTAAAAATTGCAGAACGTTGTTTTCGTATATTTTAATAATTTTTACATCAACTGCTCGTAAATTAACGGTTTCAAAAGGCATAGATAAATTATTGCTTGATGGTAAAATATTACCGGTACCCGAAAATTTAACCGCAGGTTTTACTTCAGTAAAAACAATATTATGTTCAGACGCTTCTTTTAGATACTTACCTTTTGTATCCTTTACGCTTTCAACCTTCATTACATAAGAACCACTTTTTACTTTTGAAGGGTATATTAAAACTTGATTATTGTTTACAATGTATTTTGTTTCGGTTAAGTTTTTAATTGTAATTAATCCTTCCAAAGATTGATTTTGGTCGATAGGATTTGAAAAATTAACTAAAACGTAAGGGTCTGCGTCTGCAGTTACTACTCGGGTATTTAAGAGCACTAAGTCGTTTTGTTTAGGAATTTCAAAGCTTTGCTTAGCAGTATAAGTAATGTTAAGGTCTTTGGCATCGCAACTTAAATTTAATTTACTTTCCGAATTTGGTGAACGCTCGATACTATCAATTACAAATTTGTGCAAAGTTCCTTTATCGTTATGAATCCATTTAATGTTTAGAGATTTATTATCGAGTTTAGCATCTAAGGTTTTTTCGAGAATAGCTGCATCGGCATAATCAGCAGTAGAAAGGTTTCCGGCAAGACTATAAAAAGAAAAATCATTTGAATGGTAACTTTTTAAATCGTTAACTTGAAGTTGTGCAGATTGTTTGATGGATTGAAATTGGAATTCAAAATCTTCTAATTCTTTCTTTACTTCAACCAACTTACTAAGGTGAAAAGTTGCTTTATATATTTGTCCTGGCTTTAACCTTTCTTTTGGCTTAAACTCCATTGTTTGGCCATCTTTCCAAACAGCTTCGCCCTCAATACTTGGCTCGAACGAAAAATATTTTTCTTTTAAGGGTGCGTTTAATTGGGTGTTATTTACAAACTCACTACTTAATTTAATTTTTATGGTTGAGCCGGTAGAAATATAACCGGTTGTAAAAGCGCTAATATAGCTGGCAAACTCTGGATTTATTTTATTAACGATACCTGCATTTTTATGGCTGCCTGTTAAATTTTTAAAGATATCACGGTTATTATAAATTAATACAACCCCGGTAGTAATAGCTACACCAATAGCCATATACTTAATTTTGCTTAATAACATAATTTTTAATTTGAATCTAAAAATAGCATTTTTACTTAAAGTAGTGCTTTAAGTAGAAGGGTAATTGTAAGAATTTGTCAACCGAAAATGAGCTAACTGTAATTCTATCAATTATCTAATTTATAAAACTGTTTTTTTAGTTTATTCATAAATCTATAAATTGTAGCAAGATGCAAGTAAATTTAAAATTACCTTTAGGCTATGAATGAAAATTTAGACCCAGATGGTGAAAATTTAAATATAACTGATAAAGAGATTGAACGCGCACTGCGTCCTTTAGCCTTTACAGATTTTAACGGACAAGAAAGTGTTATTGATAATTTACGCGTGTTCGTTGCCGCAGCTAAACAGCGTAACGAAGCCTTAGATCATGTTCTATTACATGGTCCTCCGGGTTTAGGGAAAACAACTTTAGCACATATAATTTCAAACGACTTAGGCGTAAATTTAAGAGTAACTAGCGGTCCGGTTTTAGATAAGCCAGGCGATTTAGCCGGACTATTAACAAATTTGGAACCCTTTGATGTATTGTTTATTGATGAAATACATCGTTTAAGCCCAATTGTGGAAGAATATTTATACTCCGCCATGGAAGATTATAAAATTGATATTATGATTGATAGTGGACCAAACGCAAGAACGGTTCAAATAAAATTAAATCCTTTTACTTTAATTGGGGCAACCACCAGAAGTGGCTTATTAACCTCTCCTTTAAGAGCCAGATTTGGAATTAACAGCCGATTAAACTATTATAATAGCAAAGTTTTAACTGGTATTGTGCAACGGAGTTCTGAAATTTTAAACGTAGGCATTAAGGATGAAGCCGCATTTGAAATTGCACGCAGGAGTAGAGGAACTCCACGTATAGCAAATGCTTTATTAAGAAGAGTACGAGATTTTGCACAAATAAAAGGCGATGGCTCTATTGATATTGAAATGGCAACTTATTCTTTAAAAGCCTTAAATGTAGATAAGAATGGTTTAGATGAAATGGATCTTCGCATACTTTTATGCATCATAGATAAATTTAAAGGTGGTCCGGTTGGTATAAATACTATTAGTTCGGCTGTGGGTGAAGAATCTGGCACTATTGAAGAAGTTTATGAACCATTTTTAGTTCAAGAAGGGTACTTAATTCGCACACCTCGAGGTCGTGAAGCTACCGAAAAAGCTTACAAACATTTGGGTAAAAACGTTTGGAAAAAAGACGGCGGTTTGTTTGATGTTTAAATATTAAACTTATTGGTTGTAAAAAGTCTATAAGTCAAGCATCTCCCCACAAATAAAAAAACCTATTTTTACGATTCTTAAACACATGCAGCGTAATTTAGGCTTAGATATTCTTAGAACAGGTTCAATCTCTTTGGTTTTATTGCATCATAGTGGTATAACAATTCCACAATTGGTTCGCCCGGGTTTAGGTGGCTTAGGCGTTGAATTTTTTTTTGTTTTAAGTGGCTTTTTAATTGGCAATATTTTATTGAATCAACTTCAAAAAGAAAATTCCTTTAAAACAATTAAAACCTTTTGGTATAGACGGTGGTTAAGGATATTGCCAGCGTATTATTTTATGATTTTGTTGAAATTTATTTTTATAGATCATTCTGTAGGTTTAAATATTATCTACTATTTATTGTTTTTACAAAATAATTTTTACGGGATACAGTTTTACGATGTAACCTGGAGTCTAGTTTTAGAAGAATGGTTTTACATTATGTTACCATTCTTTTTAACAGTTTTTTTAAAGTTTAATGGCGCAAAATTAAAAAATGGATTGTTGTTTTTTGTTTTGTTTATAGTTGGCGAATTTGCTTTAAGGTTTATATACGTGCAACTAAAAGGAGGCAATTTCTCGGGACTTAATGGTAATGTTCTTTTGAGATTTGATTCGTTTATGATAGGTGTAATTTTGGCATATTTAAAAATTAATTATGTAACTATCTTTAATAAATTAAATAATAAATTACTTTTTTTTACTTCAATATTGGGCTTAATTGGCTATTTATTTTTAATTAATTCATTTAAAAATCCGGTAAGTTATTTTGACAATTCAACCCTTTTAAAAACCTTTCACTTTTCTATAGTTTCAATTTTTATAGGCTTAATGATTCCCAGCTTTTTCTTTTTAACTATTGATGGCATTAATAAGAAAGTAGCCAAAGTAATTAGTTTTATTTTCACCAATTTCAGTAAATTAACCTATTCGCTTTACTTAGTGCATCCTTTATTTTACTTTGTATTACTTACATTTAACCCAAATTATAATAAGCTATTTTTCTTTTTGTTTACTTTTGTATCGGCAATAGCCCTATATTATATAGTTGAAAAGCCATTTTTAAAATTACGTGATAAAAAAATAAAAGAATAATATGTTTCATTTCTTATTAAGAACAATACCACGCCCAATATTAATCCAGTTAAGTTTAATATTCAGTAAAATTGCTCCTATAATTTATTATGGTAAACGTTACGAAGACCCAATAAGCGGAAAAACTTATCGTAAATTTTTACCTTACGGGTATGGCGGAAAAGCTAAACGTAAAAATGTATTATGTCCCGGAAGTTTGTCATTAGAGCGTCACCGATTGTTGTGGTTATACTTAAAACAAAAAACAGATTTTTTTACAAAGCCGCATAACATGTTACACATTGCACCGGAGCAGTGTTTTTATAAATTATTTAAAGCTCAAAAAAACTTAAAATACACTACAGGCGATTATAATAGTCCTATTGCAGATATTCATTTCGACTTGCACCATGCACCTTTTGATGATAATACTTATGATGTAATATTTTGTAACCACGTTCTAGAACATGTTGAAGATGCCGATCAGTGTATGAGAGAATTATATAGAATTATGAAGCCCGGTGGTTGGGGAATTTTTCAGGTGCCCTTGGATACTACAAGAGCAACTACTTACGAAGATAAAAATATTACTAGCGAAGCAGACAGGGAACTTCATTTTTGGCAAAAAGATCATTTACGTTTATTTGGATTGGATTATAAAGACAAGTTAGCCGCAGCTGGCTTTACAGTAAAGGCAGATGATTTTATAAATACACTTTCGCCTGAATTAGTTGATAGATATCGTTTACCTGCAGGTGAGCTCATTTATTTTTGTAGTAAAATATAGGGGTGCTTATATAGAATAGTTATACGCAATGGCGGACAAAATCCTAACAGACAAATGAAATTATATTTTATATTCGCTCTCTTCACCTTGACAGTTCTCCAAGACCATCCTTCTTTAAAGCTTGGACAATATGAATCCTTTTCCGTGAAAAAAGGAAACGGTTTTGTCACCGTATTAAAAAACAATGTTATCTATGTAGAATTTGGAAGTTGTTATGGTGATCGCTATTGCAAAGGGACTTACAAAATAAAAGCGGACACTTTAATCGCGACCATTACTCAAGAAGACAAGAGCGAACGGAAGAGTAATAAATACATACCAATAACACCTTTTGACCTTAAATTTCTAATTCGACCCAAACTTCTCATTTGCTCTAATTGTCCAAGTCCAACCAAAGTTGACACAATTTGGTTTAGCAGGCCTGTTTTTCAAAAATCTAAGTAGACCAATGACAATTGAGTTTGACAATAAACAACTTGACGACCGCCACAGCGTATAACAGCAAGCCATGGCGCAATGCGGGCGGAGATACAAGGCTTTTGCAAATTCAAGGTCGCTTCGCAAATTGAAATTTTCATTTTGCAAAAGTCTAAAAACCATTTATATTTAAATCACTAATAATTTTCTCAATAAAACTCAAAAACACCGAGAATTTCAATTCATTAATTAGCTAATTAGGGTTAATAACTAAGATTTATGCCTATTTTATCTTTGTTAATATTCCTTTATCTTTAAAACTTAAATGAAAGTAGTTTTAAGTCTGTTAATCGTTTGTTTTTCCTTCTTAGGCTTTTCTCAAAGTGATAAGAAGGAGAATGCTTTATTCACCATTAGAGGAAATATAGGCATTCCAAGAGTTATTGGTAGCCAAATGTTTCGAACTACTTTTGCTGGCCTCTATGAAGCAAACCTTTCAGCTAATGTAAAATTATTTGATAATTTTTTTATTGGAGTAGGTTACCAAAACACACAATTTCAAAACAATAAATTTTTAAAGTTTCAATATTTTAACGCAAGTATTCCATACAATACCAGACTTTTATCAAGTGGTATATTTCTTAAACTTGGTTATGATAAGTTTTTCTCAGATAAAAATTATGCAAGCTTCTCTTTAAACTCTGGCTTAATGCTTAATGAATACTTTAACGTTAATGCCGATACTAGTAAATCTAATAAACCATTCGGACTTTTAAATTTTACTGCGCCATATGTACAGCCCGAAGTATCTCTTAATTTTACTGTTGAAAAACATCTATCTTTTTCAATTTTATTAAGCTACACTACCATGTTCTATAAGTACGATCCAAAAGCTCCTCGCTTTAATCAATTTCAAGAGGTTAAAGATTCAAGAAATAGATATTTTATGAATTGGATTAATATTGGATTTGGGTTCAATATATTATTAAATAAAAAAACTAAAGAATAAATTACAGAATGATGATTACTGCTGAAATGCCCGTAAAATTTGATCGTAAAAAGCATAAAGACTCCACTTTATTAGAGCTTTACGTTAACCTTCTAAAACCTCGAATGATTGAAGAAAAAATGTTATTACTTCTTCGTCAAGGAAAAATTTCTAAATGGTTTAGTGGTATTGGACAAGAAGCAATTTCGGTAGGCGTAGCTTCTGCTTTAGATAAAGATGAATATATTTTACCAATGCACCGTAATCTTGGTGTATTTACAACACGTCAAATTCCATTAAACAGATTATTTTCTCAATTTCAAGGCAAGCCCGGGGGCTTTACACAAGGTCGCGATCGTTCTTTTCACTTTGGTACTAATGAATATAAAATTGTTGGGATGATTTCACATCTTGGTCCGCAAATGGGCGTGGCGGATGGAATAGCGCTTGCCGATAAATTAAAAAAAGATAAAAAAGTTACCGTCGTTTTTAGTGGTGATGGTGGCGCAAGTGAGGGAGATTTTCATGAAAGTATTAATACTGCTGCTGTATGGGACTTACCAGTTATTTTTGTAATAGAAAATAACGGTTACGGACTTAGTACACCAAGTAACGAACAATTTAGATGTGCATCTTTTGCCGATAAAGCCATTGGATATGGTATTGAGGGAATTTCTATTGACGGAAATAATGTTTTAAAAGTTTACGAAACAGTAAAAAATTTAGCAGAAAGTATTCGTGAAAATCCTCGTCCAGTAATATTGGAATGTGTTACATTTCGTATGCGCGGTCATGAAGAAGCAAGTGGTACTAAGTATGTACCTAAAGAATTATTTGAAGTATGGGGAAGAAAAGATCCTTTAAATACATTCGAGAAGTTTTTAATTAACGAAGGTGTTTTAACTGAAGAGTTAATTGAAAAAACAAGAGCAGAAATTAAACAAGATATTGAGTCAGGTTTGGAAGTTGCATTTGCAGAACAAAATCCAAAACCAGATACAGAAAAAGAAATAAGAGAATTATTTAAACCTTATACTACTTCTGATACAACACCAACAAACGGTTCTAAAACTAACATGCGTTTAATTGATGCCATTAGTAACGGGATGAAACTTGCCATGCAAAAACATTCTAATCTCGTTTTAATGGGGCAAGATATTGCCGATTACGGTGGTGTTTTTAAAATTACAGATGGCTTTGTTGAACTTTTCGGAAAAGGAAGAGTAAGAAATACCCCTTTGTGCGAAAGCGCTATTTTAGGTGCAGGTTTTGGTTTATCCATAAATGGTTATAAAGCCATGGTTGAAATGCAATTTGCTGATTTTGTTACCGAAGGTATGACGCAAATAATAAATAATCTTGCAAAAAGTCATTACCGTTGGGGACAAAATGCGGATGTAGTTGTTCGTATGCCAACGGGAGCAGGAGTTGCGGCTGGTCCATTTCACAGTCAGAGTAACGAAGCTTGGTTTTTTAAAACACCGGGGTTAAAAATTGTTTATCCCGCATTTCCGAGTGATGCAAAAGGTTTATTAATTACAGCATTTGAGGATCCAAATCCTGTAATGTATTTTGAGCATAAAGCATTATATAGGAGTATAACAGAAGATGTGCCGGATGAATATTATACCATCCCTTTTGGTAAAGCAAGATTAGTGAAAGAAGGAAATGATTTAACCATAGTTACTTATGGCTTAGGAGTTCATTGGGCAATTGAAGCTTTAGCTGAAAATCTTGATTTAAGCGCTGACTTAATTGATTTAAGAACTTTAGCACCTTTAGATATTGAAACAATTTTTGCTTCAGTTAAAAAAACAGGCAAAGTAATTGTAATGCATGAAGATACGTTGACTGGAGGAATTGCCGGAGAAATTGCAGCATTAATTAGCGAAAACTGTTTTGATTATTTAGATGCACCTGTAATGCGTGAAGGAAGTTTAGATACACCTGTACCAATGAATGTGGATTTGGAACATAACTTTTTACCAAAAGAAAGGTTCAAAGAAAAATTAATGAAACTTTGGAAGTATTAATCCTTATAACACCTGTCAGGTTTTAAAAACCTGACAGGTGTTTCCGTAAATAATCATGCAAATAATTGAACCATTACAGTACGGGAAATTCTATCACATTTATAACCGTGGTATTAATGGTGATAAACTATTTTATGATGATGGTAATTACAATTATTTTTTAAAATTATATGAGACTCATATAGACCCAATTGCTGATACTTATAGCTATTGTTTAATGAATAATCATTTTCATTTTTTAATTAGAATAAAGGAAGAAGATGAAATATTGACAAGGCCAATAAAAGCGCCACATCAATATTTCTCTAACTTATTTAATGCCTACACTAAGGCTATAAATAAAAAGTATACCCGAAATAGTAGCCTTTTTCAGAGAACATTTAAACGGAAATTAATTGATAGAGAATCGTATTTTAAGCAGGTTGTAGTATACATTAATACAAATCCTGTTCATCATAAAGCCTGTGACGATCCAAAAGATTATGTCTGGAGTTCTTATTTATCTTGTATTTCTAACGTTCCATCAAAAATTAAAAAAAACGAAGTAATTGATTGGTTTGACAATATTGATAACTTTAAATCTGTTCACCAACAAAAATTGAATACAATAGAAATTGAAAATTATTTAGAATTATAAAATAGCATACTATGAATATCATTGACCTAAGAAGCGATACAGTTACCAAACCATCAAAGCAAATGATGGAAGCAATGTTTAATGCTGAAGTTGGAGACGATGTATTTAAAGAAGACCCAACCATCATTGAATTAGAAAAATTTGCTGCTAATTTATTTGGTAAAGAAGCAGGTTTGTTTTGTCCGAGTGGCACTATGACAAATCAAATTGCCATTAAAGTTCATACACAGCCTGGCGATGAATTAATTTGTGATGTTAACTCACACATTTATAATTATGAAGGCGGTGGAATTTCGTTTAACTCGGGAGTACAAGCAAAATTATTACAAGGAAATGAAGGTAGACTATCTGCTGAATTAATTGAGCCTGCTATTAATGGCGACTTTGATTGGTTAACCAAAACCAGTTTAGTATCTCTTGAAAATACTGTAAATAGAGCAGGGGGGAGTTATTATACAAATGATCAAATAAAACCCATACAAGCTTTATGTAAAAAGCATAATTTAAAATTACATTTGGATGGCGCTCGTATTTTTAATGCTTTAGTAGAGTCAAACGAAAGTCCAAAACAAATTGGCGATTGCTTTGATTCAATTTCTATTTGTTTATCAAAAGGGTTAGGTGCGCCTGTAGGTTCTGTTTTATTAGGCGACAAAGATTTTATAAAAAATTCGCGTCGCATTCGTAAAGTTTTTGGTGGCGGCATGCGTCAAGCAGGAATCCTTGCTGCAGCAGGATTATACGCTTTGAAAAATAACGTTTCACGTTTAAAAGAAGATCATACACGCGCAAAAAAACTGGAACAAGCATTAAAGCAATTATCCTATATAGATTCTGTTTTACCGGTTTATACAAACATTATAATTTTTAATTTAAAATCAGAAATTATTACCGGCGAAGCATTTGAGAAAAAGCTATTAGATAATAATATTAAAATTGCCGCCTTCGGTAAACATACCATTCGTATGGTAACGCATTTAGATTTTGATGATGCAATGTTGGATAGAACGATTGAGGTGTTGAAGGGTATTTTTTAATAAAACAAGAATTTTAGTAATCATATAAACAAAAAACATCTGTGCAAATCTGTAGAACCTTTTTTGTCTACAAATTTTCTTGATTTAAAAAAAATCCCGTAGGGACTAAATATTATCGAATAAAGATAATATATAACCTAATGTCCCTTAGTGACGATATAACATCCGGATAATTTCATAGCAATAAATCAAATAGTTTCTACAATAATTATTTCGTCCCTACGGGACTAACATTGTCACTTTAATTTTTCTATAGTTATTTTGTCCCTACGGGACATCTTATATCCGTAAAAATTCAACTAAATCCCGTAGGGATTAAATATTCTAGAATATGAGATTATACAAATTAAAGTCCTGTAGGGACGATGTAACATCCACGAAAATTAACATTAAAATAAATTAAAGGTTATACAATTATTATTTCGTCCCTATGGGACTAATTGTTCTCTTTTATCGTTTCCATATATATTTAGTCCCTACGGGAAAAGGAATGAAAAAAATACATCAATTGAAATTTTAAATACTACAAATTGTAGATGCAGAATATTATAAAACCAATTAATTTTGAATAAAAAAATCCCGTTAAGGATTAAATATTATTGAATAAGGATAATATATAACCTAATGTCCCGCAGGGACGATATAATATCCACGAAAATTAATATTTCAATAAATTAAATGTTAAATAATTATTATTTCGTCCCTGTGGGACTATTTGTTCTCTTCATTCATTCTTTCTTTCTATTGATATTTTGTCCCTAGCGGGACAAGCAATTAATAATAATTGTCACAGAAAATTTCACATACTACAAATTGTAGCCACAGGTTAGTATAAAACTAATTGATTTTGATTCTGAAAAATTACCCGTTAATAATCCCGTTAGGGATTTAATATTATAGAAAACACAGAATAAATAAATTTAAGTCCCGTAGGGACGATATAATATCTATATAATTTCATAGCAACAAATCGAATGGTTTCTTAATAATTATTTCGTCCCTACGGGACTAATTGTTTCTTTTTTATCTTTTCTATAGATATGTTGTCCCTACGGGACATTTAAGAACCTCAATGATGTTCCAACAGTCAATAATCCAAACTTTCAATTTTTGAAACTGATCTGTTTTTAATTCTTATATCTTATTTGCTTAAATAAATCTCTCTAGGAATTAAATATTATAGAAATAAATTAATATACAAACCTAAGTCCCGTAGGGACGAAATAAATTCCACTAGAATTTATGTATCGATAATATTGATTTTTTTTCGTCAATAATTATTTCGTCCCTACGGGACTATATGTTCCTTTATTATCGTTTCTATAAATATTTTGTCCCTAACGGGACAAGGAACAAAAAAAAATGAATCAATGAAAATTTCACATACTACAAAACGTAGCCACAGAATAGTATAAAACCAATTAATTTTACTTCTAAAAAAATAAAAATTGCACTTTAATAATCCCATTAGGGATTTAATATTATAGAAAACACAGAATAAATAAATTTAAGTCCCGTAGGGACGAAATAAAATCAATGGCAAATACGTACACACAAATATATCTTCAATTTGTTTTTTCGGTGAAATATAGAGATGCTGTAATTAATAATGAATGGAAAGATGAATTATATAAATACATAACCGGGATTGTTAAAAACAACAATCACAAAATGATTTGTATTAACGGTATCCCAGATCATATTCACATATTAGTGGGATTAAATCCAGTACAATCAATTTCAAATCTCTTACAAGATATAAAAGGGAACTCATCTAAATGGATTAATGAAAAACGTTTAGTGAAAGGTAAATTTGAATGGCAAGAAGGTTACGGGGCTTTTTCTTATAGTCAATCACAAATTAAAGATATCGTTGCATATATCGAAAACCAGGAAGAACATCACAAAAAGAAATCGTTTAATGAAGAATATCTTGATTTCCTGAAAAAATTTGAAGTGAGTTATGATGAGAAATTTACTTTTAAAGAATTGATCTAATTTCACAAAGCTCGAAAAAATCAGTGATAACCTGCTATATCAGTGTTATCTGTGTTCCATATCCTAAATCAAAACACCATTTTTATCTGATCCATTTTATCCATGAATTCAAATACATTACCGGCTTTCATAGTTTTAATATTTTCGTAAAAAGGTGATTTTGATGAAACCACCATTACGCGTTTATCATCAATTTTTATAGGACCTAAACCAATTGCAACAAAAAATAATATATCCGACATTTCAAAAATAGAACCAATTTTAATTTCTTCGGCCAAATTATTGACTTCTACTTTTTCTAAAAAACCTAATTCCTGTTCGGCCTCCAATAGTTGTTTAGTATTCATATCGCTATCTAATTGTCCCATTGCTCTGGAGGTTTCGTATTTATCTCCGGCGGTACTTTTATCAGAACTATTTGCTGCCTCTTGAGCTTGTGAAACTGCAGCTTTAGCATTATCAATACGTTGGTTAATTTGTTTTATACATTCAGATTTAACCAATTTTTTAAAGGCTAATTTATCGGCTGGGCTTTTTAATTCAATCATCTGTGTTATTATATTAGAATTTAGGGCAACTTACAACTTTTAGAAGCTATTTAGTAAACGATAGAAATTTTGTGTGTGCATTTAAATAAATAATTTTCATGGCTATTTTTTTATCAGTTTAAATTCAAAGTCCTTATCTATTTTTTCAAATGCTATTGGATCAACATCTACAACAAGAGTCGTATACCCTTCAAATTCTACAATTGCTTTGTATGATTTTAATGGATTAACAATTAAAATAAATTTACCGGTTTTTGGATTAGAATTATAAGTACCATTTACCGCATTTCCTTCATTATCTAATAGTGTAATTTTTACTTTTGACGGAATGCCATCTTTAAAGGCCATTCCATGTTTCACTTTTAAATCATTGTCTCCAAAGCGAGTATCAATTTCAAATATATCACTACTACCAATAGTCTCTTCTTTTAGCGAAGAATAAAAACCTCTTTGCCCGTTAACATTTAAAATAAAAAAAATATCGTTTCCCACATCGTTGATAGGGTAGCCTAAATTCTCTGCTTTAGAAAAAGTATTTGCTTCAGGATCATAAACGCTTTTAAATACATCGTATTCGCCCATTGTATTATGTCCTTTGCTACTGAAATACAACGTTACATTATCAGGGTGCAAAAAAGGACTATCTTCATCATATAAAGTATTTATGTTTGGTCCTAAATTAAAGGGTAAAGCCCATTTTCCATTTGGGAGCTTTTTTATCCTATAAATATCTTTTCCACCATAGCCACCCGGACGATTACTGCTAAAATAGAGTAGGTTGGTGTCATTAGTAAAACATGCACTTGTTTCTGTAAATTGTGAATTTATTTCTTTAATCATTTTTTTTAGAGGCTCCCATTTATTATCTAAACCCAATTTTGTTATATACAAATCGCCTGTAACTTTATCTTCAGCTGTTCTATACAGAATCATTCTTTGTCCGTCTGGACTAATTGCCACACATGCATCGTTAGTTTCAGAATTTATTGGCGTGCCTACATTTTCTGCTTTTTGCCATTTACCATTTTCTTTGTGAGAAACATAAACGTCTTCAAAATAATTTCCATACGCGTCTTTTTTATTGTTTGAACTCCCTTCTCTTCTTGAAGTAAAGTAAAGTGTATTTTCATCAGGAACTATTACCGGAACATAATCGGAATAAATTGAATTAATTTCTGGCCCCATGTTTTTTATAACAGAACGGTGAGCTTGGCTTATCATTGTTTTTGCTGATTTACAAATATCTATTAAATAATTAGCTTCCTCAGTAGTGCGTAGGCGACTTTTTGGACTTGCTCTATTATAGTCTGAAAGCAATTGTATTGCTTCATCAAAACTTTTTTGTTGATGTTTTATTTTTGCCAAATAATATTTCGCATCAATTAAACCAGAAGAAATTAAACTTGGTATAAAAATTTGTGCGCTATCTAAAGAATAATTTATTTTAAAAAAAGTAATAGCAATATTAACTCCGGCTTTTTCATTTTTAGAATCTAGCTTTAAAACTTGCCTGTATTGACTCCAAGCTCCTAGATGGTCTTCTATATCAAAACTTAACTGAGCTTCTTTTAAAAGTTTTTTTACATGCTTTTTATCCTCTTTAGACTGCCCTTGAAGGTTTACGAAAGAGGATATTAATACAGATATGATAAAGTACTTTTTAAACATTAAATTATTTTAAGAGTAAAAAGTCTTCTTTTTTTTAAATTGTTTAATTTTTTTAGATGGCAAACTAAATGGTTCCAAACAAGTTTTTGTATAGGATATGCCAGTAGCAAATGAACTGCTTTCTCCGGAATCAATAATACAATCGCTCCAATTATTGTTAAATGGAAAGTTAAGGTTATACGACGAAACACTAAAATCAACAAAATAAGATTTTGGTGAAAGATTACCCAAATAGTAACAAACCATACGGCATTGTTCTTTATCAAATGTTGAAATGATAACAGAAACAAAAGTTATTAAACGTTTTATCATTTAAATTTTATTACTCATCTTTTTTGCAAGTTTGTAAGCCGGGTTCTGTTTCATCCTTCCGTTTAACCGAAAGGGTATATTCTATCATTTATCTTTGCGACCTACCCATTGCGGCTTTCATTTCTGAAATAAGACGAGCCGCCTTAAACCGCAACCTATTTGGCCTTTCAACATCCGAGGTTTACCCAACACAATTATCACTAATTATGCTTGTGAGCTCTTACCTCACATTTTCACTATCACCTCATAACCTAAGTTATAAGGCTACCTTGTTTTCTGTGGCACTTTCTGTTACAAAAACATTTCGGTTTTTGCACCCACCCTTTCAGGTGGCGGATTGCCCTATGTTGCCCGGACTTTCCTCTGTTAATAAATTAACAGCGATAGAACAACTTGCATTTAAATTTACGAATAAAAACTATTGAAATACAAACAATAGTTAACAAAAAATAGTGATTTATTAATATTAGTAAGTGACAGCGAACATTTTGTAAATTCCTAAAATAAAAAAGCTAATGAACTTTCATCCATTAGCTTTTATTATCAATGAAAATTTATTTTTTAAAACAACTTTGCTTCTACACTAATCTCAACATGGGCATCTTTTGGAAGGCGAGAAACTTGAACTGTTGCCCTTGCAGGAAAATCACCTTTAAAATAAGAAGCATAAACTTCATTAACTTGAAGGAAGTCATTCATGTCACTCAAAAAAATAGTGCTTTTTACTACATTATCATATGTACAGCCCCCAGCCTTTAAAATAGCACCTATATAATCCATTACCATTTTAGTTTCTTCTTTCACAGTAGTTTTCACTAATTGTTTACTTTGCAAATCCATAGCAATTGTCCCACTTATAAACATACTATCGCCTACAATTATTGCTTGATTATATGGTCCAATTGGAGCTGGTGCATCTGGTGTATTTACAATTTTTTTCATATTAAATGTTTTAGTCTGTAACAAATATAAATAAAGATTTGGAAAATTAGCAACCGTAATTTTGAACACTTAGGTAAATATTTATTTTTTTATGTTGTTTCTATTTAGTTACTTTACAACCAATAAATGAAAAAGCAATTTCATAATATGTATTTTACTCCCCGCAATTATAGCAATTGCTGGCATATTATTAATTGTATTATGCGCCGCTTCTAGTTCCGCGGCCCTTTCAATTTTATTTCTTTTCAAATTTCATTTATTAAACCATGCAAACAATTTCAGATCTTGTTTTAGACAAGTTAAACACCTTAGTAGTTGTTGTTAACAACAAAGGCGAAGTAGAATACATAAGTAACTCTTCAAAAGCCATTTTAGGCTTTGATTCAAGCCAACTTTTAGGCGATAACTGGTGGATAATTCCACGACTCAATATTACCGATGGCTATGCAGTAAAAGAGAAAATAATTTCTATTATGCTTCATGATTCTTATCAGATTGAACAAGGTTTTGAGCATGCTTTAAAAACTTCAAACGGTTTAATCAAATGGTTTAAATGGAGTTCTGCAATTACTGATGATGATAAGGTAATTGGCATCGGTATTGATATAACTGAAAAGAAAAAAGCAGAGCAAAGAGCTTTAGAAATCAACAAAACCTTAACAGATAAAAATAAAGAGATTACAGATAGTATTAGTTATGCAAAAAAAATACAGCAAGCAATTTTACAAAGCGATTCATTTTTAAAAACAAATTTTAAAGATGGTTTTGTTTTATATCTTCCGAAAGATATTGTTAGTGGAGATTATTACTTTTTTTACGAAAATGAAGAGTTTAAGTATGTTGCGGCAATTGATTGCACTGGGCATGGCGTGCCGGGAGCGCTAATGTCAGTTATTGCAAATTCTTTATTAAAAGAAGTTTTTTACAATAAAAATCTAGTTAATCCGGATGAAGTATTATATGCCTTGGATGAATTATTATTTGATTCTTTAAATAAAAATAATTCGGAGGAAATTAGGTATGATGGTATGGATATATCTTTGTGCGCGATAAACAAAAAAACCAATATTTTAAATTTTGCCGGTGCAATGCGTCCTTTATTTATTGTTAGTGATAATGAATTGATAGAAATAAAAGGTAGTAAATTTCCTCTTGGCTACTATTTTGATAAAAAAGAGTTTATTTTAAATACTATTCAGTTAAAAGAAAACGACCGTATTTATTTGACCACAGATGGGTACGCTGATCAATTTGGTGGAAGTAAAAACAAAAAATTAAACAGAAAAGCGTTTAAAGAGCTTTTGCTTTCATTAGAGGGGATGGATGGTGATGAACAAAACTCTTTTCTTGATTACTCATTAAAGAATTGGAAACAAGATGCAGAACAAACAGATGATGTTTTAGTGATTGGAATTTTTATTTAAACTTATAGTCTAATGCCAATTAAACAAACATCATCAACTTGTTCTAATTCTCCTTTCCAATTAGCGAAATTTTGAAATAAAGTTTCTGCTTGATTAGATAAAGGAAGTGTACTATTTGCTAATAGTTGCTCATTTAATTGCTTGTATTTATACTTTTTTCCTTTAGGTCCACCAAACTGGTCTGCATAACCATCAGTGTAAAGGTATAAAGTATCACCTTTTTGGGCGTTAATTTCATTTAATGTAAATGGATCGGTACGCTCACCTTTACCAACAGGCATTTTATCTTTTGGTAGATAGATTATTTCTCCATCTCTAATAATAATTGGTGAATTATTTGCTGAAGCGTAAGTAATTTTATTTGTGATTTTATCAATACAAAGAATTACGCCATCAAAGCCATCTTTTTGTTCTTCTTTACTTATTGAGTTTATTAAACGTTCTCTAACATAATTAAAAATTTTATCAGGTTGAAAAATTAATTTTTCGTTTATAGCTTCACTTAAAAACCCAATGCTTAATAAACTCATAAATGCGCCTGGAACACCATGACCTGTAGAGTCACAAACTGTTAAAAAGAATTTGTTATCATGTTCACATGCCCAATAAAAATCGCCAGAAACAATATCTTTTGGATGAAATAATGTGAAATATTTATCTGTTCCCAAATGTGTTGTCAAAAAATCAGAGTGAGCTAAAAGTGTGTATTGTATTCTTTTAGCATAGTTAATTGAGTCTGTAATCTCTTTATTTTTATTTTCGATAATTGCTTTTTGTTCTTCTGTCTGTTTGCTCTTAGTTTCAATAATTTCTTTTTGCTTTTTAATAATTCTGAAGCGATTAAAAATTACAATACCAAAAATAAAAACTAAAATAAATCCTACTGTTAAAGCAATTTTTAAAAGTCTATCTTTTTCAATTTGAGTTTTGCTAGCTTTTATTTTTTCATCTTTTAATAAATTACCCTCAGCGTTTCGTATACTATCTCTTACTGCTCTTTTATTAAATTCAAATTCAATTTCTTTCTTATGTAATTCATCTTTTGAGGTTGACGTGGTTAATTCCTCGATTACAGCAACATATTTATCATTATATTCTAAAGCCTTTTTTAAATTATTTGTAGATTTATAAATGGCTGATAAATTTTTATATACATTTCGTAAACTTGTATTGTCTTCAATTTCTTCTCCAATTTTTTGTGCTTTTAAAAAATAAGAAGTTGCTAAAGAAATTTGTTTGTTTTTAAAATAAATCTCACCAATATCCATCGCTGATGTGGTTTCCTCATAAGGGTTTCCAGCTAATATTGCGAGCTCATGATTTTTAATAAAATTTTTAAGCGCTTCCTCTGTATTATTTAGACCCATATAAGCATTACCAATATTACCATAGGCAGAGCAAATTCCGTTCACATCATTCATCTTTGTATAAATCTCTAAAGATTTATTACCATATTCTAATGACTTATTAAAATCAAGAAAATTATTATATAAAAGACTTAAGTTGTTGTAAATACTAGCTAGCTTATTAGTATTATCTATTTTTTCTGCAATAGCTAAACTTTTTAATTGATATTCTAAAGCTTTATTATTTTGGCCTATAGTAATATAAATTGCCCCAATATTTCCTAAAGCAACTAAAACAGCTTCATCAATTTTTTTAGACTCTCCAAGATTTAATGATTTTTGATAATAATCTATAGCTTTAACATAATCACCCTTTACCTGAAAATACGACCCCATTAAATTTAAAATTTTAGTTTGAATTGTTGGGGAACCGGATTTTTTAGCTAAAACAAAAGCCTTTTTTGAGAACATATAAGCAGAATCGGTATTGGAATATAAATAATCCCATGCTAAATCATAGTAGATGAAAAAGCGTGTACTGTCTGTCATATTAGGATCAGCAGCCTCTTTAAATAAGGAATCTTTACTTGCAGAATAGGAGCTATTAGCAATTAAAATAAAAATAAATAGTATAAATTTTTTGTAATTCAAAGTAAGATTTAATGGCTAAAATAAGGAAAAAAATGCTAAGTTTTGATTATTTTGGTTAACAGATTCCGCTATGATGACGATTAAAAATAAACGCTAGCAGAGTTATATTTATTTTTAAAGACGAATTCCAATTACACAAATATCATCCACTTGCTCTAGATCTCCTTTCCATTCTTGAAAACAATTTTCAATTAATTGCTTTTGTTTTTGTACAGAATACATGTTTATAGAGACTAATAAATCTTTAAATTTGGCAGCTTTAAATTTTTTGGCGTTTTCGCCACCAAACTGATCTTGAAATCCGTCAGTGAATAAATATAAAGTATCGCCCAAAGATAAATCTAAGTTATGGGTTGGAAAATTAGTTGGGTTAATTGTGACACCTACAGATTGTTTGTGTGATTTAATTTCAAGTAATTCGCCGTTTTGAATTAGCCATAAAGGATTATTTGCTCCTGCCCATTTTATTTCTCTTTTGTTGCTGCCATTTTCAGTTTCATGAATAGCTATTAAAGAAATATCCATACCGTCCTTAACTTCTTCATCGCTTTTACTAAAAGTATCAAGCACAAGTTCTCTGGTTTTATCCAAAATTAATCCAGGTTCAGTAATACCAAATTCAAAAACTGCTCTGTTTAAAGCATTACTACAAACAACGCTCACCATAGCACCGGGAACACCATGTCCGGTGCAATCAGCAGCCGCAATAAAAGAAATTCCATTTACCCTTTCAAACCAATAAAAATCGCCTGCAACTATATCTTTGGGTTTATATAAAATAAAATTATCAGGTATATAATTATTTACATATTTAATTGAAGGTAGTATCGCGTCTTGAATTCGTTTTGCGTAGTTAATACTGTTTGTAATATCATTATTTTTAGCCGCAATTTGTTGATTCTGGAACTCTAATTTTTTATTTAATTTGCTTTTAATTGAAAAGCGATTAAAAAGCAGAAATCCAAGTAAGATTAAAACTACTAAGCCTGATAGAAGTAAATTTTTAAAAGATTTTTGTTTCTGTATTTCTAATTCTTTTTTTGAATTTTCTAAATCTGATTCAATTTTTTCTTTTTTAAGCGATTCAATTTGGTTTGTTTTTTGTGCATCATCATAAAGAGCCTGTAATTCTGCAGTTTTTTTAGAGTTTGCAAGTTTGTATATGGTATCATTTATGTCATTATACATTCTAAGGTTTGTATAGGCCTTCTCAAAATTTCTTAAGTTAAAGTACATGCCTGCGAGTGCATCGTAAGCCGCTTTTTCAATCTCAGGCATTTTATTTTTCTGTGCAATTCCAATAGCTATTTTTAGATATTCTTCGGCCTTTTTTTCTTGATTAACAAACTTATATATCTCCCCAAGATTAATTAAAATACTTGTTCTTAAGTAGGGGTCTGAACTTTCAGAAAAATATTCCCATGCCAATTCAAAATATTTTTTCGCAGCAACATAATTTTTAAGTTCGTAATTTAATTCTCCCAAATTGTTATAGGTAGTATATAAGCCTTCTACATCTTCGATCTTTTTTCTAATTTCTATTGCTTTTTCAAAATTAATTTTGGCATTTTTATAATCGTTTTCTTTTAGAAGTATGTTGCCAATATTATTATATGCAGCACCAATTCCGTGTCCATCATTGAGAATCAACATTAGTTCTAAGGCTTGTTTTTGAAATTTTAATGCCAGAGTCCTTTTGTTAATTTTTTCATATACATTACCAATATTTGTATAGGATCTTGCCATTCCTAAACTGTCGTTAATATCTTCTTTTATCTTAAGTGCTAATAAATTATATTCAATTGATTTTGTATAATTTGCTAATTTTAAATAAATGGAAGCAATGTTATTATAGGTACTTGCTATAGATTTTTTTGATCCTACAGTTGTGCCATCTTGTTGCTTTTTTAGACGAATATTAAGTGTTTTAAAATTATATAAATTGGCATTTTGGTAATCACCCATAAAATAATAGGTACCAGAAAGATTGTTGTAGGCGATAGCTATATATTTATCTATGTTCTTTTTTAGAGCAAACGATAAATTAATTTTTGAAAAAGCTAGAGCTTGCTTCAAATCTGATTTCCAATAAAAATTAATTATGGAGTTATATGCTGCAAATTTTAGGGTATCGTGTGCCCTGCTACTAGTAACTATCTTTAAACTATCAATATTAGTTTGAGAAAAAGAAAAACTAATTACCAATTGTAACAATATGGTAAAAATAAGTGGCTTATGATTTTTATTGACTTTAAACACTCTAACACAATAATATAATAAATTTTGAGATTTTAAAAGTGTTTTATGGGGTACTTCCTTATTTTAGGTAATAATTTGTAGTATAAATTACTAAATAATACTGTAAACGGGTAAGTTTTAGCAAATCAAATCCGAATTCCTATCATACAAACATCATCAACTTGTTCTAAATTACCTTTCCATTCTTTAAAAAAAGAATCTAAAATAACTTTTTGCTCCGCCATTTTTTCTTGTGAAACTGAAACTAATAATTCATTTAATTTTTTATAATTAAATTTTTTGCCTTTTGCTCCACCAAATTGGTCTGCAAAACCATCAGTATATAAATACAAACAATCGCCAATTTCATAATTAATAGTATGTAAAGTAAAACTTTCTGATTTTTCACCTTTACCAATTGGCATTTTATCTTTAGGTAATTCAATTATGGTATTATTACGAATAATAATAGGTGCATTATTAGCAGCAGAGTAGGTAATAGTGTTATTAGTTTTATTAATACAAATTAAAATTCCATCCATCCCATCCTGTGCGCCATCGTGCGACAGATTCTCAATCAATCTACTTCGAACATGATTTAAAATTTCGTTTGGCTTGGTAATTTTCTTTTCTGTTATAGCTTCGTTTAAATAAGTGATATTTAAAAGACTCATAAATGCCCCTGGTACACCATGGCCGGTGCTATCACATGAAGCAAGAAAAAAATTATTATCGAATTCAGTAGCCCAATAAAAATCGCCACTAACTATATCTTTTGGATTAAAAAGTACAAAATACTCTAAAAGATTAATGTTAAGTATATTATCTGAAGCGAGTAGGGCATTTTGAATTCTTAGGGCATATTTTATACTATCTGTAATTTCTTTATTTTTCTCTGAAATCAGTGTATATGCATTTTTTAAATCTACATTTCTTAATCGCTCTATTTCTTGTTCTTTTTCTTGCAAAAGCGTGTTTTGTAAAGTATCAATTTTTGTTTCTTTTTCTTTAGAATTAATAATGTTAATCTGATTAATTAATTTTTCATAATAATTAATTGATTGTGCATGCTTATTTTCAGTTTTATAAAGTTCAGCTAGCTTTTGATATAAAAAAGATAAACGAACTAAATGATTTGTTTCTAAAGCTATTAATTCAGCCTTTAAATAATAGTTTATTGCCTCATTAGAATTACCAATTTCTAAAAAAGTAGAAGCTATTTCTAATAAACTACCTAATACAAAATGTTTTACGTTTGCTTCTTCTCTAATTTTTAGACCTTGCAAAAAATAGTCAATTGCTTCCTCGTATTTCTTTAGATTTTTATAAATAAATCCAATGTCATTTAAGGCTCTACTCTCACCAATCTTATTGTTTTCATTCTTTAAAATATCTAAACTTTTAAATGCGAGTTCAAGGGCTTTTTTATATTCACCTCTGTCATTATTAATATTTGATAAACCGGTATAAATTCTTCCTAACCAACTACTAGAAATATCATTAAATTCGGCGCCTTTTAAAAAATACTTTTCTGCTATTTCGTTTTTTTTAAGGTCCTTATAAACTGTTCCAACTACGTAATAAGCCATTAATACATCTTGAATATTTTCCTCATTTTTTTCATAAAATTCTATGCCTTTCATTGCATCATAAAGTGCGGCTTCAGGATTTCCTGTGCTATTGTTTATAATTGCAAGAGTAAGTTGGGCATTGGCAATCCATTTATTATTATTAATTTGTTTAAATAGGAATAGAGCTTTGTTAAGGTATTTTAATGCGGAATCAATTTTGTGATAAATAATGAAATCACCCATTCCTGCATTTAAATTACATTGAGCTATTCCAAATTTATAATCTAATTTTATTGCATTTTCAAAAGCTTCTTCTAGTAATTTAGTTGGATTAAAATTAGCATGAGGTGTTCCCCGATGATTCCATATCATTTCGTTTACTTCATCAATTTTTTTGATGATCTCTTCCTCACTTTTTAATTCAGATTCCATTAATTTAAAATTAAATTTTTATACCAACAATACAAATATCATCCACTTGATCGTAATTACTTATATTTCCATCATTGTCTATCCAAGTTTTCCAATTTTCATGGTTTAATTTAAGTTTTTCTAGTTGTTTATGTTGTGGAAGATTACAAATTCCCATCAAATATTCATTTAAATTTCTTTTTTTAAACTTTTTTCCAAGAGGGCCTCCGAATTGATCTGAATATCCATCTGTAAATAGATATAGATTATCATTTTTTTGATGGTTTAAAGTAAATAATGTAAAGCTATCTAGTTTTTCACCTTTACCAACTGGCATTTTGTCCTTTGGTAACTCTAATGCAGTATTATTTCTAATTATAACCGGAGCGCTATTTGCTGCAGCGTAAGTAATTGTATCTTCAAGTTTATCAAAGCACAGCAAAATTGCATCCATACCATCTTGTCCACCATCGTTGGATAAATTTTCTATTAAACGATTTCTTACATGATTTAAAATTTCGTTGGGCTCACTAATATTTTTTTCAATGATAGCTTCATTTAAAAAATTAATATTTATTAAACTCATAAAAGCTCCTGGCACTCCGTGTCCAGTACTATCACAAACAGCTAAGTAAAATTTATCTTTAACTTCAATTGCCCAGTAAAAATCTCCACTCACAATATCCTTCGGTTTAAAAAATACAAAATGCTCCGGTAAATGTTTATTCAATAAATTTGCTGGTGCCAGAAGTGCGTATTGAATTCGCTTTGCATAGGTGATAGAATCTACAATTTCTTTCTGATTTTGTTCGATAATTGCAGTTTGTTTTTCTGCAATAATGCTTCTATTTACTGCTATTTCTCGTTGTTTATCAACTTCTATAGTTTGTTTTTCGATAATAAGCTTTTGATTTTTAATTATTTTAATACGGCGGTAAAGAAAAATAGAAAAGAAAATTACAATGAGTAGACAAATAATTGAAGCGCTAATGATAACTTTATTTCTATTAATTTGTTCGCTATATTCAAAATCTTTTTTTTCTTGTTGCGCTTTTGCAATAACTTCTTTTTTCTCGTATTCATAGCTAAATTGTTTATTTAGGGTAACTTTTCTGATTTCATCGTTATCAATACTATCAGTCATTCTCGTAGAAAGTTTTAGCATTTCATAGGCTTTATCAAATTTCTTTTGCTTCACATAAATTTCTTGTAATAAATATGCGGAGGTTCCAATGTTTTTAGGATACCCCAACTTCATAGATATATCTAAAGAAGCTAATGCATTAGATAAAGCAAGGTCGGTTTTATTTTCATTTAAGTAAAAATTTCCCAAACTACTATATGAGTAAGCTATTCCAGGTGTATCACCAATCTCAGTTCTTATTTTTAAACTTTTATTATAAAAGAGTAGTGCATTTGCTTTATCACCAGCTGTTTCATAAACCTGACCGATAATTTGAAAAGAATAACCTTGACCTAATTTATCCTTAATAGCTTGTCTTATACGAAGTGCTTTTTGATAGTACCGTAATGCTTTCGTTAAATTACCAGCTTTATCATACAAATTACCAATGTTACTTAAACTTTGTGCTATTCCCTCGTTATCAGCAATTCGCTCCCTTATTTTCAAACTCTTCTCATAATAATTTAGAGCACGAATTAAGTCATTTTGAGTGCTATAAATGTATCCTAAATTATTTAAAGAATATGCCAGGCCTTGCATATCTCCAACTTCTTCTTGAATTTTTAAACTTTTGTGAAAATAATTTAGGGCGGATTTTACATCGCCCAGATTAATAAGGAGATAACCTTTGTTATTTAAAAAATCAGCATAATGTTTTGTTGCATTTAATACTATAACGGGGTTTTTATCCTCCATTAATTTTTGTGATAGTGGCCCTAATAGATCATTATACTTTACCCAAACATCATCTTCATTAATTGATTCAATTAAACTTGTTAGAATGGCTAATTTGGTGGTGTCCTCTTTAGCTACCCGTAATGTTTTTTTTAATGAATCTAATTGTTGATTTTGAGAATAGCAGAATTTGGGTTGCAAAATCAACGATAAAATCATGAAGGCGATTATTTTTTTCATAATTTAATTCCAATTAAGCAAACATCATCAACTTGGTCTAAAGTACCTTTCCATTCATTAAAAGTATTTGTTAAAATTTCATTTTGTTTTTCCATAGTTTCATTAGCAACTGAAACTAACAAGTCGTTGAGCTTTTTGTATTTATATTTCTTTCCTTTAGGACCTCCGAACTGATCGGCAAAACCATCAGTATATAAATATAAACTATCACCCGAGGTAAAATCAATAGTTTGTAAGGTGAAATTTTGAGATTTCTCACCTTTCCCTACCGGCATTTTATCTTTTTCGAGTTCACTTGCAATATTATTGTGAATTAAAACCGGTGCGTTGTTTGCAGCAGAGTAGGTAATTATATTTGTCTTTGTATTAATGCATAGTAATATCGCATCCATACCGTCTTGCCCTCCTTGTTGTGAAATATTCTCGATCAACCTTTTCCGAACATGATCTAATACTTTATTTGGCTCAGTAATATTTTTTTCAGTTATGGCTTCATTTAAAAAAGAAATATTAAGTAAACTCATGAAAGCCCCAGGAACACCATGACCAGTACTATCACAAACGGCAAGATAAAAATTATCTTCTTTTTTTGTTGCCCAATAAAAATCACCACTAACAATATCCTTTGGTTTAAATAGAATAAAATTATCTGGAATAAATTTATTTACAAATTCATCATGGGCGAGTAGGGTATTTTGAATCCGTTTTGCATAGTGAATTGAATCTAAAATTTCTTTTTGCTTTTCATCAACTAAGGCTTTTTGCTCAGAAATAATAGTATTAGCTTTCTTTTTTTGTTTATATCCTCTATAAGAAATAAAAAGTAATAACAATACTAGAACAATACCAATTAATAATAAATTTCTTTGATTATTTTGTTCTGTTATAAGAGCCTCTTTATCTTTTAACTCACTTTCTTTTTTTGCAATGCCATATTTTACATCCATCTCCAATGCCTTTGCTTTAAATTTAAAAGTTGATACACTGTCATTATATGCTGTAAATAGTAAATGACTTAAATATGCCTCTTTAGTTTTTCCAATTGCAAAATAACTTTGTGATAATTTAAAATGACAGTTTTTTATTGTCTCATGAAAAACATTACCCTTCAGAAGCTCTATTGAATGATTGTAATTAGCTATAGCAGAATCAAATTTTTGCTCCCGAAAAAAAATATCACCTAATACTTCGTGGCAATTACCTGGACCATTTGTTGGATAGTTAATGCTGTGATAAATCTCTAACGACTCCATTGCCTTTTGTTTTGCAGAAACAAGGTCTCCTTTTTTTAGTTTAATTTCTGCTAATCCTAAAGTAATATTTGCTAACTCACTTTGATTATTGTTTTCACGAAAAACTTGAGCTGCCCTGATCCCATAAATGTAGGCACTATCAAAATAATTAAATTTCAAGTGTAATAAACAAATATTGTTGAGAGCCGTTGCATATTGTGTTTTATTCTTTATTGAATCGTAATAATTTAAAGCTTTAAAATTATAAAATAACGACTCCGAATATTTGTCTTGATTACTTAATAAAATAGCATAAATTTTATAATGATTCATTATTTCACTTTGAAGATTATTTTCTTTTGCATATTTCATATAATCGAAATAATACTCTAAAGCAACCTCATACAAGCCTCGATAGGTTAAATTATTAATTAGGGATTTAGAAATGCGAATAACTCCTGCTTGAAATTTAATTTTCTTTGCGAGATTTAATGCAGAAACAAAATACTCAAATCTTTCCTTTGATTTATTATTATCGTAAAGAGAACCAATTTTATAAAGTGAGTTTACCTTATTACTATCTTCTTTTAATTGAGGAATTATTCTTAATAAAGAATCTTGAGTTCGAGTTTGCGAATTCAAATTAATTGAGGCAAAAACTATTAGAAGTAAAGTATATATTTTTTTTAGGCTCATTAAATTTCCAATCTTAGAAACTATATATCTAGATGATAAAAACAATTTCTTGCCGAAAAAATAATTCTCTAAACTCATACATTATATTGAGTTTAACTTTGTTTTCTCATTTTAACCATCGTTAAAATTGTAGCAATTGCAACAGTTTCACCAGTTTCATCATAAACATCTACTAAAAATTTTACAATTCCTTTAGCAATATCTTCTGCATTCTTTTTTTCTTGTTCAATTTTTTCCTTACAGCTAAATCTTACTTGAATAGTAGAACCGGGATAAACAGGTTTAGTAAAACGACATTCATCAATTCCATAATTTAATAACACTGGTCCTTTTGGTGCATCAACAAATAATCCGGCAGCTCTGCTCAAAATAAAATAGCCATGAGCAACTCGCCCTGTAAAAATGGTACCTTCTAATGAATTTGCATCCATGTGGGCATAAAATTTATCGCCACTTAACTCCGCAAATTTATCTATGTCGTCTAATGTTACTAAATGCTTTTCTGTAATTAATGTTTCACCAACTTCTAAATCTTCAAAGTATTGTTTAAAAGGATGAATATCTTTTATAATTGGTTTTGCTCCTTGCTGATATTGATTGGTGATTGCCGTAATAGTAGTAGGGGAGCCCTGAATTGCAGTGCGCTGCATGTAATGTAATACTCCACGTTTGCCACCCATTTCTTCGCCGCCACCTGCGCGACCAGGACCACCATGAATTAACATTGGCATTGGGGAACCATGACCAGTACTTTCTTTTGCACAATCTGCATTTAAAACCAAAATTCTTCCGTGCATACAAGCAGCCCCTAAGGTGTACATGCGTGCAATTTTATTATCTGCCGTGATTATTGAACTTACCAGCGAGCCTTTTCCCATTTTACTTAATTCAATTGCATCTTCAATTGTTTTGTAAGGCATAATTGTACTAACAGGCCCAAAAGCTTCAACGTTATGGCAATCTGTATTCTTAAAAGGATTATCGTTAAAGAAAATAATTGGTGGCATAAAAGCACCTTTATTTTTATCGGCACCTTTAACTTCAAAATTCTCGAAATTTCCAATTATTATTTTTTGAGATTTAGAAAGTAGTTCTACTTTTTCTTTTACTTCAATTAATTGAGATAATCCAGCCAGTGAGCCCATGCGCACACCCTCAATATTTGGGTCGCCAATTACATTTTGTCCTAAGCGCTTACCTAAAGCAATTTGAACATCTTCTACCATATTTTCAGGAACAATAATTCTACGAACAGCAGTACATTTTTGGCCAGCTTTAGTTGTAATCTCTCTTGCTATTTCTTTAATAAAAATATCAAACTCCGGCATTGCTGTTGTAACATCAGTTCCAAGCACACAGCAATTTAACGAATCTGCCTCCATATTAAAATGAACAGCCTCTTCCAATAGGCGAGGATGGGCCTTTAACATTTTACCGGTACTTGCAGAACCTGTAAACGTTACAACATCCTGACTGCGCACATGATCTAAAATTCCATTAGCACTACCGCAAATTAATTGCAAAGCACCTTCCGGTAAAATTTTACTGGCAATAATTTCTTTTACTACAGCTTCGGTTAAAAAAGAAGTAAGCGCTGCAGGCTTAACAATTGCAGGAACTCCAGCTAACCAATTAACAGCAACTTTTTCTAACATTCCCCAAACCGGGAAATTAAATGCGTTGATATGAATAGCAACGCCTTGTTTTGGTACACAAATGTGGTGCCCTATAAACGTATTGTTTTTCGATAAACGAACTGCATCACCATCATAACAAAATGTTTCGTCAGGAAATTGACGACGCAAAGAAGCATAGGTAAATAAATTACCTATACCGCCTTCAATATCTACCCAGCTATCAACGCGGGTTGCGCCGGTAGCCCAACTAATTTTATAAAAATCTTCTTTTTTACTTTGTAAATGCAGTGCTAATGCTTTAAGCATTAAACCCCTTTGCTGAAAAGTTAGTTTACGTAGTTTTGGGCCACCAACAGTGCGTGCATAATCACACATTTTTTCAAAATCAAGTCCTTTACTACTAACTGTAGTAATAACATTTCCAGTTATTGCATTAAATAATTCTTGTCCATTGCCATCACCAGCAATCCATTGTCCGTAAGCGTAATTCTTTAGTTGGTTCATTATAAAAAAAATTAAAATGTAAATATCTAATCTAGGGTTATAAATATAATAAATAGAAGCTTATTTAAAGCTTTAATTGATATTATTTGATAATTTGCTCAATAATAATAATGTTAGAGTATTTTAAGATATTTTAGGATATTTGATGGTATTCTTGCACCATTTTTGGAAAGAGTAGGTAACCTTAATTAAAAAATATATGAAATTAAAATTTACAGTAATTATTGCAATTGTAGCAATTGCATTTAACGTTAAAGCTCAGGATTTAGGAAAAATTATTCTAAGAAACGGCTATAACAGCTATCCAAAATTTATTGCTTCATTGAATGGCATTCGTTTATCAAATGAATATAACAGTATTGCCACTTTTGCACTATTAGATGATAACAGCTACAAATTAAAACTATTACAAGCAGGGTCAACAAATCTATTAACTTTTACATTAAGCAGCGAACCAAAATATTTATCAAAATATTTAATTACGAAAGATAATACAGGTAATTATACCGTTATTTTAGAAAGCAAATCTTTAATGTTAGATGAGCCTGAGCAACCCGCAACCACCCATACTTTTGTAACAATACCTGTCACCGTGAGTGTTGAGCCAGCTGCTGCGGTAACTACAACCGTTCTTACAACAAATCCTACGACATACACAACTTCAACCATAACAAATATTTCTAAAGCAGAGTTTGATGAAAGATTGGCAGCAGTAAAGAAAGTGAGCTTTGACGAAAAAAGATTAGCTAAAGCTAAACAAGTTTATGATGATGAATATTTAAGTACCAACCAAGTAATCGAAGTAATGAAAGCTTTGTCATTTGACGATTCTAAATTAGATTTTGCAAAATGGGCCTATAAAAACACAATGGATAAAAAGAATTATTATAAAGTAGATGATCATTTAACTTTTGGTGCTTCGAAAACAGATTTAAATACCTTTATCAAAAATCAACCTAAATAATTTTTTTAAATTTATTAGTGTCTCTCCTCTGTAACTTCAATTATATGAGGGGCAATAATAAATTTATGAATTAGCTTTTCTATTTTTTCATTTAAACTATCGGTAAACACTAAGTGCTGGCATTTAGGTAGACTTAAAGCTAATCTATCAATATGCCCTTGAGCTGCAATTTTCAACATCATTTCGGCATCATCAATTACAAAAAGTTTAATCTTATTTAAATTTAAATTTCTAATAAAATAAAGATCTAGTATGCGCTTAGGCGTTCCAATTAAAATATCTGTTCCAACATAAATCTCTTCAGCTTCCTTATTTATTTTTCCTTCTTCGTAAACGCAGTAGGTTCTTAAATCTGTATCTTTTGTAAACAATAAAAACAGTTCTTTTAAAGCAATGGCTTTTTCCATATCGGAAACCAAAATTAAAGCTCTTGGTGCATCTTCAATGGCACGCTGTAACTTTTGAACGGTCATCATGGCAATTAAGGTGGTTTTACCAATATTTGCGGGACCAACTCCTATAACATCAAAACCACCATTTATTTTAGTAATAGCTTTTGACTGTAACTCTGTAGGCTCTTCAAAACCATTTAAAAGTAAATTGGCGGCTAATTTTTTATGAAATTTTTCTTTGAACATGATTTTTTTTTGATGAGTACTTTTTATGAGGTAAATTTATAACCAACACCTCTAATTGAATGAAAGTGGTTTGGTAATTTAGGATTACTTTCAAAATATTTTCTAAAATTTAAAATATAGTTATCAATTGTGCGTGAAGAGGCATTCTCTTCAATGTCCCATAATTTCTCAATAATTTCATCTCGCGAAATAACCTTATTGGCATTTTCGGTTAATAATTTTAATAAACCAATTTCGCGTTTGGATAGAGTAGAGGTAGAGCCTGTTATATCTTTAATTTCAAAGGTTTCAAAATTAATTTCGCAATTATTAAATGTAATAGTAGAGGAAACATCTTTTTGAGTACGCTTAATTAAATTACTTACCCTAAGCAGTAATTCCTCTAAATCAAAGGGCTTTGTAATATAATCATCGGCGCCCAACTTTAAACCTTCAATTTTATCGGAGATTTGATTTTTAGCGGTTAAAAATATTATTGGTATAGTTGGGTTTATTAATTTAAATTCTTTACAAAGATCAAAACCATTTATTTCGGGCAACATAACATCTAGCAGCACCAAATTTATTGAGTTAGAGTTATTTTTAAAAAGCGTTAAAGCATCATTTCCTCGTTTTGAAATAAGAATTTTATAATTATCTAATTGCAAATTAAGTGCAATAGTATTCGCTAAATTTTCTTCGTCTTCTACAATTAATATTTGGCTTTGTTGCATTATTTTGGAATAGTAATTAAGTACGAAACACCTTTGTTTTTTTCTATTTCAACTTTTCCGTCCACTTGTTCTGATAACATGTAAATAAGCTGCATACCAAGGTTAGAATCCTTTTTTACATCAAAATTCTCTTTAAAACCTATACCATCATCTTTAACAGATAAATTATAATTAATATCGTTTGAATTAAGTTCAATAGTAATAGACCCTGCATCACCATTAAAAGCATATTTTAAGGAGTTACTAATTATTTCGTTTAAAATTAAACCAATTGGTATCATGTAATCAATATCAAAATACAAATTGGGTTGAATATTAAAATTAAATTTAATATTAGAATCAATTTTTGATAAAGATTGTTGAATGCCGGTACTAAGGCGTTGAATATATTCGCTAATTTCTATTTTACTTAAGTCTTTAGAAGAATATAACATCTCATGTACCAAAGCCATAGAATTTATTCTGTTTCTGCTTTCAATAATTAAATCAAGATAACGCTTATCTACAATATTTTCTGTTTGTAGATTAAGTAAACTAGAAACAATTTGGAGATTATTTTTTACTCTGTGATGGATTTCTTTTAACAACTGTTCTTTTTCCTTTAAAGAAATGGTTGATGATTCAAGCTCCTCGCCTAACATATTAACGCCTGTTCCTATAGCATCCATATAATCATCGCCAACTAGTGTCGTTTTTTTTGTAAAATCCAGTCGTGCAAATGACATGATAACGTCAAGAATTTCTTTTACTCTTTCAGGGTTTGTATCGTTAATATTATTTGGCATTATTGTAGATATTGTTTTAGCCATTCAATAGCATCTTCTTCATTATCAAACAAACGAGCTGGCACTTTAGGTTTATTTAATCCCATAAAAAAATTGCCAATTACTCGGCTTAGTGGAGACTTAACTATAACTGCAAAAGAATTTATTTTTGTATCCCTTCCATTTGTTGAAAAATGTTGACGAGCATCGCGGGCCATTGACTTAATTTCCGTTGAATCTATCAATAAAGGAAACTTTTTATTCGTAAAAAAAGAAGATACAGCTATAGAGTTTTCTTTGGCTTCTTTTAAAGTAATTTCAGCAAACGGTTTTGCTTTAGTACGGCAAATACCATCTCCGCCCATCCAGGTATAAAATACCGAGAGTTCTATTGCGTTTTCGGGTGGCGTTAATGTATTCATAATCAATTAGACTTTAAATTTAATTAATAAATAAATAAGAGCGACTTTTTATTTTTACCTTCACAAAGATATAAAAATGAAAAATACACTCATAGAAATTTATACCGATGGAAGCTGCAACCCACAGTTATTAATAGGGGCCTGGGCCGCATTAGTTTTTGTTAATGGTAAAAAAACAATTTTAAATGGAACAGAAAACGATACCACTCATAACCGAATGGAATTATTGGCGGTTATTAATGCCATAAAACATGTTGAAGCAACTCTAAAAAGTAAAGAAACGTTACATGTATACTCAGATAGCCAATACGTTGTTAATTTAAACAGCAGAAGAACAAAATTAGAAGCTAAAAATTTTATTACCAATAAAGGCACTCCAATTCAAAATTTAGATTTGGTGCAGGCTTTATTAAAATTGATTGATACAAATAGCATTGAATTTGTAAAAGTAAAAGCGCATCAAAAGCCCGATGGTACCCAAAATTTTAATAGAGAAGTAGATATTATAGTTCGTAAATTAGTAAGAGAAAACGTAATCGCCAATGACTGAAATAAAATCGACCGATCCTTTACACGGAAAAACTTTGGAAATGGTAGTAAAACATTTAGTGTTTTATTATGGCTGGGAGCATTTAGGAACTAAAATAAACATTCGTTGTTTTAACGAAAACCCAAGTATAAAATCGAGTTTAACTTTTTTACGCAAAACACCATGGGCGCGTAAAAAGGTTGAAGATTTGTATATAGAAGTTATTGAAAAACAATAATTTATTTTTCAAAAAAAAAAATACTAATAAACTACTTACTTAACGCTTTTTAGCAGCCTTTTTTGGAGCGGGGCGCTTAACGGCAGTTTTTTTGACTATTTTTTTAGCTACAACTTTAACTTCTGGTGTTGAATTTATTTTTAAAAGCTTAAGAATTGATTCTTGATTAGCTATTATTTGTTTAAGCATTGCTTTTGATACCTTACTCATAAGTTTTATTTTACCTTAAATATAACTAAAATTACTTTTTTAAACAATCTTATTTAAATGAAACATGAGTGATTCGAAATACTTTTCATAATCGCGTATAAAGCTGGGTGTATTGTATTCTTTAGGATTACCATAAGAAAGGCTCTCGAAATTTGAGTGTATGAAGTTAAAATCGTTAGCATCCATTTTATCTAAAAAAACTCTTTTATTATTTTCCATTAAGCGGTAAATGTGAAGGGCCGATTTATGGTTAGATTCTTTTTTTAAATCCTTAAGTTCTACTATAAGTTGCTGAATTTTTGACATTGTTATAAAGGTAGCTAAGAATTGCGGCTAAGCAAGTGAGTATTAAACAAATTAAACACATAGAAACATAGAAAAATACTTTCATAGGTTCACAAAGATTTATTCGCTTTGCGAATAAATTGCTATGTTTCCTTAAAAAATTTAGATCTTCCTAAAACTATGCACCCTATGTGGTTTAAATCTTCACCTAATCTTAACCACTTAACCACAAGGGTTAACAACCTATAGTCTTTTGCGATACTTAGATAAACCAAAATCACATGGCGTTACTGGGACTTGGAAGGATTGGTGAGTTATTATGATTTTTTATCGTCTAATAGGTCTAAATATTGTTATCTTAATCTTATTAAGTCTTTTTTTTAAAGCCTTTAATTCGGCTTTGTTTTTGCCTTGCAATTTTGCGCTTAGTGGGTTTTGATTTATATAACTCATATTATTATATACAGTTTTATTGTAAATATTAACTTATGAGTAAAAATAAATATAGTGACTAGGTAGAGTGTGTTAATGTAACGTTTGGTTTCTCTTTATATCGACTTTGCTTGCAAAGAATTGATTAGGGGCAGGAATGAAAGACTAAAATCTTTTATTTTAAGTCTTCATTGGCGGCTATTTACCGAAGGCAAGGCTTTAGCCGCAGACATAACGTTAATTATATAAGGAGAAATATCAAAGATGTTTTGATGGATATAATTGTACGTTCATGTTAAATAGCTTCGCCTTAGTGTTAGCGTTAACCCTTAAAACTAATACAAATGTCAGACCAAGAAATTAGATTACGTTGCTTAGAATTAGCTTATAAAATATGGGACACAAATGACCGTGTTGATAATTTAACAAAATTAGAATCTTGCGCAGATACATTATTCAATTATACACTGAAAGACAAAAAGAAAAGAATAAAATAGATTAATTAATCACCTCTTTTTTTAATCACAAATTTTTTTCCATCCATGCTTCCAAGTATTTTTTTGTTTTCTTCAATGTTTAATGCTTTAATTATTTTTTCTTGATTTTTAATAATTTTATTTAGCATTTTTTTTAACTCAGGTTCCATGATTTAGTCGTTTTAAATTATGTGAATAATTAGCCCAATGTTTCAGCGTTGGGCTTTTTCTTTTAAAGTTACATTCTATTTTATAAAAAATATGCGTTGTTGATAAATCGACTTTTCGCAAGAAAAGGATATTCCAGTACGATACGAATAGTGAAAGGAAAGAGAATAGCGAAAACTTTTTTGTTTTCCGCATTCGGGGCGGCTATTTACACATAACGTTAATTATATAAGGAGAAATATCAAAGATGTTTTGATGGATATAATGCAGAGTTATGTTAATATAGCTTAGGTATGTGCGAAAGGGTCGGGTTGGCTTTGTGCTGACGCCACTTTCTATACAGTAGTAATTTCCATATAAACAACATATAGTTGTTAACATAGTGTTTATATCTTTCTATCACATTTCACGATAAATATATCATAAACTATCATACTCTATCTTAAAAAGTATTATATTTACATTATAATACAACAACCATGAGTTTAAAAGATAAAGAAAATGAAATACTGTCCTCATTAGAGATTCTATATAGGGGGAAGGTTGAATTTTATACTAAAAAATTAGAGGCAATACTTACATTAAAAGAAGATGAAACTGTTGGTCATTTAAACGCAAAATCTGTTCTTGGAGATATTCCAAAAGTAACAGCATTTAATGTTCCGTTACAATATGATAGAAATTTCAGTCAAGACCAAAAAGTATATTTTGCTTTAAGAAATATAGAGTCTGGTTTTGTTGATGATGTAGCTACCGAGTTAGCTAAGCTTCAAAGTGATACTTATGATTTTGATTCAGCTAAGAAAATTGCAACTCAAAAACTTTCAAAATTAAATGGTGAGCAAAAAATAGATTTTATTAAAATTGGAAATAAATATAAATACTTGATAAAAAAATAAAAGAAACAAAAAACCACATCTTGCCGGATGTGGTGTAATGTATATGAAAGTTTAAACAGCAAATTTAAATGTAAATCGGCAAATATGGTTCCCAACCTAAGTCCCTATTACTTGATATCAGTAGTGGGGATTTTGCTTTTACAAATATATACATATATTTCAAGTAAACAATAAAAATGTACACCCAATGGGTGACAATGTGTTAACAATTTGTAAACATTTGTATATTTGTGTGCATGAAAGAAAAAAGGTTAAGTGTTAGAGCTAATCAAGAACTTCTTGATAAATTAAAAGAATTATCTACTAATAGCAAACGATTAGAAAGTGATTATATTAGACTTTTAATTGAATATGCTTTTGATAATAAAATAAAATTATAATAAAATTCATCATAAAACCTAATAAGCATAGCGTTTTTCAGATATTAACATTCTCAAAATGAGAAAAAATTGTTAAATTGATAAAATTTTAAAACTTTTATGTTACTTTTGGTGTATAACCAATAAATAATAAATGTTTAAATGTTTAAATATTTATTTTAGATAACGATAAAATGGCTATTCCAATTAAAGATACTCCGGTATTAAAAGGCAACGACGCTAAAGAATTTTCTAAGCAAATAGAAGAAAGTTCAAGGAAAGCTATTTCTCAATCTGAATTACAAAAATTGAGACAATCCCAAGAAACTTTTCAAAAATTATTTGATAATAAAAAATAATTTTAATGGCATCCGTTCAAGAAATTCTTTCTGGCGCAAATCACAGAAGGATAGAAAGTGCATTAGAATTAAAAGATTTTGATTGTGATGACGGCGATTTAAATGAATTTTTTCATAAAGACGCTAGCGTTTCTCAAGAAATTTTACTTTCTGTAACATATGTTATAGAAACTGAAAAAGAAACAATTGCTTTTTATAGCTTATCTAACGATAAAATTTCTAAATCGGACGGTCCGAGTAATAATCAATGGAATCGTTTTAGAGAAAATAAATTTCAAGATTGGAAGGCAAAACTCTCTAGCTATCCATGTGTCAAACTTGGTAGGCTTGGAGTTAATAAAAAATATCAATCTGCGGGGATTGGCGAGTTTTTAATCAACCACATTAAATTATTATTTATAACAAATAATAGAACTGGATGCAGGTTCATTACAGTTGATGCGTATAACAAGGATAGAACTTTAAAATTTTATGAAAGAAATGGATTTCTTTTTTTGCCTGTTAAGGATAGCGAGGAGAAAGAAGAGAATCCAAGAACCAAGTTAATGTATTATGACCTTATACAAATTACAAATGCTCAAAATGGTTCTTTTAATAACGAAGAATCCAAATTTACAAACTCAACAAACTTAATGTAAGCTCTCTCAACTTTTCGTAGAAAAGGATATTCCAGTCCGATACGTTTCTATGGGAGGCGCAGGGCAGGAATGAAAGACTAAAATCTTTTATTTTAAGTCTTCATTGGCGGCTATTTACCGAAGGCAAGGCTTTAGCCGCAGACATAACGTTAATTATATATGAGCAAATACCTTAAAAAGAACCTCGTATTTGAGGTATTTGTGAAAGATATAATTAACATTATGTTAAGTAGAAATATCCAAAAAAAGAGGAAATAAAACCTCTTTAAAAGGATTAAATTGATTTGTTTGTACTCTTCTTCTCTACTTTAGAATAAGCAGGACACTTCTCGTGGCTTTTGCAAGAACTTAAACTAATAGCAACAATGATAGTTACAATTGAAAGGGAAATTACTTTTTTCATAGGCAATAAATTTAAAGATTCTTTTTTACTCCTAAAAATAAATAATGTTACTTTACCACCTATTTAATAACAATTTAACATTAATATGTGTTTTAATACTATTCCATTTGATTGGAAAAATTTACTAGCCTTAGAATTTGAAAAGCCTTATTTCCACAATTTAACTCATGCTGTAAATGAAGCTTATAAATGTCATACAATATTTCCACCTAATAATTTAGTTTTTAATGCGCTACAACTTAGTTCTTTTAATAACACCAAAGTGGTTATAATTGGTCAAGACCCCTATCATAAAGCCGGACAAGCCAACGGCTTAAGTTTTTCTGTTAATGATGGTGTTAGAATACCACCTAGTTTAAAAAACATTTTTAAAGAGTTAAAAACAGATATTCCGGGCTTTGAAATCCCAGTTTCAGGTAATTTAGAAGCTTGGGCAAAACAAGGTATACTAATGCTTAATGCTGTACTCACCGTTGAAGAAGGTTTAGCCGGCAGCCATAAAAATTTTGGTTGGCAACATTTTACCGATGCAATTATAAAACTAATTAGCGAAAAAAAAGAAAACATAGTTTTTTTACTTTGGGGTAATTACGCCATTGAAAAAGAAGCCCTAATTTTAAATAAAGACAAGCATAAAATTCTTACCGCAGCTCACCCATCGCCATTAGCTCGCGGCGCTTTTTTTGGATGCCAGCATTTTAGCAAAACAAATACTTATTTAGTTGAAAATGGTTTAAGTCCTATTATTTGGAACTTAACTTATTAGCGTCGTATTTTTCGGTGCGTTTGTTTTTACCGTTACTATCATAAAAATTCCAAACACCGTCTTTTAAATAAGATTTTCCATCCAATGATAAAATCATTGTGCCTTCACTTTTTATTTGACCGTTTTCGTAGAAAAATTTTTGAGTATATTTTTTTTCTTTCGCGTCTGATAATTCCATTGCTTCTTTTATCTGTCCGTTATTATACCAAGCTTTTTTAAGTGTTATATACTTCATTTCTTTTTCATTTTCTTCGGTGTATTTTGGTAAACCGTTTTCATAAAAAAGATATAGTTTTTGTGGTAAGCCGTTATAATAGTTGGTGAGTTTACGCTGTTTTCCGTTTTCAAAATAAACATCAATATTACAATGTAATGGATCGGGATTTACAACAGTGCGTTCACATTGTCCATTCTCAAAAAAGTTTTTAAAAACAATTGCTTTACCATCAATATAATAACCACGATGTAATAATTTTCCACTTATATAATAATCTTCGTTCCAACCTTGCAAGTTGTAACCTGCTTTATTATAAGTAACAGAATCGCCACCAATGGCTTCAATTAATTTATTGTAAATTTTTATTCCTTCGGCAGTATCAACAACATCTTTTTGCAAGTACCTTCTTATTTGAGGAACCTGATCGGCAAAACGTTGTGCTTGTAATTTATCTATTAAGATAAATACACTAAAAATACTAAATATGTAATATGCCTTTTTCAAGAAATGTGATATCAAATATAATCAATCTAAGTAACTTTTAAATTGACATTTTGCATATTTATCAAACAAGAATTGTTCCAAACTACTGAATTTATTATGCCTTTAACCTCATTTTAGTATGAGGAATATCGTCTTCAAGATACTCTTGACCTTCGGCTTTAAAACCTAAATCGGTATAAAACTTAACTAAATGCGATTGGGCGGAGAGCAAAATATCCAAGTTTTTAAAGGAATCTTTCATTACATCAATACTCTGTTGCATTAAAAGTTTACCAAGATCTTTTCCTCTATAACTTTTTTTAACTACAACCCTACCAATTGCAGGTTCTTTGTAAGTAATGCCAGGAGGGATAATTCGGGTATAAGCAGTTAAAATATCATTTTCAAATAGCATTAAATGCTTTGCTTTCATATCCACTTCATCAATATCCTGATAAGCACAGTTTTGCTCTACAACAAAAACTTCACTTCTTAATTTATAAATTTCAAAAAGTTGTTTTATTGAAAGCTGATTAAAATTTTTTAATATAAATTCCATGATTAATAATTTCCGATGCTTAACATAACTAAGGTGCAGCCTTCAATACATTCAATACCCTTTTGAGTGGCTCTAATATAAAAATCTAAGTTTTCGGTTCCAGGATTGAAAATAATACGTTTTGGATTTAATTCTATAAGGTAGTCTATCCATTCGGTTTGATTTTTTGGTCCAACATAAAGTGTAACCGTATCAATATCTGTTAATTGAGGTTTGTTAGTTGAAATTTTAATTCCAGCAACTTCGCCACTTCTTATCCCAAGAGCAATAACTTCATGCCCGTGGTTTTTTAAACTTAAAATGGCTTTATTACTGTATCTATCTATATTTTCAGAAGCGCCTATTACTAATGTCTTTTTCATTATTCTGTATAATTTAAATCCTTACCAAAAGTTTCTTCTAAGAAATAAAGAGCAACAAACCCTAAACTAATTATGATAGCGCCAGTAATTTTAGTGGCCAGTAATTTATCTACATCACAAACCGAAATAATTAGGTTTAATAAAATTGATATTAAAATAGTTGAGGCTCTAACAAAATTTGGTGCTGTAGTTGTAGCTGTAGAGCGAATGTTGGTTCCAAACAATTCCGCTGCCGTACTTATAAACACTGCCCAATATCCAGTAGCAAAGCCAATAAAAGCAACGATAGCATAAAAAACAGCAACAGAAGTTCCACCAAATAAAAAATATAAAATGGTACCAATAACCGTAAGAGATAAAAATAAGGCTAATGCTTTTTTTCTTGATTTAAGGAGCTGACTTATTAAGCCAGATGCAATATCGCCAACCGTTATACCGGCGTATGCAAACATAATTGCTTTTCCGGCAGAAATAGATTTTTCGGGTAAACCCATTAATTCACTTAATTCGGGCGAAAATAAAACCAAAGTCCCCATTACATACCAAACAGGTACAGTAACAAAAATTATACAGACATATTTTAAGAGACTCTTTTTATTAGAAAAAAGTTGCAAAATATTTCCTTTCTTAATAGTTGTTTCGGTTTTAATAGAAGCAAACATACCCGATTCAAAAACCCCTATTCGTAAAAACAAAAGCGCCAAACCCATTGCGCCGCCCAAATAAAAAGAGTTGCGCCAGTTCTCAATTACTTCGCCCATAAAACCCGCTACTACGGCGCCAAACACACCCACAGTAGCAACTATCATGGTACCATAACCGCGCTTTTCTTTACTCATACTTTCGCTTACTAAAGTAATACCTGCGCCTAATTCGCCAGCTAAGCCAAAACCAGAAACAAAGCGTAAAACAATATAAGCATTGGTACTTTCTATCATACCATTTAAAATATTAGCAATAGAATAAACTAGAATTGATCCGAATAAAACAGATAATCTCCCTTTTTTATCGCCAAGAATTCCCCAAAAAATGCCGCCAATTAACATGCCGGCCATTTGCCAATTTAATAACAACTTACCGTATGAAGCATTTAGCATTTTTAAAACAGTATCAGAAATACCAGGAAATTGTATTGGTAAAATATCATTAAGACTTGCCGTTCTCTCAACACCAAATAATAACAAATCATAGATGTCTACAAAATACCCTAAAGCAGCAACAATAATTAATTTGTTTAAAACAGCACCGGAAGCTTTTTGATCCATAAAATTTATTGCTTCACAATTTTTTTCAGTTGGCTTGAGGAATTAGCATCACTTAATTTTATAAAATAAATACCCGAACTTAAATCTGATAAATCATAACTAATGGAACTCCCCGGATTATTTTCTTTAGATGATTTTAAAAGTTTACCAACAACATCATACAATTGAATTGAAATTGCAGAAGGTGTTGATTGCTCTAATCTTATAGTAATCAATGAATTAAAAGGGTTTGGTGCAACAGTAAAGTTAAATCCAAATTCATTAATCATATTGTTTTTAAATACTGTAGTTATTGGAACAGCGCACATATTAGGTCGACCCCAACCAATTGAATTATTTGGTGAAGCAAAGTTTGAAGCTGTTTTTCTTAAAGTATCAATTACTTTATAGGCATTTAAATATGGATGTGCTTGCCAAAAACAAGTCATAGCCCCAGCTAAAATGGGACAAGAAAATGAAGTGCCGTTTGCTTGAAAACAATTTCCAGCTGCACCACTACTAACCCAAGCTTTACCACCACGGGCAACTAAATCTGGTTTAATTCTTCCATCGGCGGTTGGTCCAATTGAACTAAAGCCGGTAACAATATTTAAACTATCAATTGCCCCTACAGTACAAATACTATCAGCATCTGCTGGAATTCCGATTTTTGGCCAGCTGCTTCCATTTCCGTTACCCGCGGAGTTTAAAACTAACAAACCTTTACGAGCAGCTAAATTTGCTGCTATACTCATTGGCGCAGTTTTACCATCCAAATCTGCAAAAATGTGATTTTGCGCTGAGTTATCAAAAACGGTATAACCCAAAGATGTTGTTAGCACATTTGCCCCAACACTGTCGGCAAATTCTGCACCTCTTATCCAATTATATTCTTCAACTAATTTTTCTGTTGGAGCATCTTCGGTTCTTAATAACCAATAATCTGCTCTTGGCGCAGAACCCATAATAGTGTTTGGTTTTATTGCTGCCATACAAGATAATACCATTGTGCCATGTGCATCATCATCATATACATTATTTCCACCACTTACAAAATCGCGAGTACCTAAAACCCCTCCCCTATTAAATAAACTATCAAAAACAGGATTAACATCTACATTTAAAAATCCTGCATCTAAAACGGCAATCACCATACCTTGACCTCTGAATCCTTGAGAGTGTATACAATCTAAATTTAATTGCTTTGTTTGCCAAAAAGAGCCGCCATAATTAAAAGTTGCAGAAGAACTTGCACGCATTTCTTGTCGCGGAATAAATGGTGGTTCTTCAACAACTGGCATATCTAATTTGTATTTATTTACAACACCTGTAGTTGTTACAAACGAAAATGAATTAATGGTTGTAATTGCGGTAGTATTTGTTATTGAAACCACTACCCCATTTAACCATTTTGAAACATAAAGTACTGTAACACTTGGCACAGCATCAATTTGAGATACGTAAGAAGGGGTAACCGGTAAGTCTGTAAAATGAACAGGCACATTGTAAGTTATTCTTCTTTGAACTGCCGCAGGAGTTAAAAAAGCACTTGGATTACTAATAGTATAAGGCGTACCATTTTTGTTACTCAATTTTACCCAATATTTTGTTTGAGCATTAAAGGAAGTTAAGATTCCTAAAACAGATAAAACCGTTAAGATTTTAGTTTTATTCATAGCCATAATTTACTAGTGTTTGTTTATATATTATTCCGTCTTCTATTCTACCTTCCACAGGTACATTTGCAATAACATTATTTGAAAGAACATCGGTTATCTCGCGATAAACCAAGCCAATACCTTTTGCATACTTTTCGTTATAATTTTGGTAAGAAATTAAAGTTCTGTTTTCTTTTTGTTTTACTAGTAACACTTTATCTAATACTTTTGTTCCGATAGTTTCCGATTTATCAATGTAATTATAAGAGTATAACCACTCACCTATTGTGTTTTTTGCATTACCATTCCAATTTGCAAATTGTTGTATTGGAAAAATGAGTTTTGTAAAACGAACGTTCCCTTCAACAACTTGTATGCTTTTATTTGTTGCGTTAATCATCCAAACCTCTTTAATCATCCAAGGCATACTATCATAGGATTTTAAGGGATTAAACTTTTTAATAAATCGCTCCAACCTCAAGGCTTCCTGACCTTCATTATCAATAAAATTTTCAGTAATTTTTTCCTTTATTTGATATTGGGTTGTTACAGATGTTTGGGTTAAACTATTGTATATAGTGCTATCCACATTATACACTACAAATTTGCCAATAGTTGTTGGATAATAGTCCAAGCCAAGTAATACCGAACTGTCGGGTATTTTTTTCTTGGCGCATGAAAAAAATAAAATGCTTGAGATAATGAATATGAATGTGTTAACTTTCAACTATTTAAAGGTAATAAAAAGAAAGGATAATTTACAAGGGATTACGAATGGATTTTAAAACTTATAGTCTTTATATTCCTTAGTAAACTCGCCTGCTTCAAATGTTGGATTAACAATTAAGTTATGGTAGTTATATTCTTCAAACAAGCCCTTATCATCTAATATTTTTAAACTAATTGGTAAAAAATATTGCTTATCAACATACATTATAACAGATTTACAATACCAAGTTGGAATCTTAATTACCTGACCTTTTTTTAGTAAATCAAAATAATCATTAAACTTTGGATTTTTTTCAAGTATCATATATTCTGCTATAAAAAACTTGCGAGCAATAGTTGTAATACTTTCATGATCGCCAACAGTGTAATCTACATATCCAAAATCTTTATTATCAATAATTATTTTATAGCAATATCGGTTGTTAATTTTTTCTTCTCCCACTAACTTAAAGTAGTCATCAAAATCAGCCCCAATTTTATATTTATTATATTCAATAATAGCTGCAAAGTAGTCATATCCCATTTCATTTAGTGTATGATGTTGGTCTTGCCTCATTAGGCTTCCCATTGGATCTAAGTTTAAATTAAAATATGGGAAAGAATTAGGTTTAACCAGCGCCTTACCATTATTTTTGCCTTGCACCCATAACAACTCAATACCTTTAATGTATAAATATATCTGGCGAGGGCTTCGGTTAAACTTTACATTACTTTCATAAAAGTTAAAACCTTTTTTACCTCTTTCCGTAATATTTAAATGATATTTTAAACCCTGAATTTCTTTTATTGATTTTAAACTCTTGGTTACTATTTCATTACAAGTTAGCTCAGCTTTTTGAGCAAAAGAAAAATAATTTAAAATAAAGAAAACGGAAACTATTAAAAGCTTATTTAATTTAAAAATCATGAAGCGCAAAAATAGCACAATCCATTAAAAGATGGTAGTAAATTAACCATATTTAAAAATATTTAATAAAAAAGGACTTTTCATTTAAATTGATTGGGTATATTTATGGAAGAACACTAAATTTGTAGTCCGACAAGATGAATGTGCAACAAACCATAATTAAAGGTATAAAAGAACAGTTGTTCTTTCATAACTATTTGGTATTGCCAAACTTTGGGGGCTTTGTTCTTAAAGCTAGTCCCACTCACTTTTCTAACTCTGGTGCGCTTTTAACGCCTCCATCAAAAACATTAAGCTTTAATTCTCAGCTCAAACAAAACGATGGCATTTTAGCATTATGGCTTCAAAACCAAACACAATGCACTTCAAGTGAAGCTTTAAGTAGTTTAAATGAATTTGCTGATTATTGTAAGACGATTTTATCTGCCCGCAGACGTTTAAGTATTGAAGGTATTGGCTTTTTTTATCTTGATTTTGAGAATAACACTTGTTTTGAACCACAATTAGAAACTAATTTTTTAGCGGATAGTTTTGGATTAAAGCCAATTACATTAATTGAATTATCTGAACCAAGTCCTAGAATTGAGGTTAAGAAAGAAGTGGTGTTTGAAAATAGAATTGGAAATGATGAAATTAATATAAATACCGAATTAAAAAAGCAAAGAAATTTTCGCCGTGTAATTGCTCCTTTAGCTATATTAATTGCTATTTTTAGTTTACTATCATTACTTGTAACTAACACAAAAATTAGCGGCAAACTAAAATCTGCTATTTACGGAACAAATGATGTTGCTAGTTATTCTCCTCTAAATTATTCTGATTTAACACTTACTGTTTCTGATAAAGAAAATACAGGTTATGTTACCGATGCTAATGGCGTTGCTAATATTGAATTAGAAAATAACAAAACATTAGCCGTTAAAGTAATTGAAACAGCTGAGACTTCAGTTTTAGTAAAAGATTCACATATTGCACATAAGGTTTTTACTCACAAATCGTCCAACTTTGAAGTTGTTTTAGGTGTATTCTCTGTTTTGGATAATGCCGAGAGGATGATGAAAAAATTAAAACGTCAGAATGTTAACGCCGTTATTTCGGAGCAAAACTCTAAAGGAATGTACGTTGTTAGTAATGGCGATTTTCAAACAAAAGAACAAGCTATTTTAAACCTTGAAAAAATTAGCGATGTTTGCCCTAACGCCTGGGTAAAGAAACCGGGGAATTATTAATATTTGTAAAGACTTCCGGAAACCCTGCCGTATTAAAACTATCGAAAAAATTCAAAATCAGAAAAACTACTTCTTCTTTTTCTTCTTACTTTTTTTTGCTTGATGAGCCAAATCTTCTTTTGCGGCTTCGCGCATTAAGAGTTTCCAATTATCTGTTGTGTCTTCGGTATACAAAAGAGTTTCGGTATAATCGTCTTTATTGACATCTAAAACCCTAATAGGTTTTGTTAGAAAGGATTCTATTTCTGCTAAAATTACTTTTTCTTCTGGCGCACAAAGCGTAACGGCATTTCCTTTTTGCATGCCCCTACCCGTTCGTCCAACACGGTGAACATAATTTTCGGGTTGGTCGGGTAAATCATAATTTACAACGTAATCAACATTATCAATATGAATTCCTCTAGCACTAATATCGGTGGCAATTAAAATTTTAATTTCTCCGGTTTTAAATTGATTCATTACTAACAAACGGTCTTCTTGTTCTTTTCCGCCATGCATCGTAATGGTTTTAATTCCCACACGCTCCATTGCAGCAAATACACGCTCTGCCCTCACCTTTGTTCTCACAAAAACTAAAATTTTACTTTCAGGATTTTCATTTACCAAACGCTCTAAAAAAAAGCGTTTGTCATCCATTGCAACAAACATCACCGAATGGTCTACATTTTTTGAAACAGGGTCTTTCGGCGAAATTTGTATACGTATTGGATTTTTAACCAATGTATAAGCTAAATCTTTAATGTGTAAATTAATAGTAGCCGAGAAAAATAACGTCTGACGGTGTTGAGGTAAATAAGTAATTAATTCTTTAATGTCTTTATAAAAGCCAAGATCCAACATATGATCGGCCTCATCTAAAACCAAAATATCAACAGTCCGTAATTTTATATGTCGTTGACTAACAAGGTCAAATAAGCGGCCGGGTGTAGCAACAATAATATCAACACCTTCTTGCAATTTTTTAATTTGAGGATCCTGCTCAACTCCGCCATAAATTCCAGCCACAGTAATAGTTGTGTATTTAGCAATGTTTTCAAAAACTTCGCTAATTTGAATGGCTAATTCATGAGTTGGAACCATAACAACACATTTAATGCCATCGTATCCAGTAAGCTTTTTACGTGTAAACAATAAATTAATAACTGGTATAGCAAAAGCTGCGGTTTTACCAGTACCGGTTTGGGCAATTGCCATTACATCTTCTAATTTTAAGATGGAAGGAATGGCTTTAAACTGAATATCTGTTGGTCGGCGATAACCAAGTTCTTCTAAACTTTGTTTTATTTCGGGGGCAATATGGTACTCTGAGAATTTCATAATTGATGATTACAAAATTACAACATATAAAATTAGTATTAAGAATAAAGTGGTTAAGGGGAGCTAATTATAGAAATTAGCATAAAAGTGCTGAGCTTAAAAATATTTACTAATATAAAGTTCAAGTTTTTTTATATCCGTTATTGAAATGTTACTTCCTTTAATTTCAATTAAACCTTCATGTTTAAAATCACTTAAGGTTCTGATTAAAGATTCTGTAGCGGTACCAACAATATTGGCTAAATCTTCGCGAGAAATAGAAATGCTAAAAACATCTTTTGAATTTACTTGATATTGTTTTTGTAATTTAACTAAAGCTTCGGCAACACGTTTTTTAACGCTACTATAAGCCATTTTTAAAAGCTGCTCTTCTTTTTCTTGAATTTCGTTAGATAACAACTTAACAAAGCGTTTCATAACGCCATGATTATTATTTAATAATGCGTAAAAATCCTCCTTCGGAATTAATACAACGCTAGAATCTTCCAAAGCTTCGGCACTTTCGTTATAAGGAGTTTCATCTAAAAGAGCCGTATATCCAAAAAAATCACCTTCTTTTTGAAGAGAAATAATTAATTCTTTACCATATTCATGAGCTCTAAATGTTTTTATTTTTCCTTTTTGAAGAAGATAAAGGTAATTTGGATTATTACCTTCTGTATAAATTAATTCTTTTTTTCTGTAAGTTTTTAGTTTTGCTGCATCACTTAAATTTTTCAATTCTTGTAAAGATTTAGCTTCGTCTAAAAAAGTATTTATTCCCGCTTCATCTCTGGTGTAATCACTTTTAAGGGCTTCTGCTTTTTTTAATCTGCTTTCAACAGCTCTCAAAAGTTCAATGTCATCAAATGGTTTTGTTATATAATCATCGGCACCCATTTCCATACCTTTTCTAAAATCGCCTCTTTCAGATTTAGCAGTTAAAAATATAAAAGGAATTGAAGCTGTTTTTGCATTTTTACTAAGTAAATGAATTACACCATAGCCATCTAAAACAGGCATCATAATGTCACAAATAATTAAATCAATTTTATTTGTTGTGGCTATCTCAACTCCGGTTTTACCGTTTTCGGCTTGTAACACTTTATAATTTGCCAATTCTAAAATTTCAGCGGTATTATCTCTAACCTCTGTGTTATCTTCAATTACTAATACTGTCTTCATTTTGTAATGGTAAATTTATATGAAAAATTGTTCCTTTATTTAATTCACTTTCAAATTTTATAGTTCCATTAAGAACTTCGATGTATTTTGCTACAATACTTAATCCTAGCCCTGTACCTTGAATATTTGAAGCATTTTTTGCTCTAAAAAATCGTTCAAATAAACTTTTTTGTTCATCCAAAGGAATACCCATTCCATTATCTTTAATAATTATTTGCAATTCAGAATTGGTATTAATCGTGTTAATCTCAATTTCTTTGTTTTCAGAAGAAAATTTACTTGAATTAGAAACTAAATTAATAACTATATTTTTTAAAAATTGTTTATCGCAAACAAATATTTCATTTCCGGCATGACTATATTTTATTTCTTGCCCTACTTTTAAAAAATTACTAAGCTCATTTAAACATTCGTTAACGTATAAGGGAATATTTATTTTAACCAAACTAACACTAATTTTCCCTTCTTCTAATTTGCCAGCCGATAAAAAATCATTTAAAATCAGTGTCATGTTTGAAACTGCTGATTTTATTCTTACAACGTGTTTATTTCTTTTTTCTTCTTCCTCAGTGCTTTTATATTTACCAATTAATGAGGCAGACGATAATATGGTGCTTAACGGCGTTCTAAATTCATGCGAAGCCATCGTTACAAAACGCGACTTCATATCATTTAATTCTTTCTCTCTCTCAAGAGCAACGCTCAATTCGTCCTTAGAAGCCTCAAGTTCACGTAAAGTTTCTTTCAATATCTTAGTGCGCTCTTCAACTTTTAATTCAAGCTCGGCATTTATACGTTTTATATTTTCTTCGGCTTGCTTACGTTCAGATACATCAATAATAAATGCAATTACAAACAACTCATCATTAGTTTTATAGTGACTTAAACTAATTTCAACAGGAAACTCTTGTCCGTTTTTATTTTTCCCAAATAAATTCAGCCCTTTCCCCATCGACCTCGGATGCGGATTTTTATTATAGCCTTCTCTGTGCTTTTCGTGATTATGACTTAAATGGGTTGGAACTAAAACTTCAATTTTTTGATTAGTTAGTTCTCCACAATCGTAGCCAAACAATTTTTCGGAACTTGGATTAGCACGAATAATAGTACCAGACCTATCGGCAATAATTATTCCTTCTGTAGCGTATTCAAACAAAGCTTTTAAGCTTTCCATTTTTATTGAATTATTTTCCTCCAAGTTATCTATTTTTTTAGAAATACAACTGATAAAGATATTTATAAGGATTTTCCTCTAAACTGACTTAAATCATAAAAAGGGAATTATTTTTTTGCTTCCTAGAAAGATAGAAATTATTGGAAATTAAGCAAATAATATGAAAATAGTTAGGTTTCAAATTGTTTCGTCAACAGCTTAGTTCATTAATCTTTTTCTCCATTTAATTATTTCGTACCAAATAACAAAAACGAAACCAGTGCCTATACTTATCAGTAATTGAGTAACATTTAAAGGTTCAAATTGAAAGAAATTTGCGAAAGGGATAAAATAAAGTAGCAAACCAGAAATTAAAATGGTAAAACTGATAATAAGTAAAACCAAATTATTTTTATATTTTAATGTTGAGATTATTGAATAATAAAACGAACGATTAACCAGCGTTAAAAATATATTTGAAGAGATTAATGTTGTAAATACCATAGATCTAGTTAAAGACTCATTATACCCTTCGTTAACTGCATAGTGGTAGATTACAAAATTTCCTGCGGTAATCATTAAACCTTGTACAACGCTAATAGAAAGTTCTTTCCAATTAAAAAATGTAGTAGTAAACTTACGAGGTTTTTGAGACATTGTGTTTCTTTCCATAGGCTCATTTTCATATATAATTGAGCATGTGGGACCCATAATTAATTCTAAAAAAATAACATGAATGGGCGAAAAAATATTGGGGTAAATCCAACCTAATGCAACCGGAAAAAACACAGTTAAAATAATAGGTATATGTATGGAAATAACATATTGTATTGCTTTTTTTAAATTGGCATAAATTTTCCTACCTATGGCAACGGCATCTACCATTTTAGATAAATCATCGTCTACTAATATTAGAGAGGCTGCTTGCTTAGCAATTTCGGTGCCTTTTTTACCCATGGCAATACCTATATGAGCAGCTTTTAATGCAGGGCCATCATTAACTCCATCACCGGTCATAGCAACAATTTCATTTTTTATTTTTAAAGCATTAATTATTTTAAGTTTAGCATCTGGAAACATTCTCGTAAATATATTAGTGTCTACTACTCTTTCTTGTAATTCCAAATCAGATAATAGCATTAATTCATCACCAGATAAACTTTTTTCATAGCCTCTAAATTCAATTTGTTTTGCAATTGCAATGGTTGTAGCAGCATTATCACCAGTAACAATTTTTACATTAATACCAGCTTTATAAAAATTTTCAAATACTTCTTGTATGTTTTTCTTAGGAGGATCATAAAAAGCTACAATACCTTTTAATTTAAATTTAAAATCTTGTTGGTTTTTAGGAAAAACGGATTCGGTAAATTCAGCTTCCCCAACACCTAAAACTCTATAACCATCGGAGGCAAAATTTTTGATAGCCTCTTCTATTTGAAATTTTTCAGTATCAGATAAATTAGATACGTTCATCATTGCTTCGGGAGCTCCTTTCGCAGCAATTATTCGTATTCCACTCGCATTTTCAAAAATATGGGTCATCATAGGTGGTTTACCTCCCAAAGCATATTCATGAATCATTTTATAATTTGGTCGCTCGTTTAAGTCTATGTGATCTGAATAAGCCTTATGCAAGGCAACTTCCATTGGATCGAAGGGGATTGGTTCACTTGCCCACATCGCCAAAGTTATTAGCTCCTTTGCTTCATCAGATATACCGATATCAAGATTTGTTATTTTCGACGACTTAAGAACAAATAATTTAGCAAGACTCATTTTATTTTCAGTAATGGTTCCGGTTTTATCTGTGCAAATAACCGTTGCGCTGCCTAAAGTCTCAATCGTTTTCATTTGCTTCACAACAACTCCCATTTTCATTAGTCGCCATGCACCAAGGGCCATAAAGGTTGTAAAGGCAACAGGAATTTCTTCAGGTAAAATACTCATGGCTAAAGTGAGAGCTTTTAATAAACTATCCAAAAGATTAAAAGAACGAAAGTAGTTTAGTGCCCAAACCACAATAAAAACTATTGCGCCGGCTATAACCATTTTTTTAACAAAATTATTTATCTGAAGCTCTAACGGTGTTTTCTCTTCTTTAATATTTTCAAGGCTTTTTCCAATCTCACCCAATTTAGTTTCGTTGCCAATGGCTGTAATTTTAGCAATGGCTAAACCGCTAGCAACAGTTGTTCCAGAGTAAACAAAATTGTTTTCTGAACTTTTATTTTTAAATACGGCTAGAGATTCTCCTGTGAGTATAGATTCATTTACAGAAAAATCATTAGAATGAACAATTATTCCATCTGCAGCTATTGAACCACCCTCTTCAATAATTAAATAATCACCAACAACTAACTCTTCAATACTTATTTCAATACTTTTATCATTTCTAATAACCTTACAGTTGGGTTGAATTAAGTTTTTTAATTTTAATAAGGCATTTCTGCTTTTAGAATCTTGATATAAAGAAATAGCAGACACAATAATTATCGCTGATGCCAAAAAAATACCGTCATCTGTATTTCCCGTAAAAAAATAAATTAAAGATGCTATTAAAAGTAATAGCACCATAGGTTCTTTTGCAATACTTTTTACATATGCAAAAACAGCATTTTGTTTTTTTGAATCTAATTTATTAAAGCCAAATTTTTTTCTTGCCGACAAAACTTCCTGATCTGATAATCCTTTTATATTAAAATTGTTTGATGACATAATTCAAAGTTAGTTTTTTTTAGAAGATTGAATAATTTAAAATTATAGCTAATAAATTGCTAAACCCAGCGATAAATATGATTTAAGTCAGGCATAAAAATGATTTTTATTAGATTTTATAACATATCGCAGTAATAATTAATTTGTATTAAACTAACATAACACTCTACATTCAATAAGTTATTTACACTATAACCTTTAAAAAAAGCTTTTGTGGTTCATTGCCAGTATTTATAATAGAATTTAACTCTATTTCACGTTTGTAAAAACAATAGTAAGGATTATCTTTATTCAAATTTACATCCAATGGAAGTCGTATGCGCAATTACAAAAAAGAACTATGAATTGTCTTCATGCAACAGATTAGATGAAATTGCTTTACCAATAAAAGATTTAATTATAAAAGATTATCCCAATCTAATTTACTCGGATACTATTTCGCTTGAGCAAATAACAATTTATCGAAAAAAATATTTAAATAATTTAATAGAAATTGAAAGGAGAGAAATTAATACTTTAGAAAAAAAGGTAATAGATGCAATTTCTAAAAATGAAAAATTATCTGAAAATACCGAAGAAGATTTTAATGTATCCCTAAAATTAGGTGAAAAAATGGCCGATAAAATTGCAGAGTTTGGGGGCAGTTGGTTATTTATTTCTGCCTTCTTTTTATTTATTTTAATTTGGATTTTAATAAACGTTATTGCAATTTCTTCATCTTTCTTTGACCCCTACCCTTTTATTTTGTTAAATTTAATATTGTCTTGCCTTGCCGCTATTCAAGCTCCAATAATTATGATGAGTCAAAACCGTAAAGAGCAAAAAGACAGAAAAAGAAGTGAAAATGATTATAAAATAAATTTAAAAGCTGAACTTGAAATTCAATTATTGCATGAAAAATTGGATTATTTAATGATAAATCAAAGTAAAAAATTATTAGAAATACAGCAAATTCAATTAGATTTTTTTGAAGATGCGTTTAAAAAAATAAACACTAAAAATTAATGTCTACAACGTACAACTTAATATTGTCAGGCGGTGGCGCAAGAGCTTATGCTCAACTAGGGGCAATTAAAGCCTTAAATGAAAATAACTTTATATTTAATGCAATAAGCGGAACTAGTGCAGGTGCTGTTGTTGGTGCATTTTATTGCGATGGTTTTTCAGTTGAAGAAATAATCGAATTGGTTTCAAAAAACAATTCCTTTTTAAATTTTAATTATTCTTTAAATAAGGGTTTTTTGTCAAACGAAAAGTTAGATAAATTCTTAAAAAAGAATTTAAGAAGTACCGAATTTGAAGCGCTAAAGCACCCACTATTTGTTAGCGCAACAAATTTAAACGATGGAACGCAAAGGATTTTTAATTCCGGTAAAATTATTGATACTTTACTGGCAGCCACATCAATCCCAATCCTTTATAAGCCAATATGGATAGATGGAATTCCTTATGGCGATGGCGCAATTAGTAGTAATTTACCAGTAGAACCGTTTTATAATTCAGAATTTAAATCTATTGGAATTCACGTAAATCCTATTGCTAAATTTGATTCTGATGATAATATAGGTAAGCAATTAGAACGTCTTTTTCATTTATGTGTCAAAGAAACAACTTTTAAAAATACCAATAAAGTTAGTTTATTCATTGAACCTCCTGAATTAAGCCAATATGGAATATTCGATTTTAAAAAAATTAATGAAATAATTGATATTGGTTACAACTATACTTTACAACTTCTTCAACAATTGCCAGTTTCTTAACTAATCAAAACAAATGTTTTGTATAAGTCGTCTTTTGACCTTAATCAGCAAATAACCTGATTAATATCAGTTTTATATTTCGCAAGGCCAGCTAAGTTTACCTTGTGATAGTTAAAGATAAGCCTGAACAAAAAACAATCTGTTTTCATTGCGGTGAGGATGCTCAAGATCAAAGTTTTAAAATAGAGGCTAAACTATTTTGCTGTAGAGGTTGCCAAACTGTTTATGAGATTATTAACAAGAATAATTTATGTTCTTATTACGACAATCAAAATTCCCCAGGTATTAATCAAAAACAACCAATCAGAAATGGTAAATTTGATTTTTTGGATGACGAAAAAATATCCAATCAATTAATTTATTTTCAAGATAAATCCCAAAAACATGTGATTTTTTATTTACCTCAAATGCATTGTAGTTCATGCATATGGATATTGGAGCACCTTAATAATATTGATAAAGGCATTATCAAATCGCAGGTAAATTTCATTAAAAAAGAAGTTTCTATCATATTTGATTTCCATCAAACAAATCTAAAAAAAGTTGCAGAATCATTAGCTCTTATAGGATATGAACCTCATATAAGCTTAAATGATGCCGATAAAAGTAAAATAAAAAAGTACGATACAACAAAAATTGTAAAAATTGGAATTGCAGGATTTTGTTTTGGAAATATAATGATGTTGAGTTTTCCAGATTATTTTTCAATTGGTAAATTAGAAGATCCTAATCTCAAATTTTGGTTTAATTATTTAAATCTATTACTATCCTTACCGGTATTTTTTTATTGTGCCGCTGAATTTTTTATTTCTGGTTTCAAAGGATTGCGCCAAAAGTTTTTAAATATCGACGCGCCGATAGCATTAGCAATATTAATAACCTTTTCTCGTAGCGTTTATGAAATTATATCAGATACCGGTTCAGGTTATTTAGATTCTATGAGCGGTATTGTATTTTTTATGTTAATTGGAAGATATTTTCAAAATAAAACCTATCAAAACATTTCCTTTGACCGAGATTTCACATCATATTTTCCATTAGGTGTAATTATAATTAATTCGGATGGTTCAGAAAAACAAGTTTCAGTATCGGAATTAAAAGTTGGCGATAGGATAAAAATTCATAATGATGAAATTATTCCTGCAGATTCAATTTTGTTTCTAGGTAAGGCTACTATTGATTATAGTTTTGTTACAGGAGAATCAATTCCTGTCGAAAAATCAATCGGAGAAATTGTATATGCAGGTGGGAAACAAACCTCTGGTGCAATTGAATTAGAAGTTATAAAAAAAGTATCTCAAAGTTATTTAACTCAACTTTGGAATAATGAAGTTTTTAAAGATACTAAGGATGAGCAAAAAGTTTCTTTTATTCATAAAATAAGCAAATATTTCACCTATGTTTTATTTTCGATAGCCATTATTGCTGCTACATACTGGCTAATATTTGATAATACAAAAGTTTGGGGTGCTGTTACTGCAATTTTAATTGTTGCATGCCCTTGCGCTTTATTATTAAGTTCAACCTTCACTAATGGTAACATGATTCGTATTTTAAATAAATATAAATTGTATGTAAAAAACGCGTCTGTAATTGAAAAAATATCAGATGTTGATACAATTGTATTCGACAAAACAGGAACAATAACAGAACAAGTAAAATCTCAAATTATTTTTAATGGGATGGATTTATCCTCAGAACATTCGCAGTTAATTCGATCATTAGCTAATCAATCAAACCACCCGCTAAGCAAAAGTATTATAAGTTTTTTGCCTTTTAGTAAAAATTTAAATATCAAAAATTTTAAAGAATTTAAAGGATTCGGTACTTCCGGATTGGTGAATAATCATTTTTTAAAAATGGGTTCTTCAGAATTTGTTTTAGGTCAAAATACAATACAATTAAACTCCGGAAGCAAAGTTTATATAAGCATTGATGATGAATTTACGGGATATTTTAATATTAAAAATAATTATAGAAAAGACTTAGAAAAAATTGTTACTGCATTAGGAAAAAATTTTGATTTAAAGATTTTGTCTGGAGACAATGATTCAGAGAAAAATAATTTAGAAAACATATTTGGAAATAAAACAGAAATGCTTTTTAATCAAAAGCCAGAGGATAAATTAATTTTCATACAACAACTTCAAGATAAGGGTAAAAAGGTATTGATGATTGGAGACGGATTAAACGACGCCGGAGCCTTAAAACAAAGTAATGTTGGTATTGCTATTAGCGACAATACAAATAATTTTTCGCCGGCCTGTGATGCAATATTATCGGGTAATAATTTTTATTTACTAAAAGAATTAATTAATTATTGTAGAAAAGGGAAAACGATTATTTATTCAAGTTTTATTATTTCAGTCCTATACAATTTTGTTGGATTGTTTTTTGCCGTACAAGGTGATTTAAAACCTGTAATCGCCGCTATTTTAATGCCTATTAGCTCCATAAGTATTGTTTTATTGACAACAAGTTTAAGTTCTTATTACGAAAGAAGATTGACTAAAACCTGATATTAGTCAGTTATCCTCTTGATTTAAGTCAAGTATGGCAAATTTTAACTAAACTAAATTTACAACCGAAAATGAGTGCAATTTTTGTAATGATAGGCGCAAGTTTACTAATAGCAATTGGCTTTTTAATAGCCTTTATTTGGTCGGTAAAATCAGGTCAGTATGAAGATGACTATACCCCATCCGTAAGAATGCTGTTCGATAACACAACTCCTCAAGAAAAAGAAACTGCAATAAATCAAGAAACATTTACTAAAACAAAAAACAAAAAATAATATGGAACTTCAAAAATTTCAGTACGATAACAAAACGGTTAAAATGTTTGCTTACGCAACCATACTTTGGGGTTTAGTTGGTATGTTGGTAGGTTTAATTGCAGCTATTCAGATGTATTTACCATCTGTAAATTTATCTCTTCCTTATACAACATTTGGTCGTATTCGTCCGCTACATACAAATGCGGTAATTTTTGCATTTGTGGGTAATGGCATTTTTATGGGCGTTTATTATTCATTACAACGATTATTAAAAGCGCGTATGTTTAGTGATTTACTAAGCAAAATTCATTTTTGGGGCTGGCAAATTATTATTGTTTTAGCTGCTGTAACATTAGTATTAGGTAAAACTACTGGTAAAGAATATGCTGAATTAGAATGGCCAATTGATATTTTAATTACTTTGGTTTGGGTTGTATTTGGTTGGAACATGTTCGGAACTATTATCCGTCGTCGTGAGCGCCACTTATATGTTGCAATTTGGTTTTATATAGCAACATTTGTAACGGTTGCCATGTTGCACATTGTTAACTCAATCGAAATTCCTGTTTCATTTTGGAAATCTTATCCCGTATATGCAGGTGTTCAGGATGCTTTAGTACAATGGTGGTACGGACATAACGCAGTAGCCTTTTTCTTAACTACTCCTTATTTAGGTATGATGTATTATTTCTTACCAAAAATAGCACAACGTCCGGTTTATTCTTATCGTTTATCTATAATCCATTTTTGGGCATTAATCTTTTTATACATATGGGCTGGTCCTCATCATTTATTGTACACCTCTGTTCCTGACTGGGCACAATCATTAGGCGTTGTTTTTTCTATTATGTTAATTGCTCCATCATGGGGTGGAATGATAAACGGATTACTTACATTAAGAGGAGCTTGGGACAGAGTACGCGACAATGTAGCTTTAAAGTTTTTAGTTGTTGCTGTAACTGCTTACGGTATGGCAACGTTTGAAGGCCCAATGTTGTCTTTAAAAAGTGTAAGTGCAATTGCTCACTACACAGATTGGATTGTGGCACATGTTCATGTTGGCGCTTTAGGTTGGAATGGTTTTATGACGTTTGGTATTTTGTATTGGTTAATACCACGTTTATTTCAAACAAAACTATATTCTGAAAGATTAGCAAACATGCATTTTTGGATTGGAACTTTAGGTATTGTTATATATGCTGTACCAATGTATTGGGCAGGTTTTATGCAAAGCTCTATGTGGAAAGATTTTACTCCTGAAGGTCAATTAAAATGGCAGTTTTTAGATACTGTAACTAAAATGATTCCCTTTTATATAGCACGTTCAATAGGCGGCACTTTATTTTTAACTGGTGCCATAATGATGACTTACAATTTAATTAAAACAATTAAAATTGGGACGTTTTTAGAAATTGAAGAAGATGAAGCTCCAGCTTTAACCGGAGAATATCAATCTCATTCAAAAGATCATTGGCATCGTTGGATTGAACGCAAACCAATTCAACTTATGATAATAAGTTTAGTAGTAGTTGCAATTGGTGGGTTAGTAGAATTTGTTCCAGTATTTTTAGTAAAATCAAACATTCCAACTATTGCAAGCGTTAAGCCTTATACACCTTTAGAGTTAGAAGGTAGAGATATTTATATTCGAGAAGGTTGTTATACCTGCCATTCACAAATGATTCGTCCGTTTAGAAGTGAAACTGCGCGTTATGGTGAGTACTCAAAGGCTGGAGAATTTGTTTATGATCATCCTTTCCAATGGGGAAGTAAAAGAACCGGACCCGATTTAGCACGTATTGGCGGAAAATATCCTGATAGTTGGCATTATAATCATATGTTAGACCCTACCTCTATGGCCCCAGGTTCAATCATGCCGCAATATCCTTGGTTATTAGAAGATCAATTGGATGGAAATTCAACCATGGCTAAAATAAAAGCCATGAAACGTTTAGGTGTTCCATACCCTGATGGTTTTGAAAAAATTGCCATGCAAGAAATGGAAAAACAAGCTAAAGAAATTACCGAAAACTTAAAAAAAGATGGTATTGAAACATTGGCTGACAGAGAAATTGTTGCGCTAATTGCCTACCTACAACGTTTGGGAAAGGATATAAAAGCAGAAGTATTAAAAGCTGAAAAATAATTTTAATTAATAAAAAATTTAGATATGAAATTTATAAACTATTTGGAAAGTATATCTGGCATAGGAATATATCCATTAATCTCACTAATTGTTTTTGTAGGTTTTTTTGCTTTGGTTACTCTTTATATAATAAAAGGTAATAAAAACCATTTCGAAAAATTAAGGAATTTACCACTAAACGAAAAAAACTAACCTAGTCGTATGAAAAATTTTACTAAAATAAAATTGTTGGCATTTGCAATGATGTTTCCATTTTTGGGGTTTTCGCAGAATCAAGCAGGCCAAGAAAATTCAACCTATTTTTCGAATGCTTTATTTCTAACTTTATTGGTAATCATAATAGTGCTTGCTATAGTTATTGTTGCATTTAGTAGTGCATTTAAAAATATTGCAGACAGTAATTTTTTAATTAATAAATACAAAAGTAAAAAGCCAGAAGATGCTACAAAAATCGGTAAAATAACTATTCTTGTTTTATTATTGTCTTCAATTTCCATGATGGCTCAAGACAATTCTGCAATTCAAGTAAAAAGCACCGACCTTATTGGAGGTTTAGATCCATTTACTTTTTACTTCATGTTATTCGTAATATTTGTTGAATTACTTGCCATGTATTTAATGTTTTACCAATTTAATTTTTTGGTTAAATCAAAGTTTGATTCTACAAGTGATATAACAAAAAAAGCAGAATCAAAATTAATGATGACTTTAACGGATGCTGTTGCTGTTGAGGATGAAGAAAGTATTTTATTAGATCATGATTATGATGGCATTAAAGAATTAGATAACAATTTACCACCTTGGTGGAAATATGGTTTCTATCTTACAATAATTGTTGGCGTAATTTATTTAATTAATTTTCATGTACTTGGAACAGGTGATTTACAAGGTAAAGAATATGAAAAGGAAATGGCTCAAGCAAAAATTGATGTGGATGAATTCATGAAAACATCTGCTAATAATGTGGATGAAAATACGGTAAAACTTATAACAGACGCAAGTGAAATTAAAAGCGGTAAAGAAATATTTATTGCCAATTGCGCAGCCTGTCACGGTAAACTGGGAGAAGGGACTGTGGGTCCAAATTTAACAGATGAATATTGGGTACATGGCGGTAGTGTAAAAGATATTTTCAAAACCATTAAATACGGTTGGGTAGAAAAAGGTATGAAATCTTGGAAAGAAGATTTATCACCCATTCAAATTGCACAAGTTACATCCTTTATTAAAACACTAATTGGCACTAATCCTCCAAATGCTAAACCACCATTAGGCGATTTATATACAGAAACAACTGCTAACATTTCAACAGATTCTACATCAGTACTAAAAGACAGTTTAAACATTCAGGTAAAAGTGGATAGTTTAAGTACCAAAAAATAATAATGACCAATAACGATAATAAGCAATCAGATATACACGACGAATCATTTAGAGATAGCATTGCTACTATTAACAAAGAAGGTGAAAGAGCTTGGGTATTTCCAACAAAACCACATGGTAAATATTATAACCTAAGAACTTATTTTACATGGTTGTATCTGGCTATATTTGTCACAATTCCTTTTCTAAAATATAACGGAGAGCCGCTTTTTTTATTTAATATTCCAGAAGAAAAATTTATTTTATTTGGTGCTATTTTTTGGGCTCAAGATTTTTTTATTTTTGGTTTAGGCATGCTCATTTTTATTGTGTTTATTGCCTTATTTACAGTAGTTTTTGGAAGATTGTTTTGTGGTTGGGTTTGCCCTCAAACAATTTTCATGGAAATGATTTTTCGAAAACTTGAATATTTAATCGATGGTGACGCTAATTATCAAAAGGCTCTAAAAAATTCACCATGGACTGCTGAAAAAATAAAGAAACGTACTTTAAAATTTATTGTTTTTTATAGCCTATCATTTATTATAGCTAACATTTTACTAAGCTATTTCATAAGTCTAGATCATGTAATAACCATTTTAAAAAACCCAGCTGAACATGCTGGAGCTTTCATAGGAATATTCATTTTCACTACTATTTTTTTCTTTATTTACTGGTGGTTCAGAGAGCAGGTATGTTTAATTGTTTGTCCATACGGAAGAATGCAAGGGGTTTTACTTGATAAGAATTCGGTTGTTGTAGCTTATGATTATGTTAGAGGCGAAGAAAGGCACAAATTCAAAAAAAATGAAATTAGAACTGGCGGAGATTGTATTGATTGTAATCTATGTGTAAAGGTTTGCCCTACTGGAATTGATATTAGAAATGGAACACAACTAGAATGTGTGAGTTGCACTGCTTGCATTGACGCCTGTGACCATATAATGGAGAGCGTTGGTTTAGAAAAAGGATTAATTCGTTATGATTCAGAAAACGGAATTAAGAATAAAGTTAAACTTGCCTTTACAAATAGGATGAAGGCCTATAGCATCGTTTTAATAATTTTAATAGGCGTTGAAGTTGCTTTACTAACAACCCGATCTGATTACGACGCCACAATTTTAAGAGCAAAAGGAATGCTATATCAGGAAAGACCTGACGGGCAACTTAGTAATTTATTTACAATAAAATTAGTTAACAAAACCCGCAAACAATTACCGGTAGAATTAAAAATAGAAAATTTTAATTTTTATAAATTACAACTAATAGGGAAAGATATTGTGGTAAAGGAACAAGGAGTAACTGAAGGGGAGTTTTTTGTTTTCCTTAATAAATCAGATGTTACTGAGAGAAAAGTAAAATTGTTAATTGGTGTATATTCTAACGGAAAAAAAATAAAAACTGTAAAAACTAATTTCTTAGGTCCAATTAAATTTAAAAACAACAACTAAAATAACAAATTATGAATTTTGGAGTCAAAATAACAATATTGTACATAAGCTTTGTAGTATTAATACTTACTCTTGTTTTTATGTGTTTTAATAAAAAGGTTGAATTGGTTAGTAAAGATTATTATGCGCAAGAATTAAAATTTCAAGATAAAATTAATGCGATTAATAATGAAAAAGGTTTGGTAAATAGCATTAATCACATTGTAAATAGCAAAACAATTACTCTGTCAATTGATTCAACGTTGATGAGTAAAGATTTTGAAGGGACAATTAATTTTTTCCGTCCATCTGATTCAAGTAAAGACGTAAAAATAAAAATGAATTTTTCAAACCAAGGACAAATTATTAATTGTGACCAATTTATTCATGGGGTTTATAAAATGGAGTTGTCATGGGTGAGTAATAAAATAAATTTTTATAAAGAAGAAATAATCTTTATTAATTAAATGGAAATATTAATTGCAGCCATATCTTTAGGTCTATTAGGCAGTTTTCATTGTATTGGAATGTGCGGGCCAATTGCGCTAGCATTACCTGTGCATACTTATAAACCCTTTAAAAAATATATAGGCATTATTAGTTATAATTTAGGCAGGGCAATTACATATAGCATTTTAGGTGCGATGTTTGGTTTATTGGGTCAATCCTTTTATTTGGGTGGCTTTCAACAAAATTTATCTATTGTATTAGGTATAGTAATGCTATTAATTATTTTATTTTCATATACGCCACTTAAATCAAAAATTAAATTTCAATTTTTAAATCATTCTCTAAATTCATTAAAAAATACGCTTGGTAAATTGTTCAATAAAAAAGGTATTCAATTTTTATTTTTGATTGGTTTGTTAAATGGTTTATTGCCTTGTGGTTTTGTTTATATTGCTATTGCAGGCGCTACAGCCACAAGCAATTATTTAAACGGCGCTCTTTTTATGTTTTTATTTGGCATGGGAACTCTTCCGGTTATGCTTTCTCTATCTGTAATTGGGCAATTTATAAGCGTACAATACAGAAACGCAATTCATAAGTCTGTACCAATATTAATTAGCTTCATGGCAATTTTATTAATTGTAAGAGGTTTAAATCTGGGTATCCCATTATTGAGTCCGCAGTATAAAAAGGAAATTGTATGTACTAATAATGAACCAAAAAAACATGTTACAATTAAATGTTGTGTTCCTTCAAAAAATAAAAAATAGTTTTTAAAAGAAAACAATATGTATTGGGAAAAATATTCATACGAAAAAATTAAACACAAAGTTTTTGAAGCTATTAGCCAAAACACCAATTACAATACCGAAGAAATATTAGGATTACCAGGCACTTTATTAGATTCAGAAGTATTTTATGATGACGCTCCTTTCTTAAAAGATGCTCCATTCTTATCCACTTTAATAGCAAATCCTAATCATATAGGAGTGCACACACTTGGTGATGAACACGAAGATTTTTTTAAAGGTACGCATGAAATAGAAAAAGATTTAATAAAAATTTGTGCTGAAGAAATATTTGGTGCTGAACCCTTGTCATATGATGGATATGTTGCAAGTGGAGGAACTGAGGCAAATATTGAAGCTTTATGGATTTATAGAAATTTTTATTTACAAGAATATAAAGCAGATGTTAGCGATATTGCAGTTATTTATTCGGCAGATACCCACTACTCTATTCCAAAAGCTGTTAATCTATTAGGATTAAAAGGTGTTGAAGTAATTGTAGATCAAAAAACGAGAGAAATAAATTTTAAAGATTTAGAAGCTAGTTTACACGACCTTTTATTAGCGGGATACAAATATTTTATTGTTAATGTAAACATGAGCACAACAATGTTTGGTTCAATAGATGACGTCGATAAAATTGCAGCTTTATTAGATTTATTTCACTTAAATTATAAAATTCATATTGATGGTGCTTATGGTGGTTTTATCTTTCCATTTACAAATCCAGAAAATCCTTTTACATTTAAAAACAAATCAATTTCTTCCTTTTCCATTGATGGACATAAAATGCTACAAGCACCCTATGGTACGGGAATTTTTCTGATTAGGAAAGATTTTATGAAATATGTTTGCACGAATGAAGCTGGTTATGTAAAAGGGAAAGATTATACTTTATGCGGAAGTCGTTCCGGTGCAAATGCAGTTTGTGTATGGATGATATTGCGTATTCATGGCTCTATTGGTTGGAGCGTTAAAATGCATCAATTAGTGGATAGGGCAAATTCTATTTGTGAAAATTTAAATACACTGGGTATTAATTATTTCAGGCATCCCAATTTAAATATTGTTACAATTGATTCAGAATTTATAAGTAAAGAGTTAGCCCACAAATATCATTTAGTGCCTGATAATCATAACCAAAAACCAAATTGGTACAAAATTGTTGTAATGCCTCATGTAAAACAAGGAATTATTGATAATTTTTTGAATGAACTAAAAAACGAACGACATTTAAGATCAAAAACATAATGAATTTAATTTCAAAATATAATGTGCAAGCACCTCGCTACACGAGTTATCCAACTGTTCCATATTGGGAAAATAATCTTAACGAGGAAAAATGGATTGAACATTTAAAAAACTCCTTTATTAAATATAATCATGAAGGAATAAGTTTATACATTCATTTACCTTTTTGCGAAAGTCTTTGCACATACTGCGCTTGTAATACAAGAATAACAGTAAATCATAAAGTTGAAGTGCCATACATAGAAACATTATTAAAAGAGTGGCAACTATACCTTAAGCAGTTTAATGAAAAACCACTCATCAAAGAAATTCATTTAGGTGGAGGAACACCAACCTTTTTTTCAGCAGATAATTTGCAGTACTTATTGAGTTCAATTTTAAAAACTGTTAATATTGCAAATGATTATGATTTTAGTTTTGAAGGTCATCCAAGCAACACAACTAAAGAACATTTAAAATTACTATTTGATTTAGGTTTTAAACGTGTTAGTTTTGGTATACAGGATTTTAATGAAAAAGTTCAGTATACAATTAATCGATATCAAACATTTGAAGAGATAAAAACCGTAATAGATAACGCAAGAGAAGTTGGTTACACATCAATTAATTTCGATTTAGTTTATGGCCTACCCTACCAAACTATTAGCACAATTAATGACACCATTACCCAAATTATTTCTCTAAAGCCTGAAAGAATAGCGTTTTACAGTTATGCCCATGTACCTTGGTTAAAACCTGGTCAAAGAAAATACTCAGAAAAGGATTTGCCAACAGATATATATAAACGTAATTTATACGAAATAGGCAAACAATTATTTGTGGCGGCTAATTATTCTGATATTGGCATGGATCATTTTGCATTACCAAATGATAGCTTGTTTGAAGGATTCAAAAAAGGAAGTCTACATCGTAATTTTATGGGTTATACTACTAATACCACTAAATTATTAATTGGCTTAGGCTGCTCATCTATAAGCGATACCTGGGATGCTTTTGCTCAAAATATTAAAACTGTAGAGGAATATCAAAATAAAGTAAATGAGGGTTTTTTCCCAATTTTTAAAGGGCACGTATTAACAAAAGAAGATCTTACAATTCGCCAACATATTTTAGATTTAATGTGCAAACACCAAACGCTTATTGATTCAAACTTTGAGGAAGCAAAAGAAAAGTTTCTCGAATTTATTAACGATGGGTTAATTGAATTAGTTGTAAATAAAATAGTTATTAAAGAAACAGGTAAAATGTTTTTAAGGAATATTTGTTTGGCCTATGATAAACGCTATTGGGCAAAGATTCCACTAGGGAATGTTTTTAGCACTACCGCATAATAACGACTATTTTTACTTAAATAAAATTTACTGACAATAATCATGTTTATAGCTTTATACTTTTTGTAAATTAGTTATAAAGTTAAAGTGATATGCAGCCAATTGAAATAGATGATGAATGGGAAAATTTATATTTGTTTGCGAAAAACTTATTAGAGAATCACATAAGTTTTCATGAAATTGAAAAACAATTATTAGAAAAAACAACTAATCAAATTCTAGTAACTGACATCATAAAACAAATCAAACAAGTTCATTACGCCGTAAAAAGAAAAAACGGTTTAATAAAACTTGGTATTGCTTCGGTTTCATTATTGGTTGGCTTTCTCATTACATGTTTTAACTTTCACTCTAATCAATCATTCACTGTTGTGATGTATAGTTTCACAAGCATTGGTTTAGCGCTTCTATTTTGGGGGCTATACGAAATCATCGGTTAAAAATTTACTTTTCTGATTATTATCATCTTATCATAATGATGTAAGTCATGCAAAGTAAACTTTACTACAGATACATTTATAACAAATTTATATCTTATGTATAACGAACATTCAGACGCTCATTTTCAAATGAGAATTGATAAAGGAGAGCATATTGAGGCAAAAGATTATATGCCTGAAAATTATCGTAAACATTTAATCAGACAAATTTCACAACACGCTAATTCGGAAGTTATAGGAATGCAACCTGAGGGTAATTGGATTACACGTGCCCCAAGTTTAAGAGCTAAACAAATTTTATTAGCAAAAATACAAGACGAAGGTGGGCATGGCTTGTATTTATATTGTGCCGCCGAAACTCTTGGTGTTTCGAGAGTTGAATTAATTGAAAACTTGCATGAAGGAAAAGCTAAATACTCAAATATTTTTAATTACCCAGCTCTAAATTGGGCAGATATTGGAGCAATTGGTTGGTTAGTGGATGGTGCAGCAATTGTTAATCAGGTTTCGCTGCAACGCACATCTTATGGTCCGTATAGTAGAGCTATGGTACGTATTTGTAAAGAAGAAAGTTTTCACCAAAGACAAGGTTATGAAATCATGGCTAAAATGATGAAAGGTACTAAAGATCAACAAGCCATGGCACAAGATGCAATGAATAGATGGTGGTGGCCTGCATTAATGATGTTTGGTCCGCATGATACAGATTCTCCCCATAGCAGTGACGCTGTTAAATGGAAAATTAAAAGAGAAACGAATGATGAATTACGTCAGAAGTTCATTGATAAAACAATTCCTCAAGCTGAATTAATTGGATTAAAAGTTCCTGATGGAAAAATTAAGCTTAACGAAAAAACCGGACATTACACAATTGGAGAAATTAATTGGGAAGAATTTTATCGTGTAATTGCAGGACATGGCCCTTGTAATAAACAGAGGATGGAACACCATATTAAATTTCATGAAGAAGGCGCTTGGGTAAGAAAAGCCGCAGTAGCGCATAAACAAAAACATTTGAAAAAAGAATTACAAACAGTTTAATTAAAAAATATGAGTTTAGATTCGCAATTTGATTTATGGGAAGTATTTATTCAAAGTAAATCAGGACAACCATACGTTCATGCAGGGAGCATACATGCTTGTGATAACAAAATGGCAATGCAAAATGCAAGAGACACTTATACAAGAAGAGGAGAAGGAACAAGCATTTGGGTTATGCCTTCAAAATATATTGTTGCTTCAAATCCTGACGATAATGAAATGTTGTTTGATCCAGCAAATGATAAAGTTTATCGTCACCCAACGTTTTATGTAATGCCAGAAGGAGCTAAAAATATTTAATTTTTTATTATGACAACACAAGAAGCAATTTACAAATATGCTCTCCGCTTAGGTGATAATTCATTAATACTAGGACATAGATTATCTGAATTATGTAGCAGAGGTCCAATTTTAGAAGAAGATTTAGCCCTCACAAATATTTCATTAGATATGATTGGGAGAACACAAGCATTACTAAAATACGCCGCTGAAATTGAAGGAAAAGGAAAAACAGAAGATGATTTAGCCTACCGAAGACCAGAAAATAATTATTACAATAATTTGATTACAGAACAACCAAATGGCGATTTTGCTCACACAATTACAAGACAGCTTTTTATATCGGTATTTGAATACTTATTTTATTCCCAATTAGAAAAAAGTAAAGATGAAACTTTATCGGCTATTGCTAAAAAAACCGTAAAAGAAATAAAATATCACATGCAACACGCCACCGATTGGACAATTCGTTTAGGAGATGGAACTGAAGAAAGTCATAAACGTATGCAAAAAGCCGTCAATGATTTATGGATGTATACCGGTGAATTATTTGAAATGGATGAAGTAGATACCCTCCTGTTTAGAGAAGGTATTTCAGCAGACTTAATCCCTATTAAAGCACAATGGCAAAATGATATCAAAATAATATTAATTGAAGCAACGCTAACTCTACCGGAAGATTCTTTTATGCAAACAGGTAGTAAACAAGGAATTCACACCGAAAATTTAGGTCATATATTAGCAGAAATGCAGTATTTACAAAGAGCTTATCCAGATGCAAAATGGTAACAACGCATAACAAAATAGAAAAAGTTTACAGTATAATTTCAGATATTTCATTTGATGCTATAGATGATGATGATGTAAATCCTAAGGATATATTAAAAAATGTAGAATTTGAGGTTGAAGGTTGCATAGTAAAAATAACCGCTATAAATGAATCTTGCCCAACAAAACAATTAATAAAAAATCAAATTGAAGCAATTTTAACTGCCAATAAAATTAATCGAGTTACAGCTGAAATAACTTTTACCAAATCATAAATAAAAATTGTTAAATACATAGAGTTATTTTCAATTTTACACAGATAATATATTTATGTAACATTTATTACACATTTTTCACTTTCATTAATCTTATCTTTGTATAGTAAAAACGCAAAATAAATAAATTTAAGAAATGATGCTTTTAAACATATTTTACTCAATGATTATGAACAAATGTTCAAGGTGTCATCAGGGTGATGTTTTTGTTTCTAAAAACCCATATAATTTATTTAGAATGTTTGAAGTCCACAAAACTTGTAGTCATTGTAATTTAAAATACGAAAAGGAACCAAGTTTTTTTTATGGCGCAATGTATGTTTCATACGCTATTTCTTCGGGTTGGTTTATGATATGGTATGCTTTAGAAAGCACTTTGTTAAATTGGGAAACTTTAAATTTTGCCTTGTTCGTCACTGGCTTTATTATTGTAGTTTCACCACTAACCTTAAGATGGTCGAGATTAATTTGGCTAAATTTCTTTTATAAATACAAGCCAGAATATAAAAACTAAAATGTAATTACTGATAAAAAAATATCCATATGATAAATACAATAAAAAACATACTCGGTTTAGGTCCGAAAGTTGACTACAAAGAACTCTTAAAAAATGGCGCTCAAATTATTGATGTTAGAACAGCCGGAGAGTATTCAACAGGACACGTAAAAGGAAGTATTAATATTCCGTTAAATGCTTTGTCTGCTAATATTAAAAAAATAAATAAAGATTTACCAGTAATTACTTGTTGCGCAAGTGGTATGAGAAGCGGCGCTGCAAAATCAACACTAAAATCTATGGGATTTAAGGAGGTGCATAATGGTGGTGGCTGGACAAGTTTAAATTTGAAACTTCATTAATCTTAAACTATTTAAATAAATAAAAATGAAAGAGCGTTTATTAAAAAACTGGACATTGTGGAGAATAATACGACTTGTATTAGCAATAACTTTTATTGTGATAGGTATAATTAAGATAGATTATATTTTAATTTTAGCCGGTGCATTTTTAATGTTTCAAGCACTGGCAAACACTTGCGTATCATGCGTAGGTGGTAATTGTGAAATCCCTCAAAAATAAAATTATGGAAAACTTTAATAAAATAATAAATTCAGAAAAACCTGTATTAGTTGATTTTTTTGCAGAATGGTGTGGTCCTTGTAAAACTATGGGACCAATTCTAAAGGATGTAAAGTCTCAACTCGGAGATAAATCTACAATCCTTAAGGTTGATATAGATAAAAATCCTGAAGCGGCTGCGGCATATCAGGTAAGAAGTGTGCCCACATTAATGATTTTTAAAAATGGAAAACAAGTGTGGAAGCAATCTGGCGTAGTTCCTGCAACAGAATTAGTTAGATTATTTAACCAATTTCAGTAATTAAATTTTTTAATAAAAAAACGGGCTTAATTAAAATTAAGCCCGTTTTTGTTTACATCCATTTGGCTGCAAAATTTTTAAATTCTGTTCGTAATTCATTAAAGTTTTTTTCAAAAGTATCCACTGTTTCTTTTTCTTTATTATGGTAAGGAGCTGAGCGATGATCTACTGCTATAGGATTGTTCTTAATATCCTGTTGCAAAGCTTGTTCATCTATTTTAATTGCATGAGAAATTTCATCAACATTATTTTTTTGAATAATCATTTGATTTTGAAAATGCTCTACCTCTACTAAAACATCTTTATCAGTATTTTTAGAAGCAATTTCAGCTAAACGATTCTTAATTACAGTAATTTCATCTCCATAAAATTTCATTTTGCTCATCCAATCACTATGTTCTAAATGTTGGTTATAAACTTTTTCTTCTGTTTTCATACATATTTATTTTTAATTGTTTATACAAAGTTAGATAGTCTGTATAGCGTAAAACTGACTTTAATCATAAGCATAACTGAAAAATGTCATCTAATTTATCCTAAGAATTTTAATCCTTTGTTCTAACTAAGTACATAACTATGTCTATATATCAAAAACACGGTAAAATACCAAGTAAACGCCACGTTGTATTTCGCAAACCAAACGGAGAACTATATCATGAAGAATTATTTGGAACAGAAGGTTTCTCAAGTACTTCATCATTAGTTTATCATTTATATCCGCCAACTATGGTTAAAGAAATTGGTGAACCAATAAATGTTAGGCCGGTAGTTGCTATGGAAGATAATTTAAAGTGTTTAAGTTTTATGGGTTATGATGTTGAACCAAATAATGACTATTTAGAGAGTAGAAAGGTTTTTTTATTTAATGATGATATGCAAATAGGAATGGCTTGTCCTAAAAAGTCAATGGAAAACTATTTTTTCAAAAATTCTGATGCCGATGAAATGTTGTTTATTCATAAAGGTAGTGGGCGCTGCAAAACAATGTATGGTACAGTTGATTTCGAATATGGAGATTATGTAATTATACCAAGAGGAACAGTTTATAAATTAGAGTTTGATACTTCTGGAAATAAAATCTTGTTTGTAGAATCTAATAGTCCAATTCGCACACCGAAACGTTATCGTAATGAGTTTGGACAACTTTTAGAGCATTCGCCTTTTTGTGAAAGAGATTTTAAATTGCCATATAATTTTGAAACTCACGATGAGCATGGCGATTTTAAAATAATGATAAAAAAAAGAGGTTTAATTTATCCTTACACTTATGAAACACATCCATTTGATTTAGCTGGGTGGGATGGTTATAGCTACCCATATGCTTTTTCGATTTTTAATTTTGAACCAATTACAGGTCGCATTCATATGCCCCCTCCTATTCATCAACAATTTGAAGGAAGAAATTTTGTGATTTGTTCTTTTGTACCTCGCATGTATGATTACCACCCAGATGCTATACCAGCACCTTACCATCATAGTAATATTGATGCCGATGAAATTTTGTATTATGTTGATGGTGATTTTATGAGCAGAAATAACATCAAACAAGGTCAGTTTACATTGCACCCTGCAGGTGTTACGCACGGTCCTCATCCCGGATCTATAGAGCGTAGTATTGGTAAAAAAGAAACTAAAGAATTAGCGGTAATGATTGATCCATTCAACCCCTTAAAAATTACAACCGAGGCTATGAAATATGAAGTAAAAGATTACTATAAATCATGGATGAGTAAACCAGAATCAACACATTAATCTAAAAATCATGACAACAACAGATTTAACCAAAGTAAAAAACTACGATTATTCCGGCGAAAAAATTTTCGAAAAAGCTCAAGACTTTTTACCAATCAATGGAACTGATTATGTTGAATTATATGTTGGTAATGCCAAACAAGCAGCACATTTTTATAAAACCGCTTTTGGTTTTCAGGAATTAGCTTATGCAGGCCTAGAAACAGGAATGAGAGATAGAGTTTCATATGTTTTAGTGCAAGATAAAATTCGTTTAGTGCTTACTAGTCCTTTTGATCCTGATAGTGAAATTTCTCATCACATTCGTAAGCATGGCGATGGCGTTAAAGTTATTGCATTATGGGTGGATGATGCTCGTAAAGCTTTTGAAGAAACTACGAAGCGGGGCGCTAAACCTTATTTTGAGCCCATAGTTACAAAAGATGAATTTGGTGAAATAGTAAAATCTGGCATTCATACTTATGGCGAAACAATACATGTTTTTGTGGAGCGTAAAAATTACCAAGGCGTTTTTATGCCTGGATATGAGAAATGGGAAACTGAATACCAGCCGAGTTCTGTTGGCTTAAAATATATCGATCACATGGTTGGTAATGTTGAAATGGGAGCTATGAATAAATGGGCAGCTTTTTACGCAGATGTAATGGGCTTTGCAAATTTAGTAACCTTTGATGATAAAGATATTTCAACAGAATATACTGCGTTAATGAGTAAAGTAATGACTAATGGCAACGGACGTATAAAGTTTCCAATTAACGAACCCGCTCATGGAAAAAAGAAATCGCAAGTTGAAGAATATTTGGATTTTTATCATGGTCCAGGATGCCAGCATATTGCAGTTGCAACAGATGATATTGTATTTACAATTTCTGAAATGCGTAAGCGAGGTGTCGAATTTTTATATGTTCCAGGTACCTACTACGACACTGTAAAAAATCGTGTAGGTATTATTGAGGAAGATATGGAAGTATTAAAAAAATGGGGAATTATGGTTGATAGAGATGAAGACGGGTATTTACTTCAAATATTTACAAAACCTATTGAAGATAGACCGACTTTATTTTTCGAGATCATTCAGCGAAAAGGCGCAAAATCATTTGGTAAAGGAAATTTTCAAGCATTATTTGAATCTATAGAAGCTGAACAAGCAAGAAGAGGGACTTTATAACTATGCAACTTTCTCTATTAGATAAAATTAATTATGGCAATGTTGCCTTAATTGTTATTAGTACTGCTATTGCTATATTTTTTCCATTTGAGCTCTTTCTTTTTTCCTATGCAATTTTAGGGCCTTTACATTACCTTACCGAAATAGGTTGGCTGCACGATAAACAATATTATACTAAAAAGAAATATGATTTTTCTTTGCTTGTTGCCTTATCACTACTTATCGCTTTGCCTGTTATCGGACTGTTACTTCATTTTAAAACCGGAATTAGTAGTGAGCAAATTAACCAATTCATGTATATTGCCGTAGTCGCCGCCATTATTTTTGTATTTGTAGAAAAACCCATTTATAGAATAGTAGGTTTTGCGTTGGCTATCTTAACACTCAAATTTTCGAATAATTTTTATCTCGTATTATCTGTGTTTTTACCAACCTTAATTCACGTTTTTATTTTTACAGCATTATTTATGCTTTATGGTGCGTTAAAAACAAAAAGCAAAAGTGGTTATATTTCTTTTTGGACAATGATTCTGTTTCCTGTAATCATAATTTATATTTTTTCAGGTTATACGAGTTATACAATTTCTGATTATGGATTTAATGCTTATAAAAGTTTTGAAGCTATAAATTTTTTCTCCTTGAAAAATTTCTCAACAATCAATACAAGTACAAATGAAACAATAACCCAAGGAATTTATTTTTCAAAAGCTGGTATTATATTAATGAGATTTATTGCATTTGCATACACTTACCATTATTTAAACTGGTTTTCTAAAACCGAAGTAATAAAATGGCACAAGGTTCCGAAAAGGAGATTATTAATTATTGTAATACTATGGTTAATTTCAATAGCAGCTTATGCATTTGATTATAAAACAGGCTTTCAATGCTTATTCTTTTTGAGTTTTCTACATGTTTTATTGGAATTGCCCTTAAATATTATTTCTATAAAAGGTATTTTCTCTGAATTGTTTAATTCTTCAACTAAGAAAGTATTAATTAAGTGAAAATTAATTAATACTTTAGTTTCACAATGACCAATTTATTTGGTTAAAGACATTAATAATCTCAATTAAAAAACAAAATTTAATTATTATCCTATGACTGAGCATCAAGAATCCATTAATAAACGAATAGAAGAAAAATATAAGGCTATAGATCAAAATCCTGACGTTCATTTAGAAGGGCTTGTTTGGGCAAAACCAATTACTTATTGGGATTACATTTTACCAGATGCCTTATTAAATCTTCAGATTCAGCGTACAACGCAACCTGATGAAATGGTTTTTGTAATGTATCATCAAATAAATGAATTGTTGTTTAAAATGATTTTATGGGAGATTAATCAGGTAAGCAATAGTTCAACAGTAACGGCAGAATTCTTTACCGAAAAATTAAGACGTATTAGTCGTTATTTTGATATGCTTTCAACTTCATTTGATATTATGGGTGATGGTATGGAAAAAGAACAATACATGAAGTTTAGAAATACCCTTACACCTGCAAGTGGATTTCAAAGTGCTCAATACCGATTGATTGAATTTTCTTCAACTGAATTAATAAACTTAATTGATTATAGATTTAGAGCAACTATTGATAGAAATACCCCGTATGATCACGCATTTGAACATTTGTATTGGCAAGCTGCCGGAAAAGATCATGCAACTGGCAAGAAAAATACCATGTTAAAATTATTCGAAGAGCGGTATAAATCAGAGTTTTTACTGAAAATGGAAAAATATAACACTTGCAATTTATGGACTAAATTTAAAGAATTACCTAAGGATGTGAAAAGTAATCCGGAATTAGTCAAAGCAATGCGTCATTATGATTATACCGTAAATGTATCTTGGGTAATGGCACATTATCATGCCGCAGGAAAATATCTTGGCGTTTCAGAAGCCACTGGAGGAAGTGATTGGAGAAAGTATATGCATCCTAAATATCAAAGGCGTATTTTCTTTCCTGAACTTTGGAGTAAAGAAGAATTAGACACCTGGGGCGAAAATGTTTAAATTTCAGCCTTACAAAACAAAAAAACCACTTAAACTTTTACTTTAAGTGGTTCTTTTTGCTTTTCGTTAATTATTAACTAAACAAAACGAAATAATAGAAACTATTAAGAAACAATAGTTGTGTTATAATTAAAATAATTCTGCCTAAAAAGAAGTTCTATATAAACAGAATTAAAAATTCAAAATTATTATAGGTTAGCAAGTATAAATATTGTGCTAACTGCTGCGTTAAGTATGAAAGTACCCACAACCCACTTTGTTGGAGCTTGAGCAATACCTGAAGTATTATTAGCCATGGCAATTGCCGCAATTGTACATAATTGCCAAATTGGAGCATTATTATCTAATACAACACTCGCTGCAATTCCAGCTATAATACTGCCAATTAAAATTGTCATACTAATTAAACCAAAATAACTAAATTCTAGTTTTTGTATTAATTTTCCGTATGCACTTAACTCTCTTTGTGCACTAACATTTTTTGTTGAATAAGATGCCGTTTGGCCCGACTTTAAATTTATTGTTGATTCCATGGTTATATTTTTTTATCAAATTTAGAGCTATACAGAGCGAAATGAATTGACAAAAATCAGGATTATGACTGATTCTTATCAGTTAAATCCCTTTTAAAAAGATAGAAATTTGTAAAAAAAAGATTGATGACAATAATTAAAATAGATAAGCCCTTGATGGTTTCTGAAATAAAAAAGACATTTAGCGACCGTTTTCCTTATTTAAAGATTGAGTTTTTCAAGAATAAACATAAAAATTTAGAAGGTTCATTAAAAAAGGATTTAATAACAACTGATTTTGAAATAAAAGCTACTCAAAAAGATAACTCGATTGTGTTTAGCGAAACCATGCTAGTATCTGAATTAGAACAACAGTTTGCTGAAAAATTAAAACTATCGGCTCAAATATTTAGAAAATCAGGTAGAACTTGGTTAGAAACTACCTATACAGATAGCTGGTCATTAGAAAAACAAAATGAAGAGGGCTTAGCTTTAAGTAAAATTTAATAGACTTTAAAAAGTACTCAGTAATTTAATTTCATTTCTATACAATAGCAATTTCTTATCATTTTCAAGTTGCTTTAATAGTCGGGATATTACTACCCTACTCGTTCCCATTTCTTCTGCTATTTGATTATGAGAAAGTAAAATAGATGATTTGCCGGTAACTTTTGTTTTATTTTTCAAATATTTAATCAAGCGCTCATCTAATTTATGAAAAGCAATACTCTCTATTGATTTTAAAAGCTCATTAAATCGTTGAGTAAAACTATTAAAAATATAACTCTTCCAACTCGGAAATTTCACCAACCACTCATCTAGTTTTTCGTGAGGAATAGCAATTATTTCAACACTATCTTCTGCGATTGCTTTAATTTCACTTTTTCTAGCATCCATACAACAGGTATAAGCCATGGCGCAACTTTCGTTTGAACTTAAATAATATAAAAGAATCTCTCTGTCTTCCTCATCTTTTCTCATCACCCTAATAGTTCCGCTTAATATCAATGGCATGAATTTTATTTTTTTGCCATAGTCCATTATTACATCACCTTCGTTAAAAGTCATTCTATTGCCAATAGAAATTATTTCATCTATTAACTTCGGTTCAAAAATGTGTTTCAATTTATCTTTTATGTTTGACATATAAAGTTTTAAATTACTAAAAATAAATTATCTAAACTCATAGGTTGTACCCTTAAGTTGCGTTAATAAAGTTGGAGGCTCATCAGTTGCAGTTGCTCTTCCTTCTATTTTTGGAGAAACTGGCGAATGTACTTTTAAATAATCTATAATTACATCATGCATTAATGTAGGCGTTTTTTTTGGATTTTTTACATGTTCAATTCTGCACAAGGTATCATCAGGATCGCCTTCACGCTCACATGCAACAATACTATACTCTTTAGTTAAATCAATTGGCTCTCCAGCTACTTTAACAGAGTTTACACGTTTTCCAAATTCATTACCTATAGTGTAATTTACTTCGATACCATTATACCTAACAAACCAACCACCAAAACGTTTTGACGGATCTTTAGCGAATGCATTTTGTAATTCTTTTTCTAACCAGTCCCAAACTTGCTTACCAGAAACAATACCAGTTTTTGCTTCACTATTTACGGGTAACATGTTCCATAAAAACTCCTTTGTAATTGTTGCTAAACCAGTTTTAGGATCAACTGCTAAAGGTTGGCAAAATCTAAAGCCATTTGATAAAGCAATATCTGGTTTAAATTTCCATTTAATAGCATCTGTAATTAAATTATCCATTGGCGTTTCCATAACAAAATAACGCACTAAAGGAGTTTTACTTGTGCCAATAACAGTTTGCAGATCAATTTTAAAAGGCTCATAAGCTTTATCAACCAATGCTTGCATTTCTTTATCTGCCGGATATTTGACAGGGTCTACATCTAAGAGTTGGTAATCAATATTTACTAATTTATTATTTTCAATCTCTAATTCAAGTTTACCTAGAAAAGAACCAAATGCTCCGCACTCAACAACTTTTGTGTATTTAGCTTGAATAGGAACTCTAACTCGCTCATGTGTATCGGCACCAATAATAATATCAACTCCTTCAGCCGCCGGGTTATTGGCTAAACCAACTTGTTGCGCCAATCCCATATGCGTTACAACTAGTATTACGGCACATCCTTCTACCTCGCGTAATAACTTTACATATTTCGCAATATTTTTTTCTGCATGTTCAAAACTTAAACCTTCGCTGTAAGCTGGCGATTGTCTTTTTGGAATTAAGTGATCTGTATACCCAATAAAACCAAGTTTTACTCCTCCAATGTATTTAATCCAATATGGAGGATAAACTAATTCACCATTATCTGAATCATTCGTTTTATGATACATATTAGCGCAAATTTTCGCTGCATTAACATGACCAAGGTCATACAACATTTTTTTCTTTTTATAAACAACTTCCCAATTACCGGGAAGCATCATATCATAATTTAAATTATTAAAAATAGGAATTAGTGCCTCACCTTCTGTTAGAGAAGCCACAGCGTGCCCATGAAAAAAATCACCTCCATCATAAACAATTGTAGTTAACGGATTTTTTTTGCGATAACTCTCAATCATTGTTTTTAAAACTGCTAATCCACCGCGTTTACGATAAACAGAAGTATTATTTTCCCAAAAAAATTCATCGTGTGTATTTAATTGAGAATGAATATCTGAGGTAATTAATATTGTAATGTTTTTAGATGTAATATTGTTGTTATTTAAATCTACTGTCAAATCTTTTGTAGGAATCACACCTTCTGCAAAATTTGATAATGGGTTAAAAGCAACAGCAACTCCAGCCAAGGCAGATTTTTTTAAAAAATCTCTACGATTATCAGATTTCATTTCTTTATTTTCTTTAGAATTCATTTTAATTTCATTAATGCTTAACAATTTACAACTAAATTTTAAAATCTAATACAAAATTTAAGTTAATCATATTTACTTTATTGTAAACATATTTTAAATTATTATAAGTCTCTCCTTGTTTAAGCTTATATGCCACAAGTATTTTCATTTCTAACCCTCTTAAAAAACGACTGAAAGTGTAGGATGCATCATAATTGATTTGATGATAAGATGGTAAGCCGTATTTGTTTAATCTGTAATTTTTTACATCTGGTAAACTATAGTAACCATATCCTATACCGGTTTTAAATTTGTCATGAAATGCATTAATGGAACTTTTTATCATAAATGCATTAACATCCCCCAAGCCTTCATTTCGTTCACGAGGTAAAAAAGTGTAAAATGGTTCCTTACCCCACTCACGAGGCATTAGATATCTGCCATCCCCAGTAATGTGTGTATAATTAACTGAAGTGTTTATTTTTTTTGTTTTAAATCCAAATTGTGCACTAATTACGTTTGATTGAGCTCCCTTGTTAATATAAGTTTTTTTCTGGTCTACATTTCCTCCATTATTAATTGCGTCTTGATGGAGATAAATTAAACCTTGATATAATTTCAAATTTTCATTTAATGTTTGATTAGTATTAATTTCGATCATTGCCGTATTCATAACGTTTTCTAACATCGCATTCCATACACTAAATTTTATTTTTTTTGTAGGTGCAAAATATATATTGGATATAGCCATACCTGTAGTAGAAATTTGTCCGTCATACTCAGATTTTGTTCCATCTAAATTAACCCCTGATGGATAAACACCAATTGAGTTGGCGATAGAAAACCACTCAACGGTTGATCGGGGAGATATTTTCCAAAACCAACCTCCGTTAAATCCAATTTTTTTTGATTCATTAATATTTAACCAAACACCTTCTTCAAGTGTTGGTCGCATTCTACCATCTTGCGGATTTAAAAAAGGTGTGTTGATGTTCATCTTACCAAATACAATTGCACTTTTTGAAAAATTATATTTCAAGTATAATTCTTCTAATCTATCTAAATCTTTTCTATTTTTTGGATTTTGAATATCAAATAAGCCTAACTCATATCTATTTTGGTTACCTGTTAATGAGTCTAAGATTTCTATTTTTGTTGAGTATAAATTATAAATAAAAAAACCACTAATACCAATTTGGAATCCATATACCGGTTTCGTTAACACTCCAATTCCAGCTCCAGATGCCAATGCATAATCATCTTTCAGCGCGCCTTCATTTATTGTATTCATGAAAAATGTTCGGGAACGTGCTTCCCAATGAGCTCCTAAAAAACAATCTTTTAAACAAGTAGAATCGTTTGGTTTTAAAAAAATATGATGGCCATCTTCTCCATTCTGATGAACTTGTTCTTGAGAAAAGATACCAGAAAACAATAGAGATAATAATCCTATTAAATAATATTTCATATTATTTGTTATTTAAATTAAAATAAAAGTTTGTAGTTTTCTTTAATAATTTTAATGCAAGCTTTGTTTTATGTACCAAAATGAGTCAATTAAAAAAAACTGTAATAATTTTTTTTAATGATTATTTAGATTAAATTAATTATGCTTTTTTTTGTTTTTTCATTGCTTCTTGTTTCTCTTTTATTTGCTTAAAAGGGCCGTACTTATGTTGTTCCTCAGAAAAGCCATCTTTATATGGACCAAAAGGATGATCAAATGGTTTTTCTTCAATTTTTGGCCAATCATTTTTCAAATCTTTTTTTGGTCGTGGTTGAGAATTAACAAAAGCCGCAACATCCCAAGCTTCTTCATCACTTAATTGTGCTTCGTTGTGCGAAACTCCTAAAGGCATATTATATTTAACATACTTAGCGAAATTAGAAAGTCGATATAGTCCGGCACCATCATTATAACTATTAGGTCCCCAAAGTGGCGGATAAGTGTAAGCAGATTTATCTCCGTTTAACGTTCCTAATCCATTAGACTGATGACAACTCTGGCATTTTAAAATGTATACTTCTTTACCTTTATCAGAGTCAGCTGCTCTGTCTAAAAATGTTATATCCTTAAAGCCAGAACCTTCCGGTTTTTTTCCTTTCACAACATCTTTACCTATCCAATTAATATAAGACACAATAGCTTTCATTTCTTTGGAGGTTGTATCTAGCGCCTTCCCGTTTAAACTTCTTTCAAAACAATCGTTTACACGCTTGTAAATATTTTCAACAGCACCAGATCGTGCCCTAAATTTTGGATAAGTAGAAGATACAGCGCTATAATTATTTCCAAACACTTTTGTACCTGCCTCTAAATGACAATTCTGACAATTCATTCCATTTATTGAGCCAATAAACACTTTACCTTTTGGACCAAAATAATCTGCGGTATGCGCAATTAAATCTTTCCCGTAAAGAATCTCATCTTTTTTTGGATTATCATTTAGTTCAGTTTCATTAGGTGCATGCCAATAAACAGAATTATCCTTTACAAGTTTTGCATTTTGTTTTGCTGCTTCAGTAAAATTCCCAAATTCATCGGGTGCAGGTATTTCAACCTTCTTTGTTGGTTTAGATTGCGGTAAATAAATTGCCAACAAAATTAGAAGAGCAATAACAAATACCACCAAAACAACAATTATATTGTTTAGTTTAATAACTATTGGTGCTAAGGGATTTTCCTGATTCTCTTCCTTGTTCATATCATTTTTTAATTAATGCGGGAGCTTATCTTTTATAATACCATAAACATAAGTGCCGATAATTGCAAAAACAAAGACTACAATCATTGATAAATAACCATAGCCAATATTTACAACCATAGGACCAGGACATGCTCCACTTAATGCCCAGCCTAACCCGAATATTGTGCCACCAATTAAATAACGTAGCACTGATTTTTCTTTTGGAAAAAAACTTATTGGATTTCCAGAAAAATCACGAATCTTATATTTTTTAATTAATGATACACCAATTACTCCCAGAATAACTGCTGTGCCAATAATACCATACATGTGAAAAGCTTGAAACCGAAACATTTCCTGAATTCGAAACCAAGAAAAAGCTTCAGATTTTGCCATTACAATTCCAAACATAGTACCTAGTACTAAAAATTTAATAAATTTCATATTCTTATAGAATTAAAGGGAGTAAAACAAATGTCATTAATAATCCACCAATAAAAAACCCAATCACGGCGATTAATGATGGTAGTTGAAGGTCTGATAATCCGCTGATAGCATGACCAGATGTACAGCCCCCAGCGTAACGAGAACCAAAACCAACCATTAATCCACCAAGCGCAAGAATTAGAAATCCTTTTAATGAAAAAAGAGCTTCCATACTAAATAATTCATTTGGTTGAACTGATGTTGGCGCTGATATTCCAAGAGTTGCCAAATCGCTAATGGTGGCTTCTGAAATTAGGATAGGCTCCCCAGTAGAAAGAAATTGTTTTGCAATAAACCCCCCAAGGATTGCACCTATTAAAAAAACTAAATTCCAAATTTGGGAACGCCAGTTAAAATCAAAAAACTTTACAAATTTTCCTCCACCCGCTGCAGAACAAATGGTTCTTAAATTTGAAGAAAATCCAAAAGATTGTCCAAAAAACAAAAGTAAAAACATGGTTCCTGAAATGATAATTCCTGATACCCACCACGACCAGGGTTGACTAATATATTCTAACATAATTAATTATTTAAATGAAATGAAATAATTGGTTTAAATAAATGTGCTACTAACTTTTCTGTTGTGCTTTTATTTAAAAACCCACTTTTACCTTTATTACCAATACAAATTATATCCATTTCATGCATTTGATTAAAATGGATTACTCCACTTTCAATATCGGTATCATTCAATAAGTGTTTTTCGTAGTTAGTTATTGAATTTAAAGTTGCAAACAAATCCATCTTTTGAAGAATCGTTTTTTTATCCTCTTCAGATTGATCTGTAATTATTTGAAGTAAATGAGCTTTTGTATTAAATGCAGAAATTAGTTTATGTAACAAATCTAAATTCTCGTTCTTTGAATTTGTAAAGTCATGAACTAATAATACATTTTCAATTAATAAATCAGATCTATCACACATTAATGATAGTAATGGTATTTTGGAATGCCTTGAAATAACTTGAACTTCACTTCCAGACAGGGTTTCTTTTATCCCCCATGAACCTTTAGTACCCATTGCAATAAGGTCAAATTTGTTTTGTTCAGAATACATCACAATTTGGTCGGTTACTTTCCCTAAAACAAAATGTGTTTGTACACTTTCTCCATAAATAGTTTTTAGGTCGTTTAATTTTCTTTCAGCAATATTTTTTTGAGAAATCACAAAATCAAGGTTGATTTCCCCACAAGTATCTATATTACCATTTTTATCCATTGTTACAGTATCTGGAACATTTAGAACGTGGAGAAAGTGAATTTCTACAGGTATTTTTTCTTCGAGTTTTTTAACCATCAGATATGCATACTCCGCTTGAACTGAAAAATCAGTAGGGATTAAAACTTTTAATGATTCCATATTATTTTATGTGTTTATTTACGTTTTGCCAGCTTCCGCCGTTTGTTACATTTTTAAATCCTTTAGCTTGTAGTGTGCGCTGAGCCATACCACTTCTGTTACCACTACGACAACACACAATAATATGGTTGTGTTTTTTTAGTTTATCACTGTTAGAACCAATATTTTCTAAAGGAATATTTACAGAACCTTTTACATGTCCAGATGAAAATTCAGCTTTACTTCGAACATCAATAACAACAGCACCTTCTTTTATTAATTGGGATAAGTCAACTGAGTTTGATTTGAATAGATTTTTGAATATTGATAGCATATATGTTTATTTTCTACAAATTTAAATACAAGTTAATAATTTAACGGTTACAAATGTTACATAGCAAAAAAAGTGTCCAAATTGAACACTTTTAAAGCAAAAAAACATTAAGATTTAAAATTATAAAAGAGTAGTTGGACACACGTAATCAGTTACTTTAAATCTTGCACTACCCTTTAGTGCGTTAAAACCACCTGCAATATCAATAAGATTTCTGTAGCCTCTTGCCTGAAGAATCGAAATAAACACCATTGATCGGTAACCAGAAGCGCAGTGCACATAGTAAGTTTCGCTTTTATTAATTTTAAACATACTCTCATTAATAGTATCAAGAGGTGCATTAACAGCATCTAAAATATGTTCACTTTGATACTCACTTAGTTTTCTTACATCTAAAATATTTACTGTACCCTTATTATTTATTTCTGCTAAATCATTGGCACTAATTGATTTTATTGTATCAACTTCTTTCTTAGCATCAACCCATACAGGAAACCCACCTTTTAAATAACCTAATGCATTGTCGTAACCAACTCTTGCCAAACGGGTAATAACTTCTTCTTCCCTTCCCTCTTCGGCAACAATTAAGATTTCTTGTTTTAAGCTAGGCACTAATGTGCCAACCCATGTTGCAAAGCTTCCATCAATACAAATATTAATAGAATTAGGAATAAATCCTTTATTAAAAACTTGTGAATTTCTTGTATCAATAATTAATGCTTGGGTTTCATTTGCTGCTACCTCAAACTCGTTTGCAGATAAAGCTCTTGTTCCCCTTTTCATAACATTGTCAAAACTCTCATATCCCTTAATATTTAACAAAACATTTTGAGGAAAATATCCTGGAGGGGGCACTAAACCAGTTAAAATTTCTTTTATAAATTGCTCTTTAGTTAATTTAGGATTAAGCGCATAGTTAACTTGTTTTTGATGACCTAGAGTATCGGTTGTTTCTTTGCTCATATTTTTTCCACAAGCACTACCTGCTCCATGATTAGGATAAACAATTAAATCATCGCTTAACGGCATAATTTTATTTCGCAATGAATCGTAAAGATGTCCGGCTAATTTTTCTTCTGTTAATTCCGCAATAACATGTTGTGCTAAATCAGGTCGACCAACATCGCCAATAAATAAGGTATCGCCACTAATTATGCCGTGCTCTTTATTATTTTCATCAATTAATAAATAGGTTGTACTTTCCATAGTGTGACCAGGTGTATGAATCACCTTTACGCTGTATTTTCCAACTTTAAAAATTTGATTATCCTCAGCTACTATAGCTTTATATCCTGGTTTTGCAGTTGGTCCAAACACTATTTCTGCTCCGGCATTTTTAGCTAAATCTAAATGTCCACTAACAAAGTCTGCATGAAAATGTGTTTCAAAAACATATTTAATTTTTGCATTGTCTTTTTTTGCTCTGTCAATATAAGGCTGCACTTCTCTTAAAGGATCAAAGATTGCTGCCTCGCCATTGTTTTCTAAATAGTATGCTGCATGAGCAATACATCCTGTATAAATTTGTTCTACTTTCATTTTATTTATTTTTAAAATATTTATATTATAATTGATTTTCGATAATTCAGAAATGCTTTATGGGCATCTACTGTGACAAGCTTTTTTCATAACGCTGTTGTTAAATAATTGGTTAATCTTTTTCGTTTATTTGAACCGTTTTTTTAGAGGGCGATAATTTATAAATCAAATAACCAAAACCTACGGCTAAATGTAAAAGGATAACAGTAAAAATTACAGTTGATAACATAACACTATTTTTAAATGTTTACGATACAAATTTCGGCTAGTAAACTATAAATTTTTATGACCTAAATCAGTTTTTAACGTAATAAATCAAAAAGTAAAAGTTGAGTAACAATTGTTACTAATAAATTAGGTGTATGCGTTGTATCTTTATACTAACAATTAAAACCAAGAAATCATGAAAGATGAAATAATAATTGGAAAAAGAGAAAGTTCAAATTTTTTAATGAAAACAGAAACTTTACTAAATCTTGAAAAAGGATTATATAAAATATTTGAAAAATCATTTGGTTTTGGATCTGGTGAATGGAAGAAGATTCCTAAACTGGATTACATTTTATTATTTAGACCATTATACGTTAAATGTGAAGGCTGTTCAGTAGACAACTTTGAGAAAGATTCTGTTTATCAATTAAGTTTAGTTTACAATAAAAATCAAAAAATTATTGTTCACGAAACAGATAAAAAAGATGAAGTATTTAATCTTGCAGAAAAGCTTAGCTCATTTTTTAAAATAAAAGTTAGAGATTCGGCAAGTGACAGAAGAAATCCGAAGTGGATACTAGCTTCATAAATAAAAGTACATAAAACTAAATCATAAAAAAGCTAAACTTATTTAATTAAGTTTAGCTTTTTATAAATTATGCCTTTTGATGTTTTAATTTCTATCAAATAAAACCCAGAAGGAAAAGTAATCAAATCAAATTCATTTTCGTTTTGTAGCAATTTGTTTTTTGAAAGAATAACTTTTCCAAGATTATCAAAAATTGTAATTTCCGAAATTGGTTGGTATGCATTTGATTTAATTTTTATTTTGTCAGAAGTTGGATTGGGGTATAAAATTATATCCTCCATTTTATAATCAATTTCTTCAATTCCTACATTAATTGGACAGGTAACAACAAATTGTCCCATCATACCCGCATCTTCGTGTGGCAACATATGACAATGATACATGTATTTAGCAGTGCTATCGCAAAAAGTTTCATATTTCGCAATAAACTTTACAGTTTGTCCTGCAGGCACTAAAACAACATCTTTTCTCCCCGCCAAATAGGAAGGAGCTGGGCCACCATTATATTCAGTAATATAAAATTGAACATCATGTATATGAAAAGGATGCGCTATGGGAGATTGGTTAGTAAGCGTCCAAACTTCGATATTATTTAATGGAATTGAATAATTAACAACATTCATATTAAAACTTGTATTATTAATTAAAAAAGGGCCTTGAATTGCAGTTGGCCCCATGTTAACAGGTGTAAAGGTTAATGTTTTAAATCCATTTGCATTGGCTATAGACCAAGGAGTATTTATTACAAGTGCCGAAGGAATAGTTGTTACCGGAGAGGCCGTTTGTGCAACAACACTAAATGTCATTAAATTAAAATTGGCACCATTTAAAACATTTGAAGTATAACCAGGTATAACTTGTCCTGGTCCCATGCCTGGTTGTGTTGCACCATAAATAGCACTCGGCAATTCAGAGGCAAAACTCATTAAATTAATTGATTGTCCCATTTTACCAGTAAAGTCAACTAACAATTCAGCTCTTTCTCCTGGAGCTAATCTCAATCTGGTTAATGCGAGTGGTGCATTTAGCAAACCGCCGTCGCTTCCTATTTGATAAAAAGTTAAATTTCCTTGAAGCCCAATATTATATACTCTTTCTGAAGAGGCATTTAAAACTCTAAATCTAACAACCTGTGCAGGAGTTGGTAAATAGGCTTTAAGAGTACCATTTACCATTACTACACTGTCGGAAGCGTTATTAATTAAAATTTGTTTTGTTGTATTAAAACATTTGGTTTGCAATACTAATGGAAAATCATCTACGCCATATTTTCTAGGTAAGTTGAGCGCCCTTTCAGCAGAATCTCTGACAATAATCAAACCAGCGGCACCTAAAGATACGTGTAAGTTTGTCATCATATGTAAGTGCGGATGATACCAATAAGTTGCAGCATGATCTCTCACTTTAAATTTTGGATTCCAAGTTGTATTTGGTGGAATAAAAATCTCGGGACCACCATCATTTTTTGCAGAAACGTGTAATCCGTGCCAATGAATGGTTGTTGTATCCATTAACTGGTTAAAAACATTCATACTTACAGAATCCCATTTATTAAGAAATACTGTTGGTCCAAGATATTTCCCATTAACACCAAAAGTGTTGGTTGTATAACCAGTATAAAATACTTTAGAAGTATCGTAAATGTTTAAATTAAAATTAGTTCCTGAAAGTGTATCAGGAATTGCTAATAGATTTTGCGCCCTACTAAAATTAAAAAATAAGGTTAAAGCAATTATAATGGTAAACGATTTTTTCATTTATAATAAATTAAAACTTGGTATTTATAGATTTTGAAGGTATTATTTTTTATTTCTATTCTTATGTAACAAATGTTACATAATTTTCTTTCTAAAACTTTAAGATTTAACAAAATCAGACATGTAAATTATTTTTTCAATTGAATTTATTAAATCGGACCATTTTCATTTATTGAGTAATAATTACCTTTTCAATGGCATTAAACTTTCCATCAAAAACAAAATTGAAGGAATATACACCACTACTTAATTTTACTTTATCTGATATATCAATTGTTTGATTACCAGAATTTAAATCACGAAAAGTTTTTTCAACAACAATTTTTCCATTTACATCTGTAATAAACAAATCAAGATCACCGCTAGTTGGCAATGTTAATTTAAAACTAATTTGCTTTTCAGTTGGATTTGGAAAAACTGTAACTTTTAAAGGGTTCGTTCCATCTAGCGGTTTAAAACCACTTACCTGGCTTTTAACAATCCAAACCTCATAAATTACATTATGCGCATTTGTTACGCCAGTGTTGTTTGCTGTAAATGGATTAATTTGGGGACTATAAATTCCACCATAAAAATGGCCAATCAAAGTTGAGTCGCTAGTAATTTGAGATAACTTTATTATTTCAGATTCATAATGAGGCACTAAATGATTTGGTATAAATTCTGCACTAGCGCCAATTAATGCAGGCATTTGGTTCGGGAAAACATTTTCTTGTAAGTTCCCATTTGCATCTCTCGAAACACGGCTAATTGTTTTCACAAAAGGTACATTATTATCTTGTGTTAAAACATTATTTATGTAAGAATATTGACTCATACCACCAAAAAAAATGGAATGCATTACGTTATTAATACTATCATATAAAGCAGTTTTTGCAGAATGATAGTTACTCAAATATTGATTAAAAGTAGTAACCGGAAAATGTCCACTAGCTTTTATATCTACCGGATATAAAAATGGAAGATCTAAGCCAATTTGAAAAACACCAGAAGAAATTGTGTAACCCTCCTCACCATTTGGAAAAATTTGAGGCATTAAATTATAATCCCTTCTGTGTAAATGAACTTGATCGCTAACTGTGGTGTAATTAGTATAACTTAATTGAGAACCTGAATTATTTATTTTAAACTTTTTTAAGCCATCAACATAAGTTTGCGTGTATGTAGGATTTCCCATTGGATTATACCTCCCATCAAAACGATGACCTCCAACTAAATAAAAAGTTGAACCAATTTTACCTAAATATCCTCCATTAACAGCAAAATTTTGATCAGTGATTTGTTTAAAATAGGGTGTAATTGAATTTGCATTTACTATAGCATTTATTAAACCACTGACTGAAATTGAAGTCAGATTTGGATAAGTAATATGGTCAACAGCAGTGCTACTATAGCCATAACCACCAATGATATAAAGCGAATCTTTATCTTGATAAAAATTCATATTGGTAGATTGTAATTGTTCCTTAAGACCAGTAGGTAATCCATTAACTGAAGCTGTCCAAAATTGCTGCGTGTTAACATCAATTACATAAATATCAGTATTGCTACTTGCAACAGGAAATGCGTTAAAAGGTTGACGTGCATGAATACCATCTTTTCTACCACCAATTACTAACCACTTGCCATTATATTGAGCAACAGCATATGAATGCAAGCCTGGAAGGTTATTAATTGTTATAGGTTTAATTTTTACAGCATAATTAAATGGAATAGTTTGTGCAAATCCAAAAGATGTAGCTATGATTATTGAAAGAAAAAATATTTTTGTTTTCATACTATTAGAATTTAGAATTATATCTCAAATTTAAAACAGAAAAAGAGTAATTATTGTAACATTAGTTACAAAACCAACTAAAAAACAAAACCCCTATTACATAGAGGTTTTGAATTATAGAAAAGATATTTAATTATTTTTCTTTTGGGCAAGTATTAGCGCCAAACAATGTATATAGAGGACAAAAGCTAATCATACTCGTTAATAAAAACACTCCTGCTAGTATTAAGAATACAATTGCTAAAACTCCAGTAATTACATTAGTAAAATATAAAACAGCAATTACAAGTGCAATAACTATTCTAATCAATCTGTCGGCTAAGCCCATGTTTTTTTTCATAATAAGTCTGTTTTAATTTCTGTAAAGGTAAGGTGAAAGAAATTTTTAATTATGACTATTATCAGTATAGTTTTGCTTTTTTACATTTTTAAGATTGGGTTTAATAATGCTCATCAATAAACCTCCCAAAACAGAAAAATACAATACACTTAAATAAGGGTTTCCAGAAATCATGCAGCCACCATTAATACAACCAACCTGTTTGTAATAAATAAACCCTGCAATGCCTCCAATTAAACCACCTATAATATTCGCACTATTATTTAATAAGAACTTCTTCATATTCAACATCTGTTAAATCGTTATTTTTTTTATTATTATCTTTTTTGTAACCATTGCTACAACTATTATCGCTGCAACATCCAACATTAAAAAAAGCCATACCTCCAACAACAAATCCAAGAAGACCAAGAACAATATCTTTTGAAATAATGGCTTGAACTATTGCAACAACACCAAAAACTAATCTTAATGCGCGCATGATGCTTAATGACTTTATAAAATTCATATTTATTTTACTTTACAGGTTACGTTTTGCCAAGGCCCTAGATTTTCAATTTCCTTGGTATACCCAGCTTCAACTAATTTATGTTTTGCTAATCCAGCACGATTTCCACTTCTGCAAACCAAAACAACCTTGTCGTACTTTTTTAGTTCCTCAATTTTATTTTCAAATTGATCTAATGGGTAATTTACAGAACAATCTGCATGACCATCTTCATTCCATTCTTCAGTTGTTCTAACATCTACAATAATTTCGTTTTTTGTTATTCCGGTGTTATTTGAATTTTCCATGTCGTTTTTAGTTTTAATTTGTGAGTCGCATTGTGTTATTGAAAACAATAAAACTGCGGTCCCAAGTAGTGATTTAATTTTTTTCATTTATTTTTTTTATGTAATTCATCCTATTTAATTAAGACTTTTGTAATTTGCTTTGGCAAACAAAATCTGTTTTAGGAACTGCTGTATCAGCAATAGCTTTAAAACCACCTTCAATCTCTTTAAAATTATGAACGCCTCGAGATTTTAAAATACTTGATGCAATCATACTTCTGTAGCCACCAGCACAGTGAATATAAAATGGTTTTTCATTATCCATCTCTGCAAACCATCCATTAATTTGATCTAAAGGCTTATTAAAAGCTTCGTCAACGTGCTCTGCCGAATATTCGCTTTCTTTTCTCACATCAACAATTGTATCTGCTTTTGTATTTATTTCTTTAGCGAATTGTGAAGCAGTAATTCTGTTTACGGTATCAATTTCTTTCCCTGTTTTTGCCCAAGCTTCAAAACTTCCTTTTAAATGCCCCAGTATATTATCAAAACCAACACGACTTAAACGCGTCACCGTTTCCTCCTCTTTACCAGGCTCTGTTATTAATAAAATAGGTTGATTAACATCTTTAATTAAAGCTCCAACCCAAGGTGCAAAATCACCATTAATACCAATATTAATTGACTTAGGAATAAATCCTTTTGCAAATTCAGCGGAGTCTCTAGTATCAATCATTATAGCATCTGTAGTTTCTGCAGCGGTCTCAAATTCTAAGGGTGATAAAGCTCTCATGCCGTTATTTAAAACAGTATCAAAACTTTCATAACCTTTTTTATTCATAGCTACATTCATTCCAAAATAACCTGGAGGCGGAAGTAATCCATCAGTAACTGCCTTTACAAACTCTTCTTTATTAGGTTGATTTAAAGCATAATTTACTTTTTTCTGATTACCTAAAGTGTCAACCGTTTCTTTCATCATGTTTTTTCCACAAGCACTTCCAGCGCCATGAGCAGGATAAACAACTACATCATTTGCCAATGGCATTATTTTGTTGTTTAATGAATCATACAATAACCCTGCTAATTCTTCTTGCGTCATAGATGCAGCTTTTTGAGCTAAATCAGGGCGACCAACATCTCCTAAAAACAAAGTATCGCCACTAAATAATGAATGATCTTTACCATTTTCATCTCTCAAAAGAAAACATGTGCTTTCCATTGTGTGGCCAGGAGTATGCAATACTTTAATTGTAATATCTCCTAATTTAAACTCTTCACCATCTAAAGCTATAATTGCTTTAAATTCTGGATTTGCTGTTGGTCCATAAACTATTGGTGCACCAGTTTTTTTACTTAAATCTAAATGACCAGAAACAAAATCAGCATGAAAGTGTGTTTCAAAAATATATTTTATTTTAACGCCATCTCTATTTGCGCGATCAATATATGGTTGCACCTCTCTTAAAGGATCAATAATTGCTGCTTCACCATTAGACGTGATATAATAAGCTCCTTGAGCTAAGCATCCTGTATAAATTTGTTCTATTTTCATATTTTATGTTTTTTATTTCTTGTTTAATTTAATTCAAAGTTACGTTGTTATTCATTTTTTTTCGGTAACAAATATCACACTTAAACATCGGTTTAAAACGGATGTGATAAATGTTACATAGGCTATTTTAAAAGCGTTTCCTTTATTATAATATAAATACCCATTAATAATACAAACCAACCAAAGATTGGTTTAAGTTTTGCTCCATCAATTTTTTTAGAAAAGTAAATACCTATAAAAATACCAACAGTTGCAAATGCAGAAACCATTGCTAATAAACTCCAGTCAATTACAGCCTCTCCCCCTTCTCCAAAAAATCCAATTAGAGATTTTGCTGCTATAATAACAAGCGAAGTTCCAACAGCTTCTTTCATTGGTAGTTTTGATAAAAGAACTAATGCTGGAATAATTAAAAATCCACCGCCTGCTCCAACTAAACCAGTAACTAAACCAACAACAGCTCCTTCAATTAAAATCACAGGGTAATTAAATTTTTGAGGACCAAAATCCGTATCCTTTTTCTTTTTATCTTTTTTAATCATGCTATAAGAAGCAGCAACCATTAATATTGCAAATAACAACATCATTAAAATGCTTTTGGTAACAACAAAATCACCTACAGCAAATACCTCTTTTGGAATTGCAGGTACTATATAAGCTCTTGTTAAAAAAACTGAAATAATGGAAGGGATTCCAAAAACCACAGCTGTTTTAATATTTACTAGACCCTTTTTGAAATAACCAACTGAGCCAACTGCACTTGTAAAACCAACAATAAATAAAGAATATGAGGTTGCAGCCACCGCATCAATTGAAAAAAGATATACCAAAACAGGCACAGTTAATATACTACCACCACTGCCTATAAGACCAAGTGAAACACCTATTAAAATTGAAGATACATATCCGATAATTTCCATCATAATTTATTTGTTTTTTTATGATACAAAGATGGAGAGTTAATACTCATATAACGGTTACATTTGTTACAATTCAATTTGAAATGCTTGATACTTAAATAAAACTATATTATTAATAAATCTTGTTTCTTGTAGCGCTAGAAAAAGAAACCAAAAAATAAAAAATTATTATTAAAGTTATTATTCCTGTTATTAAAAACGTAACATTTGCGCCAAAAACAAACCAAATTAATCCAGCTAATGAACTTGCTATCATTGTAAAAATACTTTGAAATGCCGAATAAGTTCCAATGGCTGTAGCCGTATCTTTTTTCTCAGAAACATTGCTAATCCAAGCTTTTGAAATACCTTCTGTAGCAGCAGAATATAAACCGTAAACAAAAAACAAAGCAATTATTATATAAATGTTATCGCTTAAACCAAAACCAAAATAAACTATCGCAAAAAAAGAAAGTCCAATCATATACATATTTTTCAATCCAATTTTATCAGCAATGCTTCCAAATGGAAAGGCAAATAAAGCATAACTTAAATTATAAAAAATATAAGCACCTATAACTAAAGTATCGTTTAAACCAGCATCTTTAGCTTTTAATAATAAAAAAACATCAGAACTATTAAAAAGAGTAAAACCCAATAATCCGATGAGTAATTTTCTGTATTCGGGATTAGCTACTTTCCAATAACCCATAAAAGAAAAAAAAGGAGTTCGTTTTTTTTCTATTGGCACGTCTACTCTTTTATCTTTTAAAAAAAGAGTAGCTAAAACTGATAATAATCCAGGTATAAATGCTATGAAAAATAAAGTTTTATAATCTTCCGGATAAAAATACAAATACAATAACGCGATTGAAGGTCCTAGCACAGCTCCAAAAGTATCCATCGAGCGATGAAATCCAAAAACTTTTGCTTTTGTCTCAGGAGTGGCTTCGTCTGAAATCATAGCATCGCGTGCCCCGGTCCTTAAACCTTTCCCAAATCGATCAAGTGTTCTTGCAAAAAATATCCATAATGGAAAAACAAATAGGGCCATCATAGGCTTAGATAGAGTACTTAACAAATATCCAAATTGAACAAAAGGAAGTCTTTTACCCGAATTATCAGAAAGCTTACCAAAATATCCTTTACTTAATCCTGATGTAGCTTCCGCAATTCCTTCTAAAATTCCAATTAAAAAAACAGAAAAACCAATGGTTTTTAAATAAAGAGGCATTATGGGATATAACATTTCGCTGGAAGTGTCTAAAAACAAACTAACAAATGATAATATCCAAATAGTGCGAGTTATGCTTTTCATTTATAGTTTATTAAATAATTACTAAAGTAATCAAATTACAATTTAAATAATTAATATCATTTTTTGAGTAAATAATATATTGTACATTTGTATATTGAAAAGATTTTTAGCAATATCATTATTATCATTTTATATCCTTTCCATTACTGAATTAAATCAGTTGGTTAAATTGCCTTTATTATTTGAGCATTATAATGAACATAAAGAAAAGGATAGCAAAATAACCTTGTTAGAATTTCTTTCAAAACATTACGCTGAAGATGAAGATAACGATGGTGATGAAGATAAAGAAATGAAGTTACCATTTAAATCACATGATGGATGTATAAACAACATTTCTAATGCTTTTGTTTCAAATAATTTTGAAGGGCTTTTCATAAAACCTAATTACTCCAAAAACAAACCATATTATATTTACACTGAACAGTTTTTAACTTCAACTTTTCTATCCTCAATTTGGCAACCGCCAAAATCTTGTTAGTCCAAATTAATTAATTGAGTTCGCAATTACATTTTGTATTTGTGTTTTCGCGATTTTTTTTACATTTTTTAATAAAACATTAACAGGATAAACTATGCTAAATAAAATTATTGAGTTTTCAATTAAAAACAAACTCATTGTTGGTCTTTTCATAATTGCCCTAATTGGATATGGAACATATGAAATAACTCAATTACCAATAGATGCAGTACCTGATATTACCGACAATCAAGTACAAGTAATCACAGTTGCTCCATCTTATGGTGCAACGGATATTGAGCGTTTAATAACCTTTCCAATAGAGCAGGCTAATAATAACATCTCTGGATTAAAAGAAATAAGAAGTTTTTCTCGATTTGGTTTATCGTTAGTGACAATTGTATTTGATGATGCTACCGATATTTATTGGGCTAGACAGCAAGTTGGAGAACGGTTACAAAATATTAAATCACAAATACCACAAGGTATTGGCACGCCAGAATTAGGTCCAGTATCAACAGGGCTTGGCGAAATATATCAATATGTACTTAGGCCTAAAAAAGGCTATGAAAAAAAATACAACGAAACCGAATTAAGAACAATTCAAGATTGGATTGTACGCAGACAACTTTTAGGTGTTAATGGTGTAGCCGAAGTAAGCAGTTTTGGTGGAAAATTAAAACAATACGAAATTGCAGTAAATCCAAACAAACTACAATCTCATAACATTACTATAAACGATGTTTTTTTAGCAATTGAAAAAAATAATCAAAACACAGGAGGTGCGTATATTGAAAAAGGACCAACGGTATTATTTATAAGAAGTGAAGGTTTAATTGGCAGTATAAATGATATCGAAAACATTTCTATTAAATCTACTGAAAATGGAACACCTTTATTTATTAGAGATGTTGCGGATGTTAAAATTGGTTACGCCACAAGATACGGAGCTATGTGTTATAATGATGAAGGAGAAGTTGCAGGAGCAGTTGTAATGATGCTTAAAGGCGCAAACAGTAGTGATGTAATTAAAAATGTTAAAGAACGAATTGCTCAAATTGAAAAAACACTTCCCGAGGGTGTTATCCTTGAACCATTTTTAGATAGAACTAAAATGGTGAACAACGCAATTGGTACTGTTGAGAAAAATTTAATGGAAGGTGCGCTAATCGTAATTTTTGTTTTAGTTTTATTTTTAGGAAATTTTAGAGCTGGTTTATTAGTGGCATCTGTAATCCCATTAGCCATGCTTTTCGCCGTAATTTTAATGAATACTTTTGGCGTAAGCGGAAACTTAATGAGTTTAGGAGCTTTAGATTTTGGTTTAATAGTGGATGGTGCTGTAATAATTGTTGAAGCGGTAATGCATCAATTAAGTCAGAATAAAAGATTCAAAGATGTTAATCAACTAAACCAAGTTCAAATGGATGGTGAAGTTAGCCATTCCGCAAGTAAAATGATGAATAGCGCCGTGTTTGGACAAATTATTATTTTAGTTGTTTACCTACCCATTTTTACATTACAAGGAATTGAAGGAAAAATGTTTAAGCCTATGGCGCAAACGGTAGCATTTGCATTAATAGGAGCTTTTATATTATCACTCACCTATATACCGATGATGAGCGCCTTGTTTTTAAGTAAAAAAACAAAACATAAGCCTAATATTTCTGATAAATTAATGCATAAAATAGAAACGGCCTATCAAAGCACATTAATTAAATTATTACGACATCCTAAAATGATTTTAACAATTGTAATTACACTATTTATAACGTCGTTAATAACACTTTCTAATTTAGGAGGAGAATTTATTCCAGCATTAGAAGAAGGGGATTTTGCTGTTGAAACAAGAGTCTTAACAGGAAGCAATATATCTACAACTATTGAAAATACTCAAAAAGCTGCAAGCATATTAAAACAACAATTTCCAGAGGTAGAAAAAATAGTAACTAAAATTGGAAGTGGTGAAGTTCCCACCGACCCAATGCCCATGGAAGCAGCTGATATGATGATTATTTTAAAAGATAAATCAGAATGGACTTCTGCCAAAACATTTAATGAGTTAGCCGAAAAAATGGGAGAGGCTGTTTCGCAGGTACCTGGTATTACAACAAGCTTTCAATACCCTGTTCAAATGCGCTTTAACGAATTAATGACTGGCGCTAAACAAGATGTTGTTTGTAAAATATTTGGAGAAAACTTAGATACCCTAGCAGCTTATGCTCAAAAACTAGGAGATATAATTACTCATGTAGAAGGTGCGAAAAATATATTTATTGAACCTGTTACTGGTATGCCAGAAATAATTATTGACTATAATAGAGCATCTATTGCACAATATAATTTAAGTATAAACGATATAAACAAAATTGTTAATACTGCATTTGCAGGACAATCTTCTGGACTTATTTTTGAAGGAGAGAAACGCTTTGATTTAGTTGTTCGTTTAAATACCAATTTGAGAAATGATTTGGAAGATGTAAAAAATTTATTAATCCCAACAGAAAACGGCACACAAATTCCATTGTATCAATTAGCAACAGTAGAAATTAAAAATGGCCCTAATCAGATACAAAGAGAAGACGCCAAACGAAGAATAATTGTTGGATTTAATGTTAGAGGCAGAGATGTTGAAAGTATTGTAAATGAATTACAAAATAAAGTTGATAATCAAATTAAATTTCCAACTGGTTACTATATAAAATACGGTGGGGCTTTTGAAAACTTGAATGCAGCAAAAAAGAGACTAATGATTGCAGTACCCGTTTCATTAATTCTTATTTTCTTATTACTATTTTTTACTTTTAATTCAGTTAAGCAAGGCTTATTAATTTATTCGGCAATTCCATTGTCTGCAATTGGTGGTATTTTCTTTTTAGCATTTAGAGGTTTACCTTTTAGTATAAGTGCCGGAGTAGGATTCATAGCCTTGTTTGGTGTAGCAGTATTAAACGGAATAGTTTTAATTTCTGAGTTTAATCGTTTAAAGAAAGATGGGAAAACTAACATATACCGAATAGTTGTTTTAGGAACAAAACTTCGTTTAAGACCGGTGTTAATGACAGCATTTGTAGCTTCTTTAGGTTTTTTACCAATGGCTTTAAGCAATGGTGCTGGCGCCGAAGTTCAAAGGCCTTTAGCAACCGTTGTAATTGGCGGATTGATGATTGCTACGTTTCTTACATTATTTGTTTTACCAATTTTGTATATACTCTTCGAGAAGGGAGTAAAAATTAAGGTAAAACCAATTGGAGCTATTATAATAATTCTGGCTTTTTGTCTATCTTCTATAAAAGGAAGCGCACAAACTGCTATCAACATTCAAAGTGCAATTGACACGGCCATTAAAAATAATCTCAGCGTTAAAAACGAAAAATTAAAATCAGAATATCAGCAAAAAATAATAAAAACTGGCGCATCAATTCCACAAACAAATGTGTTTGGCGAATATGGGCAGTTAAATAGTTCATACAACGATAATCGTTTTGGAATTTCACAATCTTTCAATTTTCCATCTGTATATGTAAATCAAAAACAGTTACTTAATGAAGAGTGGAAAACATCCGTCCTAAACGTATCTTTAAAAGAGGCCGAAACAAAAAAATTAGTAAGGCAAGTGTTTTATACCTATATCTATTTAAAAGAAAAAGAAGCACTATTATTAAAGAACGATAGTATTTATGCTACATTTTTAGAGAAAGCCAATTTGCGTTTTTCAAAAGGCGAAAGTAATATCCTAGAAAAAACTACTGCTGAAACACAAAGAGGAAACATCACCATACAGCTTTACCAATTACAGCAAGATATAGAGTTAACCTTGCTTCAATTTAATTTGGCGCTTAATTCTTCAACTCAATTTATTCCAACAGAAATTAATCCAAAATTAAATTTAGATGTAAGCATGGATAACAGCTTAATAAATCAACACCCTTCTTTAAAAATAGTAGAGCAGCAAAAAAAGACATCTATCATTAATCAAAAATTGGAGAAATCGCGTTTGTTACCCGATCTTAATGTTGGCTATTATAACATGACCATGAAAGGTTCAGGGGCAGATAATTTAATTTACACTTCTTCTACAAGATTTCAATCGGTTCAAGTTGGTGTAGGAATTCCTTTATTTTTTGGCGCACAAAGGGCTAAAATAAACTCTTCTAAAATAAATCAAATCATATCAGAGAATAATTATTTACAGGAAGTAAACTTATTACAATCGCAATACAAATCTACATTGCGGCAATACCAATCTAATTTAGCTACTGTAAATTATTATGAAAACACGGCACTTAAAAATGCAGCAGTAATTTATGAAATTGCTAATAAACAATTTGCAAATGGAGAATTAAATTATTTAGAATGGGTTATTGTCACTAATCAAGCAATCTCAATCCATTCTAATTATCTAGATGCTGTAAAAAACTTAAATGAAACTATCATTCAAATCAATTATTTAATTACTAAATAAAAAATAATGAAAAACATACTATTAATATTTATCGGAGTTCTAATTATGACTTCATGTGGTGGTGAAAAAATTCAAGAGAAAGAATTAAATCCAACCGAAATCGAAAACAATGTAACTTTAACAGAGGCTCAATTCAAAAACGCCAATATACTACTTGGAAAAATTGAAAATAGAAACATATCTACTACCTTAAAGTTAAATGGCAAAATAGATGTACCACCTCAAAACATGGTTTCGGTGAGCATGCCATTAGGAGGTTTTTTAAAAACCACGAAATTACTTCCCGGCATGCACATTAAAAAAGGCGAAGTTATTGCAACAATGGAAGATCAGCAATACATACAGTTGCAACAAGAATATTTAACTGCTAAATCAAAATTAGCATTTGCAGAAAACGAATTTAAACGCCAGAAAGAATTAAACAGTAGTAAAGCAAGCAGCGATAAAATTTATCAGCAAAGTGAAATGGATTATAATACACAAAAAATAAACTTAAGTGCATTATCTGAAAAATTAAGATTAATTAATATTAATCCAGAAATTTTAAATGAAAATAATTTGTCTCGTAGTGTAAACGTTTATTCGTCTATTGATGGTTTTGTATCGAAAGTAAACGTTAACATTGGTAAATACGTAAATCCTTCAGATATTCTTTTTGAATTAATTAATCCATCAGATATTCATTTAAACCTAAAAGTATTTGAAAAAGATTTAGATAAACTATCCATTGGCCAAAAACTATTAGCGTATAATAACAATCAACCAGATAAAAAACATCCTTGCGAAATTATTTTGATAAGTAGGGATTTATCAGCTGACAGAAGCGCCGAGGTTCATTGTCATTTTGAGGATTACGACAAAACACTTTTACCTGGAATGTATATGAATGCAGAAGTTGAACTGAAGATCAGCAATACACAATCTATAAATGAAGATGCGATAGTTAGTTTTGAAGGAAAAGATTTTGTTTTTGTTTCAAAAGGAAATAATAATTTTGAATTATTAGAAATTAAAAAAGGTGCTTCAGAAAATAATTTTACTGAGTTAATTTCATTAGAAGGCAAAAATATTTCAAATAATACCTTTGTAATTAAAGGAGCCTATTCTTTATTAATGCAACTAAAAAATAAATCTGAAGATTAAATAAGACAATATGAAAAAAGTTTATATTTTATTAATTTTTAGTTGTATGTTATTACTAACCACATGCATTAGCGATATATCTTCTCCTAACGCCTGCTTTAATGAGGATGTTCTACCTATTTTCATATCCAACTGCACTTATGCAGGCTGTCATAATGCTACCGAAAAAAAAGCGGATTATAACCTCACTTCTTATGAAGCAATCATGAAAGGAATAACACCAAAACATCCTTTACAAAGTGAAATATATAATACAATAAAGGGTTCAAATCCCTCGATGCCACAAACTCCATATCCAATGCTAAGTAAAAAAGATGTTTATACTATAAAAACTTGGATTCAAATGGGTGCTCGTAATACTTCTAACTGCAAAACTTGCGACACAACAAATTTCACCTACGGAAACAGAATTTCAACAACTTTACAAACTTGGTGCGTAGGTTGTCATAACTCTAATAATCTTGGTGGTGGTTTCGATTTATCTAATTATAACGGTGCAGTTAGCGCTGCTGAAAACAATAAGCTGCTAGGAAGCATTAAACATCTTTCCGGATTTTCGGCAATGCCAAAAAATGGAGCTCAACTTTCAATATGCGAAATATCCGCTATCGAAAAATGGATAAACAAAGGTTTTCCACAGTAAATAGAAAGAATAATCGTATAGGCCGGAAATTAAACATGATAAAAATCACTTTTGCTGCTGATATGCGTCACAATTGCAAAATAGACACTTCCCTACTTTTATTTAGAGATTAAAAAAAATTGCCAAATTTTAATTGAAAAAAAAAAATTAAATTGAAAATTTATTTAATATTTTCTTTTCATAACTAAAAGTGCTGATTTTTTTAATTTAAGCTTAAAAATATTATATTTGGGTTAAAAGTATAAAAATGGAAATTATTAATCAATATCACGAAATTGCCGCGATTTTTATTGCAAGAGTCTTTTTAGGCATATTATTCTTTTTTCAGGGATATGATGCGATATTTAATATAAAAATATCGAATGTTATAGAAACTTATCAAAACACATTTACAAATGTGAGAATGCCAAGGTTTTTAATAGTTTTAGCTACATGGTTTACGTCTTATACTGAACTTATTTGTGGATTTCTTTTAATTATTGGATTATTTGAATATGTTGCACTCTTTCTTTTAGGGTTAAATTTAATTATTGCAGCAATTGGTTTTGGCATTAATACAGCTATGTGGGATTCGAAATATGTTTTTCCAAGATTAGTTTTAATTCTACTACTTTTAATTGTACCAGAAACTTGGGATGCGTGGTCGCTTGATAGTTTATTTTTTAAATATTAAAAACAATTTATTTTTATGAAAACAATTCTTGTTCCTACAGACTTTTCAAAGATTTCACGTAACGCCATAAACTACGCTGTTGAAATCGCGAAACTTACAAAATCTAAGATAATATTGTTTCACGCTTACTATGTCCCAATTGTAACAACTGATGTGATGGTTGTGCCACCATTAGTAGAGATAGAAGAAGGTAACATGAGCGTTTTAAAAAAAATAGAAAAAAATATACGTGCTAAACATGGTGACAAAGTTGTAATTGAAAGCAAATGCAAATATGGTTTACCAACAGATGAAATAAATCAATTTGCAAAAAAAAACAAAGTTGATTTAATAATTATGGGTATGCATGGTAGTGGTGTACTTTCACAGAAATTTATCGGAAGTACAACAACGTCTTTAATTAGAAAGTCAAAAACTCCGATATTAGTAATTGATAGACGCGTTAAATTTAAAAAGATAAAAAAAATTGCCTTGGCATGCGACTTTGAAGAAATACCAAAAAAATCAATATTAAATCCACTAAAAGAAATTGTTCATTTATTTAAAGCGCATGTGAATGTCATAAACATTGTTGATGACATAAAAAAGCTTCCTACAGTGAAAAAAGCCGTCGTAGGTATAAAATTAGAACATGCTTTGGAAGACATTAATCATACATTTTATTTTGCTGAAAATAAAAATGTAGTTGAAGGAATAAATCAATTTATAAAAGAAAAAAAGATGGATATGGTAGTTATGATTCCTCGTAAACATTCTCTTCTTAAAAGAATTTTTAATGAACCACAAACAAAACGAATTGCGTTTCATACAAACGTACCGTTATTGGCTCTACACGAATAATTAGTGATTTTTTAAATTACTAACTTTAACAAGTTGCTACTAACGAACACGGAATAAAAAAAGCACAATGCATTTTTTAATTTCTAATTTTAAAGTACTTTAATCATTAAAGAAATAATTATGAAAACAATTATCACTGGTACGGATTTTACGCCATCTTCGATTAATGCTTGTAGGTACGCAGCGTTTTTAGCAGAAAAGCTAAACTGCAAACTCACTATTTTTAATATGTTTGAGGCCCCGATAATTCATTCTAACATGGGATTGTTTGGAATATCTTATACTACTCAAAGAAAAGTAAGCGAGAATAAAGCGGCAAAACTAATTAGTGACCTTCAGAAATTATTCCCGAAAATCAAAATTAATGAACTTGTAACAAGTGGGAGTTTTAAAAATGAACTTGAAAATTTTACAAATGCGCATCAAGTAGAATTAATGGTAATGGGACTTGCCGCTAAAGATAGGATATCAAAATTTATTTATGGAAGTCGCGGCGTAAATATCGCAGGAAAAATTAATTGTCCTGTTGTAATTGTTCCTGAAAAATACACTAAACATAAATTATCAACAGTATTATTGGCCGTAGACAATAATGAAAAATTATATAAATCTTCCCTCAAAGGATTTGAAAAATTTCTCCAAAAATCAAAAGCTAAATTAAATCTTTTACATATCAGAACTGAGAATGAAGTCTTTGATCCAGTTATGAAGACTATAAAGATTAATGGCGAAAAACTGCCAATTTCGGTTATTAATGCTAGAGATATGCAAGACGGTATGAAAAAATGTTGCGCCCCTGGCAAAGTTGATTTGGTTACTATTATTAGTAAAGAACACTCTGTGTTTTATAATTTGTTTGTGGAATCCAATACCAAAAAGGTGGCTTTTGTCGCTAAAGTTCCTGTAATGGCAATTCATGAATAAAATTTAAAATATTATATGAAATCATCCGGCTTTAGAAAATTTTTATCAGAAACAGGAGATATCGCTCGATTTACTGGGCGATTTTTTACTGAATTATTTAAACCGAGATTTGAGTTTGCTGAGTTCTTTCGTCAATGTTATTTTATTGGTTATAAATCTTTACCCTTAGTTGCAATTACAGCTTTTATTATGGGGCTAGTAATAACTATTCAATCTCGACCTACACTTGTGGAATTTGGAGCAGAAGCCTGGCTGCCAAAAATGGTTTCGGTTTCTTTAGTGCGCGAAATTGCGCCAGTAATAACAGCCCTAATTTGCGCTGGAAAAATTGGTTCTGGTATTGGCGCCGAGTTAGGATCTATGAAAGTTACCGAACAAATTGATGCAATGGATGTTTCTGGAACTAATCCATATAAGTTCCTTGTAGTTACTAGAGTAATGTCTACTACTTTAATGATTCCTATTCTTGCAGTTCTCGCAGATGCCGTTTCACTTTATGGCGGTTTTTTGGGAACAAATATTCGGGGTGTTTGTAGTTGGGATTTATATTGGAATCAGGTATTTGATACACTAACTTACGGAGATGTAATTCCATCTATTGCAAAAACTTTTTTGTTTGGATTTGCAATTGGAATAATCGGATGTTATAAAGGATTTAATTCAAGTAAAGGAACCGAGGGTGTTGGTCAATCTGCAAATTCAGCTGTTGTAATTTCTTCACTTCTTGTTTTTGTACTCGACCTTTTAGCTGTTCAAATAACCGACCTTCTACAACTTACATGATTGCGGAAACAAATAGTGAACCTAAAGTTAATAGTGATACAGAAAATAAAACTGTAATACAAATACGTAATTTATCTAAGTCGTTTGGGGAGAATCATGTATTACGTGACTTTAACATGGATTTAAACAAAGGTGAAAACATTGTTGTGTTAGGGAAATCAGGTTCAGGAAAATCAGTTTTAATAAAATGTATTATTGGTTTAATTAAACCAGAAACAGGGACTATAAAAGTATTAGGACAAAATATACCAGATTTAAATCGCGAAGATTTAGATAAAATAAGAGTGAAAGTTGGATTTCTCTTTCAGAGCAATGCCTTATATGACTCTATGACGGTTAGAGAAAACCTAGAATTTCCTTTAAGAAGGCATTCGGTTCAAAAGTCAAATGAGAAAGAAAACGACTTAATTATGGAAGCATTAACCAATGTTGGGCTAGCTCATACAATTGATTTAATGCCTTCTGAACTTTCTGGTGGAATGAAAAAAAGAATTGCTCTTGCAAGAACGCTTATTCTTAAGCCAGAAATAATTTTATACGACGAACCAACAACAGGCCTCGATCCTATTACTGGCAAAGAAATAAGTAATTTAATGAATGAGCTCGCCAAAAAATATAACACATCTTCTATTGTAATTTCACACGATTTAAATTGTGTAAAACGTGTTGCGAGTAAAATTGCAATGTTAATAGATGGGAAATGTTATGCGCAAGGAAGTTATGAAGAATTAGAAAAATCAACCGACCCAAAAATCAAACACTTTTTTGAATTATAATAAATATGGCAGCAAAAGATTTTAGAAATGTTAGACTTGGAATATTTGTATTAGTAGGTACTGGCTTACTTATTGCAGCCCTTTATTTAATTGGCAGCAAACAAAATTTATTCGGCTCTACTTTTCACATAAGTGCAAATTTTAATAATGTAAGCGGCTTAATGAAAGGTAATAATGTACGTTTTGCCGGAATTAATGTAGGTACCGTTGAATCTGTTGAAATAGTAAGCGATACTTCTGTAAACGTAGTTATGATTATCGAAAATAGTGTACAGAAATTTATTAAAAAAAATGCCCTAGCCAGTGTTGGAACTGATGGTTTAATGGGAAATAAATTAGTAAACATAAATTCTGTAAATGAACCAAGTGAAAGTATTGAAGAAGATGATGTTTTGCAGAGTTTAAAACCTGTAGAAATGGATCAAATGGTTAGAACGCTTGATGTAACTAATGAAAACATAAAAGTAATCTCAACCAACCTTAGAAACATTACTGATAAAATTAACAGTAAAAATAGTTTATGGAATTTACTTATGGATACTGTTGTGGCAGAAAACGTAAAATCTTCGATTGTAAATATGAAACTAATGAGTAATGAAGGATTGTATATTACCGGCGATTTAAAAGCAATTACACAAGGAATCAAAAATGGTAAAGGAAGTATAGGTGCATTAATTACAGATACCTTAATCTCTTCTAAAATTAAACAATCGGTTATTACACTTCAGAAATTAAGCGATACTGCTGCTATTGTTACTGGCGACATTTCTCAAATAGTGAGAAACCTAAAACATGGAAAAGGTACAATGGGTGTTTTATTAACAGATACTAGTCTAATTCATAATTTAAATACAAGTGTAAAAAGTATAAATAAAGGAGCTGTGACGTTTGATGAAGATATGAAGGCACTACAATCTTCTTGGCCATTTAAAAAGTATTTTAAAAAGCAGAAAAAAGCAAAAAAGTAATTCCATTAAAAGAATTAAAATTTAAAATGCAATAAAAAATGGCTGAAGAAATTTTTATAACAAAAGCATCCGGCGAAAAAACCAGATTCTCCGAAAATAAGATACGCAAGTCTCTAAAGCGTATTGGTGCATCAGAAGAACAAATCGAATATATTGTCAACGAAATTTCTTCAAAGCTTTATGAGGGAATGACAACAAAAAAAATTTACCAATTAGCTTCCAAATTATTAAAAGGCGATAAACGACACTTGGCGGCTCGCTATCATTTAAAACAAGCCATTATGGAGCTTGGGCCATCGGGTTATCCTTTTGAAAAATACGTTGCTGAAATTTTAAGTCACCAAGGATATGCAACCAAAGTAGGAGAAGTCATGCAAGGGAATTGTGTTACCCATGAAGTTGATGTAATTGCAGAGAAAGAAAATCATTATTATATGATTGAATGTAAATATCATAATAAACGCGGATTATTTTGTGATGTAAAAATTCCATTATACATACAATCACGATTTAAAGATTTAGAAACGAAGTGGTTAACGCTTCCAAAACATAAAACAAAAAGTCATCAAGGCTGGGTAGTTACAAACACACGTTTTTCGACAGACGCTATTCAATACGGTAAATGTGCAGGACTAAATCTAATTGGTTGGGATTATCCAGATAAAAAAAGTTTAAAAGAACAAATTGATACCTTAGGCTTATACCCAATTACTTGCCTTACATCTCTCACCAAATCTGAAAAACAAAAATTGATAGATAAAAATATAGTTTTAGCAAGCGAAATTTGTAAAAACGAAAAATTACTTACTGATATTGGCGTTAAATTTTCTCGTATAAAAACCGTTATTAAAGAGGCTAATGAATTGTGCGGCCACTTAGATAAAAAGGATTCTAAAAAATAAAACAACTAGTTTCATATATTTATACTGCTTAAATAAGTAATATAGAAATCAAACAATTTTTTTATTTGAATTCTAATTTACAATAAAAATTTTGTCATCTCGCTACTTGGTGGTATCTTTCTACTCTTAAAAAAACAAAAGCTATGGCTACAACTTCAGATATTTCAAAAGGTGCATTTTTTAGATACAATAACGAACTAGTTACAGTTCTTGATTATGACCATATTACACCTGGCAAAGGTAACGCTATTTACTCGGTAAAATGCCGTAACGTAGAAACCGGAAAACAAAGTGAAATTCGTTTTCGTTCTGGCGAAAAAATAGATTTTATCCGAGTTGATGAATTTGACATGCAATATTTGTTTCCTGAAGGAGATTCTTTAGTTTGTATGAATCAAGAAACTTTTGATCAGGTAAATATCCCAAAAGTAATTTTTGGCGATGCTATTAAATTTCTTCAAGAAGGAATGATTTTAACTATTCGTTTTGATGAAAACGAAAAGCCCTTAAGTGGTAATTTACCTAAATATGCAGAATTGGTTGTAACATACACAGAAGAAGGTGTTAAAGGGAAATTATTAAAGCCTGCAGAAGTTGAAGGTAATATTAAAATTCAAGTGCCTTTGTTTGTAAACATTGGCGATAAACTTAAAATAAGCATTGATACTAGCGAATATGTTGAGCGCGTAAAATAATTTTTGAGTTAATGAGTACCGGAAAATTAATATTACTTCGAAAGAAAAATTTTAACGGCTTAGCTGTTGCAATAGATGTATTCATTAACGACCAACCACAAGGTAAAATGGTAAGTGGCGAAAAAAAAGAATTTGATTTAGAGCCGGGTTCTTATAAAATTAAAGTACAGCAAAATGTAAAAAGTGGCGAACAAACAGTAATTATATATCCCGGTAAAACTATTTCCTATTCTTATTTCCCAAGTCTTTTAAGCATTGTTTCCTTTCTATCTCCATTATTAGGATTAGGTTTATTATTTTTATTTAAAATACCTATAATTATTGCCGGTTTAATTTTATTACCTGGAGCAATTGTTTCAATTTACCTTTTATCCTCTGGTAGAAGCAAGTACTTTTTGTTTAAGGCTATTCACTAATTGTCCTAACTATGTTAGAACTTAATTTTAAACCCTTTCCCACAATAGAAACAAAACGTTTAGTGCTTCGTGAGATTATTAAAAAAGATGTGGATAATTTTTTTTTATTAAGAAGTAATAAAGATGCTATGCGGTTTATTGATAAACCTCTTGCTATTTCTAAAGATGAAATAAAGACCTTCATAAAATACATTGATAGAAAAAGAAAAGATAACCAGGCTATTTCATGGGGCATTTCATTAAAAGGTAATACTGATTTAATAGGTACCATTTCTTTTCATAGTATCGAAAAAGAAAATCACAGAGCCGAATTAGGTTATATGCTTATGCCGGAATACTGGAACAAAGGTCTAATAAGCGAGGCAATTCCAAAAGTAATAGATTATGGCTTTAAGAAAATGAAACTACATAGTATTGCTGCAAACATAAATCCCAAACACAAAGTTTCAAGAAAAGTTCTCGAAAAATTTAAATTCAAAAAAGAAGCTTACTTTAAAGAGAACCACTTTTTTAATGGTTTGTTTTTAGATACCGAAATTTATTCGCTGTTAAAATCATAAGTATACATTATTTGTTTGACTGATTACTATTCTGTAATTTTAATCAAACAAATGCAACTTAATCATCCAAAATTAGTAAATCTCTTAAAGCAAGCTTATTCTGCTGAAAAGGCTGCGTCATTTGCCTACCAAGGACATGCCGCTGCTGTAAAAAATCCAGAAGAAAAAAAAGCAATCAGACAAATAGAGTTGGATGAATGGGGACATAGAGATGAAGTTCTTAAAATAATGAAACAATACAATGTTCCTATTTCAAAATTTTACGAATTCAAATTTCATGTTATTGGAAAAATAATTTCGGGAAGTTGTTTTGTAATAGGTTGGTTTATGCCTTTTTATTTTGCAGGAAGATTAGAAAGCGGTAACGTTTGCGAGTATTTTAGAATGAAACAATACTTTAACTCATTAGGAATTACTGAACACGATACTATTTTATACGAAATGGGCATTAAAGAAAAAGAACACGAAGTTTATTTTCTTGAACAAATAAAAAAAAATAAACTCCTACCCTATTTTGAAAAATTGTTTAAATGGGGATTAGTTGAAAGTATGAATAACATCGATTTAGACAAAAAATACCCTGTGGAAAAATCGGACGAATATTGTAAAAACACTACTGAATGAAAAAAATAATATTTTTTATAGTAGTCATATTAACTTTTCAAGGCTGCTCTTGGCAAGAATATTTTGTCATTATTAACCAAACTAATTCAGACATTACAATTGAATATGAAATAGAACAACCTAAAAGTGGTTTTGCGATATTTGACAATCGTCAAACAATCCATAAATTATCAAAAAACGGAGATATTGATTGGAATGAGACATTAGAGGTCAATGACTTAGATACGTCGAGATTTATTATTAAATTACTGTTAGCCCCAAATACCGTGGTTACCATTGGAAATTTATCAAACGACACTTATAAAAAACACGATCAGTATTTTATTAACGGAAGAACATTCAACTTAAAAAATTTAAAAATCCTAAACAGTAAACCCATAATAGAAATTACTCCAGAAAATTTTGATAATTTTTTTGTAAAGAAAAACGGAATAATTGCTTTACGATTGAAATAAAAACCATGCAAAACAAATTTAAAATAGAAATATGGTCTGATATCCTTTGCCCCTTTTGTTATATAGGCAAACGTAAATTAGAAAAAGCATTAGAAAATTTTAATGGAAAAGAGTTTATTGAAATTGATTGGCGCAGTTATCAATTAGACCCCGATGCAACTTCGTCGCCAAATACAGATGTTTTTGATTATTTAGCAAAACGCAAAGGTCAAACAAGAGATTGGTCAATTAAAATGCATGAGCAGGTAACAAACACTGCAAAAGAAATGGGTTTAAATTATAAATTCGAAAAAGCCATCATTGCAAATTCTTATAATGCTCATCGTTTAATCCATTTAGCAAAAAAATATAAATTAGGAAACGAAGCCGAGGAAAAAATATTTAAAGCTTATTTTACTGATGGAAAAGACATTGCCGATAAAGAAACTCTTATTACAATAGGAAAAGAAATTGGTTTAAAAGAAGATGAAATAAAAGATGTTCTAAACTCAGATAGATATAGCAGCGAAGTAAAAGCGGATATTGAGGAGGCCCAGAAAATTGGGGTAAGAGGCGTACCATTTTTTGTAATGAATAGAACCCATGCTGTTTCAGGGGCTCAGCCAGTTGAAATTTTTGCAGAAACATTAGAAAAATCTTTTGAAAGTTGGAAAAATAAAAATTAATTTACTCGCTTAAAAGGAAACTGAATAGTCTTTTCTTTTCCGTCTTGTAAACCCGAAATTTCAGCTAACATTGAATCGTTTGTTATTAAAGAATAAGTTATTTTTTGCGGAAAATCATGTTTAGGATTTTCAAAAATAAGTTTATTCTTTTTTGATTCTGATAAAATAAATTGAACTGGTTTGCCATTGTTTTGATTTTTTACAATTGGAACAAACGAAACTTCGTTACCTTTTTGAATTAAGCTAAAAGTTTCTAAAAAGGCAGTGTCTTTTTTAAATAGTAAAAAACTTGTTCCCGAAAAAACAGAGTCGTTTTCTTTTTTCCATATTTCGGTACCAATTCCGTTCGAAGAACTATTTTGCCAAGAACCAATAAGCCAAGTTGCTTTACCAATTTTAGAATAAGTCTTAAGTTCTTTTATTACATTTTTCTCATTTTTTATTTCAGAGCAAAATGAAAACGAAATTATTAAGCAAAGAACAATTAAACTTTTAATTTTTCTATACATCCCTATTCTTTTATAACTTTAATAACTTTTGTTCCTTTATCAGAACTAAGTTTTAAAAAATAAATTCCACTTGTAAGATGTTGAATATTAAATGCTGAATGTTGAATGACTGGCGTATCATTAATTAAAACTTGTCCTAGAGCATTTAATAATTGAATTTTTACGTTCTTATCATCTAACATTTCAAATTCAACATTTAAAATTTCACTTGATGGATTTGGATAAACTGAAATGCTATTTAAAAAACTAGTGTTTTCTTTTACACCAACTGTACCGCTAATATTAATATCATCAATAAAAATATTATTTCCGGGCGCTGAAACAAATGGTGTAAATTCAAATTTTAAAACTAAGTTTTGATTACCAATAAATGAAGATAAGCCAACAGTTTCAGTAACCCATTCATTTGGTTGAGGCATTAAATAGGGAGTTGAGCTTAAGGTGCCTGTAGTGTTTAATTGAGTTCCACTTTTTGAATAAAGTTGCGTCCAAGTAGTACCGCAATTTATAGATGCAAAGACTTTTAAGGCATCATTATTTGTAGCCACTTGTTGCGTATAAGCATATTTAAAAGTTAATTGAGGAGCATTAATTATATTTTGAAAATTATACATTGGACTGTAAATGCTTACTGCCCCGTTTGGATTATCGTAAAAATTATTAACCCAAACACAATTTGTTCCGGTTGCAGCGGTTACTGTATTAGTAATAAAACTGCCACCATATTGGGGAATAGAAGCTATCCAATTATTATCGGGAAATACTCCAGTTTCAAATCCCTGAATTAAATTTAAAGTTCCACTATTTGTTCCTGCTAATACAATTAAATTTTGCTTTACAACAGAATCTTCACCAAAAGCATTTCCAACTTTTAATTTTACTGAAGTAATTCCTGAATTTGTAAAACTTAAAACGCCATTTTGTAAGGTAGAAGTATTCATTGCAAAAGGACTACTCCATAACCAATTTGTGGCTTGTCCGTTAAAGCTGTAGTCTGTAAAAGAAAAATTATTACCAATACAAGTTACAGGATTAAAAATAAACTCTGCCGTTGGTGCGCAACCGGTAACAGGATTAATAACTCCGGTAGCAATTAAATTTGAATTACTAGATAAATTGTTTCTTCCGGCAACGCCACTAATAATACAATTATGCATTCTTGTTTTTTGACCTTGAGTAAACATTCTAGAACAATAAGCATATTCCATATAATTTTGAACATTTTCCACAACACCATTTGTGCAAACCGCTGAATTTAAATTGCAGCTATTATGTCCTTTTGTTATTGGTGTATCACCTACTCCATCATCTCCACAAGCAACACCAGGTTGGTTGGTACTACCCCAAACATGTTGCAAATTAAACCAATGTCCTGTTTCATGCGTTAATGTACGAGAGCTAAAACCGTTTGATGTTCCAATACTTCCAACATAACTATGCAAAACTACAATAGCATCGGCAACCGCCCCTACAGAACCTGGCAAATAGGTGTATCCTGCAGCACCATTTTGCAGAGTTCTAACAACATAAAAATTTAAATATTTAGATGGGTCCCATGTATAAATATAATTGCTAAAACTGGTTGTCCAATCTGTTTTTTGCGTGTAGTGACGAGTTATACCATTTGTGCAATTTCCATTCTCATCTAAAGTTGCCAATTTAAACTCAATTTGACAATCGGCTGCTATTGGTTTATATAAAGAAATAATACTGGTTGTATCTGGATTTTTTTTAGCGAAATCTCTATTTAAAATAACCATTGCATTATTAATTTGAGCATCGCTAATATTTTCACTACCACCCAAATGCAGAATATGAAAAACCACTGGTATTGTATAGGTTGAGGCAACTGTTTTTAGTTGAGAAGAATTTAGAGATTGCTCATTAGCATTTTTGATAAGAGTCTCCACTCTACTTTTTGCGGTTTTATCTTGCGAAAATAAATAGTCATAAGCTTCAATTTGACCGCATTTAAAGCCATTCTGAGCCTTAGTAATAAAGCCGATTATTAAAAGTGAGTATAGTAAAATATTTTTCATGTATTTTATTAGATATTTAAAGGTATCAATATTAGTTTAATTATCTTTACCCTTCAAATAATTGAAACATGAATAAAACCATTCAACAAATAAGTATAGGAATTTTAGGTGGTGGACAATTAGGGAGAATGCTTATTCAAAGCGCAATAAATCTAAATTTAAACATTTCTATTTTAGACCCCGATAAAAATGCTCCAAGTAGGCATTTAGTGAAAAAATTTACTCTTGGCGATTTAAATGATTATGATACGGTTTATGATTTCGGAAAAGATAAAGACTTAATAACAATTGAGATTGAGAATGTAAATGTGGAAGCATTAAAAACTTTAGAAAAAGAAGGGAAAAAAGTATATCCACAGCCTCATATAATTGAACTGATTCAAGATAAAGGTTCGCAAAAAATGTTTTATCAAAGAAATGATATTCCTAGTCCTGACTTTTTTTTGGTAGAGAATAAATTACAAATTTCTAAGTACGCAAATTACTTTCCGTTTTTTCAAAAGTTACGTAAAGGTGGTTATGATGGAAAAGGAGTGGTAAAATTAGTTAACCCCCATCATATTGAAAAAGCATTTGATGAACCCTCTGTTTTAGAGCGCTTAGTAGATTTTGACAAAGAACTCTCTGTTATTGTTGCCCGCAGCGAGAGTGGTGAAATTAAATGTTTTCCGGTGGTAGAATGTGAGTTTAATCCAGAAGCTAATTTGGTTGAATATTTATTTAGCCCGGCAAACATTAAAAAAAATATTGAAAAAGATGCTATTAAACTTGCTACTGAAGTTGCCGAAAAACTCGGAATAATTGGTTTACTAGCTGTTGAATTATTTTTGACAAAAGAAGGTAAATTATTAGTGAATGAAATTGCGCCTCGCACACACAATAGCGGTCATCAAACAATAGAAGGAAATATTACTTCTCAATTTGAACAGCAATGGCGTGCAATTTTAAATTTACCATTAGGAGATACTAGTATCATAAAAGCAAGTGTAATGGTTAATTTACTGGGTGATTTTGGCTATTCAGGAACCGCAATCTATCAAGGCTTAGAAGATATTTTAAAATTTAGCGGTGTTTATATTCATTTGTACGGAAAAACAAATACAAGACCTTTTCGTAAGATGGGCCACGCCACCATTGTAGATGAGGATATTTTAAAAGCAAAACAAAAAGCCAAAATAGTAAAAAACACTTTGAAAATTATAGCTTAGTATTTATATTTATATATGGAAAAACGTACTTGTCCAGAATGTAGTGAAGTAATAAAAGGAAGGGTTGATAAAAAGTTTTGTAGCGATATGTGTCGCAATGCTTTTAATAATAAAATTAATAGCGATACCAATAACTACGTTAGAAACATTAATAATTTTTTACGTAAAAACAGAAGGATTCTTGAAGAGAATTTAAAGGGAGATACTACCAAAATTGCTAAGCAAAAACTAATAGATAAAGGCTTTAATTTTAATTTTTACACGAACACAATTACAACAAAAAATAATCATACTTATATTTATTGTTACGAGTTTGGTTATTTACCGCTTGAACAAGATATGATTTTGATAGTGAAAAAGAAGACAGAGAATTAAATAATTTAAAAACTGAGCTCATGAAAAAATATCTAACACTACTAATTTGTCTGTTTATTCTTTCAATAAAAGCTCAATCAGATGCGAAAACAGATTTCAAAAATATCACTTGGGTGCTTCGTCAAATTCAGGATAACAAAGAGAATGCAACCCTAAAGATTAATAACGAATACTCTATTTTACGTTTTAGCGATAGTACATATACAGGATATGGCTGCAACGCTTTTAAAGGCAAATATAAAGTTTCGGGAAATAAAATTAATTTTTTTGGAGGTATGTTAAATACAGATAAAGGCTGTACCGACCCTGAAGATTATAAAGCTGAAGATTATGTAATGTTAAATTTTTTGCAGCTAGATTATAAACAAAAAGGAGATACGCTAATTTTAAACAAAGGAAACAAAGTAATTTTTACTTATACAAAAAGAAAAAAATAGCTATTAACCTTGCTCCTCGTTTATATAAAATAGCTTATAGTACTTTAAACCTTTCTCTTCATCAAAACCGCGCTCAACATAATCATGACGCGCATGTATATAAATGTGGAAATTTTTATCAAGTTTAACAACGCTACGCATGTATTTTTGATTTTTTTTTACGGCAGTTTGCGAAACATCAAATTCATCTATTGCAGTTAAATCCATTTTTTTGGTGAAGTCTTTCCGGTATTCTTTAAACGCGCCAATTAATTCAGGCTCCACCAAAACTTCTTTTTCAAAATCTTTTAAATCAAATTTATCTTTTTCTTTAAAGTACGATGTGCTTCTGTTTAACATCATCATTTGGTCTTGCTTATTTACATTATTTGCTTCCGTTAAAATCTCTTCACAAAAACCCCTTGAGGTATCAATAAAGTTTTTAGTGTGGTAATAACCATTTGGTTTAATTACCGCGTTTAAAAAGTCTTCTTCCCAATAAAGCGCGCATTCTGCGTTTCTATTATTAGTATCAATTATGCTCAGTTTGTAACCCTTGTTTTTATCAATTTCAAAAACCAAACATCCTTTATCTAATTTATTTATATTAATGCCATTATCACAATCAATATCAAACTCATCCACATGCTGATATACTTTTAAATAGGTTTCTTTATTTTCTGTCTTAAAAAAACCAATAGCATCCGTTAATTCACCATCAACCATGGCATCTTTAAAAAAGCAAACATAAAATTCTCCTCCTTTTATTTTAGGATGCATGCTTTGATTATATAAATGAGTAGCGATTTGTTTGCTTTGCTCAACAAACTCTTTTCTGGAAGAAAACAAATCTTCGCAGGCGTTAGCCACACTGGCTAATGAAACATCTACTTTTCCTTTAAACTGATAATATATATCGGTTTTAAAAGGGCTTAAAAAATATCTTAAAACAGTTTCTTTTACAAAATCATCCTTAAATTCAAAAGTTTTATCGCTTAGGGTTAACTCCTCACCCAAGCCTTTATTACCCACAAAATGAACACAAAAATGCGTTAAAGCCGCACGAGAAAAATCTATCATAATTTCTTTATTTACTCGCTAAATATAACAATCTTAAACTGCTATCATTTAACAATATTTAAACAAGTTTTTACCAAGTATGGCAAAATATGTGATTGTGTAATATGATATTACGTATTAAAAATTTAAATTTGTACATATGCAAAAATTCGTTTCCAAAATAGCCAAAAAAACACTCATTCTTGTTGGGGTTATTATTCTTACTTCGTTTACGTTATTTAAATATGTATTTGATAAAAACGATGTAATTTTTGAATTACTTTTTGGGAGTTTAAACCAAAACCATTATTCCCCTCTAAAAATAGACGATTCTTTTAGCGAAAAAGTATTTGAGCTTTATATTAAAAGATTAGATTACAATAAGAAATTTTTACTACAAAGCGATATTGATGAACTTGCCAAGTCACGAAGAGATATCGACAACCAACTTTTAAACCAACACCACGATTTTTACACTAAATCTCTTGAAATTTACAATAAACGTTTAAAAGAAAAAGAAAATTGGAATAAAGAAATTTTATCTAAACCAATTGACTTTACCGTTAACGAAGAATATGAAATTGATTATGAAAAAACAACTTACGCAAAAAACGAAACTGATTTAAAAAATGAGTGGCGCAAAATGGTAAAGTATCAAGTTCTTCTTCGTTTAGATGATATGTTAGATAGACAAGAAAAAGCCATTGAGAAAAAAGATACAGCTTACAAAGTAAAATCATTTGATACCTTAGAAGTTGAAGCTCGTCGTAAAACATTAAAAGCAAATGACGATTGGTTAAAACGCTTAAATAAAATTACACCACGCGAACGTTTTTCAACATTTGCAAATGCAATTACAGGTGCTTATGACCCACACACCGAATATTTTGCACCAAAAGAAAAAAAGAAATTTGATCAAATTATGAGTGGTCAGTTTGAAGGTATTGGTGCTCGTTTACAAACTAAAGATGGTGTTTTAACCATAAGTGAAATTATTGTTGGAAGTCCTAGTTATAAACAAGGAGAATTAAAAGCTGGAGATCAAATATTAAAAGTGGCTCAAGGAAGTGGAGAACCAGTTGATATTACCCATCTTGAAATTGATGAATCTATAGATTTAATAAAGGGAAAAAAAGGAACAGAAGTTAGATTAACCGTTAGAAAAACAGATTTAAGTATTAAAGTAATTCCAATTATAAGAGATGTTATTGAAATTGAAGAAACCTTTGCGAAAAGTGCAATTCTTGATAACAAAAATAAAATTGGATATATTTATTTACCATCCTTTTATACAGATTTTGCTCGTACAGGGTCTGGACGAGGTTGCTCAAACGACATGCGCAAAGAAATTGAAAAGCTTAAAAAACAAAAAATAAAAGGTTTAATTATTGACTTAAGGGACAATGGCGGAGGTTCGCTTCAAGAGGTTGTAATGATGGCTGGATTATTTTTTCCAAAAGGACCAGTAGTTCAGGTACAAGGAAAAAATAATACTCGCAATGTGATGGAAGACAGAAATCCTGACGTTGCATGGGATGGCCCTTTAACTATTATGATAAACCACAACAGTGCAAGCGCCAGTGAAATTTTAGCTGCTGCCATTCAAGATTACAAACGAGGCGTAATTCTTGGAACACCAAGTTTTGGGAAAGGTACAGTACAATCCTTTGTTGATTTAGATAATTTTTTATTACCACAATTTGATACTATTAAACCTATAGGTCAGGTAAAAATTACACAGCAAAAATTCTATCGGATTAATGGTGGTGCTACACAATTAAAAGGAGTTATACCCGACATTTTACTTCCCGACCCTTATGCATATATAGATTTGGGTGAAAAAGAAATGGATAACCCTATGCCTTGGGACGAAATTTCTAAAGCAACATATACTGAATTTACCGATATAAATTATTCATTAGTAACAAAAAATAGTCAATCTCGTATTAAGAAAAGCACACAGTTTAATTTAATTGAAGGTCAGGCAAAGGAAGTGAAATCTAAAAAAGAAGATACTAAATATAGTTTAAATTTAGAAAAATTTAGAGCCGAACAAAAAGAATTAAGAGATCAAAATAAAAAATACGACGAATTAAGAAAGGAAATAAAAGGTTTCTCTGGACAATTATTACCAGATGATATTACCAAGTTTGGAAGTGATACAACTCGTTTAAATAGAGAAAACAGATGGGTTAAAAATATCACAAAAGATATTTATATTCATGAAGCGTCCAATGTAATTAACGATTTTAAATAAGATTTCACTTTTATTTTATGAGCGAAAAAGCATTTATACCAGGCAAAGGCGTGAGGCTTTTATCTTTTGAAGACCAACAACCAAATTGCGAATATGATGTAAATGTCCCTGCTTATGATTTAGAACAACTTGTAAAAAAAGGATACAAAAAAGTTGTAGATATTGGTTGTGGTTATGGTCGAACAAAAAAAATAGTTGAAAACGCTGGTGGAACTTGGGTTGGCGTTGAACCTTTTGAAGGTGGAGCTCACACAGTTGTTGCAAATGCAGAAGATCTTCCTTTTGACAATGAAAGTTTTGATTTAGCTAATATGTCGTCTGTTTTAGAGCACATTCCTGATGTTGAAAAAGCTATCGCCGAAGTAAGTAGAATACTAAAACCAGGTGGCTTATTTGTTGGATATGTAGCTTTTATGGAATGTTTTCATGAAATATCTTATAATCACATGTCTTATTTTTCATTAGAATTTTATGCTAATAAACACGGTATGAAACTAGAGAAAATTACCGGTGGAAGAAGATTTGGAATTGATTATCATAAAATGGTTTTATGGAGCCCAATACCATTTAATAAAATGCGAGCCTTCATAGCTTTTAGAATAAGAACCTGGAATAGATTAAAATCAAAACTTATGTATTTGAATTTAATTCTTAGAAAAAAATTAGATTCAAAAACTGCAATTACAAAAGCTAATATTTATTACAAAGTAGAATGTTTACGGCAAAGTAACGGCTATAATTTTGTAATTAAGAAACTCTAATAAAGCATAATGTTTTTTTATTTTCTGATTGAAAATTAAATCTTAGGATTAATCGGGAGTAAACTACAAGTTGATTATAAAAAATTTTTTTAGTGACAAAAAAATTGTTGATTATTGCAGTTAATTAAATGGAAAAAAAGAAGAATATAGCAATAATTGGCAGTACTGGGAGTATTGGTACACAAGCTTTAGAGGTAATTAGAGAAAATCCGGATTATTTTGTAGCCGAAGTTTTGGTTGCCAATTCAAATGCCGACTTATTAATTAAACAAGCCCTAGAATTTAATCCTAATGCTGTTGTTATTGCAGATGAAACACATTACACAAAGGTAAAAAAGGCGCTAGAATCATCAGACATTAAAGTTTATGCTGGTGCAAAAGCTGTTGAACAAATTGTAGAAATGGAAACTATTGATTTAGTTTTAGCTAGTATTGTTGGTTACGCAGGTTTAGCATCTACAATTAACGCCATCAAACATAAAAAACAAATTGCGCTTGCCAACAAAGAAACTTTAGTTGTTGCTGGCGAACTAGTAACAAAATTAGCTTTAGATAACGCAGTAAATATTTATCCAATAGATAGCGAACATTCAGCTATTTTTCAATGTTTAGCAGGAGAATGGGACAATAAAATCGAAAAAATATATTTAACCGCAAGTGGTGGCCCTTTTAGAGGCAAAACACGTAACGATCTTTTAAATGTTACAAAGGCACAAGCGCTTAAACATCCAAACTGGACAATGGGTGCGAAAATTACAATAGACTCTGCAAGCTTAATGAACAAAGGTTTAGAGGTGATTGAAGCAAAGTGGCTATTCAACATCGAAGCGTCTAAAATTGATGTAATTGTTCATCCACAAAGCATTATTCATAGCATAGTTCAATTTGAAGATGGTAGTATGAAAGCACAAATGGGATTGCCTGATATGAAGTTACCTATACAATATGCAATTGGTTTTCCAAATAGAATTAAAAATACCTTTCCTCGTTTTGATTTTTTAAATTATCCAGAATTATCCTTTGAAAAACCCGATTTAGAAACATTTACAAATCTTAAATTAGCTTTTAGCGCATTAAATAAAGGTGGTAATATGCCCTGCGTGTTAAATGCTGCAAATGAAGTAGTTGTTAAAGCATTTTTAGAGGATAAAATTGGTTTTTTACAAATGAGCGATATTATTGGTAACACACTAGAAAAATCAAGCTACATAAAAAGCCCTACATATCAGGACTATATTGATTGTGACAGAGAAGCGAGGGTTTTAGCCAATGAACTATTATAAGTTCATAATAATGCTTAAAACAACCGTTTTTTCTTTAAAACTCACCCAAATAAATGTAACTTTACCTGCCTAATTAATTACACTTATCATTGGTAATTACTTAATAAAATAAAAACTAATTATGTTTATAAAAATCGCTCAACTATTTTTAAGTCTTACAATACTTGTATCCCTTCATGAATTTGGTCACTTTTGGTTTGCCAAAAAATTTAAATGCCGTGTAGATAAATTTTATCTGTTTTTCGACTTTTTATTTCCGTTTGCAAACATTATGAATTTTGCAATCATTAAAAAGAAAATTGGTGATACAGAATATGGCTTAGGATGGTTTCCTTTTGGAGGTTATGTTCAAATTGCCGGAATGGTAGATGAACAAATGGACAAATCTATCATTGACCGTCCCGCTGAACCATGGGAATTAAGGAGCAAACCAGCGTGGCAACGTTTATTAGTGATGATGGGTGGCATTATTGTTAACTTTTTATTAGGAATTTTTATTTTTTGGTTAGCAATATTTGCTTGGGGAAAAGACACATTGCCAGTAACTAATTTACCTCATGGTTTAATGGTAGATAGCTCTGCGTACGAAATGGGATTAAGAAATGGAGATTATATAACTTCCTTAGACGGAAAAACTGTAAAATCGATTAACCGAATTCCTGTTGAAATAATTATGAATGGTGTTACAACAATTGAAGGTGTTCATGCTGACGGTAAAAAATTCTCGCTTCCTGTTGATGATGATAATCGCGCAAGAATTTTAAAACGCCTAAAAAAATCTAAATTTGTAGAACCAAGATTTATCCCTGTAGTTTTAGGCATTGATAGTACGAGTTTTGCTTCTAATTCTGATTTAAAAGTTCAAGATAGAATTATTGCAGTAAACAATGTTCCAGTAAAATATTATGATGAACTAAAAGCACAATTACTTATTAATAAAAGTACTAAAGCTGAACTTACGCTTTTAAGAGGTAATGATACCGTAAAAACCAGCAGTCAAGTTACGCCAATAGGTACTATAGGTTTTTGGCCGGGCGCTCTTACTATTCCAAAAATAGAAGAACAAAAATTTGGCATCGGTCAAGCGTTTGTGCAAGGAGTTAAAGATGGCATGGAGCAAATAGTTATGCAAGCAAAACAGTTTGTAGTCATATTTACGGTTAAAGAAGCTCATAAACAAGTTGGTGGATTTTACACCATGGTGCAACAAATGAATCCTGAATGGGATTGGCAAAGTTTTTGGATGTTTACTGGATTTTTATCATTAGCCTTAGCATTCATGAATTTTTTACCAATTCCAATGTTAGATGGTGGATACATTATGTTTATTTTGTGGGAAATGGTAACAGGCAAAAAAGTATCTGATAAAGTGGTTTATTATGCAAATAATGTTGGCTTATTTATTGTATTAGGACTAATGGTTTATGCCAATACAGATTGGCTACGTAATTAATTTTTTAGATTGTATTTAAAAGTTAATCTTATGAAGACAAAAAATCTTATACTCGTTTTAACTTTCAATGTAATTTCAATTTTTTGTATTGGTCAAAGCACCACTGTTGGCGCCAGTAAAAATAATCGCGAGGCGGTTGCTGCTCATAAAGTAATGCTTATTCCTTTTGAATCTCGCCTGTACATGAGCGAAATTGATCAAAATATAAATGCCGAAACCAAATTAACAGCAAAAGAAATAAAATATAAATTTCGCGATGGTTTGAATGAACAATTATTCAAAGCATTTAAAATCAATAAATTTAATGTGGTTGATTTGATGGATGACACCACAAAATACAGAAAAGATTTAGATGGTATTTATCAATACCTCACTTACGAATTTCAAAAAATTCCTAATCAAGAAAACTACCAAGCTCCAAAAAAAGAAAAAGATCAAAAGAAAATCGAAAAAGGACAATTAAATGTTGAAAGTAATTCTGACGCACGTTTTATGAATGCTAAAATTACAAACGCAAAAGTTGTACCACTACTTTATGGAAAATATAAAACAGATTTGTTTGTATTTATAAATCAATTAGATATTAAAGCAAGTGGCTCTAAAGGACCTGCAGAATTAGGAGAAGGGAATGGTAATAGAAAAATAACCGTTCATTATACTGTTTATACTTACGATGCTAAAGAAATTAACTCTGGCGTTGCTGAAGAAGAATTTGAGGCTACACTAAATAATCCAAAAAAAATAATTGATAAGTACTTTTTTAAAATTGCCACTATTATTGTGCAAAGGGTTAACAAAGGCCTAGTTGTTCCCACAAAATAATTTATACTAAAGTAAATAAAATACAGTCCAAATAATTGTCATGCTGACAAAGGAAGGATCTTAATAAAGAGATTTCTCCTTTCGTCGAAATGACATATGGGATTATAAAATATTTGGATTTGGTATTAGTTTTATAAATCAAAAAAAAAGCGCTCCAGATAACTGAAGCGCTTTTAAATTTAGTTCTAATCTTATAAATGAATTACTTCGCCATAGGCAGCAGCAGCGGCTTCCATAATAGCTTCGCTCATTGTTGGATGAGGATGAATTGTTTTAATTAATTCGTGTCCTGTTGCTTCTAACTTTCTTAAAGCAACAATTTCGGCAATCATTTCTGTTACGTTTGCACCAATCATATGAGCGCCTAATATTTCGCCATACTTGGCATCAAAAATTATTTTAATAAATCCATCTTTAGCACCAGATGCGCTAGCTTTACCTGACGCTGAGAAAGGAAATTTTCCAACTTTAACAGTGTAGCCAGCTTCTTTTGCTTTTTTCTCGGTAAAACCGACACTCGCAACTTCTGGTTGGCAATAAGTACAACCCGGAATGTTATTATAATCAATCGCATCAACATGCATTCCCTTAATTTTTTCTATGCAAGTAATCCCTTCCGCGCTAGCAACATGTGCCAATGCTTGTCCGGGCACACAATCACCAATTGCGTAATAACCAGGAACGTTAGTTGCATAAAACTTATCTACAACAATTTTACCTTTATCTGTTTTCACACCGGTTTCTTCTAGTCCTAAACCTGAAATATTTGATTCAATACCAACAGCAGATAAAACAATTTCTGCATCTAATGTAATGTTGCCTGTTTTAGTTTTAATATTTACCTTGCATCCTTCGCCTTTAGTATCAACGCTTTCAACTGAAGCTTCGGTCATAATTTCAATACCAACTTTTTTAAAGGATTTTTCTAATTGTTTACTTACCTCTTCATCTTCTACAGGAACAATATTTGGTAAAAACTCAACAATAGTAACTTTAGTGCCCATTGTTGCATAAAAATAAGCAAACTCTACTCCTATTGCGCCACTACCAACAACTACTAAAGATTTTGGAAGTTTTGGCAAAGTCATTGCTTCTCTATAACCAATAATTTTTTTACCATCTTGTGGTAAGTTAGGTAATTGACGAGAGCGAGCACCAGTTGCAATAATTATATGTTTTCCTTCGTAAGATGTTGTTTTACCATCAGCAGTAACATCCACTTTTTTTCCGGCTTTAATTTTAGCCGTACCCATTATCACATCAATTTTATTTTTTTTCATCAAAAACTGAATGCCTTTGCTCATGCCATCAGCCACATCACGACTACGCTTTACAACTCCGTTAAAATCCGCCTTAATATTATCAGCACTTATGCCATATTCTTTAGCGTGGTTTAAATATTCATAAACCTGTGCGCTTTTTAACAAGGCTTTTGTAGGAATACAACCCCAATTTAAACAAATGCCACCAAGGCTCTCGCGCTCAATAATTGCGGTTTTAAATCCTAATTGTGATGCTCTAATAGCTGTAACATATCCACCTGGTCCGCTACCTATTACAATAATGTCGTAGTTCATAGTTATTAATTTTAAAGAGTTCTAATTTAAATAATTTATTTGACTTGAAAATTTTGATGTTTAATTAATTGTTTTTCCATTGCTATCAATCTCAACTACGTCAAAACCAAGTTTTTTCACCTTTTCGAAATTTGATGCCTTATCCCCCACAATTACAATCACCATATTATTATAAGGCAAATATTTTTTTGCCAATGCATTAATTTCAGATGACGTAATTGAATTTAATATTTCGGTTTGTTTAGCAACGTAATCTTTCGATAAATCATAGTCTAAAACACGCTTTATAAAATATAGTTTTTGAAAAGGAGACTCGTATTTTAAACCATCGGCTTGAGAAATAGCGTTTTTGGTAAATAACATTTCATCATCTTTAATACCATTTGCAACATATTCTTTTAATTCTTTAAAAATTTCCACAACAGTGCTATCGGTTGTATTAGCCTTAAATCCTCCACTAATACTGTAAACTCCTGGATATTTTGTTCCGGAAAATCCACCACGAACACCATAACTCCATCCTTTTATTTCGCGAAGTAAATAATTAATGCGGCTATTAAAAGCGCCAGCAAAACTAAAATTCATTATAGAGGCTTTATAATAATCGCCTAAAGCATCGTATGGGAGAGCTATATAACCAACACGAATTTCGCTTTGAGCCGCGTTTTTCTTGTCAACAAAATAAATTTTAGTTTTTTCTATTTTTGGTATTTCGCTAATATTTGCATTAGCAGGATCCCCCGATTTTAACTTAGAAAGAAAAGTAAGATTTTTTTCAATCTCTTCTTTATTAATATCACCACTAACTGCTACAGAAACCATACTACTATTTAAAGTGTTGTAATAATCTTTTATATCTTCCAAAGTAATGGAGGATACAGTTTCAGAAGTACCTTTTCCTAAATAACCCAATACATTATCTGGTCCATAAAGAATTTTCTTAAATGCCATTTCTGCCAAAGCGCCGGCGTTTGATTGTAATTGCATAAGCTGGTCTAGCTGACCTTTTTTCTCTATTTCAAATTCTTCTTTATCAAATTTTGGTTCAAATAAACTTTCCTCAACAATTTTAAGTGTGGCTAATAAATTCTTCTTATGAGATTCTATGCTAATAGTTATATCCTCTTGCCCTGAATTAATATCAATAGATGAGCCTAATCTGGCCAGCTTATTTTCAACCTCTTCAGCACTTGTTTTTAAAGTACTTTGGCCTAATAATTTTGCCATTAACTCTGCTAAACCAGATTTTTCTTTAGGCTCAAATAGATGACCGGCTTTAAAACTGATTAAAATATTAATTTTTGGAAATTCTTTATCTGTAATTCCAATAACCGGAATTAAATTATTTATTTTAGTTGTATAAAAATTTGGAACAGGAACGGGCGCAGCGGCTTTTGCAGTTGGAACAATTGCTCTGTTAAAATTATCTTTAGGTTCAGTAAAAGATAAGTTTTTATACTCTGCACTTTCTTGTTCTACAATTCTATCATACATTTTCCAATTATCTGGCTGTGGTCTTAAATCTTCTTTTCCTTTAGGTAAACAACTTAAATATACCGCCGGTTTGTTTTTAATATAAGTAGTGTAAACACGCATAACATCTGCTTTTGTAACTGCCATAACTTCGGCTATTTCTTTCTTAATATAATTAGCATTACCTGTTAATGTATAATAAGATGCTAAGGTTGCACCCTTACCTTGCACAGTGTTTAATCTGTCATATAAACTACTTTCGAATTGCGCTTTATACTTTATTAAATCATCATCGGTGGCGCCCTTTTTTTCCCAATTATCTAAAACAGTTTTTAATTCTTTTTCTGTCTCAGCTAAAGAAACATCAGGATTAGTTCTAATAATAAACATAAATTGCCCAGCTAACTCTCTAGTAAAATGAAAAGCATTTGCATTTAAGGCTTTTTTGGACTCAATAAATGCTTTATACATTGGCGAACCTTGAGAACCAGAAAGAATATCTCCAAGAATGTCTAAAGCCGCCTCATCCTTATGATTTGCAGGAACAGTAACATAAGAAATATTCATTTGAGGAAATTTCACATTATCTTCATAAGAAACGTAACGACTTGCCTCTAACTTAAATGGCGGAACAATTTGCTTTTTTACTTCTGCCCCTTTTTCAATACTACCAAAATATTTTTGGGCCATTTGTAAAACTTCATTTGTATTAACATCGCCGGCAACAGTTAATACGGCATTGTTTGGGCCATACCAACGCATATAAAAGCGTTTTAAGTCATTAACATCTACTCGATTTAAATCAACCAAATATCCAATAGTTGTCCAGCTATAAGGATGACCTTGAGGATAAAGAGCTTCGCCCATTTTCTCGCTCATTAATCCGTATGGAGCATTATCATAACGCTGTCCTCTTTCATTCTTTACAGTTGCACGCTGAACTTCAAACTTTTTTTGAGTAACAGAATCCAATAAAAAACCCATTCTATCGGCTTCTAACCAAAGCATTTTTTCTAACTGATTACTTGGAACAGTTTCAAAATAATTAGTTCTATCAGTATTAGTGCTTCCATTCAAAGTACCTCCAGCTTCTGTAATAATTTTAAAGTGTTGCTCGTCGGCAACATTTTTTGATCCTTGAAACATCATGTGTTCAAAAAAATGAGCAAAGCCACTTCTTCCTTGTTGCTCACGAGCACTACCAACGTGGTAAGTTACATCCACATAACAAATTGGGTCGCTGTGATCTTCATGAATTAAAATAGTAAGTCCGTTAGGAAGTTGGTATTTTTTATATGTGATAACAATTTCATTCCCAACTTTTTTAACTTCTTCAATAAGAGTTGGAGTAGGAATAGTTGTTTTTGGTGCAGAACTTGCAATTGGAATGTTTTTTTGAGCATTAACCAAAACCAAACAATTGGTTATTAGGGCGACAGTTATTATTAGTTTTTTCATAATTTTTAAGATTAGCAAATATAACAGAAATGTAATTTTTTCCCACATTAAAAGCGTTAATTATGCCAATTTTATTTTTTTAGGTTTTGTATAATTTAACATGCTTCTGTTTTAAAACAAATTTTTGTGTGTACCTTTACATTATAAAATCTCAAATCATGTATCCAGAAGCAATAGTAAACCCGATGAAAGCCGAACTAACAATAGCTGGCTTTAAAGAATTAGTTAATCCTGAAGATGTAGATAACGCTATAAAAGCAGAAGGTACTACTTTACTGGTAGTAAATTCAGTTTGTGGTTGCGCCGCAGGTGCTTGTCGCCCGGGCGTTAAAAAAAGCCTAGAAAACGCTAAAAAGCCTAGCAATTTAACTACTGTTTTTGCAGGATTTGACGTAGATGCAGTAACTCAAGCAAGAAAACACTTTTCTCCATACCCTGCTAGTAGCCCGGCAATTGCCTTGTTTAAAAATGGTGAATTAGTACACTTTGTTGAACGTCACAATATTGAAGGACATAATGCTGCTGCTATTTCTGAACATTTGAAGGCAGTTTATGATGAATTTTGTTAATTAGCTTAAATAATATATTTATTAAGACGTATAAAAATGCGTCTTTTTTTTATTTATTTAGGTTACTTTTACTAAAAATTAGAATCAATTAATAAAACAAATAAAAATGAAATTATATAAAATTTTAGTGGCAAGTTTACTACTTACAATTGGGAGTTTAAGTTTTAATTCTTGCGGTGATAAGGAAAAAGAAGTTAACCCACTAGCGGATAGTTTACTAAGTGTAAATGGTGATTTGAATGGGAAGTTATCAGAGAAAGAGATTGCAATGCAAGAGTTCATTTCTACTTTTAATGAGATTCAGGAGAATTTAAACACCATAAAAGAAAAAGAAAAAATTGTTACAAAGGCAAGTACTACTGGTGATGTAAAAAGTAAAGAAGATCAAATTAAGGAAGATATTCAAGCAATTTATGATTTGATGTCTAAAAACAAAAACCGAATTGGTTCATTAACTTCAAAATTAAAGAATAGCAATTTAAAGTTAGAAGGTTTAGAGAAAATGATTGAAAATTTGCAAAACAGTCTTAATTTAAAGGATAGCGAAATTTCTGATTTAAAAAATCGTATTGAAGGATTAAATATTGAATTATCTAATTTAACAACAAATTATCAAGAAGTAGAAACAGAAAACGCATTAAAAACAGATGAAATAAACACTGCCTATTATGCTATAGGAACTTCAAAAGAATTAAAAGAAAAAAATGTAATTTCTAAGGAGGGTGGTTTTATTGGTATAGGAAAAACTACAAAAGTAAAATCTGATTTTAATAAGGAATATTTCACTAAGGTAAATATTGAACAAACAAATTCAATTACTATTGGAGCTAAAAAAGCTAAAATTATCACGACTCACCCAAGTAGTTCTTATAAAATAATTGGAGAAAAACCAGTGGAGAAAATTGAAATAACAAACTCTAAAGAATTTTGGAGTGCTTCAAAATACTTGGTTATAATTATTGAATAATTAAGGTTATTAATAAAAAACCCGTACAATTTAGATAGTACGGGTTTTTTTTATGCTTTTAAATTCCTACTTTTTTACAAAACCAGAGTTAAATAAAAAGATTAAATTATTTTATCTTTCTGGCTGCAACCATCATTTCTTCTCCAATATTTAAAAAAGAAAGCGTGTTGTATATAAAATTATGAATAAATACAAAAAGCTTTAATTGCCACATTGGTTTATTGGTAAATTTATTAAAGTATTGCTGGCGTTCCGCAGCATTAATACTCGTATTAGCCTGTGCTCTAGTTTGTTTTTTTTGGCTTTTAAATTTCTTAATAATAGGTAGTAAAGTGTACATGATAAATAACTTAATTTCGAACGACGATTTTATTTTCACAACCTCGTAACCGTTATTAGCAAGTATTTTAGTAATTGTGTCCTTACTAAAATAATTCACATGATCGAGCCCCATCATTTTCCAATTATCTTTATGGCGCTTGGCAAAGTAACTATCAATTTGTGGAACTTGTAAAAATAAATAACCATCAGGCTTGTTAAGTTTAGCGCACTTTGCAAGAAACTCATCTGCTTTATCAATATGTTCTAAAACGTCCCACATGGTTATAACATCAAACTTTTTTGACTCATCCATTTCAAAAAAATCAATATGGTCTACTGGTAGTTTAAGATCATTTACACAATATAAATAAGGTTGTTCAGAAATTTCAACGCCATAAACATCGTATCCTAACTCTTTACCTGCAAGCATAAAATGTCCCCAACCTGCGCCAAGATCAAATAATTTGCCAGACTTTGCGAACTTTTGAATGAATTTAAATCTTAGTTTATGCCGTTGAACTTTTATCCAATTATTACCGGCTCTAACAGCTGCAGTTACATCTGCATTTTTATATTGTGTGTATTCAATTTTTTTTCGGTAATACGGAGGGATAAAATGAAAAGAACAATTATTACAAGTAACAACTGCGAAGTTTTCTTTTTGATATTTTAATTGAAATTTAGTTTTATCATTATTTCCACAGACGCAACAATGTATATCTTCGGCCATAAAGGCTGGTAAAATTGCCATAAATTATTAAGGTTTTGTTTCTATTTCCCAAGTACTTTCGGTTATTGGGTTTTGGTCTCTAAAATAGGAAACGCCCCCCCAACTAAAAATTTTCTTTTGATAAACCCAAGCCATTTGTGCCTTTACTACAACCCTTTGAACAATAACAACCCCTGTTCCATTAATTGTTTCTTCCGTAACACCTGGACCATATTTTGCTAATAATTGTTTCACTCTATCATCACCCTGGTTTTGATCAGAATTAATTCTTTTTTCGCACTCTATTAATCTAACTTTTGCATAAGCATCACCACCTTTATAGGTTAGAGCTTCTTCGTAATATTTTTTAGCATTACTAAAATCTTTTGAAGTAAAAAAACCATCCGCACTTTTTATTGCATCTTTATATTTCGAGTCTGTAGGCACTGCGGTAACAGACTGTGATTTAATTTCGTTTTGCTTTGCCAATTTATCGGCGGCTTCTTTATCTGCCTTTTCTTTAGCTAACTTATCAGCGAGTTCTTTTTCAGCTTTTGCCTTTGCAAGTTTATCTTCAGCTTCTTTATCAGCTTTTGCTTTTGCCTCAGCGGCAGCCTTTTCTTTAGCAAGTTTTTCTAATGCTGCTTTATCCCCTTTTGCTTTTGCAATAGCTTCTGCATCGGCTTTTTCCTTGGCTAATTTATCCGCCAATTCTTTTTCTGCTTTTGCTTTTGCATCAGCTTCAGCTTTTTCTTTCGCTAGTTTATCAGCAATCTCCTTATCTGCCTTGGCTTTAGCCGCAGCTTCCGCCTCGGCTTTTTCTTTTGCTAGTTTATCGGCTAAATCTTTTTCTGCTTTTTCTTTCGCTAATTTAGCCGCCAATTCTTTATCGCCTTTAGCTTTGGCAGCTGCTTCTGCATCAGCTTTTTCCTTTGCTATTTTATCTGCTAACTCTTTTTCCGCTTTGGCTTTTGCATCAGCTTCTGCTTTTTCTTTCGCTAGTTTATCTGCTAATTCCTTTTCCGCTTTAGCTTTAGCCGCAGCGGCTGCATCGGCCTCAGCTTTTTCCTTTGCTAATTTATCTGCTAATTCTTTATCTCCTTTAGCTTTTGCTGCCGCTAATTCATCGGCAGCTTTTTTAGCTGCTGCGTCGGCGTCTGCTTTAGCTTTAGCGTCTGCAATTGCTTTTTCTTTAGCTAATTTATCTGCTAACTCTTTATCAGCCTTAGCCTTGGCTGCGGCTTCCGCGTCTGCTTTTTCTTTAGCTAATTTATCAGCTAACTCTTTATCCGCTTTGGCTTTGGCTGCAGCATCAGCCGCCGCTTTTTCCTTTGCCAACTTATCTGCCAATTCTTTATCTGCCTTAGCTTTAGCTGCTGCATCTGCATCCGCCTTTTCTTTAGCCAACTTATCTGCTAATTCTTTATCTGCTTTGGCTTTGGCGGCTGCTTCTGCATCTGCTTTTTCTTTAGCTAACTTATCAGCTAACTCTTTATCCGCTTTGGCTTTAGCTGCTGCTTCTGCATCCGCTTTTTCTTTGGCTAATTTATCCGCTAATTCTTTATCCGCCTTGGCTTTTGCTGCAGCTTCTGCGGCGGCTTTTTCCTTAGCTAATTTATCTGCTAATTCTTTATCTGCCTTTGCTTTTGCTGCTGCGTCTGCTTTTGCTTGTGCATCGGCATCGGCAATTAATTTATTAATATTCGCAATTTGATCTTTTGGGTAAGACTCATTAGCCTTGATAGCCAAAGCAGCTTGATAGTTACCAATTGCTGACTGCCATTCTTTTTTCCCAAACGCTTTATCGCCAGCTTTAATTGAAGCTTGATAATTTGCCTCTTTATCTTTTTCTTTATTTTTCGCGGCTTTTTCCGCTTCTTTTATAGACTGCATACCAGCAATCATCTGTTCTAAATAAGCTTTGTCGTATTCAAAATTATCTTTATTAGGGTTATAGCTATATTTATTTAAAGGTTGGTTCAGTAAGGAATAATCAACGCCTTCGTAACGCTTAAAAAGCGAAAGACTAGCCTCAATATCTGCAAATTTAATTGTTGCTTTTTCCGGAGGAACCCCCATTGTATTTACAGAGAATTTTTTAGAAACATAACCATCTTTTGAAACGGTTACTAAAAAGTCCCCTCCAAGTGGCAGGCTAAAAGAATAATAACCACCACCGTCTGTTGTGACGTTTTGAACTGTTTTCCCTCCCTGTATAATTTGAATTGTAGCTCCTCCTAAATTAATACTCTCATCCGAAACAGTTCCCTCAAAACGAATAGGCACTTCCTGACAAATAAAAGGCAAAGAAATAGTAAGCAATAAAAATATATAAAATATGCGTTTTATAATCATACCTTAGTTTGAAGTAAGCCAAATATAGTTACTAAATTTACAAAATATTAATAAATTATTTCTTAATTTTTTTCTTTAAATGCCTAAAAATGTTAACCATAGTTATTGGGAAAATAAGTTTCTTTTTAAAAAATTTGATTTAATTATTATTGGAAGTGGTATTGTTGGGCTTAGCACCGCAATATCATTCAAACAAAAAAACAAAAAAGCAACAGTATTAGTTTTAGAAAAGGGTATTTTGCCAAGTGGCGCAAGTACTAAAAATGCAGGTTTTGCTTGCTTTGGTAGTGTAAGCGAATTATTAGACGACTTAAGTAAAATGAATGATGAAACTGTTTGGCAAACTGTTGAAATGCGCTGGAATGGACTTAAACTATTAAGACAACGTTTGGGGGATAAGCATATTGACTATAAGGCTCTTGGAGGCTATGAACTATTTGACAAAGAAGAAAATTACTCAAATTGTGTAAATAAAATTGATGAATTAAATAAAAAAATAACAACTATAATAGGTCAAAAAAAATGTTACTCTACTCTTTCTCCAAAAAAATTAAACTTTAAAAATATTAAAGGGGTTATTTTAAATCAATACGAAGGTCAAATAGATACAAGTCTTATGACAAATAACTTATTATCTTTTGCACGCGACCTAGGAATTACAGTTTTAAATAGTATATCTGTTTCAAAAATTAATAGCTTATTAGATTCGGTTGAGTTATTAAGCGATTTTGGAATTTTTAAAGCTACAAAAGTTGTTGTTGCTACAAATGGCTTTGCAAAAGAGTTGCTCAACATTCCTGATGTAAAACCAGCCAGAGCTCAAGTTTTAATTACAAAACCAATTAAGAACCTTAAAATAAAAGGGGCTTTTCATTATCAAGAAGGCTATTATTATTTTAGAAATATTGATGATAGAATTTTATTTGGTGGTGGAAGAAACCTTGATTTTAAAGGCGAAACAACTACAATACTTGAACTAAACAACACTATACAAAAACAATTAGATTACCTATTAAAAGAAATGATTTTACCAGATACAAAATTTGAAGTAGATTATAGATGGAGCGGAATTATGGGGATTGGTAGCGAAAAAAAACCAATTATAAAATTTATTCATTCAAATGTATTGGCCGCGGTGCGAATGGGCGGAATGGGAATAGCCATAGGGAGTATTGTTGGACAAGATGCCGCAAATAAAATTAGTTAATTTTTAGTTCACGTAAATCAATTAATTACCTTTAACTTATTATGCCAAAATTAATCACCGGAAATTATTCATACGAGGTTTACCAATCACTTGATAGTTTAAGTAAAATAGATCAGGAACTTTTATTAGAGGCGAAAAAAGCATTAATAAATGCCTACGCTCCTTATTCAAACTTTAAAGTAGGAGCTGCTGTTTTATTTGAGGATGGTAAAATAATAACAGGAAACAATCAGGAAAATGCCGCTTACCCATCTGGGTTATGTGCCGAAAGAGTTGCGATATTTTATGCTTCATCTCAATACCCAGACAAAAAAATTATTGCAATTGCAGTTTCAGTAAAATCTAAAAACCAAATTATAAACACTCCTGTTCCACCATGTGGAGCTTGCCGTCAGGCTTTAGCTGAGTATGAAATAAAATTCGATTCTCCTATTCGTTTAATTATGGCCGGCGAAGATGGTGAAGTGTTTATTAGTCCTTCGGTTTCAAATTTATTGCCGCTTTTATTTTCAAGCAAAAATTTAGTTTAAAATTATTTTTTTATTGGAAGATAGTTCTTAGCTATTTGAGCTAATATTCTTAAGCTTTAGCGAATTTATCACAATTAACAACTATTTGTTTGTAACCAAGCACAACCTTTCTATTTTCTTTTCGTAAAATATAATCAGAAATCCAATCTACCCTGAAACATTAATAAAACAAGGCTTTGGAGAGATTGTAATAAATTAACTTAAATTATAAAACCGAATAAAAATTTTAAAAACTATTATGAAAACAAAAAACAAAAAATTAACCCAACTAAAATCTCATTGTCATGAAAACAAAAATCTACATTATCGCCCTGCTTGGCTTAATTGTTCAGACAATACTATACGGCCAAACTAAAATAAATACAGCCACTGAAACAATTACTCCGTTTAATTCCTCTTTTTGGAATACATATGCAGACAAACTTAAACTTTCTGTACCCGATAGAAAAGAGTTTATCTCTTCGCATCAAAAGCTAAATTCAGCTACAACAAATCAATCAGAACAAAAACCTTATGTTCCTCAAAACCCAACCAACGTTAATGCAGGTCCTTGCGTTAATATTGATTTTGAAAGTGGAAACTTAAATGGCTGGACACCAACTTGCGGCTTTCATCCAATTTTTAATCCTTTAGGTTGCTGTCCAAACCCTGGTGGACAACAAACTTTAATGACTGGTGCAGGAAATGATCCTGCTGGCGGTTTTCCTGTTGTTGCAACAGGAGGAAATTTTTCTTTAAGAATAGGAAATAATATAACTGGCGGCCAAGCAGATAGAGTTGAACAAACATTTATGGTTAACGCCGCAAATGCAAATTTCACTTATCGTTATGCGGTTGTTTTTCAAGATCCTGGGCATACAGTTGCCCAACAACCCTCTTTTCAAATTGTAATGTTAGATAGTTTAGCAAATCAAATTCCTTGTACATTTTATAATGTATCTGCAGGAGGAAATATCCCAGGCTTTTTTAATTCGCCAACATTTAACGGTGTTGTTTATAAGCCTTGGACTAATGTAATAGTAGACTTAACAAATTATATTGGTCAAAATGTAACTATACGCTTTACAACATTTGATTGTGCCTTAGGAGGACATTATGGCTATGCATATATAGATGGAAGTTGTATGGCTTTTGTAAAAGGCTCAGCAGATACCATTTGTGCGGGAGCAACCAAAACCTTTTGCGCTCCATCAGGATTTGGAAGTTATACTTGGAATGGTCCAGGCTTATTAAATAATTCTACTACCTGTGTTAACGTTTCGGCGGTAGGTGTTTATTCTTGCCAAACAACTTTAATGACTGGATGCACTGGTCCAGAGTTTACCTACACCTTAAGTAATTATCCAAATCCTACAGTTTCATTTAATAGTTTATCGCCAAATGCATGTGCTCCACAATATTCTTTTATGAATACTTCAAGTATCAGCAACGGTTTTATTACTAATTATAGTTGGAATTTTGGTACTACTCCAACTGTTTCTGCTCAAAACCCAGTGTATACATTTCCCGGTCCAGGAAATTATTCGGTAAGTTTAACAGCAGTTTCAAATCACAGTTGTGTTAATACCAGCACTCAAAGCATTGCCATTTATCCTTATCCGGTTGCAAATTTTACGGCGCCGGCAACTTGTCAAAATGCCAACGTAAACTTTACCAATTCGTCTACAATCGCAACAGGAAACATTAGTTCTTATACATGGAATTTTGGAAATGGAAATAACTCCAACTTAACTAACCCATCATATAATTATACTACTAGCGGAACGTTTCCAGTAACTTTAACAGCAGTTAGTAATCAAAATTGTTCTTCAACTTTTGCTAGTAATGTTGTTATACATCCAGTACCGGTTGTTACATTTACTAATAACGATGCTTGCCTTGGGGCACCAACTTTTTTCACAAACGGTAGTACAATTAGCTCGGGAAATATTACTAATATACTTTGGAATTTTGATAACGTAGGAAATCCAACCTCTACATTAGCTAATCCAAATTATATTTATCCTGCAGTTGGAAACTATGTGGCAAGTCTGCAAGCAATTAGCAATTTTAACTGTATAAATAATTATACAAGCACTGTTGTGGTTCACGCTGTACCAACAACTTCATTTGTAGCACAAAACCAATGTTTTGGTACAGCTTCTACATTTACAAATTTATCTAGTATTGCTCCAGGAAACACAATTGCCTCATACATTTGGAATTTTGGTAACCAACAATCATCCTCTCAAACCAATCCTCAAATTAATTACAGTATTCCAAATAATTATATTGTACAATTAACAGCAACATCCAATTTTAATTGCGCAACAACTCACACAGCTTTAGTTAGTATTTACAATTTACCAAATGTAAACTTTAACACTAATAATGCATGTTTAAATCAAGCTACTCAATTTAATAACACTACAATTATAAGTGGAGGAAATATTACAAAATGGCGTTGGGATTTTCAAAATGATGGGATTTGGGATGATACCATCTCAGTAAATCCATCAATAGTTTATCCAAACTATGGTAACTATAATACCAAACTACAAGCAGTTAGTAATTATCAATGCGCTGCTTCAAAAATCAATCAGGTAATTGTTCATGCCAATCCGGTTGCGAATTTCTCAACTAAGTCTACTTGTTTAGGTGATGTTACCAAATTCACTAACCTTTCTACCTCTGCCGACGGTCCAATCATCAGCAATCAATGGGATTTTAATGGCGATAATGTAGTAGATAACTTGTTTCATAGTCCACAATTCACCTATACAGCCAGTGGTTCATATTTAGTTAAACTTGAGGTACAAACAGTACATGGCTGTATAAATGTACAATCAAAATCAGCTTATGTTAACCCTAAACCAAACCCAGCATTTGTTGCACCAAATAAAGAAGGTTGTACCGGGTTATGCGTTTCATTTACCAATTCATCTACTATTTCTAATGGCTCAATTAGCACTTATCAATGGCAGTTTGGTGATGGTAGTTTACCAGATTACAGCACTAACCCAACTCATTGTTACAAATCAGGAAACTACGCTGTTACTTTAAAAGTAGTTAGTGATAGCGGATGTATAGGAACTTTGATTATGCCTGATTACGTAATTGTACATCCAAAACCTTTTGCAGATTTTAAAATCGAGCCTGAGGAGTTAGATGAAAATGATCCCTCTGCTACTATTAGCACTAATGCTGGAGGCGCATACGCAACAAGTTATTATATAAATGATGGCTCGAGTTTTGGAGTTGAAAATTTTAATTACACTTTCAAAAATCTTGATAAAGTAACCCCAGTTATATTTCAAGTTGTAACTAATAAATATGGTTGTAAAGACACTACATCGCGCATAATTAAACTTAAGCCAAGTTGGATAATTTATGTACCAAATACCTTTACTCCAAATGGTGATGGCTTAAATGATGGTTTTACTGCTAAAGGTTATAATATTAATAAATTCACACTTCAGATTTATGATAGATGGGGACATTTATTATTTGAAACGAATGATATTGAAAACAAATGGGATGGTCGCACTAGAAATAGTGACGAGCCAATTAAACAAGATATTTACGTTTGGAAAATAAATGTTGTGGATATTTTTAATAAAAATCATGATTTAACAGGACATGTTACTTTATTGAAAAGTGAAGAATAGTTGGGCACTATTCTAATAAAAAAGGGTCGTTAATTTAACGACCCTTTTTTTATTTTATACATTGATTAAAATTTTATTTATTTAGTTTTCCCAATCTCGCAGTTGCCTTAACAGTTGTAATCTTGTATAAGAAACCTAAGCCAATTGGGCGCTTTACAGTTGCTTCGTATTGTGGATACAAGACTACATCGTAACCCGGATTTTTTTTCATCATATCATATAATGCATATCCTGCAGTTGGATCCATAACAAAACCGCCAATAACGGGAATAGAGGCTAAATTAATTGGCAGAGAGGGTCTTAAATTATCATTATTGTGGCTTCCACTCTCTTTTAAAAATAAACGATTCCAATCAATTGATAATATTTTTGTTGAAGTTGCTTCCCCCGTAACTTGGTCTGATAAACTAAAATCTTTTTTCTCCAAATTTAAACGCGTATTAGGTTCACGCATACTTCTGTTAATGTTTGTACAGCTTGTTAAAAAAATTCCGGTAGCAATTGCCACTATTGTAATTAATTTTTTCATTTGTTGTTTTTTTACAGTTCCATTAAACTGTTTTAATTATAAGGGTTAATATTTTATTAATTATTTAAGAATGGAATTAAATAATTGATCGAAGCTATATAAAATATAAAAAAGAACTAGTGATAAGAATCAGATTTATAATTATAAATTCCATTAAAAAAAAATCCCTTTAATTAAAAAATAGAAAGTTATTATCGCTATTCACTCACTCAAAACACCATTTCACCCATTAAAAAGTATTTTTCACTCATTTTAACTAAAGTTTTTGTAACTGATTATCAATTACTTAATTATAAACTATAAGTTATTTGAAATTTTGGCGTAACCCTAAAGGGCTATTTTGCTTATAAGAACATAAGTCAATTAAACTTAAGCTTTTATGGCAATTAACCCACATTTTCATCATACCAACGAGCAACTTAATGAGGAGTTAATAATAATTGAAGCTGCAAAATTAAATCCTGAAAATTTTGGTCCGCTTTATAATAAATATTATAAACAAATCTTTCAATACTTGTATCAAAGGATGGATGACAAGGATACCGCTTTTGATATTACTAGTCAGGTATTTTTAAAAGCTTTAACTAATCTTCCAAATTATCAATTTAAAGGTGTTCCATTTGCAAGTTGGTTATACCGTATTGCTCATAATGAGTTAATGCAAGTTTTCAGAATACAAAAAGATCGTCGTGCTATTAATGCGGACATTGGCGATCTAAAATTTATTTGTGAAGAAAACGAAGAGCCATTTTTTGAAGAGTATATTCCTGCAATAAAAAAATTGCTTACAGAATTAGATAGTGATGACTTAAATATGGTTGAACTCAGATTTTTTGAAAAAAGACCATTTAAAGAAATTGCAGAGATATTAGATATTACCGAGGTAAACGCCAAAGTTAGAATGTACAGAATTATTGAGAAATTAAAAAAATCGATGAGTAAAATTAAAATATAATAACACAATGGAACCAAAATTTAATATAGACAGACCAAAGATTAGTGATGAAGAAATTAAAAAACACCAGAATTTTGAGCAACTTGTTAAACAATTTAAACAGCAAAGTTTAAATAAAGCCAAACACGATAAAAGTTGGTGGAAGAGTAAAAAAGTCCGATACTCGGCCGTAATTGCAGGTATCACTGTAATTTGCACTATTAGCTACCTAACCTTATTTAATAACGAAACCAAACAAAATACAAAGCATGAAGAAATAACTACTCAAACATTAGCTCAAAAAAAATCTCCTCCAACAAAAAAATTTATTAACGAACCATCTCAAAAGCTCAAAGTAAATTATACTTCTTATAAAATTAATAATGCAAAAGGTGGAGAAATAAAACATCCATCCAACTCTAAAATAAAAGTTCCAAAAAACACCTTTGTAGATAAGGCAGGTAAGGATGTTATTGGTGATGTTATTATTGAATACCGTGAGTTTCACGATGCCGCAGACATTATTGCGTCGGGTATACCAATGGCTTATGATAGCGCTGGAACAAAATATAATTTAGAAAGCGCCGGAATGTTTGATATTAAAGGTTCACAAAATGGCGAGCCTGTGTTTATTAAACCAAATAAAAAGGTAGAGGTAGAACTTGTATCAACATCTCAAGAAAATCGTTTTAACCAATATTATTTGGATACAATTTCAAAAAACTGGGAGTATCTTAAAAAAGACGATAAACTTTCTTCTATCAATACTGAAAACAATAATTCTAAAAAAGTTAACAACAACGAAATTAATTCTAAACTTCAAGCATTAAAAAATCAGATTGATGTCGTTATCCCTAAAAAAATTGATAGTGTTAAAATTGTTTATACTAAAAAAGTAGAGGCTTTGCCAAAAGCTAAAGAGCCTAAAAAATTAAATAAACCAACGCCTGGGCGCCCTACATTCTTCTTAGAGGGTAGCTACAAAGAGTTCCCAGAGCTATCTGCATTTGACAATGTAATTTTTGAAGTTGGACCAGAAAATAAAAATTATTCTAAAGAACTGCATGAAATAACATGGAGCGATGTTAAAGTAAGCGAAGGTCCGGTTAAAGGTAAAAATTATCTACTTACCCTTTCCTATCGAAATAAAGTCGAAAAATTAATTGTGTACCCTACCCTTAATGGTGCAGATTTTGAAAAAGCAGAGAAAAAATACCAGAAAAAATTTACTGAATATGAAGCTCTTGTCGAAAAACGTAAAGATGACGAAAAACGTTTAATGGCAGAAATGGCAGCGAAACAGCAGGTATATCTTGCCGAGCTTAAAAAGAAAGAAGACGAATACCAAAAAGAAAGAAGGCTTATTGAAGACCGTTCGCGAGCAAATGACCAAAAGAATTTAGAGAATTCTTTTAGCTCTTTAAGTAATAGCGTAAAAGCAATTCGTGTTTTTAGTATTTCAAAATTTGGGATTTTCAATTCTGATTGTCCACATGGAGAGCCAGTGGGCAAAACAGTTGCGCCCATTTTTGTTTTAAACGAAAAAGAAAATTTCATGGTTCCTGATATGATTTATGTTGTTGACCATAACACAAAAACGGTGCTTAATATCAACGCAAAAGATGGTTTTAAAATTAATTATAACCCACTTAATAGCTACTCTATTTGCGTATTTAAAAACAATAAACTTTTTATTTGTAAAAAAGATTTATTTAAAGCTATTGTCGATAAAGGCGGAAACAAATTTACAATCACCGAAATTTCAGAAAGCGCCGATAATTTAATTGATTTAAAGAAAGCTTTGGAAATTATATGATAAAACTAAAAATCTCAAGCTCTATCATAATTGTTGCACTTGCCTTATCATTTACTACAATTAAAAACAAAAGTTTTATACCGCCAGGAACAGCGCAAATAACAGAAACATTTTTTGCAGATGAAACTGAAATTTCAAATTTTTCTTGGCAAGAATATGAATTCTGGATTAAAAATAAATACGGTTCATTATCACAAGAACACATTTCTGCGTTGCCAGACACATTAGTCTGGCGCGAGAAAACAACCACTAATGAGCCTTATGTAAAATATTATTACCGTCATTTAGCTTATAGAGATTATCCGGTAGTTGGCATTTCACACGAACAAGCAATTGCATTTTGCAAATGGAGAACCGAAAGAGTAAAAGAATATTGGTATATCAAAAATAAAAAAGAAATAACTCTCGAATACCGTTTACCCACAAAAGAAGAATGGGAATTAATTAGCAACCATGGAAAAGAATTTTTTTTAAATGGGGGTAAAAATAAAAAAGGTGAGGTAATGTTTAATCATCGTTGGATGACTGACAGTATTTGGAAAAAATATTTTGAAGAGCACAACAAATATCCCGATGTTACAGCGCCCACATATTCTTTTTGGAAAAATAATTTTGGATTATACAATACTTTTGGAAACGTTGCAGAAATGATAAACGAAAAAGGTGTAAGTAAAGGTGGTAGCTGGAGAAACTTGTTAGAAGAGTGTCGCGCAGGTAAAGAGATTTCCTATACTGAACCAACAGCATGGCTTGGCTTTAGGTGTGTTTGTGTTGTAACTAAGTAAAAATTCCTTTTCCTAAAAATCTTTTTTTTGACTATATTTATGCCCTATTATGGCACAATTAGTAATTTTCAGACACGGACAAAGCACTTGGAATTTAGAAAATAAATTTACAGGTTGGGTTGATGTTCCACTTACAGAAAAAGGAAAAGAAGAAGCAAAAAATGCTGGCTTAAAAATAAAGGGTTATCATTTTGATTATGCATATGCCTCTGATTTAAAAAGAGCGCAAAATACATTAACAATTGCTTTAGAAACTGCTGGTCATCCCCCACTCGTTCCAACGTACAGTAAAGCTTTAAACGAAAGAATGTATGGCGATTTACAAGGTTTAGATAAAACCGAAACAGCTTTAAAATACGGTGATGAGCAAGTAAAAATTTGGCGTAGAAGCTTTGATATACCACCTCCAAATGGAGAAAGTTTAAAAGATACAGCCGCTCGTGTAATTCCATATTTTGAAACTGAAATTATTCCTAAACTTAAAGTCGGTAAAAATGTTGTAATTGCGGCACATGGTAATAGTTTACGCGCCTTAATTATGTATTTAGAAAAAATGACCCCAGCTCAAATTCTTGAATTTGAAATTGGCACTGGTAAACCTCGTTTATATGAGTTGGATAAAGATTTAAATTTAATTTCGGCTAAGAATTTATAACAATGCAACAACCATTTTTAAATATAAATAGTAAAGTAATTGCAGTTGATTTTGATGGTACTATTGTAGAGCATAAACATCCCGCTATTGGAAAAGAAATGCTTTTTGCATTTGCTACCCTTAAAGAACTTCAAAAAAAAGGACATAAACTACTATTATGGACTATCAGAACCGGGCCATTATTAGATGAAGCTGTTGAATATTGTAAATCTAATGGTGTAGAATTTTACGCGGTAAACAAAAACTATCCTGAAGAAGAATTAAATGAAAGAACTTCACGCAAATTAAACGCCGACGTTTTTATTGATGATAGAAGCTTAGGTGGTTTTATTGGTTGGAGCGAAGTATGGCAAATGTTGCATCCTGAGGGTGGTGAATTTTCTCACCAATTAAAAAACCCAGAAGCGCATCATAATTACAAAAAAACTGAAGGTTCAATATTTAAAAAAATATTTGGTTCAAAATGATTTATTTAAAAACAAGAGACGAAATTGAATTAATGCGAGAGTCCGCTTTAATGGTTTCAAAAACTTTGGCGATAATTGCAAAAGAAGTTAAACCCGGCGTTGAACCAATAAAATTAGATAAGTTAGCAGAAGAATTTATTCGCGATAATGGCGGTATCCCTGCATTTAAAGGCTACGGCCACAAAAACAATCCTTTTCCGGCAACATTATGTATTTCAATAAACGAGGCGGTAGTTCATGGCATTCCTACCAATAAACCCTTAATAGAAGGCGATATTATTTCTGTTGATTGTGGTGTAAAAAAGAATGGCTATTATGGTGATCATGCATACACTTTTGCTGTTGGAGAAATAAAACCTGAAGTCCAAAAATTAATTGATGTTACTAAACAAAGTTTATTATATGGCATTGAGCAAATGGTTAGTGGAAATCGTATTGGTGATATTAGTTATGCAATACAAAAATACGCAGAGGAAAATGGCTTCGGTGTTGTTAGAGAATTAGTGGGCCATGGTTTAGGTAAAAATTTACACGAGGAGCCAGAAGTTCCTAATTATGGAAAGCGAGGTAATGGTCCAAAATTAACAGAAGGTATGGTTTTAGCAATTGAACCTATGATTAATTTAGGAACTAAAAACATTAAACAATTAAAGGATGGCTGGACAATTATTACCGCAGATGGTAAGCCTAGCGCACATTTCGAACATGATGTTGCCATCGTTGACGGAAAACCAGAAATATTAAGTTCTTATATATTTATTGAAGAAGCATTGGCTTCTCTAAAATAAAGTCCTATATCTGTTTTCCAAAAAATATCTGTTAAAGAATTACGTGATAAAATCACATTAAGAGAAGAAAGAAAACTTTCTTTATTTAATAAAATTATGCTTTGGCTGCACTATTTTATTATTGTTAGTTTACTAATTTCTGTTTCTGCGAAATACATTTCCCCTTTACTTTTCTGGATTCCCACTTTTTTTGGTTTAGCTTATCCATTTTTATTTCTTCTTAATTTACTCTTTGTGTTATACTGGTTAGTACAATTTAAATCCGTCATAACATTTGGCTTAATTGCTTTAGCTATAAGTGTTCCAACTGCATTAAGATATGTACAAATAAGTTTTCCAAAAAAATCAGAAGCCAAACAATTAAAAGTAACCTCTTACAATAGTATGCTATTTGATTTATACAATTGGACTAAAAACAAAGAAACTCGTAATAAAATATTTTCAAGCTTATCAGAAACCGACCCAGATATTTTATGTCTTCAGGAGTTTTACACTTCAGAATTAAAAGGCGGTTATAACAATATCGATACTTTAAAATCACTTCTTAAAACCCCTTATCACCATACAGAATTTACTTCTACACTAAGAGAAGTAGACCATTGGGGTGTTGCCACCTTTAGTAAATACCCAATAATAAATCAGGGTAAAATTATTTTTAAAACTAAATCCAACAACATTTGTATTTTTTCAGATATGATCATTAATAAAGATACCATCAGGGTTTACAATCTGCACTTACAGTCTATAAGTTTTAGTAAGGGCGACAATAAATTTTTAGAAGATGTAATATCTGATAAAAAAGATGCCGCGGATGAAGTTGAAAACAGTAAGAGTATTTTAAGAAGGTTAAAACGAGCTTTTACCCGGCGGACTAAACAGGTAGACATGGTAGTGGCACACATGAAAACTTGCAAGTATAAAATTATTTTATGCGGCGATTTTAATGATACCGCGGCATCATATACCTATCAACAAATCTCCAAAAAATTAAAAGATACTTTTATTGAAAAAGGAAATGGCTTTGGGCAGACATATGCCGGCAAATGGCCACAGTTTAGAATTGATTATATAATGCATGATAAAGCATTAAAATGCGTAAATTACAAACGCAGCGAAGAAACTTTTACTGACCATTACCCAATAACTGCCTATTTTCAAAAAAATTAATTTGAAAATTGAAAATTTGATTTTAAATTTAACTAACCTAAAAAATGCAAAAAATGAAAAACAAAATTATTTTACCCTTAATCGCTATTATTTTTCTTAGTTCATGTGCTACTAAATTTAATTTAACGAAACGCAAATACACAAAAGGCTATTATTTTGCTTCATCAAAAAATAGTTCATCTCACAGAAAAGAAAATGAGCAAAAAAATTATGTAGTTAAAAAATTACCAATAAAAAACACTCCTGTTTTAATTGAAAATAGTAAAAACCCAGAGGTAATTACTACTATTACTTCGAACGAACCAATTAAAATAGTTAAAGCTCCAATTAAAACAAATGAGCCTAAAAATAATTCAGTAAATTATACTGCATCAACAGACACTAAAAATAATTTCGAAACTAAAGCAAATATTAAACCGGTTTCCAGTAAGCAAGACAATATTGTTAAGGCTAAAAAGAAAGGTGGTTCTGATACAGATTTAATAATATTAGTAATCTTAAGTATATTTCCAATTTTAGCTTTAATAGCAATGTATTTGCATGACGGAAAATCAATCACATTGAATTTTTGGATTGACTTACTACTTCACTTTATCTTTCTTTATTGGTTATTTGCATTATTAGTAGTATTTGATATTATTGATCTTAGATAATAAACATGAGCTAAATCATTTTAAAATGTTACTAATTTGATGAAATTTAACATTTTAAACAATATATAAAACTTACCTTTACAACATTAACTAGTTAAAAACCAACTCTATGAAAAAATTAATTTTAATGGCTGCTTTTGCAGGCTTATTCGGAACTACAGTTGTTGCTAACACTTTAGGTGATGACAAGGACAAAAAAGCTAAAAAAGAATGTTGTAAAAAAGGCGAAGGTAAAGCTTGTGCTGGTGAGAAAAAAGAAGCTTGCGCTGCAGGTGAGAAAAAAACTTGTTGCAAAAGCAAAGCTGCTGCTGAAACTAAAGGAGCAGAAGAAAAAAAATAATTTTGTAATAAATTACAAATTCAAAAACCCTTTCTGTTTAAACAGAAAGGGTTTTTTTGTTGATTAAGTAGCAACCAATAAAGTGCTTTATAGCTTTACACTTCAATCCTCCCCCATTTAGGGGTATTTTATTAAAATGTTGTTAACCGGTAAATTTATCACCATGCAATATTCTATATTTGTTATAAATAAAAACAAATCATGAAACACTTTTTTTTATCCCTAATACTTCTTTCTGCATTATTATTTAATGCGCAAGAAAAACGTCCCGAAAATTGGTTTAATCTTGACCCAACCACCGATAAAATTAATGGTGTTGGTACAGAGAGAACTTATCAGGAATTATTAAAAGACAAAAAATCAAAAACAGTTATTGTTGGTGTTATTGATAGTGGTGTTGATTACATGCACGAAGACTTAAAAGGTGTTATGTGGACTAACCCAAAGGAAATAGCGGGAAATGGCATTGATGACGATAATAACGGCTATATAGACGATATTCATGGATGGAATTTTATTGGTGGTAAAGACGGAAAAAATGTAGATGGTGAAAATCTTGAAATGACAAGACTTATTCGCAAAATGAAACCAAAATTTGATGGTAAAGTAGAAAGCGATTTTAAATCTAAAGAAGATAAACAAGATTATAAATTATATCAAGAATTATTAGCAGATTATTCTAAAACAAAAGATAAGTTTGAAGGTGGTTACAACCAACTAAAATTTTTATACGAAGGCTTAAACACGTTAAATAAAAATGCAAAAGACCAATTAAAGCTTGAAATAATTGATGCGGCAGCTCTACAAAAATTTGAACCAGTAGAAAAAACTGACAAGCAATTAAAAATGATTGGTAGCGCCATGATGAAAAGTGGACAAGGAACAAATCTAGATGAGCTTGCCCTTGAAATGAAAGAAGGCTATGACCAATATAAAACTTATGTTGAATGTGGTTTAAATATGGATTTTGATCCTCGCCCAATTATTGGTGATGATTACAATAACCCAAATGATAGAAATTATGGCAATCCAGATTGCAAAGGCCCTAACAGTTTTCATGGCACACACGTTGCCGGTATTATCGCAGCTTCTAGAAAAAATGGTTTAGGAATGGATGGTGTTGCTAACGATGTTCAAATTATGGCAATTCGCTGTGTACCGGCAGGTGATGAGCGTGATAAAGATGTTGCTAGCTCTATTCGTTATGCTGTTGATAATGGTGCTACCATAATAAATATGAGTTTCGGGAAAAAGTATAGCTGGGATAAAAAAGTGGTTGATGACGCTGTAAAATATGCCGAAAGCAAAGGTGTATTATTAATGCATGCTGCGGGTAACGACCATACAAATATTGATGAAGTAACACATTATCCTTGCAAAAAATTTGAGGACAAAGGTGAGGCTACTAATTTTATGGATATTGGTGCTTTAAGCTGGAAGGCTGGAGTTAAAATAGTTGCACCTTTTTCAAATTACGGAAAAAAAACAGTAGATGTTTTTGCACCTGGCGTTGATATTTATTCGACCGTGCCAGAGGGCGAATACAAAGATGCAAGCGGAACAAGTATGGCAACTCCAGTAGCTTGTGGTGTTGCGGCAGTTTTAAAATCTTACTACCCAAGCCTAACGCCTCAACAAATAAAAAAGATTTTAATTAAAAGCAGTTTAAAAACTTATAAAAAAGAAAAAGTACTTATGCCTGGCTCTAAGGATGAAATGGTAAAGTTTGAAAAATTAGGAAAAAATGGCGGTATAGTAAGTTTATACGAAGCAGTTAAAATGGCTGAAAAATTCACTAAAAGCAAAACATAATATTTTTTTAAATTAAAATTTAAAGCCATCTCTTTTTAGGGATGGCTTTTTTGTTTTTCGGTGATAGTAATTTTGTTACACATAAAAAGACCTTCAAGGTTTTAAAAACCTTGAAGGTCTGACATAAGCTCAATTAAAAAGTTGGTTGTTGAGACTGCCGAAGTTCCAAATAAACAAACAAATTACTTATACATCTTTTCTCTTTGCTCTTTAATCGCGGGATTTTCTAAATATTCATCATAAGTACAAACCTTATCAATAATACCTTTTGGCGTTAACTCAATAATTCTATTAGCAACTGTTTGCATTAATTGATGATCATGACTGGTAAATAAAATAGTTCCTGCATAATCTTTTAAAGCATCGTTATAAGCAATAATACTTTCCAAATCTAAGTGATTAGTGGGCTCATCTAAAATTAAAAAATTAGGGTTTAACAACATCATTCGGCTTGTCATACAACGCACCTTTTCTCCTCCACTTAAAACATTACACTTTTTTAAAACCTCTTCGCCGCTAAATAACATTTTACCCAAAAATCCTCGAATATATGTTTCGTCTTTATCTTTACTAAACTGGCGTAACCAATCAATTAAATTTAAATCGGCATTCTGAAAATATTTATGATTATCGTTTGGTAAATAAGCTTTATAAATTGTTGTACCAAAAGTAAAGGTGCCTTTAAAATCAGTATCCTCATCTGCTAAAACAGAAAATAAACTCGATACTGCTAATTGATTTTTACTAATAAAAGCAATTTTATCTCCTTTTCTAACATTAATATTTACATCTTTAAAAACCGCACCATCGGCATTAGTTTTATTTAAATTTTCAATTAATAATAATTGATCTCCAGCTTCACGTTCTTGTCTGAAAATAATACCCGGATATTTACGTGTACTAGCCGGAATTTCGTCAACCGTTAATTTTTCTAATAATTTTTTACGACTAGTTGCCTGACTGCTTTTACTTGCATTAGCGCTAAAACGACGAACAAATTCTTGTAGCTCTAAGCGCTTATCTTCAATCTTTTTATTTTGATCGCTACGTTGTTTCAACTGCAGTTGGCTCATGTGATACCAAAAACTATAGTTACCAGTGTAAATACTCAACTTTCCAAAATCAATATCACAAATATTTGTACATACGGCATCTAAAAAGTGTCTATCGTGACTAATAACAATAACTGTATTTGTAAAATCCGCTAAAAAATTCTCTAACCAACTTATAGTTTCAACATCCAAATCGTTAGTTGGCTCATCTAATAATAAAATATCAGGATTACCAAAAAGCGCTTGCGCTAACAATGTTTTAACTTTTTCTTTACCTGTTAAATCTTTTACTAAACGCGTGTGCATCGCAGGCATAATACCCATATTAGTAAGCATTTCGGCAGCCTCACTATCAGCATTCCAACCATTCATTTCGGCAAACTCTGCTTCTAATTCACTGGCTTTAATACCATCCTCATCATTAAAATCGGGCTTAGCGTAAATGGCGTCTTTTTCTTTTATGATTTGGAATAAACGTTTGTTACCCATCATTACAGTATCTAATACTGTAAACTCATTATACTCAAAGTGATTTTGTTTTAGCGCGCTCATTCGCATACCAGGCAAAATATTAACCCTTCCTTTAGTTGGGTCTATCTCTCCGCTAAGTATTTTCATAAAAGTGGTTTTACCGGCACCATTAGCACCAATAATACCATAACAATTACCCGGTGTAAAATTTACATTTACCTCGTCGAACAAAACGCGTTTGCCATATTGCAAACTTACATTACTAGCTGAAATCATTTTTTTTGAAACTCTTTATAATAAGTTTGCAAAAGTACTAAATAATTGCCAGCTGTTTAGTAGTTTCGGACTGTGAAATTTACATTGCTATTTATTGCTTTATCAACCACTATTTTTGCCCAACAAAAAGTAAGCGGGCAAATTTTTGATAAATCTACAAAACAAGCTATTTCTTATGTAAGCGTTGGTATTGTTGCAAAATCTGTTGGCACAATTAGTAGTGAACTGGGAATTTTTGAGTTTTTTGTATCTGAAAAACAAAAAAGTGATAGTTTAAAAATTTCAGCAATAGGTTATAAATCTCAAAGCTATTTAATTTCTGATTTTATAAAAGAGCCAACAAAAACAGTGTTTTTAGAGGTTTTACCAATGCAATTGAACGAAATTGTTATAAAATCAAAAAAAGTAAAATTTAAAACCATAGGTACCACTCATTACACAAAAAATAATTGCACAGGTTTTGCTGATATTGAGGGTAATTGGAAAGGTGCAGAAGCAGCAATTTTAATTAGAAATAACAAAAATTGTTTGTTGGAAGATTTTAGTTTCTATGTGATTCAAAACAAATACGATGATTCTTTAGTGTTTCGATTAAATATTTACGAACGCATTTCTCCACCTGCTGGCAGTCCCGAATGGATGGGCAAAGATTGGGTTGGCCCTACTCTCTTAAAAAAAGCCATTATATTTAAAGTTGGTATTAAGCAGGGCGAATTTACTTTACCGATTAAAAATTACAACATTCAAACAGCTAAAGATTTTTATATAAGCTTAGAATGTTTAATGGATGAAATGCAAATAAAAAAGTTTTGTTATGCGGCCTCAGTTTCAACGGTTTCTTTTTTTAAGGTAAAAGCTTTTTCTACTTGGCGCAGAGGCAAGTCTGGCGGCGGTGCCGATTTTAATGTAAAAGTATCGTATACCGATTAAAATTTGTTTTATTAATTATTCACAATTTAAAGTCAAAATAAATTAAAATATATCTTTACGTACTATGTTCGAACACTTATTATCTATAGATGGTTTATTAAGCTTACTTAGCTTAACCATTATGGAAGTTTTATTAGGAATTGACAATGTAATATTTGTTTCTATTGTAATGAATCGTTTACCATTAGAACAAGCAAAAAAAGCCAGTTTAATTTGGATGACTGTTGGTATTGCGATGAGGATTTTCCTTTTGTTTTCTTTAGTTTTTTTAATAAAAATTGAACAAGAATTATTTATTCTCTTTAATCATCCAGTTCAATTAAAAGATATTATTATGTTGGCAGGAGGTTTATTTTTATTAGTAAATAGTACTTTAGAGATTCATAATAAATTAGAAGGCGCTAATGAAGAAGGAGATGAAGCGAAACAAAATCTTAAAAAAGGTTTCCGTTCAATTATCACTCAAATTTTATTAATAGATATTGTTTTTAGTGTAGATGGCATTGTAACTGCAATAGGCATGGCACGCGAAGTTTTAACCATGTCTATTGCTGTAATTATTAGCATGGCAATTATGTTTTATTATGCGCCAAAAATTTCTACATTTATCGAAAAGCATCCTACGTTTAAAATTTTAGCTTTATCATTTTTGGTTTTAATTGCAGTGTTATTAATAGTAGAAGGCGTGCACGTGCAAGAGCTACATATACCTAAAGGTTACATTTATTTTGCAATGGCTTTTAGTTTCGGTGTAGAATTATTAAATTTAAAGTTCCGTAAAAAACGCAATCCAGTTGTATTGAGGAAGAACAGTATTGAAGAAGAAACTAAATAAAAGAGCCACAGATTTCGCAAATCTCACAGAGTCTTTTATTTTTGCATATAAATAAATGATTTATTTGTTTGTTTAAATCTGTGTAATCTGCGGTAAAAAAAATTGATATTAAAACTATGAACGATAAAATAAAAATATTAGAAGATAAAAAAGCCGAGGCGCTTTTAGGCGGTGGTCAAAAACGTATTGATGCACAACACAAAAAAGGAAAATTAACCGCTCGTGAGCGTGTTCATTTTTTAATGGACGAAGGCAGTTTTGAAGAGATTGGTATGTTTGTGCAACACCGTAGTAATGATTTTGGTTTAGATAAGGAAAAATATTTGGGCGATGGCGTTGTTACAGGATATGGCAATGTTAATGGGCGTTTAACCTATGTATTTTCGCAAGATTTTACTGTGTTTGGAGGAAGCTTAAGCGAAACGCATGCCGAAAAAATTTGCAAAATAATGGATTTGGCAATGAAAAACGGCGCACCCGTAATTGGCTTAAACGATAGCGGTGGCGCACGTATTCAAGAAGGTGTAGTCTCGTTAGGAGGATACGCTGATATATTTTACCGTAATGTACGCAGCAGTGGTGTTATACCGCAACTTAGTGCTATTATGGGGCCCTGCGCTGGCGGTGCCGTTTATAGTCCTGCAATTACTGATTTTATTTTAATGGTAGAAAACACAAGTTACATGTTTGTAACCGGACCAAACGTTGTAAAAACAGTTACTCACGAAGAAGTTACTAGTGAAGAATTAGGAGGTGCAATTACACATGCCTCTAAAAGCGGCGTAACGCATTTTGCTTGCGCTAATGAGGTTGAAGCCATTAATTATTTAAAACAATTATTAAGTTACGTTCCTCAAAATTGCGAAGAAGATGCGCCATCTGTGCCTTACGAAATTGGAAATGAATTACGTCCCGAATTAAATACAATTATTCCAAATAACGCCAATCAACCTTACGACATAAGAGAAGTAATAGAAAAAGTAATAGATACCGACACATTTTTTGAAGTACATAAATTATTTGCCGAAAACATTGTTGTTGGATTTGGGCGCTTGGCAGGAAGAAGCATTGGTATTGTGGCTAACCAGCCGGCTGTGTTAGCGGGAGTTTTAGATATACATTCCAGCACAAAAGCAGCTCGTTTTGTACGTTTTTGCGATAGCTTTAATATACCATTATTAGTATTTGAAGATGTACCAGGCTTTTTACCAGGAACAGACCAAGAGTGGAATGCTATTATTACTAACGGTGCAAAATTATTATATGCATTTAGCGAGGCAACGGTTCCCAGAATTACGGTAATTACCCGCAAGGCCTATGGTGGAGCTTATGATGTAATGAATAGTAAACACATTGGTGCCGATATGAATTTTGCTTGGCCTTCGAGTGAAATTGCTGTAATGGGTGCGAAAGGCGCTGCCGAAATTATTTTTAAAGCGGAAATTGCAGCTGCAAAAGATAAAGATGCCAAGTGGAAAGAAAAAGAAGCGGAATATCAAGCTATGTTTGCTAACCCATACCGCGCAGCGGAAAGAGGTTTTGTTGATGAAGTAATTAAACCTGAGGAAACACGCATCAAATTAATTAAAGCGTTTAAGATGCTGGAAAATAAAGTAGATAATTTACCTAAAAAGAAACATGGTAATATTCCTTTATAAAATAATTAACCTAATAAATTTAAATCCTTCTCCAAAAGAGAAGTTATATTAACATAAAGTATTCTCCTTTTGAAAATTATAGCTAAAAGTTTTGCCGGCATATTGTTTTTTTGTAATGGTCTTTTGGCGCAAATTTCTCCGCCATCAGGTGCCCAACTTAATTACAACCAAGTAATGTTTAGGTATCAGGAAGTTGAAGGAGCTTTTTTATATAAGTTATACATTAACTCTTTTGATTCTTTAAAGGCCGAAATACCTTCTGCCAATTTCGTTTATAATGATTCTAATACATGTACATTAGTAAAAAATCTAGAATTTGGCAAAAAATATGTATGGAACACGGAAGCATACTCCCAAGCCGGACAAAAAATATCTACTTCAGAGTCATATAGTTTTTCACTCTTGAAAAATGATTTTAATGACCCAACTATTTTTTCGGTTTCTCAATACATTAATAAACCTGCAAAATATAGAGATGGTATAATATGGCTTGACAAATATTTTTGTGCGCTCGATCGCAGCGGAAAGGTTGTTTGGCAATTTCCTAAAAGTGTTAAAAACGCATTTATCCCTGATAACATGGTTGATTTACACATGTACAACAATGGTAATATTTCTTTTTCAAACGATACGTCTTTGTACTACTTTAATCGCGATCTTAAATTAATTTGGTATTGTCACGTGAGTATGCTTAGTCATATTCTAAAAGTCACTAATTTTCATCACGTATTCAATCGTTTACCAAATGGTAATTTTATTGCTTTAGGTGCAACAACGGAAAAATTTAAATTGGACAAAAATGATAAAGCAACCTATACTTATGATAACAGTATTATACTTGAATTTGATTCATTGGGCAAACTTTTGTGGCATTGGGAATTTTCGAAAAATTTTGATACTCTGATAATTAAAGACGTTTTAAAAAAATATGGTACAAAAAATGCAAAGTTATCGGTAATGGTGCATTGTAATTCGGTGGCGTATGATTCTACATACAAACATCTCTATTTAGGTTGCCGCGACTTTGACCGTATTATTAAAATTGATAAGGCATCAAAAAAAATTGTGGCTCAGTATGGACCTAAATTAACCAATTCGGACACAAAAGTATTTCAAACAAATTTATTTTCGCGACAGCACGATGTAAAGCCAATTGGAAAAAATGAAGTCTTGTTGTTTAATAATGGAGAAGAAACAGAAAAAGGCAAAAGCACAGTAATGCGAATTTTGTTGCCGCAAAACGCCAAAGAAACTTTTAAAAAAACTTGGGAATTAGATTTAGATATTGATACAATACCTGGAAAAGCAATAAAATATGGTAGTGCCGAATTACTTAGCAACGGAAATTATTTAATTTGTGGTGGTACTAATGGTAGAATATTGGAAGTTACTGCAAATAAGGAACCTGTTTGGGATTTATATTTAAAAGCAAAAACATTAGCCGTTTTTCCGTTTCAACTGTTTGCGCAATACCGGGCGTATTATAGTAGTTCGCTTTATCCGTATTATTTTGCGCTCTCAATAAATAAAGGCAATCCAAAAAACATAAAATTATTTAACGAAGGTACAGATAGTGACAGTTATCTACTTGAGTTTTTTGACGTGCCTTCAGATACAATTTCAAAATCCCTTCACACATTAACTACCCCGATAATTAAGGCAGGTTGTAGTTATGTTGTACAATCGAAAATTGATACTATTAAAAGTATAAAGGTTACGTCTTTAAGTTCAGGAATTATTCGGTGGTACACTATTAATAAATAGGTTTACTTGGCAGACTCAATGAAATTAGCCCGTTCATTTATTCTTAAAAACATACTGCAACCTATTTTATTGTCTTTATATTCTCACGCCAATGAACCAAACCTCATTAACTTATTCTAAATTTCATTTTCAATTACCAAAAACATCAATTAGTTTTTTTGTTTTTGAGTTTCCAATGGTTTATTTGCAATTAATAATAACAGTTCTTGTAATTGACTAGTGCTTAGTGTTAAATTTTAAATATTTAAAGACTCTATTGAATTTAAAAATGGCGTTGCTCAACCTAAATTATGAATTATAATGTTTTTACTGTAATTTTCGTTCTGTGAAATTAATTTGTTCATATATTCTATTTTTAATTTGTCACCAATACACTTTGGCGCAACAAAATTTAATTGCAGATTCTAGTTTTGAAAAAAATAAATTTATACCAATAGACTATTCTGCAATAAGCGCTTCTACATCATGGAGCTCTCCTAGTCGCGGCACAACCGACCTATTTTGCAAATGCAACGATAAAAAATTAAAAAAACTATCGATGGTTAATGTGCCTCAAAATTCTATGGGTAACCAGGAAGCACGCACAGGTAATTGTTATGCAGGCATTTTCGCCTGTTCGCATGGTTTTTATAGGGAATATCTTCAAACTACTCTAGCCCAACCCTTAGAAAGAAATAAGGAATATATTTTTAGCATGTACATTAGTTTATCAGATTATTCGCGACTGGCAATTGATAAAATTGGTGTTTGTTTTTTAAACAAAGCTGTAAAATACGAACATTCAAATGTGATTACAGATTTACGTCCCTTATATATTAATTTAGAAGAAGAAGTGGGAATGGATATTAATGAATGGCATCAACTCACACTACTTTATAAAGCAAAGGGTGGCGAAAACAATTTATTAATTGGAAGTTTTGGAATAAAAAGATTGTGGCATACCGGTAACACAGTGCCAAAAGAAATAAGCTCTCCAATAAATAAAAACATTGAGCGAGACGCTTATTATTATATTGATGATGTAAGTATTTTTGAATACAAACCCGAAATAATTGATACAGCAGAAGTTTTTAACCCTTATTTTGCGCAACAAGAACAAGAAGTTCCCGAAACCGAAATTGTGGAGCCGGATGAAATACAAAAATTACCATCAGATGTTGTGATGGCGTTTAAAAATGTTCTTTTTCAAAGTGGAGAAGCTATCCTTTCACCACAATCATTTCCTGAATTAAATATAATTGCTGCATATATGAGAGTAGATCCTAAAATGTATATTGAAATATATGGGCATACAGATAACGCAGGAGACGAAGCTAAAAATTTAGAATTATCCATTAAAAGAGCTGCCGCGGTGGGTAATTATTTAATTGCAAAAGGCGTTATAAGTTCTAATGTAAATTCGGACGGTTATGGTAGCAAGAGACCCGTTGAATCAAATGAAACTGCCGAAGGAAGAAAACAAAACAGGAGAGTTGAATTTATATTAAAGAAACGCTGATTTTATTTTCGTTTAACTCGTTTAACCTTATCTACTATTCTTAAAATAGTATAATTGTCTTTTTTAGAATGTGTGTTTACAATATCTTTTCCTAATAAATTTAATGTAATTGTACAGGTGAAATTTTTCTTTAACTCCGTATCATTAAAATCTGAGTATAAAATCTTTTTATCGCCATTTTCAAATGCCTCAGATTCGCGCTCAATAAATTTATTTAGAGCTTCACTATTTTCAAAATTAAATGCTTCAAGCTTTGCCATCATACAATTTTTATGTTTACTATCAAACGAAGTTAGTAAAGATTAAAAATAATATTATTGACTTTTATCAATTATGCCTGTGAATTTGATTTAAGATGCACTGTACGAATTGGAAAGGGAATTTCTATACTATTTAATTTGTACTTTTTTTGTAAAGCCTTAATAAATTCATGTTTTAATAAAAACTGATTCTCAAACTCAAATCCTCGTAAAATAACCGAAAAATTTATACTCGAATCAGAAAAAGTATGGTAACGAATAAATGGTTCGAAGTTTTTAATCCCACCCTCAAATAATTGCATTACCTCTTTAGCAGTTTCAATTGTTAGTTTTTCAACAACATCAAGATCGCTATCATAACTTACACCAACTTGTATTATAACAGAAAGTTCATTTTCCGGAAAATTATAATTGGTAATAATTGCAGATGAGAGCTTTGAATTTGGAATAATAATTAAATTATTTTGTATTGCTCTAATTATAGTATTTCTCCATGTTATATCCATCACATATCCCTCCTGCCCTGAGTCAAGTTTGATATAATCACCGTTACGAATTTTTTTTGAAGCAATTATTTGAATACCAGCAAAGAGGTTTGATAAAGTTTCCTGTAATGCAAGGGCTACAGCTAAACCCCCAACTCCTAATGCTGTTAAAATTGGTGCAATCGAAATTCCAAATGCTCGAAGGATTAACATTATACCAATTAAAAAAACTATTACCCTAATTATATTTTGAATAATAGAAGTTGATGGTGAATTACCCGAAACGTCTGCTGTTTTAAGTTTAATAAATTTTATTAAAACTCTTCCGGTAAAAATAGAAACGGTTAATATAAAAATGGCAAATGTTGTTTTGTTTGAGAAAGATAAAACAGAACTATTATCTATTAAACGATTTGCAGATATAGAGAAAGCTAAAACAAAAAACCAAATTGTAATTAGTTTATTTAAGGAACTAATAATTATATCATCAAACTTCCATTTTGTTTTAACTGCAAATATTTGAATTCTTGATATAAATATTTTTTCAATGAGAAAGCCAATAAAAAGACCAAATAATGAAAACAGAAAGACATATAAATATTGTTGAAAATAATGGGGTATATTCATAATTTAATTTTTAGGAAAATAAAAAAAGTAAAAACCAGACCTTCAATAACCAACCGAACTAATGTTTTTAAACATCAATAAATAAAAAAGCACAAATCGAATATTGCTTGATTTATGAAAGTATTTACTTTAATTTATTGACACATATCAATTTTACATTTTTTTCTATTTAATTTTATTTTTAAATAATATTTTCAACTTCTAATAACTTCCTGAATTCAACTGGATTTATAGGTTTATCCATAAGAGTTAAAATTCTGGGATTTTCTTTTGCCCGCATTTCATCTCCATCAAATAAGGAAGAAGAAACCATAATAATTTTACATTTTTCTTTTAAAGATATAGGTAGTAATTCAAATTCATTAACAAAATCAAATCCAGTCATGCTAGGCATATGAATATCAGTTAATATTAAATCGGGCCAATTTAACTCGCCATTTTCTTGAAGATATTTTAATGCTTCGGTTGCTAAAGAAAATTCTAAAATAGAGTTAGCTATATTCATTTGGTTAATAAACTGGCTATGAATAAATAAATCTATTTTATTATCATCAATGAGCATTATTTTAATTTTCTTATTCACTTACCACAAATTTATTTGGAATTAATAATTCAAATGTAGTGCCAATTAAAAGTGACGATGAAACCTTTATATTACCCCCCATTTTTTCAACAGATTCTTTTACCATATATAAACCAATTCCAGTTCCTTCAATATTTAGAGAATTTTCTGTTCTAAAAAAAAGTTGAAAAATATTCTCCAAATGTTTTTTATCAATCCCGATGCCATTATCTTCTATCAAAATATGTAGATTATCTTTATCAGCTTTGACACTTAATTTTATTTGCTGATTTCCGACCGAAGGATTTTGATATTTGATAGCGTTAGAAATTAAGTTTTTGAAAACAACCGCAAGTCTATGTTTATCGCCAAAAAATTCTTTTTCTTGATTTACAATTAATTCAAAATTAATTAATTTACTAGGGTCTTTTAGAGAGTCCCATATTTCTAAAATAAAAGATTGTAAATCAATTCTAGAAGTAGCTACCTCTAACCTTGCATTTTTATGATAGTCGATAATATTTTTGATGAATGTATCTAACTTAATTACTCTTCCTTCAATCATATCAAAATAACTATCTGCCACTCTTAATTCCGGCATTAATTTTGTGACATTTATTACTCCTAATATTGAGGTTAAGGGAGAACGTAAATCATGAGAGACGCTATAAACAAATTTATTTAGTTCTTCGTTAGCTTTAGTTAACTCGCCATTTTTTAATTTAATTTCTAATCGTGAATTATAAATTGTAACACAATGATCAATAGCAATTGATAGTTTATCCCAATCCCATGGTTTTTGAATAAATTTACTTATTTGCCCTCGGTTAATTGCATCAATAACAACATTAATATCAGAATAACCTGTAATTAATAGGCGTACGCTATCGGGATATAAGTCTTTGACTTTTTCGAGAAATTCAACGCCGCTTATATCGGGCATTCTTTCATCGGATATGATAATAAAAATCGGAAAAATTTCTAAGATGGAAAATGCTACTTCGGCACTTATTGCAGTGTGAACTTCATAGTCTTTTCTGAAATGTGACCGGAACGCGACAAGGTTATTTTCCTCATCATCAACGTAAAGTATTTTTATTTTTTCAGTTATCATTAGCTTCTATTGGCTGCAATCTTAGCGTTCAAAATTACTAAAATTTTTGTACCTACTCCATGTTCCGATTCAACTTCTATTTTTGCACCGTGACTCTCTATTATCTTAAAAACAATAGACATGCCTAAACCAGTACCTTCACCAACACCTTTAGTCGTAAAAAAAGGTTCAAACAACTTGTTTTTAACCTCTTCTGTCATACCAATACCTGTATCTTCGATTAAAACAAAAACTTGACTATTGGAAGAATAACTTGATATAATTAATTTACCTCCACTATTATTCTTTTTACTATTGATTGCAAATATGGCATTGCTCAGCAAATTCATAAAAACTTGATTTAACTTCCCCGGTAAACATTCTATTAAAGGAATTTCTCCTAAGTTAACAATAACTTCTGTATGGTTTTGAACTGAACTATTTAATAATAAAAGGGTGGATTGAATTCCTTCGTTAATATTTACTTCTTTTATTTCCGTTTCATCTAACCTAGAAAAATTCTTTAAACCATAAACTATTTCTGCGGTTCGCCTAGCACCATCATCAATTCCGTTAAGAAGTAATTGCATTTCTTTTTTAATGTATTCAAAGTCAATTTTCTGTTTAAACTCATCAATCTTTTTTAATTCATTAATAGTTGTGTCATTTTTAGGAATAGTCTCATACTTTTTAACTAACTCCAATACATCATCAATATCCATTTTTAATGGCTTAATATTTGCGCTTACAAAATTAATGGGGTTATTAATTTCATGAGCAATTCCTGCCGTAAGTTGCCCAAGAGAAGCCATTTTTTCTGCACTAACTAATTGCGCTTGAGTATCTTTTAAACTAGAAAGTGTTTTTTTTAATTCGAGAGTTCGCTCTTCAACATTTTTTTCTAGTTGTATATTTTGTTCGGTAATTAATTTTTCATTTTCTTTTAGCGCTTCCAATGTTAAAGCTTGAGACATTTCTTTTTCTTTTTTAAGAATATTAATCCTATCTGCAAGCGCAAATGATAATAAAACAGTTTCTATTGCTGACCCAATTTGCATAGTATAACGCGTAAAGTTATTGAAGGGTAAAATTTCTAAATCCTTAAGAACATAAATGCAAACTCCAATTAAAAAAACCGACCAAGCTAATAAGAAAAATTTGGCTGGTTTAAAACCCCTCCTTAAAATTATTATAGGTGTGACTAACATGTAAACAGAAACAATCATAGCATTGATTTCCATGCTAACTTGACTTGCTTTGAAATAGTTAAGTAAAAAAAGGACTATTGAAAGTAAATATGGCAAAATTAAACCTAACCCAATAAAATGTAATGTTTTGCTAAAATATTTCAAATGAAGAAAACTATTCATAAACAACATTGCCGAAATCCCAACTAAGGAAGGTAGTGTAAATAAACTTGTTTGAGCCAAAACTGGTGAATTAGGCCAGAGAAATTGAAAAGTATATCCTTGAAGTGATGTTTGCGTAAGTAGAATTAAAAGCACATAACTTACATAATACAAATAACTATTATCTTTTATTGAAAAGTAAATAAATAAATTATAAAAAATAATCACCAGCATGATTCCAAAATAAATTCCTGATAAAATTCCTTTGTTTTTTATTTGCCCTAAAATCGTACCTTCGGTTCCAATCTTAATTGGAAGTTGAATTCCTTCTTTACTAGCAATTTTGAAATAAACAACTTTTGATTCGCCGGGAGAAATAATCAAATCAAAAATATAATCAGGATCGTCATATATTCTATTATTAAATGGAAGATGCTCTCCCATTTCATTGACTAAATATTTATTGTTTTTATCTAGATAATAGAATTCAATAAAATCAATTGTTGGCACCGAGAGATTAATTAAAAAATGATTTTGGTTGGACATATTTTTAATTGGAATCTTTACCCAAAAAACAGATTTTGAAATTCCAAGATTTGCCACTTTTTTATTAGTCCGAATAAATTGTTTATCAATAATCAGCTCTAACGGAAGTTCTGCTGTTGCATCTTCATAAATATGAATAGAAGAGCTAACGTCTATTAATCGGGTACTATTTCTTAATATAATTGTATCACTGGCAAAAGATGAACTTATAACAATTAAAATTAGAGTTAAAAGGACATAATATTTCGTGTAATTACTGTTCATTTACAATTATTAAATTATTTTTTTTTGACCGCTATTAACGCCGTAATGATTAATGGAAATATTTTTATAAAGCAAATTGTAGCTGATTTCAGAAATGAAGTTGTTATTCTTTTCCGTCCTTTTCATTACCGGACGTTCCCTTAATGAAGTCATAATTTCTTTATCAAAACTTGAGGCTGTTTCTAAGGTAATTGCATTTAATATGCCAATAACATGTGCTGTTAAATCATCGGTAGGATAAGGGAATCCACCGTTTTTACCCAAAGAATGATCAATTACAAAACCTGCATTATTAAACATAGATAGTGTGTTAATTCCACAAATTCCAAACAAAGTAACTAAATGAAGTTGATTTAACGAAGCAATTGACGCCCGAACAAGAATTGGTCCCATTCCAACTCCCCTTAGTTTATTTGCCACCCAGAAACCGCATAATTCAGCGGCACCACCGTTAAAGGCATGATCTTTAACTATGTCATATATTCGATTATCCATAAAACCAACAGCAACCTCCACCGGCAAAGGTAAAGTACCATCTGCAATTTGAATTCTAATACCACCTAACAACTCTTTAGTAACTGAGTCTTCTACTACAACACAATACATGTTTTGGTTGGTAGTCCATAAATTATTATTTGAAGTAATACTGGTAATTCCATAATCGGCAAGCACTTTAACGTGCCCCTTAATGTATTCTTTACATATTTCATTTTCATCGATAGCACGAAAAGCCCAAACATTAAAGCGATTATGTATTTCGGTATTACTCATTTATCAAAACATCATCAATTTTTCGTCTTAATGATTTTTTTTCAGGTAAATTGGCAATACACAATCTAAACAAAAAAACATCGCATCTGTGAGATTCAGTATTCATTATTTTTAAAAATTGATTCCTTAACAAATTAAGCTCATTTTTACAATCTTCATCAATGCCAACTCCATTACCTTTTATTAATCGTGCAAATAAAAAGGTTGCAGGAGATTGTGGCTGAAATGAAATGTTTAATTTATTTGCAGCTAACCATGTTCTTTGAACAGATCTACCGCCATTAAAATAAGAAATAGGCGAATATTCGGGCATTGTTATTAAACACATAGCTGAAGAGCTTAAAACTGTTTTTTTAGCTAGTTTTTCGAATGCAGTACCTTTTCTCCACTTTTTTAATAGTTTAATTACATTCCAATTTTTGGCTACAATTAACCCAGCTTTTTCTGCTGCAGTAATATCAACGGTTTTTAAATCAACCCCATCCCTTTTTAACTCATGCTCCTCATCCGTCCATCTAATTTCCTTTACAAAATCAGAATGTCCTCTTTGGTTCATCATTCTTAATCTCTCAACATTTGAAATAACATGAGCCAGCTTCTCAATATCAGCAATAGAGTCTATAACCTTCATTTGAGCGCCATCAATTGAAGATGCTACTTGTTGTAACTGTAATAGTAAATCAGGATTAATTAATTGCCTATCTGAAATGGTTCTATTTGTTAATCTAGCGTCAATTTCTTCTACTAAATAATTATATTCTTTTTGATTAGAATTAGATTGCTCTTTTGTAAAAACAAATTGACAAACAACTCTTAAATCTGTTTTTAAAGGAAAAGGAATACTATTTGGATTCAACCCAATTTGATTGGCTTTTAAAATTAAATTTTCAGTAGCAGCGCCAAAACTTATATACGACGCTAAATTATCAAAATCTAAAAGAGAGTACGACCTATTTACATCATGAAATAAAAATAAATTTCCTTTAGAATAATACCAGGTCCATGCTTGCGCATTACCTCCAGATGGTGCCTTAATTGCCGCTTCAACTAAGGTATTTATTTGTTGATGTGTTGGTGTTATTAGTGTTTCATTTATCTCGATAATTAGTTTACCGGCAATTGTTTGCATTTCGTTTTGCGAAAGCGACGCTTTAAAATTTTCATTGTTTGAAATTTCCAATAGTTCGTTTTCCTCATTTTTTTTATTTCCAATTAATTCTTCTATATCTACATGATATCTTCCAGATTCGGTAAATTGATTTAATAATAACCTTCGACTAACGTCTGTTGCAATGCCACCACCCATAGTTACAGCTGAAGCTAATTGAGGCCATGTATTTATAGTCTGTTCAATTTCAAGCATAGAAGCTTTTAATCGCAACGAAGAAGTTTCAATCCCTAACATATCTAACATGTATGGAATTTTTTCTTCGGTTGTTTTAAGTTTTTTTAAAGTTTCAATATCCAAATGGTCCACTAATCCATGTAAAATACTGCGCTTGGGCTCCAAATCAAAGCGCTCAACATCTACGGTACATCTATCACTTGCTTCCATTACTACCGGAATTTTTAATTCGCGTGCTTTATAGCGACTGAGTATTTTTATATCAAATCCATCCGACTCTTCTATCAATAAATCTAACTTTCCCCCACCTAAAAAAAATTCATCCATATTAGAATCAATTAATCCTTGAGGAAAACAAATTACTTTTAAGAATGGGTCAATTTCAGCAATTTCTCTTGCAACCGAATAAACTTTTGCTAAGCCTAAATTATGAACACCGGTTCTTATTCTATTTAAATTAGTTAATTCAAGCAAATCAAAATCGGCTAATCTAATTTCTCCGCAAACTCTTTCCATTGCAAGTGTAACAGAAACAGATTGACCAACTGACAATCCAATAATTCCAATTTTTTTTTGTTCTAAAATTGCACGTTCTTCTCTGGTAATTTTATTTTGATTTCTACTTGTTCGAACATTCACAAACTCTTCTTCATCTAAAATGTGAACAAGCCGGTTTGACCATGGATAATACACCCAAACTCCATATTCTTCGATAGGAATTAAGCCAATTTGTTTTTTTACGGCTTCAGAAAGATTAGCTGCAGAAAATTTTATTGATGGATTTTTAACTTTTACGAGTTCCTCAATTTGATTATATATTTGGTCGAATACTTTAACATCACTGTTTGCTTCTAGCAACACATCTAATTTTTGTTTGTCGCTATTATTCGATAATCGAAAAAATTGGGGTAAAAAAATAGTATCCAATGCTTTATTCCGATGATTTATAGTATCAAGTTTTGTTTTCATCATTTATTTTAAAAATTACCTAAGTGTGTTTACGCATTCCAATAAATTAAAATTTAAAAATAAAGTTTATTTACAAAGTAGTCTATTTTATTTTTAAAAACGAAAAAAAAATTATATATTTAATCTAATAAAACCTATTATATAAATTTTAATTTCGTTTAATGAAAGAGGATGTTGTAATTAATGTTTTGTATGTTGATGATGAAGAAAATAATTTAATTGCCTTTAAAGCGGCTTTCAGACGTTATTTTACCATCTACACAGCGCTATCCGCCGATATTGCGCAAAATATCTTAAGTCAAAACAACATACATGTTCTTATCACAGATCAAAGAATGCCAGGAACTTTGGGCACTGAATTATTGGCACAAGCAGCAATAGATTATCCTGACCAAACTCGCCTTTTGTTAACCGGTTATTCAGATATTGAAGCATTAAAAGATGCAGTGAATAGAGGTCATATTTTTCGTTATTTACAAAAACCTTGGAATGATGAGGAATTAAAAAAAACAATCGAAGATTCATTCCAAATTTATTTCATTAAAAAAGAACAAAAGGAACAAAATGAAAAATTAGTTTTAACCAATGAGCAATTAGAATTTATGCTAAGACAAAAATTGATATCCTAAACGGGGAAAATTTAAATTTCATAAAGACAATCAAGAAAAAAGTGAAATTTATTTTTTATTTTTAAGCTCAAGCAGCCATTTATGCGCTTCCTCTTTACTAGTAAAAAATTTTTGCGGAAATTCTTTTTTACTAAGTTTTTGTAAGTATTTTAAAACAGTAGCTTTAAGTTTATTTGAAACAACAATTGCTCTTGCGGCTGTATAAATCTTTGAGTTTTCCATTTCTACTCTTGCCTTAGCTTTTTCATTTAAATCCCAATCTGCATTTGCCTCTAATAATTTATAAGCAGGTTTTTGGTTAGCTTTAAAACGAATTACAAAATTAGCATCAATCACATCATACTCATCAATTAAACCGCAATTTTTCATTGTGATAATTATTATCCCGTGTTCATCAAGGAAAATTGTTGAAGTTCTAGTTTCTATTGGATTATCATCACTCATATTGATTGTTTATGAGATATAATTAACCTGTAATTTTCAAATACTTTGTTGTGTTTGCAGGGTCAATAAGCATTAAAGTTTCTACTGCTTTTGTTTTTTCTTCGGGCAAACCGCCTTTAAAAATATTAATTAATTCATCGGCTTTTGCATTAAAAAATAATTGCATGGCAAACGAAGCTGGTCTAGCCTGATAAACCGGCTTTAATAAATCCAAAGCTTTTAAAATATTAGCTCTGCCCTCCTCTACTTTTTCATGCATAATATCTAAACCCTTACAATACTCATAATTACAATTTCTAATCCCCTTAAAAACGGGCTGCTGTGCATTTTCAGCTATCCAATAACGATTCCGTTGGCTTTCATTATTTCTCCAGCCTTTTTCGGCTGCAGTTTGTGCGTTATTTACAATAAGCTGAGCTTTCTGCCAATGTTCAGTTCCACCTAAAGGCGAAAACGAATCACCATCGGTTGCTAATACCACATATGCATAAAAAGCTAAAACGGAAGTTAAGTTATTTTGAAAAGTAGTTTCATTAAATTCTAACTGAGAAAATTGCTGAAATTTAAAAGCAAAGTTATCATCTTCATAATTAAAAAGTTGGGTATAATAAGAGCTTTTGTAAACTGGGCGTCGACTTTGCACTTGAATTGAAGCTGAAAAATCCTCGGTACTAATAGCCTCTTTTATGTTAATAAATACAGAACAATCTATGCGCTCGTTGGTAGTGTATACTTCTTTTGTCCATTTTTTATTATTCATGAACTCATAAATTGCCTTTTCTAATTGATCAAAAATTTGCTTATTGGCAGTACCTTGAATTTGAGTGTAATTTATTTTTACCTGGCAATTTAGTTCCTGCCCAATTGAACTTAGTTGGATAAAAAAAAGGGTTAGTATTATAATAAAATATTTTTTCATTTTCATTTAATAAAATCAATAAGGTAATTTACAATATCAACTGCAACTTCATGTTTTGATTTTAACTCAAAATTAGAGATTTTATTGTGTTTATCAATAATTGTAATTTTATTAGTATCTGCTCCAAAAACAGTACCGTTTTCAGAAGCTGAATTAGCAACTATAAAATCTAAATTTTTGTTTTTTAACTTTTCTTCTGCGTACTCGAGCAATTTTTCGGTTTCTAAAGCAAAGCCAATTAAAATTTGTTGTTTTTTTTGTTGACCAAGTTCAGATAATATATCTTTTGTTTTTGTTAATTCTAAATTAAAATTTTCTGTTTTCTTTTTAATTTTAGATGAACTTAAATTAGCGGGTTTGTAATCAGCAACAGCAGCGGAACAAATAACTATGTCTTTATTATCATAATTAGAGAGCATAGCTTCATACATTTGATCACTGTTTTCAATATTAATTATTTTTATTGCCGAATTTATTATTTTTTCATTAGTCGGGCCCAAAACCAAAGTTACATTTGCTCCTTTATTAGCAAGCGTTTCGGCGATAGCTATGCCCATTTTTCCACTGCTTCTGTTTCCAATAAATCTAACCGGATCTATAGCTTCGTAAGTAGGCCCTGCATTTATGAGCGCATTTTTACCATTTAAAGGAAGGTTTTGTTTAAAATATTCTTGGATAAAAACGACAATATTCTCAGGTTCAGCCATACGTCCTTCACCAACCAAACCACTGGCTAGTTCTCCGCTTTCGGCCGGAATAATTAAATTCCCATTGCGTTTTAATGTTTCTAAATTATGTTTAACGGTAGGATGTTGATACATATCTAAATCCATTGCAGGAGCTACGATACATTTACTTTTTGCAGATAAATAAGTTGCTAATAAAATATTATCGCATAAACCATTTGCCATTTTAGCTAAGGTATTAGCTGTTAAGGGAGCTATAAGCATTATATCGGCCCACTCAGCTAAATGAACGTGATTGTTCCAATTAAAATTGGCATCAAAAAAATCAACAATTACTTGATTGTTACTTAAGACCGAAAGAGTTTGCGGAGTGATAAATTCGGCCGCAGCAGGCGTTAATATAACTTTTACTACGGCACCTTGCTTTATTAATAATCTAACCAAATGAGCGCATTTATAGGCTGAAATACCGCCTGTTACTCCAAGTATTATTTTTTTATTGTAAAGCATATAAAGTAAAAAGGCAGTAAAGCGTTTGCTTACTGCCTTTTAATAGGTTTTTGAAAAATTATTCAGCAACTTTTGTTGGATTACGGAAATATACTTTTTCTTCTAAAAATTCTTGAATTGCAATTAAAGTTGGTTTTGGTAATTTTTCGTAATGTTTTGAAATTTCAATTTGCTCACGATTTTCAAACACTTCTTCTAGATTATCAGTATGACTGCTAAACTCTTGTAACTTGCCAGATAATTCTTCTTTTAATTCCGAGCTAATTTGATTGGCACGTTTACTCATGATAGAAACTGCTTCATAAATATTACCAGTTGGTGCATCAAATCTACGAATATCACGAGTTACGATACTTTGTTCTGCGTTTGTTTTTTTAAAATCCATGATTAATTTAGGTTTTCTTTTAATTTGTTACAGCTATTATATATAGATTCTGTGCGGCTAAGATAAGAACTTTTAGGGTACAAATCTACAAATTTTATATAATTTTCAATTGCTAAGTCTAAACGCTCCTCTTTTTTGGCTTTAATACTGTTAATTGCTAGTAAATAATAAGAATTTATCATTAAATAATAAATTTCTTCGTTAAAAGCACTTGAAGGATACTCTTTCACGAAATTTTTGGTAGAAACTATGGCAGCCTTCCAGTCGCTTACCTTATAATATAATTTTACGATTTCGTAATCTTTCTTTTCTAATTTGTAGCGTAATTTATCTATTAAAATGTTACAAGTATCAATTCTGTTACTTTCCGGATAAATATCTACAAAAGACTGAAATTCATTAATTGCATTTTTAGTGCTAGTTTGGTCTAATTTATAATTTGCAGAAGTTAAAAAGTAGCAATAGGCATTCATAAAATAACATTCTTCAGAATGTTTACTTAAAGGAAATTGTTTCGTAAAATTTTTAAAATGGTATTGACTAATTATAAAATCACCCATATTATATTCACTCCAAGAGTAATAATAATAAACTTCCTCTGCCTTGTCTGTGCCTTTTACAACAGGAATAAGTTCTTCATATAATTGAGAGGATTTGATATAATGCTCTTTATCATAATACTCTTTAGCTTTAGTCATTTTTAGCTCATAGTCGGTACTTTTGAGAAGTTTATTAAAGCCATCGCAAGATGTTAATAAACAAACTAATAATAAGAAAATAAATATTTTAATGATTTTCAGCGTTGCAAAAATACTATTATTTACCATAAAAAAAGCCCGAGTAAACCCGGGCTTTTAAAATAAATGTTAATTAAAATTATTGGTTAATAATTTTAACTGTTTTAGTACCATTACTAGAATTAGTAATTTTTACTAAGTAATTACCCATAGGTTGATTAACTAAATCTATAGAAACTACTTCTTTATCGGAAGTAAAATTCATTACTTGTTGTCCTAACATGTTATAAACAGTAATTGTATTAGCACCTTCTAAACCAGCAATAGTAGCTTTACCATTAACAGTTGGATTAGGGTAAATAGTTACTTTTGGAGTAGAAACTAATTCAGCGATACCAACAGAACCACAAGTACTAGTAAATGCAGGCTCGATTTTGAAATAACCTAAGTTTGAAGTTAAAGGAGTCAATGAATTACCAGCAACTGGAGAAGTAAAATAATTGTTTGGTGTATTTAAAACTGCTTGTGAACCTAAAGGAAAATATCCAGTTGGGTTAGCTGTTTGTAAATATCCAACATAATAATTTACACCTGCAGTAATTGATACTGGACTAGCAAAAACTAATGTTTGAGCTGTACTTAACATACCTGTTGTAAGAGTAATTGTGTTAGTTGTAGCTATAATTGATCCTGTAGCATTCATTAAAACACCAACTGCAGGGTTACCTGGAGTATTAACATCACTTGAAATACCAATACTAACGGCAATACATGTTGCAGATACTGGAGTCACAAAATTACTTGAAATAATACCAGAACCAGTATTAAAACCTACTCCGCTAGTATAAGTACCTGTTGGAGGATTATAAGCCCAAAAATCACAAGTAATACTTTGAGTTACAGTAATATTATTATTGATATTGTTTTGATCAGGTAAAACCCCAACCGAAATTGTATTAATCCCTTGAACAGTTGAAGTCATTGGAGCAAAAGTTACAGTTGTTACTGCTCCAGCAGCTAAAGCTCCAATAAATTGAGCGTTTGTAAATGTATTAACACCAGTAACACTTAATCCAACTGCAATATTAGTTTTTGCAATATTACTACCGTTCATAATTTGAGCAGTAATTACTTGTGGAGAACCAAAAGTTGTTGGATATTTTCCTGCAGCACCAACACTTTGAACGATAATTTCGTTTGTGTATGTGTTTGGTGTACCGAATCTAAAAACTGGTCTAAAACCCGTACCACCCAATACTGGAGCAGTTGCTGTAGTTGAAGATGCACCAGTAGCGCCTAAAGCAGAGCCAGCGAAAGCTGTATAAACCGCAGCATTAGTAGCAGTTACAGCAGCTGTATACTCATATGCAATATTTAATGCACCACCAGTATAACTAAATGCAGAAGGCAAAGTTAAATCAACATTAGCTGCAGCTGATCCAACAGGAATTGCATAACTTCCAGTATAAATAGTAGTCATACCTGCTGTACCCCAAGTAGTTCCTGCGGTATAAGAAGTTGCGCCTGTATGCTGCAAGTAAACAGTTAGAGTCCCATTTGCAGCACTTGCAACACCACTTGTTAAAGCAAAACCAAAAGAGGTAATAGTTGGTGATAAAGCAGATAAATCAGCAGCAGATATAAAATACTGACCTCTCATAACTGTGTGACCAGCTGTACCGTTTGGTGCACGAAGACCAGTTGTACCAGGTGCTGTATTAGGTGTAGGCACGTTTACAACTGTGTTCACTTGAGCAACTGAAGCTAAAGAAAGCAAAGCAGTAAATAAAGTTAATGTAATTTTTTTCATTTTTTTTTATTTTTTAAGTTTAGGTATCAAATATATGTAAAATTCAAATTCATAATAATTAATAAAATAAAATATTTATCTTTTAACATGTTATTGAAAAAATTCTTTTTTCCTAAACCCATTTAAACAAAAAAGGCCGTCTTTTTGAGACAGCCTTTAAAAATTATTAGTAACGAATTACTTATTTAAAATCAAACGTTGAACCATTTTGTCTTTTCCATTACTTACAGTAACAAAATAAACACCATTTGATTGGTTTGTAAGATCTAAAGAAATTAGTTCATTAGAAATACCATCATATTTAGTCGATAATACTTGTTGACCTAAAGCATTTGTAACCGAAACGCTAATATTCTCAGTTTGAGCTAATGTTAAAAGAACATTTACTAAACCAGTTGAAGGATTTGGCATAATTCTAACGTCTTTGCTTAATCCTAAGTTGTTAGAAATTCCAGTAGTAATGTTTGAACCACAAACAATCGGTAACATAACGTGGTTTACATTTAAATTCCAATTAGCGTTTGCGCTTGACCAAGTAGCTGCCATTTTTCCCCAAGCATTATTAGTTGCACTAGGTGTAACAGAAGTTGTTTGAGTATAAATTACCGCAGTGTCTCCCGTAACTGTAGGTAACACTAAGGACGCATAAAATCCTGATGAAGCTATTGCAGTAGGAGTTAGAGTAAACGTATAAAAAAACAATGAACTCGTGCTTGTTTGAGCAGCTACTACTTGAGCTAGAGTTGCTGTTGTTGAAGTAATAGTTGAACCCGGCATAACAGTATTTGATGTTCCTGAATAAACATTCATACCTACAGTACCTGTAGTCCCTTTTGTTCCTCTTAAAGTTATTGCATTTCTATAAAAACCAACTGCCACAGCAGTTATCGAAGGGCCAGTTACTGCTGCAAAAGATGCTGCATCAAAATAAGTGGCAATCTCAGTAAATCCATAGCAATTATTTCCAAAAACATAACCGCCTGTTGTACAAGCAGATGAAGTGCTCACCGTATATAAAGATATATTCGCTGTTGGATTAATAACCGAAACAGTAGAGCAACCTGGAGCAGAACTTGCTTTATCTGTTGAAATAGTTATTGGCATAACCTCGGAAATAGTATTGCTAGATATTTTTCCATTTTGGGAGTTAGCTGAAACAGTCAACAAAACCGTAGCAATAGTGAGTAATTTTTTAATCATTTTTCGTTTTTTTTAAGTTTAGATACCAAATATATATAAAATTCAACTTATTTTAAAAAATCACTAAAATATTTTGATTTTAAAAAACTATTGAAAAACATTTTTTTAAAGACTTATAATCAAAGAAAAAGGCCGTCCTTTTGAGACAGCCTTTTTAAAATTATAATTTTAAAATTATTTATTTAAAATCAAACGTTGAACCATTTTATCTTGACCATTGCTAACTGTAACAAAATAAACACCGTTAGTGTTATTAGTTAAATCTAAAGCAATAACTTCATTTAAAACAGAATTGTATTTGTTGTTTACAATAACTTGACCTAAAGCATTAGTAACAGTAACAGATATATCTTGAGAGTTAGCTAAATTGATGTCTAAATTCACTAAACCAGTTGAAGGATTAGGCATAATTCTAACATCTTTGCTTAAACCTAAGTTTTTAGAAATGCCAGTAGTGATATTTGAACCACAAACTACAGGAATCATAACATGATTCACATTAAGGTTCCATCCTGAAGTAGCATCATACCAACCCGCAGGATCTTTACTCCATGCACCGTTAACATTCCCTGGAGCAGGAGCAGAAGAAGCCGTCTGTGTATAAACTACAGCAGTATCACCTGAATTAGTAGGAAGAACAACAGAGGTAAAAAAACCTGCTGTAGGAATAGCAAATGAACTTAATGTGAAAGTGTATACGAATAAGGCTGTGGTACCTGTTTGAGATGCAACAATAGAAGCTAATGTAGCTGTTGTTGAAGTGATTGCAGCACCTGTTGGTCCTGAAGCAATTGTACCAGAATATATTTTCATTCCAACAGTATTAACTGTTCCTTTAGTACCATTTAAAGATATTGGATTTCTGTAAAAACCAACAGAAACTGCAGTTATAGAAGGTGCAGTAACTCCAGAATAATAACTTGCCGGAAAATATGTAGCTATTTCTTGCTCACCATAACAGTTATTACCAAATACGTAACCACCAGTTGGGCAAGATGTACCTGTACTAGCAGTATAAAGCGATACATTTGCAGTAGGACTAATTACTGAAAGAGTTTGACAACCTGGCGCAGAAGTTGCTTTCTGCATCTGTGAGTTAGAAATGGCTACATTAATATGGTTTGCCACTTTAGAATTTTGTGCAGTTGCAAAACCGAAAGATCCGATTGCAACGATTGTAAGTAATTTTTTAATCATTTTTTTTAATTTTTAGGGTTTAATATGCAAATATAAATTAATAATTTAAATTATAGTTAATTTACTTTAATTTTTTACAGAGCCGATATGGAATTTTTATAGATATAGCACCTTAATAATAAATATTATTAAATTTACAGCAATTGAATTATGAAACTAAGGTTTAATACCTTAATAAGCGTTTTGTTACCCGAACTTAAAATTGTTAAAAAAACGATTGTTTTATTGACATTGGTAATCTGTTGCCCTATTTATTCTCAAAACGTTTCAATTGACGATATAAAAAAAGACGCCAATAAATTATTCGAAGAAGAAGAGTTTACAAAAGCATACAAACTCTACGCGCAATTGGTTGCAAATTATCCAAAAGACCCTGAATACAATTTTAAACTCGGTGTTTGTATGATTTACAGCGAGCCAGATAAAAAGAAATGTTTACCCTACCTTATTTTCGCAAATAGCAAAGCTGATGAAGCTCCTAAAGAAGTTAAATTTTATTTAGGAAAAGCCTATCACATAAATTATCAATTTGACGAAGCAATTAAATATTATAACGAATATAAAAAAGTTGGCTCATCATCAAAGCAAAAAAAATTAATGGTTGATAGAGAAATAATGTCTTGCGGTTATGGCAAAAGACTATTAAGTAATTTATCCGACTTAGAAGTAAAAAGTAAAAAACAATTAAACGAAGCCGATTATTTTAGAAGTTATGATCTAAAAAATATTGGAGGAAAATTATTAATAAAACCGGAAACCTTTAGAACTGCATCCGACAAAAAGAAAAAAGAAAAATCAGTTGTTTATTTGCCTAGAGCAGCTGACAAAGTTTTTTTTAGTAGTTATGGCGAAACTACTGATAATAAAGACATTTATTATGCGATTAAACTAGCCAACGGAGAATTTGCAAAACCTGTAAAATTAAATGGTATAAATACCGATTATGATGAAGATTATCCATTTTTACATCCAAACGGAAAAACATTATACTTTGCCAGTAAAGGTCATAATGGTATGGGAGGTTATGATATTTTTAAATCTAATTATATTGAGGCAACCGACTCTTGGACACAACCGGAAAACCTTGAATTTCCAATAAACTCTCCAGATGATGATTATTTATATGTTACAGATTCATTAGAAAAAGTAGCTTATTTTAGCACAGGCAGACAAAGTCCACCCGGCAAAATTGATGTCTTAAAAATAAATACAGAACGAAAGGTTATTGATATTTTAGCCTTAAAAGGAACCGTTGTTAAAGAAAACGCGGAGCAAAGTTTAAAAAGTAAAATCACCGTTAAAAACATGGGCAACGGCGAAATTGTGGGTGTATTCGAGGCTCAAGATAATGGCGATTATTTAATGAATTTACCAAATGGCGCAAAACTTTTATATACTGTTGAAACACCAGGTTTAAAAACGCAATCAGAAAGAGTTGGATTGCCTTTTGCTACAAACTCAAGACCGTTAAAACAAACTATTTCATACGACAAAGGTATTTTAAAGATAATTAACTACTTTGACGAGACACCAACAGACGAAAGTTATTTGCAATACTTAACGTTGATAGAAAAGAAATCTAAGCTTGATGTAAATGAAGGTCAAAACAACTTAGGTGCTTCAACGTCTGATAATGCAATCTCTCTTAATACTTCAACTAATACTGTTACATCTAATAATAAAAACACACCAACTATTGAAAATTCAGAACAAGACACTACTTCTAAAGTTGCTATTACTAACACAAAAACAGTAAATACACCTTCTAATACTTCATCAATAAAAAGCGTAAGTACTAAAGAGTTAGTTGATATTGCTAAACAAGATGCAAATGACTCTAAAAAAGAAGCTGATCAATTAACACAGGATAGCTGGGACGCAGAACAAGTTGGCGAACAGAAAAAAATAGAAGCTACAACTAAATTAAAAGAAGCTGATGAAATTTTAAAAAATGCTCAGTCTATTACCAACGAAGATGAAAAAAACAAAGAAACAGAAAGAGGTAATAGCATAAAAACAGAAGGAGAAAATGAATTAGCTGTGGCAAATAAAATTATAAATTTTTCGAATACTTTAAAAGAAGATGCCGCTAATAAACAGAAAGAGGCAATCTTAAATGAAAAATATGCAGCGGAATTAGAGAAAATAAATATAAATAAAAACAAAGACAATAAAGAATCATTAGCTAAACTGGATGAATTGCAAAAAGAAATTGCCAAATTATCAAACAAAGAAAGCAGTTCTGAAAATCTTTATAATTCAATTAAAACCGACATAGAACAAAAAGAAAAAGAAATAGCAACAGTTGAAAAATCTAATGCTGCTATAAATTCTAGTATAAAAGATATTAAATCTGAAATAAATAGTGATCAAATAGATCTTAGTAAAGCCAAGAAGAAAAAAGAAAAGGAAATATTAAACAATCAAATTACTGAATTAAAAACAGAACAAATAGAAAAAGAGAAACTGGCTGATCAAAATCAAACAGAAATTAAGAAACTAAATGATGAATTGACTTCATTAAAAAGTGAGTTAGAACTTACGAATAAAATTAAAACAGAAACAATAGCTGCGGCAAAAACAAATTCTATTAATAACAGCATTTCTAACCAAGTTGAACCAACTAACGCAATAAAAACAAATTCTCCAACTTTAACTTCGTCTCAAAAAATTACTAATAAAGCATTAGAAGACAAATACAAAGATAAGATTGCAGTTCTAGATATAAATAATCCATCAAGTATTCAAGAAAGCACAAAAGAAATTAAGAACTTCAACAAAGAAATTGATGCAGCTCTTGCAAAAAACAAAAAAGATTTACTTAATGCAAAAACTACAACGAGTAAGCAACAAATTACAAATGAAATAAAACAATTAGAGGGTAGTAAAAAAGATAACAATCAATTAATAGCCGCTAACAATAAACAATTACAAACTTTAAACCAAGAAATAACAAAAAACAATACTGCTAATAACACAATTGAAAAACCCATAAACTTAAGTCCTATTACTGCAAAAAACAGCAACGATGCTATAAAAAATCTAGATGAATTAAGTAAACAATTAAATTCAAATGATAATGCAAATTTCGAATACAATGCTTACCAAAATACTGATGCTCAAAAATTAAAAATAGAAGCTGACGCTAAAATAAACGAGGCTTTTATTCAGCAGAAAAAATTAAAAGATTTAATTACGATAACTAAAGAAGAAGTTCAAAATTCTAATTCTGAAAGTAATCCTAATAAAGTAACACCAACAGAATTATATATTGAAGCTGAAGAACTTTTAAATAAGGCTCAAAAATTAAAAAGTGATGCTCAAACAAAAACCGGAGATGAAAAAGTAAAACTATTATCCGAAGCAAAGTCATTTGAAGAAAAAGGAAATTCAAAAAATATACAAGCTGCAGAAATTGTTAAGGCCGACAATACTGCCATTTACAATGTAAATTTAGCCAACATAAAAACTTTAATTGATGCTAATAAGGCTTCAGAAAACGAAGTTACAAAGGCCAAAACATTAAATGATGAAGCAACAACTGCTTTTAAGCAAGCATCTGCTATTAGAGAAGAGTCTAATTCTTTAACCAACATTGGCGCTAAGCTAGGTGGTTTAAGTAATGCGGAAGAAAAAGAAGCTTGGGCGCTTGCTAAACAAAAAGAAGCAATTGAACTACTTAAAGATTCTAATCCTACCACAGTATTAAAAACGGCAATAACTTCTACATCTACAATTAAAGTTGTTAAAGAAGATAATGCTGTAAACACAAAACTGACAACAGTTAATGCGAGTTTAAATGAACTTGCAAAAACTAAAACTGATGCCTATCAAAAAATGTATGAGGCAAATGTTTTAGAACTTGAACAATTAGACTCAAATTTAAAAGAAAATGATGCTCTAATTTCAAATACCCCTAGCCTAAAAAGCGAATCAATTGCTAGCAATAACAAAATAAATTCAGCAAAGGCTTTAAAACAAAAATCTGATTCTACTACAAATAGTAATGATAAGCTAAATGAACTTATAGCCGCTACAAAAAAACAAATTGAAGCAATAAATCAAATAAATACACTAAACAAAAAAGTAGGCAGTCAAATTGCCAATAATAAAGCTAAAGAAAACACAGTTCCAAAAGATAATGCAATAGCAACTACTAATACTAATACTAATTCTACTAAAGATAATTCAGCTATAAACAATAATGCAACTAAGGACAACGCTACTACAAAAAACAACACAACTAATGATAATGCCACTACAAAAAACAACTCTGCAACCAACAATAACACAACTAAAGATAACGCTACCGCAAAAACTAACTCTACAACTAATACAACTGTAGCCGAAAACAACTTTACAAATGCAATTGACACTAAAACTGTTGATATTAATGAGCTAAGTAAAACTGATACTACAGCCGCTCAAGTAATAAATTATTTTGAAAATAAAACAAGCACTCTTAAAAATCCCCAAGCAAATAGCTTAAAAAATAAAGCTATAAATGAATTAAAAATTAATGACACAGAAAACAAAGCCATTGAACTTGAAATAAATAATTATAAAGACAAAAACCCTTCTTCAAATTTAACTTCTAAGGACCTTAAAACTAAAGCAGATGAATTATTAATTCAAGCAGAAGAGTTAAGTAATAAAGCATTTGAATTGAAAAACAAAGCTAATAATGCATCTGGCGCTGAGAAAGAAAATCTAATATCTGAAGCAAACCAACTTGAAAATCAATCACAAGATAAAAAAATTGAATCGTCTAATTTAAGCCAACAAAGCAATGAAATAGATTATAAAACAAATAATGTTGCTATTAGCGAACTCCTAACAAAATTAGAAAACGATAATCCAACCTTAACTTCCGAATTAGAACAAAAAAATAGTGAAGTAGCTCTTCTTAAATCCCAAGCTCAAAAATTAAGAGAAGAAGCTAATGCTCAATCAAACCTATCTGCTAAACTAGGGGCTTTAGGAAATGTAGAAGAAAAAGAAGCGGAATTTTTAATTAAACAAAATCAAATTATTACAGAATTAAAAAAACAATATCCTGATTATGTGGTTAAGCCATTTGTTAATGATAACAATACTTCAAACACAAATTTACCTAGCAATTTAGTTCAAAAACAAAAACAAATTCAAGATAAACAAGCAACAGAATTAACCAATTTAACTAATGCTTTAAGTTTAGAATACGAAACTACTAAAATGTATGTTCCTAAAAATTTAAATAACGATCAGGAATTAGTTAAACAAAATGCCGAAAACCTTAATTCTGAATCCAAAAGACTATTGATAAAAGCAACGCAAGAACCAAACCCGAAAGAAAAAGCTAAATTACTTACGCTCGCGGCAAAAAGCGGCAACGCTGCTAATGAACAATTAAATAAAATTATTGGAAACAAAGTTGTTACAAATAATAATAATACTAAAAACAATACTAATGTTGCCTTAAACACTAATCCTAAAAACAATAGCAACACAACTAAAAATACTAATCCAAAAAACAATACAAACTCAACTGCTACTAATACAGAAAATAACACAAATGCAACAGCAAAAAATACTACTAAAAATAATACCGAAGACACTAATAACCCAAGTGTAAACAACGCTAAAGGCACAGTTAAAATAGAAGGTTTGGAAATTGTGTCTAAAAATGCATACAGCGATGAAAAACCAATTCCTCTTGATTCTAAAATGCCGGATGGTTTAATTTTCCGTGTTCAAATAGGTGCCTTTAAAACTCAATTACCAAATGATGCCTTTAAAGGGTTGAGTCCGCTTAATGGTGAAACTGTTGGTAACGGTTATATACGTTACACTGCGGGTAATTTTATTAAATTTGAAAATGCAGATGCCGTTAAAAACGATCTTCGTAATCTTGGATATAGTGATGCGTTTGTTGTTGGATATTTTAATGGTAAACGTATAACTGTTGCCGAAGCAATTGCCCTATTAAATAAAGAAGGGAAAACAATTAATAGCAATGCTCCAACAACTGCTGGCATCACAGCAAATTCAAATATTCCAAACATAAATTCAAATGTAACACAACCAACTATAAATTCGCAAGAGGTTGTTAACGTAACAAAAGAGTTAGAAAAAATTAATGGTTTACTTTTCACCGTTCAAATTGGTGTTTATAATAAACAAGTAAGAAAAGGGCAGTTAAAAAACTTGGGTCCGATTTTTAGCGAAAGGTTACCAAGTGGATTGTACAGATACACTGCTGGTATTTATAATGATACAGAACGATTATTAACTGATAAACGTAAAGTTGTTGATTTAGGTATTAGCGACGCTTTTGTAAGTGCCTATTTAAATGGCAAACGAATTACATTTGCAGATGCTAAGGATAAAAAAGCAAACGATCCAACGGTTAAATTAGAAACACAAAACCCTATTATTTTTCCAGAAGGTGGAGCAATAAATAAAACACCTGAGACAAATACTCCAGCCACTAACAACACGCCTGCTGTAAACACAAGTACAGTGCAGGCATTTAAAAACGATGTTACAAATTATCCTGCCGCAACCGCTGAAAATGGCGTTAAAGCAACAGAAGAAGGAGTTAGCTTTAAAGTACAAATTGGTGCTTACAGTAAACAAATCCCAAATGATGTTGCGGCAAGATTCTCTGCCATTAAAAACTGGCCAATTGAAAACAAACAAATAAATAGCTTGTTTATTTATAACATTGGTAATTTTACAGATGCAAAATTTGCAAAATCATTAAAAGAGCAAGCCGTTAGTATTGGTATATCAGATGCATTTATTACTGTTTATAAAGATGGCAAAAAAGTTTATGGTGCCGAGGCTGCAGCGCTTTTAAATAGATAATCTTAATTTAAAAATCCATTAAAAAAGGCTAGCTGAAATTTATCAACTAGCCTTTTTTTGAATACAAATCTCTGTCATTTCGACGAAAGGAGAAATCTCATTTCATAGATCCTTCCTTCGTCAGGATGACAAATTTTCTAATGTTCTATTAAATCAATTCAACACTTCTCTTAATAAAGTTGGTTAAGCTTTCTCCCTTTAATAATCCTTGAGATAGTAAAGCCAAATCTGTTGCTTGTTTAGCTAAACTAGTTTGTTTTTCAGTGTTCTTTTCATCCAATATTTTTGTAATTAATGGATGATTAGAGTTAACTACTAAATTATACATATCAGGCATATTACCATAAAAGCCCATTGCTCCTCCTCCACCCATCTGGTTCATGTCTTTCATTCTTCTCATAAACTCTGGACGAGTAATAACCATTGGCGCATCTTTTTCACTTAAATTTTCAAAGCTAACCATAAACTGATCTTTACTTACCGTTCCTTCAATAATTGGTTGCAATTGTTTTTGTTGTTCTTCAGTAATTTTACTTACAGTATTTTCGTCTTTCTTAATTAGTTTATCAATTGTATCTGCATCTACGCGCACAAAAGAAATGTCTTTTAATTTTCCTTCTAATTGATTAATGTAATGAGGATCTAACATAGTTTCCATTAACAACACTTCGTATCCTCTACTTTTTGCAGCATCAATATAAGCATGTTGCTCCTGAACATTTGTTGCGTATAAATAAATTAATTTTTTATCCTTATCTGTTTGAATTGGTTTAACCAAATTTTCAAATTCTTCAAACGTAAAGTATTTATTATCAGTTGTTTTTAATAATGCAAACTTGATTGCTTTTTCGTAAAACTTCTCATCACTAATCATTCCATACTGAACAAATATTTTAATGTCATCCCATTTCTTTTCAAAATCCGGACGTTCTTTTTTAAATAATTCTTCAAGTTTATCAGCTACTTTTTTAGTAATATGACTGGAAATCTTTTTTACATTACTATCAGCTTGTAAATAACTACGGCTAACGTTTAATGGAATATCCGGACTATCAATAACCCCACGTAATAAGGTTAAAAAATCTGGAACAATATTTTCAACATTATCGGTAACAAAAACTTGGTTACTGTATAATTGTATGCGGTCTTTTGGCATCTCTAGCTTATTACTAAGCTTAGGGAAATATAAAATACCGGTTAAATTAAAAGGATAATCGACATTTAAGTGAATGTGAAATAACGGCTCTTCGAATTGCATTGGATACAATTCGTGATAAAAACTTTTATAGTTTTCAGGTGATAAATCAGTTGGTTTTTTTGTCCAAGCTGGAGCAGGATTATTAATAATATTATCAACTACAATTTCAACTTCTTTTACATCTTCTTCTTTTTCGCCTTCTTTTAATTCGGGTTTAATTCTATCTTTTTTAGTTCCAAATTTTATTTCAACAGGTAAAAATTTACAATATTTAGTTAGTAAACCTTCAATTTTATGATCATCTAAAAACTCTTCGCAATCATCGGCAATATGCAATACGATATCTGTACCACGTTGTGTTTTTGTTTCAATTTCTTCTACTTGATATTCAGGACTTCCATCACATTCCCAACGTACAGCTTTTGCGCCTTCTTTGTAGGATAACGAAAATATCTCAACTTGTTTGGCAACCATAAATGCAGAATAAAAGCCTAAGCCAAAATGACCTATCACTACATTTTTATCTACCTTATCTTTGTATTTATTTACGAACTCTTCTGCGCCACTAAAAGCAATTTGAGCAATGTATTTATCAATTTCTTCAGCTGTCATACCTAAGCCTTTATCCTTAATGGTAATGGTTTTAGCTGCTTTATCAACAACAACTTCAATTTTAGTATCACCTAAATCACCTTTTACTTCGCCCATACTTGCAAGGGCTTTAAGTTTTTTAGTTGCATCTACTGCATTACTAACTAACTCACGTAAAAAAATCTCATTATCACTGTATAGAAACTTCTTAATGATCGGAAAAATATTTTCTGTTTGAACGTTAATTTTTCCTTTTGTGGTTGTACTTTTAGTTTTACTCATCTTTCTATATTTTTTAATTATCTGTTTTTAATTTTTATTCCCTAAAATTGTCATCCTGACGAAGGAAGGATCTATTTGCAAAGATTCCTCATTCTTCGGAATGACAAAAGAGTACTCAATCTTCTGTGTAACTTGATATTACACAATTTCACAAACTTTATATCAAAAATAATACCATCAACAATAAAATGACAAAATGGCAAAAAAAAGTCCTTCCTGTTAAACAGGAAGGACTTTTGAAGTTTAGTTTTAACAAGAATTTCAGTAATTAACTCAAAACTCTTTCTTAAAATTTGTGTAATCCGTGTAATTAGTGCCTTTATTGTATACAAACTTCACGGCAGCTTGCCGCAAGACTATAATTCTATTTAGCAGCTTTCATTTTTTCATTCATTTCTTTACCCTTAGCCTCATTACCAGTTAATAGGTATAATTTACGTAAAGCGCTCATAGTAGCCTTATCGTCTGCCTTAACTGTTAAAGCTTGTTCTAAAAGTGGAATTGCTTTTTTATAATATTCTTGGCTTTTTGATTCTAAGCCAGACTGCAAAGTTTTATCTTTTGCAATTTGAGCAATAGTTAACGCCGAGGCCTTGTTTTGTAAAAAACCGCCATAATTATTATACATAGCTCCTAAATTAAAAAGAGAGTTATAAAGTAATTCTGATTCAGGTTTTAATTCTATGGCTTTTGAATAATTTGTTTCGGCATTTTTAAATAAGGCATCAAAATCGGCAGGCTTATCTAAATCTTTACCGGTTGTTTTGTCTTTAGGGTTTGCCATATTATCATAAATATTACCTGAAACTAAAAAAAACAAAGCGTTAGTTGGGTCTTTTTCGCTAGCAGTTTTTAAATTACTTAAAGCTTCCTGTTGTTTACCTTTAGCTAAAAATTGATTTGTTTCCTGAGTTAATAACCCCATATCATTAGGGAAAGCCGCTCTACCTTTTCTTAAAGCCTCAAGTGCGGCTGTAGAATCACCTTTTGAAATATTTGCATTAAATATTGATTCATAATTATACGGCGTAGAAATTTTACCATCAATCATTTTTTTATTGTACTCAATAATTTTAGCGGTATTTTTTGCTTTAGCAGCAGAAACACAAGCATTATAAAAATTAGCGGTGTCTTTTACTTTGTATAACATTGTGTTCATGAAACCAGTCTTATAAAAATAATCAGCAGCTTCGTCATACTTTTTTGCTTTGTATTTTCCGCTGGCAATATTTCCCGATTCCATTTTCATTTGTTGAGCTACTAATGCAAATTTAATATCATCTTCACCTAACATAGAAGTGCCTTTTGTTAAACCTTCTTTTATAGTTTCCATAAATTTAGGATCTAACTCCTGAATTTTATTAAGTTCTTCGTTAGCATTCTCAAAATCAGTTAAAGGCACATTACCATAAGCTAACATCGCTCTCTCGTTTTTATCAGGCGTAGTTGCTTCTAGCTTTTTTAACTCTTGTGTTAAACTATACTGATAAAAAGCGTAACTAATTCTTGCTTTATAAGCATGTGTTTTACCTTGATTTTTTGTTTCTTCGTTTGATAAAGCTATATCAATTGCATCTTTTGCCTTAGTTAAATAAACTAAATCAGGTTTACCATCTTTTACAGTAGCCTCGTAATCATTTAATGATCTCCATGCTGTTTGTACTTTTGATTTTTGCGAAATACCAAAAAATGGCACAAGGGCTAAAGTTAATATTGTTATTTTTTTCATATTTCTTTTTATCTGTTTATATGACGGTTATTTTTTCAATTTCCATACCAAACATTGGTATTTAACATTATTTTTATTCTTTTGTATCTGTTGGAGTTTCTGTTGTAGTATCTGCGTCACCCTTTGGTGTTTCAGAATCATCAGCAGTTGTATCAGTAATAGTACCTTCAACTACACCTTCATTTTCTTCTTCATCTTCGATATGATCTACTTTTGTTACTGCAGCAATCTCATCAGAATCAGAAATATTAATCAACTTAACACCTTGAGTAGCTCTTCCCATAACTCTTAAGGTACTTACATTTAAGCGAATTGTAATTCCATTTTTTGTAATTATCATTAAGTCGTTAGCATCGGTTACAGATTTAATACCAATTAAATTGCCGGTTTTTTCGGTAATATTAATTGTTTTAACTCCTTTACCGCCTCTATTCGTAATTCTGTATTCTTCAATATCTGAACGTTTACCATATCCTTTTTCAGACACAACTAAAACGTTTGCATTCATATCATCAATACAGATCATACCAATAACTTCGTTATTACCCCCTTCTTCATCGTTTAAATCGATTCCAATTACCCCAGAGGCATTTCTACCCATTGGACGAACTTTAGCTTCGTTAAAACGACAAACCTTACCTAATTTAGTAGCTAACATTATTTCATTCTTACCATTAGTTAAAGCAGCTTCTAATAAAATATCTCCTTCACGAATAGTTACAGCGTTAATACCGTTAGCACGTGGACGAGTATAGGCTTCTAAAGTTGTTTTCTTAATAATACCGTTTTTAGTAGCAAGAACTATAAAGTTGTTATTAATATATTCTTCGTCGCTTAAACTGGTAACATTAATAAATGCTTTTACTTTATCGTCTGGCGCAATGCTAATTAAATTTTGAATAGCGCGGCCTTTACTTGTTTTAGTTCCTTCAGGCACTTCATAAGCTCTTAACCAAAAACATTGTCCTTTTTCTGTAAACAACAATAAATAATTGTGAGTACTTGCAATAAACATGTGTTCAATAAAATCTTCATCGCGTGTATTAGAACCTTTACTTCCTTTACCACCTCTACCTTGCGAACGATATTCATCAAGATTAGTACGCTTCATATAACCTAAATGAGATATTGTAATCACAACATCTTCATTAGCAATCATATCTTCAATTTTAAGATCATCACCAGAATAAACAATATCAGTACGACGTTCATCGCCATACTTTTCTTTTATCTCAACTAACTCACCCTTAATGATTGAAAAACGTAACGTTTCATTATTTAAAATTTCATTTAAATGAGCAATGGTTTTCATTAACTCTTCAAACTCTGCTTTAATTTTATCACGCTCAAGACCTGTTAGGGTTCTTAAACGCATATCTAAAATAGCACGTGCTTGAATTTCTGATAAAGAAAACTTCTCTATTAAAATATCTCTTGCAACATCTGGGCTATCACTTTCACGAATGATTTTAATTACTTCATCTAAATGATCAATTGCAATTAATAAACCTTGTAAAATGTGAGCGCGTTTTTCTGCTTGAGCTAATTCATATTTAGTTCTACGAACAACAACTTCATGTCTGTGCTCTACAAAGTATTGAATCATATCTTTTAGATTCAACATTTGCGGACGACCTTTAACTAAAACAACATTGTTAATTGAAAATGAGGTTTGTAAAGCAGAGTACTTATATAAATTGTTTAAAACAACATTTGAGATTGCATCAGAACGTAATTCATAAACTATACGCATACCTTCTCGGTTACTCTCGTCACGAATCTCACTAATACCTTCAATTTTCTTTTCGTTACAAAGTTCCCATTGGCGCTTTATCATTTCGGCCTTATTTATTTGATAAGGAATTTCTGTAACAATAATTCTTTCTCTATTACCGTTTGGTTCAACATTTGCTTTTGCACGCATCACAACACGTCCTCTTCCTGTATGGAAAGCTTCCTTTACACCTTCATAACCATATATAGTTCCACCTGTTGGAAAATCAGGTGCTTTAATATGTTTCATCAAACCATCGATATCAATTTCATTATTATCGATATATGCTAAAATACCATTTATGCACTCAGTTAAATTGTGTGGCGCCAGATTAGTAGCCATACCAACTGCAATTCCTGAAGCCCCATTCATCAATAAATTAGGGATACGCGAAGGCATAACGGTTGGCTCTGTTAATGACTCGTCAAAATTTGGGCGAAAATCAACTGTATCTTTTTCAATATCAGCAATCATTTCTTCTGCTATCTTCCTAAACCTAACTTCAGTGTAACGCATTGCAGCAGGTGGATCACCGTCTACAGAACCAAAATTTCCTTGTCCATCAACTAGCATGTAACGTAAACTCCAATCTTGAGCCATACGAACCATGGTATCATAAACGCTAGAATCGCCATGTGGGTGATACTTTCCTAACACTTCTCCAACTATACGAGCAGACTTTTTATAAGGACGATTATGCAATACACCAAGATCTAGCATTCCATATAAAACCCTTCTGTGTACGGGCTTTAAACCATCACGCACATCAGGTAATGCACGCGATACAATTACCGACATCGAATAATCGATGTAAGCAGTTTTCATTTCATCTTCAATATTAATCGGAATAATTTTTTCTCCCTCAGCCATATTTCTTTTTCTATTTAATTTTTAATTTTCTTACTATTATGATGCTCTTTTGTCAGCTAATTTTACTGCAACTATCCTTAAATAATTACGTATAAAAATTTAAACTTTGAACCCATGAAAGTACCGAAAAATCAACAAATATGCTCAAAACTTATCAACAAAAATTTTGTTAAAAAAACCATATTCTAAATTTATCTTTCCGATTTTTAAAGACTATTTTTGACTTTGGCATTATATATGTAATTTAACCTATTAAAATAAGAACTTATGGAAGCAAAATTTTCGCCCAGAGTAAAAGATGTTATCACTTATAGCCGTGAAGAGGCTTTAAGATTAGGGCACGATTATATAGGTCTTGAGCATTTAATGCTTGGGATGATTAGAGAAGGAGATGGCGTTGGAATGCGTTTATTAAAGAATCTCGGCATTGAGGTTGCTGAATTTCGCAGAAACATTGAACAGAATCTTACACCAGGATTAAGAAAATCAAATAATCTGGCAAACATCCCTTTAGTAAAACAAGCCGAAAAGACACTAAAACTGACATATTTGGAGGCTAAGACCTTTAAATCGATACAAATTGGCACAGAGCATTTATTACTTTGTATTTTAAAAGACAATGATAACATTGTTACTAAAACACTTTTAAAATCAGGAGTTGATTACGATGCTGTACGTGCTGAATTAGAAGGCTTTTTAGATAGTCCTAGCAAAATAGAAAATTCTGCTGCTGGTGATGAGGATGAAGGTGAAGAAGCAAGTTTTGGCGGTGGTAGTAATACTGGAAGCCAGAAAAAACAAGGTGAGAGTAAATCAAAAACTCCTGTGTTAGACAATTTTGGTAGAGATTTAACCAAAATGGCAGAAGATGGAAAGTTAGATCCTGTTGTTGGCCGCGAAAAAGAAATAGAGCGTGTATCACAAATATTATCTCGTCGTAAAAAGAATAATCCGATTTTAATTGGTGAGCCTGGTGTGGGTAAATCTAGTATCGCAGAAGGTTTGGCTTTAAGAATTGTTCAGCGTAAAGTATCGCGTGTTTTATTTGGTAAGCGAGTAGTTACTTTAGATTTAGCTTCTTTAGTGGCAGGTACAAAATACCGTGGTCAATTTGAAGAGCGTATGAAAGCGGTAATGAACGAACTTGAAAAAAGTCCGGATGTTATTTTATTTATTGATGAGATTCATACTATAATTGGAGCTGGTGGTGCAAGCGGAAGTTTAGATGCCAGTAACATGTTTAAGCCTGCTTTAGCGCGTGGCGAAATACAATGTATTGGTGCAACTACCCTAGATGAGTACCGTCAGTATATTGAGAAAGATGGAGCTTTAGAGCGTCGTTTTCAAAAAGTATTAATTGAGCCAGCTACTCCGGATGAAACTTTACAGATTTTAAATAACATAAAATCAAAATACGAAGAGCATCATAACGTAACGTATACTGACGATGCAATAAAAGCTTGTGTTACTTTAACTGCAAGATATATTACCGACAGACATTTACCGGATAAAGCAATTGATGCATTAGATGAAGCTGGAAGTCGTGTTCACATTACAAATATTAATGTTCCTGAAAATATTTTAGAAATCGAAAAGAAGATTGAAGACATTAAGGAATTAAAAAATCAAGTTGTTCGTTCTCAAAAATATGAAGAGGCAGCAAGATTACGTGATACTGAAAAAAACTTACAAACTGAATTAGAAGTTGCTAAAAAAGCTTGGGAAGAAGAAACTAAACAAAATAGAATAGCTGTAACCGAAGACAATGTTGCTGATGTTGTAAGTATGATGAGTGGCGTACCTGTTCAACGTGTTAACCAAAACGAAAGTGAAAAGTTGGTTAAGATGAATGAATCAATAAAAGGTAAAGTTATTGGTCAAGACAAAGCCGTTGCTAAAGTTGTAAAAGCTATTCAACGTAACCGTGCTGGTTTAAAAGACCCTAACAAGCCAATAGGTTCATTTATATTTTTAGGTCCTACCGGGGTTGGTAAAACGCAATTAGCTAAAATTTTAGCAAGACAATTATTTGATAATGACGATGCCTTAATTCGTATCGACATGAGCGAGTACATGGAAAAATTTGCTGTAACACGTTTAATTGGTGCTCCTCCGGGATACGTTGGTTACGAAGAGGGTGGACAATTAACTGAAAAAGTTCGTCGTCATCCCTACTCTGTTATTTTATTAGATGAGATTGAAAAAGCACATCCAGATGTATTTAACATGCTATTGCAAGTATTAGATGATGGACAGTTAACAGATAGTTTAGGTAGAAAAATTGATTTTAAGAATACCATTATCATTATGACTTCTAACATTGGAGCTCGTCAGTTAAAAGATTTTGGAACTGGTGTTGGATTTGGAACTCAAACTAGAAAAGAAGGAGAAGATGAAGCATCTCAAGGCATTATTCAAAATGCATTAAAGAAAGCTTTTGCTCCAGAATTTTTAAATCGTATTGATGATGTGGTAATGTTTAACTCTTTAGAGAAAGCAGATATTCATAAAATTATTGATATTGAATTAGCTCATTTATTTGGAAGAGTTACAGGTTTAGGCTACCATATTAAAATTACCGATGCCGCTAAAGATTACATTGTTGAAAAAGGTTACGATGCTAATTACGGCGCAAGACCTTTAAAACGTGCTATTCAGAAGTACTTAGAAGATCCTATGGCTGAAGAAATTATTAAAAACAATTTAGCAGAAGGTGATGAAATTGAAGTTGATTACGACAAAGAAAAAGATGAAGTAATTGTATCGGCTCATAAACCTAAAGGCAAAAAAGGTAAAAAAGAAGATAAAGCTTAAACTCGAATCCCGATAGCTATCGGGAATAAATTAGAGATTATAAATTTTAAATTAAAACCCCTAACAGAAATGTTGGGGTTTTTTGTTTATTCCGTCATTGCGGGGGTATGAAGCACCCTACAACTTTTGGTGTCAAATATATTCACAACCGTTTTTAATTTATATGCAGAAGGATTACAAATCCTTCTGAGCGGAATGACAATACGTTAAACGTTAGTAAACGTTTTGTTATATCAAAGTAAACATTCCGCAGAATTACAAATTCTGCGAAGCCCACTCGTCATTGCGACGAAGGAAGCAATCTCAAACAATGTGTGAGATTGCTTCGGGCGAAAAGCCTCGCAATGACGCTCAATAATTACGCCAAGCACAACTTAACTTATCGGCCTTTTAAAATTTTGCGTAAGAAAATCTTTATACGTCAAAAGCGTTGGCTTGTGTGAGGAGGGCAAACTGCCAGTGGCTGTTTGAGCCAGCAGGTGTTCGCGCATTGGCTGTTCGCGAAGCGCTTAAATCATCAGCTTGAAGCATAAAGATTTTTAGCAAAATTTTAAGAAGCCTTGATTTTTTGCTTACTTTTTTATCAAGAAAAAAGTAAGTCCAAAATAAAACATTTAGTCTTTTTGAATTTTTCCGCAGAATTACAAATTCTGCGGAGCAGAGTGGCCAAAGGCCGAGGGAGGTTTTGCGCTTTAACAAAATGAAGATTCAGGACATTTCCCTCCTCCGCCCTTTGGGCACCCTCCTCAAAGAGGAGGATAAGTTGCGTTTGCTTACGCGGAGCAAAATAAAATGGCTCGATTTTCTTTGTTACTTTTTTTGATAAAAAAATTTACGAAAAATATTTAATTAAGTACTCGTTTTGGCATGGCCGATGCTATTACTTATAAAACAACCACTTCCCTATCTCTCTCCAACTTGTTTTTTTGCCATACATTAAAATACCAGTACGATAAATTTTGCCTGCTAACCACGTTGTAAAAACAAAGGATACAAATAAAATACTTAAGGATAAAACTAACTCCCACAATGGTACACCATTCGTTATTCTTGACATCATCACAATTGGTGATGTAAACGGAATAATGGAACCCCAAAATACAGTTGATGAATCGGGATCCATAATGGTTTTTGTGGCTATAAAATACCCTACCATTAATGGTATCATTACCGGAGTTATAAATTGTTGAGAGTCGGCTTCCGAATCGACAGCACTTCCAATAGCGGCCATAATTGAGCTGTAGAACAAATAGCCGCCAATAAAATAAAGTACAAAACAAATAAACACTTCCATGAAATTAATTTTTTGAATTTTTTTAAGTAAATCAAAAACCTCTAATTTATCGTCAAATTTTTCTAACTGACTAAAATTAACATTGGTGCCACCTTTTTTTACTAACTCTTGTTGCGATTCAAAAATTTTTAATTGAGATGAAACATCTTTTAAAAAGATAGTAGATAAAACAGTTGTTAATGCAAAGGTAATAATGCCCATTATTATAAATTGAATAATACCCAAAATAGCAACACCAATAATTTTACCCAACATTAATTCAAATGGTTTAACAGATGATACAATTACTTCTACAATGCGGTTTGTTTTTTCTTCCATCACACTTCTAAACACCATCATACCGTACATTAAAATAAACATAAACATTAAAGCGCCAGTTAAAAATCCAAATAAACCAAAACTCGCCTGCTCCTCAGTATTACCTTTATCATTAACTTTTTCTAAAATAATTTTTATGCTTTGTTTTGAATTAGAAATAATAGTTGGGTCAATGTTATTAGCCTTTAATTTATTTTCATAAACAATGCGTTCCATTTGGTCTTTAATGTATGTTTGAAAAGCAAAACCAGGAGATTTTTTATAGAATAATTTAGTAGCCCCTGCCCCACCCTCTATAATTGTAGGAGAAATCCATAATACGCATGAAAATCCTTTGCCTGAAAATTCTGAAACAGCTTTTTCTAAGTTATCATTTGAAAAAGAAAGTGAAATATAATCGTTACCAACTAATTTATCGCCAAATAATTTTGAATCATCAATTACTAAAACATTTTGTTCTGTTTTTTCTGACTGAGTCATTTTTATCATAAAGGCCAAAAAGCCTGTTATTAGCAATGGCGCTAAAATCGTCATGATAATAAATGTTTTATTGGTAAGCTTTGATTTTATCTCGCGCCCAATTATTAATCTAATTTTTCTCATTTTCAATTTTATTTATTCTGTATAATTACTTTTTGTACCAACAACTTCATTACCTTGATTAACTTTCATGATAAAAATATCATTCATACTTGGTATCAATTCGTTAAACGAATGTATTTCAATAGTTGGTAAAACAGCTTGTAAAAACTGGCTTCCTGTAATAGTATTTGCTAATTTTAAGGTAACCGTATGAATTTCATCCTCGGTATGTTTCTCTACAATCTCTCCAGCAGTCCATAACGCATTTGTAAAGCCTAACAAATTTCCCTTAAAAGAAATTTTGTAAGTATTTGTACGGAAGGTTTTGCGAATATCTTTTACCGAACCATCTAATATTTTTTCAGCCTTATTAATTAAACAAATATTATCACAAAGCTCTTCAACACTTCCCATATTGTGAGTTGAAAAAATAACAGTTGCGCCGTTTTTGCGAAGTTCTAAAATTTCGTTCTTAATTAATTGCGCATTAATTGGGTCGAAACCACTAAAAGGTTCATCTAAAATCAAGAGCTCCGGTTCGTGAATTACAGTAACAATAAACTGAACTTTTTGTTGCATTCCTTTACTGAGTTCTTCAATCTTTTTTTTCCACCAGCTTTGCATTTCAAACTTTTCGAACCAAAAGCTTAATCGTTTTTTTGCATCGGTCTTGCTTAAACCTTTTAATTGTGCGAGATAAAGTACTTGGTCGCCAACAGACATTTTTTTATAAAGACCTCTTTCTTCCGGTAAATAACCAATGCGCTCAACATGTTTTGGATTTAATTTTTCGCCTTTAAATAAAATTTCGCCTTTATCTGGACCTGTAATTTGGTTAATGATTCTAATTAAAGAAGTTTTTCCGGCGCCATTAGGACCCAATAAACCAAATATTGATTTCTCGGCAACATTTATGGAAATATCGTTTAAAGCAACATGGTTGCTATATTTTTTTGAAACATTTTTTATTTGAAGAATATCTGCCATTATATATTTAATTTCTAAAATTAAGAACTACTACTCATCTTTTTCTGTTACACCACCACTTACAACAAACTTCATAGTGTCTGCGGCATCTGCATTTAAAGGTTTAATGTTTTTACTTGGAACAATTATTAATCTACCAGATAATGAATATGACATAGGTAAATAGACTGCAACTTTATCCTTAATCTGAAAATCTTTAAGATCTTCTTGAGTTATAAAACCAATTTCTTCAATTTCTGCTAAAGGATTCGTAAGCACAAGAACAGGTTTATTAAAACGTTTTTTGTTTCCAACAAAGGCATTAGTAAAATCTTTTATTGGCGAATAAATGTGACGAATAAAAGGAGCGTGTTCTAATTTATCTTCTAAAAAATTAAAAAATTGTTTAAATACAAATGAAGAAGCTAATATGCCAATTACTGAAATAAAGCCTACTGTTACTATTAAACCTAAAACGGTATTTAAAATAGTTATTTCGCTATAACCAATAAAGGAAAATAAACCTGTAAAAAAATCGAAAAGTTTTGAAAGTATAGCAAGTGTTATTATTAATGGGATAAAGAGAATTAAACCCTGAATAAAATATTTAAGAAATTGTTTCATGTTAAGCTATTAGCAAATTTAAAGTATAAAACTTTGATAAAAGTATTCAATTCAATATAAAATTTAACATTATACCTTTCATTAAATCATAACAAAAAATACCTAAATCATCCGATTATTAATATATTTGATTAAAAATCAAGGTTATGCATATAAATTTTGTAAGCGTTTTAGTAGCTGCTCTAATTCCAATGGCATTAGGTTTTGTTTGGTATAACTCAAAAGTTTTTGGCACTGCATGGATGGCCGCGAGTGGCATGACGCCAGAAAAAGCAAAAGCTGTAAATATGCGTGTAATGTTTGGTTTAAGTTTTGTGCTAGCCTTTATGCTTGCTTTTGGCTTACAGTTTATGGTAATTCATCAGTTTCACGTTAATTCTTTATTTTACATGCAACCAATTGACGACGCAACAACAGAAGCAGGTGCTTTATACAAAACTATTATGGACCAATATGGAACAAGCTTTAGAACATTTAAACATGGTGCTTTACATGGAACAATAGGAGGCTTTTTTATAGCATTACCAATTTTAGGAACAAACGCCCTATTCGAAGGTAAAGGCTTTAAATATATTGCCATTAATTGTGGTTATTGGATTATATGTCTGGGTTTAATGGGCGGCGTGCTAAGTGCGTTTGCTTAAACACACTTTAAAAATGAGGCTTAGATGCCCTAAACACAAATGAAAAAAATACTATTCATAATTCCTCTTTTGGTTTTGATTTCGTGTAGTGTTCAGAAAAGAAAATATCAAAAGGGCTTTTATGTAAGTAATCCTATACATCATTTGAATTCTCAAAATACAACTTCAAATAATTCAAAAAAAGAAATTGAAAATAGTGAATTAACTGCTTCTATTGATAAGGAAACAATTTCTTTATTGAAAATTATTTCCCCTGCAATAATTCAACCAAATGATTCGCTTTGTGATATTATTACTTTAAAAAATGGCGACGAAGTAAAGGTGACTATTTTAGAACTTACACCAGCATTGGTAAAATATAAAAGATGTGGTGATGCAGAAAGTCCATTATATATTGCCAAAAAAGCGGATGTATTTAAAATAAAATATGCTAATGGAACATTTGAAGTTTTTAATAATGAAGAGGTTAAAAAGCCAATCCCAAACAATAATCAAAATAATTCAAGAAACGATTACAAAGGAACTCTAAAAACACACCCCTTGGCAATATGGGCTTTTGTATATTCAATTGTGGGGCTGATACCTTTTTTAGGGCTATTCACATCCATAAGGGCAATATTTTACGGTGCAAGAGCGTTAAAGATAATTAGAGACAACCCAACTGAATACAAAGGAGATTTATTAGCCACTGCTGCAATTGTAATAGGGATAATTGGTTTAGTTTTATTATTACTTATTCTTTTTGCTTTACTTGTTGCGTAATACTTTAAAAAATGAAAAAACTATTATTTATACTTCCGTTAATCATTTTAATTTCGTGTAGCGTTCAAAAACGAAAATACCAGAAAGGTTTTTATGTAAGTAGTAATACATCAAAAACTCACTCTAAAAAAGATAATTCTAAAAGTTTAAAAAACGATTTTAACTCTGAAAAGCTTGTTCAAAAAACTTATTCTTTACCAATCGAAGAGAGAATAGAATTAGAAGCATCAGTAAGTAAAAACTTTAGTGAAATAAATAGTTTGAAGAAAACCTCATTTTTTTTTAGAGCGACAGATTCTTGTGATATTATTACACTAAGAAATGGTGATGAAGTTAGCGCAAAGGTTCTAGAGATAACAAGCATTGAAATAAAGTACAAAAGATGCAATCTTTCAGATGGTCCACTTTATATAGTAAAAAAATCAGACGTCTTCATGATTAAATACACTAACGGTACAAAAGATGTTTTTAAATCTGAGCCCATAACTACTAATCAAGAACAAAACAATTACCCTCAAGCTAAAAAAAATACCGGACCTAAAAAAATGCATTCATTAGCAATTATAGCTTTTGTTTTAAGCATATTGGGAATATTCCCTTTCTTTGGCCTTGGCAGTCTTTTAGCAATTATTTTTGCTGGAATGGCCTTGAGGGGCATTAAAGAAAATCCAGACGTATACGAAGGCGAACAATTAGCTAGAGCAGCGAGAACAATTGGAATTGTAGTCTTATCAATAATAGGTTTTCTTCTATTATTTACTTTATTGATAGTGCTTATGGGAATTTAATTTTAGGCTAATCTTTTATAAAATAATAGATATCATCATCCTGCAAATTATTTTTTCTATTGCTACTAAAATAACCAGCCTTACCACCTTTTAAAATATAAATTCCGTAATCATCAAATTGACTATTAATTGGAGCGCCAGCATTTTTAGCAGTAAAAAAAGTGCCATCTTCTTTGTTTGGTTCAGCATAAAAAACATCCAACCCACCTAAACCCGGTCTCGAATCGCTGGCGAAAAACAATATTCCCTCATCACTTATTGAAGGATAAACTTCATCACCAGGGGTATTAACAGATGGTCCTAAATTTTTTGGGGTTCCCCAAGTGCCATTCATCCATTCACAAACAAAAATATCTTTTCCACCTAAAGTACCAGGCATATCACTTACAAAAAAAAGTCGTAATCCATCCTTACTAACGTATGGATGCATACAATCATAATCAGCAGAATTATAAGCGAAATCAGAAATCATTTCTCTTTTCTCCGAATTCGGATTTCCGTTAAAAAGTTGATATCTATAAAACTTATTTTTATTAGTTGTTTTCATTTTTTTAGAAGATATAGAGCGGCAGAAATACATAGTTGTTTCATCAGCAGAAATGCTTACTTGCCCGCTTATTCCTTTGTTATTGATTTGTTTTGCATAAGGTCTTACATCAGAAAAAATTGTTTCGTCTTTTCTTGTTGCAACATTTATCTTATTTTTATTATCACCATAATTGGCAACAAAATTTCTACTAGTTTTATTTTTTTCAGAAATAAAAATTAATTTATCGTTTATTAAAATAGGACAAAACTCAGTTTCTGTAGTGTTTATTCCATTAACTGCTATTACTCTACATCCCGCCGAATCCATATAAAACTGATCATAATTGGTATAGGCCATCCCCCATGCTGCCGCCACTTTATCGGAACTATTTCTTAAAAAATTAATCATCATTTTAGCATCTTTAACTCTGTAGTTTGCTAAAAGACATTTAGCATAATCTAAACGATCGGCATCTGTTACCTTACTACTTTCTATAACATTTGGCCAATGATCAATTGCTAAAGATGGCATATTTGTTTTTTTATAACAAATAGCCGCCTGACGAGATGCATAATAATCTTTAGGAAAAGATTTTAAATATTTTTCGTAGCCCTTAGCTGCACTTTTATACTCATGCTTAATAAAAAGTTTGTCTGCTTTAATTAAAGTACGATTTATGGTTTGCGTGAAGCCTACTGTTTCAAATCCGAAAAATAAAACAAGAACTAAAAATATTTTTTTTATCATATACAAAAGTACTTAATCAATTTTAATAAATTGAAAATTTAAACTAGTTTGATTGTTATAGATCTTTAAACTATACAAGCCTGCATCCAATTCACGGGTATTAATAGTTTTATTAAACTCACTTTTTAAAACAAGTTGACCGAGTATATTTCTAATTTCAATATGTGCCGCAGAGTTATCAAAATTGGTTAATCCCTTTATATTTAAGTATTCTTTAACCGGATTTGGATAAATCAACGATAAGGTATTTTCACCATTTTTATTAATGCCAGTTGAATTTATTTGTAAAACTTTTAAAACAGAATCTTTTTTACAGGCATTATTAACCACATGAATTACGGTGTAGGTGCCAGCAGCTAAATAATTATGAATTGGGTTTGCTTGTGTGGAAGTTGATGCATCACCAAAATACCATTTGTTACTTATTAAAGGCGAATGAGATGTAAATTGGTAGTTTAATCCAGAAATATTATTGTAATTATAATCTGCCCAGGGCAAGTTTTTCCCAAGGTTCCAAACCGCTAAACTATCATTTACAACATTGTGAGCTACTTGCTGCAAAAAAGAAGCCGTTGCAGAGTTAACTGAGGAAATAAAAGTATTAGACAAAACACTTTTTTGAAAAAGAACTTCATAAAAAACACAAGCCGCCAAATAAGAACCCTCTATAGAAGGATGGCTTTCATCTAACTGATACAACTCTAAATTTGAATTTAATGCAATCGACTGGCGAAAAGCTTCACCAACAGGAGACATGATTGCGCTTGTCGTATCGGCAAATTTTTTATATGCCAATTTTAATCTGTCTTGCATACCCAAATAAGTACAAACAGGTGGGTAAGTTGCACAATTACTTGCGTCACCATTCTTTCGTCCCCAGGTTTCAAAAAACACAGTGTTTGTACAAGCGTTATTTGCTTTTATTAAACTATCTAATTTAAGAGCATATGGTAAAGTTTGACTAAAAACCTGAGGCGTAGAAAAAGAAGGTTCTTGACTTTGTGCCTGAACAATAACGTAGTCCCAGGAGGATGAGTTTATTTTAGCCTTACTTGTTAGATCGTTAAAATGATTATTAAGTGTGTAACCGCCAGGCGTATTACTGTCATAAACTAAGGTATCGCCATTTGCTATTCCTAAGTTATAAATAATAGAAGGAAGGTTATTTACAGCAGTATAACTATTACCCAAAAATAACGCAGTAATCTTTTTATTAATACTCTGCGAACAAATGCTAAATGGTAAAAACCCAAGAAATAATAAAATTTTATTCATGTATTAAATTTATAAAAAAATTGGTTTGAAAACAGAATATTAAATCAATAGTTTTTCAAAACAAACATTACTATTTAATACACAAATAATGTATTGTAATTTCATAGTTATTAATTAAAACTTTGCTCTTGCCTTTTTTAGGGTTCTTTCTGTATCTACATTTCTATTTTTAGGATATTTTATTGAATAGGTATAAATAACTTTCTGAGATTCTCCGGGCGGAATTAAAAATTTCCAACTCACTTTTCCATCATCTTTATTTACCATGCCTTTTGATAATTCAATTGCATCAACAAAAATTTCGCTGTTTTGAGAAATTGGTAGCTGATCCTCTAAATCAATGTTTACAGCTGTTTTGCGATTATTCTTTATAATCATTTCATATGAGTAAACAATTTTACGACTACTGCCCATTGTTCTGTCCCTGTTAAAATCTTTAATTTTTGTGCGTGTAACAATCACTTTACTATCTCTACCAAATGATAAATCTAAAGTATCATTTACACTTCTAGGATTAACATAAGATTGACCTACAAAAGTACCTCCAAAATAAACATTTGCGGGTCCTTCAATTAAATCTAAATCTTCCCAACCAGTAATTCTTGCCAGTAAAAAAGCATCTTTTTCAACTTTAGGAATTGAAAAATGTTTAAATGTTGCATCCAAACTATAAGTTGTAACTTCAACAATATAAGGCTTTGCGTCTGAAGGAATTGTATAAGCTTTTTTAATTTCGAACTCAGCACTTAATTCAGAAACCTGCACCTCCTCATAAATAACTTTATTAGCTTCTTCCCGTTTACCTTTTGATTTATAATCATTAAACGATTTTTGCTCTTTTTCGCTTAATTGAATTCTACTGCCATATTGATTTTCTAAATTATCACTATTAATTTGCGATTGTTGGTATGCCATTGCCGGAGCGTTTTTTGAATAACCACTTACATTGTTGTTATTATAAACATCCATATTAAAATTCAAAAACCATGGTGCAATAGCAGGTTTAGATGCGTTTCTTGTTGGGTCCGACGTTGACAGTTTTAATTTTACATCCGACCAATTAATACCGGTATTATTAAAAGCTCTTGCCCGGTAAACTAAAGTAATTGGTTTACCAATGTCTTCGGCTTTAAGTTCGTAGTATGGCGCCCAACCCGCATCAGAAACAACATATTTTAAATCTATATTAGTTGCAAATTTTGTATCACACTGTAATAGAATAATAATTTCACCGGTTGGTTTGTTTTCTTGAGCATTTAATTCATTTAGTTCTCCCTGTATTCTGTTATTTAAGACATAGCTCTCATTTATTTTTGTGTCCAATTTTAAAATTTCTGTGTTAATTTCTTTAATTCTTGAGCGATAAAAATCCGCAGCTAATTTTAATTCTGAAATAGCAACGCCTTTATCTTGGCCGCCAATGCTATTGTTTTTGGCAAGTAATTCTTTTTCTTTATCGTAGGCTTCTTTATCATAAACCAATTGCTGTGTTTTATATTTGTTTTCTTTAAGGGAATCTCTTAATTGTTTTATTTTTAGACTTTCGGCATTAAGACTTAAAAAATTTAATTTTTCAGAAACACTCAAAACACTAACGCCTGCACCAACATTTACTTGTATGCTTTTTGGGATTAATTTAGGCGATAAGTTAGTGAAAACAATGGAGGTAATACCTGGATTTAGATTGACAGATTTTTGTTGATTAACTTCGGCGCCATCTAAATAAAGTGTTACGGCTTTAACAGGAGTTTCAATTCTTTGCTCTTGGTTTTGCGCTTGTGAAAAGCCAAAAAAAGGAATAATTAGTAAATAAAAAATGTATTTCATGGTTATTTAATTTATATCTAAAATAGTATAAAAAAATTACTGGATATTATTATGTTATTCACAGATTTCACAAAAAACATAAAAAAACACTAATCAAATTTGATTAGTGTTTTTAACCTAATAAAAAACTAGTAATTTAATAATTAAACAAGTCGTTTATTAGTATGATGTAGTAGTGTAGTTTTTGTTGTATTCATTTACTGCGCTAATCACACTTTTTTCATCAAAATTAAATTTATCCAATTCGTTCCATATTTGTGGCTGCTCTTTCATAAAGGGCTTTAAATTTTTCTTATAAAATTTATAAGTAATTTTTTTGGGAGATTGCGTTCCTTTATCAGAATTATTTTCTCCAGAGTCTTCGATAAAAAAATAAGATTCGCTTTCAATGTCTTTATTTGTATTATCATTAAATCGATATTCATAAAAATTAAGTCTACCAGTTGCAAGTCGTTCAACAAAAATTTTCTTATCATCATAGTTTATCATAACAAAATGTCTGTTATCAAAGCCATAAGCTTTGGTTTTTTGAGCTAACATGAGTTTTGCCTTTCTAGTATTTTTCTTTTGAAAGCCAAACTGCTTATAAAAATCAGTTTTGTTTGGTGGATTAATTTGAACTTGGCCCTTAATTGTATCACCTCTAAAATTAATATAATAACCATTAGTTAAAATGGGCGCCATTGTTGGAGCTTTAGAATACTGAGCAGTTAATGAAAATGTAATAGCAAATAGGTAAAGTAAAATAATTTTTTTCATAGATTTAGTTTTTGTTTTGCTAAAGGTATTTATAGCAAATGGTTTATTAACTAATCTCTTAGTTTATAGAGATCTTCTTATCGTCTTCAAGTTACATCAAACTTTTAAATATAAGGTTGACATAAATCAATTCTGGGGTAAAATATTAATTGACAAATATCAATGAATTAAATCCAACTATTATTTAACTTGCACCAATTAGATATTGAAAATTACACCGATACTATTTTCTTATAAATTCATTGAGCCCTTTCGGAATTATCTCATTTAAATAAGGCTCTGTTATTAAAACTGATAAAAGATTATGAAACACAAAATCATCTCGAAACTATTTATTGCAACGGCTATTCTATTTATTTCTTTAAGTTTTACTTATATCCATAACGAACCCGACCCTCTTCATAAAAGAACATTTAATACCAGTTTATCTGAAACAAAAAATGGTGTAGTTGCCAAAAAAGTTATTTCAGATAAATTATATTTTAAAAATGGAAAGCTTTACAGTGATTTTTTATATGAAAAATTTGGTTACAGATACATTAGCTATCGTATTAATAAAGATACAATTTATACCGACTTTACTAATACCGAAATAAGGCAATTGGAAGTTGAGGCTGTATTAACTGATGACAACAATCAAAGTATTTTTTTGAATTTTACTACATCGGAATGGGATATTGATGGCGTTATAAAAATCACCAAAAACGATAAACTAAAAAGATATTACGATTTTGCTGGGAGAGAAAAAGGTGGAAAACCTAAAAAGGAAAAGAAAAAAAACAATAATCCCGTATTTGAAATACATTCTTAATTGAAATCTATTTATTCGAAATTTTCAATTTTAAAAAATCTCAAATTGGAGATTTACAAATTCTTTAATAATCTTACATCTGAAATAAGAATATTCTTCACGTAAAAATAATGAACTCTGCTTATTGTTACTTTGTTTAATAAAATAACAATAAAATGAAAAAAATTAAAGTATCGAATAAAAATAGTGGATTATTTACTAAAACTATTATTAGCCTATTTATTATAGTATTAAATACAAACTCTTTTCAGGCACAAAAATCAAATCAAAAAATCAACGCCTCTGTTGGAATCGAAACTTTTTCGAGCGGAAACGGACATGGTGCATTTTTTTCACCTCAATTAAACTTAATTAAAGGCAAAAATACATTTAATGGCGGTCCGGTACTTCAAAAACGAAGCCAGTTAATGAATGGTTTTAAAGTTGGATATTCGCGTGAATTAACAATTGATTCAAGCGATGTTTCTGAACATGCTGAGAAAAATTTATTTCAACTTCATTTTTTTTCCTCTTTTCAGTATACAAAAAATTTGCCTTTATCCTATTCAACAGTTAAAAACGAAAAAATGATTTGGGGTGATAGTAAACCGGGCATAGAAAAAATAGTACTTACAACTTGTGAAATAAATATTGGCTTTGAACTTTATGTTAATATCACCAACCAAATAAGTTGGAAAAATCAGATTGCAGCCTCTGCATATTATAATACTAATTATTCAACAAAATTAGAGCATCAAAAATTTGCACCTACCTTGTATTTGGGAACTGGCTTATGCTTTTTTCTTAAATAAAATGCCTGCTAACTAATTTTAAGCTTGCAGTTTTTATAATTACTTAAATGTAAACTAACTTTTAATTACCTCAATTAGGTCAACAAATCTTGACTTTTTTATTTCAAGGCTTTTACTAAAGTTTAAAATGTTATTAATTACATTTTTTGAGGGTTCAGCAAACTCAGGAAGTTGATCCTTTTCTAATTTTGTTGCTGTTGTAATAAGGTTGGAAGTAAATGTTGATGTCATAGGCAATAATTGATTGTTTTAGTGTTTTATTTAGTGTTGTATTAATAACGCTATACAATTCAATTTATTGTGTTATAAAATATATGAAGGCCTCTTCAATCATAACTAAGAATTAGAGCTTATATAACCCTGGAAATACTATATAACGAGCACTGCAGATGGTGAAAAACCAAAAACCCACAACTAGTGTGGGTTTCGTGGCTCTCAAAAAACTAAAAACCATGGCGTGATTTTTAGTTGCCCTAAAACGAACTCGTCGTTTGGGGAGTTTTATTAAACAGCTTATTTTTTAGCGTCCAATTTATCTTTTAGTTCAGATAATGCAGAGATATCACCTAAAGTAGTTTTCTCTTGATTATCTTTCACTTTTTTAACAGCTTTCTTGCTATCTTCAAAATCAGCTTTTTTAGCAGATTTCTCTACTTTTCTAGCTTCATCTTTTACTTCCTCGTGTAAACGAGCGTGAGATACAACAATACGCTTAGCATCCTTGCTAAATTCGATAACTTTAAAATCAGCAACTTCTTCAGATTTTAATGATGTTCCGTCTACTTTATTTAAGTGACGAGAAGGACAGAATCCTTCAACACCATAAGTTAATCCAATTGTTGCTCCTTTATCGTTTACATTTAACACAGTTCCGCTATGTACCGAATCGATAGTAAATACCGTTTCAAAAACATCCCATGGATTTTCTTCTAATTGTTTGTGTCCTAATGATAAACGACGATTTTCGCCATCTATTTCTAAAACAACAACGTCCATTTTCTCGCCTACTTTACAGAATTCGCTAGGATGCTTAATTTTTTTGCTCCAAGAAAGGTCTGAAATATGAACTAATCCATCAACACCTTCTTCTAATTCAACAAACACACCAAAATTGGTGAAGTTGCGAACAGTTCCAGAATGTTTAGAACCTTTAGCATATTTATCTAAAATAATATTCCAAGGATCAGGTGTTAATTGTTTCATACCTAAACTCATTTTACGCTCTTCGCGATCTAGAGTTAAAATAACTGCTTCAATTTCTTGACCAATTTTAACGAATTCTTGTGCGCTACGTAAATGCTGACTCCAGCTCATTTCACTTACGTGAACTAAACCTTCAACACCTTGAGCGATCTCGATAAATGCGCCGTAATCGTTGATTACAACAACCTTACCTTTAACTTTATCTCCAATTTTTAATTCAGAATTTAAAGCTTCCCAAGGATGAGGCGTTAATTGTTTTAAACCTAAAGCAATACGTTTTTTATCATCATCAAACTCAAGAATTACAACCTGAATTTTCTCATCTAACTTAACAATCTCTTCTGGGTGATTAATACGACCCCAAGATAAATCTGTAATGTGAATTAAACCATCAACACCACCTAAATCAATAAACACACCATAAGAAGTAATGTTTTTAACAGTACCTTCTAATACTTGTCCTTTTTCTAATTTAGAAATGATATCGCGTTTTTGAGTTTCAATTTCTGCTTCAATTAAAGCTTTATGTGAAACAACTACATTTTTAAATTCGTTATTAATTTTAACAACTTTAAATTCCATTGTTTTACCAACGTAAACATCATAATCACGAATAGGTTTAACATCAATTTGTGAACCTGGTAAAAATGCTTCAATACCAAATACATCAACAATTAAACCGCCTTTTGTACGGCATTTAACTGAACCTTTAATGATTTCATCATTTGTAAGAGCTTCATTAACACGATCCCAACTTTTGTTTGCACGTGCTTTTTTGTGAGATAAAATTAATTGACCGTTTGTATCTTCAGTAGATTCAATAAAAACTTCAACTTTATCACCTAATTTTAAATCAGGGTTATAACGAAACTCTGAAAGAGCAACAACACCATCTGATTTATAACCAATATTTACAACTACTTCGCGGTTGTTTTTAGCAACTACAGTACCCTCAATAATTTGAGCATCTGTAATAGTGCTTAACGCTTTACCATATAATTCATCCAACTGCTCTTTTTCAACTGCTGTATAATTATCTTGTTTTTTACCAATCGAACTCCAATCGAAGTCCGCAATTCCTGTTAGGGCTTTTTCTGCCATTTTATTTATTTACTTGTATCAAACTTTAAGACTTAGTTTGAGGGGTTAAACATATTTGATTAATTAAACGTTTTTGCCTTATTAAAACGGACTACAAATATATTTAATTTTTAAGGGATTTTAAGTATAATTGATATATTTTAATATACTAAAAACCAATTAGTTAACTTTTTTAACAGAATGCTATTTGTTTACAATTTTGTTAATAATGGGTTAGCAGATTCCCCTTCAAATTGTAATTATTTCATTTAGTGCAAATTGGGGTGTATTTTGAAAAAATTTGGTTCAAAATCAAATTATGAAACTTATATTCGATATTATGAACAATACTTATTAATTTATTGTGATTACTTTTACGCATTCTAAAAATAAAATATGACAGAAGAAACTAAAACACATTTAATGCAAAACGTTTATAAACTGGCAAACCACTACGGAATACCAAATGCTACTTTAGTTTCATTTAAAAAAAGAAATTTACTTTTAGAACTAATAAATACCAAAAACGAAACTGCCTTTAAGTTTTTAAATGATTTTATTGAGGCTTCTATAAAATTAGATAGAATAGAAAACGATAAAGAAAAGCAAACCAAAAAACCGGAACATTGGAATGCAGAAATAGTAACCACAAAAAATATAATTGAGAAAGCAGAAGAAAAATTAATTAAATTTTTAACCTCAGAAGGGATTAATTAATATTTTATAGTTACCTCTTAAGGAATACGGTAACCTCAGTGCCAACACCTTCGTTACTTTTTAATACTATTTCTCCTTGTAATTTTTCTAAAGACTTTTTTACAAGATACAAGCCTAAGCCAGAGCCTTTTGAATCATTAGTTCCTCTATAATACATATCAAATACTTTAGCTTGGCTAGCTTCATTTATTCCAATTCCATTATCAGTGATTGTAATTTTTAATTGTTCACCTATATCATTAATACTTATTTGAATAAACGGATTTTGAATGGAGGTATTTTGATATTTTATGGCGTTTTCAATTAGATTTTGAAGAATGGTATCAACAATAAATTTACTTGAAATAAATTCAGATGTAATATTTATATCCTTTTGAATTTGCAATCTTTCAAAGCCCGGGTAATGAGAAAATTTATTTAAAATATCATCAATTAACTCCTCAAAATTTATTTTATCTTCAAAATTTTTAATACCCTTAACTTTCATCGTCTTCACTAATTCCGAAAGCGTATTATCTAATTTTTTAGCAGTCGTTTCAATCATTTTAATGTAATTAATTGAATTTTCATCTTTTAATTCTGGCTTCCAAATAGTAATTAAACCCAAAATAGAAGCCAAGGGACTGCGTAAATCGTGCGAAGCTTTGTAAATATATAACTCCAATTCAGCATTACTGTTTTCAAGACTTTTATTAGCTGTCTTTATTTCGGTAATATTTGCATGAATGCCAATTGAACCAATAACTTCTCCTCTATAATTTTTATATGGTGTGGCACTTACAAGCATCCAAATATTTTTTCCAGATTTTGTTTTCATTTCAAGTTCAAACTGATCAGAAACATCTGCTTTTCTTAATTCAATATTATTTTTGATTCGTTGTTTATCTCCTTCGTTTTCTAAAAGAAAATCGCTGGCAATTCTTCCATCCATCTCTTCAAAATTATACCCACTTTCTTTACAAAAGGCCGGGTTTGCATACATTATCTCATCATCGTTATTAACTATTAAAATGCCCTCATTCATTGTTTCAATAATTTGCTGCCATTGGCTTTTTGGCGAATAATTAAACATTTTATATTTTGAGATAGAAATAATTGAAACAATTGAAAACGCGGTTACTAAACTAGCTGTTAATGGAATAACTTCCCGGCCTAAAAACATTGGGAAAACAATTTCGGTAATAATGCCCAAACTAATAGGAATTGTAAACCCAATTGCCAAGATATAAATCTGTTCCCTTTTTATAGTGTCGTTTGAAAATTTCAAATAAGAATACCAAAGGGATAGCAACATTAAAATCCCACCAAAACTAACCCAAATATAATTAAGACTTGTAAATATGTTAGGTATAGGTTTAATATTCCAATACCACGTTTCTGAAACAACAATTTCGAACTCATCTAGTTTTAAATCAATACATAAATACATTAAAATTGCAGGCAAAATGAGAGCAAAAAATATAAGCGAATCCGATATTTTCTTATATAAACCAGTTATCGAGAAAATAAATAAATTACCAAATAAAACCACAAATAGTACTATTTTTTCCGAAACTCTATACCAGTTTTCGGCATCTGAAATATTAATGCTCAATCTAGTTAAACCGACACTAGCTTGCCATAACAACAAAATAAAAACAAAAAGGGAAAAGTAATTATTAGTGCGGTTTTTATTAAGCTTAAAAATTGAATAAGAAAATATTAATAAATTTATTAAAACTGGTATAAAAGACAGTAACGTTACATTCCACCGATCAAAACCTAAAGGAAATATATTTTCTGTCATAATAAAAAATAAATAATATTTTTCAAATGTCGTCTTAAGTTTTATAACAAAAAAGCCAATTATGGTGATGTGTAAGATTTAAGTGAAAATAGTATTATAATTAAAACTAGAAATATAAAAACCAAACTAAGAAATGAAAACCAACAATTATTTAACTCCGCCCATTAATTTTTTAACCAAGGGAGAAATTAAAATTAAGATTAAACCTGCTATTAAAGCATAAATTGCTAATTGTTTATAGCCATCTGCATAAATAACTAGTTTTTCAAGATTTGATGCATCTTTTGATGCGCTTGCAATATTGGCTCCTAATAAACCTGCAAAATATTGTCCGTAAGCACTCGCTAAAAACCACATTCCCATTAGTACAGCTTGTGTTTTTTGCGGAGAAAGTTTTGTCATTGCCGACATACCTATTGGAGATAAACATAACTCACCAAAAGTAATAACAAGCCAACCTAGCGTAAACAAATCTAAAGATGTCATACCATTTTCATCTGAAAAAAACTTGGTATAATAAAAAACATAAAAGCCTCCCGCAAGAAAGAGAAAGCCTAATCCAAATTTTACAATTGTATTTGGTTCTAATTTTCTTTTAGCCATCCCAAGCCATGCTAAACCAACTAAAGCAGCAAAAACTATTACAAAAAAAGAATTTGCTGAGTTATTTACCCCATTAGGGTCAAGCGGTACACCCAAAACAGTATTATGTAAATTGCTAGCTGCAAAAAGGCTTAATGAGCCCCCACTCTGCTCAAAAAATGCCCAAAAGAAAATAGAAAAAATAATAAACACTAAAGCTGCAATTAACTTTTTATTCTCTTGTAAAGAAAAATTTCGCATTTCATAAAACAAATATAATAACGAACAGGGCCCAATAATAAACATAAAAATATCTGTGTATTCTGTTTTAGAAACCATTGTCATTATAATTGGCAATATTGCTAAAGAACCAATGTAGGTTACATACTCTAATAATTTTCGGCGCTTAGGTTCTAGATGTGCTAAGGGGGATAAACCAATTACACCTAGGCTTTTTTGTGTGCGAGTAAATGTTAATAAACTAATGAGCATTACTATTGCAGCAAAACCAAAAGCAACATTCCATCTAAGAGCTTCGGGAATAAAAGAGCCAAACATTGTACCGTTGGCAACAGCAATACATAAGTAACCACCAATTAAGGCCCCAAGATTTACTCCTGCATAAAATAAAGAAAAGCCTGCATCCCTCCTATTATCATCATCCTTATACAATTTGCCAACCATGGTTGAAATATTTGGTTTAAAAAAACCAGTGCCAATAATGGTAAAACTAATTCCAAAAAAGAAATAATCACTTGGGTTTATAGCAAGCAGAATACTTCCAACAATCATTAAAATACCACCCCAAAATAATGATTTTCTGTATCCTAAAATTTTATCGGCAAACAAACCACCAATAAATGTAAATGCATAAACAAAAGCTTGTGTTGCACCATATTGTAAATTGGCAACCACATCATCCATCTTAAGTTGGTTAACCATAAAAATAACCAACATGCCTCGCATACCGTAGAAACTAAAACGCTCCCACATTTCGCTAAAAAACAAATACCACAATTGTTTTGGATACTTTCCCTTAAAACTCTGTATCTGTTCTAGTGATTCCATTTATTAGATTTAATTTAAAATAGTTAAGCAATGTTTGTTATTAAATTAAAAAACAAACACCTGTCAGGTTTTAAAAACCTGACAGGTGTTATGATAAAGTCAACTTAGTCATTTGCGTTTTATTTTACCCCGTGCATTAATTTTTTCAACACTGGGGTTAATAAAAATAATATTATAGCAGCTAGGCCTGTTAAAATAACAAACACCATAAAAAACTGAAAAAGATTATGAATTTCAAATCCGGCAAACGAAGGATTTGTAGGACTAATTTGATTTTCGGCTAATATTGTTAATTGCTCTACAGTTGGGGTAATTGTTTTATCTAATACAGCTTGTAAATCAATTCCCAATTCTTTTGCTTTATTAAATTTATCGCCAGTTGCTGGCATAATAGAACCTAATGTTCCTGCTAAGGCATAGCCAGAAGCGTTAGATAAAAAGAAAACACCATATAATAAAGATGAAAATCTTTTTGGAGCTAATTTCCCAACTAGAGAAAGTCCAATTGGTGATAAACAAAGTTCAGCACATGTTTGAATTAAGTACAATAGAATTAACCATTTGATAGCTAATAAACCATTATTACCAAGATCTTTTACATTGTGCGCTATAATAAAATAACTTATTGCAATTAATGCCAAACCAAAAGCTTGTTTCATAGGAGAAATTGGCTCTCTGCCTTTTGCTCTTAATTTATCCCATAACATACTAAATGGAACCGCAAAAGCAACAACAAATAAACCATTAAAAATTTGAACCATTGATGGAGGCATATTCCAGCCAAAGAAATTTCTATCTGTTTGGTTATCGGCAATAAACGTTAATGATGAGCCTGCTTGTTCAAATGCAGCCCAAAAGAAAATAACAAAAAATGCAATAATATAAATAACATAAATTCTTTCTCTTTCAACTTTAGTTAATGAAGAATCAGAAATAATTAAACCCGCTAATGAAATACCACTCGAATAAATTAAGGTGTATATCCAGTTTTGACCAAAAACAAAATGTATCAAAATTCCCATTACAACAAATCCTATACAAGCTCCAATTAAAGCTTTAGTAGAAAACACTGCTTTTTGAGCTTCACCTTCTTCAAAATCCGCAGCTTCGTTTTTTGAAGGTAAGCCGCCTAAAGGTCTACCTTCAGGCGTTACAACATACTTATTTTTTAAGAAGTAGAAAACAGCGGTACCAATTAACATGGCAATACCTGCAGCTAAAAAGCCCCATTTAAAAGCGTGAATATCTCTAATTCCACCGGCATCTTTAACATCACCAATTATTGGGCAAATTAACTGACCAAGAAATGCACCAAGGTTAATACCCATGTAAAAAATTGTAAATGCAGAATCTAATTTGCTTTTTTCTTGTTTTGGATATAAACTTCCAACCATGCTTGAAATATTTGGTTTAAAAAATCCATTTCCAAAAATGATAATACCTAAAGCAATCCAAGTTAATGTTGTAGCTAAACCAATGTTTGTGCCAAATATACTAGCACTAAAAAACAAAAAGAACTGGCCAACAGCCATCATTAAACCACCAAGAATGATACAATTTCTGTTTCCAAAAAACCTATCGGCAACAAAACCACCTAACATAGGTGTTAAATAACATAATCCCAAAAAACCTCCGTAAACAATAGAGGCGTCTTTTTCTTTCATCATTAATGAATTAACTAGAAATAATGTTAGGATAGCACGCATGCCATAAAAGTTAAACCGCTCCCACATTTCGGTTCCAAATAATACCCAAAGTCCTTTTGGATGTCCTTTCTCTTTAATAGTTTGTTCCATATTTTTTTGTTAGTAGGGGCTAAAAATAGAATATTAATTTAACTTAAGCAACCCCCTTTTGGGGTTATAAAAAAAGCCGTGTCTGAATAGTGAGACACGGCTTTTTTAAATATAAATTATAAAGCTTAGGCTTTTTTAGTTTTTGTTTGAAGTTTTTCGCGGATACGAGCAGCTTTACCAGTAAGTTCGCGAATGTAAAATATTTTAGCACGACGAACGATACCTACTTTATTTACTTCTATTTTCTCAATAAAAGGAGATGTAACAGGGAAAATACGCTCAACGCCAATACCATTACTAATTTTACGAACTGTAAAAGAGGCAGTAGCTTTTTCGTTTTTGCGTTGAATTACAACACCGTTGTATTGCTGAATACGTTCTTTTTCACCCTCTTTAATTTTGTAGGATACAGTAATTGTATCTCCTGCTTTGAAGTTAGGATGTTTAACTTCGTTAGTCATTTGTTGTTTTACGTAATCTAATAAATTGCTCATTTTTGCAAACTATTTAAGTTAATATTTCTAGCATTCTTTGCTTTGTGCAAACAGCGGCTTTGAAATAGGGACGCAAATATATAAATAAATTGTTTGAAAACAGCAATAACCCATTCATTTTTTTAATTTTGTAAAGATTTCAGCATTTTTGCTGTTAACTCTCGTGTTTGTCCTAATTGTTATTAGGAAGTATAGCATGCCAAGGTGTTGGTCCCGATAGCTATCGGGAGGTAACAAGTACGCTTGAGGTTTTACAAACAAAAAAAGACATTATTTTTGTTTAATAATGGCATCAGTATACATTTTATTCTCTCCTAAACTTAATAAATTTTATGTTGGGAGCTGCTTGGATCTTGAACAACGGTTGCTAGACCATAAAAACAAGCTCTATTCCAACTCATATACAAAAGTAACCGATGATTGGCTGCTGTATTTTGAAAGGAGCGCTTTAGATGGTCTGATAGCAAGAAAGATAGAGACACATATCAAATCAATGAAATCGAAAAAATATATTGAAAATTTAAAAACGTATCCTGAAATGATCCAAAAGTTGGTCATTAAATTTTCTAAAGCACCAAAATAAATTTCGATTACTTTTTCTATAAAAAATTGCATCTTTGCAATAGCTTAAGTGTTGCGAGGTTAAACTCGCAATCTCGTTTTTTAACGAGAAGTATATTATGTCCGGGTGTTGGAATGGTATACAAGTACGCTTGAGGTGCGTATGCCGTAAGGTGTGAGAGTTCGAGTCTCTTCCCGGATACGGTTTAGCCCCGCTTTTGCGGGGCTTTTTTAAAAATACAATCATTGGTGTTGGTCTTGATAAATATCTGGACGTATACAAGTACGCTTGAGGTGCGTATGCCGTAAGGTGTGGGATCCCGATAGCTATCGGGACGAATCTCCTCCTAGGTACTGAAGCAGACTATTTTTTAATAGTATGCTTTTTCGTTTCTAAACCCCAATAGAATCAAGGAATTTCAAATATAAATCATTTCGATAGTTTAGTGGTTAAATAATCCGAATTTCTAGTTGCATTGATAATGAAGTAATTGCATTTAGAGTCCGGTTCACCCAAAACCAAACTAAAAATCATGAACTCAAAACCTAAAAAACGTTTAAGTATTGCTGAATTAAAATCATATCCCGGATTTGAAAATTATGCCGATGAAATGGCAGAAGAGACAAATGCTAGTCTTGAAGCTTTATCAATTCTGTTTTATGAGCATTATCAAAAAACAATTAAAGAGAAGGAAGGATTAAAAGTGTTTTCAATAAAGGAAAATGAGTTATAATAAATGAGCATCCTCACTTGGAAATTTCAAGAAGTTTTATGTTGCTTGCCGTTCCTCCTTTTTTTTAAGTTGTTGTTTTTTCTTTCGTTTTTGTGAACGACTTCGGTCAGATAATTTGAAAAAAGTTTTTTTTACTAGACAAACGGTACTTAATTTCCTTAATTTTGATTTATCAAAATGAATTATAATAAAATCTATATTAAAAACATGGTTTGCCCTCGCTGTATTAGCGCGGTGGAAAAGGTATTTAATGACATAAACATTAAGCCTTTGCAAACTCAATTGGGTGAAATAATACTTTCAAAAGAGTTGAGCGTTAAACAAACTGCTGAACTAAAAGACAAGCTAGAATTTTTAGGCTTTGAGCTTTTAGATGATAACAGAAAACAACAGATTGAGAAAATAAAAGCAATAATAATTGATCATATTCATCATCTTGAAAATGGGAAATTTGTTTTTTCAGAAGTATTGTCTAATGAATTAAATAAAGAGTACTCTCAACTGAGTAAGTTATTTTCTGTTACAGAAGGTATTACTATTGAACAATTTGTTATCCTTCAAAAAACGGAGAAAGTAAAAGAGCTTTTAATATATAATCAAATGAACTTAAGCGAAATTGCAGACAAAATGGGATATAGTAGTGTTGCTCATTTATCATCGCAATTTAAAAAAACAATTGGACTAACTCCCTCTCAATTTAAGGCACAAGGCATCCATCTGAGAAAAACACTTGATAAGCTCTAGCAATACGATATAAATCGTTTCCACAATTATATAACGCATCTCATCTGATACTTCTGACCTTTGTATTGTAAATTAAAACAATATGAAAAAGTCAGACGATACAACTGTTTACCTCCCACTAGAGAATGTAGAGAGCGAACATTGCGCTTTAATTGTAGATAAAGGTTTAGAAAGAGTAAAAGGAATATTACTTCACAAGGTTGAATTGAATAACAACCGAGCTATTATCAAAGGAAAAGATATAGCAAGCTTAATTCCTGAAGCTGTTAAGGAAATACGTGGCTTAGGCTATGATGTTACTACCGTAAAAAAAACATTTCCTGTATTAAATATGACCTGTGCATCCTGTGCTAATAGTTCGCAAGAAATACTAGGTATGCAGCTAGGAGTTGTTACAGCATCTGTTAATTACGCTAATTCAATGGCTACAATTGAATATATTCCAACTATTACTGACGCTTACAAATTAAAAGCCGCCTTACAATCTGCGGGATATGATTTAATGATTGATGAAAGCGATGAAGCCAAAGATTCATTAGAAGAAGTACATAGTCAAAATTTTAATGCGTTAAAAAGAAGAACATTTGGCGCTATTATTTTTTCAATACCACTTGTTGTAATAGCCATGGTGCCATTTTTTATGGATATGGCCTACGCGAATTACATTATGTGGTTACTAGCAACTCCTGTAGTTGGATGGTTTGGGAAACAATTTTTTATTGGGGCATATAAACAAACCAAACATCTTTCAGCTAATATGGATACGTTAGTGGCATTAAGCACGGGAGTAGCTTATTTGTTTAGCGTATTTAATACCTTATTTCCTGAATACTGGCACAGTAAAGGACTACATGCACATGTGTATTTTGAAACAAGTGCAGTGGTAATAGCCTTTATCTTACTTGGTAAATTATTAGAGGAAAAAGCAAAAGGAAATACATCATCTGCCATAAAAAAATTAATTGGACTACAACCCAAAATTGTTACTGTTATACATGAGGGCGGTCATCAAATGGAAATGCCAATTGTTTCTGTAAAAGTAGGAGATACCTTATTGGTAAAGCCGGGAGAAAAAATAGCCGTTGATGGAGTGGTTACAAGTGGTAGTTCATATGTTGATGAAAGTATGATTAGTGGTGAGCCGATTCCTGTTGAAAAAATCAATAATAGTAAAGTATTTGCAGGAACAATCAATCAAAAAGGAAGTTTTCAATTTAAAGCAGAAAAGGTAGGTGGAGATACACTATTATCGCAGATCATAAAAATGGTTCAGGATGCCCAAGGTAGTAAAGCACCTGTACAAAAACTCGTAGATAAAATTGCTGGGATATTTGTGCCAGTTGTTATCGGGCTAGCAATATTAAGTTTAATTACTTGGTTAGTACTTGGTGGAGAAAATGGATTTACGCAAGGCCTTTTAGCAATGGTTACCGTATTAGTAATTGCCTGCCCTTGTGCTTTGGGATTAGCCACGCCTACCGCTATAATGGTAGGTGTAGGTAAAGGGGCAGATAAAGGCATTCTGATAAAAGATGCTGAAAGCCTTGAGTTATCAAAAAACATTAATGCTATTGTTTTAGACAAAACTGGCACTATTACAGAAGGAAAACCAACAGTATCAGACTTAAAATGGTTTGGAGAAGAAACAAATGAATCGCAAAATATCTTGTATAGTATTGAAAAATCTTCCGAGCACCCTTTAGCAGATGCTATCGTGCAACAACTAAAAGACACTTCTGTTTTCTATAATGATATTATTATTGAAAATATTATTGGAAGAGGAATACAGGGAATACATCAGGATAAAAAATATTTTATTGGAAATGAATTATTAATCAAAGAGAAGAAACTAACTATTAATGATAATGTTCAGCGTTGGATTAGCGAAAAATTAAAGAATGCTAACACAGTTGTTTTATTTAGTAACGATACCAACATATTGGCAGGAATTTCTATTTCAGACAAAATTAAAAGTAGTTCAAAAGAGGCTGTAGAACAGCTGAAAAATAGTGGCATCGAGGTTTATATGTTGACAGGTGATAATGAACAAACTGCAAAATCTGTTTCTTCTCAAGTTGGTATAGATCATTTTAAAGCGAATGTATTACCTGCACAAAAATCCGAGTTTATTAAAGAGCTACAAAAGCAAGGGAAAGTTGTTGCCATGGTTGGGGATGGCATCAACGACAGTAATGCTTTAGCCCAAGCAGATGTAAGTATTGCTATGGGAAAAGGAAGTGATATAGCAATGGATGTGGCTAAAATGACTATTATCTCAAGTGATTTAACCAAAATTTATCAAGCAATTCAATTATCAAAACATACTGTGGCAACTATAAGACAAAACCTGTTTTGGGCATTTATCTATAACATCATTGGTATTCCAATTGCGGCAGGTATCTTATATCCTATTAACGGTTTTTTACTTGACCCTATGATTGCAGGAGCAGCAATGGCACTTAGTAGTATAAGTGTAGTTAGCAACAGTTTAATTCTAAAAATTAAAAACCTTTAAAAATTAAAAAAATCATGAAAACAACAACATTATCTCAAACAAATTTACAATCAAAAAAATGGCTTGCACTTGCGGTTTTGTGCACGGCTCAGTTTATGGTTATTATGGACACTTCAATTATCGGAGTGGCTTTACCTGCAATTCAAAAATCACTTAATTATACTCCTTCAGAACTGCAATGGATATTTAATGCTTACGTAATTGTTTTTGGAGGTATTCTTTTACTTGGCGGAAAACTTTCTGACTTATTTGGACCAAAAAAAATATTTATGTGGGGATTTAGTATTCTTACGATTGCTTCATTGTTAACTGGTCTTTCTTGGAGTGAAACCTCAATGAACTTAGGAAGAGCCGCACAGGGTTTAGGCGCTGCTTTAATTGCCCCATCAGCACTAACACTATTAATGACGATTTTTACTGACCCAAAAGAATTAGGAAAAGCTTTTGGTTTTTGGGGCGCCGCCGCCGCCGCTGGTGGATCTGCTGGAGTTTTTTTAGGCGGCTTACTTACAGAATATTTGTCTTGGCGCTGGACTTTTTTCATAAATCTTCCTTTAGGAATCATTGTAATGTTTGCAGGTTCATCGCTTTTAATAAAAGGGAATAGATTAAAACATAAAATCGACTATATAGGTTCTATCTTGATTACGTTAGTAATAACCCTTTTGGTTTATACATTAATTATGGTGGAAAAAAATGGATGGACATCTACAGTAACACTTTTACTTTTTGGATTAACTTCTCTATTATTCTTAGTTTTTGTTCTTGTACAAAAAAAATCTAAAACACCAATTTTGCCCCTTTCTATTTTTAAAGTACCGAACCTTACTGCTGGAAATATTATTATGTTGTTAATGGCAGGGTCGTGGATACCATTATGGTTTTATTTAAACTTATATTTACAACAAACCCTTGAGTATTCTGCATTTTATTCTGGTCTTGCACTTTTGCCTATGACTATTGCAATAATGATTTTAATGGTTGGAGTTACAGGGAAGCTTATTGCTAAATTTGGATTTAAATCAACATTAGTAACTGGGCTGCTTGCACTTACTGGCTCTTTAATTTGGTTTTCATTTGTGCCAGTTAATGGTGATTTTTTAAATAATGTACTAGGTGCATCGTTATTAGGAGCAGTAGGAATGTCATTAGCATATATACCCGGAACAATGGCTTCTATGTCAGGCGCTAAACCCGAAGAAACAGGATTGGCATCTGGCATAGCAAATACAACTTATCAAGTTGGTTCTGCAATTGGTTTAGCAATAGTTGTTGTACTTGCGGTTTCAACTACTAGTCAAGAAATAGCCAATGGGGCAATCAACAAGGAGGCGCTTAATATTGGTTTTCAAACTGCATTTAAAGCGGCAGCAGGAATAAGCGGTATAAGTGTTTTGGTTGCAATTATTGGAATTAAAAAAATAAAATAATCATTAAAAAAAATAATCATGAAAACTATAAAATTTAAAACAACGATTAAATGCAGTGGCTGTTTAGCTAAAGTAACGCCATTCTTAAACGATGAACCAAGCATCGAAAAATGGGATGTAAATATTTATACACCAGAAAAAACATTAACTGTAGAATCTAATAACGGTGATGCGGAAAAAGTAATTAAAGCGGTTGAAAAAGCAGGCTTTCAAATTGAATCCATTAATGACTAATTTAAATAAATAAAGCTATGAAATCAATATTAAATTTAATAATCGCTATCCCTACACTATTACTAAGTACTAGCTGTGATGGACAAATTAAAAATGCAAAAACAGTAACTGTTAAGATAGACGGTAATTGCGAAATGTGTGAAAAGACAATTGAAAGTGCTGCTAACCAAAAAAAGGTTGTAAGCTTAGATTGGAATAAAGACACCAAGCAAGCCACTATATCCTATGATGATAGTAAAACAAATCCAGATGAAATTTTAAAGCGTGTTGCTTTGGCAGGTTATGATAATGAGAAATTTCTTGCGCCTGGTGATGCGTATGCGGGTTTACCAGGATGTTGTAAATATGACCGAAATAGAAAAAAATCAGAAATAGAAAAAACTATAACTGCAACAACTGACACTACTGCCATTGTGCAAAGTGTTGTGTCAAATCAATTCAAAGCTATTTTTGATTCTTATTTTGAATTAAAAAATGCTTTAGTGAAAACGGACGCTAAGACAGCTGGCCTTAAAGCCACTGATTTAACTATTCAACTTAATAAAGTAGATATGAGTATACTTGAGAACTCTCAGCATGTGGTATGGATGAAAGTTTATAAGAATTTAATTGCTAAATCTGAGCTTATAGCAACAGCAAAGAATATTGAGAATCAGAGAACTCAATTTATGGATGTGTCGGAAAGTATGTATAAACTTTTGAAAGTTGCAAAACTAGCTACCCCAGTTTACTATCAGCATTGTCCCATGTATAATGACGGCAAAGGTGCTAATTGGCTTAGCATGGAAAATGCAGTAAAAAATCCATACTACGGTTCGCAAATGCTAAGCTGTGGTAAAACAATAGAAACAATTAAATAAACCCAACTGAATTAAAACAATGAATTATTTTAAATATATAATCTTTGGAATAGCTGCTACTTTGTGTAATTATTCGTTTGCACAAAAAACAGTACGGTATGATTTATTTGTTAGAGATACACTAGTAAACTTTGCTGGAAAAGAAAAGAAAGCGTATTCGGTTAACGGACAAATACCAATGCCTGAACTGCATTTTACCGAAGGTGATACTGCTGAAATATATATACATAATGAGTTGCAAACAGAAACATCTATTCACTGGCATGGTTTAATTTTACCCAATGAGCAGGATGGTGTTCCTTATTTAACCACAGCTCCCATTAAAGCTGGCACAACACATATTTATAAATTTCCTCTTGTGCAAAACGGCACTTATTGGTATCACTCTCATACTAAATTACAAGAGCAAGTTGGCATGTATGGCGCATTTATTATTCATAAAAAAGAAAAACAAGAGTTGCCTGAATATATCATGGTGTTAAGCGATTGGACAAACATGAAACCTTTTGAAGTACACAGGCGTTTGCATAATGCGAATGACTGGTCTGCCATAAAAAAAGCCAAAATACAAAAAGGAGCTGCTCAAAGTTATGCAGATGCTATTGCAGATAAAAGTTTGGGTATAAAACTGGTGAATGAATGGAAACGGATGTTAGCCATGGACGTTAGCGATGTGTATTACGATAAATTTTTGACTAATGGAAAAGCGGAAGATGAAGCTCCTCAATTTAAAGCTGGAGATAAAATTAGACTTCGAATTATTAACGGCAGCTCATCGACTTACTTTTGGTTAAAATATGCTGGTGGTAAAATAAATGTTGTTGCAAGTGATGGAATGGATGTTAAGCCAGTTGAAGTAGATAGACTAATAATTGCAGTGGCGGAAATTTATGATGTTGTAGTTACTATCCCATCGGATAGCACCGCCTTTGAATTTATGGCTACATCTGAAGACAGAATAAGAAATACATCATTATGGTTAGGTTCAGGGATAAAGCAATTAGCATCGCCGTTAGAACCCTTAAAGTATTTTGAAGGAATGAAGATGATGAATGGAATGATTAAGATGGATGGCAATTTGGATGATATGGGAATGAATATGAGTCTTCAGCAGATGGATATGAATGTAGTTATGTATCCTGAAATTACTGGTAGAAAAAATGATAAAAAGACAAAAGAGCATGATCATTCGCAAATGGAAAATCAATACAACAGTAATGCTTTATCTGATATTGTTACGCTGAATTATTCGATGTTGAAATCTCCAACAAAAACTAAATTACCTGATGCACCTACCAAGATTCTCAATTTTACACTTACAGGAAATATGAACCGATATGTTTGGAGCATTAACAATAAAACGGTCTCTGAAACAGATAAAATCATGATTAAGAAGGGCGAAAACGTTCGCATTATTCTTTATAATAATTCGATGATGCGCCACCCAATGCATTTACATGGGCATTTTTTTAGAATTGTAAATGGGCATGGTGATTATTCTCCTTTAAAAAATGTACTGGATATTATGCCAATGGAAACTGATACTATTGAGTTTGCTGCAACTGAGAGTGGTGATTGGTTCTTTCATTGCCATATTTTATACCACATGATGAGTGGAATGGGTAGGATATTCAGCTATGAAAATTCTCCACCAAATCCGCAACTCCCAAACCCAAAAAAAGCCTTGAAAAGGCTTTACAAGGATGATAGAGAGTTTCATTTTATGTTTGAAAATGATTTTGCAAGCAATGGCAACGATGGCGAAATGATGTACATGAATACGCGATGGAAGTTTCAAACCGAATGGCGTTTAGGATACATGGACGAACATGGTTATGAAGCAGAAGCACATTTTGGAAGATATTTTGGAAAAATGCAATGGTTATTCCCTTATGTCGGTTTCGATTGGAGATACCGTAAAATGCACGGTGATGTAATTGAAAAAAATATTTTTGGACAATACAATACAAAAGATCTAAGAAATGCCCTTTGTTTTGGTGTACAATATACACTTCCGTTTATGATTGTTGCAGATGGCAGGATAGATAGTGACGGTAAATTTAGATTGCAATTAATGCGTGAAGATATTCCGATATCAAAAAGGCTTAGAATGTCGTTAATGTATAATTCGGACTTTGAATATATGGGAGGGTTGAAATACATTCTTTCAAAAAGTTTTGCATTATCAGCTCATTACGATAGTGATATGGGTTTTGGCGGAGGCTTTACGTTTACATATTAAATCATATAATTTTTTTGCTTCTGAGCGCAATGCTGGATTCAATATTATTTAAAACCTTTAATTGAAAGAAATTAAGAGGCAATTCTTTGAATTAAAGGAGCGATTTTCAACTACGAGAGTTTATAAGAATCCTAATCGCTTGAAAATCATCTATAAAGTTCGATAAATCCAACCCGTAGGGTACAAAACGGTAAGAGAAACTAAGCGAGAGCGGTGTTTCTCTTACTGTTTTCACTTCATTTTCTTTCTCATTCTCAATTAAAAAACTGATAATGTGAATTTACAGAGGCTTTTTTCTTTTCGGTAGAGAATTCAGTAAAGAATAACTCAAAACCATTGATAGTAAAGGGATACACGAGCAACAGTCTTTAATTTTACACTATTTTGATAATAATCTTCAGGCACTAAATCTTTATTCAAGGTTAATTCCTCAATTAAAAAATCGTATTAATTCCTACATATTTACCAATGAAATATCTGTTTAAAGCGATACTTTTCAACACCTTTACTTATCTATTAACATGACTTATAAAACCCCTTTAAAAAAAGAGTACATTTATTTTTTCGAATATTAAAGATCAAATGTCAAGAGAAGAAGCTAAAGTAATTATAGAAAAATTGGTTGAACGTTTTGCGGAGCATCGTGAAGATTACCATTTAATGGACTATTATGAAAAGAAAACAATCAAGACTTCATCAATCTCCTGTTTAAGACCTCAAGTTGAGAGTAATTAATAAATAAACATTTATCTATGGATTCAAGTAAAGAAATAATAGAGGCTTTAATAAAATTCAGAAATGAAAGGGATTGGGAACAATTTCATAATCCAAAAGACTTGGCTTTGGCTATAAATATTGAAGCAGCCGAGTTACTTGAATTATTTCTATGGAAAAATGCAGAAGATGCTGATAAAGAAAAGATAAAAGAGGAATTAGCTGATGTTTTTTCCTTCGCATTTTTATTGGCGGATAAATATAATTTAGACGTAAAACAAATAATTCTTGATAAAATTAAATTGAACGGAGAAAAATATCCCGTCGATAAAGCAAAAGGAACGGCTAAAAAATACGATGAGCTATGAGTTTATCCTTTGAATTATCAATAGAGGTTTCTGAGCAGTACGATTTTAATAATGAATCTTTAAAAAATAAAATTGGTTTAAATCCATGGGTCAAGAACCAATGGCCTTTAGTTTACTTTATACAAAATGAAGCGGAGCGTATAGCCTATGTAGGAGAATCAACAAATGCTGCAAGTAGAATTAAGAATCACCTTGATAATCCTAAAAAATCGCAAGTCTTTAATAAAATTTCTATTATAGGCAGTGATAAATTCAACAAGTCAGCAACATTAGATATTGAATCCCATTTAATTCAATATATAACCTCCGAGGGAACATATAAACTTCAAAATGGTAATTACGGTTTAATTAACCACAATTATTATCAGCAAGATTTATATAAAGATCTATTTAAGGAAGTTTGGAATAAACTTATTGAAAAAAAGATTGTAACGAAGTCCCTTGCAGAAATTGAGAATTCGGAAATATTTAAGTATTCACCATACAAGTCGTTAAATGAAGACCAATATAATTCCGTTCTTCAAATTCTTGATGGACTGTGTATGAAAAAATCAAATCGAATTTTCATTAAAGGCAGCGCAGGAACAGGTAAGACAATACTTGCAACTTATTTAATAAAGCTTTTAAATTCAGATACTGCCGATTCCAATTTCGACGACTATAACGATGATGAATTAAGGGAAATAAATTATATCAAAGCATTTCAAAAGAAATATCCTAACGCAAAAATTGGCTTAGTAATTGCCATGACCTCACTCAGAGATTCACTCGCTAACGTCTTTAGAAAAATACCAGGGCTAAAAGCCTCAATGATACTAAGTCCATCTGACACCTTTAAACCCGAAGAAAAGTATGATTTATTAATTATTGATGAAGCGCATCGTTTACGTCAATATAAAAATATAGGTTGGCGAGGTGTGTTCAAACAAAACAATCTTAAGTTAGGATTAGATGAAACTGGCACTGAATTAGATTGGATAATTGCCAACAGCAAAAATCAAATATTTTTTTATGACGCTGCTCAATCTGTTAAGCCATCAGATATAGATGAAGAAAAGTTTGACACACTTATTAACCAAAAAGATACTTTGAAGCTTGAGCTAACTTCGCAAATGAGAGTAAAAGGTGATGATGCTAATAATTATATTCGCTTTGTTGATGAATTGCTAAATATTAAAAGGAAGGCAATAAGCATATTTTCACCAAAAGATTATGAGTTAATAGTTTTTGATTCGCTTAAGGATTTATATAGTGAACTTGATAAAAAGGAAAAACAATACGGTTTATGTAGATTAATTGCAGGTTATTCATGGTTTTGGGAGTCTGATCCTAAGCGCAAACCAAAACCAACACCCGATGCAATTGATGTTAAGATTGATGGTTTGGAATTTCAATGGAATCAAACTGATAAAGACTGGATAAATAATCCTAAGGATGAAAACAATCCACTTAAAGAAATCGGTTGCATTCATACTACACAAGGTTATGACTTAAATTATACGGGAGTAATATTTGGCGAAGAAATCAGTTTCAATAAAACAACTAATGAAATAGAAATAGATCCTAAAAAATATTTTGATAAAAATGGTAAAAATGGCATTAGGGATTCTAATGATTTAAAGGCCTATATAATTAACATTTACAAAACAATAATGTACCGTGGCATTAGAGGAACCTTTATTTATGCATGCAATAAAGATCTTCGCGACTATTTCAAACAACATGTTTCAACTTTTAAAAAAGAAATACCGTTCAGAATATTGCGCTTCGATGAAGTAAAACCATATGTAAATTCAGTTCCATTAGTTGATATCTCAGCGGCGGCAGGTTCCTTCAGTAGTTTACAAACACACTCAGACTTTGACTGGGTAGAATTACCATTTAATGTTACAGCAAAAAAGGGTTATTTTGTTTGTAAAGTTGAAGGTGAGTCCATGAATAAAAAGATTCCGAACGGTTCTTATTGTTTATTTCAACAAGATGAAGGAGGAAGTAGAAATGGTAAAATTGTTTTAGTTGAACATACAAAGTTTCAAGAATCAGAATTTGGATCACGTTATACTGTTAAAGAATATCGAAGTCAAAAAAACATTGAAAACGATCAGTGGAGTCATAAATCAATAACTTTAAAACCATTATCGATAGATTCTTCCTATCAAGAAATTGAACTGTCAGAAAGCGAATTGGACAATTTAAAAGTGATAGGTGTTTTTGAAAAAGTTTTGATGTAATAAAAACTAAACAAATAATAAGATTAAAAAATGAATCTGTATCAAAAACAAAAATTTCTACTGAAAGATATATTTGAAAAAAAACAACGCATTGAACATAGTGAAGAAAAAATAAATCAATTGGTTTATGAATTGTATCAATTAACCCCCGAAGAAATTGCAATTGTAGAGGGAGGTAACAATGAGTAAGGAATTAAGGCTGAAAGAAGCAATTGAAAATGCCGAAGCTAACGTTTTGTTTTTAGCAGGATTACCTGATAAAGAATTATCAAATCGTTTAGATTTGGTACACATACAAATGGAATTGGCGGAACAAAAAAGAAATACAGATTCATTAGAATTATTAGAAGTTTGGCGTAGTCAACTAATTGAAGCACGTATTTATAAAGCAGAAAACGAAATAGACGATGTGCCAAACGAAATTGAATTAGCCATTGATGATATTGAAACTGTGGTCGCAAAAACAGAAGAACGAGAAGAAATAATTGAAGGTGCTCAAACGTATCAAAAAGTTTACAAGCAAAAAATAAAAGAAGATAATAGTGACCAAATTAGTTTATTTTAATGCGTTAAAATTTTGAATTAAAACCTACTATTTATAGTAAGTTTAACGTTGAAATATTGCCTTTGAAATTCCCTTAAATCCGATGCATAGCCAATCTTATTCAAAATGCTATTTAGTCAGCTAGTTGTATCATGAATCTTCATAATTAAAAAAAGTCGTTATCTTTATAATAACAATTACATTTTTCATAAAAAATAATCTAACAATTAAAATAAATAAACATGAAAAGAAGCGCAAAAGCACATTGGTCAGGAAGTTTAAAAGAAGGAAAAGGCGAATTAACTACGCCAAGCAAAATTTTAAACAATACAAATTATAGTTTCAAAACCCGTTTTGAAGAAGGCGTAACCGGAACAAACCCCGAAGAGTTATTAGCCGCCGCTCATGCTGGTTGTTTTACAATGTCGGTTAGCGCTATGTTAACTAAAAAAGGTTTTAACCCAATTTCTTTAGATACTGAAGCAACTGTATCTATGGAGGATTTAACCATTACAGGAATTCATTTATCTATTACAGGTTCAGTTGCCGGAATTAATGCAGACGAATTTACAGCAATAACAGAAGATGCCGCAAAAACTTGTGTAATTTCTAGAACGCTAGCAATTCCAATTAGTTCTGAAGCTCATTTTGTAGCTCAATAAAAAAATCAAATTAAAATAGTGATTTCAAATTTCGAGAATTCGAATCTGTAAATGAAAACTCCAAATAAAGGAAACTTTTTTTGGAGTTTTTAATTCTAAGACGCTCGTCGTTTCCTGAAGTTGAACAAAAAAACACTACTGTTGACAAAAAAAGAAAATAGGAATCGAATATTAATAATAGGTGGAACAGGAATGTTAAGAGAGGCGACAGACTATTTCATCTCGAATAATTTTAGTGTTACATTAATTGCTCGTGATATTGAGAAATTAAATTATTTCAAAAACAATTATCCTGAAAAAAATTCGATAGACCTTATTTCTCAAGACTATTGTGACACTCCCAAATTTATTAAAGCTGTTAAAGAAAATATCACAGAACATGGAGCCTTTGACATTGTAATATGCTGGATTCATTCAAAGGCAGAGAATTCACTATTGCAATTAATTAACACATTAGAAAAATATAATAATACCACACCATTTTATCACATTAAGGGTTCTTCATCAGTGGGTACAAAAAGTGCTTTATATACAAACAAACTTGATTATAGAGAAATTTTTTTAGGATTTAAAATTGATAATAATAATTCTCGTTGGCTTACTCACGCTGAAATTTCAAATGGAATAATTAAGGCCTTTGTTTCTAACAAGAAAAAATATATTGTAGGGCAAATTAAACCATTAGGCTAACGACCATAAAATTACACAAAGGCATAACCACTAACATAAAATTTAGTAAAACTTGTATTACAACATTCTAAATCAACAAGCTCTACAACAACAAAATGAGTTAAGAAATATGGCAAAAAAAAAATAAAACAACTGAAACTGACGTTAATGTTACTGATTTCATTAACTCATATGTGGACAATGAACAAAAGAAAGCGGATAGTTTTCGACTAATTGAATTAATGCAAAAATGTTCTGGGTTTGAGCCAAAAATGTGGGGGCCAACAATCATTGGGTTTGGTAGTTACCACTACAAATATGCAAGTGGTCACGAAGGAGACGCTCCTCTTATTGGTTTTTCACCTCGCAAAGCTGAATTTTCGCTTTACGTTTTTTCACCCACCGAAGACAATAAACACTTACTAGATAACTTAGGAAAATTTAGGATTGGTAAAGCCTGCATTTATAAAAAAAAACTAGCAGACATAAATATATCTGTATTAAAGAAACTTTGCAAGAATACAATTTCATATATCAAAAAGCATCCCGAGGGTGCCTGCTGAGAGATATAAAAAAGTAACTCAGAGGTTAAAAAAAGTGAATTGAAGTCTAGCAGCTGCTCACAATTAGATTATTTAAAAGAGACTTATTTAGTATCTTTATAAGATAGTATTATTCTTATTTGATTATTTATAAGTAGAATGAAATTTTTTATTTTTTGTTTCCTATTTTCAACTTCTTGTTTTGCACAAAACAAAACCAGGCAAAATATGCTTGATAGTTTAAACTTGGTACGCCAAAGCGATAAGGGAATTTTTAACCTATATATTAAAAAACCGGAAGTAGAAATTATTGTTGGTGCATTTAGAAACAGGGAAACCAGTACGCAAGGATTTGAACCCTTTAATTTTACTTATCATATTTACTTGCCTTTTCAATTTGATTTAAATTATGTAAACCTAAAGGCTAAGGACAAATTATTAAAAATCAATTCTACTTTTATTGTGCACCATTCAAAATATGGTAATTATGCAATTGGCTTAGGGAGTAGATTTAGTTTTTTAGTATTTAAAAAAGCGTATTTGAGTTATCAGATTGGTTTAGTGTGGTGTGAGCCAGTTAAAAAAAATACCAATGATGGCATTAACTATATGGGCTTCTCTCTTCATCATGAATTTTCTTTTAGCTATAATCTTTCTAAACATTTTAAACTAAGCGCTAATGTAATTCATATTTCTAACGGTAATATTTTTAAAGAAGTAAAAAATATTCAAGACGTTATAGGTTTGGGTGTTGCTTATGTATTTTAACGCCTATTAACCTGTATATTTAAAACTAAAAACAGGATAAGTAAACTTACCCTGTTTTTTTATGCAAATCACTAATTATTTTTATGATTTATAAAAATACTATTTGATTTCGCAATTAATACTGTAGTTACCGCCTAAATCGGTTCCGGTACTTGTATTGTCATTACATCTGCTTTCAGCTCTGTTTCTTGTATCTTTATAGGTATACACAGAATAATCTTTTGTTGTACTGCTTGATCCGCTAGTATAAGTTTTTGAGCATTCGCAAACATAATCCTTTTTACAAGACACCATAGTTGTTCCAACTACAAATAAAACACTCGCTAATAAAATTGCTTTTTTCATTTTTTAATTTTTTAATTTTTTAAATCCGTATATAATTCTTTCTAATACAAAGGTGCGTTCTTTACACGGGCATTATGTTACAGAATTTTATAAATTAGTTGCATAATTCTGTGTAAAGTTTAATTCATTTAATTCTAAACTTTTTGCTCCTCCAAATAAAAAAGTACATTAGCAATAAATAATTTTGTGATGTCTAAACCATTTAAAAGAAATAACAATGATGGCATTAACTATATGGGCTTTAGTCTTCATCATGAATTTTCTTTTAGTGATAGTCTTTCTAAACATTTTAAACTGAGCGCCAACGCAATTCACATTTCTAACGGAAATATTTTTAAAGAAGTAAAAAACAATCAGGATGCTATAGGGCTGGGTGTTGCATACGTATTTTAATACGCCATACCAAATTCAGAAAAAAGCAAACCTTAATTAACTATTATTTAAGAATATACATTGGATGCAATTTATTAAACCTGTTGGTATATTGTAATAATAATGCACGCTGAGATTCGGGTGTCATTTTTTCAAATTCATTATAAATTTCAGGTTCTGGTTTAAACAAGTCGCTAAGCTTATTTCTCAAGGCAAAATAAATTTTCCCATTATAATAACTAAATACACAAGGAGTTAAAACATCTTCTGCTATTACGCCATTACCGCCAGTATGAAAATCTTGAAAATTTTGATTACCGGATATTAGACTTGTATTTGTTACAGAGATAGTAAACACACTTATTGCACCTAAATAATCTACTGGATAAAATTTACCTTTGCGATTGAAATACAATTTTTCATCTTCAACAAATCCCCAAAGCGCACTAACCTTTGCCTTTATTTTTTTTCCGTTTTTTAAATATACGACTTTTGAGTTATTTCGTATTTTCAAATAAACTCCTTTGGTACTGCCATGAATTTTTGCAGTTACATCAGAAGCAGGAATAGGCGTGTTATGCCTAAAATCAAAATAAGTTGGATAAAGCCCATCTTTAAAAAAATTGGTTGAACTTACCAAAATACTATCGTTTTGGGCGTAGCCGACAACAAAAACAAAACCTATTACTACTGCTAAAATATTTTTCATAAATTATCTGCACAAAAGTACTTAAAATATAAAATACAAATGATTGCATTAATAATATTAACCTCCTTAGTCTTAATCCTGAATATTCTTTAAGTTATACTATTTATAAGCAGATTAAATTTTATCAACAACAACTTTATAAGTTGGATCTTCTATAACATTAACATCAATAATTTTATCAGCATTTTTAAGAAGTAATTTACAATCAGGACTTAAATGTTTTAAATGAATTTTTTTACCAACTTTTAAGTAACGTTCTGTTATTTTATTTAAGGCCTCAATTGCAGACATATCCACTACTCTACTTTCTGCAAAATCAATAATTACTTCATCTGGGTCATTTAAAACATCAAATTTTTCATTAAAAGCGCTTATAGAACCAAAAAATAATGGGCCGTAAATTTCATAATGTTTAATTCCATTTTCATCAATTTTTTTTCTTGCTCTAATACGTTTGGCACTATCCCAAGCAAAAACTAATGCCGAAATAATTACACCAATAATTACTGCCAAGGCAAGATTATGAAGGAACACGGTAACTAAGGTTACCATAACCATTACAAAAATATCTGACTTAGGCATTTTAGTAAATGTTTTTAAACTTGCCCATTCAAAAGTTCCTATTGCAACCATTATCATTAAACCGGTAAGTGCAGCCATGGGCACTTTTTCAATTAAACTAGAACCAAACATTACAAAAACAAGAAGCATAACAGAAGCAACAATTCCTGATAAGCGCGCCCTAGCACCATTAGAAACATTTATTAAACTCTGACCAATCATTGCACAACCACCCATTCCCGAAAATAAACCCGATAAAATATTTGCAGCGCCTTGTGCAACAGCTTCTTTATTGCCTCTTCCTCTAGTTTCTGTAATTTCATCTACAATATTGAGCGTTAATAAACTTTCAATTAAGCCAACACCTGCAACAATGGCAGCAAAAGGAAAAATTATCATCAACGTTTCAAAATTTAAGGGAATACTTGGAATATGAAATGGAGGAAAACCACCTTTAATAGAAGCAATATCGCCTACGGTTTTGGTGTCAATTTTTAAAAAATAAACAAGACCAAATACTATTAAAATAGCACTTAAAGATGCAGGCACTGCTTTTGTAAGGATAGGTAAAGCCCAAATAATAAGCATGGTTAAAAAAACTAATCCTAATAAAATATAAAGCGGATTACCATTTAACCAATTACCCGATGGATCTTTAAATTGCGCTAATTGAGAGGTGAAAATAATTATTGCTAAACCATTTACAAATCCAAAAATTACCGGATGCGGAACAAGACGAATTAATTTGCCTAATCGTAACATTCCTGCAGATACTTGAATTATGCCGGCTAAAACAACAGTAGCAAAAACATATTCGATACCATGAGATTTTGCTAAAACAACAATAACAACGGCAACAGCGCCAGTTGCGCCAGATATCATTCCAGGGCGACCACCAAATACAGAAGTAACTAAGCCCATTACAAAGGCGGCATACAAACCAGTTAAGGGAGATAATCCTGCAATTAAAGCAAAGGCAACGGCTTCAGGAACAAGAGCAAGCGCAACGGTAAGTCCCGATAAAATTTCAGTTTTATAATTAACTTTTTGCGTGACATCAAAAAGATTAAGATATTTTTTCATTCTAAATATAATTTAATAATTTTTTAGATGTGTAAAATAAGCAATTAAGTCTTTTGCAAAACATAATTATGAATAGAAACATCAACAGTTTAAAGACATTTTGTTTAATGATAGAATAAAAATATATTTGGGTTATTACTTTAATTAAAATAAACAGCAACAACTATAAGTTTAAATTTTAAATTGAATAATATTTATATAATCATATCTTTGAGATGCTATAAGGTCCGGTATATTTAAATTGATATGAAATTAATAAGCCATTATATTTGTAACTTCTTAGTTATCTTGGTTTGTTTATCTCCAATTAAGAGTTATAGTCAAACATATAAAATTGATTCTTTAAATATATCCTTAACTAAATCTAAGGAAGATAGCAACAAAGTAAAAACGCTTATTTTAATTGCAAACATTCTTAGCAATTCAAATGTAGACAGTGCAATTAACACTAATCGAAAAGCTTTTGTTTTAGCACAGAAAATAAATTGGAAAAAAGGCTTAGCCATCACACAATTTACTTTTGGAAGGTACTATTACTTAAAAAGCGATTACCCAAATTCTTTAGAAAATTATCTTAACTCTTTAAAAATATATGAAAAACTTGGCTTAAAACAACCTCAGGGTTCGGTGATAAGTCATATTGGTAATATTTATGTACTTCAGGAAAATTATCCGAAAGCTTTAGAATATTATCTTATAGCATTAAAAATTTCTGAAGAATTGCATGACACAGCTTCAATTTCTAGTCATTATGGTAATATAGGTCTTACATACACCTATAGTAATGAAACAAAAAAAGCACTTGACTATTTATTAAAAGCACTTAAACTAAATGAAAAACTTGGCAACGAAATAGCTATAGCCGCCAATTTAGATTTTATTGGATACACCTATTCTGTTGAAGGTAATTATACATTAGCCTTGCAGTACTTATTTAAATCTTTAAAATTGAATGAAAAATTCGGAGATAAATTACGGATATTAGAAAATCTTAGAAATATTGGAGAAATATATTACACCACCGGAAAATTTAAAGAGGCTGAAAGTATACTAAAAAAAGCGCTAGATTATTCCATTAGTTTAGGGCACACAAGAGGGGTTGCAGAAATTAATAAAGATTTAAGTTCTTTATACGACACACTTGGAAATCACCAACTGGCCTTTACGCATTATAAAAAATATATTACTGCCCACGATAGCATAACCAATGAAGAAAATCAAAAAAAACAAGTGCGGACAGAAATGGGTTACGAGTTCGAGAAAAAAGAAGCTATTATAAAAGAACAACAAGAAAAGGAAAGGTTAATAGCAAAAGAAAAAAGCAAGTTTCAACAAATTATAATTTTATCAGTTATCATTGGTTTAATATTAGTAATCATTTTTGCCGCATTTATTTTTAGAAATTTAAATACAACACGTAAACAAAAATTAATTATCGAAGAAAAACAAAAAGAAATTTTAGACAGTATTCATTACGCAAAACGAATACAGTTAAGTTTATTGCCAAGTGAAAAATATATTGGTAAAAATTTAAAAAATCTTGGTTAATACATAATGAGAGGATTATTAAAATATTCACAGATTTTATTTCTTTCTATTTTTATAATAGCGATTAAATTAGAATATAATGCGCAAAATCCTATTGTGGATTCTTTAAAAAACTATTTAAAAAATGCTCAGCAAGACACAGTAAAATTTAAGTTATTAGTTAGTTTAAGTGAAGAATGTGAGATTCAAGAAATTTTATTTTATGCAGAAAACGCAATTAAATTAGCAGATAAAATCATCCAAAACACAAAGGATTTATCAGATGCACAAGCCAAACACATTTTAAATTTAAAGGCACATGCTATAAATAATATTGGCTTCTACTATCAAAATGATGGTTATATCCAAAAGGCATTAGAATGTTACTCAAATAGTTTAAAAATACAATTGCACACCAATGATAAATATGGTGCTGCAGAATCATTAAACAACATAGGGTTGATTTATGGAAACCAAGGAAATATTTCAAAAGCACTTTACAATTTTGAAAAAAGTTTAAAATTAAATGAAGAGGTAAATAACAAAGCTGGCATAGCCACAACGCTCATGAATACTGGAATTATTTATCAAAACCAAGGCGATATTGCAAAAGCATTAAATACTTATGAGAAAAGCTTACAAATACAAGAAGAAACTCATAATAAAGGTGGAATGGCAAGCAGTTTAAATAATTTAGGAACCATTTTTTTTAGTCAGGGAGATTTAACCAAGGCATTAATTTATTTTGAAAGAAGTTTAGAGTTATATAAAGCCATTGATGACAAGCATAATATTAGTAGCACTTTTAGCAATATTGGAATAATTTATAAAAACCAAGGAGACAAAATAAAAGCATTAAACTATTTTAAAAAAGCTTTAAAGATACAAGAAGATGTTAATGAAAAGGCTGGGATTGCACACTCATTAAATAACATTGCCTCGCTTAATTTTGAAAATGGGGAACACGAACAATCCTTATTACTTTGCGCTAGAGCATTAAAATTGCGTAAAGAAATCAACGACAATGAGGGCGTTGCAAACTCATTTAACTTTCTTGGAGATTCGTATTATAAAATCGCCAATTCGATTAACTTAAAAAATGAAAAACAAAAAAATTATCGTTTAGCTTACAGTTATGCCGATAGTTCATTAAAAATATCTAAGAAACTAGGCTTCCCTGAAAACATCATGAAAGCTGAAAAAACATTATCAAAAATTGATTCTGCTAATGGTAATTATAAAGAAGCGTTTGAGCATTTTAAGCATTTTATAATTTATAGAGATAGTATTTATAATGAAGGAAATCGAAAAGCAATTATAAAAAACCAACTAAAATATGAATACGATAAAAAAGAAGCTATAATTAAATTACAGCAAGAAAAGGAAAGAGTAATTGCCAATGAAAAAAATCGTTTTCAACAAATTGTAATTTGGTCTGTTTTTATTGGTTTTTTGATTGTTATTGTATTTGCCGCATTTATTTTTAGAAATTTAAATACAACACGTAAACAAAAATTAATTATCGAAGAAAAGCAAAAAGAAATTTTAGATAGTATACGTTACGCAAAACGAATACAGCAATCGTTATTACCTAATGATAAGTATATTAGTAAAAATTTAATGCGTTTGCAGAAAAAATAATGAGAAAATCCTTAAAATATAATTTATATATGATCCTTCTTTTGGTCATACTGATATTTAAAGGCATTCCTTCATTTGCGCAAAATATTGACTCTTTAAAACTAGAACTTAATAATGCAAAAAATGACACCACTAAACTATCTGTTTTATTGGAATTAGTAGAAAACATAAGTGATGATAATGTTTGGCCAATTTACAACAAACAAATGCTGGAGCTTTCAGAAAAATTGATAAAAAATAATAATGAACTAATTCAAAAAAAAGGAAAAAAGTGCTTGGCTGATGCGTATAATAATATTGGTTTTATGTACAACAACCAAGGTGACATTCCAAATGCCCTGGATTATTTTGGAAAAAGTTTGAAATTACAAGAAGAACTTGGTTATAAGCAAGGCATAGCCGAATTACTTAGTAACATTGGCGTTATTTACTATTTGCAAAATGAGCTTGAAAAAGCACTTGACTTTTATCTTAAAAGTTTAAAACTACGCGAAGAAATTGGCGACAAAAATGCCATTGCTAATTCACTAAGCAACATTGGCAATTTATTTTATACTCAAAAAAATATGTCAAGGGCATTATATTATAGTGATAGAAGTTTAAAATTACAAGAAGAGATCGGCGATAAAGAAGGGATGGCTTATTCATTAAATAACCTTGGAACGATTTATTTTTATAAAAACAATATTGAAGATGCTCTTGGTGTTTATTATCGCAGTAAACAAATACGAGAAGAAATAGGCGATGAGCAAGGCGTTGCCGCTTCACAGCATAATATTGCAACTGCTTATTTAAAACTTGCGGCTCAAAAAGGTTCTAAAACAATTAATAAAAAACATTTAGCAATGGCACTTTCAAACGCGGATAGTTCATTATTAATTTCAAAAAAACTTGGTTTTCCAGCAAATATCAGAAATGCGGAGAGACTACTTTCCAGAATAGATTCTCTTAGGGGAAATTTTTCGGAAGCCTTTGAACACTACAAACAATATATTTTTTATAGAGACTCAATTACGAATGAAGGTACTCGCAAAGCAAGTATTAAAAATCAATTAAAATATGAATTTGATAAAAAAGAGGCTGTAATAAATGAACAACAAGAAAAAGAAAGAGCCGTTGCTAAAGAGAAAGATCGTTTTCAGCAAATTATTATTATATCAGTTATAGTTGGTTTATTGGTTGTAATGCTATTTGCGGCATTTATATTTCGCACTCTAAAAGTTACACGGCATCAAAAATTAATAATCGAAGAAAAACAAAAAGAAATTTTAGATAGTATACATTACGCTAAACGCATTCAAACAAGTTTACTACCAACAGAAAAATACATTGAGAAAAGTTTGGCGCAATTAAATAAATAATTTAAAGAAAACTAAGAAAACTTCAGGTATAAATTAAAATTTCCGTTTAAAAAAATTTCAAAAAGAGAAAAAAAAAAGAATAATTATTTATTCTTTTATAAATTTAATATTTTGAATTTCTGAACCGTTTAATAGATTGAGTTGATAGATGCCTTTATTGAAAGTAGACACATTAATATCGATTTTATTAATTCCTTCGTTAAGTAAATAATCTTTTGAAAAAACTAAATCTCCATTCATATTATAAATATTCATAAAACAATAATCTGTTTGCAAATTACTAATCTTCACAGTTAAATTATCGTTTGCTGGACTTGGACTAACCAATATTCTATGCGTGTTATTTAATTCATTTACTGCTTTAATTGGGCTATACTGAAACTCTCCACTAAAATCTATTTGTTTTAATCTGTAATAAGATATTCCTGGAAGAGGAGACGAGTCTGAATTTTCATAATTTAAAAGAGAACTACTATTACCTGCCCCTTGTACTCGATAAATTTCTTCGAAATTTATAGCATCCTTTGATCTTTCAATTGAAAAATAATTATTATTTCTTTCGGTGGCAGTAGACCATTTTAATTTTACTAAATCCTTTTCATAATAAGCACTAAAATCTAACAACTCAATTGGCAAAGCTCCCATGTCATAAAATACACGGCCATTAAAACTTCTCGGAGCAAAACTTGCTCCAAAAGGATAATCTTTACCCGTACCCTCTTTTAGTATTAAATCAGCATTAAAAGCCAAGGTATTACCCACCCCAGTGCCGTTTGTATAAGCTCCAGTTGGTCCAAATGCTGTAGTTCTAGTAATATAAAATGCCTGAACTAAACCTGCCCCTATTCCAACCGCTAAAGGAATTGGTATGTTTGTTGGCAAATTAACACCTGCAGATGTAACATTAGCAGCATTACCAACTAAAGTCCATGCAGCGGCATTATTTTGAAATCCAACATGAGTACCTGTTTTTGTATAAATTTCCATATTAGTTGTACCAACATTCAAATTCATTTCAAAACATAATACTGTTATTGCGTTTATTGCCTGAATATCAAACATAATTCCTCTTTGCGCATTATTCGTAGCGTAAAACGTTACCAAATTTGCTGCAGAAGCACAACCCATAACCTTGGCTTGGTTTTGATTTATGGGATTAATTAATGCATCAGAGTTAAACACTGTACCATCATCTTGAATGATAATTGGAGTATTAATATTTTGACAAAATAAAACACTAGAACACAAGACGAAAACAAGTATATATTGAAATTTGAAGGAATTCATTTTAAAAAATTATTTATTGATTATGAAAGTGAAATAAATACAATTGTTTTGAATCGTAAAAAATATAAGGTGAAACATAAGGTTTAATTATTCTAAAACGTTTTAGTAGTTGGTTGGTTTTTGACATTAAGAAAAAAATAACCAAAAAAATCATTTAAATAATAAAAGAAATTTAAATAATATTTTAACTAATATGATACCAGATAAATGAAAGGTAAAAAAAAGATACTTTACCTATAAACATTAAAAAACAAAACTTACAAAAAAACCCAATACAAAAGTATTAGGTTTTTAGTTTTTCACTTTTGTAGCCCGTACGGAAGTTAATAACTCTGGTAAAATCAGCTCACTTCAAAGCTTAAAAATCAATGCTATCCATTATTTCAAAGGTTTTATATAAAAAAATAAATTTGATGAAAACTGATTTAAAACGATATTATCAGAGAAAAAAATCCACCTGTTTTTCCACCTGTTTCTAATAGCTATTTAAATACCCCCTCTAATTACTAATTCAATTATTCCGTTCTATAAATATAAGTAAAATGAAATCTAATTATTTATTTATTTTAACCCTATTTTAATTTGTATCTTCAAGCATGCCAACTCAAAAAGGATATAAAGTAAAATTAATAAACTGTACAGGTCTTTATAAAATCATTTGCAATATTGATGAACCTAAAAGTGGTTTATATTACCCAAAAAATGATCTTAACTGGTTTTTTGAGTTAAAAAGTAATTTTGATTATGTCGTTATTCCTATCGAAAACAGTCACCCTTATTTCCCTATGTTTACACAAGATGGAAAGATCATCGCTTTAAATATCTATAATCATCAAATAGAGAAAATAGTTTAAATTAAATTTATCACTCTATTTTTTGTATTTTCACAGCTCAAAATAATTTTTAATTTATAGATGAAATTAATCAACAAAGACCTATTATTAGAATACGGATTTATACAGGATAAAACAAAATCAAAAAATGGGTTAACTGTTTTAACTAAAGCTAAAGTTGATATTATTATTAAAAATGATGGAACAGTTTGGTATTCAAATTTGGGAATTGACTACCCTTTAAAAGATTTATCAGCGCTCAGGAAATTGTATAAAGAAATAAGAAATACCGAGTTGAAACCTTAGTGACAATTTCTTATTAATGCAAACATCTTCATTTACATCTTCCCCACTCCTTATTAAAAAAATACTATTTTACTATGCCTTTATGTATAGCATATTTAATTAATCCTGCTGAAGTTTTAATATTTAACTTTTTTAAAATATTTTTACGATAACCTTCAATAGTTCTAACGCTTAAATTAAGCTTCTCTGAGATTTTTGAATTAGTTAATTCATTAGCAATATGAAACAAAATTTCGCTTTCACGGTCAGTTAAATTATTTGACACACTATCAACTGATTTTTTTCTAGTAGATACTACTAAACTATTATTTATTAATAATTGCGAAACGTCATTGCTAAAATACTTCTTTGAATCTAATATTGTTAATATTGCATTTGTTAATTCTTCAATACCTGAATTTTTTAAAAGGTAGCCCATTGCCCCAGCATCTAACATTTGTTTTATTATATAAACCTCACTGTGCATAGACAATGCTAATATCTTAATTTCAGGAAATTTTGAACATAAATATTTGGTTGCACTAATACCATCTCTTTTTGGTAAACCAATATCCATCATAATTACATCAAACTTCTCCTTTTCAATCATAGCAATAGCTTCATCTCCATCTGCGGCTTCCGAAATTTTTGGTATAAATGATTTTTGATGATTAAGCATTAAAATCAAACCATTACGGACAACCTGATGGTCATCTACTAATAATATTTTTATAGTTTTAGTTATCAATATATAGTTTTAATGACGTACCCTTTTTAGTTTCGGATTTAAAATCATATTTAACCTGTAATACATCAATTCGGGAAAAAATATTATATAAACCATTCCCCTTTTTAATTTTGTATATATTAAATCCAATTCCATTGTCAGCGATACTAATTTGTACCTTGTCTTTTGTCTTTTTAATATTGAATATTATTTTCGAACATCCAGAATGTTTAATGCTATTACTTAAAAATTCTTGAATAATTCTATACAAATATATTTGAATTTCCCTACTCCCTTTAATTTCAAAATTAGGGAAATTATATTCTATATCACAAAATTGATTTAATTTAACAACTAATTCATGACAAGCAAGAATAAACCCTCCATTTTCTAAAGATTTCGGCATTAAATCAAAACAAATATCACGAATGGATTGAACTGAATTATCTAATAATGTTTTGCAGGTTTCAATTGCTTGCTTGTAAACATCAGTGTTTGTATCCATACAAGATATTGTATTTAAATAAAGTCTTACTGCATTTATTTCCTGCCCTAAAGAATCGTGCATATCATCAGATAATCTACTCCTTTCTTTTTCAATTGTATTAATAACAAGCGTCATCTCTTTTAAATCTCTTTCTTTTTTTTCTGTGACATTTTTTGCAATAATTAAAAATTTTTCATGCCCGGTTTTATTATCATTAAAAATAGAAACTGAACATAAATAATTTGAAGCAACACCAAGCTTATTATATAAAATTGCGTCAAATAATCTCAACTTTTTTTCCTCATCAAAAAACGCTTTATTATTTGCGTCTGATAATATGAAAACTAAATCCATTATTATTTTTAAATCTTTGCCTATTAAGTTTTCCTTTTTTTCATCTAATTGATTTTCAGTTGCTGAATTTACATCAATAATAATTCCCTTTGAGTCAAATACAATTAATAAATCGTCGACGGAGTTAAAAATCGCACTAAAATAATCACTCGAAATAATTGTCTTTTCTAGTTCTTCTCCTAAAAAATTTACACCAGTTGCAATAGCATCAAGAATGGTATTTTGATTTGAAATAGCTAATTTATTACTGAATTGATGGTTGGCATATTCAGTAATTACCTCAATAAAATGACTAAGATCATAATTTCCAGCGTTAATTTCAGGTGTATTAATATTCAATTGACTAGAATATTGAACGATATTTTTGATGATTTTATTTAAAATTTCATCATGGATATTTATCGAATCAATCGTTTCAGGAAAATGACCGCTTATTAGGCTCTCACTAAATGAATGTAATTGTTTTAAAACTTCAATATTTATTTGTGTACGAAGTTGTTTGGATTTATTATTTTTCATCTAAAAATAATTACATAAGAAATTAAACTGTAGTTAAACTTTTTAACCAAGTCAAAGCCTCGTTATGTTGAGAAAAGAATTTTGTTGGAATTTTGGGTTTATCTATTTTAAGATAAAGATTAATAAATACAGAAACCGCTATTTTGTCCGAAACAAACGCGCCACCTATCAGTCCTTTTAATCCACCATCAAAAGCATTCATATATTCACGGGCCTCTTTATTGGCAGATTTAAGATTGTTAAAATCAATCAAAATAAGATACTCTTGCCCCTCTGTAAACAACAATCTATCACTTACAATTCTTCTAGCCACAGTGACGTCTAGTACTAAATTTTCTTTGTACGAGCAAAATAAAATCCCATCTTTAATTTCATAAATAACATCATTCGTTTCAATTCTTTTCATATTACGTCTTTAATAAAGTTATTATTTCCTGATTATAATTTTCATCAGCCTGAAAATACATCGATTTTTGTATTGGTTTAGCTTTTATTTTTTGTTTTTCAATAGAGGCTTCCATACCCAAATAAACCGAGTTAAAATTTAAATCTTTGCTGCGTTTGATTATTTGGAACAAAGATTGACGATAGATAAAGTACTTATTATTATACTGATAATCTAAGCCAATAATCATGGGACAATAATTAGACTTTACGGATTTATAGCAAAAAATAATTGATAACGTAGAATCGTGAATTTCCTTAAAGTTGAATAATTCATTATTAAATCTCAATTCAATAACCTCCCAATTTTTATTTTGCACCATATTTTCAAAGAGTTTAAATGGCAAAGTAAATGTATTCAAATTATAACTTTTATTTTTCACGTTTAAATACAAATTATACCACTCTATAATCTTTTCTTTCGAAACGCTACTATTTTCGCCATAGTAGTTTAATGAAAAACTCTCTTTATTTAATAAAATTTCTTTTTTAAAATAATACCGTCTTTTATGTGACAATAAAAGCAAAAACTCTTCTTCATTATTCCATGTTATATTTTCAATCACATGTGTATCTGGCATTTCAACTCTTATAAACCCTTCCTTTAACAAAAAATCTCTCATTTCAAGATCATTACTATCAAAGTCTCTTAGTTGAATCGCACTAGCATTAGCTTTAATTTTAACCTCATTCATTATCGCAAGCATTTTTAAAATAGATGTTTGCCAATGCTGACTTTGCCTGTCAATATATAAATGATCCCCCTCTGTAAGTAAGGAGCCCATCATTATTATTTTTGAGGTTAAGTAGTACTTGTCTTGTTTTCTCATTTCCTCAATTTTTATTGAAACTGAGGCTGGCGAAATCATATCGTCTTTACAGATAAGCTCAGTAAAAAATGTTGCTAAAATAGGTTTATCATACTCATCCTTAATAATAAGATAATGGTACTTCCAATTGTTTTCAGGTTCGGGATTGTCCTTAAAAGCTTCTTCTAAAAACAGGCAGCCTTCCCAATCAAAAGAACCGTTATCTCCGAGTAATTCATTCCAAACAGCTTTACTGATGTTTTTTATTGATGTTTCGAGTTGTATATTTAGATTATCATTATTCTTTCGGTTTAGCGGATATCTAATAGCGGTTTCATTAAAATCAACATTAAAGTAATTGCTAATATCTTCTATTGATTGCGACTCTTCTTCTAATACTTTCGGAAAATGATAACTAAAGGCCTCAATAACATTTTTAATATCTTCTTTGGATTGACCATTTGCAATAGCTAATCTCAATCCAGTGCATTTAACCGGAACACCAGGAAAAATACCAATGTTAGTATAAAAACCATCATTTAGTAATTTCTTTACCATATTGTAACCAACTCTAGGTAGCCCAAGTGGCAAATAAAAAATTGGAGATTCAGAAGGTGCAAGTAATGGGAGTTTATAATTATTAATTAATTCAAGAGCATATTTAGTTCGTTCATTTAATTTATTTTGAAGTTCATTTATATCTTCGCTTAAATGAATTTTAGCACTTGCTACAATTGCCCCTAAAGTAGATGGTTGCAATGGTCCAGAAAATGTAAAGGAAGTGCCACATGTAAGAATTTTCCTTTTTAATTCTTCATTGGGTAAAACAAGTAGGCCGCCGCCAGTTGCAAAAGCTTTATTTAGAGATGTGGTTAACACCATTTTTGGATGTAATTTTATTTGGCTCAAAACATACCCAGTTCCATTTATGCCCGTCCAACTCATGCCGTGAGCATCATCAGCATAAAGATAAAAATTATCGTATTTATTCAGAAGATTTTCTAAATCCTTTATAGGTGCAAAATCGCCATACATTGAGTAGGAACCGTCAATAAAATGCCAAATTTTACTGTACTTGTTTCTATTTTCAATTAATAAATTTTCGAGTTCAATTAAATTATTATGGCGAATCATTAGAACAGGCACACCTCTTGATTTTGGAAGCTGCACCGCCATTTGCATACTTCCATGAGCTTGATGGTCTAAAATAATAAGATCGGTATCTTCTATAAGAATTGGAATAGCCCCAATATGAGCAAGTGTAGTTGATGGTGCAATAATGACAGGTGCATTAAAAAACATCTCAGAAAGGAGGCTTTCAGCTGTTTCATATAAACCACAAGATGCAAAAAGTCTTGAGGCGGAAAATTGCGAACCAAAATTGTCAAATGCCTTTTTCCCAGATTCACATATCCGATTATCCATTTCAAGTCCTAAATAACTACAGGAACCAAAATTAACAACATGCTTACCTCCAATTTTAACCAATCGTCCGTCAAGAAATGTGTCTTCGATGGTAACTTGGAAAATACCATTTTTAACACCATTGGTCAAACACTCATCTATTGTATTGATATATTTATTGAATTTGTATTTGGACATAATAGGCCTAGTAAAAGCTTTAGTTTAATTATTATTCAAACACAATCAAATCATCAATAAAAATTATATATAAATTTAAAATTCTTTTTTTTAACGTAATAATACTTACGATAAGTAATGATACTTATTTTTTAATAAATATCATTATTTTAAGGTTATAGCTAGATTAATTTTTTATTTTTTTCGACCAACCTAGTGTTTTTAACACCCGCAAATATTTTAAAAAACATAGTTATACGTATACAAATAGAGTATTACTACGTATTTCAAGATAATTTAAGATAAGCTAGATTTGGCGGAGTTTGTTTTTTATCACCAAAAAATATGGCCTGCCCTGAAAATAAAAAAACAATTAAACTAAGCGAAATAAAACTGAAATTTTTGGAAATGTTTAAAATATCAAGGGTCTTTATACTAAGCGAAAAAGAAATTAAAGATATAAGAGAGCAATGCATAATTGCTAAAACCGATAAAAAAATAATTATTAAATAAAATTTTAAGATGGTAAGGGACAAAGCAAGAGACAATAAATATTTTAACTGCTCACAAGAAAGCGAAATGAATTATGTATCTGCCTTATATCATCAAAATACAATAGTAAAAGATTTTTTAAAATATGTTTGCGTAAAAGGCATACTTAAAAATTCACTATATATGGATGTGTACGACTTTATTAAAAAAGAATTGGGGTATGAATTACCTAATTAATTTAAATGTAAACTATGAAGAAATTAATTTTTATTGCATTAATGGGTGTTTTTGAGATTGTTAACGCTAATGCAATAATGTTTTGTGAAGGTGGTAAATGCACAGGCTCAAAATATTGCAGCGCCTGCAAAAATTGCTCGCGCTGCAAACATTGTAGTTCTGGCGGTGTTTGTGGCGTTTGCTCACCAAAGAGTTTTGAAGAAAAGAAAAAAACTGTAAAGAACAAGGTTGAGACTAAAACTCAAACGAAGAAAAAATAAAACTAAAAGGGAGTATGCTGAAAATCCGATTAAAGAGTAAGCAAAAAAATAAATTCAAAATAAAATGACTTCTAATACAAATTCCTTAGCTGGCGGAAACGACCTTTCTGCTAAAATTGACCAAACCGCTGCCGATAAACTAATCAATTCGGTTAAATTTCCATTAACTTTAGTATCACTTAGTACACCACCTCCTGGTATACTATTAACGGAAGAAGTTGCAAACGACAACGAAATAATTTTAAAAGCAGAACGAGTAAAAGAACTATTAGATGCTTTTGCAAAAGCTAGTCTAACAAATATTCAAAGTACATCAGAAATACCAGACGATGAAACTAAATTTAACCTTGAAGCATTAGGCAATATTTCAGAAACTATCGAAAGTGCAAAAGCTTGCTTAAGGGCTATGGAAGCTCCACAAACACCAACCACGGCTGGTCAATTATTTTCATTTCCTGACAAAGCTTATTTAGAAGCGATCGTTAATGGCGGTGTAGAAGGTTTATTGGAAACGACAAAAGGGCTTGAATTAAAAGCAATTTGTTCAGACCTAAGAGTAATCGCAGACAACATACCAAATTTAGGACTGAATGGAACTAAAGTTAGTATTTCAAATTCAAAAATTACGGTAAAAGCAACAGGACAACTTTGGGCACGTATTCCTTCATTCCATTGTAGTCGCTGGTGCACCCGCTGGACGATTTCATGGAGATGGGTACGATTGGCATCTGTTAGTGTTAGTGTTACAGTTGATTTAGATGCATATATAGAAATATTACCTAAAGGTAAAATTCTAAATGCAAGAGCACACATCAACAATCTTAGGTTAGCATACCCTATTCTTAAAGAGATTCCTCTAGAAAAAATAGCAAACAGTCAATTAGAGGACAAATTAATTCCAATTTTTGATGCGGGTAGTTTTATAGCTTGTGTTCCAGTAGTCAACTCAAGATTTGGAATTGAAAGTATCAGTATACCTAATGTGGCTGGAAGTATTCAGATTGATATTGCAATTAAACAAGTATAAAGTCAGAAACTAAATTTAAACAATGCTTGGGTATTAGTTCGTTTTTTGAACTAATATCCAAACATTAATTCCTGACTGGTGGTATAATAAATTAAAAGGAGATTTTGAAGAAATTATGCAGAACACAATTGATAGATATAGAGGTGAGGTAAGAACTAAAACCAGCCCATAACACGGATCAGTGGCGCAATTTGTTATTGATGTTAAAGCTGCTACAGCTTTGATTAAAAAAAATGAATAAAAAAAACAATACCTTATAGGGAAACACAAATAGCTTAAATAAAAATTGAAAAAATATAATAATTAATTAAACTGGCTCTTACCAAAATAAACAGCTTGTTTAACCTAAGGTTAGTATCGGGTATACACTAGTTAACAGCAATAATAACACGACCATTCACGAACACTAACAAACAGACAATAAATGTATACTGGAAACATATTAGACCCTATTCATGGACTAGTTAAATTATCGGAAATTGAAAAATGGATTCTTTCACAAAAGCCATTTAATAGACTTAGAAGAGTTAAACAAAATACTTTTCTTTATCTAGTATTCCCGAGTGCAAATCACACAAGATTTGAGCATTCTATTGGCGTAATGCATTTAGCACACCAAATTTATCTTCATGCAAACGATAATTATGAAACAGGAGCTTATAAAAAAGAAAAATATAAAGTAAAAGAAACAACTGACTTTGTTTTTTGCTCAACTTCGGCAGGACTAAAAACAAATGAACCTTTACTAATTCAAGAACTCCGATTAGCTGCCCTACTCCATGACGTTGGCCATGGCCCAATGTCGCATAAATTTGACCAATACACTATTACAGGAAACGAATTATTAAAAATAATAAAAGACGACTCTGATTTGTTAGTCTATTTAAACAATTTTGAAAATTTATTGAATGGACATCAAGCCAAAAAAATTGAGCATGAAGTTGTTTCTGCCGTATTCATTATTAAACTTATTGCAGAACTAAAAAGAGTTTCTATAGATTCTGAAGGAAAATTTAATGACAGGCAAAAGGACATTATCACACAAATAAATCCAGCAAGGATTATTAAAATGATAGAGCCAACCTTTGATGCAATTGAAAAAATTGAATTTGACGGAATTGATTATACTAATTTTTTTAGTTCAATAATTTCAAGTTTTCCATTGGATGCCGACAGAATGGATTACTTATATAGAGACAGCTATTTTTCTGGCGTAAAGTATGGATTATACGATTTAAGCAGGTTATTAATGTCCTTTATTCCTGTTAATGAGAACAACTCTATTTCATTGACCATAAAGGAAAGTGGAATTGATTCTGTAATTAGATTTATTCAATCAAGAACACACCTTTACAATCAAGTATATTTCCATAAAACTAACAGAGCTAGTAATTGTATGTTGGACTTTGCTTGTCGTAATATTGACAAATCGACACCTATAATTGAAGCACAAAACTATAAAGAACTTGAAGAGTTTTATTGGTCAAATTCAGACGAGTTATTTATTTGGAATACACTTTCCAAGAAAATTACAACTGAAAAAGAAACAGAAGTATTAAACGAATTACTGACTCGTAAATTATGGAAAAGAGTATATCAAAAAAAAATCGTTACTACACCAACAGACAAACTTGACATTGCTAGAAAACTAAAAGACATAAAAGATAAAATAACAAAAGCCACATTAGAATTAGAGAATATTGGAATTGATGTAGCAGTGGACAACTTCCCAAATAAGGTATTCAAGGATTACGAAAAATCTAAAATTAAAATTGCAAGAAAAATTGATAGTGATTATAAAATTGAGACAGACTGGAAAACATTTAATAAGGAATTGAAAATTTTGGAATGTGAAGTGTATATGTTCCGCATTTATTTAAGACGACAATTTACAACACCTAAAATGTTTGTTGACAACAAGAAAAAAGTGCTAGAAATTTTTGCAGAAATAATCAATATACTAGATAAAATTGAATAAAATTACAGCTGGTAACAAGGGTTTGGCAAAAGTGGCGGTTCAGTGCTCCGCAGACACATTTATGGTTAATCAAAGTTTGGTTCTCTGCATCAACATTTGTGGTGAAAATCGCCAACTTCTTGTAGCTGCAAACCTTTATAAGCAAGCCAACAGCCGACACAACAACGAACAAACGGACGACTTTAAACATAAAATGAAACGCTAATTTTGACAAGTGACCAACGACATACAGACCATTTGCTCCTTTCCAAATCCACATTTGCAACATTAGAAAATTACTAATTATGAAAAACAAATATCAATTCTTAAAAAATGAACCAATCGGTAAAGACCTTTTTGAAGGTAAAGGTCAAGAAAGAATTTCTGATGTTGTTGTTGAAATATTAAAAGATGAGCGATTTAAAGTAATTGGTATTGATGGAGGATGGGGTACAGGTAAAAGTAATTTAGTGAAAATTATTGACGATAAGCTTAAGGAGCACAAATTCTTTATATACGATGTTTGGGGCCATCAAGAAGACGAGCAAAGAAAAGCGATTTTATCCGAACTGACTGATTTCATAAAAGACCGAGATAATAAATTGATTTCTGATCCTACTAAATGGGATGAAAAACTTAATACCCTATTAAGTAAGGAAAAGAAAATAATAACGACAAATCAGCCTCACTTGAGTATTGGTTTTATACTTTCTTTATTATTGATAATATATGTTCCAACAATAAATACTTTCGCAAAGAATTTATCACTTTGCTGGCAGATAACATTAGTACTCTTACCAATAATTTTGGGATTTGCATTTTTCATATACAAGCTATATTTTATTGTTAAGAAATACTCAGACAGCAAAGATTTCAAAAATCAAAACACGAAAACAAAACTTAAACGATATCTGTTTGAGACCTCTCAAGAAGTATTCAAAATTTACAATAATCAAAAAATTGACGAGACTAAAATTGAGCTTTCAAATGACAGGGAACCATCAGTTCGAGATTTTAGGAATTGGATGAAAGAAATTGATAATGACCTTAAAAGTAATGTTGTAATTGTGTTTGATAATTTCGACCGTCTTCCCAAAAAAAATATTCTAAGCATTTGGTCAGTCATTCACATATTCTTTGCTGAACCGAAGTATAAAAGAATAAAAATAATTATTCCATTCGACCGATTACATATAAAAAACGCATTCAAAGAACTCAATGCCGATGGAAATGATTACGCCAACGATTATATCAACAAAACATTCGATATAGTTTATCGTGTCGCTCCGCCAATCATGTCTAGTTGGAAAAATTTCTTTAAAGAAAATTGGGGAAAAGCTTTTCCTTCATTCGAAGAAATGGAATATATAAAAGTTGAACAAGCATATGAAGCTCTTAGACCAAATATTACTCCGCGTGAAATAATTGTTTTCATCAACGAGGTTGTTACACTAAAGATACTTGACAATTCAATTCCGGATCGATATACAGCAGTTTTTGTTTTAAATAAGGAAAATATTATCGAAAAGCCTCTTCAAGCTGTGACTGACCTCGCTTATTTAAAAGGCGTTGAATATACCTATAGGGAGGACACGGATTTTCAAAAGTATATCACTGCATTAGCATATCAAATAAAACCTGAAAATGCATTGGAGGTTGTTTATAAGAAAGAATTAAAGGATTGTTTAGTAAACAATGACTCAGATCGCTGTAACGAAATCTCAAAAACTGAAGTTTTTAGTCGCATTGTTTGGCAAACAATAAATGAAATTGAGAACTACAAGAATCCAATTAAGGCTTTAAATACTTTGAATGAAGATGCTAAAATTTCACCTGTGGAACTTCAAAGTTTATGGAATGATATTTATTTAAAGCAGAGTAAAAATGAACAGGAGAAAATCGAATTGGAAGACTACCAAACGATTTTATTGGAGAAAATCGATCCAATTTATAAAGAAGCATGGTTGAAATTAATCATTAAAAATTTATATGTAAAGGATAACGATTTTAATGCTAAAACGCTTGCGGACCAAATTGATCGTCTAGATAATTTTTGCATCGATAAAAAAATATCCTTTAGCGCATTTAATGTATTACAATCCAAAGATGTTGACTTAGCACAGTTTAAACTCGTAGTAAATTCGAAAAGAGATCTATATACTAAGTATAAATTGAATTGTCCAGAACAAACTGTGAAAGAATTTCTTAGTCAACGAACATTTGAAAATTTCCAAGAGGCAGATTTTATTTTTCATCTGAAATATCGTGAAGAGTTAACGGATTTTCATAATCTGCTTAAGACTTTTGTGACTGATAGAGAAAATAACATTCCTTTTTTAAATACACTATTTCAGTATTTGAAAAAGACTACCAAAACCCCTATTCAAAATCCCTTACAGGATGCTCACATACACAACCTAATGAGCCAGATCAGCATCGGAGACCCGTTTTTTGTTGATTTGACATGTATGAGAATAAAACTAGGAGTCAATAGCGACCCAGGTTACGTTCCGATATACGAGAAGGCCTTGAATTCTGATGATGCAGCGTTTTATAAATTCGTGGCTGAGGAATTAGAATATTATATTGGAATTGAAGAATTACTTATCAGTTCAATCCAGTTCCAAAATAAATTAATAAAAGGTGTGATTCCAATCCTTTTAGGAAAAGATATAGGAAAGAGAGATTTGAATACTCGTAATATTTTACAAAATCTGACATCCATTGCTACTGCAAATAATGTTAGTCCTGAGGAAATATTTCTTGAACTGGATAAATATAATGTCATTGCCTTGGATTACAACTTTGTGTTCGGATTAAATAATGATGAGTTATTTAAGTCGGCCTTGGTAAGCAATTCTACGATAGCAAAGCAAATTATCAATGAACTTTTAAATCATTTTAAGACTGCTAATGCGGAAACTTGGAATGGTGTATTTAATTCGCTAAACAGCCGTGAACTTCAAATACTCAAGATTATTGAGTTTAAAGAATGGAGTGGTTTCGCATTGGAAAGCTTTGGAAAAAAATTAATTAAAATAGCTCAAGAAGACGATTCGGCAGACTTGGATAATATTCCTTTAATAACACAAAGTATTGAAAACTCTGGCAAGAGCATGAAAAATACGTATAAAAATTTAAGGGATGAATTCATTTCGAGTAATAAGATATCTGCAATACATTTTCCAAAATTTATTGGTCTGCTCTTTAAGTATAGCTCATTAGAGGATAAAGCAGCGGAAGTGATACGCACAATTTTCAAATTAGACTTTCTTGATAACGCAGAGTGTCTTAGGATAATGCAAGTAATGAATAAAGAAATAAAGAACCTGCTAGAAAAATGTTCACATGAGGCCAAAAGCGATTTTATTAATGGTGTATTAGCAAGAATTACTATTGCAGAAATTAAAATTTTAGCTGAAAATCTTGGGATAGAAATCCCAAAGAATGAACCTGACGACACAACCCAACAATAGAAATAAATCAGTTGCTATGTTGACAACAAAACCTTTGACAGTAATGCGTTTCAATTACTCGGTGGACAGAAGGCCAGTTTGTAACACGGGTTTGGCACAAGTGGCGGTTCAGTGCTCTGCAGACACATTTATGGTTAATCAAACATTAGTTCTCCGCATCAACATTTGTTGTGAAAATCGCCGCATTCGCCAAGCCGGAAATCTTTAAAAAATAAAAAAAACAATTATGAAAAAATTTTAATTACACAATGGAACTGAAACGAATGACTTTGGAAGCTTTGTATTTCTTTATCCTAACTTAATTAATCTATTTTTGTAAATTCGTTTATATTTCATTTATGGCGTTCGAATCTCAACATATTATTACTCAACATATTTCACAAGCTGATTTAAGAACTTATTTTATTGGTTTTGATTTTGGGAAATATAGAAATGAAGCGTTCACTGAAATTTTAATGGATACTATTGTAGACTTTGCTTTTGGATACCATACTGGTATTCTAAAAAAATACGATAGAAGAAAATTAAAAGAGGCAGCAAAATCAATTTATAACATTAAAGAATTTAAGGATGTAAAATGGACCTACGTTGATAATGATTCTGAATTATCAGATTGTGAAATAAAAGCAGAAGAAAAATATCTAAAAAGAGGTGAATTTGGGGAACTAATACTGCATTTGCTTTTAAGAGATTTTATTGAAACAGTTCCGTTGCTTTCAAAAATACACTTTAAAGACACAGACGGTGCTGTTGTTCATGGATTTGATCTTGTTCATATTGGGCCAGACCTTTCTGATTCAAGTAAAAACTCTTTATACTTTGGAGAATCCAAACTTTATTCAAGAAAAGATGGTAAAGCAGGTCAACATGGTATAGAAGACTTAATTGAGGATGTGAAAGCGCATTTCAAAAAGGATTTTCTTTATAGAGAATTTGCTTTAATATCTAAGAAAAAGCATTCGTTTATTCCAATAGAAGAATTGAATGATACTGAAAATGAGGAAGAGTATAAAGATTTCTTAAATAAAAAGAAGCACTGGTTTAATCTCTTTGAACAAGTAGAACAAGAAAAAATGAAACTTGAAGATTTTCTATCTTCAGTTTCTATTCCTTTGGTTTGTACCTATCAATCTAAAATATTTGAAGCACACAATGATGAAAAGTCGGTAGAGTTTATTAAAGAATACGAAGAAGAAATTAAAAAATTGAAAGATTTATTTGACTCAAAATTAAAATTAATAAAAGATGAAGTTGGTGAACCAATTAAAACTAACCTAAATCTAATTTTAATATTGCTCCCGATACCAAGTAAAAAAGAATTAGTAAAAACCCTCCATCAAAAATTATTTAATCAGCAAAATGCTTAATAAGATAGTGGAAATAATTAACGACGTTGAGTTAGCACAAAAGTTGACTCTTGACCAGAGTTTCAAGTATGCAAAACTATGCTCGTCTCTCTTAAGAACGCAGGATAATATTGCAAGAAAACTTATTATTAATATTTTAAATAATTGGCACAAAATCCCTGAATCTACTTTTGATATATGGACTGATTTGATTGAGTCTGCTGGGTTTTACCCATATCTTCAAAAAAATAAAGAATTTCAAAAGTTAGACAACCTTCCTGGACAAATAAGAAAAGAATTACATCTTTCAAAAAACCTACCATCAAAATATTTACATGAAGAACAGTTAGAGTTGTTAAAGCTATTAAATTCAGATAAAAATGTAATTGTAAGCGCACCTACAAGTTTTGGAAAAAGCCTATTAATTGAGGAAGCTGTTGCCTCAAAACAATACAAAAACATAGTCATTATTCAACCAACTTTAGCTCTATTAGATGAGACAAGAAGAAAGCTTGTAAAATACAAAGACTCATATAAAATAATAGTTAGAACATCACAAGAGCCATCAAATGAGAAAGGAAATGTTTTTTTATTCACTGCTGAACGTGTCAATGAATACCAATTTTTTCAAAAAATTGATTTTCTAGTTATTGACGAGTTTTATAAATTAAGTGGAAACAGGGATGATGAAAGATCATCCCCTCTTAACACTGCATTTCATTATGCTTTAACAAAATTCAATCCTAAATTCTATTTACTTGGACCAAATATTGATGGTATAAGTGACGGCTTTTCAGAAAAATATAATGCGGTATTTTTTAAAAGTCATTATTCCTTAGTTGATTCTAGATCAATTGATATTTACAAAAATCATGTCGAAGAATTTGGAGTAAGAGGCCATAAAAAGGCATTTAAAGAAATTACACTTTTTAAGCTATTATATTCATTAAAAGATGAACAAAATATAATTTATTGCTCTTCCCCAAATAGAGTAAGATTCTTAGCCAAAGAATTTACTAGATACCTTATTGAAAACAAATCTCCGATTACTAAAGAAGAATATCCGATTATTGAATGGATTGAGAATTACATTCACGAAGACTGGAGTGTTTTAAAGAACATTATGCATGACATTGGTATTCATGATGGAGCATTACAAAAGCATATCTCAACCTCGATAATAGATTATTTTAATAAAGGGCAATTGAAATTTTTATTTTGTACATCAACGATTATAGAAGGAGTAAATACAAGTGCAAAAAACATTATATATTTTGATGAAACGAAAGGTGGTGCTAATAGGAAAATAGATTTCTTTGATTATTCAAATATAAAAGGAAGAGCAGGAAGGATGATGGAACATTACATTGGAAAAATCTACAATTTCAATAAGCCCCCTGAAAATAAATCAATTATAATCGATATTCCATTTTTTGAACAAAAACCAATTAAAGATGAAGTTTTAATTCAGCTTGACGAAAAAGAAATAATAAATAAAAACAGTGAGCAATACCAAAAATTAAGTCAATTACCAACAGAAGAAAGACAATTGATTAAAAAGAACGGAGTAAACGTACATGGACAAAAATCTATAATAGATTTATTAAGAAATGATATAAATGATAAATATAATTTAATTAAATGGGAATCAGCATATCCTACTAAATCACAACTAACTTATGTACTATCACTAGCATGGAACCATTTGCTTATTGAAGGGGAAACAACAAGGCCAATGACATTGGCCAAATTAATTACTATGACATCTATGTATGGTTTTAATCAAGATATTGATTTCTTGATTAAAAATGATTACAAATACCTTAGAAGTCTTCCTGCCCATAAACTTAAATCAAATTCAGAAGTATTAGATCTTGCTATTCAAGAAACATTTCAAATTATAAAACACTGGTTTGAATATAAAGTTCCTAAATGGCTTTCGGTAATTAATGAATTACAAAAATTTGTCTGTTTAGAAAATGGCCTTCGTCCTGGAAACTATTCTCATTATGCAAATTTAATTGAAAATGATTTTTTACGTGGCAATCTAGCAATTTTGGCGGAGTTTGGTATTCCAGGCAGCGCCATCAGAAAACTTGAATCGGATATTCCTGAAAACATAAATCAAGATGAAATATTAGATTATATAAAAAACAAATCACTTCACAAATCAAATAAATTATTAGATTACGAACGAAAAAAAATAGAAGAAAACTTATAAATTTAATACCTCTACTTATTTATAATTTTTCCTTTCTCCCATTTGGTCGCTTATGTAAACTGAAATAAATTATCAATGCTGCATTCAATTTTTTAAAATAAAAACCGTTTCGGTTTCCAAAAACGGTTTATTTAATAGTGTCCATTTAATTTTAAATTACTTGTCCTTTAAAAAAGCTTCGGCTTTTACCAACCACGAAAATCCGAAAGCCCAAAGCGCAATAATTTCTAAAAATAAAACGGGCGAGTAGTGTTCAAACTTTGCTTTAAGCTACTTATACTTCAACTCTAAAAAATCCTAATCTTTACTAATTACCAAACTCTTCTTACCCTCTTTTAGTTCGATAGATTCGTTAGAAATGTTTTTAATGCTTATCCCTTCAACAACATCTCCCTTTTTAACTAAATGAGATTTACCATTTATAGTTACTAAAGCGGTTGAAATACCAGTACTGTTGTTTTTAACCAAACCTAAATATTTAATTTCTGTTTGAGCTTTTACTATTGCTACACTTGGTGTTTTAACTGGATTATTTTTTGGTGCTGCACTATTATTGTTTCCTGAATTAGTTGAGGCATGTCCCCTGCTCTTTTCGCCTTCTCTTAAAAAAGGGTCGCTGTAATTTAATGCGAGTTTGTATGAAACGCTATCTTCTAATTCATCCAGTTTAATGGCACTTCTATTATTGGAGAGTTCCGGTAATTCATCTTCTTTTAAACCTGAATAAATAGAATAACCCAAATAACACCAAATAAAAATATTTAGTGGAATTAAAATGTATATCGCTTTTTTATTCTTAAGCATTCTAAGGATTTAATTTAAATTTTAATTGACTACTATAAACCGAACGATTACCAACCGAATCTATAGAACGTAACTTCCACCAATAAACCGTACTTGTTGCAGGTGGTGTATTATTTAAAGCACTTATTAAAATGCTTTGCTGGTAAGTGCGTGTTCTACTAATTACATTTGTAAAGGCAGAATCTGTAGCAATAAATATACTATCTGATTTTGCATCGGGTGCGCCTACTCTATTCCAGCCTAAATTATTTGTTGGTGTAACTATTGCGCCATGAACAGGTGTTGTTAAGGATGGCGCTGCCGGCGCTGTTAAATCAATTGTAAAAGTAGATGCCGAATTGTATTGCGAAATACTTGAATTGTTTTGTGCTCTAACCTTCCAACTATAATTTGCGCTTGAACTCGGGAAAGTATAAGTATAACTAGTACTTGCAGTTACTGTATCTTTTATAGTACCTCCTGTTGAATTTAAAAGGAGTATTTCATACGTTAAAGCCGTGTTTAAACTATTCCAATTAAAAACAATTTTATTTGCGGCAGTTAAATAATTGGTTTGTGGACTAATAACACTTACTAATTGAGTGCTTAGGTTGCTTGTTGTATCTACTGTCAAATTAAATTGTTGGTAAGCAGTGCTTCCTCCTGCATTAATAGCTTTAATACGCCATTGGTAATTACCCGGTAAAAGTGTTAGGTTAAATTTAGTGCCTGTTATATTGGTATCGGCCACAATCGAAATTAAACTTGTAAAGCTTGGTTTAACAACCTGCAAATTATATTTTTCGGCGCCATCTAATACTTCCCACCAAAAAGTTACCAAATTACTGGTAGTAACTAAGTTATTTGCAGGGGCCAATATTACAAGCGTTTTGTTTTTTATATCTTCTACTATAAAATCTTTTTTACAGGCATTACTAATTATTAAAGTAAGCAGTACTATACTTACGACGATTACTTTTTTCATGTTATTTAATTTTTTGTTCAAACGATTGGGTAATGATTGTTAAATATAAATTCTTGTTTTTCTTCTGTAAATCTCTTAATGAATAAAATTTAGTAGACATTATTTTAGCTACATATTTATAATCAATTTCTAATTTATACAATAGAGACAATAAATTTTTAAAGTTTCCCTTAATGGTAAATGTATTTGTTTGCACGTTTAAATTATCGTTTTTAAAAGAGCTGTTGGTTGGTATTTCTGTAACCAAACAGTTATTATTCTCAGCAAAATCAGAAATAAAGGCAGTTAACTTGTCCCGCACCGCCATAGAATCATTTTTAGAATAGGCTTTTTCAAATTCTATCATTTTTGCTTTTAATGCCGGCAATTCTTTTTCCTTTTCTTTTAACCAGGTTAGTTTCTGCTCTTTTTCTTGTATCTCGCTCACCATTTTAAAGGTATCCGAAAAACTAAATTGATAGCCTATATAAAAAAACAGAACAAAGCCCGCAAAGAGCAAGTAACATTTTTGTTTATAGTTTAGTTTATCCAACATTACTTAGTACTAATTCTAATTTCAAAATTTGGTAACAAACCCTCATTATTGTAAGAGAATTTTTCGAGGCTAACATCATTAATAAATTTTTGCATTTTTAAAACATTGGCCCATTCGTTTATAGTTAAACTTTTATTGCAATTACCTTTTATTATTAATTCGTTATTTTTAAACGTCACTAAACTATCTTCGCTCTCGTCCGAATCTTTTTTTGGATTAAAGTACAATTCACTCAAGGTTACTTCATCAGGAATGGTTGTTGCAATTCTATCGGCATATTCACTCATTTTGTTTTTGTTTAAAATGCCTGCGTTTTCAATTAAACCTTTTTTCTTTTGATAATCATTTAGCAAATCATTTATTTGATCGTATTTACCTTGATATACATTTAACTCTGATTCTAACTTATTATTTTTATTAAAATAGTTGGTGTAAAACATAACGTTTGTAACCGATATCACAAATGCTATTGCAATTAAACTAATCATTAAAAATCTAAACTTATTTTTTTCGAGATGTTTATTTTCAATTGCTATCAACTCTGCTGAATCACTTTCTGCTATATGACTTTGGGTTAAATAAGCTAAACCACCGGCAAAACCCAATGTGTAAAACGCTTCAAAATTAATATCATCAATTTTAACCGTTGCATTTTCACTTGGAGCAGTTAAAATAGTTTCTATTGCGTTGTTAGTTAATTCTATTGTTTGCAAAGAAGTTGGCAGCGTATTAAAGCTCGACCAAAGTGGTTGTATGCCATTAACTGCCGGAGCGCCAATTAATACATTTGCCACTTCAATTTTATTGAGTTTTAATTCTTCTAACAAAGCGTTTAATTGCTCTTTTCTGCACAAACTAATAAAAGCAGAATTGTTATTTTGTTTAAATAGTTGAACAAAAAAATCGTTGGTATTGATGGTCGGTAAATTAGTTCGGATTAACTCTTCAAAATTTTGCTCTGAGTTTTCGGATAGACTTATTTTTTTAAGAACAATACCTTTACCATTTGCAATTAAAACAACGGGGATTTTATTTTTTGCAATTTCTTTTGGTAATTCAAGTTTATTAATTGACGAAGAAGTAGAAACTAAATTGAGTTTATTATTTTTATTTTTTAAATGGGTATAATAAAAAGTTGTTCCATTGTCGGAAAATGCCGCTTCAATAGAATATATCTCTGATTTAACGAGATACTTTTTTGGTATCCATTTATCCCAAAACATTTCTAACTATAAATTACTGTTGGCTTAATAAAAATGGTTAATTTACTTTGCGATTTTGCTTTAGTGCGGTTACCAAAAATCCATTTTAAAACTGGAATTCTTGAAAGAAACGGTAAACCACTTCCTGAGTTATTTGTTTGGTTTTCATCAAGTCCACCTAACATAATCATTTCTCCATTTTTAACTCTTACCAAGGATTGAAAATCTCTGTTAAGAGTTCCCGGAGGGGCAGTATTGGAAATCCTTTCGGTAAAACTCGATTGCTTTACATTAATGGTCATCGTTATTTGTTCATCGCCAGAAACCTGAGGATCTATGGTTAATGATAAATCTGCATTAATGGGTTTGTATTGCTGAGTTTGTAATATATTTTGATTAACCGCAGAATTGTTTACCAGGTTATTAGATACTTCTAAATAATATTCGGTTTTACCAACGCTAATTTTTGCTTCGTGTCCGTTTAATGTTGCAATTTGAGGTGTTGAACGTAATTTTAAAATACCATTAGATTCCATGGCTTTTAAATTGATATAAAAGTTGGGTGTTACATTTCCTAAATTAATAATCCCTAAACCATTAATGCCACTTATTAGATTATTAATTGAATTCGAGTTTAATGAAATATTATAATCAGGCAACAAGGTACCACCCGTTGTTCCAGTTTTTGTTCCAAGTCCGGCAGAAATACCGGCAGAAAGTGAATTACTTTTTCTCACATCGGCAATTATCACTTCAATATGAATCATTGGCACTACCAAATCAATCTGACGCATAAAATGCTCTAATTCATTTATGCGTGGCTGCGAACCACTCACAATAATTCCGTTCATATCTTCAAACACCTTTAACTCTACTCCTTTTTTTAATTCCGCAGGGATAAAATCAATCACTTTTTCGATGGTTCGGTTTTTTAAGGTTATTAATTTACTTTGTCTTAAACCTTCTAAATTTCTATCACCAAACAAATAGGTGCTACCATCTTTTTTAAAAGTAAAATCTGTACCATTAAATAATAGTTTTAAAAATTCATCGTAAGGCGCATCCTCTACCTTTAAGGTGGCAGTGCCTTTTATATCGCTAAATAAAAAATAATTTTTCCCCAATTCTTTAGAAACAGTATTTACAATTTCATTCATTGACATTTTGTCAACATTCATTGTAATTAAACCATCCTTAATTTGAATTTTTGAGTTTTTTGAATTTTCGTTAGGGTTAGGATTTTGATTTGTTAAACTACCAAAAGGATTATTTTCACTTTGAGAATTTTGAGTATTCGCAACAACTTGCTTTTTCTCAAACACATAAAAATCATCAGGAGTTTTGATAACCTTCATATCGTTTGCAAAGGCTAATTTTTCTAAAGCACCATTAAAGGAAGCGCCTTGCATAAAACCACTCACCATTTTATTAGCTAAGTCGGGTGAGAAAATAATATTTTTTCCACTCTGCTTAGTAATTTCTTTTGTTACGTTCCCCAACGTATCATTATTTAAATCGTAACCTAAAAGATCTAAATCTTTTTCATACTGCACATTAATTTTTTTACCGATGGGCGATTTCTTTTCAACTACGGGAGCGTTAAACTTATTAAAAGTCATTATAGGTCCAACAAAAACAATATCTAAATCGTAACGCTTACACAAAAACAAAAACACTTCTTTAACAGATACTTTACTAAAGTTGTTTGATAATTTAATATCTAAAGCAGGGTCTACATTTACATTTAAATTATTGTTAGTTCCAATTACTCGTATGTATTCCTGAATAGATACCCCATTCATAGATAGTTCTACTTTATCATTTATTCCAGGATAGTTTTTAGCTACTTGGTCTAATTTTTGTTCTAATAAATCAAATCTATCTTGCGCCTTAAAGCAAATGCTAGTAAGGATAAAAGAAAGTGTGATAATAATTTTAAATTTCATTTTATTTATTTTAGTAAAAATTTAATTATCAGTAATCAAATACGGAAATATCTCCTCTAAACTTGTTTGTCCGTTAACAAACATTTTAAGCGCATTTTGAGATAATTTATCAATTTTATTTTCTGCTAAATAAGCATCAATAGATGTTGCATTTTGCTTTATTTCTTCAGATAATTCTTTCGTAATATTAATTACTTCGTAAATTGCCCGTCTACCTTTGTAACCGGTATAATAACAACTCTGGCAACCTTTTGCTTTAAACTGTTTATCTGTAACCGCTGCTCTGAATTTTTCGGGAATTTCGTTTTTATCTAAATCAACTTGGGTTTTACAATCTTCACAAAGCGTTCTTACTAAGCGCTGCGCTACCGATAAATTTAAAGTACTTGATAATAAATACGGTTGTATGCCCATATCAACTAATCTTGATACGGTGCCCCAGGCAGAATTAGTATGAATTGTTGACAGCACTAAGTGGCCCGTTAAGGCAGCGCGAATTGCCATTTGTGCGGTTTGTGCATCACGAATCTCACCTAGCATAATGATGTCTGGGTCTTGTCGCAAAAATGTACGTAAAGCTTCTGTATACGTTAAACCAATGTCTTCTTTTAACTGAACCTGATTAACACCATCCAAAGTATATTCTATTGGATCTTCGATGGTTAAAATATTATTGGTTGGTTTATTTAAAACTTTTAGTGTAGCGTAAAGCGTTGTTGTTTTACCTGAACCGGTTGGACCACTAATTAAAATAATACCATTCGGTTTTTTTACCGCTAATTGGTAGCGCTCATTTTCTTGTTCGGTAAATCCTAAGCGTGCAATATCAATGTGACTGGCATCGCTACCCAATAAACGCAAAACAATTTTTTCTCCGTACAGTGTTGGCAGAATAGAAACACGAATATCTAAATAATTATTATTAAACTTAAAACGAATCCGTCCATCTTGCGGCATCCGCTTCTCGGCAATATCACAAGAGGCCGCAATTTTTATTTTATTGATTAAGGTTGGATATTCTGCTTTGTTTAACTTATGTCTATCAATTAAAACACCATCTACTCTAAAACGTATGCGACATTTTTCGCTGTAAGTTTCTACATGAATATCTGAGCTTTGTAAATCTCGCGCTTCTTTTACAAGCGTTTCTAAAAAATTATTATCGTTAACATTTAAGCGATAGGTTTCGTTATTGGCTGAATCTAATTTAGTGCCGCCATTTACTTTAGGATAATTACTTAATAACAATTGTTCAACGGTTTGTTGGTTACCGCTTTTTAAAGAAATTTTTTTTCCTAATACAATTTCTAATTCACTCGCAAGATCGGCTGTGTTTTTTTGTTCGCTAACTAAAAACTCTAAATTGCCATTTTCAATTTTATTGGGCACAATACCATAATACCAAGCTTGGTCTATAGTAATGGTATTTTTTATATCGTTATTTAGTTTTGTGGTTTCCATTAAGGTTTACACGAAAGCCTTTAATACCGTGTAAGTTAACGAAAATACAGAGTGTAATTTTTTAGAGAAAATAAGCCTGTAATCCTAATAATTATAATGAACTACAAAACAATCAGATACAAAAAATGCGGTATAAAAAACTAGGTAAACACACAGGTGTTTCTGTAGAAATATATAGGTGATAAAAAAAATTCGCGACGGTTATTTATGTCTATTTTTAGAAAAAATTAAACTCAAAAAAAAATGAAAAAAAAACTACAACTATTGACTATTGGATTTCTAACATCTGGACTTTCACTAATAGCACAACCAATTTTAACTGCAACAGGAAATAATATGATAGTTGGGGATATATTTCCTTTTAAAGACTGTAATTTTATTAACCCAGGTCCGTCAGGTGCAAATCAGAATTGGAATTTAGGAGCAATGACAACTAATTCAACTACGAGTTTCACTGTAACATCTGTTGCATCAACACCAAACGGCGCTAGCTTTTCTGGAGCGAACATTAGCTTTAATAATGGTAATGGATTGTATGAATATTTTAATACAAGTGCAACTGCCTTACAAAATTTCGGAATTGTTACAGGCACCACAATAATTTCATATTCAAACCCAGAAGACATTTTACATTATCCTTTTAGTTTTAACAATACATTTTCTGACCCTTGGTCTACCACTTTCATTTCAAATACAATTTCGTTTACAAGAACAGGTACTTCAAATGTAACTTATGATGGTTACGGCTCTTTAACCTTGCCAATTGGCACATTTAATAATGTAGTACGCGTGCACTTAACAAAAACGTACACCGATACTTATTTTGCAGGAACAATAAATTATTATGATGAAATTTATTCATGGTATCTTAACGGAACTCATCATGAAATTGCTTCCGTTTACACGTTATCGAATAATGTTGCACCAACAGTAACACAGGGAGGCTCTTATATCAATGTAATTCCCACAAGTATCAATCAAAATTCAAACGTAAATACTAATTTTTCAGGATATCCAAATCCCGCACAAGACAATTATTATTTAAACTCAACGAATGGAAAAATTATTGAAAAAATTGAAATTTGTGATTTAGCCGGAAAAATTATTTATTCAGAAAATCAAGAAGTAAACAATCAACAAACAATCAAAATTAATACTTATAATTTTGCTCCAGGCATTTACACAGTTAAAATTTTCACTAAAGATGAAGCGGTTGAAATAAAGAAATTATTAAAAACAGGAATATAATTTTAAAATTTTAGTAAGACTTTATTTTTTTATTAAATGCCATAGGTAAATAGCCTATGGCATTTATTATTTTAGCAAATATCACAAACTATTTAAATAAGAAGTGTTACTAGATTAATTTCTGCCAATTAGAGGCGCCAAATATTTTTGATTAAAAAGATATTACTCTACAACTACTTTTCCTAAGCATTTTTTACCCGCTATAACACAACCAGATGCAGAATTCACCAAATTAAAAACTAAGTAAAACACGTTGCTGTTTTATGAGGAAATGTATAGGTGTAGTTTTTTTGGCTAATGCTTTATTAGATTGGAGTAAACTCAAGTTTAATATTTTATAATCTTGAAGACCTTCGAAAATAAATTACCATTTACTTTGACAAAGTATATTCCGTTCATAGCGTTAATCATGTTAATTTCATTTTTACCCTTAATTAATTTATCTGTAAAAATAATTTGTCCTAAACTATTCAATATGCAAACTTCCAACTGATTTTGCTCTGTCTCAATATAGAAATCACCATAGTTTGGGTTTGGATATATGTTTATTTCACTTTCTTGAAACGCAAAACTTTTTTCTCCAGTACAATAAACTACTGTAATAGTGATTGGCACATTTAAATTACAACCATTTGGAGCAGACGCATTTAGCGTATATGTTATGGTTACAGAAGGGGTAATAATCAAAGAATTAGAATTAACTGGACTGGACATGAAAGTATGCCAACTAAAAACCACACTACTTGCAGCTGTAGCTAACATAGTTACTGATTGACCATCACAAACAAGTGTATCAGAAATTGATAAGGTATACACAGGTATTGCTTTAACCATTGTTGTATAAATTTTTGAGGCCAAGCATCCATTTGTTGTGTTAGTGCCAGTAACAGTAAAATTACCACTTGTAACTGTAGTAATATTTTGCGCTCCAATGTAACCATTGTTCCAAGTATATGTGTTAGCTCCTGTAGCGGTTAATGTACACGTTTGGCCATAGCAAGGTGTAGTATTGATATTAACAGATATGACTGGCAAGGGTAAAACATTTATTGTTTGATTTACACTACTTTTACAGCCAATTGAATTTGTGCCTGTAACCGTATATATTGTTGTTACACTTGGAGTAACACTTATTAAGTTAGATGTTGAGCCATTATTATTCCATGTGTAGCTTGCAGCTCCCGAAGCTCCTATGTTAATTAAATTTCCATTGCAAATTGTATTAGTTGCGCTTGTAATAGCCATTGTAAAAGCCGGATTTAAACTAATTGGAAAAGTTGCCACGGTATTTGAACCAATAGAATTTATTCCTGTAACAATTAGGCTACCGTTTGTTGCCCCAGTTGTAAAAGTTACAGAAGTACTATTGCCTAAAATATTGCTAAACGAAGCGCCAGATCCGGAATAAGACCATGAATAGGTAACACCAGATTGAGGTATAAACGAATAAATTGCGCCTAATGCATTAATGCAAACCGAATTTTGTTGACTAGTAAACAAAATAGGTTGTGGTAGTTGATTTGTAACTTCAGTTAAATAACTTCCTGGACAAAAACCATTAGCCATATTAAAATCCAATTTATTTATAACTGTATTTGAAATATTATCATATTCTATTAAAGTACCACAACCAAAAGCTCCACCAGTATTTGCTAATCCATAAAATTTATTGTTAGAGGCTTTTATTAATCCACCATAAAAATTAATACCTGTTGCATTAGTAACACCATATTTAAACGCTCTTGTGTTTGAAGGAATATCATACTCATATATATCTCCATTTCCAGGACCATTACTGCTAATTGTAACACCATAAATTTTACCATTTAAAGCCTGAACAATTCTTCCAGATAGTTCTACTCCATTAGGAGGTAAAGAATTAAAAGACAAAAGATTTGTAAGAGAATTTGTTGTTGGCCCATAAACGCACATTGATCCCCAACCTCCCATTCCATATCTACTTGGGGCATACAATAATCCGTTTGTTGCTTCCAAAGGAATACCGCCACCATCTTGAGTTGAATTAAGATCGAAAATTTTAGTAACAGTACTATTGTAAACATTGTACTTTAATGCTGTGCCAGTGTTGAAAGGGCCTCCGCCTCGAGGTAGCATATAAATAAAACCACTGCTATGAACTATTGCATCAGCACATTGTGTTCCAATACTAATACTGTAATCGAATTTTTTTGTGACCGTATTTGTAAATGGGTCAAATTCAAAAAACATTCCATTACTATTCGCTCCATAATTTTGGCATGATCCATACAATTTTCCATTTGGTCCCAAAGTTAACGTACCACGTGGATTCCCTCCAAAAGTAGAAGAACTGCTGAAATCTACCAGTTTACTATAAGCAAAAGTTATCGGATTAAATTCATACAAAACACCTTTATCATTTAAACCTCCAAAAGTGGTAAGTCCATAAAACTTTCCATTTGTTGCTTGCGTTAAAGGACCTGATGGCGTACTTCCGTTGATAGCAAAATTTAAAACTACCTTTCTAGTAACAACATTGGTCAAAGAATTAAATTCGCCTACACAAGAATTCCCTATAAAATAAACTATGCCATTCGAATAATGTAAAAGACTACCAATTGGAGAAAAGGCATCTGTAGAAAATCCCGAAAAATTTAAAACAGTAACCAAAGCGTTGTTCACTGTGTCTACTTTATAAATATATCCAACATTACTAGTTCCTCCACCATAAGAAACACCGCACAAATTTCCATTAATATCAGAAATATTGTAATCGTAATTAGGTTTTCTTGAATTGAAAACACCATAATTGATAATTGTAGAGTCGGTTAATTTTATTGAATATACGCAAGCTGAAGAATTACTTACTGCTAAAGCCCCACCATATAATTTCCCTCCTTTTTCAATTAATTTTGTGCATGGAGAATAAATAGTACCTCCAGTAAAACAGTCATGAGGAACAGAAATAGTGCCACTTGATAAATTGTATTTAAATATTTTGCCTTGCGAATTTGTACCTCCGGCAATAGTAGTACCATAAATAAAGCCATCGCTGGCCTGAATTACTCCTGACGCCGGGTTTGCACCTGTTAATGTTGCGCTAAAATTTATTAAAGCAATAATACTATTTGTTACAATATTATATTCAAATAAAGTACCAACTCCATTTGCCCCTCCAAAATAACATGTTCCGTATAATTTACCATTGCTAGCTTCTATTAAATCTCCATTGGGCTTAGTGCCAGTTGCAGAAGTAAAATCAATTAGTTTTGTATATATTCCATTTGACACATCAAATTGAAACAATGCGCCAAAATTATTGGCACCACCAACACTACAAGTTCCGTATAACTTACCATTTGAAGCTTCTAGTAATCTACCTAATGGTTTTTTGCCATTTAATGAATTTATAAAAGTGTATAAAACAGTTGGCGTATTACTTCCTACATTGTATTCAAATATTTCGTCTTTTAAATTTATTGATGAATAGGCGTATAATTTTTGATTGCTTGCTTTTATGAAACCGGATGATGGGCCAATAGGATTACCTTTTAATTCATAACTTGTAATATTACTACTACCTGTTGGAACAGAAAAAATAGTACCGTAATTAAAAATACCGGTATTCAAATTATTACCACTGGTTGTGCCCCAAAGTACAGATTGCGATTTAGCATAAAAAAATAAAAATATTAATAGTGATAATAGAGTTAACTTTTTTAATTTCATTTTATTAGGATTGATGATTCGAATATAACGAATTTAAGTGTTCAATTATTTTTTGATACATTTTTTTTGGATTTAAAAAAGAAATACCTTAAAGCACCTATGTAAAACCATAGGTTACTATTTTTAGTTTAATTGGATGCTAAACCTCTTAAATATTTTTTAGTTTGCCACGCTTATTTTATTCAAACGATTAAATTTAAGCGTAAAAAAGGCATGCAAAAATTACAACTAAACAACAACTATTTTAAATCCCTTTATTTTGACTTTGATGCCTTTATCCTTGCAAAGAATTATCGACAATCAAATGGTAAAATGATTCAATCTTGCATAAGAGAGTTTTTATTCTTTATAGAATGCAAAAACTTTACTGCAATTAAACAAATAAAAGCTAGCGAAATAATTGCCTATTATGAATATATCAAAAAACGTCCAAATAGGAGAAGATTAGGTTTCTTAAGTGATTCTATGATACGGCACCATTTATACTCATTAAGATTGTTTTTTGATTATCTTTTAGAAACAAATGAAATACAAAATTCACCAGCTAGGTTACCAAAATTTCAATTTGGAGAATATAAAGATCGCAATATTTGCTCTGTAGAAGAAATCAAACAAATATATAATGCTTGTGAAAACAGAAGAGACAGAGCCTTAATTTCAATTGCATATGGCTGTGGTTTAAGGAGAACAGAAATACAAAATCTAAACACAACTGATATATTATTGCATAAGGGAACATTGTTAGTTAGAGAAGGAAAGAATAGTAAGTCCAGAAATGTACCACTTGCCGAAAATGTGATTATAGAATTAAAGAAATATTTAATTTATGAGAGAGCTAACTATTTTTTAAAATGCAACTTTGAAAATTCACCTTCCTTTTTTATTAATAATCAGGGTAATCGAATGCAAGGTCACAAATTTAATGATCGCTTAAAGGAAATAATCAACTTAACACAAAATAATCAGCTAAAATCAAAGGGTATTACTCTTCATTGTTTAAGACATTCTATTGCTACACATTTAATTGATAATGGTGCAAACATAGAATTTGTACAATTGTTGTTGGGACATTCTGAAATTGACACTACTCACCTTTATTCTAAAAGAAGACAACAACATTTTAATATAAAAAAATTTCGATAAATAAATATTAACCAACAACCTATGATCAGTTTTGAAAATTACCTCCATAAATCAGGGCATACAAATTCCACAATAAAAAGTTATTTATTTGCAAACAAAATATTTTTAGCCAAAAACCCAATGCCTGATTTATTCACTTATAAAAACGTTGTTCACTATTTTAATTCTATATCAGTAAATTATAAGAATGAAAACACAAAGATTTATTTATTAAATGGTGTAAAAAAATATTATGACTACTTAGTTGATGTTGGTCTCAGAGATAATCATCCTTGTAAAAATTTTAATATTCTTAATAAACGAAGGAAAGATATTATACATCAAGATTTATTTAGTACTAAAGAATTAGAAGCATTATTAAATAGAGAGGAAAGATACGAGATGTTAAAACAAAAAAACAAAGTATTAATTTCCTTACTAATTTTTCAAGGACTAAATTCTGGAGAATTACCAAGGATAAAAGTTAAGCACGTTGATTTAGATAATGGTTTGATTTTTATTAAATCAAGTAAAAAAATTGGACAAAGACATTTAGAAATACATCCAAAACAATATCACTTGTTTGATAATTACATTAATAAAGATCGCAAAAAATTACTTACAATTGAAACAGATAATTTGCTGATTGGTAAATTAGGTAAACCCAATACTACTGATGATATACAATATATTATTTCAACATTAAAACCACTATATCCTGATAGAAATTTAAATCCTACAACCATCCGTCAATCAGTTATTGCTAATTGGCTAAATGAAAAAAAACTTCCGCTTGAACAAGTTCAAATTATGTCAGGTCAAAAATGGATATCAACTACCTTAAAATACAGACAGGCATCATTAGAGCAACAAAGAGAATTAATAAATAAATGGTTTCCATTATAAACAAACATTCATGTTCCTAAACTAAAGATACGCCATGAATGGGCAGGAACAGGAGGACGAAGTTTTTGAAGGCGCCAGCAGTGCCGAATACTGGATGTATGATAGCAGAACTGGTAGACGATTTGAGAATGACCCTTTGGTTTATGAATGGCAAAGCCCGTATGCTTGCTTTAATAATAACCCTATTTATTTTGCAGACCCACAAGGCTTGGAGGGAACAAGTAATAAAGGTACTGGTGACAAAAAAGGTGACGGCACTAAAGCTGATAATCACAAACAAGTTAAAAAGAATCAAAGAAAAGCTAAGCGCTTAGCTTGGTTTCAAAGGCATGGTATGTTTAAAGGCAAACGTGGATTTAATAAAGCGCCCGACCAAAAAAGCCATAAAAATAGAATTGGAATTGCCTTTGGAAAGATTAAAGGTGTTTTAAGAAAGACTTTTACTGGAGCAAAATATACATTATCTTTGGTGCCACAGGGTACATGGAATACAGAATGGAAACAGATGGCACATGATCAAACACTAAAAAGTGGTCAAAAATCAATGGTATATAATTTGTTTAAAGAAGGAGCAATGAAAGACGCAGCGGATAGATTGGTAGATACAAGATTAAGTGTTGAATTAGAAGGTATATATTCTAGAACTACGGTAGACCGTTTAAATAGTGATAGGGAATGGGACCCAATAAATAAAAATGCTATGCTTGGTGATGGTCAACCAGCCAATGAAACTCAATCACATTTTATTCCTGGCATGGGATTAATCGGTATGAAAGCATTTTATGAAACTTTTATAATTGGAAAAAACATGGCAATGTGGCAATTAATTAGTACTATTGCGTCTCATATAAATGAGGGTATTTCTCCTGCTAAAAGAGCTCATTCAGCAGTATTAAGAGTAAACAATCATATTATTATTGGTGATCATATTAAATATACTCTTGATGTTAGAATTAAAGGATGGAATAAAGTAACGAATTTTGGTAAAGGTAGTCAGAGAAGTAAATTATGGCGAAGATTATACTCTGTTAATAATAAATGGATAGACAAATAATATTTTTTTTACTATTAACGTTTAATTTAAGAGCGCAGAATCTTGTAATAAATGGAGGTTTTGAAGAATATAAAAAATGTCCTACCGCTATTTCACAACTTGAAAAGGCAAAAGGGTGGAAAAGTCCAAGTAAAGGTACTTCAGATTATTATAATTCCTGCTCTCAAAATGCGAGTATAAACTTTAGTAAAAAAGACGGTAAAATTAAAGTTAATCCCTTTGATGGATTCGCTTCTGCTGGCTTTGGAATTTTTGTATCTGATCAATCAAATAGGTATGAATTTATCCAATCCAAATTGGCTCGTAAACTGGAAAAAGGGAAGGATTATTGTTTGATTTTTTATGTATTTAAATCCCCAACATATTATTTAAATCATTGTAATTTTTCAATTTTATTATCTGAAAATAAAATAAAACTATCTGAATGGGAATTTTATTCAGAAAGTCAAATTCAAAAGAATCAATTTTTGACATATAATTTAAATAAAAATGATTTTAATTGGAATAAGGTTTGCTTTTTTTTTACCTCAAATGGAAATGCAGAATTTGTAACTATTGGGTTTGATAAATATTTACCAATAACTGAATCAAAAACCAAAATTAAAAATAAAGGTGATGAAGGAGTTTACTATTATATTGATGAAATAAGTCTTACCGCAACATCAGATTTATCTCAATGTAATTGTACCAAAGAAAGTAATTATACAGAAGTTGTAGAAACAGATATTATAAAAGGCTATAATGAGGCATTTTATAATCAAATTGTAATTAAAAATCTAGTTTTTGATGTAAATAAAAGTCAGATATTAGAACAGTCCTTTAAAGAATTAAAAGAGTTAGCCTCTTATTTGAAAAATAATCCCAATTATAAAATTGAATTGATTGGTCATACCGACAATATAGGTTCGGAAGAAGATAATATAAAATTAAGTGAAGCTAGAGCGAAAGAAGTTGCAAATTATTTGATTAAAGAAGGGGTTGAAGCAAAGCGTATAAGTTACAAAGGATATGGTAGTGAACAACCTATAAAACCCAACACCAGTGAGGAAAATAAATTGGAAAATAGAAGAGTGGAATTTAAACTTTCTAAAATAAATTAAAAAATGAGACTTTTTTTAATACTATTTTTGATTTTATGTTTTAGTGATTATCGAAGCCAAAATGAACAACTAAATCCAAACTTTATTTTTATTGGGGAAACCCATAATCATACCAAAAAAAATTATAATTTTTATTTAAAGCTTATTGAGCAAAAACTAAAACAAAATGATACTGTAATTTTTTTTGATGAGATTACGATTAGTGGCGGATATTATATAAATCAAAATCTTGACAATGTTAATTATAAAAAAGTAAAAAAATTTGTGTTTTTTTCTATGGGTTCAAGAATACCAATAAAATTCTTAAAAAAATTAATTCATTTAAAAGAAGTTTATAATAATAAGACCTTTATTTTAAAGGGACATGATGTAGATGAAGATTATTCTGATGTTAACACTTTATATCGAGAGATAATAGCTAATCACAGAAATGAATTTTATAACTTAAGTATTGCCAAGTTTTTTTTTAATGAACATACCAACTTTGACTATGGCGGGAGATTTAAAGATACTCTAAATGTATTATGCCCACTTATTTGTAACTATTTAGAAAAAAAATCTGGAATTGTATCCAAGTCTGAATTATACATACTTAAAACAGGATTTAACAATTTAAAATTCGATTTTTTAAATAAAATATACAAACCACAGTTTAATGAAAATTTATATGCAAAAAGAGATAGCTTTATGTATGAAAACATAAAAAATCAAATTTACATGTGTTCAAATAAAGTTCCCATAATTGTTTCTATTGGAGAGGCTCATTTAAATAGAGAAGCATATAATTTAAAAGAAAGTAAGGTAAAAGTATTTGCTGATTATATAGATAACTCAAATTTGAAGAACGAAAAATTTATTCTTTTGTATAATAATTCAGGTGTATCACAATTGAAACAAATTGAAGACCCATTTAAACTGGAGGATATTAACTACGATTATTATTCCGATAGCAGTTTTAAATATATATACATTAAGAAATAAATTACTTTTAATATTATTATTTTATTTAGAGTGATGGAATTTTGGTAGATAAAAAAGCGATTGCTACCAATTGCGTAAGAATATTACCTACAATAGATTAAATAATCGTAATGATTACGAACATCATATATCCACTCTTTATTCAGTTTAAATAAATTAAATTCGCCTTTTGAAAGAGAATCTAAAGATTTATAAATAAATCCTTCTTTTTTAGCACTCAATATATCTTCACCAATAATATTAAGAAGTCCAGTATTTATAGCGAAATTTTCAAAAATTAAATTGTCAACCAATCGTAGTTTCTTCTTTTCATATATGCTTGCTATATTACAAACTTTAAATTCTTTTTTTAATTGGTATGTCATAGAAGCCCAATTACTTATTCTGCTCCAGCGAATATTTGGCAAAGTATCCAATAGATGGATTTGACCTAATGAGCCAATAAATTTCTCATTGGGATGTATTTTTAATGTTTTTTTTATATTTTCATACAATACTGCTTCCCTGTATTTGAACGATAAATTTTTATCTTTAATACAATTAAATTCAATTCCTTTTTTTAAATTATCTAAAATTCTAATTAAATACTGAAAGTCTATATCATTAATTACTTTCGCTAAATCATCCATTTTTGGTTCTAATTCGGAAATTAAAATTTTTGATATCTCTATTTCACGCCTCCTAAAATTTAATTTATCAATTTTTTCATGTACAGAAACATTGATCTTATTAATCTCATCATTAGCAAGATTTTTGGATAAAATATCTAAAATGGCAATATTCCCAAATTTTGGATTCGTTTCTATATCAACATAATAATATATAACATTTTTCGAAAATTTTTTCGGAACAAATTTATAAATATAAGTGCCATTTTTTCCCAATACATTTACTTTTCGGTTAGCATTATAATTGAATTCTGTTCTATTATCCTTTTCAAAATAATACATCATATATTCGATTGATGGACCTGCTTCAATAATCACGTTATTTACAGATGACTTAGTATTTAATAAAGCCCAAACCTCATTTAAAACTGAATTATTTTTTTTATACATGTGATTTTCTCCGATTAAATAGATTTGAAAATCTCCTGCAATTAAATTGGAATCTTTAATATACAAAGAAGAAATTTGAGAATAATAATTAATCGAAAATATTAAAATTAGGAATGTAATATTACTTTTCATTCAGGGTTCTTTTTCAGCATGTATTTTTCAAATATACTAAGTTTGTATTGTTTTTAAACAAAATCTAAATTTCCCAATTTATTAATAGTTTTACTTTTTATTTCTGTTTTTATAAATATTAAGTAAAGGTCCAATATTATTTAAAGCTCGTCCAAATCTAAAAAAATTTAAATGACCATTCTTATTCGTCCAAGTAATCTTAATTAAGGGCTTACTAAATCCAGGGTGTCTCTTCGCAATCTGCCCCATGGTATATGGTTTGATTCTTTTAAGTCCCCAAATAGTATACTCTTGCCAGTTTCCAAAACCCCATGAGGTGTGACCAATAATACTCCAACTAAACGTCCATCCCCAACCTTGGAAAGCGGTTTTAACTTTAAATCGAAGAGCATTCATGCTAGGAATTTTTATATGAGGCAACCTTATACTTGGCATCTTAAAATTTGACAAATCAATTCTAGGCATTTTTGCGTTACTAATTCTATTTGCAATCCAATCTATAATTTTTCCACTAAATAATTTGTACGTAAAATCAGTATGCTGGTTCTTTCCAACTTTAACATCTTTTTCTTCACCACCATCAAAAATGGAAGTTTTGCCCTTATTATGAATGTAAACATCTTCACCGCTAGTTTTCCATCTATTATACCTTTCACGGCCAGCATTTGTTAGTCTCGAAAATTGAACGGTTAGCCAATTAATTATTTTACCATGAAACAATTTTCCATAATGAATTTCACCTTTGTCTTTTGATTTTTTATCTGGGTCGGATTTAGTTTTACCTGCTTCGCCTTTTCCTTTATCTTTAACTTTACCCCCGCTTTTTTCTCCACTTTTAGTTGAACCACTTCCTTCACCTTCCAAACCTTGTGGGTCTGCAAAATAAATTGGGTTATTATTAAAGCAAGCATACGGGCTTTGCCATTCATAAACCAAAGGGTCATTCTCAAATCTTCTACCCGTTCTACTATCATACATCCAGTATTCGGCACTGCTAGCTCCTTCAAAAACTTCGTCCTCCTGTTCCTGCCCATTCATGGCGTATCTTTACCAATGAACGTACTTTTTACGTAAGTATGCTAACCGTTAGTTATCGAAAATACTTTCATGTAAATTTACCTCGGTTTAATAAAAACAAAAAAGCGAGGCTACAAACCTCGCTTTTAATATTATTATTTTAAGTGTATTGATTTTACAAAAGATTAATGTGAAAAGTTAATGACCTTGGTTGATTTTTTATATTTTTTATACGTTGTTATAGATAAAAAAGCCTGAACTCCAATTAGCGGTATTAAATGCTCGTTTAGCTAATCCTCGGCTAGTTTTAATAAATAAGATTTTGCGGATGGTATTTTTTTATCTTTAAAAATTTCATGCGCCTCATTTAAAGCTTTTTCATCACCTTTTTCTTTTGCTTTTAATAAAAAATATAGGGCAAAACATTTCGTCTTTTCGTCTAATTTATCAAAATCAGTTCCAAGATTAGAATGAACAAGGGTAGCATATAAATCATAATACGCATCAGAATAACTATATCTATTTGCCATTAAAAAAGATACAAAAAATAAATCTTCACTTTTTTCTTCAAGAGAATAATCAATGAACAAAGATTTATAAGCTTCTTTATCGCCTTTATTAACGATATTTTTAATTAAATTATAATTAGAAGTATCCATTGTTGGTTTAATAATTAATGCATTATTACTTTCGTCTTTATGTGTTTTATCGCATGAAATAATTAAAAATAAAACTAAAATAAATAAAATATTTTTTTTCATATAATTTTGTTATGGAGTGATTTTTTTAGAATTGGTAACAGTGCTAAATTTCCCATCTCCCCTATAATTATCAACACTTTTAACTACCCACCCTCCCTTTTTTAAGCCATACATTACATATCCATTAGCTGCTATTACTGTTACATTTGGGATATTTGAAATAAGTTGCGCAATAGTAATTTTAGTAGTTATCATGCGTCCGTCATGAGTTTTATATTTATGCGAATTCATATTACAGCCATACAAAGTTAAAGTAATTTTTTGATTTGTGGCTCTCATTTTTTTCCAATCTGGACTATGTGCTTTCATCATATTGTCAAATGTTTTGCTGTCGTACCCAAAATCTTTTGTGCCATCTTGCTTTAAATACTGAAAGCCAGTTGACTTTCCATGTGAGAAAAATTCAAAATGGTCTTTTCTGCCGTTTGTTTTTGTATTTCCTACTCCTTCCATAAACGCTGAATAATGTTTGTCACTTTTATGAAATCCAATTACTTTATGATCATCGGTCTTCGGCTCACCTTTCTTAGCCTCCTGTGGTTTTTCTGTTGGCTTGCTTTCATTTCCTGAGGTTGATTTACCTTCTACAGTATTAGCTTTATGGTACACAATTGTTCCATCCAATTGTTTGGTTGCTGCGCCTTTTCGCGTTTGATTTTTTGTTTTACTTACTTTTTTATTATCCTCCTTTGTTTTCTTTTTCTTTCCTTTACCATCTTCTTTCTTTGCTCCCTCACCCTTTGGCGTATTCCCACCACTTTGACCTTCCAATCCTAATGGGTCAGCATAGTAAATTGGATTATTATTAAAGCAAGCATACGGGCTTTGCCATTCATAAACCAAAGGGTCATTCTCAAATCTTCTACCAGTTCTGCTATCATACATCCAGTATTCTGCACTGCTGGCTCCTTCAAAAACTTCGTCCTCCTGTTCCTGCCCATTCATGGCGTACCTGTATGTCTCTACGTATCCCGTATGAAACTTTCTACTTTGGTTACTAACGGTTGACACAAACATTTTATTTATCAAAGAACGGTTATGAAAAAACTATTTGTCATCATAGCAAATGTACAAAAAAAAAATAGGAAGCCTATTGGGGTTTCCTAAAAATTACTATCAATTATCAACTGGAATTTAAGCCTTTTAATTCAGGCTGTAAGGGCTTTGTGGGGGTATGTTTTAGCCTAAAGGATGAAAGCGATTCATGAGCTTTCTTTGTTCATCAACGTTTACTTGTTTGTATTTTATGGTAGTTGAAATCCATTTCTGCCCGGATAAAAGTTGTACTTGTTCCAAGGGTAGTTTCTTTTCATTCAGCCAATTTGCAATTACACTTTGACGGATGGTTGCAGGAGTTAATTTTCTATCAGGAAATAATCCTTTGAAAGTTGAAACAAGATAGTGGATATCATCCACACTCATTCGGGTTCCTAATTTTCCTAAAACAAAAGCGTTGTTGTCATCATCCCGTAGCAGAGCTTTTCTGCCTTCATGAAGATAACGGTCGAAGAGCCGGTATTGTTTGTTGTTGATTTCAATATGACGTTGTGAAACTTTCGGAGATGCTTTAATGAAAATCAAACCGCTGTCCAGGTCGATGTGACTTAAATTAAGATTATGAATTTCTCTTGAATGTAATCCCTGATAAATCAGTAATGAAGTTACAACCTGATTGCGTTGCTGAAGGTCAGCGTAACGTTCCTCTCTTTCCAACATCAACTCCAATTCCTTTGAGCTGAATAAATCCTGATGGATCACTTGTTTGTTTCTTTGATTGCGAACAAAGAAATTTCTGCAAGGATGGTCTTCACGTTTTCCTGTTTCAAGTAAGTAGTCATAATATTTTTTGATGCCATTCAGCAAATAAACTTTTGTGTTGCTATTGGAATAGTCATCCACCTTTTTATTCAGGTATTCCACAATGTCTTTGTATTTGTAATTTTCAGGGCTTGGATTATCCATCATGAAAATTTTATTTGCAAACACATAACTCTTTACGGTTTGCAGGGTGTGTCCGTAACGGTGAAGGTAATGTTCAAAGGTGATGTCATTTTTCATAGCTATCGTATTTGGCTTAATATTTTTAGTTGTTGTTTTCTGCGTTTAGAATATAAATGTGCGGTATCAATTTCAGCATGTCCGAGCAATTGCTGAACAAACTCAATGCTTGCACCGTTATCCATCAAATGCGTTGCAATGCTGTGTCTCAAGCAATGAAGCGTGATTTCTTTTCTGATGAGTTCCGGATTTTGTGTGCGGTTAATAATTTCACGAAGCGCATTGTTGTGTTTGTCTCCCGCCATTCGCTTGCCGATTTTATTTAAAAACAAAGAAGGAGTCTCTTCAAAATTCTTTGAAGTGAAATTTTTACTTCGTTCATAAATAATGTACTCCTTCAAATCTTTAATCACGTTGTCCGAAATAGGAACGGTTCGTGACTTGCCGTTTTTACCTTCTCTTACAATCAGCACTCCTTTATGTAAAAGCACATCTGTTGTATTCAGGTTTTGAATTTCACTTCTCCTTAGCCCGCAACCATAAGCAATCCCCAACAAAGCTCTTTCCGTTTTATTTTGACAAACGTTGTACATTTGTTTTATCTCCTCCACCGTGCATAAATTCCGTTCCTTATGTTTTCCGATTTGAAATTTAGGTAATCGTGCCGGGGAGCTATCCAGTTCTCCTGAATCAATCAAATGGTCAAAGAATAAACGCAAAGAATAAAGGTGATGCCTGATCATGGATTCGCTTAAGCCTCCATCCCTTCTTTGGTTCGGACGTTCCCGCAGGTATTCGTAATAATCTACGATTTGCGGGGCTTTCACCTGCTGAATGGTACTAAAGCCCTTGTTCTCGGTAAAGAATAAAAATTCACGCACACAGCTTTGAATCATGCTTCCTTTTCCCTGACGGTAACCTCTTGCTTTCACGAACACATCAAAGTCCTTGTAAAGGGCTGTAAAGTGAGGGCTATTTATTGGCAGATGTTTCATTTTTTATTTTGTGTTTCTTTACGATGTATTTTTCCTATTAACTGCTTACTCCTGAATTATTGAACCACCACCGCTCATTCTCCCTGTGTGTGCGGGTTTTGGTGTTCCAAATCTTCTGAACCGCCAAGAACCAATGGCTTTTTTAAGCCGTCCAGTTGCGCCAACTGATTCAGTAATCCTGTTTTAATTTTCTCCCGCATCTTTTCCATGTCGTCCCAAAAAACAATTTTGTATTTGAATCCCCTGTTGGCATAACCACCTGTTTTTTGAACGTACTCTAAAAGTTCCAAGTCTTCCATAAATCGGAAGCATTGTGTTTTACTCACGTTCAGGGCAAGCCTCACATCTCTTTGTGTGAACTGAAATTCGGTTTGTTTTCCGGCTGCCTGTTTTTTAATAAACTCTTTCATGCGGTCAAAGAAGTGGCGAAGTGAAGAATCCAAATCATCCACCTTAAGCATTATTGCATCAAATAAAATATCACAAGCCATTTTCAAATCTTCGGGTTCAGCAATCAGTCGTCCTTGTTCATCACGTTTTCGTTGGTATTGATGAAGGATGGTTATTTGTTTTACAAAGGCTTGGTAATGGCTATTTAATCTTCGGAGCATCTTGGCTTCAATCGGCAGAATAATTTTATCTGCGTATTTATTTACCACCTCGCAGGGTTTTACACAACGCATGCAATTCTGCATGAACTCTTTTGCTTTCTGTTCCTCCCTGATATCAATCAACCCCGCCAGTCGTTTGTTTTGGTAATCAATAATGCGCATGGTTTGTTCATCGGTTTCATCTACTCCGATAATTACCGAACGACTCATGTTATCATAGTATACTTCGGCTTTTGTTGTTGCCAAGAGCGAAGCAAAATGGCTGTTCACATTTTTTACGCAGGAGACTATGTTTCCAGTTCTATCTTTATAGGTTGTTGAGGAACTTATGTTTCCCGCACTTTGTAATTCCCTGAAAGCGTATTGTGCTTCTTCATCTAAGCCATCATAATCTTGAATCAGCATAAGTTTATCTACCAACTCATCCTTATTGTAATGGTAGAAGGATTTACTTGTTACCCTTGTCATGGAAAGCATATCTTCAGGTGGTAAGCATTGCCCGATAATATTAATCAGGTGAGATTTTCCGCTTCCTGAACTTCCCTGCACCAAAGCATGAAGCGGGTGCGACATTTTATAGGTGGATGCAATCACCAGTAAAAGTTTTCGGGTATTCTCTTCACCAACCACTCCCGCTTTTTCTATCATGCCATCAAATCGTTCAATCAAATTCGGTTGTGATAAAAATTCAATACATGCTTTTTGAGTTTCAGGAGAAATGTTAGCGTATTGCCTTTTACTTTGATAAGCAGGTTTCGCCAGTTCAAATTGTTTCTCTCGGTGCTTTTCCAAAAGGTCGGTCAGCAAAAATAAATCTGCTTCAATGGTTTCTGAATTTTCATAGAAAAGTTCTGCAAGTTGAAGGGCAAGATTTCTGACCGTTTCTCTTTCGTATAAATCAATCTTGGTTCTTTCCTTTTTACCGTAAGCCAAATCCTCTATCATTAAGGTAATACGCATACTGCTTAAATCTTGCGTGAGCATTCCTAAAACATAATAGTCGTTAATGGAACTTCGCATTAGGATTTTATTATCATGTATAACAACAAGCTTGGTTTGTTTTTCCGATTCGGTAGTTTCGTCATTACTTTCAAAGTTGTCATGATAATGAACTTCGGATTCATCTTCCTGTATTTCAGTTTTTGCAATACTGATTATAGGCGTTACAACATTTGTTACAGCAACTTCTTCTACCTCCTCCAGTTCTTCTGCATTCTGAATGACCTGCATCACACCCGGTCTTCCATGTTGCATAAATACTGAATGGAGATTTTCATTTTCACTCAGCACCGCTTTTTTAATCGGTACGTGTTTAATGATGTCTCTTAACTCCTTAACTGAATTTCCCATTTTACTTTTTTCTTTTGATTTGTATTACTTCGGTAATGTGCTTCAGGCTTTTTATTACTTCAACATGCTGTTCTAAAAAAACACCATCGTATAATGAAATCACCGCTTCTCTGTTATCTAAAACTTTTGATTCGAGTATCGTTGCAGCATCCATAACAGTGTCCACCACAAACAACTTCTTTGTCTGCTCATGCGGATAACCCGGATACAAACCTTTCATGTTTAGAAAAGCAGTTTTATCATTTTTAATTCCTGCCGAAAAGAAATTCACGATTTCATTTTTTTCATTTCGAAGCGGAAACATAATCGAGAAGTTTCCAAAAACTGTGTAAGGAACCGAATCGCAATTCGAACCAACGTTCGATGCTTTCATAAATCCAATTCGCTCCAACGCTTCTTTAAATTCTTTTTCTTTTCGATGGTGCAGTTGACCTGAATTGAAACTTGCCATCGTGCTTTCAACAGTTAGTTTTTTATTTCGCAACCATTCTTTTGCCTTCTGACTTTTTCCGTACCTCAAACCGTTACTTGCATAGTTGTAAACCAACTCTAAAAGTTCTAGCTCGGTTTTGTTTTTCCAGTCAACTATTTTGTTTGCCTCGTTTCCCATTTTTTAATTTTTTGTTTTTCCTTTTGGCTAATTCCCCGTTGGGGTTTCACCGTTCAAGGACAAACATGCGTACACTCTTTTGCACACGCAAGGCTCTTGCCCAGTATTTACGGTACATTGCAGATTTTCCCTTATAGACTTGGATGTTTCAAAAAGAAATGCCATACACATAAGGGCTTGCCTTATGTGTCGTCAATCGCTTTGATTGTCGCCACCACAGCGGGGTTTATAAAAAGTGTTGTTTTTCTCATCATCATCGGGTACGAAGGTAGATGAGCGGTTTGGGAGCGAAACCGAATTCAGACCCTATTGAAACTCATTGGTACTTTTTGGTGCTTATTGAATTCTTTTTGAGGAAGCACCATCAACTTTTGGTACTTTTGTTTTACACTGTTTAACACTAAAAAGTAATGGAAACAAGACTACTGAAATGCAGAGAAATAAATCAGGCCTTTTTAAACAGATGGCCAATTGATTCAGTTAGAGCAATGACTCTCGAACAGTATGTTGATACAGGAAATCAGGATACTTTCTGTCAGTGGATTGAAACACAAACTATAAAACTTGGAAGCATAAAAGGACAATTCTCTAACAAGTTCGGTATTTATAAAAGAAGTAATCCTAACGAAAGACCAGAAACACTTGCTTCAGATGAAGTTTATACTTGGATTCCAAGATACGGAGATGACAGAAATGCTGCATTCAGAAATGTGAAAAATGAAATTATACAAATTATAAATTTTGCGGTAGCAGGCGATTTTTCTAGTATCGACAGCATCAGAACAAATCATATAATGAAATGGAAAATCGCCTTCTTATATTCAAGTGAAAGACTTGTTCCTGTTTTTAAAAATGATGTTCTGAAGGCAATTGCCGAGTATCAGGGAATGGATATTCACAAAAAAGAAACATCAGAACTTCAACATTTTATTTTGAGCAACAAACCCGCTAATCAAAATATTTATCAGTACGCAGCGGAGTTATTTCGTCAGTTTGGTAAAGAAGAGGACGAGAACCCTTCTTACTACCTTATAGGCTCTAAATATGGTGAAAATGCTCATGAAGATATGTTTCCTCTTATGGATCAATTCAGTGTTGTTTGTACCGGGTTTTCATGGGGAACAGACCTATCGTATTTATACAGAGAAAAAGATGCTGAGATAGTTCGAGAGTTAAAAGCACTTGGTGAAGAAAGTAAATCTGTCAATGCACTCAAACAGTTTCTCCAGTTAAAGCCCGGTGATATTATTGCTGTTAAATCAACTGGGAATCCTAAAGCCGGAAAACCCTTTCTTGAAATTATTGCATACGCAGTAGTAGTTGAAAGAGATGGCAAAACATACTGGCATGAAACAGAAAATTTCGGGCATTGCATAAATGTTGAATTCATAAAAACCGGATTAAACAAAACGTTTTCTGTCGGAGGATACAGTAGAACCGTTCACACAATAAGCGATGCAGAAACAATCGACCTTTTATTTAATGATTACAAAAGCGGTGAATCTTCCGGAGTGCGCAACAGAATAAAAACAAGAAGACGGAACAGATCCGCTGCCACCTCAAGAAACACATCGGGTCAGAAAAGAAAAGGTTCCGACCCTTATGTAACAAGTGGAAAGCATAATTTAATACAGCAGTATTTTAAAGAACATCTTGAAGAAATATACGGTAAGGACAATGTTCTGCTTGAAGAGAATAATGTTGACATAAAGGTGATACAGCCTGATTCAGTTACTTTTTATGAAGTGAAACCATTTGCATGGGCTGAAGACTGTATAAGAGCTGCTCTTGGGCAGCTTATGGCATATACACACTTTGATACTACAAACTCAAATAAGAAAATTAGAGTTGTTGGCCCATACCCGCCTGATAAAGATGAGTTGGGATTTATTCGTTTTCTGAAGGATACCCTTTCTCTTGATTTCGATTATGAACATTTCGATGTGTGAAATTTTACCTGTGTCAAAAAATTCCGTCTTTACAGCCGGGACTGTATGTGAGTACCATATATTGCCCTGAAACACCGATGCTTAGAGGGGGCTTTTATGTGTTAATAATTTTACATATTTTTGGCCAAATAATGTCCTAATTTTCATGACCCGTTTGGAGAAGGCTTCTTTTGGAGAATATATAAGGTTGTTGCGCAAGAATATGAGGCTCCCACTTCGGAAGGTAGCATCACAGCTGAATATTGATCAGTCGACACTTGGGAAGATTGAAAGAAATGACAGGAAACCGACAAATGAATTGATTGAAAAGCTTGCAGTGATATTTGGGACAGATGTGAAAGAATTGAAAGTAAAATTTTTGAGCGACAGGATTTCATATGAACTGTTCGATGAAGGTTTTGGAGATGAAGTATTAAGGCTTGCAGAACAAAAAATTAAAATGCTGAGAAGTAAAAGATGAGAACTAAAGAATATAATGTAATTGATTTATTTTCAGGGTGCGGTGGTTTTTCCTACGGTTTTGAGGAAGCAGGATTCAAAGTAGTACTTGGGGTGGATAATAATGATCCCGCACTTAATACTTTCAAAAAAAACCACAAGCATGCTTCTGTTCTGAATGCAGATCTTTCAACAATTAGTACTCTTAATGAAATTGTGAAACTCGTAAAGGGTAAAGAAATAGATGTCATTATAGCCGGACCACCATGTCAGGGCTTTTCACTAACTGGTTCACGAAAAGAGGAGGATGAAAGAAATACACTTTTTTATTCTGTTTTCAACCTTGCAAAAAAAGTAAAACCAAAGGCAATTATAATAGAAAATGTTCCCGGCATTGCTACTCTTTATGGTGGCAAAGCCAAAGACGGTATTCTTAATAAATTTAAAGAACTCGGTTACACATTCAATTTTAAAGAGCTCTTTGCACCTGATTATGAAGTTCCACAAATAAGGAGAAGAATGTTTTTTGTCGGTCTGAAAAAGGAATTCGGAACATTCGAATTCCCAAAGCCCGTATTAAAACCCGAAACATACAACACGTGTGAAATTGCTATTGCCGATTTGCCTTCATTGGAGGGTGAACTTGGAAAAGAAGAATCTGTTTATAAAAGTGCCGCCCGAACCCCCTATCAGAAAAAAATGCGCAACGGTAGTAAAGTTCTATATAACCATGTTTCCACGGTGCATACCCCTCATGTGATTAATGTTATTTCACAAGTTCCTGAAGGCGGAAATCACAAAGACCTTCCTCCTGGTGTTGGCGACAGCAGAAGATTCAATGAAGCATGGACAAGATATCACAGTAAGAAGCCTTCAAAAACAATTGATACGGGACACCGAAATCATTTTCACTATAAATACCACAGAGTTCCGACAGTACGTGAAAGCGCAAGATTGCAGTCATTTCCTGATGAGTTTATTTTTACAGGAACTAAAACACAACAGTATCGTCAGGTTGGAAATGCTGTGCCGCCTCTGCTCGGTTATCATATAGCTAAAACATTATTAAAATTTTTAAATAAATAGACCATGAAACAGAGCTTAACAATGATAGACTTGTTTGCAGGATGCGGTGGTTTATCGGAAGGATTCAAGCAAACAGGCAAATACAAAACTGTAGCCGGAGTGGAATGGGAAGAAAAACCCTGCAAAACACTTGTTAACCGTCTTAAAACGAAATGGAATTACAAAAATGCTGACGAGATTGTTCTTCATTTTGATATTCAGAGGACGAATGAATTAATTAACGGATGGAAAAATGATCCGCAGTTTGGTACTCACAAGGGAATAAAAAGTCTTCTGAAAAACGAAAAAAAAGTTGACCTTGTTATCGGTGGCCCTCCTTGCCAAGCTTATTCTGTTGCTGGAAGAATCCGTGATGAGAACGGAATGAATGATGATTACAGAAATTTTCTTTTTGAGAGCTACCTCAATGTAGTAAAAGAATTTCAGCCCAAAGTTTTTGTTTTTGAAAATGTTCCCGGAATTCTAAGTGCACAGCCGGGTGGAATTTCAATTGTCGAAAGGATAACAAAAAATTTCAAAAAAGCGGGTTACATTATTACAAGTGATTTAAGAAATAATGCGCTTATTAACTGTCCTGAGTTTGGTGTTCCCCAGTCAAGAAAAAGAATGGTGATATTGGGTGTGAAAGCTTCTGAAATTAAAAAGAATCCGCAGGATGCTCTTACGGATTTTTATCAAAATATTCTCCCATCATACAAAGCAAAAAAAATTGTTACGGTTGAAGATGCTATAAAAGATTTAACCAAACTTGTTCCTTCAAAAAAAATAAAAAAAGAAAACGGAAAGAAACTTTCCCATACTCTTCCTGAGAATAGATTTCTGAACCACATACCCCGTTTTCACAGTGAAAGAGATATCGATGTATTTAAAATGCTTACACTTGATATCAAAACAAAGAAATTTAAATACGCTTCCTCACAGGCACTGATTGAACTTTACTATGAAAAGACTGGTAAAAGAACCAACGTGCATAAATATCACGTTCTAAGATGGGACAAGCCAAGTAATACTATTCCTGCCCACCTATATAAAGATGGACTTCGACATATACATCCAGATCCTGAACAGGCGAGAACCATTACTGTAAGAGAAGCTGCAAGGCTTCAGTCCTTTGATGATGATTTTGAATTCCTCGGTTCAATGGGAGATCAGTTTAAGATGATAGGCAATGCAGTACCTCCAAAATTTGCAAAAGCGGTAGGAAATGCTGTAAATGATTTCATAAATAAGTATCTTTGATATAAAATAAATCGAAGATGCCAATACTCACATTATTAACGACACGTGGACAAATTCATCAAGCAGGTGGATTAAACTGGGGGCTAAATCTTAGAAACCACACCCGCCCTTTCGATGCGTATATTCCGATTCATATCGGAACTGTAAGAAATAATCCCGGATTTTTTCCTCCGAAGCAGCAGCGTCAGCAGCTGCTCACATTTGAGTGGGATGATGGGACTGTTATGACTGGGCTGTTTGAGGGATCACAGACTGACCGCTACACAGGTGTAGTTTATCCGAAGCAGATTTCATCAACTCCGCATAAAGATATTCTTGGGATTTATTTGCGCAATAGGCTTGGTGTAAGAGGCAACCGTGCAATTACACTGGCCGATTTGGCAAGACACGGAAGAACTGATGTTGAAATGACAAGAATAGGTAGAAACAGATACAGACTTGATTTTTCATAAAAGCGAATGGGACATTATTACATAAAGAAACTGGCAACACAGGAACTTGGATACCGCAATGGTGTTCCGGGGGGAGGTGGACGATATATTTACGTTTCAAAAAAATGCGCAGATTTTTTTCCGCACCTTTCAGTTACACAGCTCAACGATACTGTGCTGATTCCTATAATACCGCCCTTTGCAAACACAAAAGTTTATACAAGTTTTGTTTATCATAATGACAAGCACATTCTGCCTGATGGCTCAAGGGATGAATACCGATTGTATCTTAACAAAGCGATTGATCCCGAAAGGAAATTTTATTTACCGGGAGATATAATTGTTTTTCAGAAAACTGAAAGAGAAGAAAAGGGAGAAATGATCCCGAATTATTTTCTTTACCGTTTTGAAGAAGGAAATGCCCATTACCAAATTCTTGATGAACTGGTTGGGGCTTCAGGAATAAAAGGTGGTCATGCGCTTGTAGATGCTTCTTTCGATTTTCTGCCTGAAGTCCCTGCTGATATTGATACTGTTGAAGTTGTTATTCCAGAAGAAGTAAAAAAAGAAGCTGCACAAAAACAGCAGCAGATTATTCATGAGGAAGCAGAATCAGAAAAAGTAGACGTTGTATCGACAACAGAAGAACTCGAACAAATTCGAGGGGCTCATCTTTTTAATTCTGTAAGTTTCCGTGATTTTGTTTTGCTTGGCTATGGTTATAAATGTGCTATAACGGAAAAAGCAATCGTATGGAATCAACTAAATAATCTTGAAGCAGCTCACATTAAGCCAAAAGCACATACAGGCTCTTTTCTACCATGCAACGGAATTGCACTTTCAAGAGATATGCATTGGGCTTTTGATAAAGGATTTATAACTATAAGTGACGATTATAAAGTTGTTGTTCATGAAGAAGTGAAGAACACAATGCTGATCGAATATGATGGAAAACCACTTGTAGTTCCAACTGACCCGTTTTTTAAGCCGGATAAAAATTATCTAAAACACCACCGAGAAAATGTTTTTGGGCTGTTTCGTCATTCAGGTGTGATCAGGGGGCTTTCTTAAAAAGATCTATTGGATTTTATAATTTCGCTTAATGTCTTCCCAATCCTGCGTCATCTTTGGATTGAGCTTTTTATAGATATCCGAATCATTCAATACGCAACCCCATGCGTGACCACACTCATAGTTTAATACATTACGAAGTATCTCCGCATTGTTATCGGTACCATCAGCAGCATTCATCAAATTATTAAATAAAACTTTAAAGTCCTGATTTATTTGATTCATTTTAAAATAATACCACTGAAGTTTTATTGTTTGTTGTAGAATGATTCCTGTAATTGAAAGTTGAATTATACTATTAAGTACTCCTAAATTTCCAGAAAAAACTGAAAGTAAAATTGCGATCACTAAAGACCCTGTAGCAACCCATTTTTTCAAAAGCATATTACTTACGATTGTTGCCGTGAAATAAGAACTCTCGAAACAATTTACTGCCAGTTTATAAAGCCCATCTCTTAACCCACTGTTTGAAAAATAACCAACAGACTTAATCCCATTTAAATTTGAACCAAAAGAATTATCAATTAAATCATTTCGTTTCTTTTTACCTCCTGCATCAAAATAAAGTAAAACAATAAACTCAAGGATGGAGTATATTACCGCCATTACTGAAATCAAAACATTTGATGTTTTTTTTACATAACCTGCTATTTCAACAAGTCCGTTTTCAGTAATAAACAACTGAATATTTGCATTACTGAGAGCAAAAGAAAGCAATGCTAATCCGGTTGCTACCCATAACATTCTTGTTTGGGCTTTTTCTATTTTCCTTGCTGATTGAAAGTCATTCAGGTGTGGTGAAGGTATACTCATAATTTTTCTGCGTTATTATCGTGACTTGCTTCCGGCCCAAGCCATTCATTTTTTTCGAGCCATATTTCATAAAAGTAAAGCCAAGCCGAAGTCCAAGATACAATATGATTTGCTATTAATGTTGATTCTTTCCAAGTAAAGTTAGCAGGTTTAAACAAACATAACCGTTTTGAAGCATGGTAATAATGTGGTGGCTTTTCAACCAACGGAGGTGAAATTATCTTAACATGAGGTTCTGAGTCTCCACGATACTCTATACTCACGGTATATTCTCTCATGTATTCTTTGGGCTGAATATTACCAATAAAAATTATATTCCCGTCATCCATTTTTTGAACTTTAAAATTAGGATAACGGGATTTCATGGCTCCGATTTGAACCAAAGGATTATATTTTTGTTTTGGAATGTATTTTTTACTTTTCGCCATAGAATCCTGAAGAGGGAGGCACTACATTACCAACTGTTTTTGAAAGCAATCCTGTACCGCCAATCTTTAATGCCCCTTCGGATAACGCCTTGCTCATCTCCTTCGCTTCAGCTTCATCAGTTATATTAAATTCCTTGTCAAATATTTCTTTCCATATTTTGATAGCCTCCGCTTCATTCTTTTCATATTTGTCGTCAGCGTCCTTCAATTTTGAATACACTTTTTTTACCTTTTCTTTTACTTTGGTGTATTCATCATTGGATTTAAATTTACTCATCTCCATATAAGTGGGTGCGTATTCAAACCATTTTTCAATGCCATCCTTTAAATTAACAATGTTAAACGCTTTAAAAACTGAGATCGCGACTTCTTCTAAGTGGAAAGAAGGCATATTCTGCTTATTTTCTCTTTTCCAATGCTTAACCGCTTTTATAACTTTTTTTAGTTTGCCTTTGCTTGTAGTATTTGTTTTATTAAGCTCAACGCTATGAGAATTAGGGTTTGTTGTTGTCCAACCTGATAAATCCAAGTTAGGGATATAATACAATCCGTTTGAAATCTCAAAACTTGGCAATACATCGAAGTATATTTTTGAAAGCTCGATGGATACGCATGGCCTGTCTTGGTAAACCTTATCCTTATAATCGGGCTGTTTGTCGAGGTAAGATTTTATTTTTGAAAGTACACTTTGAGGGGTAGGAAGTTGTCCCAAATCCGTTTTATATTCTTCAAAATCTAAAACCGCAAATAAATCAATATCGTCCAATGGTCGAATCATGGTATCTCTTTCATAAGAACCATTTGTAAAGGTTTCCTTTACTGAAAGCCCATTGTCCTTCTTCAGCAAGCAGGTACTTAGGTTGTTCACGGAGCCGGTAATGCTCTCTTCCTGTTTATCAGTAACGCTGATATTATCAATAAAACCATCAATGCATTGTAAAAGTGTCTTCATGTATTATCTTTATAATACTGAATTTCAATATTTGAGCCAATCAAATTTTTATGCAAAAATGGCGTGTTTTTAGCTGTTTATCTGTCAAATTTGCCTAATTATCGATTGGATTAATTGTTGTATCTATAAAAAACCTTGAATTTTAAGTATAAATGGTTAACGAAAAACTCAGAACATATCTTGAAGAGTTATTGTCGCAGATTTCAATCCAAGAGATTGAACATCAAAAAATTTATACTTCAGTTGTAGTCATAAAGGAACGCTTGGAAAAATATTTTGAAAACGATGGGTTAAAGGAGATAAGAGTGTTTGGATCGTTTGACCGGGGAACTCTGCTAAGTAGGGATATTGATGAAGAATCTGATGTTGATATTTTAGTTGTTTTTAATGAGCAAAAATGGGAATCTCAGACCTATTTAAATAAATTCAAGCAGTTCGCAGAAGCGTACTACTCAAGATCGGAAATATTTCAGGATCATCCAACCATTGCTTTAAAATTGGGGCATATAAAGTTTGAATTAGTGCCATGCAGGTACAATCGAACTTTTTGGGGTAATGATGAATTTTTTATTCCGCTTAAAAAAGATGGCGAAGTAGAATGGATAGAAACAGACCCCGATTACTTAAAAGAAAAAATTTCAGAGTATGAAGGAGAAGCCAACCAAATGCTCATCAATTTGATTCTGCTTTTTAAGTACTGGAACTTAAAAATAGGCTTTCAGTATGATTCATTTCAGGTCGAAAAATACTCGCTGAAAAATTTTTATAAAAGCTATCACTTGGAAGAGAACTTCCTTAATTTTATTGACTACCTTAATTACAGTAACCCAAAACAGAGTCAAAATGATGCGAACAAAATCGCAAAAATTAGCCATAAAAAAATTGATATCTTGTTAGACAATGATATGGTAGATTATGCCCTTCTTGAAATTAAAAAAATACTCCCTGAACCATAATGGTTATGGAAATAATTTCGTGAGCTCAGAAAGAATTTGATTAGTCTTGGCATTAAAACGATCTAAATCATTCGTGAATGAACTGTCAGCATCAATCGTTATAAAATTAGCATTAGCGATCCGGCTACCTTCTCGTTTTATATTATCAATTAACAACTTTGCGTGATGCTCCCATTTGTATTCAATCAAAAAAATGTGCTTTTTATCATACACATCAAAGGGCGGACTATTCAGTAAATCAACGAAATTATTGTTAGAATGCATCGTTGGACACAAAGCAGTAAATAAATTTTGTCCATTTGCAGGTGCATTATTAAGTCTTTTGATAACTTGGTCTGACCAGTTCTGACCCCAGTAATCATCATTAGAGTGTGTTTCCACGGTAAAATCACTATTCACTCCATTAATACGATATGTCCATCCTTGATAATAATTCATTCTTCCGTTAAACAAATGCTGAATGATACTGGTCTTTCCCCAGTTATTAAATCCTGTAATAAATACTGCTTGTTTCATGTTTGAATTATTTATTTTATATGAGCGATGAAATTCAACAAACCAAGAATCACCAAGTAAATAGATTCCGCCTCCTGCATTGAAAAATCACGCTTATGACCTGAATGGTGTGTCTTTGAAGTTAAGGCAGCATTGGATTTATTTAATTCATCTATCCAGTTGAATGTTGCAGTGTCAATATTCTCAAGCCATTTAAATGCAGTTTCAGAAGGCACTTGCTCTTTAATTTTTTTTAAATTCCGAGTCAGTGCATCCAAAGTATGTCTGCAATGAGCAACGCATTTGTTGTAATCCTTCTGATTAAAATACTCCTCAGCTTTTGTAAACTCAAACACTATATCAGCATACGCTTCTTTTAATGTTCTATGAGTTAAAGGAATTTCAATCAGTCTCAAACTCTGATGGCCAAGTGCGAATAGTATTTTTTCAACCCACATAGATTTTGGAATAGGAAAATACAGCCTTGCAGTTTCTTTTATCATTCCGTCCGCACCTCTTATCATTCTTGAATTTGCAAAGTTTACTTCGGTTTTCATTAATGCGAGAACAGTTAATTCGATATTGAACAGCACATCGTCTTTCCTGTACTTTTCAATTGCGGTTATTGCTTTATCATCAAGAACGAAATTAAACCACTCACCAGTTTCACACTCATCTCTGTTAACCGTAATACCAGCAAGCACATCCTTTTCTGCAAGTAATACATTTGGGTTTTGAAATTTTAGTTTTGCTGATAAAGAAACAACATCAAATACGGTTTCTATTGAAGGCTTCCTGAAAGTAAACGAAATAAAAACATTAAGGAATGACCTCAGTCCGTCATTGCTCCCTGTGATTTGAGTGGGTGTAATTTTTACATCCTGAACCTTTGATAAAATTGAAAATGATGTTTTTTCCATAAAAAATTCCGTAAGTATTATTTTAAATTTGGTTTAATTGCGAGCTCATATAAAAGTTGACCTTCCTCTTTTAACTTGAAACCATGCCACCAGTCAGATGTTTCAACTGCCAATCCACTTGTTAAAAGCAATGCTTCAGCCGACCAGTTTCTTTCTCCTTCAAATTTATCGTTGATTTCATAATTAAGATTTTCAAGTTCATTTAGAAATCTGTAGGAATCTGGATGCAGTTTTTCCAAGCAAATACTAATAGAAACAAACTGCTCGTAGGTGATTTTTTCCTCCACATACGCTTTGAATAAATTAGCAGAAATCTTAGCCTTGTTTATCTCAAGAAATTTATCCAAAAACACCATTACCTGTTCGGATACTTTCTTTCTGTATTTATCATCCGTATTTATTTTCTCCTGGAATTTTAATTTCTTTTTCGGATCGATGTCCCCGGTATTAAATTCTTTAATGAAAGTCAGCAGCTTTTTAGCAAACCAAAACTGGTTAATAGAGATACCCGCCTTAATAACACCAACAACTGATTTCACAATTGGTATTTCTTTTAAAGCACCGTTATCCATTAAATCATCAATGTATATTTCGGAATAGTCAACTGCGAGGTCAATTGAAGGATTTAGTATTTCGTTTGTAAACTGTTTACTCAAACCTGAGTTATTATTTTCAGGTAGATCATTTTGGTTCTCCATTTTTTTTAGCCTGTAATTTTGGATTACTCTTTTAATTTGTTTAATGCGGTTTGTTTCTTTATTTCTTCTTTCATATAGAAAATCAATCTGTCCAGTAAATTATTGACTTGTTCTAAATTTCCAACGTTGTGAAGATTCTTATCAACCCTGTCCAAAAGAAGCACAACGGCTTTTTTATTATCTTCCAACCATGAAAGATGAAACTCCAGTTCTGAAATCTTCATCTCAGTTTCCTTTTTAATCTTTTCCTGCATCTGCCTTGCCATAAAAGCAACTTTCTCCGGCCATGAAGCAGTCAGGTAATAACCGCTATCCTCCTTTTCTTTCTCTTCCTTGATCGAATTAATCATCATTTGAATTTTATCCGCAGGAGAAGCCTTCCAGTAGTTTTCAGGTTTAAGCCTTTCCTGCTGTTCTTTTATTGCTTCAAACATCATTTCCATTTGGTCAGGAAGTGAGGCACTAAAGTATTTGTTATAGTCTATACCCATTTTTTAATTTTATATTTTTAAGTTCTTAGAATTATATGCGATTTTTTAAAAAAGTTTTATAAGGTTTTTAAATTTATTAATTAAAACTCCATCTTCACCCACCCACTCCGGCATCACAAACAATTTTTCTCTAAACCCTGGAATTTTCACCGCTTTAATCCTTCCTGATTTCACAACCGAGCGTAAATAAACCGACAGTGTATTCTTTGGATCATTGTAAAACTGATACTGCTTGTCCAGTTTCAACAAGTGCTTATGGATTTCCATACTGGTTAACGGTTTGTTCTCCATACTCAGCAGGAACACAAACTTTGTGGAATATGGCCAGTCCTGTTTAAAATCTTCGAATGTTAGCCTTTTTTCTGCCTTTTCAGGGCTTTTTAGCTCCTGCTTGGTGGTATTTAGCGTGTCAAATTTCAGCTGAAGCGTGTCGAGCTCATCCCTTAATTCAAAAATGTGGTTGATGAAGTCATCTTCCGACCAGTTTTCAAATTCCTGACGGTCTTCCTGCCGTTTTAAACTGCGATATTTGTGCTTCCATGCGGACTTTTTAGTGCTTGTTTCAGTCATCTTTATATAATCTATATCTGTTCTATATTATTTCTAAATGGCTTCTATGTAATTTCTAAGGACAAAACATATAAAATCGATAACAAATCTATGGCATTTTTACATCATTTTCATAGGCAAAAGAAAAAATTTAAGTCAAAAAAGATTTCTCATTGAGAATCAACAAAATACACTTTTTTATAAACTTATTTATGCACAATTAATTTGATATATGCAGAATTGTTTTACTTTTGATTTCGGAAATGATTTTAAAGATATGATGCTCCAAGAACAAAAAATAAATCCTAAAATGTTAATGCTTGCACGTGAGGCAAGAGGCTTAACACAACTTGAACTGGCGGATCAGGCAGGAATTAACCGTTCCAATATCAGCCGTTTTGAGCAGGAGTTTACAGGCTTTACAGATGATGTACTCGAAAAATTAATACGTGCGCTACGCTTTCCTGAAAATTTCTTTTTACAAGATCAGGAAATACTCCCGCCCGCTTTATATCGCAGGCGTGATAAAGTACCATCCAAAGCATTATCCTTTATTGATGCCAACATTAATATTTACCGTTTGAATCTTCAGCGTTTAATGGAAGCAATGAAAATTGAAACACATAAAATTCCTTTGCTTCCAGTTTCTGAAATAGGATCACCGGCAGAGGCTGCAATAAAACTTCGTAAGCTTTGGAAAATGCCAAAAGGAGAAATCAATAATCTGATTGAAATTTTGGAAGCTAATGGCGTAATGACTTTGGCAGTGGACTTTGGAACAGACCGTGTGGATAGCAGAAGCGTTTTAATCAACAACGAGTATCCGATTATTTTTTATAACAAAACATTACTCGGAGATCGTTTGCGTTTTTCACTCGCTTATGAATTAGGACACATCATCATGCATACAAGACAGGTACTTGTTTCTCTTGAAGAACTCGGACACGAAGCCAATTTATTTGCAGCAGAATTTTTAATGCCCGCAAAGGACATTCATTCCGATTTAAAAGAAACAATCAATTTGGATGTGCTGATGAATTTAAAACGCAAGTGGAAAGTTTCGATGCAAGCTCTTTTATACCGTGCCAGTGATTTGGAACTCTTAAGTGAAAATCAGAAGCGGTATATCATCGGACAATTCAATGCCTTGAAAATAAGAAGAAGAGAACCTGTTGAATTGGATGTGATGATTGAAAGAGGAAGCATTATCCGTGATTTAATTACCCGTTACAGAAACAAACAAAAAATGAGCGTCAAAGAAATGGCCGAGTTTTTTTATCTGAGTCAGGAGGAATTCTTACAGCGGTATAATTAAAAATAAAATAGTAACGATAAAATTTGAGATATATGATGATGATGATGAAAGTGAGTATGAAAACAGGCATTAAGCCTTACACAAAAAAAGACCTCTCTGTTCTTTATGAATTAAGTCCGAGAGCGTTTTACACCATGTTTAAACCACATGAAGAAACAGTTGGTAAAAAATTAGGTCGTTACTATTCAGTACGTCAAGTAGAAACTATTTTTGATAAACTCGGCTTACCTCCTTGTTTACTAAATGATGAATTTGAAAAGCAAAAATCTTAATTAATAAAAGTAAAGTCTCCGTTATGAAAACAAACAAAAGCAGTCAAGTGCTGACACAGCCACGTATCTTTAAGTATGATTTAAAATTTATGGACTTGTGGCACATCACCAATGATTATTTAAAAACAAGTTCGCTCGATCAGGAAGAGAAAAAAGAAGTGATGGTACGCATCCATGAATTTTCACTTCATTTACAAAACACCATTGCACTTTATCCTCTGCAAAATGAAATCAAAGACGAGCAGTTATATAATTCCATTGCATCATCTTTAAAAGAGCTATTACGCAGAGCAAAAATTAGTATGGCTCGTAACAGCAGATTTAATGATGAATTCAGAGGTTACTGGAAATTCTTAGCTGAAGTCATAAAAAATGAAGCCTTGCTCTTGCAAGATGAAAAACTCGAAGATGTATTTCTGAATTTTGAAACAGCCACCACTACTTTTTAAATAATATTTTTTATTTCTTACGAAAATGAAGCCGGATTTTGTCCGGCTTTTTTGTTTTTATCCCTTCCCAAAAGTTTCAATAAGTACCAATACGTTTCAATGCGTTTGTTTGAGTACAGTTAAGTACAGTTAGCTACACTTAACAGCAGTTACACACAGTTAGATACAGTAACATACGACAATGTACACTTAGGTACAGTTGCATACAGTTGTCGGCACGCTCCCCTTTTTGTTGTCGGAAATTTGTCCTGTCAATTAGAAATCAACAGAAAAAATAATCATAAAAAAAAGAACATCATGAGCGCAATCAAAAAAACAAATCCGAAAACAAAAAAAAGCAGCAAGGGAAAAGTAATTCAACTGAATGTTTTTCGTCAGCCCAATCAAACAGAAACAGAACAATTAATCAAAGCAGTTTTAAACGTAGCACAAAGTGCCTTGTGGTTCAATAAAAATTTCAGCAGCAAAGAAAAAGAAAATTTAAAAGAACTCATCGCAGACCATTTTTACAATGGCAAAAATGAAAAAACAAATTTCAAAGAGCTCATCGAGCGCATCTGTTTAGCCAAGCGTTATGTTGCCCGCAAAAGAGGAAGATACATTTCCAAACCACAGGACTGGTTAAACATTCATTATCCATTAGGACTGGCAGGGACTGCTGCATGGTTAAAACAAGTAAACGAAGTAAGAAAAGATGTTCCTGAATACAATAAAGGAATTAAAACGTTTGCGACTGCTATTTTAAAATTCATTGAAAATCCGCAGGCAGTAACCTTTTACAGATACCGCAGATTGCTTATGGAACAAAAACAATTTGACCTTTTACAAATATTAAACAACACATTAATCAATCTTCAATACTCCCTGTAACATGTCAGAAGAAAAAAATACCAACAACAGTTTTATGATCCGTGCCTATACAAAAAAAGAACTCAGGCAATTATACGGTATTCCTAAATCAACTTTTCTCAGATGGCTATTACCACTGCGAAGCAAATTAAAATCACAGCGCAGCAATTGGCTTACTGCTGCCGAAGTGGAATGTTTTGTAAAAGAATACGGATTCCCCGGAATAAAAAATTTCAGTTAAGGAGTTTCAATAAGTACCAAAAAGTACCAATGAGTTTTGATAAGGTCTAAAACAGGAATGCACGCCAAACCCTTGATGCACCTTTGTTCCGTGAATGATGGTGAAAATAAAAAAACAAACGAATTAAAAACAAAGGAGGTTAAATGGAAAAAAATCAAACAAGCGCAGACAGCACAAGCAACATGTTTTTAACCGGAACCATATTGCTTGCCAACCTGGACTATTCAGGACTTGCCGATTATGCGCTCAAAGCACTTGTCGGAGGTGTGATTTGGATGTCCTTCAAAATAACAGGTGATTATATCAGTGAACGATTAAAAAGGAAATAATGGAGACGTGGAAAAAAATAGCAGCAGGAACAGTCATCGGAGGCGTACTCATTGGCGGGACAATTTATGTGGTTCGCTTAAATAAAATGAATGCAGAACTCGAAACTGTGCCGATGGTGAAAATTCACAAACTGGATTTATCAGGATTAACACTCAGAGTGGATGTGCAGTTAAAAAATCCAACACGCACTCCCTTTAAAATAAAGTTTCCTTTTATCAAGCTCGTGTACAAAAGCACAACCATTGGTTCTTCTCAGGTGGTGGACAAAGAAATTTCCATTCCTGCTTTTGGTGAAGCGGTAATAGAACAAATCATGATACGTGTTCCCCTAATGAATATTTTTTCACTCTCAGGAAGTTTAATCAGAGCCATACAAAACAAGGAGCCGGTGAAATTAAATGTGAACACTCTTACCACAATTGATTTGGGATGGAAAAAAGTTCCCTACACAAAAAGCGATACCATAACACTTAGTCAGGCAAAAGCATAATGGAAAGAAGAGAAACAGTAAAAGTAAAAAGCGGAACGCAGTTCGACCATTTGTTTCCAAGGGCGATGCTGACCACCATCACCAAAAAGAAAGGAGCAACAGTGGCAGACACCATTCGCTTTATTCCACAGGTGGTTCGTGAAACACTTTTTCATACCGAGAAAATCGCACGAGTGCTGAAACGAAAAACAACAGAGGAAACATGCAGAGCGATATGGCAATTTGTGTATGACCACATCGCTTACAAAAAAGATGAAGATGGAAAAGAACAAATACGCAGTCCCGCAAGAGCATGGCACGACAGAGCAAACATCCAAGGAGTAGATTGTGATTGTTACACGGTGTTTATCAGCAGCATTCTGAGCAATTTAAAAATCAGACATATCCTGCGCATCACCAAATACAAAGAGGATCACTTTCAGCACATCTACCCAATCGTTCCTTTAAACGGTGGCTCTTACATCACCATCGATTGTGTAGTGAACCATTTTAATTACGAAGAACCTTACAGTGAAAAAAAAGATACAACAATGGATTTAGAATATTTAAACGGGGTGAATGACCCCAACAGCAAAGCTACCGAACTCTTAGAGTTAGATGGTATCTACGATGATCAGGCAGCAATGGCTGAACTGGGAAAGCTCTTCAAACGCAAATCATCCGGCGGAGCTCCCAAACAAAAAAGCGGTGGCTTTAAACAAACTTTTAAAAAAGGTGCGATTAAAGAAGCCTATAAAAAAGGAGGTATAAAAGCGATTGCAAAAATTGGCTTGCATGTTACCAACCGCTTAAACCCTGCTACGGTGCTTATTCGCAACGGTATTTTACTGGCCATGAAAACAAACATGTTCAAAATCGCTCAGCGATTACGCTATGCATACTTGACCGAAGACAAAGCAAGAGAAATGGAAGTCGACATGGATAAATTTCAGAAGCTAAAAAAAGTAAATGAAAAACTGCAAAACATTTTTTATGGTGCAGGTGGTATTCCTGAAAATTATAAAAAAGCAATTCTTACCGGAAGAGGAAACAAAGATCATCAGGTAAACGGATTGGGTTATGTAGTCGATGACATGAGCGGCATCAATAAATATTCCACTACTGAAGAATTACTCGGAACGGATATTTATCAGGGAGAAGAACTACAAGTTCTGAATGGACTTGGAGAACCGTACTCAGCAGCAGCTTCCATCACAGCAGCCACAGGAATACTCGGTGCAATTGCAGGATTACTAAAAGGAATCGGCAGTCTTTTTCCAAAGAAGAACAAGGCATCCAAAGATTTTGAAGAAGGCGGTTCAGAATCCGGTGGAGAATCAGGCTCCAATTCAAACGAGTCAGGTGGCGGTGGAGAAAGCGATTCAGCAAACGATGGTGGCGGTTCAGGTGAGAGTGGTAACAACAATCAAATCACGATTAAGAAAAACACCACGCCATCAAAAAATGAAAGCTCCTCCAATGAAAGTTCCTCCAATGAAAATTCAGGTGGAGCAAATGAAGAAGGTGGTGGCGATTCAGGTGGTAATTCAAAAACAGCCAACAAAGAAAGTTCGGGAGGCGATCCAAAGCCCGAAGGATTTTGGGAGAAGAATAAAAAATGGATTAAGCCTGTGGGCATTGGCGCAGCAGCACTTGGATTACTCTATGCAGGTTATCGCATGGTAACAGGAAAGAAAAAAGAAAATGCCAAACCTGCTTTGTCCGGAATACCAAAAAGCACAAAAAAAAAGCAAAGCAGGAAAGGAGGTAAAAAATCACCTATCAAAAGTAAAAAACAAAAAAAAGAAGCAGTCGCATTGCTTTAAACAAAAAGAAAAAATTAAAACAATAAAATCATGAAGAAGAAAAATTCATACGAGAAAAAGGCGCAGAAAAAGCAATTACTGGAAGGTGTTGCAGCAGAGCATGCAAAAGGCGACTTCAAAAAAACAGCAATGGAAACAGGGCGTGACATCCTGATAGGTGCTGTTGGCGGAGGACTCGCAGGTGCAGTACTCGGACGCTCTTCGTTCTTGGTGGGAGTTGCAGTAACAGGTGTTGGTCATTACATGGGCAGTAGTGGCGCAGCAGCATTCGGTGTGGGCATGATGGCTTCGGGCGGTTATCAGGCAGTAGCGGGTGCAATGAACGGACCGGAGAAAGAAGGATTTGAAGGCGTGAAAGAACGCATGTCTGCTTTCAAAGACGAGTTCAAACGTAAACTGTTCCTTGACAAAATCATCAAGAGCAAAAAGAAAGAAGAAGAGAAATCCGAAGAAGGAACCAACGGCATGGGTGAAGTGCAATACTTTACTTATCCCAACGCCAAGGAACTGGAAGGAACGCAGGATCACTTGAAAACACTCGAGCAAATCGAAAAACAAGTGGAAGAGTCTGCGAAAAAGTTTGAAGCCAAACAATCTGTTTCAGGCGGATTGGAAGGAGAAATGGGAATGACGGACGTTAGCGACCAGAATTTCTAAACAATACCTGAACTGAGTTTAGCAGAATCTAAATCCCTCTCCTGGTCGGAGCATCATCACATCACAAAAAAATAAAATAATTATTAATCCTAAAAACGAAAAAAATATGTTAGGCGTATTAGACGGAGTAGAAGAATACAACAATGCAGGAGCCTTATTAGGCTTGGATGCTGTTGACAATGATGAATTGCTTGGCGCATTAAGACGCATGAATCCCATTCAGCGTATGCGTACCATCAACAAACTGGCAAGCGGTGTTCCTGCAAGTAAAGGATCACGTGCTGAAATGGAAAAACATTTTAATGAACTGCCACAGCACATTAAAGATGGTTTAATGAAAGGAGAACTGCGTTTGGCTGATACTGTCATCTACAGCATCAAAGCGGTGAACTCTAAAACCATCAAGATGTTTGAAACACAAGATGACAAAGAAGTGGGCTTGCGTAATATCAGTAACGCAAAATTGCCAAAGAACCAAGCTTTACTGGTAAGCGGAATTTTCTTTTTAGCGGGAATCCCTGCTGAAGTGAACAAGGATAAAATCATCGGAACAAAATACGAAGGTATTGAAGAGTTCGCTGCCTTGTCAAACGGAGAGTTCTCTTTGAAGAGCAACAAAAAAATCATCATGCCGGAAACCGTGAACACCATTTTTAAAACCAAAAACATGAACACCGTTCCTGTTGGGTATTACAAACTGGCAAATCCACGAATGATCCACGATGACATTTTGATTGAAGCGACCATCGACTTAGGTTCATTGGAAGGCTTGGATGCAAAAACGCACGTGTACGTTGGATTGCACGGTACTATCACTACTCCATAACAGGAGTACTGAGTCCGAAGTTACGCAGCCACATGTGCTGCGTAACTCGGAGGACTCAGGTGTCAGGGACACTTTTATTAAAAAGAAAAAGTAAAACGATTAAAATAAAACAAGATGTTAAAACCAGTAAAAAAACGATTTGATATTTCCATTGCGGAAGCAAACAAGTCGGTCAACAAAACCTTTGAGTTGGATAAAAACATCAAAGCAGTAAAAGGTGTGCTGATTACTTCGGACAAAGACGACTTGCTGTATTTCAGAGGAACACAAAAAATCGAGATCAACAAAGAAGAATTCTTTCCTGAAAACTACGAAAGCAAATTATTAATGTCAGGCGTGAACGTAGCACCCAAACAACGCTACTATGATTTAGGAAATGTAAATCCGGGAAATGGTTTAGTGAAATTAACTTTTACCGATACCGATGATGTAAGAACACCTTTTGTTCCCTATCGTGTATCGCTTTACCTGGACTGTGAAATGGAGGACGAGTTATCATGAGAGAACAGGTTTTAATTACTCAGGTAAAAATTACAAAGGCAGGACAGGTCAATCATTTTCAGGTCAGGCTTCCGAAAAATTCAATTCGCATCATCGGAATTGAACTGGGCGGGAGATTAATTAAAAAACCTAAAACAGATGGAACGGTTGGAGGAACTGGAAACGGTGCTGAAGCAGGAACAGGAAACGGAACAGCAGAAGGAACAGCAGGAGAAGTTATTCCAAGAGAACAGGTTTTTGAAAAACAAATGCAGAGAGAAGAAATCATACGTTCCTTATTTCCGTTCAAACGCATTATTCTCATTGGTGAACTAAAACTGCAAAGCTGCGAACAGGCAAATATATTTTTTGCTTCACATTTTCAGCTTGATGAAAATTTAGGTGCAGGAGATTATTCTCAGAACCAATACTGGAAAGCCAATCTGTTTACCCATCAGATAAAAGCCGAAGAGGACATTGTAATTGTGGATGGGGATAGCACCATCATAGCAGGGATTTTTAAAGACCGCCTCGGAGAATTAAACAAATCGGATTTTGAATACATCGTGAATGTTTACGTGTGGCTTGAAATTCAGGAAGAAAAAACGAAAGGAGATAAATCATGAACATAGCACTCGCTCTTGAGTATATCCCTCGCAGAATGCAGGAACTCGGATACGGAAAAGATTATTACATACGCTTTCGCCATTTGGTATTGCAACCCAACGAGCATGTAGATATTGAAGCCTACAATCAGTTTTACATTCTCATCGGTGAACCTGAAAGCCTGAACATCACTTCTGAATTCGGAATCTTTGATTTGAGTGTAGACAGAACCAATGAGCAGTTGTATGAACATCAGGGATACATCAGCATTCAAAATTATTTTGCCTCTGTGAATCATGTACGTTTCATTCAGGTAATACCAAAACATATCGCATTAAAAAAATAAAACAATGGCAAAAATTATTGAACCCTATAACCCGCAGAAAATTGAAATCATCAGACGCATGCTTGAAAAACAAGCTGCCAAAGGAAGTCCCCTTGCCTATGAAATTTTTGTGGACAATTTTAAAGTAGTCATGAAAACAACTGACCTCACAGAGTTTGAAGGCTATGAGGACATCATGAACAACGAAACAAAATACATCCGCATCAATGTGTTCAACTCTCCGACTGAAACCATCAGCCACACCAAGTATGTGTTTGAAATGGAAGAAGTAAAAAAGCCCGAAGTGCAGAAACCTTTAGGAGAAGTAGTCGATATCAATTCCAAAATAAAAGAATCGATTGCTGTGGAGCGTGAACGTTGGGACAAGGATCAACTCATCAAAGAACTGGATCGCACCAAACTGGAACTACAGGAAGCCGAAGAGTATATCGATGATTTACAGAGTCAACTCGATAAATCCAAAACCAAAGCAAACCATTGGGGAAAACTGGATTTAGGATTACTGGCAGGAGCAGCACTCGAAGGTGTAGTTCGCAAAAATCCACAGTGGCTCACCAAAGTTCCGGCATTGCAAGAACTGGCAGGCGTAATTGTAGAAGAGAACATGAACGGTAAGCAGATACCCGCACAAACGGAAGTAACTCAGGCAAGTTTTACAAAAGGTAGCGATACTCCAACGCTTAGTGAAGAAGAGCAAAGCTATCTTGATTTTGGAAAAGAACTCTCTGAAAATTTTGATGATGCAGAACTTTCCATTCTCTACAAAATCATTGGAGAATTAAAACGTGATACTTCCAAGCTTCAAATCGTAGCGGAACTTTTAAACGTTCCGGCAGGGTAAAAAAAACAAATTATTCATCACACAGTTTTAAAAATTCTGTCCGCAAAAATCGGATGGCTTAGAACAGAACTGCATAAATAACAAAGCAATGGCAAAATTCAATTACAAATTCAACATCGAAGCTCCTACAGAAAAAGAAGCCGATGTAAAAATGGAAGCACTCACCGTGCTTGCTTCCCGCCTCAGTGCAAAGGAACTGCATAAACTGGCGCATGTGGTAGTGAACGATCCGGTGAAAACTGCAATGGCAAAAGCAGGATTAGGATTATAAAAAAATCAAGTAGAAAAAAATGCAAACTGAAATCACAACATATCAAACCCCAACGGAAACAAGTCCTGCTATTGCTGTGCAGCCCACACAGCAGGATAAGGAAGCGTGGACGCTGAAAGAAAAAATACTTTTCTCGGTGCTTGGTGTTGTTGTCGTTGGAGGTACAATCTATATCGGCAGAAAAATTATTCTTAATAAGATAGCCAACAAAGAAGAGAACAAAAGTTTTGAAGATGGCTCATCCGCCACTTATGCTAAACAAATAAAAATGGCTTTTGAGAATGATGGATGGCCGGGAACAGATGAAGATGCATTGCGCTATACCCTTCGGCAAATACCAAGTAAGGAAGAGTTTAATAAAGTGGTTAAGTCCTATCAGAAACTCTACAACGGTAATCTCATCAAAGACATGAGCGATGAGCTCACATCCACCGAGTACAATGAGATGCTTCAAATTCTTGCAGCAAAGCCGGAGAAAAAAGGACAAGCACCAAGTGCCATTGTTTACAGTGCATGGGCAAAACGCTTAAAGGCTGCTTTTGATATCAGCTATGGCTTTTTGCCCGGCACAGATGGCCCTGCCATTGAAGCGGTCTTTAATGAAATACCTACGCAGACTGCATTTATTAAAGTGGCAGTGGAATACAAAAAATTATACGGTAAGAATTTACTCGATGATTTAAAAAGTGAAAGTGAATTCGGACAGTACGATGCGTGGATGAAAATCATCACAACAAAACAAAAATAAAATGGAGCAGACAATTACACAACAGCAATCATCGGGTAAAGGAAAAAAGATTTTACTCATTGGCTTAGGAATAGCAGCAACAGGAACGCTTGGATATTTTGGATACCAATGGTATGCCAAACGCAAACAAACAACAACCGATGCAGGCGATGGATCTGATAATTCATTTATTCCACCACCTAAAAATAATTTTTCTGTACCCTCTGCTCCAAAACGCAACGATGATTTTCCTTTAAAGAAAGGCAGTAAAGGTGCAAGAGTAAAACAGGTGCAGGAAGTGCTGATTGCAAAATTAGGAAGGGATGCCCTTGGCAAAGCAGGTGCGGACGGAGACTTTGGAAGCAAAACAGAAGCCGCTCTTATCAAAGCGGGATATCCAAATACAATTGATGAAAGCACCTTCAATGTGATGACACAGGGTGAAGGAATGGATGTCTCGGCAACTGCAAAAGAATTATACAGTGCAGCCATCATTAAAAACTTTACCGGAGCAATCAAAGCCCTACAAAAATTAAAATCAAAAGAAGATTACACCACAGTCTCTGATGATTTTAAAACCAACTACCGCATCGGTGGGGTTCGCCAAACACTTGTCAACGGAATGCTAAACAGCTTTACTGATGAAAAACAAAAGCAGGCGATCCGTTTACAGTTCACAAGAATGGGACTTGGCTACGATGGAAAGAAATGGTCACTCTCAGGGCTTGATACATCAAGCATCATCACCAAGCAGGAAACATTGGTGTGGGTGAATCCCAAAACAGCGATTAAAGTTCCTGCAAACATGGTGCTTGGTAAAGAAGTCGCTCAACGAGGCAAGCATACTTTATTCGAGAACAAAGGGAAACACTTTTTAGTGGACACCCAAAGCATAACATTTATTTAAACAGCATTTTAAAATGAACAATCCAAGAAACATAAAATACATCGTGGTGCATTGCACAGCAACGCCCACCAATACCACTCTTGAATCCATCAAACGTTTTTGGAAAGAGAATCGTGGTTGGGGAGATACTCCCGGTTACCATTATTTTATTCAGCGTGACGGTACAGTTGTGCAACTGCTTGATGAAAAGAAAAACAGTTATGGAGTTTACAAGCACAACTCTGAATGTATCAGTATCGCTTATTTAGGAGGAATTGATAAAGAAGGAAAAGCGCTTGACAACAGAAGCGATGCTCAGAAGCATGCCATGTTTGACAAAATCGTGGAGCTCACCGAACGCTATCCCAAAGCAGAAGTACTTGGTCACCGTGATTTTGCGGGAGTGAAAAAAGCCTGCCCCTGCTTCGATGTAAAAACATGGTTAAAGAATTACGAACCCGATTTAAAATAAGCTGAGTAATGATCCTGAAAAAATTAAGAGCCATACTAAAGCACAAAAACTTTAAACTCAATACACGCCCCTACGAATTAAACATCGTTGGTTTGCGTTCCGAAAGCACAATCCCGAATCGCTTTGATGATGAGATTCATGTGTTCTATAAGGTTAGCCCAATCAAATGGAACTATCATGTCTTCAAAGCCACCACCGATCCAGGAACGTTTTGGCTTCGCAACCCGATGCAGGAACAGGGTACAGCTATCCTTGCCCAAGGACAGTATGTGAATGCGTATGGTCTTGGTTTACACAGAGGACAATACTTAGCACTGGTTCAAAAAAAGCCTGTAGCAGTCATCCGTGATTATGACCGCAACGCTACACTGGATTTTTATAATGGTACAAAAACAAATGGCATGTATGGAATCAATATCCACAGAGCCAATAAAACAGGTACAACTAAAACAGTAGATAAAAATTCAGCGGGGTGCCAGGTGTTTGAAAATGCTGAATTGTTCACTCAATTCCTTGCGCTGTGCATGCGTCACCGCCAACGTTATGGCAATGATTTTACTTATACCCTGATTGATTTCAGAGCAGTAAAACGAGAAACCTACAGACGCATCGCCATCGGTACAGGAATCGTGGGCTTGCTTGCACTGGGTTATGTCCTTTACAGCGGAAGCGACAAACTGAAAAACATAGCAGAACAAATCAGCGAATCATTTAATCAACTATTTAAAACAAAAACAAATTCCTAAAGATGAAACACATCGTTCAGCAAGTATTAAAAGACAAGGATGGTAATTTCTCATTGCGTGAAGTAGTCACTTTGATTTATGTGTTCATGTCCATCATCAGTTGGATTGCACAACAGTTCTTTGGACAGCAGATACCGGAGTACATGTTCTATGCATTTATCAGCATGATTGGAGCAGGAACATTTGGTTACTCTCTTGAGAAAAAGTCATCCGATTTAAAAGACAATTAATTAATCATTCTAAAAAAACAGAAAAAAATATGAAACGAGTTCCCATAGTAATTTTATTTACTGCATTACTGACAGCAGCTATTCTATTTATCGGCACCTGCAATTCCAATCCGCAAAAAGACAAGCCGGATAAAACTGAGCTCATTAAATCACAGCAGAAAGCGCAAAGCATCGACAACAATTTTAAAACCGAGTTTGAATTTTTGCAGATAAAAAGCGATTCCCTGCAAAAGGAATTATCGCTTACTCAAAGCAAATTGAAAGCAACAAAGTTTAAATTGAATCAGTCGCAACTTTCTCTGCTTGCTTTGGCACAAAAACAAAACGATACAGTTTCTGTTGCGCAGCAACTCATCGATTGTGATTCATTAAAAACTCAAACGCTTTCTTATGTGGCTTGGGTGGACAGTGTACAATGCCAGTATGAAAACAACATCCTTCAGTTAAATGATTTGGTGGCGATTAAAGATTCTCAGGTGGTAGTTTGTAAAGCATCTTTCTTACAACTTAAAAACGTACTGGATGAAAACTTTATCCGTGAACAAAAATTAACGGATGATTTAAACACCGCTTATAAATCCCTGCGGAAAAAAGTAATACAGAATAAACTGCTTGCGGGAGGAATGCTTGTTTTATCAGGAATCGCCACAACACTTTACATCAACGCTAATAAATAATGAAAGAAAAAACAATTGTATCATCCGTAACACTTGCTGCTTCCCTGATTAGCTATTTCTACGCTAAAGGCATGCAAAAAGATGCTGTGCCTTACGTCATGATTGGCGGATTCATCGGTGCAGTTGTCGGGGAAGTAATCGTAGGTGCAATTAAAGACAGTAATAATAACAACTAAAAAAAGGAGGATTAAATGGCAACAGAAATCATCAACAATGGCTCAAGCCTGAAAATTGTAACGGATAACGCTCCACGTTTTATCCTAAAGAATCAAATCAAAGAAGTGGAAGTGGTAAGAGATACCATTATCAAAATCGACATCGGACAGGGTGCGCTCTACAATGTGTTTGTGGATCAGGCAGAAGTAACGACTCCTGTGAGTGCAACTGTTGAAGAGTTGCGTGATAAAATCATGGAGATGCTGCAAAGTGCAGAGCATTCAGGTTTGGCAACGGAAATCAAACAAACAGAGGGCAATGCTGAAATCGTGAATTTAAAAAACAGCATGAATGAAATGAAGGACAAAGTAAATGCTTTGAACGACAAATTATTCTACGAACCAAAACTGGTGGATGAAAGCAATGCAAATCTTGTCTTCAAAGGTTTTGCTGTTCCGGGAGCAAAAACCGATGAGCCTGTTTGGGCGGTGTTAAAGGTAACCAATACCAAAGGAGTGCTTTCTTACCAGTGGGCGGATGGCAACAAAAACTTCGATAATGTTTGGGACAACCGTAAAGTGCTTGTTTACAGCTAAAATTAAAATCATTAAAGCCGGACTTGATTGTCCGGCTTTTAATTCAAAAGCGATGAAAAGAAAAATAAATCATAAAGGAGAATTTGTGTTTGCCTTGGGAGAAGTTCCGAAGATAAATGTTCCTGAAATAAAACTGCGTTACGTTTCATCGGCAAAAAAATCTTCTTTTGAAAAAATCACAAAATCTCAGGATGCAGAAAAAATATTCAGACAAATCATCGGCAAAAATGAAATGGAATTGCGGGAACAAGTGGTGATTCTTTTTTTAAACAATGCCAACAAAGTAATCGGCTATTACCGTCACACCACAGGCGGTATTTCCAGTTCTATTGTTGACACACGTTTGATACTTGCTACTGCTTTAAAAAGTTTAAGTGTTGGAATTATTCTCTGCCACAATCATCCAAGCGGAAATATTAAACCAAGTGATGCAGATATTAAACTAACTGCGAACTTGAAAACAGCAGCTAAACAAATGGATATTCAGCTTTTGGATCACATCATCATCACCAAAGAAAGTTATTATTCATTTGCCGATCAGGGCGATTTAAGTTTAAGCGGAATAAAACAGGTAAGCAAAAAAGAAATTGTGTACCTCGATTTATTCAGTGGTACTGGCGGTTTTGCCAAAGGATTACAAAACGCAGGATTTTATTTTAAAAAACATTATTACTCGGAGATTGATAAATACTCCGTGGCTAACTATCAATATAATTTCAGACATGCGAAAAACCTCGGTGACATCACAAAAATTAAAGGCAGGCAAATTGAAAAACCAAACATCATCACATTTGGTTCACCCTGCCAAGATATTTCCATTGCTGGCAAACGCAAAGGGCTTAAAGCAAACAGAAGTGGACTCTTTTTTGAAGCAGTTAGAATCATCGCTGAATGCAGACCCGATGTTTTTATCTTTGAAAACGTCAAAGGGCTTTTCTCCAGTAACCAAGGCAAAGACTTTGAGGTCGTACTTCAAACGCTTGCCAACCTTGGGCTTTATGACATCCAATGGCAACTGCTTAATACTTGCTGGTTTTTACCCCAAAATAGAGAGCGGATATACTTTGTCGGATGTCTTAGAGGAAAACCCACACCACAAATATTTCCTTTCGGAGAAAGCAATGAAGGGAGTACTTCGATCTATCAAAAAGAATTTGCAGAAAAAAAAGTAAGTCCAACAATAGATACAAAAGTTGGAGAATCTTCTCATCGTTCGCCCTACGTTTTGCATTGGAAAGGTTCAAAAGAAAAATGGAAAAATGAACCGATGAAAAATGCTCCTGCATTATCTACTCAACAAGACTGGATTAGAAATCCTTTAATAGTTAAAGGTGCAGCTTATCGTACCCGAAATTATGCCGGACAAAAAGGAAAAATTGAATTAAGAAAGGATACCAATGCCAATCAACTTACCACTGCACAAAAAGACAGCATGGTTCTTTTAAGGGAAATAACTAAAAATAAATCAGAAGGTGATCGTGTTTATGAATCTAAAAACGGACTTTCCAAAACCTTAAAATCCAACGGTGGCGGTATGGGTGCTAAAACAGGTTTGTACATGATTAACAAATCTGTCAGGCGACTGACTCCAAATGAGTGTGAACGTTTACAGGGATTTCCTGATGACTGGACAAAAAATGGAATTTTTATTGTTCCTGAAGCTACCACCAAAGGTTACGCTACTGCACAAAAAGGTGACAGTATTAATCTCTCTTACTTAGAAGCTAACAAAAGGAGAGGACGAGTTGGAAAAAGCATTGCTAATACTATTGATACAGGAGTACAACAATACACACTTCAAAAAAGTAATCTCAGAAGCTTAACACCAACAGAGTGTGAACGCTTACAAGGCTTTAAAGATGATTGGACAAAATCAGGATTATTTAATAATGGTGTAGAAGCTATATCCGATTCACAGCGGTACAAGATGCTTGGCAATGCAGTGAGTGTTCCTGTTGTGGAAGCCATCGCTTTGCGACTGTTAGGTTTAAGTGTGCAAGAAATTATTATTGAATCAGATGAACACATAAAACTCCTGACGCTTGAACTGGAATTAGAATTATTGAATTTAAAACACGCTGCTTAATGAAGACACCAATTACATATTACGGAGGCAAACAAAACATGGTTAAACACTTACTGGAGTTAATACCGGCTCACCGCATTTACTGTGAACCATTCTTTGGAGGTGGTGCATTATTCTTTGCCAAACCTAAATCAGAAGTCGAAGTCATCAATGATAAGAACGGAGAAGTAATTAATTTTTTTAAAGTGATTAAAACCAAATTCCCTGAACTGCAAAAAGAAATTCAGGCCACTCTGCACAGCCGTGAGCTTTATAAAAAAGCGATGGTAGTCTATGCGCATCCTGATTTATTTTCGGATGTAAAACGTGCATGGGCTTTGTGGACACTGACTAATCAGGGCTTTGCAGGATTGATTGGTTCATGGGGATTCGGGCAAACAAACTCTAAAGAAAAATCACTCGCCAACAAAAGAGAAGATTTTACAAGTGCTTATGCGCAGCGTTTGAAAATGGCACAGATTGAAAACAACGATGCCATTAAAGTGATTGACCGCTGTGATACGAAGGATGCATTCATTTATGCTGACCCGCCTTATATCGGTTCGGATATGGGGCATTACAAAGGCTATTCAGAGGCGGATTACAAAGAATTACTAGATAGACTTGTCAAAGTAAAAGGTAAGTTTTTACTGAGCTCATATCCTTCACCTATTCTCAGCCAGTACATCAAAAAGTATAAATGGAAAACAAAGAAGGTTGAGAAGTCCGTAGCTGTTACCAAGCATACGGATAAAAAGAAAACAGAGATGCTTGTTTTTAATTACGACCCGGAAAAGATGAAGCCAATAAAAACAGATCCGAAACTAAAAAACATCTCAGTCAAAGAAATTGAATCAAAACTTAAACGCTTAAAATTCGCAGCATAATGAAAGCAAAGAAAATAACAACCAATAATTATTTTGAAACCATTGAAGAGATTGGTTTTGAAAATCTGCCACTTGTATTAAAGCAATCGCACATGGTGATAATGACCAAGACCGACAATGGTAGGGACTGGAGCAAATATCAAAGTGATGCTGATTTAAAGCGAATGATAAATCTTGCTTTCAGAAAACTGGAAGAATTTTCAGGCTCGAATAAAAACAACGATGCGAAAGGATTGGACGGAACACCTGAAAAAAAGAAAAGAGAAAATCCTTATGGTGCAATTTCAACTGAGGTAAGATTCATCAATCGTTTTTTAGAATTTCATGATAAAATCCTGTACAAAAAAACATTCGAAATTTTTATTGATGAATTGCAGAAAGCGATACAGGAAAAGAAGATTACTAAAAAATCTACTGTTGCAAAGGATATTGTTGCCATTCAACAGGCAGTTCTTAATGCGTTTAATACGATGAAAAATGCTAAACATTTTGTTTTGAAACCCACCACAATCAAACATCTGAAAAGCATTATTGAAAAGTATGAGAATGCTTATGATGACATCGATGATGACTACGTTAAAACAAAAAAGAAAAAAATGGATTTAAGCGGAATTGAAACAGCACAACAAGTCAACATTATGCCAAGCACCGATTTTACAAATCTTCATTTTGACTCGATTGGTTTCTCAGGAAAATGGCTTGATTTTATAGGCGATCCTGCGCCCGGCTTCACAGCAATGGTGTTTGGTATGCCTAAGATGGGAAAAAGCTATTTGTGCGTAGATTTTGCGGGTTATTTGGCAAGGAATCACGGCAGGGTGCTATACGTTGCCAAAGAAGAAAAACTGGATGCCACGCTTCAGCAAAAATTGAAAGATAAAAATGTAGCGCACGAAAATTTATTTGTTGCCGATGCTTTACCAAAGGATTTATCTGCTTATGAATTTATCTTCCTGGACTCGGTAAACAAACTCGGATTAACTCCGAAGGATTTGGAGAGGTTGAAAACCGACAACAAAGGTAAATCATTCATTTATGTTTTTCAGGCCACTAAAGGCGGTAAATTCAAAGGGAACAATGAATTTCAGCACGATGTGGACGTGGTAATTGAAGTGCCGGAACAAGGCAAAGCTGTGCAGTTCGGAAGATTCAATCAGGGGGGAGAAATTGATATTTTTGAAAACAACGAAACTCCAAAGGAAAGTTTGGAAGGTGTTTCTAAAAAAAAGAAATATCCTTCATGGACTGAACCAAAACATTTAAATGAAGCCGACCATTATACACTAAAACATATTTATGATTTATACAAGGCAGGAAAATTAAAAGAAGCATACGATTATGCTTTGTATAGTGCAGACACAATCATTCGTGAAGAGATTCCGGGAGAACTTTGGAAAGAGATGGGCGGGCAATTAACTAAAACAGGTGAGGAACGATTGAAAAAGAACCGAAAATTATTATCGGTTTCCAAAGATAAATCGATCACGCTAAAAACAGAACTTGGATTATCTCTTGAAGAACTGGCAATGGAATTTGTAAAGGAAGGTGATCCTAAAGAAGAGATAATAAATATCATTGACAACAAAACCAAACTGGTTGAAAAGGAAGTTACCAAAATGGCTGAAGCAGCAATTGAAGAGGAAGGATTAACTATAAACGTAAAATCTGTAAAGTTCAGTCAGATGGATTCGAATAAAATAGCAACCGGAGCCGTTTATTTTGAAGTGGTTTTGGAAGGCAATAAAAATGAATTGAAAAAGATTGCAGGAGAAGATAAGTTGTTTTATTGTGAGTGGTAAAGTTATGGTTTTCGTTCTTTGAAATATTGAATAGGCTAAAGTACCCTTTATTTGGACTTTACAGGTGCTATTGTAGATTTGATTCCCTTTTTGTAAATTAGCTAAACAAATCCAAAACCATGAAAACACACGTCTTAAAAATTAATGATTCAACAACCTTTAAAGAGTTGGGAATGTTTATCTTTGAAAACAAAGTAATAACAGGCGATGAAATCGTATTGGAAATTAATGTTTCCTACAGTTTTGATTTTATCTTCAGACGTGTTTTATTTTTAATTCTTCGTGAAGGGATTTCTAATAATTTAAAATATTCTCAATTAAAGCCACTTCCTGCAAGCAAATACGAGGACACACATTTTTTTGATGATGCTACATTATCAAAGGCGTTGTCAGAGGAAGCAGACGTAAATGTTATTTTCAAATAATTTAATTTCAAAAAACAAATAGCTATGGCAAAATCAAATCCAAAACCTAAAAATGGCCCAAGCACAACTGGTAAGCCATCAGGCGGTGGAAGAGGAAATAATCCTCCTACACCAAAACCAAAAGGAAAGTAAAAAACAAGAGCCGGTAATCATCGGCTCTTGTTTTTTGGTATTAGATGTTTTTTTAGATAAAATGTAACTTTGAGTAATTTATATGAGCTTCAGGAGAAAGATTTTTATTGGATTTTATCTTTTTATTTGGGTGTTATTCCTGATAGTTATTTATGCATATCAAACAGATAAGTATTACGAAATAACACAATTCATCGCCCCTTTTCTTTTCTTTTTTGTCCTGATAATTTCAGTAGTAGTAATACTTTCATTTGCCATTAGACTTAAATTGAAGGGCGAGAGAAAAGACAAGAAAGCTCTGATTATATCCGTATTCCCTTTTATTTTTTTATTGCCATTGGGATATAATTATTTGCAGCTTGATAAATTGCAAGAAACCGAACAAACAGTTGAACTTTCATATATAGCATGGGCATGCGATTGCGCTGATTGGGTTATCCCTGAGCATGCAAAAAAATATTACGACAACATTAATGATACACTTGCAAAATTATCAATGTATATCGAGCCTGAAAATGACAAACTCAAATTGCCTGATAGTTTTTATGTTTCAGGAAACAAAATAAAATTCACCGGAAAATTTTATAAAGAGAAGAAATTTCCAAAACATTATTTTTCAGCAGAATTACCGGGAAGAGCAAAAGTTTTTCGTTATACCAAATACGAAATTGTTAAACCATTTTACGTTTGGACTGTTACACATCCTGATAGTGCATCAACAACGGTTGAACTAAAATAAAAAAATTACTTATTGCTCAATAAATTAAGCCGATTAAATAAGCACATTGCAAATGCATTTTTATTTTCTTGTCCCTGCTGCTCTTTCAGGCAATGCGAAATGTTCTTTAAAATAACCTCCAATTGAATTTGATCCCTGAAATATGTTTGTGAAGCGATGATGTGAGCTTCGATTTCAAAATTCCCAGTCACTAAATTTGAAAGTGCATTTATTTGGTTCTGTGTGCTTTCATTCCAAAGAAGGGAGGTGTATCCCGATTGAATAGACATCCATTTCAGCTTGGCATAGTATAAATCTATTAAAAATTCATTTAAACCATTAGCATTATTAACAAAATGCTTCAGAATTATTTTTTGCGAATTAGTACAAATTTCCCAATAATTACCTTCTCATAATTATTGGAAAGTTCGTCACCCTTTTGAACTTTGTACTCAATGGTGTCAGGTGGAAGCATTTTAAAATCACTAATCAAAGAAGTTGCACTACTTGTTCTCATATTTCTTTCATAATCGACTCCTATTGACCACCCAAAACCTAAGTCCTCAAGATGCTTTTCTGGCTCTGTATTAATACAGAGTTGATATCCCTCCCAAATAACCGAACTATTATTTTTAGAGTATTTCCATCGTTTTTCTATCCAAGCTTCTTTTATGGTTAAAATTATAGAATCATTGATATGATAGGGGTTTTCAGGAGCCATATATTCACATATAAAAACACCTCTATCCTTAGAGTCACTAATGTTTTCTGAAACCCCATTATGCCCTTGTTGTGGATTACAAGAAATGAAACTTAAACAAAAGACAATAAATAGATTAATTTTTATTTTCATACCTTATTTACAAAGTTAATACTTCGGCCCACTATCTTGCAATTTATTTTCCTTTGCTTGCTTAGCCGCCTGCTTGGCCGATTCTTTCTTTGTGTAATCGGCTTTCTTTTGAGTGGCTACCTTAGCATCAGGTGTAATAGATTTAGTTGCGTCAACACCAGTGTTGTTATTTTTAATTTCCTCGTATCTTTCATTCGGTATTCGGCTTTTTGCTTTTATAGTTCCGGAACCGAAATCAGGATCGTTAACTGTTGTTACTTCTTTATACCCTTCGTCAAGCCCACCCGCTTTCAAAGCATCCGAACAAACATCTATACAACTACTATTAAGAACATCATAATCTGAACCAACAGATTTTGCAGCCGCTCTTTTCATTTTTTCATCTGTGGCCTTATCAGTAGTTATTCTAAATGCAGAAGTATATTCAATATCTCCTTGCTCAGTGAAGTTTTCAGTGTTGCCAAACTCCTTTAAAGTTTCAAAAGGTACATTTATTTGCGGATTTTTATCAGAACGTCCCGATGAACCACCAGAACTTAAAGTGCCGTTTTTCGAATATAACTTCCACCCATCCTTATCATTACCAATCAAAACAGCAGCATGCCCATAACCACCAGCTCCTTTAGGGGCACTTAATATAATTATATCTCTACCATCGTCATCTTTAATTCTAATAGGTGAATTATCACAAAAATGATACGGGGTCAAATCTGCATATTTTATTGCCAACGGATCTATACTCCACCAACGTCCAAGTCGTGGATCGTATTGTCGCGCTCCATAATCATAACTGTTTCCAGAGCCTACGATCTCGTCATCTTTCTCCTTGCCATTCATCCCGTATCTATACTTGGTGCCCCCTGAAGCGTAGGTTCTGCCCGGCATTGCCTGCCCAAAAGCGTAATAATCAGTTACCGTTCGTATATCCGCCACATAAAAATCTACTGTGCCATTTGGTGCTGTGGCCTGGTTATAATACCCGGCGCCAGCTGCTACGGATGCATATAAAGTGCCATCAAAAGTGTAATTACCATTACCGTAGCCTACATAGGTGTAAGTGCCATCTATTGCTTTTTTACGGTCGCTTATGGTTGTTATTATATTACCCAAATGGTTGGTTAATTCATAATCTTTTTTGCCATAAACTACATCAAATAAATTACCTGTAACCAATGGTGTTGTGTAAGGGTTGGTGGTTAATATATTAATATCTGCATTTATTGCCCCCAAACGGCTTGCGCCATAAATAAACTGCTGTTTACATAAATGGGTTTGGTTATAGATAAAAATAGTTGGTCCGCCACTTATTGTGGTTATTTTTTCGTTAATGGCCATTACATTACCATCAACATCTAACACATAAAAAGTTTCTTTGTTATAATTCGGGTCAACTTCACCATCGCCAGTTTTGGTTGCAATGCGTTTATAAATTCTTCTGCCAAAGGCATCGTAACCATAATATACATCGGGCTTAACGCTCCCTCCACTGCGTATTACACTTAATACTTTGTGCGCAGCTGTCCAGTTAATAGTTTGTATCTCTTCGCTCACATCGCTAGTTAAACTACCAAGCCCGTTATAAGTATAGTTGCCAGGTAACTGATCTTCAATATCATTTGGATAATTAGCTGCTGAGAAGGTTGGGTCTTCATCAATATGTTTCAACTGACTATTTTTTTGAATAGTACCAACAGATGTTACAATATTAGCAGCACTTTGGTAATTATAAGTGAGCTTATCCATTTTTTTAGTATTCCAAACAGTGCCATTAAAAGTGGCATCGCCCTGTCTTTCTAATGTTTTAATATTGCCAAGTTTATCATAATCAAACTTCATTTCATAAGTACCAACGTAATTAGAGCCTGTTGGCGTGTTCCAGCTATTATTAACAAGATCAATAGCTTCTTGGTGTTCGGCGCCAGTTGAAGCATTTATGCATAAACTACTGTAAGCTTTCATTTGTTTAATACGGTGTAATTGGTCGTATTTAAAGCCTGCTATTTGTGGCTTTACTAAACCATTATCTTTTCCAGTAGGTGTTATGTTGTAAATAGAGGTAACCATGCTAGATATATTACCATTGTATAAGTCGGGCGCATCGGCACTTAATTTAAACCCGGCAGATGATGTTGGGTTTAAGTTAGTCATGTCGGCTAAAAAATTGGCCGCGGCTGTTTTAATTGGGTTATAATCACCATTAAAATAATTTAAATTATAACCTGCGGCATCTTTTGCAAAGGTGCCATGTATGCCGGTTTGAGAACTAACAAAGGTGTTTGTTAGGTCGCCATCTTTACCCATATCAGTTCCTGAGGTTAATATATTACTGTTAACCCCTTTTACCCAACCTTGTATTGTAAAGGCATAATCGGTTGCCTGCACTTGTTTTTCGCCAATTTCGGTACGGGCCATAGGGCCATGTTGGTAATAAAAATATTTTGCATCTTTTTGGTAAACCAAACCGTTTTGCGAAGTATAAACATCGTGCAAACGGTTGTCGGTATCGTAATAATAGGTATGGTATAACTGGTCTACTTTATTACGATTATAAATTACTTTGTTTACGTTGCCACTTATTAAATCATATTCATATTCAATAGTTTTTCTGTAACCATTAGTCATTTCTTGCACAAGGTAATTTACATTACCGTGATCATCGTAACTATAAAAAGTTCCTTGGTCGTAAGTGTTATCATTGTTATCATCTACTAATTCATATGTATTAGCACTAACTCTGTTGCGAAGTCTTTTTTGCCCAGTCGGAAAAAATAAATTGGTAGCAGCATTTAACGATACTTCGTAATAACTACGAGTAACCTCAGTTTTTGTTAAACCAACTAAATAATTTTGCCATAACAATGGGTTTAAAGTTATTGCAGGTGTTAACGCAGTGGAAATATTACCCAAAACACCAATTTCTGTTATTCGCCCAATATTATCGTAAAGTGTATAGCTGTATTTATTATTAATTGCCTGCTGTGCATTACGCGATGCCACTAACCTACCAATATGGTCGTAAAAATAAACAGTTTCGCCACCATCTGGTGTTATTTGTTTTAAAGGAGCATCAAAAGTAGAATATTTATAGTGACTAATATAACTATTAATACCGGTAGTTTGGTTTAAACTATGAGCAGGATAAACGGCACTTCCGGTTCCGTTAGTAACAAAATTAACTGCATTAGTTAAAGGTGTTCCTGTAAGTGGTGTTACACTTGCTGGTGGTACTGTATGAACCAGGTTATTATTTCGGTCGTAGTAATACAATGTGTATTGATACTCGTTTAATAAAAATCCGCGTTCAAACACTTCGGTAACATTGCTGTAACAATAGTTTTTATATTGATTTAAAAACTCAGTAGTTATACCATTTATATACGTATTATAATTTGTTTGCGCCTGATTTAAAGCATTGTTAATTAAAATACTCGTACAACTATTTGTAGGTGTTAAACTTGCTAAAGAGTTGCTACATAATTTTGGCTCGCAACTTGTGGCAGAATTAAGAGTAGAAAAACAGGTGTTAGTAGCAATTACAGTATTTGAAATAGTAGTGTTTGTAGTAGTGTCATAATAAGTAATTTGAAGATAAAAACTATTATTAGGTAAACCACTAAGTGCTGTAAAAGCCAAACTTTGAGCCGATTGAAAATTAGTCGCTGTTAAAGGTGATGGAATTGGTATTGTAAAAACACAATTATAATTTGTCTCAACAATATGAATTTCTAATTCGGTTGACACAAGTGTATTTGTTACAATTACATTAGCATTAGCCGAAGGCAAATTAGTTAATGTATACAAACTCGAATTAAAAAAAGAAGACGCATTAGCTTGAGTAATAACATGTGGATTAGTTGAAGGCGCTAAATTTAAAAAGCCTAAACTGCTTAATAAATTAAACATATTGCCCATAGCAAAAGTTTGTGGTGTAGTTAAACTAACCACTCCATTACCACAACCATAAGTTCCTAATAAACCCGAGTTTGGTGGAGGTGGAATATAATTACTTTCGCAATCCTGAATAAAATCTAACCATTCTTGTAAAGTATTATTTGAGTTGTATTGCGAATTTAAAAAATTCTCTAATGCAGTTTGATTTATTAATGCTGTGTTTGAAGTACCAAATGCCGTTACAAGATCAGTTGTAAGATTAGCAATGTCATAACAAGTTTTACAATTCTTACAACCTAAACTCGGTGGCACCGGAAACATTGTCATATTTGCACTTGGCACTGATGTCACATTATTAAAATTGTATGTATTAGTATTAGAATCGTAAGCTTGTGAGCAGATACAAGTATATGAACTTAAATAAGGTAATGTTATACCCAATTGCGTTTGGAAATAAGCGGATTCTGAAATTACGCAAGGATTAATTGCTGTTGACGCGACTGCACTAACGTAATTATTATGGGTAGTTAAAATTTTATCACAACTACAAGCGTCAAGCGTAGGTGTGCCAACGGGCATATTACCGCCAGGGGTTGATGCATTACCTCCTAAATTATAACCTTTAGGTTTTGGAAACGTAATTAAGTATGCATTACATGTTGGAGAAGAAGAATACCCATAGGCATTTAAAACGTCTTGAAATGAATTAACAACAGTATAAGGTGCTATACTAATTGCAATACCGCTAGTGGTTGTTGATGCACCAAAAGGGTCTTGAGAATCACAACCACTTGCACAAACATTAACTAAATCATTTTGCATGGTGGTCCATTGAGTTTGGGTTATGCTGCATGGGCCTAAATCGTTAATCCAATTATTTACATAAGACTGACAAAATGATAAACAAGTAGCTTGTATTGAATTTGTGACATTAGCTACAATAACATTATTTGCATTTGAGCTAGGGCTAGGTAAATTCGCAATAATAGGATAACTACTCATTGTAGGGTCTTCAAAAACAGGAACATAATTTGGCAAAGCATTTATTTGTGATGTTGAAAGACAACCACCATTTGCAGAACTCCAAGAACCAACAAATGTTGATCTTAAACTATAAATTAAATTATTAACTAAGTTTAAATAAAACATTTTATAAGTATTCCATTGAAAATCTATATCGCAATTTGCGCTTCCTAAAGCAGGCATAGATCCAGAAATACTGATGCTATTAGAAGCAGCTACTGCAAATTGAAATAAATTTCCTGTAGCAGATGAACTTGGACCATTGTATGTTGTTGATGTAAATGAGTTCGTAAATGCAGTTAATGCGGCAGTAATTTGGGCTGTAGAAAAATTACTACTTCCTGTAAAATTTACTAATGGAATATATTGCGCAGTACCTGCTGTGCAACCGCTAGGACAATTACTCGTAATAACTGGAGCGCTTACAAGTGACGAAGCAGAAGAAAAGGGCAGCAATAATCCTTGTTGGCAAGCTTCATTATAAGTATTTGCATTAAATAAAGCATTTGAATAAGTGGTAATTGAACTAATTAAGCCATCACAATAAAATTGCAACTTACAATATTCGGGATGCCATTTTACCCATGCATCAGAAAAATTAGAATTATGAAGTGCTATATAATTTTGTATGCTTAAAGCGTTTGGTGCAACCGGTAGGTTTGTAACAGGATCATTAATTACATAAGAACCGTAACCAGGAGTTGTTGGAATAGCGCTAAAACTAAAGCTACCAGAACTTGGCGGAGGTTGGATATTTAATATAGAGGTTAAACTATTGGCTGGGTTAAAAATCGAATAAATATTTGTAGTTGTATAGGTGGGCACTGTAGCCGGAGGAACAGGTGCTGCAAGGTTATACTTTGCAAAATAACCGCCTGGTTTAAAATGCATGCGCATTAATTTTTCTCTAGACGAACAAACGTCTTTCATATCGCATTTTAATTCGCATTTTTCTATTAAAATATTAATTTGAGCTTGACTTAATGGAGGGTTTAAAGTGGCGGCGGCATTAACTACAGAGGTACTGCAACTTGCACAATCAAAATTATTACAACTAGATAAATCAATATTTTGTAAAGCTTCTTGTTGAAATTGAGACAAAGTTGAAATACAAGTGTTATTAGCAATAAATTGTTGTGCATAATATTGCAAAGGAGCAGTGCTTAATTTTAATTTTTTATTTACATGATAAGTTCCTGCTTTAGGTACGGTAAAACTTATTGGTGTAGCTTGTGTACCCATAGAAAAATTAAGTAAACTAGAATTTGTTGGGCAAGAAGCATCAAATTGCGGTGTGGAATTTGGTAAATATCGACCTAAAATTTTAGTGATAGATTGAACTCCAGCTGTCACTGGGTCAAGGTCTACCTCTATTCCGCACTGGTCTTTTACACTTATTTCTAATTCATAAATACAATCCATACAAAGAGTTGGAGCGCAACCATCCGTCATAACAGGAACCGTTACATCATAATGCAATGTGTGCACCTCGTTTTGAGCTCCGAAAAAATTATTTGAAAGTTCTAAAACATAATTAATTGGGTCGTTAACATTATTTGCTAAGGTGGTTGAAATAATGCTTGCTGGATCTAATGCACCTTCTATTGGTAATAAATTTGATGGATTAGCACCAAATAATCCTGTAGCAATTACTTTACCCTCATCATCATGGTAACTAACTGAAATTTGTCCGTTAGGATCAATATTTATATTTTTTTCATATTCATCATAGTTCCCAACTTCTGTTCCAAACAATCTACACAACTCTTGTTGAGATGGTTGTGCATAATATGATTGAACTTCTTTTCCGCTTCCTAAATAATGAGTGTTACCTGGTAAAGTTTGTCTTTTTATACGCCCTGTTTGATCAGGATAATATTCAACCTGCACATAAGGAAAGCCCTGAGCATCTGGAACCAAAGCTTGCTGAGCCTCTTTATCAATATTATTTGAAGAATAATATTTAGCCGCACCATTAGATAAAGATGAACTCATAACTAAACCACTTGGTAAACAAGTGCTGGCGCTTAAAAAATTAGCGCTATTATCAAAAACATTTTTATCAAATTGAAGTCCACCTACAGCAAGATTTTGATTTTGTTTATAGGTAATATAACTTTCTGTATTTGGGCTTGGTAACACACTAATAGCAGGCCTACCATGCCAATCATATAAACTACTTTGAACAATAGTTTTATTTTCTGTATTAATTTTAGCAACACTTTGTCTGTTTTTCATTAAACCATCTTCATAACTAACACCAGTACCTGACTTTCCATTTTCAGCAAATGTTCTCGAGGCAGACCAGTTAATATTATCGGCTTCATGAGCGGTGCTTATATAATAAACTTGAGTCGCAAAGTTTGCGGCGAAAGTACTAACAACACCAGATTCAAAACCAGGGTTTGACCATAATCCTTCCAATCTTTCGTTATTATTTATTTTTGAGCGCCCTACCCCTCTTACACGAAACAACAAATACCCTCGTTCATATATAAGTGGTATATTATAATATTGATTGGTAGTAACTATTCTTGTTGCATCATGTAAAAAATCGTAATCAATAGTGCTAGATGATTTTTGAGTTGAGTACACGCCAGTTGCATCATAATCATCTACATAAATATATTCTAATTCATACTGTTCTGCTCCACTCAAGTAATCCCAATATACTTGCAGCTCGCGCGCAGCAGAAGCAATTGTAATAACGTTGTAAGAAATTTGTGCTGTTGATGGTATTGGGAAGGGCGAGGTTAAATAGTTAAAAAATAACGTCTCATCAGCATCTATTGATGATTCAATATATAAATCCAAAGGATTTGAAACAAGAGTTTGCCCACTTTGTCCATAATTAATATAAGTTTTCAAATCAAACTTTGTAATGTTTATCATTACAGCATTTGGTATTTTAAAAAAAGCTTGGCCTTTAAATGAAGTTGAGCCAGGTGCAAAATCAACAATAAGAGTTTGGGTTTGAATACCTGTATTAACCAAATTAAAATATTGTGCATTGTAGGTAAAAGAAACAATTGATGTAAAGGCTTGATTGTGGTATATTTTTTTTGTTTCATCGATACCAAACTCTATTAAGCCATTTGAAAAATTGGGCGTGAATGCAGGTAAAGAGCTATACTTATCATAGTTAACAAATAAATTTGCACTAGTTGCAGAAATGGCTGTACCTTCTAGCCTTGCATTAGTAATTACATTTGCGGCCTTAACATCCAAATTTAAAGTTGAAGAAAGGATTATTATCAATAGAAAAAATATTTTTCTCATATTTTTATTTATTATAAGTGAGTTTGTAATTAGCAAAACTTGGATTAAGTATTATTTTTGATTTATTAATCGTGAAATAATTTCTTTCATCAAAACATTTTTTTGTAACAGTGTTAGTAGGTTTATAATTATATTTAATAACATATTTATATTTTTTTTCCTTAACGGAAGTAAATATTTCGACGTAATTAATTTTAAAATTTGTTTTGTTATAAATTACTTTTGACTGATTAATTTTTCCAGATTTGAATTCAAAATACAATTCATTATCACTTTCATTTAAACTAGTTAATTTTAATTCTTTATAAAAGTCCATAACGGTATCTAGATTCATACCGAAATTTTTACTATTCATAAAATCAACATCAGGTTTTTTTTCGTAAGGTGTTTTTTCAGTTAATTTTGTTACAATAATTATCTTTTTTTCGTGATGGATATTTATTTTATAATCCATATTCGCCATACTTTCATTATTGCCATTAATTATTAAATATTTACCAGGTGCTTTTGTAATACTCATTTTTGAGGTTTGAATTAATTTATCTTGCGTAACATTATATGCTGTTGTTGTTACATCTACCCCAATAGTAGTAGTTAAAAAATACGCCTTATTTATTTCAATAATTTCTTTCTTAACTTTTTCGTTGTTATTAAAAAACAAAAAAGGAAGGATAACAATACTAATTTTTAAATAGCTTAACATTAGTTTTTCTTAAAGCTGTTACGTGTTTCTTGAATAGTGATAATACCTTTTTCGGTTTCTTTTTTAACCCTAACTAAAACACCTTCGTTAGAATATTCGTAAAAAGTCGCGAAATTCCTATCATCTAAATCAGACCATAAACGGAGAGATTTGGGATCATACACGTATGAAGCCATTGAAGCATTCGAAGGATGAATTCTTATATCATCAGCATATAGCGGTACAGTTAAACTAGTATTTATAAAATCTATATTAATACCTGTATTAGTTGGGTAAAGCGGAGGAATTGTTAATTCATAATCGAATTTTTGCCAACCATTAATAATTCCAGATTTTCCAATAAGATTTATTGAAGTGGCGTTTAAAGCACTTAGCATGACTGATGGTGAACTATAATTTCCATTAGGATTTAATTGACCTTCCTTAAACCAAACACTAATTGTATATTTCTGAACTTTTGGCCAATTAGAAATTGGTCCAAAATTTGAAATACAACTTTTACAATTTAAATCATTGTATCCATATATATTTGATGTTGTAGATGTAGAAGCGGCATCATAAAACACATTATTAGCCCCATAAGGAACCTCACAATCTAAAGGAGTAAGAGGAAATTCAAAACTGATATTTCCACCGTTTTGTGGTAAAAGACAAGAGTATCTTCCAGTGTGAGCCGTAACATTTGTAACACTATTGTAACCGTAAGGAATCCAATGATTCTCCACACAAAAGCCAGGTAGCAAATGGTCTTCAAAATTATGATTGGCAATCTCTCTATAGCGGGCATTTACAGCCGTTGTTTTTTTAAGTGTTTGATTATACCCGTATATTGAAGATGAAAATACATTTAAAGCATCTTTTGCCTCAAGAACATTACCATACTGGTTAACCTTTGTAATTTCACCCGATAATACCCATTTATCAAAAGGCAAATTAGCATTATAACCTGACCGTGCAGGGTCGTATATTGTTTTCCAAGAGCCTCCAGAAAATTCATAAAAGGGTTTGTAAGAATCAAACGTACCATCCTTACTTATATCATAAACATTAGTAACATTTTTTTCAACGCGCTCAGATAAATAAGAATAGCCTCGCTTTTCTCTCCAATTTCCTTTAGTATTTAATATATAAGGGTTAGTAGTAGTGAAATTTTGGTCGGTACAAGTAATAAAGTTTGACGAGCAATAACTTGACCAATCTTCTGTATATTCAGTTGCTCCAGCATCTAATACATATAAATTTTTATTTATTGCCGTTGCAGAGCCTGGTTTTGGATCACCAGAAAACGAAATAACTTCAGCACTTTCAGTTAATAAATTTCGATATCCTGAACGTATAACTTTTAATACATAATTACTAGCATTTGTTGGCGCAATTGGCGTTGCAAAAACATTATATAAATTTGTCCCCGAAGTTTTACAAACTTTTCCATTTCTATTTATCAACTCTAAAGTTGTTCCAGACGAAGACACTTTCCTTATCCATAATTTTTCTGGTAATATTGAAATATATCCGTCATTTGCATCTGTATAGATGAGTTCTATTTCATCACCATCTTTTAACAAGCCATTAGTTAATGTTATTTGACCATTAGAAGTATTTATTACATTTTTAAAGCCATAGCCCAAATTTTTAAATGCCGCTCCCATTCCTTCATTAACCCAATACGCGGGAGTTGAATAAGCATAATCAAAATCTCTATAATTAGTGGTTGTTTTTGAAAGTACCACATCGTGAGTTTTAGCATCCCAAACAAGATTTTCTGTAGTCGAAGTAGAATAATCATTTATATTATCAATTTTATACAAAATACCATTTTGTGTAACCACTTTATTTAAAGTTGAAGAGTAAAAATCGCGCGTCTCGGAAGAAGTACCATTGTACCAAAATGGAATTGGAAGTATTATAACTGTAAAAGGTATTATTGAAGCATTTAAATTTGCGCTCTTTGTTTGTCCAAAAGTAACACTGCTCGAACTTCGCATGTCCGAAACAACTTCTACATGCTGCCCTATTAATTGATTATAAGTAATTAAACCATCTTCATTGATTATGGTAATCTTATTATCTAACTCCTTTTGATTAGAAGCTGAGGTTTTATAATAATATCGCGTACCTGATATTGGGTTATTGTTTCCTTCCTGAAAAGTGAGAATACTCTTTAGCTTCCCATGCATATTATTTAATTTCAAAATAAATCCTTGAGATAAATAAGCTGAAGATTCAATGGATGTATTAAAAAGATTGCCTTCTGGGTCTGGCATATATATATCAGATTGTAACCCATCCATATCACTATATATTGGGAATTCTTTTGCAGTATAAAACTCATATTCAGTCCTTCCAATATTAGAGGTAATTGGATTACTCGAAACATCTAATCTATCTAAATTTCTTACAGTTACTTTTCCATAAATAATGGTAGATGGCGGATAAAAACTTTCGCCTATAGGGCGTTCTACAAAATGCGCATCATCTGGTGCCGCAATGCGAGCAACAGAATAATCAATTGGTTCACGTAACGAATTTTCCTCTCCTCCAACTAATGGTTCATATGAAGCTACTCCACTACTATAAATTTTACCAGAAAACTCTTTTGAAGTATAGTCGTAAGTTTGCCCATAAGTTGTAGAAGCTTCAGAACTAACCATACTATTCCAATTATCAACAACCTCAATCTTATTTACTCTATGACCTCCACCATATTTTGTTTTATTAGGAACATTAACCCGTACAATTGAACTTGCAGGATAAATCTTAGCTGATAAACCTTTTTTTCTTAACCTTTTGTTTTTTTGTTTTTTTGTTTAAAGGTAAATACTTCAGTCATTGCACCCCAAAGCCCAGCTAAAGCTGCTAAAGTATTACTTGGTTCACTTCCAGGATAGGCAATTTTAGGAAGTAATGTTTTAGTTATTTGCCAACCGGCTTTTGCTATAGGATTGCAATTGTTTCCAGCAGCATTACTAAGGTCGTCAATATCTACATCCTTCAATTTAATACATGCATATTTAAATGTCGTTATTCCGTTTGATGTACTTGACCCGTCAGTTAAAACAAAACTTAAGGCTCTATCAAATTCAGCATATCCAGGTATCATTTCGTCTTGAGAAGAATTTACATTCCCAACTTTTACAAAGCCTCTAAAAAACAGTTGATCTTTTCCATTCAAATTGGTTGCTGGTAAAACATCAGTTTTAAGTTTTGTATTTGCATCGCCAGTTGATGACGCTTGTAAACCACCTTCGCTAAATTTTGTCAAATCAACAATCATCCAATTATTTGGTTTATACGGTGAGCTTGGATTATATAAATTAACAGTGGTATTAGAATTTGGCAAATTAAGACTTTGACTAGTCGTGGGGGCGTTTTCCAAAAAATCTACCATTGTAATCATTTGCCCTGGTACTTTATCTTGAATAGATGAATAAGAATCAGATTCATAGCTAACATTTATTTTGGATTTCGCAGGTGTTATTATTGAACTCAAATTCCATACAGCAGCATTAACATCAACTTTAGCTTTATCTTGAATTGTGTAAGGAAAATCTTTATTGTTTGATGTAAAATTTGCAGTCGCCGCTTGGTAACAACCCCAACGATCTATCCATCTTCTATCATAAGATGGATTTAACGCAGTTTCCATATTCCCATCATGGTTTGAGTCGCAGTAAATAAATTGATAAGGATTAAAAACACCTTTATTAGATTTACCATAAGTAAAATCTATTTTTGTTAATGTAAGTTTAGCTTGATTTGCCCCAACACTATTTGGTGTTCCTGGACATAAAATATAATCGTAAGTGAAATTAATTGTTTTAATAGGCGTGGTAAGATCAAACTTAGAATACAATACAATTTTTTCTAATTTTTTTTGTATGTTTTCTGAATTAGTCATTACATTTCCCGCTGGGTCTACACCTCTTCCATCTAACCTATCAGAAATATGAAATTCCGCTACATAATTTTTTGTTTCAATACTATGTATGTACCATAATTGTTTTGATCCAGAAACAACAGCACCTTTATCATCTTTTGGGTCAGCCCTTAAACCCGGTTCAAATATTGCCTTAGTACCTCCACTAACTACTGGATTTCTCCAAAGATAATCTGATGTTCCAGTTGTTCTTGAATAGTTAAACTTTGTATAATCACCATAATCATCATTAGTCATTCCATCGCCAGTAATATCGACATAATCACTACTTTGTAAAGCTGTTAATAAATAACTATGCGCGTATGGTGGAAGACTTTTTTTATTAAAGAAATGATCCATTCCCAAATTATTATTAACGGTGTTATCCGATCCGTTGGTATAAGAAACTAAATCATCGTTAGTGATAGAATTCGATGACACATTAAATATTTCTTCTCTAAAAGAAGTATTGTAAACTGGAATACCATAAATATATCTTGATCCATCTTCCTTAAGCACAGTTGCTTCTGATATATGCTTATTATTGATTCCTAAACCTAAATTTCTTGGTAAAAAAGTATTTGTTGTGGCACTCACATCAATATCGCCAGAGGTCGTATAATTAAAAGTGTTAGTTGGGAAATTAATTATATCATTTTTATTTGTGGTTACACTATTTGTTGTTGATATATTTTGGGCTTCTTCAACATTTAAAAAACTAAAATTATTATTTCTAACATCTCTGTTAGTTTTTATTTGTCCACCGTATGTTCCGCCACCCGTAGTGTTTAATACATTATCTAAAGTACTTGAATTACCAGCGCTAACTAAACTAAAAGATGCTAAGCTATTTTTCCCAATATTATTATAAAAACCAGTTGACTCAACACAAAGTTCATCCAATGCCTTAAAATAAACATGTTCATACGTTTCGTTTCCTGGATTGGTTAAATCATTCTCCCCGTGAAACATATTATTTCCTGTTGTATTATTTCCATTTAACCAATAACCACTTATATTATTTGTAGTTATACCATAATCATTTGCTCCAATACCAATAATATTTCCAATGTTCGCTTCTAGTCCAACATCATGAGCTGTTCCTCCACCAGTAATCATTATATCATGTACAGCGCCAAAATCGTTTCTGTAAGGTCTAAACACTTCATTTAATCCTTGTGCATTTGTATTAAATATATCGTAAGTTAAATTTGCAAAAGGTAATTTTGGACACTCTAAATAATAAGTACCATCTTTGTCGCGATTAAAATCCATCATGGCATCCTGACCCGCATGTTCTAAATTCAAATAACCATAAGCCGGCCTAGAAAATATTTTATTATCTAACTCTTGCTTAAAATAATATCCTCTTAGATTCCCAAAACCATTACACCAAAACATTTCTCCCCCAATATGAATTTCACCAGTAATTCCACTAAATTTTGTTCCATATTCAGTAGAAGGAGTGTAAGCAGTATTTGGTATTAAATTAATTGCTGAACCAGTACCAGACATATATCCAATACCACCAATAGAACCTCCTTTTGCTCCGCTTTGGGAAACAATATCCCCAACCATTCCCTGTCTTGAATTATATGCTTTTGTAATTCCCTTTCCAACTGCACCTCCAAAACCCAAAGAAAGTGACCCACCCAAATTTGCATTCATTGTAAAATCTGCACCATCTTGGTTACTTAATTTTAAACCAAGCCCACCACTAAAAGCGCCACCATTACCCATAAACGTTGCATTTAAGTTTCCAGTTACTCCAACTTCAACCTCAAGACCTAATCCTTTATAATTATTATAATTGATTCCAAAACCTGCGTTTACACCAAAGACTGCAACATCTAAACCAAAAGTTTCAACTCCAATTCCTAGATTAACTCCATATGTTTTATTTTCATAAATATTAATTTCATCTCCAATTAAATCGCCATCAAAATCATCAGGCAAACCACGCATAGCTCTATTTATAGAACCAACATTTAAACTCCATCCCAATCCAACCCAACTTGCCTCTTGTTCCATTGATGCGCCAGCATGATATGAAATATTTATAGGATACCCATCTACATCTAAAAGCGGAATATTATATACAAAATCTCCGGTAGCCAGATTAACCATTTCAGAAGCCCCTGCCGGTTCAAAACTTTCAAATTCAGCTTGACTTGGTCCACCTGTTAAAGCGAATGTTTTTAATGGAAGAAAAAGTTGAATTAATATTGCTAATAATACAACTGAAGAAAATTTTCTTTTATGGCTATTTGGATTAATATTGAACATGTTTATATGTTAAAGTCATTAGTAATTTTAAACTTAATATTTCCGTTATTAAATAAATTATCATTAAACTCGAAAGAAACATTATCATTGAAATTATTTTTTTCGAATGCTATCAGGAAAACCAATTTATTTGTCATTCTCATATTTGGCTCAAAATGAACCATAATTGGATAAACATCTTTTTCATTAATTTTTAATTTAAAATCGGCATTTAAATTTTTATTAATGTAAAACAGTAACTTGTTGTAATTACTTGGTTTAAAATAATCTTGAATTTTAGTTCCAGCTTTTTTTTCACTAATAACAAATTTAAAAGATGAGGTTTCATCATCAGAAGAAGTGTCGTTTTTAAATGGCATTACTTCATAGACAATACCATCCATTATTCTTTGTTGTTTTAATATTTTATTTCCACAACTTGATAGGGCAAAAACAAAAACCATAAATCCAACAAGTAGCTTATTTATTCCCATCATATTTCGCGTTTGAAAATTCAATTAATTCTTTTGTAACATCATTATTTTCTTTTGAATACCAAATATTACCTGTGCCATTAGCCCCTAACACAATATCATAGAAATTTTCTTCAGCAAATTCTTTAACATATTGGTTAATTTGATTTGCTATTTTTTCAGTTGATGATTGTTTTATTTTATTAATATCTTCTGAAAAAACATTTCGTTTTGATAGATACTCACTTTTAAGTCTTGCAATTAAATCTTTATCATTTGATGGATTTAATAATTTAATTTCATTAATTAAACTATCTAAAATTGATTGTTTACTCTGTTCAAACAATTTTACTTTTTCATTAGATTCATTAGACATTTTAAAGGAGGCAAATAATTCCCCGTTATTTATATAAACTATCTTTTTTTCACTCTTATTTTTATAGAATAAAAAACAAACAATTCCTATAATTCCAATTACATTTATTAAAGATAATATCCTCATGTTATATTTATTTTTACTGACACCAAGGGCAAAAAGGTTTTGTAAACCTTAACACTCTTTTTTCATTTTTTTGATTAATAACTTCCAAAACAAAAAATTCTCCTATTGGAAGAGATGTAACATTTATTAAATAACGGTTATCACCATTATTTAAGGTCGAACTACTAATACTAAGTCCTGACATAATTGTTCTTTTATAATCGTATACTTTGTAATCCAAATTCATTGAATTATACTCACCATCAATAGTGAAATATAAATTATTATTTCTCGCATTATAATAGCTACCATCTAATTCGCGTTTTAAAACAGCGTAAGGAAACGAAGTAAGAGGGATAACATTTACAGGGGGCCCTCCAGTATAAACTGCTTTCTTTTTTATATGAGTGGGTGTTGCAGGAAGTATTACTGGAAATAAGAACTGACTATTTAAATTAAAGGAATTTGCAAAAACAATCTTTTCATTTATTGCAACATAAATATTACCATTAATATTCCTTCCAATTTTTAACTCATCACCGACACTATAGGTATATGAATCCTTATAAGAACTACCGTTTAATAATATCTTTATCTTCCCGTTTTTTATTCTAATAAAATGAATATTATTATAATTATCATCTAAATTTAAGATGCTATCCGACCCAACAAGAGGCAAGACATTATTTACGGCGCGACGCATAAGTGAATAACATGAATCGATTCTATTTAACATTAATGAATCTCCAAAAACTGGAGATGATGCAACTAGATTTGTATCCGTAATTCCAATGTATCCAATAGAAAAATCATGATTTAAATTATTAATAACTCCTTCATGCCAAGTAATTTGATTTCTTAAAATTACATTATCAGAAACCATAACACCTAGTGAGTCAGATCTATTTAGCCAAAGAGAATCAGCTGAAATATTTATATTTTTTTTAATATTCCAAAAAGGCTTAATTCCAATATTCACAACTTTCTCTTTAACAGCCCCTAAAGAATCAGTAATACTAACAGTATACGAACCTTGTGAAAGATTTATTCTAGAATTTGAAATTATTCCATCATTCCTATTCCAAGCGACTTGATAAGGTGAAACTCCACCGGTAGGATTAACAGTTATAGATCCTGTAAATGGATTATTATAATCAGCATGCTCTTTAACAAAGGCTGCACTTAAATCGGTATCAAATGAACAACCGATATTAACCAAAATATCACCTAAAATAAGTGCTTTTATTTGTAATGCTTTATTTGTAGTTATAGTTTGTGTATGACTTGTAACCCCATTTATTTTAATGTAAAAATCTGCTGCATTACGTCCCATAGTAACTACATCTCCAGTATTTACATACCCTAAAAAAACAAAATTAGCTTGCGGCGACCAAGCGTATAAAGCATTATCGTAGGTAATATGAAAACAATAATCCATATCAACAAAGCCTCCAGGAGTAACCACTGAAGCACTATCTAAGAGACCAACTAAAAATTGATCACCATAGGGTCTAATAACCATTTCCACCCACCCTTGAGTATTTGCCGCAAGTTTATTGATTGACCTCGCTGTTGGATTATCTTGCTGAGCGGGTACAGTTGTGGCAAGCATTAATGTATCATTGCTAAAACCCATGCCGTTAAAATTTGACCATTGGGTTTTATATCCCAAATTATAGTTATAAATAACGCTATCGCCTAAAAAGCTTTTAACTTTAAAAGAATAAGCATTCATAGTTGCATCTGTTTTGTTTTTACTTGTAGTATTATCAGGTGTCCATTTATAAGTGTAAGGAGTACTTCCACCGGAGACCGTTAGTTTAATATTACCAAGTGTATCAATACCATTTGGAATAACATGATCAACAAAAGCATTAACACTCAAAGCTGAGGCTGATGTGGAATCTGCAAAACTAGCACCAATTCGCATAAATGGACTGGTCGAGAGAAACGCTTTCAACATCAAGCTCTTTGATGTTAGAGAGGTTGAAGTCGAATGTTTATTAACCCCATTTTTTTTGATGTAAAACTCCGATGAATTTCTGCCAATTTTTAATATATCACCAGGGTAAACAACATCAAGATATATCCAGCTTCCACCATACCAGGCATAAAGATAATTTCCTGAAGTTATGTGTAAGGCATAATCATAATCATAATGATAACCAGGCGTAACAACCGAAATACTATCTAAGAAACCTAAAAGACAACTTTGCATTGGAGCCATCATAACAAACTCAGCCCAACCTTGCGTATTAGGTCTTAATATATTTTTACTTACCGCTGTAGGGTGATCTATTTGTGCAGGTACAGTTGTTGCTGGATATAAACTATCATTTGTAGATGCAGTTCCATTAAAATTTGACCAATTAATTTTATATCCTAAATTGTAATTATAAAAAACACTATCCCCATTATTATCTTTTACCCTAAGGGAATAATAATTCATTGGTGCGTTTGTTTTATCTTGAATGGTTGTATTCCCTGGTGTCCATTTATATGTGTAAGGCGATGCTCCACCTGAAACATTAAGTTTTAAATTACCTAATGAATCTAAATCATCAGGAACTACATGGTCTATATAACCTTTAACTATTATTTGTGCGTCACTAACACTAACCACAAAAAAAGAAATTAAGAATAGGTAATACTTAATAAATTTCATATTATAAATTATTTTATTGCAGAAAAAACAGGTGACAAATTAGTTTGCGTATTTTCGGTGGTTATTTCATATTTATATGGTTTTAATCCAAATTCTTGTCCGTTAGATATAAATATTATTCCATTAACATTTTCAAATAGCTTTTTACCTGAATTATTTATAACAACAGGAGAGCTTAATAAATAGTTAATTTGGTACACAATGGAATCATTAGAAACATTTAAAATTTTAAAATAAATTTTAGAAACATTATTTGAAGAAACTAATGTAATTGTAGCTTGAGGAATTACTTTAAACTCAGGGAAACTAGCTGGAGTTGTATTTACTGATGGCTGAGGTGCTGATTTATACGAAACATTAAAGCTACTAATAGTAGGATGACTAGTATTAACTTGGGAATTAGCTATAATTGAAGTTAAGAAAAAAGATAGAACCGTAATTGCTTTTAATACTCTCATTTAATTTAAAATTTTTATTTGTTATTAATTATTTTAACTTTATTAAATCTGTTATTGCTTGCTATAACATATAAACTCCTGTAACCTTAAAACAAATAGAAAAAGTTAATTTTATTTCATTTATTTTTATTATTACGTCGTCGAAATTAAATTAAAATCTAACACATCATGTTTCCGGAAAAAAACCAAAAGCACTCAGAGAAATCTAATTCCTTACAAAACAATAAGATAAAAAAAGGCATAGTACTAAAAACTATGGAATCACCTAGGTGTTTCTAAAGGAATAAATAGGTAAATATGTATATTGGAAAAAAAACTAATTGCAATAAAAATCCTTATAAAAAAACGGAAACTCTTAAAGCCTAAATCGAATTAAATATTTATACAAAAACTAACTACTCGCTAAAGCATACCACTTATAAAACAAAACAGACAAACTGTATTAAGAAAAAAAAAGTAGACGTATTTTTACATTATTTTACAAAAAAAAAGAATACAGATAAGATTTATAAAAAATAAACGTTTATAATAACAAAAAATGCACCAAAAGAACACATCTATTTAAAAAACAAATCATTACTTTAATTTATGAAAATAAAAATAACAATTGCAGAAGACCATGAACTACTTAGAAAAGCTATGAAATCATTAATTTTGGCAAATGGAAATTTTGAAATTATTGATGAAGCCATAAATGGGAAAGAATTAATTGAAAAACTAAATAATCAAATTCCGGATTTAATATTATTGGATTACAGAATGCCAATTATGGATGGCAAAGAAGCGTTAATTGAAATTAGAAAAAAACACCCAAATATAAAAATATTGATTTTAAGTCTTTACGATGAGGCTACAGTAATCTTGGATTTCATAACTAATGGCGCCAATGGTTTCATAAGTAAATCATCCAGCGCTGAGAATTTTTTTACAGCCATCAATACCGTAGTAAAAGAAAGAAGATACTTTGATTCAAAAATTTCAGAAATACTATTAAATGGTTTAATGCAAAAAAATTCAAAAAGCAAACTTCCAAGTAAAACATCTTTATCAGAAAGAGAAACAAGTGTTTTAAAAGAAATATGTAATGGCCTTGGAAACAAACTCATTTCTGAAAAACTCTTTATATCAGCAAGCACTGTTGATTTTCATAAAGGAAATATTTATAAAAAAACTAAAACTAAAAACGCTGTTGATTTAGTAATGTATGCAATAAAAAATGGGATAGTTCCTGTAAACCTAAACCAATAAATCTAGAGTGTCTAATAACATATACGTTAAAAACATAATTATTAAATAACCGGCGAGCGGAACATTTTTATTTGCTTTAAATACAAAAAAGTGCCCAATAACTGAAACAAAAAAAGTTGCAGTAAAAAAATAAATTAATATTTCAGGCGTCAAAGTACAGCCAACGGCTATAAAAAGTAAAACATCTCCCCACCCAACTTTTGAGTCTAGTATTTTTTGAAATGTTTTTGTTTTTAAATAAAAATATAAATGAAGAATCAAATAACAGAACAAAAAATAACTCAAACAAAAAATACAATTTTCAAAAAACTTCTGAAAAGAATTACCACTTAAATATAAACTTACATTACTTAATGTAAACAAAATAATTAGCCAAGTACTAATTAACCTCGTTTTAAAGTCTTGATATATAAGACAACTACCGGACAATACTAATCCAGCCCAATATAAATAAATAAGCATGATGTTTTGAAATTAAAAATTTAATCTTTGGTGATTTCTTTGATTTCCTCGTCTTGATTAACCTGCCAAACATTAAATTGACCATCCTGATCAAAATCAGTAACCGAAGTAGCTTTAGCAACGAAAGATCGATTAGTAGCTTCTACAATTTCAATTTTATAGTTGGCTTTGCCATCCTGTGTTACTAATTTTGATTGTTCAAAGTCAATATCATCTAAATTATTTGTATACTTAGAATTAATATAAAAATAATTTTTCTCCAAGCTTAAAATGTGCTTTAATTGCATTTGTGCTTCTAAAGACTTTGTGCGCCCAATCAAAGGCATTAGTTTTGGAACAGCCATTGAAAGTAAAATACCAATTAAAGCAAGAACTAAAAGTAGTTCAATTAAAGTCATACCATTTAAACGGTGCGAATTAATTTTAGCAAAATATAATTTTAGTTTTTTCATTGATGATTCAAAATTGATAAAAAAAAATGTAAATATCTAATTAATTAAAATATTAAAACGTACCTGAACTCATTTCAAACATGGGTAAATACATGGCAACCAAAATAAAACCTACAAATAAACCCAAAATAATAATAAAAATAGGTTCAATTAATTTGCCCACAACTGCTTGTTGGTGCTCAATTTCTGCCGAATATTGTTGATGCAATTTTTCGAAAATAATTTCAGGGGCATTTACTTCTTCGCTAAGTTTAATTAAAGCAACTAATTTTTTCGGGAAAATAGTGTGCTTAGCCAAACTTTCATTTAACAGTTTACCTTCTTTTACGACCTCACTTTTTGCCTCTTCTAATGCTATTTCAATTGGGTAATACTCAATCATATTTGTAACTAAATCTAAAGCCTCATTAATCATAACCTTAGCTCCCGCAAGCAATTTCATGCTTTGACAAAAACGTGCTAAATAAATTTTCTGAATAAGTTTATTTACTACAGGAATTTTAAGAAAAAAGGTAGAAGTGTATTTACGATACCAAACTTTTTTAGATTGTGTTTTATGGAGCAAAACTAAAAACCCAATAAAGCCAAACAACAAATAAAAAATCATCGAACTTTTATTACTCAATTTAATTAAGAACTGTGTAATAGCTGGTAACTCTCCGCCTGTTTGCGTAAAAATATCGCTAAAAATAGGCACCACAAAACTTAACATAAAATACACCGTTAAAATAGCCATACTGGTAACTACAACTGGATATGTTAATACGCCTACAATCTGTCTTTTTAATTTAATACTGGACTCATAAAACGCACCTAATTCTTTTAAAACGTCTGCTAGTTTACCAGACTCCTCCCCTATTTTTATACTTTGAACTTCATATTTACTAAATATTTTATCGTGTTCGCCAAAAGCTTCATAAATACGCTTGCCGCTAATAATATCGTTTTTAATTTTTTCTAAAAGGGCTTTGTGTTTTTTGTTAGGAATATCTTCTTCAATAATTTCAAAAGCAGTTTTAATATCTACTCCAGTTGAAATAAGTAAACCTAATTCAGAATAGATACTTTCTTTTTCTTTTGCTCCGAATTTTTTTTCAAAAAAAGAAATCTCAGTATTCAAAATATCTGCAAAATTCGAATTAGCCTCACCTGAGGGCTTGGAACTTTTTTTAATTTCTTTTTCTGAATATTTTGATAAATCTATACTTGCCATTTTTTATTTATTCCTCTTTATCTAATTCAAATTTTACTGAAGCATCATAAATTTTATGAAAAATAAAATTAAATTTCTGCTTGGTAAATTCAGTTTCAAACACCAATAATTTCACTAGTTTATTTGTCCATTGTGGATTATTTATAATTTCATATTCCATTTTAATATTTTTTGCTTCAATATGAAAGGTATCGCAATTATCTTTTCGAGACATTAAAATAACTTTCGGGAAAAATTGTAAAGATGTTTGTATACTATCTCTGTTAATTAAAAAAGTATTTTCGCTTTGCATAGAAATTGTATTCGCTTTGAGAGATTCGTAACGCATACGCTTATTAAAATCAGTGTACTCATTTATAAATTGATTTTGCTTTTTATAATTGTAAAACAATTTTTGGGTATAATTTAAAGTACTATAAGAAAGTGTAATAACAATAGATGTTAATGCTAAAGTAACTAACACTTCTGCAAGCGTGAGTCCTTTTGTTTTATGTTTAAATATTTTTTTAAAATTAATATTCACTTAATTTTGATTATTAACAACAGATTCTAATTCAAATATTTTTTTCTTAGTATTATCAAAAACAATAACTCTCAAAGTATAACAATCTCTAAATTGTTCATTTAAAGTAACGATCTTATTTATCGAAAACTCTTCCTGCTTAAATATTTCATCAACAAATGTTTTGTTTTTTAGAGCATCGTACATATAATAAGTTGCCAATTCCTGCGCCTTTATTTTAAAAAATGGTAGGCTACTTTTTTGAATATTTAAATAAATAATAACAGCCAAACTTGTGCAAAAACTAAGAATAGCCAAAGCAATTAGCACTTCTATTATTGTACTACCTTTTAAGTATTTACCTTTTTGCAACATTGTAATTTGGAGTTGGTTTTAAATAAAAGAGGCACTGCTAAAATTTGCGAATACTTTTTTGGATTTATTTCGCAACCTAAAATATGATTTTCATAAACAGCCGATGGTGTTTTTAATAACAAGGTATTTGCAATAACAGTTGCATTTAATTGCCCTTCAATGTGCATATAATCACTCGAATAAATTAAACCGTTAACCTGACAAGATGTATTGAGCTTTACAAAAACCTTAGAGCTTGTAGTTATATTACTTTGATTAATGGCAATAATTCCACCAAAAAATCGGCAACCTTCATTTAACATTATACATTTTAAATTTGTAGAAACATTATCATTTGCCAACAAAGTAAAAGAAGAAGGATACAAAAACTCACAGTTCTTTTCTGTAATAATGCTGTCACTTGCTATTACATGCACACTCCCCTTAAACCCTTGTTTAAATATTACCTTTTGGCAAACAATTAAAATGTTTTCTAAATGACATGAGCTATCTAATTCCAAGTGGCTCCTGCAAATTAGTTTAATGTTGTTTTTCCAGTTTTTACCAAACAATTTACCAGAACCTAATTCGTATACAATCGTTTTGGCAGTAAAGGAATTATCTAATTTATCTGGCACCAGGTTTATAATGCTATCATTAGAATAAGAAATTTCAAATTGTTGTTTTAAGTTTTTAATTATGGCATCATTAACTTCAGGGATACTGCCTTTGCTGGTTCTAATAAACACATTGTTTTGAGATGAACTTTGGTAACTCTGCCCTTCAATAAATGCAGGTTTTATACCTGCTTTTGGCAAATAACAATTCGCTTTAAATTCTATTTTACCGCTTAAACCAATGGGTCTACTATTATCCGAAACCATCAAAGCCGTATCGGCATTCATAAAAGAGCCATATAAACCGGCTTGTGATAAAGATTGATGTCTGTTTTTTGTTTGAGCATGGATTAATAAAAAACTGCCCCAATTTAATTTTTTAACTTTTAAAGAATCATCATTTGATGTGTTTTTAAACCATTTATCATTTAAATCAGAAGTAAAATAATCTGACTGTGCAATTTCAAAAGCACTTTTTAGGTTGTAATAAAGTTGTGTTGACTGAGTAAAAACTATTATGTTTCGCTGATTGTAATGGGCCAATAATATAAACATGCTTAAAAGAACGCCAATTACAATACTTACAATGATAGCAATGTATAATGCCCCCCCTTTAAGTTTACCTTTAAAAATTGAATTTGTTTTTTGCGCTAAACTACTCATGTTTATGCTAAGTTATTTAGAAACAACTTTGTTTTCGGTAGGTTTAGGCTCGTTTGGTTTCTTTTCAGACTTCGGCGTTTTTTTAAATAATTTTTGAAAGAACGATTCTTTTTTTGGATTCTTAGTATTTTCTGTTCCCTCAGAATTTTTATTTTTCTCTTTTTTTACTTTTGGTTCTTTAGCAGTTTTTGGTTGTTTTATTTTTTCAACCTTTATCTTAGGCATAATTTCATCACCATTTTTATATTTCTTTTTTTCAGAAATTATTCCATTTTGTCCGTAAGTATAAAATCGTCCATTTAATTTATCATTCTTAAAGTTACTTTTCGCCATTAATTGCCCGTAATCATTATATAAAAAATACTTTCCGTTTTTTTTACCGTTTTTCCAGTTAATAACCTCTTTTAGTTTACCATCAGAATACCAATATTTCCATTCTTTAGTTTTTAATCCATATTTAATTTGACCTTGCTCTTTTAATTGATTATTTAAATAAAAAGAAGTGTATTTACCATGAATTAATTTCCCTTCATACCCACCTTTTGTTTCAATTATTTTTTGTGAGCTATACCACATGTAAACCAAATTATTATTTACTGTTATAGATTTATTTTGACTTAGCATTTGAGTCTTTACAGTATACTCATCGTAATTGACCGTAATATTAAATTGTTTAAATTTATCAGGCTCGATATATTTTTGAGAAAAAGAATTAATGGAAACAAAATTTATTAGAATTGAATAATAAATAATACGACTAGTTTTTAAGAAATTCTGCTTCATTGTCATTAAAAAATTATAATCTTTTCAAGAATTCTAAAGATAAATCTATAAAATTTAACAAGGAACAAAACATGTAAACGAAAGTGAAAAACTAGGTGAACACACAGGTATAATTTAGTAAATATTAAAATTCTTCTTTAAGAAACATTTTAAATCTTTAATAATTATTAATTCGGGCTAAAGATGATAAAACTGATTAAAATTATATGGGGTTAAATGCGGTTACTTATTTATTATTTAATTAACGAAACAATTGTGATTTGAACAAAGTTCAGGGAGTTAATTTTTGATTATTAGTCTACAAAACTTAAATACATCCCAGTTATTAACTCGCGTTAACATATAATTTCAAAGGTTAGCCGAAGTTACCGATGGTTAACTTAAGGGATGTTGCCTACTATTAAAAGGGATTAACACTATGTTTCAATTTTTCACCCTTCGGTTAACTAGGGTTAACGAAATTTCAGGTAGTGTTAACCACTGTTATCAAGGGTTAACACGCTTTTTAAAATTGTTAACCCTGTTTAACCAATTTTAAGTTATTGGAGCCGACATTAGTCTTTAATTTTAACAAAAATAGAATCTGGAAGAAATAATATTAAAATCCCTTAAAAATATTAGTCAACAAAATCGATTGGATTTATTAATTTTTTAATTAAATTACATTAAATAACACATCCATGAAAAAACATATCAGTGATTTTTTTGCTCCAATTTATGAGGCATATTTTTTAACGCTAAAAGAAAAAACTCCTGTAAAGGAAAACGAGAAAATTGCCGACGCAATTTTTCATGAGAGAGCGTTTGTTGAATGGTTAAGAATTCAGTTTAAAAAAAAGCTAACTGAAAAAACATATCCTAAATTAGCTAATGCCAATAATTTCAAAAACTACCTTAAGTCTTACAAGAAAATTAAAAATAGGAAGGAAGAATTCATAACACGCAAATTAATTTTAGATCAAGTAAAATTGGCAAAACTTAAACCAGTCTCAAAATATGAATATGATGTAGACATGGTAGATGCATTTTTTAGAACAGAGAAGATTATAAGTGTTGTGAAGACTTTAGAAGGTTTTAAAAAAGAAGATTTTTTGGAAGCAATGAAACAACCAATAATTATTTATTGCAAGAAAGTCGATTTACCTTTTGAATTAATTCTACAAATGAAATATCCTATTGTTGTTCCAAATACAACTTATGGATTTGAAGCCTACTTAGGAAGAACATTGATTGCCTTTGATGAAAATAAAATAGAAGCAATACTTGGTTACCAAAATGCTATTTGGAAAGGAAAAGGATTATTTGCGTCATTTGTTGAACACGGGGTATACCGTTATGTAAAAAATAATTCCCCTTTTGACAATAATATCCGGCTTGCCAAAATCATGAATTGGGTAGAACGAAATCGTTATTTCTTACCACATCATGAGGTATCAAAAAATAAAATTGAAAAAACGCCAACTCTTAATTATGGCATTAAGAAAACAGATGTCAGCCAATTTCATTATTGGCCATATTCTGAAGATAGCTTAAATAAATTGTATGATGCGTTGATTTTAAATAATAAGATTAATGAAAACGATTCTTTCTGTGAGCATTTCAAAAAGTACAATATTTTACCTAAAAATCCAATTGAGTGGAAGGTGTCACAAAAACAACTGATGTACCTATTGTATTTGATATATAAAGAGCAAAAAGAATATTGCAGTATACCAATTCATAAAATCGCAGAAATACTTTTCAAAAACACAAAAGCTAATTTTGACGCGAAAATCTTGAACACTCTACTTAATCAATTAATTGATGACTTTAAAACTCGTAAGCCGCTTAGCATAGGTCTTAAGTCTATTAAAACTATTTTCGAGAGTCTCAATCTCAACTAATTCCATTTCTTGATTGAACTTGATTGACCTTGATTTTTCTCAATATGAATCAATGTTTATCCTTTTTATTATTGTAGTGCATTAAGAATAAACTTAAGCAACTAAAAAACAAATAAAATGGATCAAGAAACAATAGAAGATGAAATTACCAACACAGGTAATAGAAAAACAGTTTTAGGTGTAAGATGTTACCCAGAACTAAAATTTAAATTGAGCGAGGAGGCTGAGAAACTTGGTATTAGCTTAAGCGAGTGTGCAGAAAACATACTTCTTAATAAAGATGCATTATTGTCAGAAAAAGAGGACGCAATTAGTGAGGTTGAGATTCTAAAAAATAAATGTTTAAGACTTGAGGAAATGTTGATTAGCAAGGATGCTATAATATCAAGCAAACAAAACCATTTCAACAATGAATATCAAAAGTTAAATACTGAAAACACTAAACTTAAATTGGAAGTGGATTTAATGAAAAAACAGTTCGAGTTATTTTCTAATAAACACCTGTTGTTTTTATTCGAGAAATTAAAAGATAAAAAAGACACCATTATTTCACCAAATGGAAATACTTATAATGTTACTTATAGTCATCCAAAAGATTTACTGGAAGCAATGATTCATTCATTTAAAATTAAAAAACCATAACTATGTTAATAGAGCAAATACATTTCCCACAAAACGGACCAAATTGGGGTAAAATAGCTTTGGTATCACTAAGCCTAATTGCCGCTGGAGTTATAATATATCAAATTACAAAATCTATTAAACCAAAAATAGAGCCTCAAAAAACTGAATAGAATACTTCGAAAATGAAACTAACCGTTGATTTACCTGACATAGCAAATGTTATTGCGCAAGCGGTTGAAACTGCTATTAGCGATAAGCAAACGAAGCTTTTCGGGTGGAAGTATTTTACTCTTAAGGAAACTGCTGAACTTCTTCAGGTGAAAGTATCAACATTGTTAGATAAACGAATGCCCTATTTAATTGAATTAGAGTATTCACAAAACGGCAAGACATTTTGGTTTAAAAAAGAATCTGTTGAAACTTTTATTTCATCTAGAATGATTCGAAAATACAGACGATAAGAAACAAAACTATAATTTTGTTGCCTCCCCCATTTGATCATCCATACTTTCATCGTCTAACGATTCTAAATAAGTTTGTGTTATTTGTGAATTAGAATGCTTTAAAGCATTTTGAACAAAATTTATATTTCCATTTGATGTTTTTATGGCAATGGAGGCAAATGTATGACGCGCGATATGAGTAGTTACTTTTTTTTCGATTTTAGCTTTTTCTGCAATAATCTTTAGATATTTATTTACAAGCGCTGTTTTTCTACTAATCTCCTTTTTATATTCTTCATTAGATAGTTCTTCTACTCCAGCTTTTAATATAGGAATAATATAAATTGAATTACTTTCGACTTGTTTAAAATAGTTAAGTATAGTTTGAATTTGTGGAGTAAGTTTAAATGAATTTAACGCCCCGGTTTTTTCCATTTTATATTCAATCCTTTCTTTTTTTACGTAGCTCCATTTTAGAGTGAGTACATCTTCAATACGAACACCTGCAAGATTGAAAGCTAATAAAAAAGCTTGTTGACATGTTTTAATTAAGCTGTCATTATCGCAAACAACGCTGGCAAATTTTTTCAATTCTTCTACCGTTAATTTTTCCTTTTTAGATTTGTTGGCTTTTGGCATAGTGTATGCCTTAAAAATATAATCTTCAACTTTTATTATCTGCTCTTTAATTGCCATGTTAAACAACGATCTTATACGTTTAAGATTTGTATAAACTGTTGAAGCCTGCAATCCGTTTTCAAACAAATAATTTTCATATCCTTTTAAAATGAATACATTTATTTGTTTAAAATCAAGATCACCCAGTTTTTCTTTTTCGGTATACGCCTTCCAATTATTTAAAGTTTGCTGGTATCCTTTTTTATGATTGTAGTTAAGCATTTGACTCATCTTAGATTTGCAATACTTTACCAGTGACTGTGTGAAGTGTGTTTTTTTAACGGAATGAATAACTGTTTCCGGGGTAAAGGCTTTTTTTGAAACCGCACTCATAAACATCAAATCATTGTATTCTTCGATCAGCACATTTAAATCAGCATTTATTTTTTGATGGTTAGGATGATTGTATACCCACTTCAAATTATGGTTCTTGCTTTTAAATTGATTAGCTTTAACTGCTACTTTTGCTCTAATACGTTTCTTTTTTCCAAGATTATCTTGTATGCGAATGTAAATCTCATAAAGTCCATCTCTATTTTTTTTCGAGGATAATTCCAGTGCTGCTTTCATTTTAGTAAAATAATTTAATCTAAAATAAAAATTATCCACCTATATATCCACCTGTAAACTAAAAAAACCTTGCAATCTATTGATTAGCAAGGTTTTAAAAGTTATTCAATGTAGCCCGTACGGGAATCGAACCCGTGTTTCATCCGTGAAAGGGACGTGTCCTAACCCCTAGACGAACGGGCCATTTTTAAAGAAAACCGACTTTTAACAGTATGTTTTAATTTAATGGAGTGCAAAAATACTAATTTTTTTATTAAAACAAATATTTTATGCAAAAAACTGTCTTAATTATATGTTGTAAAAGGGCTAAAAACTAGTATAAAGCAATCTACCCATTAAAAAATAAATGGTAATGCCTATTATGTCGTTTAGAGTGGTGACAAAAGGACCAGTTGCTAGTGCAGGATTAATTTTAAATCTGTTCATGGTTAAGGGCACAAAGGTTCCTAAAAAGGAAGCGAATATAATAACCGTAAATAATGCAACACTAACAGTTGCGGCTAGCTGCCAATCTTCAATTAAAAAAGAATAGCCACAAATTAATGCGGAGCAAATTAAACCGTTAATGATACCTACTCCCAATTCTTTACCCAATTTTGGTAATATATTATCGCCTAATAAAGTATTATTAGCCAAACCTTGAACAATGATAGCGCTACTTTGTACACCAACATTGCCTCCCATAGCACCAATTAGTGGAATAAAATAGGCCATCTCAGGATGAATTTTAATTTCTTCTTCGTACCCGCCAATAATTCGTGAGCCAACAATTCCACCACACATACCAACCAATAACCAAGGAATACGAGCACGAGATAATCGCCAAATTTTATCATTAGAGTCAACGTCATCAGAAATACCACTCATTCTTTGAATGTTCTCATCAGCGGTTTCTCTAATCACATCAAACACGTCATCAATAGTAATTCTACCAACCAATCTTCCTAACTGATCAACAACGGGTAAAACAACTAAATCATATTTTTGCATTATTTCAGAAACTTCATCACTTGTAGTGCTTGTTTTTACAAATTGAATATCTGGTTCATAAATTTCATCTACTCGCGCTAATGGGTGCGACATAATAAGTTTCTTTAAAGAAAGCATGCCTATTAAGCGTTCATTATTATCTACAACATAAACAGCATATAATACATCAACATTATCTGTTTGTTTTCTAATTTGTTCGATACAGGCTGTAACAGTTTCAAAAGCATATATACTAACTAATTCTTTTGCCATTAAGGAACCCGCAGTTCCTTCTTCAAAATTTATTAATTCAGCAATATCACTTGCTTGTTCAATATCCTCTATATGAGATAAAACTTCTTCTTGAATATTTTGTGGTAATTCTGCAATAACATCGGCAGCATCATCACTTTCCATGTTATCTAACTGCTCGGCAATTTCTTTAGAACTAAAAGTCGCTAATAAATCTTCACGCTTATCTTCATCTAATTCTAATAATACATCCGCAGCAATATCATCTTCAATTAATTCAAATAAATAGGATGCATGTCCTAAATTAAGCTGATTGATAATAATAGCAATATCCTGAGCATAAAATTCATTTAATTGCTCCTTTAAAAAAACATTGTTTTTTTCTTCAATAGCCTTTTTAAAACTATTTATAAACTCAGATGTTATTTCGAACTGCATGTTTTAAGGTCATGCAAAAATAAAGAATTAAACTTTAGTAATTGCCTCTTTATAATTCTTTTATAGCTCTTTTGATTCTGACTTTTATTGCAGGAGTTAATGGATAATTTTGCATATGCATTAAGTGTAGACGTAATTCGTTTTTTAAATCGGGATACTTTTTACAAATAGCAGTTGCAACTGTAATGCCAAAAGCTTTACTGGCTATTGGACTTTGAGCATCTGTAATTATTTTAAAGCAAATATCAACTAATATACCTTCATGCTTTTTAGGAATTCCAATTTCCTGAAAAATTCTCAAAATATTGCGAGGTACTGCTGGGTGATTATTTGGTTGTTGTAATATTTTAATAAGCTTGCTTAAATAAGGCGCAATTAATTTTGGATGCTCTATTGCAATAATGCTTAGTGGCCAAGCCGACCGCTGAATTAAACGCGTTTCTCCATTAAAAAAGATATCTATTAAAATTTTAAATTTTCTATTGTCATCCCCTATATAGTTAACAATAGCAATAGTTAATGCCCTGCTATGTTCTTCTGTTAAACGCTCTTTTATATCCATTGTTTAATAGCGTTACTCCAGATTAAAATAAAAACTCCTAATACTGCAATAAGACAAGCAAAAATTGCCTGAACGGTAATTCGCTCCTTATAATAAAAATAATTTATTGGTAAAACTACAATTGGCAATAACGCAAAAATTGTTTGTGCAGTTGCAACAGGTAAATGTTGAATTGCTAATAATGAAAATGAAACGCCTAATACAGGACCAAAAAGTGTTCCTAAAAACATATATGGTAAACCATTATTTTGATTTTTAAAAACAGTAATTGAATTGGCTTTCATTCGACCTGTTATTATTGAAATAATAAAGGCTGCTGAAAATGCAAATAATAACCGTATCCAAACGGCATGCAGAGTTGGTAATTTATCGGGATAACAATCCAATCCCAACTTCGATAGCACTAAACCTGTACCTTGGCAGAGAGCACCAATAACTCCAAATAAAATTCCTTTAGGATTTCTATTAAAACCAGCTTTTTCGGATGCCTTTTTATCTTTTTTTGAAAGCGTTAACCAAATTACGCCACTAATGGTTATAAAAATTCCGAAAATTCCAATAACATTAATTTCTTGTTTTAAAATTAAAAACCCAGCTAATAATGCTGCCCCTGGAGCTATTGTGGTATATAGACTACCAAGTTTTGGACCAAGAATTTTAAAGGAATTAAAACTAAAAAAATCGCCAATAGTAAAACCTATAATTCCTGAAAGTCCTAAAAATAAATAGTGATTAAACTGTGGCGTAATAAATAAACCAGCAATTGAAATAGGATAAAAAATTAGTATTAAAATAGAAATCACTAACCAACCTAAAAACAAACGATATTGATTAAGAGCAGCAGTACCAAAACGTTTTGAGGCTTCGGTAAAGGGAAAAATGCCAATACTCCAGCAAATGGTGGTTAATAATGCAATAGAAACGCCAAACATAATTAGATATTATAATTTCTTTGTCCGAAAATCATACTACCTACTCTAATCATCGTACTCCCCTCTCCTATGGCAATTTTATAATCGCTGCTCATGCCAAAACTTAGAATTAAAGATGAAGGATTAAAAATTAAAGACTTAGAAGCAAACTCTTTTAGCGATTTAAATTCTTTTCTGATTTGCTCCACATTTTCTGTATTACTTGCCATTGCCATGAAGCCGATAATATTAATATTTTTTAGTTGCGATAATAAATCTGAGTTTAAAAAAAGTTCGCATTCATCAAACGAAAAACCAAACTTTGTTTCTTCTTGCGCAATAAAGATTTGAAGCAAACAATTAATGGTGCGATTATTTTTTTTTGCTTGCTTATTAATCTCTTCCAAAAGTTTAACGCTATCAACACCATGAATTAGATAAACAAAAGGCGCAATGTATTTTATTTTATTGCTTTGTAAATGTCCAATAAAGTGCCAATTAATATCCTTTGGTAATTGTTCGTATTTATCAACTAACTCCTGAACATAATTTTCGCCAAAATCTCTGTGTCCAGCTTCGTATGCTTCCAAAATCATCTCGTTTGGTTTAGTTTTAGAAACTGCAACCAAAGTAACATTAGATGGCAATGTGTTTTTTATTTCGAGTAGATTTTCTTTTACCGACATTTCAACCAATAGTTTAAGCCACTAATTTCACTAATTTTCACGAAGTATTGTAAATTATTAATAGAAAATTTGATTTGTCATTTCGACGTAAGGAGAAATCTCTTCATGATAGATCCTTCCTTTGTCAGGATGACACCATTACTTTGACATTGTATTGTACTCAATTTAGCTAGGATGCCAATATCATAGTGTAATTAGTGGCTATTATATATCACGACTCGTCCTCAAAACTATAAATTACCAAACCACTGCGCATTTTAGGTTCTACCCAAGTTGATTTTGGCGGCATAATATTATTTGTGTCTGCAATCCATTTTAAATGATCCATTGTAACTGGATATAGTCCAAAAGCAATAGCGGCTTTTCCTTCATCAACTGTTTTCTTCAAGGCTTCTGCTCCTTTAACACCTGGTATAAAACCAATACGCTTATCTGTTTTTAAATCATGAATGTTTAAGATAGGAGATAAAATTTCTTCTGTTAAAATAAAAGCGTCTAAACTTCCCACAGGATCCTCACTATTATAAGTTCCTTTTTTACACATCAAGGAATACCACTTCCCTTGAACGTACATGCTAATTTCATGTTTTTTTTCGGGTTTATAAATGGCTTGATTGATTTCTTTTACTTCAAATTTATTTTTTAATTTTTGAATTAAATCTACAACACTTAAATTATTTAAGTCTTTTACAACTCGGTTATAATCGTAAATTTTTAATTGCGTTTCAGAAAAGAAAACACCTAAATAAAAATTAAAGGCTTCCTTACCTGTATAGTCTTTTTTTGCTTTTCGTTTTAAACTTCCAAGCAATGCAGAAGATGCAGACCTATGATGTCCGTCTGCAATATAGATAGATGGAATTGAAGCAAAACGTTTAACGATACTATCCGTTTTTTTACTATCACTTACAACCCATAAAGTATGTTGTACTTTATCGGTGGTAGTAAAATCATAATCAGGAACTGTATTAGAAACTTCTGAAATTAAATTATCTAACACCGTATCATTTGGGTAACAAAATAAAACTGGCTCTGCATTAAATTCACAAACTTCTAAATAATCTTTTAATTTTTCTTCGCGTTGGGTAATAGTTTGTTCGTGTACTTTAATTACACCATTCATATAATCATCAATACTGGTGCAGCCAATAATGCCAATAAATTCTATACTATTTTTTATTTGACGATAAATATAATACGCAGGTTTTTCATCGCGCTTTAAAACTTTTTCTTTTATGAAAGATTTAAACCGACGTTTAACTTTTACAAGACGTTCCTTTGAGCCCGGTTTAGTTCTAACACCATCTTCAAAATCAGGATTAATTACGTGTAAAAAAGTAAAAGGATTTCCAGATAATTTATCTTTTAGTTCGCCAGGATTATAACCATCAACGCTACGCGAAGCAACTAAATGCACTTTGTCGTTTGTTGGTCTAAGACCTTTAAAAGGAAGAACCGTTGCCATTATTTTAAAGCTTCAATTAATTTTTCAGCCAATTCAACACCAATACGCTCTTGCGCTTCGTTAGTGGCTGCGCCAATATGCGGTGTTAAAGAAATTTTCGGGTTTTTTAATATAGCAATTGATGGGCGAGGTTCGTTTTCGAAAACATCTAAACAAGCATGAGCAATTTTACCACTGTTTAATGCTTCTAATAAATCATCTTCATTAATAACTCCACCACGCGCAGTGTTAATTAATATCACGCCATTTTTCATGCTTGCAATTTCGTGTCGCGTAATTAATTTTCCACCCGGAACATGAAAAGTAATATAATCTGAGTTTTGAATAACTTTATCCATACCAACAGTTTTAATTGGCACGGTAAAAGCTTTTTCATTTCCATTAATATCTATATCTATATTAGCTTCAACAACAAATGGATCAAAGGCCAAAACTTTCATTCCTAAACCTAAAGCCATTTTAGCAACAGTTTGCCCAATTCTTCCAAAACCAACAATACCCATGGTTTTACCTCTTAACTCAATCCCTTTAGCATATTTCTTTTTAAGCTCATCAAATTTATCTTCGCCAATTAATGGCATCTGACGATTACTATCATATAAAAAACGAGCGGCATTAAATAAATGAGCAAAAACTAATTCGGCAACAGAATTACTTGAAGCCGCAGGTGTATTTATGACATTAATTCCTTTTGATTTTGCGTACTCAACATCAATATTATCCATACCAACACCACCACGAGCAATCACCTTTAAATTAGGGCAAGCGTCAATAATATCTTTTCTAACTTTTGTTGCGCTTCTAACCGTAATAGCGACATAGCCTTTTTCATTAATTTCTTTAGCAACGTTTTCTTGTTCAACTTTCTCGGTTACAACAATAAATCCTGCTTTTTCTAACAAGGCTTTTCCAACAGCATCAATGCCATCATTTGTAAGTATTTTTTTGCTCATAATTAAACTCTATAAATATTAAGAATTTAAAAGTAAAGATTAATTGCTCAAAAAAACAGTAATAATTAAAAAAATTAAAATTTAATCCCAGCAGTAACCGAAAGGTTTGTGGAGTTGTAGTTTAGGCTGGCTTTTGTATTAAGCGTATTAAACAAATAATAATCTTCGGTACTTAAGGTTTTAACCCAAACAAAATCAAAATAAAAATTATTTTTTGTTCTAAATCCGGCTCCTACACAAAATGAGTGCCTTACAAAATTACCAGTAAAAGAATTACCAAATGGACTACCTTGCATGTTATAACCAAAGCGGAAAATAACAGGCTTTATATTAAATTCGGTACCTATTCTTAAATTATGACCAAGGGTATATTTATTTTTAATTACCGCGTTTACGCCTGCAAAATCAGACACATTATCGCTTCCTAACGAAGCTGTTTTATAATTTACAACTTCATAATCAACGCCAATAACCGATATTTTTTTTATGATAAGTGCGGTATTTAAACTTATTCGAGACGGTGTAATTACAGTATAATTAAAAGTCCCTCCTTTTTCAGGATCTTTCCATGTTAAGGGTGTTGTTGAGTTTTTATCATAGGATGCGCTCATTTCATTATAATACACATCCTTTAAGGTGTAAATTGTAGGAGTATGATAATATAAACCAACTCTAAAATTATCTGTAACACGAGCAATACCGCCTAACTTTAAATTTATACCTGAGCCTGTTGTTTTAAAATATTCAACATAGGTTAAACTATTAAATCCTAATTTATCCGGGTAAGCTGCTGGTAAACCATCAATATATGTTGAAGTGAAGGTTGAAGCAGAAGTCATGGTAATTCTCATACTATCTTTATCATCCCTTTCGGTATGTGTAGTTGTTGAAGTATATTCAACTTTTGGAATTCCTAAGCTAACCCCAAAATAAAATTCATCTTTATACGCGTAAGCATAAGAAAAATTTCGATCATTAATTTTCCCACTTGTTACTATATCTCTTGTTTGTGAAACAGTCCTTTTTAAATCCACAAACGAGAAAAATTTTGCATCAACAGTATCTAACAAATACACCTGATAGGCCAAACCTTCATAATTTGAATTTAAATTTGAAACCGTACCTGCTTGAATTGCTTTATTATACATGTCTTTAACTATTGAGTTAGTTGAATAAGAAGACATTCTTGTTTTGCTACTAAAATTTTGTATTTGCGAATTTGTAAAAGAGATAATGTTTCTACTTTCTTTATCATTTTTAGAGTGCCACCCACCCATAATGCCAAAATTATTAAAAGTAAAAGCGGCGTTAGAAATTGTTGAGGATTTAGAATTAATAATACCTTCATTATTGGTGGCTTTTAATCCCCCAGAAAAACTAATTTCTCCCTTTCTAAATAAGCCGAGTCCTGCAGGATTATATGCCGCACAGCTTAGATCTGCTCCAATTGCACCAAATGCGCCTCCTAATGCAACAAAGCGCGATGTTCCATTTACACCATATCTTGAATAACGAATGGCATCAATATCATTCTGCGAAAAAGAATTAGAACCTATAATAAATAGGGTTATAAAAAATCTAAGGCGGTACATAATTTTTTATCTTGGACGAGAAGATGAACCACCGCTGTTATTTCTTGGCGTAGAACTACCGTTATTTGGGCTTGCATTTCCAGGATTAGCAGAACGGTTACTATTGTTTGAGTTATTTAAATCATTATTTTCAATTGAAGAACTTTTAATTTTAGGAGGACTTGTGTTTTCTCCTCTAACGGGATTTCCAGAATCGCTATTTGCATTTGAATTTTTTACTGGTGTTGAATTAGTGTTTTGATTTTCATTAAAAACTCTTGGCCAAAAACTTTCTTCTTTTTTTGGCGTATTTGTTCCTGAATTAGTATTTGGATAATTTTCTGAACTAGAAGATGCTCTAGTTTTAATTGGCTCACTAGAATTTATTTGTCCATTTCCTATATTTTCAGATCCTGAAGTGTTATAAATTTTCTTGCGAGGAACATCTGTAAATTTTGGAGTAGTTTCTTGCTTTTTCGCAATCTCATTTATGAATTGAGTACGGTAGCTTCCTTCATCCGGAACTGCCATCCCTGCGGAGGTTTGACGACCGCTATTTCCGCCACCATTGCTACCACGTGGCCCATATGATGCATTACTATAACCGCTATTTACATCAAAGCTATTAAAGTATCCCCAATTAGATCCACTATTATAACCATTATAGTAACCATTGTTATAGCCATTCATATAACCATATCCATAAGGATTATAACCGTATGAGTTATATCCATAAGGACTATATCCACCATAATTACAGAACCCATTGTTAGAATAATATGGATTATATCCATTATTACAATACCCATTATAACCGAAACCACTATTATAATAATTGCCGGTATTAAACCCTAAATATAAACCATTATTATAATTATTAAATTGATTAGATGGCATCCACCAATTGTAAGAACTATAAATACTTGAACCATACATTGCCGGGTTTTGATTATACATGTACGCATTAGTATAATAGTTATTATAGTACCCAGCGCCACTTACAGGGTTTTGAAAACGACGCATTTGTGAAGCATATTTGTAATCGTAATAATCGTCTGAATTATATTGAGGGTCTTGGTAATACGGATTAGCATCATCTTTAGCTTTTTGAGCTAAAGCCTCTTCTTCTCTTTTTTGTTTTTCAGCAGCTTCTTGTTTTGCTTTTTCAGCTTGTGCTAATTTCTCTAGTTTTTTTTCTTCAGCTGGACTAACATATGCATCGTCCTGATACGATTGTATCTGAGAAGTTTTACACGAACTAAAAATTAGTGTAATAATTGCTATAGGTATGAGGATTTTTTTCATCGCAAATCGTTTAAATTTTAATAATATTGCGGAGATTAAGTAAATTTACGCAAAAACTAAGCGCTTTTATAAAAATTTGCATTTTTTATCAGTTATTTTACGAACAAAAAATGCAATTTAGAACTAAATTGATTTATGAGTAAAGTAATAACCCCACAAGAAAAAGATTATAGTAAATGGTACAACGACATTGTTGTTGAAGCTGATATGGCCGACCATAGCGCTGTTAGAGGTTGCATGGTTATTAAACCACATGGTTATGCTATTTGGGAAAAAATGCAGCAAACTCTAGATAAAATGTTTAAGGATACAGGACATGTTAATGCTTATTTTCCTTTATTTATTCCTAAAAGTTTATTTGAAGCCGAAGAAAAAAATGCAGAAGGTTTTGCTAAAGAATGTGCTATTGTAACCCATTACCGTTTAAAAGCAGATCCTCAAAATCCAGGTAAATTAATTGTTGACCCTGAAGCTAAACTGGAAGAAGAATTAATTGTTCGTCCAACAAGTGAAGCCATTATATGGAATACCTATAAGGGATGGATACAAAGTTATCGTGATTTACCTTTACTCATTAATCAATGGGCAAATGTAGTGCGTTGGGAAATGCGCACGAGACTTTTTTTACGCACAGCCGAATTTTTATGGCAAGAAGGTCATACAGCGCATGAAACAAAAGAAGAAGCTATTGAGGAATCGCGCAAAATGTTAGATGTGTATGCTAATTTCGCCGAAAACTGGTTAGCAATGCCTGTAATAAAAGGATATAAAACACCTAACGAACGTTTTGCCGGAGCAGATGACACTTATACCATAGAAGCTCTTATGCAGGACGGTAAAGCTTTACAGGCAGGAACATCACATTTTTTAGGGCAAAATTTCGCAAAAGCGTTTGATGTAAAATTCGCCAATAAAGAAGGTAAATTAGACTATGTTTGGGCAACAAGCTGGGGAGTTAGTACACGTTTAATGGGCGCTTTAATTATGAGCCATAGCGATAATAATGGTTTAGTAATTCCTCCTAAATTAGCACCCACACAAGTGGTTATTGTGCCAATTTATAAAAGTGCTGAAGGTTTAACTTTAATAAGTGACTATGTTCATACTCTTAAAGAAAAGCTTCAAGCAAAAAACATTTCAGTCAAATTTGATAACAGAGATTCACAAAGACCGGGTTGGAAATTTGCCGAATATGAATTAAAAGGTATACCTGTTCGTGTTGCTATTGGAGAAAGAGATTTAGCAAATGGAACAATTGAAATAGCTCGAAGAGATCTTTTAACTAAAGAAGTAATAAAAATGGAAGACGCTGAAAACTATATTTCAAATTTGTTGGAAGACATTCAGTCTAATCTGTATAAAAAAGCATTAGCGCGTACAACTGCGAATACTTTTAAAGTAGATTCTTATGAAGAATTTAAAAAGGTATTAGATGAAACTCCTGGCTTTATTTTAGCCCATTGGGATGGTACTCCTGAAACTGAAGAGAAAATAAAAAATGAAACAAAAGCTACGATACGTTGTATACCTTTAAACAATCCATTAGAAAATGGCATTTGTATTTATAGTGGAAAACCGAGTATACAACGCGTTTTATTTGCACGAGCTTATTAAAAACTTTACCTATGGCAGAAAAAGAAGATAAACAAACAGAAACCATAATTAAGCTTTTAACCGAAAAGTCGGTTATGAAACAAGATGTTTATTCAAACACAATTATTGTATTTAATTTATTTAAAGATCTTTTATCAGATAAGGCCGATGAATTAAGTAAAGGTATTTCAAAAGTAGACCAAAGAGTACAAATAACGTATAAGAATATTAACTTACAATCCATGCAATTAAAGGTTGCTGGCGATATGCTCGATTTTACGATGCACTCTAACGTTTTTGAGTTTGACCCATCTCATCCGATGTTTAAAACAAGCTATGTAAAAAATAATGTATATAATTCTTTTGTTGGCATCATAAATGTTTACAATTTCTTAGCCGATTCATACAAGTATAACCGTCTAAATGATTTGGGTTATTTAATTGCCAGAATATTTATCAATAGAGAAAAGAGATTTTTTGTGGAGACTAGAACACAAATTGCTTACAAATACAGTTCTTTTAGCGAAAAAGAAATTTCGCAAGAAGATATTACTGACATTATAAATGAATTAGTTTTTTACGCAATATCTTTTGATTTATTTACGCCTCCATTTGATGCCGTAAGACAAGTTAGTATTTATGAAATGCAAGAAAAAGCTAATAGTGGCGCTTTAAGAACTGGTAAACGTTTAGGATACGCTGGAACTGAAGGAAGTAATAGTAGATTTGATGATGAGACTAATTTGTAAATAATTAATCAAATTTAAAAGCATACTAAATTGTCAAAAATTTTCATCATAGGTCCTGCCTACCCTCTTCGTGGAGGACCAGCACAGTTTAACGAAAACTTATGCACCGAGTTAAACAAAGCAGGACATGACGCTCAAATAATATCCTATTCATTACAATACCCTAATTTTTTATTCCCAGGTTCATCGCAGTATGAAAAAAGCGGTAAAGCGCCAGAAGGAATAAAAATTCATACCTTAATAAATACTGTTAACCCTTTTAATTGGATAAGGGTTGCTTATTTCATAAAAAAAGAAAAGCCCGATTTTATTCTATTTCGTTATTGGCTACCTTTTTTTGGTCCATGTTTAGGAACAATTGGAAGATTGGTGAAATCAAAAACAACAGTTTTAGCGTTAACCGATAATATTATTCCACACGAAAAACGTTTTGGTGATGCTGCTTTCACAAAGTATTTTGTAAAAAGTTGTGATGGTTTTATTGCAATGAGTAAAACAGTACTCAACGACATTTCAAAATTTACATCCAATCAAAATAAAGCCTACTCTCCGCACCCTATGTATGAAACATATGGCGCAAGTGTTAGTTTAGAAGACGCACGAAAAAAATTAAATTTAAATCAAGAAGATAAAATTATTTTGTTTTTCGGATTAATTCGCCACTATAAAGGTTTAGATATTTTGATGGAAGCTATGGCTCATCCAGAAATAAAAAAACTAAATATCAAACTTTTAATTGCTGGAGAGTTTTATGAAGACAAACAACCTTATCTAGATATCATTCAAAAACATCAATTACAAAATCAAATAATTCTCCACGATAAATTTATTGCCAACGAAGATGTACGTTATTATTTTTGCGCGAGCAATTTAGTTGCACAAACTTATAGAAACGCTACAAATAGTGGCGTTACAATGGTTGGGTATTATTACGAAAAACCTATGTTAGTTAACAATGTTGGCGGATTAACAGAAATTGTTCCAAACGAAAAATGTGGTTATGTTGTAGAACTTTCAACTCAAAAAATTTCTGAAAAAATAATAGAGTATTTCACACAAAATAAAGAAACAGAGTTTACTGTAAACGTTCGTATTGAAAAGAAAAAGTATGAGTGGAATGAGTTTATTCGAGTACTTATAGGTCTTCACAAATCATCCTGATTAACCACATAGGTACATAGAGTTTTCTTAGGTAAAACTAAATTCTAAAAAGTAAGTCATAGAATTTTCTTCGTTTACGAAGAAAACTATGTAACCTCCTTAAAGGTTTTGGGATATCTTTTTTATTTTTTCTATGTGGTTTAAAAATTTTTAATTCTTTGTACTACACAAGTCTAACTAGTTTAAGATGTACTTATCAACAGCCTGTTAAATCTTTATAACACCTGTTAATACTTTATTTTCTTTAGCACCCATCTCTAAAGCCTTTAAAATCAACCAATTTGAAAGGAACTGTTAATTACCTCTTTTTTTGTTAATAAAGGCATTTCTTTAAGGAGTTAAGCCTTCGTATTTTTAGTAATTAGGTATAAAAATGGCACTACAAGTCAATGTTAACGATATTCTCTCTCAGCTCTACCACCAACGTGGCGTAGTTGAGTTCTTATTTGCTAACCGCGAAAACATAACGGTTAACGAATTGCTGTCTCGCGAAGATATTTCGTCGGAACAATATCAAAAATTAAAGTCACTCGATTTAGTTTACGAATACGAAAACATCGTTAGTTTAAACGATGCGGTGGTAGCTATGTTTGAAGACTTTATGGAGATTGGAGAAGTTACTCCAGGCTTTATTAACGATTACATTAATGAGTTAAATCGTCACATCCGCTTCTATCAGGAAGCCCGTGAAATGCGCTTTTTAAGAAGTATTAAAAAATATTTAAAACGTATTAATTCTACTTTAACTCGCGAAATTATTAAACTTCAAAAAAATGTAGATGATACCTACAAGAACGAAAGTAATTACCGTATCAAACTACAAAAGCTTGAAGATTACCGAGAAAAACGCGACACGATAATTGAATTTATTAAAAAAACCGGCGATGTTGTTGAAGACACCCGCGCCTTATTTAATTTAACTAACGATACCGAGCTTTACGGGATCGTAAATGCTTTAAAAGCTAGTTTGATTGAAAATCTGGATTATTTAATTGAGATTCAAACCGACATTACAGATTTCATCAATAAAATTCAATTCCAGATTGATGTTTATAAAAAAGCACAGCGCTTAAAAGAAATTAAAGAGCATGGCTCACTTTACTTTAAAACCAATTTTAAAGAAATTGTTGGGAATATAAACACACTTAAACACAACGGTCATAAAACACCAAAAACAAAAATTGCCATCGACTTTTTATATACCGATGATGGACATGTTTTATGTAAACGTATTGCCGAAAAATATAAACTTACCCGTTTAATGGTTCGTGGAGTTGCCGGCAAAATGGCGGGCGATTTTAAAGACAAAGGTTTAGAACAACAAATAAAATTAGATACCGAAAAATTAGTAGAACGTTTTTTAGTTCAAACTAAAGCTAATTTATTTCAATACTTAATGGATTATAAATTTCCAAAAGCTATAGGTACCGTTACATTTGAAGACAGGTTATCCTTATTTGTTGAGATTGCGATGGAATACCAAAACGATTTGGATTTTAAATATCGCTTACAATATGTTGATTATAATGATACGGGCAGCGATGTGAAAAAACGTTTAGGTTATACTTTAATTCTTCCATTGAAAGATAGAGCGAAAAAAAAGAAAGAGAAAAAAACAGTTGAGGAATAAATGATACCGGACTAAAGACGGTAAGAATCAAGACAAAAAGAAACAAAATAAATTAAACCAGAAATAAGAAAAATGTTAGCAGAAGATTTTAATTTACCAAAACAAACCCATGATATTTTTGGGGTTATGGCACGTGGAAATTTTATTTCAAGTAATGGCACAAGAGATGGGATGAACCGTTTATACGATGTAATTAACAATCCGGATAATTTCGACAGATTGCAAGCCTACTTTAATGTTATCAGATATAATATTGAACGCGGAAACAACTTTTTTTATTTTTCAAAATTAAGCGAGCCAAATAGCGAACTTGAAAAAAAACTGGAGCGTTTTGAACGTTATATTGACATTATAGATTTATTAGCTAGTATGGATAATAAAATTACTATTGGTAGTCGATTTAGACCCGGTGAAATTGCCGAAGAATGCAATGCCAACGTACGTTTGAAACAAAAACTACAAAAAATTCCGTTATACCGTTCTGAAACATTACATAATAAAGTAAGAGAAATTTGTGACTTAATGAGTCGCGATTCATTTTTAGAAATGGAAGATGAAAAAACAGAATCTTATAAGGTGTTAGATTCTTATGCCTATTTATTAGATGTTATTAATTCGGTTGCTATTTATGAAGATAGCAGCTCAAGCTCAGATGACACATCGGGAATAGTTTATAATTAACAGCGTCACCCTGAGCGGAGTCGAAGGGAAAAAGTAAAAAAAGACTCAGCAAAAAAATTAAAATAGAGTTAAGATTAAGATATAAGAAATAAAGAATGGAAAATAACTGTAGAATATTAAATAGAATTGTTGAGATAAATATTTCCAACGTAAAGTATGCTGATATAGAATTAAGTGGAAATACATGTTTTGTTGGAACAAATAACTTTGGAAAAACATCTTTGCAACGTGCCATCCTTTTCTTTTATAGCGCTAACAGCAGAGGCTTGGGTATTTCGTCTTCACAAAAACCTTTTGAGGAACACTATTTCCGCTACGAAAATTCTTATTTAATTTACGAAATTGCTACCGAAGAAAAATCGTTTTTTGTAATGGTTTATCGTCACAATAAATTAGTGTTTCGTTTTGTTGATGCCCCATTTGACCCGGATTTTTTCTTTACGGCAAATGATGAAGCAATGAAAATTAAAGACATTATTGCTAATTTAGAAAAAAGAGGTATCTATATTTCCAACCAAATTGATACATTTGAACGTTACAGAAATATTATTTACGGAACAGAAACTGACAAACAACTCTCGAAATTTTATTTATTAAAAGGAAACGAGAAGTATCAAAACATTCCTAAATCAATTACCAATGTATTTTTATCTTCAAAAAGTAGTGTCGATTCTCGCTTCATAAAAGACTTTATTGCTAACTCCTTAACAAATGAAAATAGCAGTATTAAGTTAGAACAAGTTGAGCGTCAGTTACGCCAATTCAACGAAAAATATTCTGATATTGAAACGTATTTAAAGAAAGAATCAACTCAGTTAATTGAAATGATTGATAAAAAATACGATCAGGTTCACATGTTAAAGGGTGCTCAAATGGAAATGGCAGACAAACTAGGTAGTAGTTTACGTTTTGCAGAAACACAAAATGAAGCCATTCGTGATGCCTCTAAAAAGAAAGAAGAAGAATTAGAAGCACTAACCTCTGAACACGAGACTCAAAAAGAACATATTGAAAGTAAACAAAATGATATTCGTGAAGAAATAGGTTACTATGATCGTACAATACGCGATGCTAATAAAAAAGCAAAAGCCTATAAAGATCAAAATGTAGAAGAAGCACTTGAAAAAAATCAAGAACGCGAAAAATTACAAGTAGAATTAAATATTGCCCGTCGTGAATACGAAAGTTTAACTTCTAATGTAGCAAGTATTGAAATGAAATACACTACGTTAATTGAGCAATTACGTAACGATAAAACAAGTTATGTAAACAAAATAAATTCTCGTACCAGCGAAATATTTAATCATTATAACGAATTACAATTACTTCAAAAAAACGAATACAATAAGCGTGATAATGAATTAAAACAAAAACGTGACGAAGGTGTAAACGAAGTTAGTTCCGAAATTACAGCTAAACAAATTGAATTTAACGAATTAAAAAGTGAAGAGAAAGTAATTCGTACCACTCGTTTTTACGAAGATGAAATAAAAGACTTAGAAAGCGAATTAGCCGAATTAAGAGCAGTAAGTTACAAGAACAAAAGTGAGCGCGCCATTAAACAAAACATGGTGCAAACCTTGCAACGTGAGTGGGAAGCATTAGAAACAAAATTAAAAGCCTCTTTAAGCAATCGTGTTAATCAAACCAACAACGAAATAATTAAGATTAAAAACGAAATTAAAGATATTGAAGGTAAATTAAATGTACAGCACGATGCCTTTTACGGTTTCTTAGAAAAAAATGTAAAAAACTGGCATAATACCATTGGTAAAGTAGTTAACGAAAAACTATTATTTAGAACCGATATTACTCCCGAATTAAAACAAGAAACTGCAGATACTCTTTATGGTATTAGTTTAAATCTTGATACCGTAGACGTTGTTTCAAAATCAATTGAAGAATATCAATTCGAAAAAAATGAACGCTTAGCGCAGATTCGTGATTTAGAAGAAGCTTTAAATGTTTTTCAAACTTCAAATAATGAAGAAAAAATGTTGGCCGCCGATAAGTTTGGTAAACAATTGGGAGAAATGAAAGAAGACGTGAAAGTTCTCACTTACTCTTTAGAATTAGCCGACAAACGCGAACAAAAATTAGGTGGTGAGTTAGAAGAATGGAGAAGTAAAGCGGGTATTGAAGTTGAACAATCTTTAACCGGAAATCGTCAGCGTTTAAATCTTATTGAAGAGGAATTATCTATCTTAAATAAAAAGAAAAATAATTTATTAAACGATTTTAATAATCAGTTTGATAAATTAAAAGCTTATAACGAAGAGCGTTTAGCAGAATTAAAAGAAAGACAAGAAACCGAAATTTCTGAACTTGAAGTTGAAAAGAAAAATCAAGTAAAAGAGTTTGAAAACAAAGAAGACGAATTATCAAAAGAAAAAGAAACCAACTTTAAGAGCAAAGGTGTAGATGCTAAACAACTTAAAAGTGTTGAAAGCAGAATGAAAGAGATACAAGAAGCGCTTAAAGAAATTGAACAATACTCACAAATTATTAGTGATTATTTAAAAGATAAGCGTGAAATTTTTGATAAACTTCCTGACTTTATTCAAAAGAAAGAAGAGTTTGTAAAAAGCAACAATGACCTTACTTTACAATTGGAAGAAACCATGCGTAAGTATACTGCTAAACGTTTAGAATTAAATAAACAAAAAAAGGGTTACGATGAAGAATTAATCGATTTTAATAATGGTATTAATTTTTACACGAAAAACTTTAGAGAAACACCTGTCTATACAAAATACTCTGACATAATTGAACGTGCTGAAGCAAAACGCACGAATTATAACATTATGGATTTGTGTACACAATTATTAAAGAACGATTCTCACTTTAACGAAGAGTACGGCGCATTTCAACGTTACGTGAACGAATTTGCCGGAAAATTCAGAATAGATAATCACTTTAACTTTGTAATTCGTAACGACGCTTCGCAAGGCGAATACGAGCGTTTTGCTCAAAACTTACGCTCATTCATTAACGAAAATAAAATTGAATTATCAATTGCAGAAACAGCTACACAAATTGGTTTAGTTACCGATAGTATTGCTACTAAAGTAAAAGAACTTAGCGGACAAAAAGATAAAATTCAACACATTATTACTTTAATTGCTGAAGATTTTAAGAAAGCAGAATTTGAAGAAAGTAAATTAATTGAATTTATTAAAATACGTTTAGAAGAATCAGACAATAAAGTTTACAAACTATTAAAACGTATTCAAGAATTCCGCGAAGAGAATGGACTAGTTTATAACGAAGGTTTATTTAATACCGATTTTGCAACCGGGCAAAAAAGAGAAATTAGCGGCCGCGCTGTTAAATTACTAGAGCAATTACGTAATGCTATTAAAGAACAAGAGCAAGAAGAAATTCGTTTACAAGATTTATTTGAATTAAAGTTCAACATTAAAGAAGGAATGAATGAAACCGGCTGGACTCATAAAATTGATAGCATTGGTAGTACAGGAACAGATATTTTGGTAAAGGCAATTATTTACATTACCCTACTCCATGTATTTATTAAAGAATCGTCGCATCGTAGTAGCTCTGATTTTAAAGTGCATTGTATTATTGACGAGGTAGGGCAAATTTCTGCTCACTACTTACGTGAATTATTACGTTTTGCTAAAAACCGAAATATTATGATGATTAATGGTTTACCAAATAAATCAGGATTAGAAAGTCATTATAAATACACTTACCAATTTAGAAGAGAAGAAAACAACAACGTTCGTATTTTCCCAAGTATTGTAACAGAAGTAGAAGCTTAATATTCTTCTTTGAAAAAATAAACCATCCTTAACGCGCTATTAGCGAAGTTGTGGGTGGTTTTTTATTAAAAACAATTTACAATACCCCGTTGGCGCGGATTTGTAACCCGTGCGTATTTTAAAGTTCTTTGATTTTGCTTTGCAGATGTTTTTTGTTTTTGGAGCACAGATTATAAATCTGCGCTATCGTTCGTAAACCCGCTCCTCAGAATTTATAATTCTGCGCAATAATCCAATTAAGCGTACGAATTGATTTAAATAATTTGCTCTTTGTCAAAAATAAAGTCAACAAAAAACCCTCTAGAAAAATCGAGAGGGTTTTAAATAATTTAAATTCTATTCAATTAAATAATAGAAGTCCTTAAAGCGTAAATCTTTTCAGATATTGATTTAAAGTTTGCTTCTTTAAAATCTTTTGGATCTTTAATAGCAGTTATTTCAGTTAAAATAACTTTTAATTTATCATTTATTTCACAGCATTCTTTTTTATCTTTATACTCATCTAATAACTCAGATAAGTTTTTTAAGTAAAAACGTTGGTCCCATAATTGTTTATATCCTTTATCTTTTGCAGCTTGTTCTGTTGCCACTTCTGTAATTTTGCAAGTTAAATTTAATGCTTCTATCCAAGAACCAGCAAAAACTGCAGCTGCAGTATAAACACGCTCATTAGTTCTTAAATAAGAATCGCTTTTCACAAAAATCTCATCTAATATTCTTAGCAAAGAATCTTTATTTGCAATATTTTTTTCAGCACGTTTACCAACCATTTGGTCAACTGCACTTTTTAAACCTAAAGCTTCAGATTTTACTAAAACTGCTTTCATATATTTTAAAACATCTTCACCAACGTTATTAACCATGGCATAAGACATATCAATATTAAAAGCGCCTAATTGCAATCCTTTATTAAATTCAGCCGCAGGACTTGCTTTTTTAGTGTCAACTAAAAAACTATTGTTGTAAGGAATTCCCCAACTCGAAATTTCATTAACACTAGAAACTGGTGAAGGAATATTGGCGATTGCAAAATCAAATTTAAATTTTGTATCCTCATTAACAGTAATGGGAGTTGTATCTTTTGGGGCGTTATCTATTGCCAAAGAATCGTTTGTTTCTTTAAATTCATCTGATTGTTTATCACCACAAGACGATAAAATAACCAATAAAGAAAAACTTGTTGCGTAAAGTATTTTATTCATTTTTTTTGATTTTAATGACAAATATAATCTCTTTTTTCTTTTTTAGGATATATTTTATTAAACAGAAGAGATTTTAATAAAACATCATCTCAGAGCAGAATTTGGGCTTAATTTGAGAGATTATTTACCAACCGCTTGGTAATAATTAAGGTAATTGCTACGCCAGGTCTTATTTGCTAAGGCATTGTATTTTTCAAATAAGGGTAAATCATCTGTATTTACTAATTGTGTAGTTTCAAAATTTGTTGCAATTTCAAAAGGTAATGGTCCAAATATGTTTAAAGAGCAAACAAATAACAAATTCCTATAATTCTCATTTGCCGATGACGCACAAACTTTTACATTAAACCCAGCTGTAGTTAAGGTGTTATATAAAATACTACTACCCAATCCAGATTTACCTTTCATATATCCATGCCAATTAATTACTAGCAAGGCAGAATCATTTAAATTATTTTTTAATTGGTTTAAACTTTCAGTAGTTAAAACATGAGAGGGTTGCTCTTCTGCTTTAAAAATGTCTACCAAAACCAAATCATATATTTTATTACAGTGGTTTAAATAATACCGAGCGTCAGAACAAATTGGAATAACTTTTTTATTTAAATCAAAAAAATTAATGGCGGCATCAATAATATCTTTATCAAATTCAACACCGTCTGTAGTATAATTTTTATTTTGAAATAGATTAGCAGTTAAACCTCCGCCCAAACCTAAAACCAAAGCACTTTTATTTTTTTTGGAATAAGGAACTATGGAATCAAGCAATTTTACATAATCAGAAACCGAACTTTTTGTTTCTAAATTCATTTCGGTTTGGATAATATTATTAATTTTTAAAATTCTAATTTTCTCTTTCTTTTCATTCAATACATCAAGTACTTCTAATTGACCTAAAATACTATTACCGTAAAACAAGTTTTTTGTTTCTAATAAACTAAATTGAAGGTTTAAATAAATAAAAGCGGCGAATAAAATGAAGTATATTAATTTATAAAACTTAAAAATAAAAATATTAGTGATAAATAATATGCTTCCAAAAAGCATTAAACAATAGGTTAATCCTATTGCCGGTATTAAATAAAAACCGCACAAAAAAGTGGCTAAAATTCCTCCAAAAGTAGAAACAGCATAAACAGTGCCGCTAATCTTACCCGCTTGTTTACTCTCTTTAGTTTGAATGTAAATAAATAATGGTGAGGTCGCTCCTAAAAAAAATATTGGAAAAAACAACAATATAAAAGTGCTTAAAACTACGGCAATTAAAAAAGGTAAATAAGAAATCCACGGTATTAAATACCGACTAATTACAGGCATTAAAATCACAAAAAGAGAAGCGAAAATTAAAATTTGAAATAACTTTTTTGAATGTTGTTTAGATTTTTCACTTATTAAGCCGCCAAAAAAATAACCCAAAGCAAGTGCAACTAAAGTTATTCCCATTACCGAAGCCCAAACATATAAACTGCTTCCAAATATTGGAGCAAGTAGTTTGGCTCCACATAATTCTGCAGCCATTACCACAGCACCTTCAATAAAACTCAAGAATAATAATTTTTTTATCATTTAATTACTCCAAAAAGTATTAAAAAACCCATTGCTAACATAAATATACCAACAAACCATTTAAAAAATTGTATGCTAGTTTTTTTAAATAATTTATTTCCTACAAATGCGCCAATCCAAGCAAAGAAAACAGCTAATAATAATAACTTAAAATTTGTTTGTTCACTTTTTAAAACGGAAAAACTAGTGTATAAAGAAATCCTTATTACATCAACTAAGCAAGCAATAAACACACCTGTTGCAATAAACGCAGCTTTTTCTAACTTTAATCTTAATAAAAAAGCAGACCGTATTGAACCCTGATGACCACTAAAACCTCCAAAAAAACCGCTTAATAAACCTCCTAAAACTAAAAGCCCTTCACTAAAAGAAATTTCTGAAAGTTTAGGAATTAATTCAATAAGTGCAAATAACACAATTAGTAATCCAATTAATAACCCGGGCCAGGTTATTGTAAATTCATTTCCATTAAAAAAATAAGAGCCAATAATAACATCTATTTGTTCGATATACTTTAATGACCATGCACCTAAGAAAGCTGCTATTAAAGATGGAATACCAAACTTGAGCGCTATTTTCCAATTAATATTTTTAAAAACTAAACCTAACTTAAATAAGTTGTTTAAAAAATGAACACTCGCTGTTAAAGCGATTGCTATTGGCAAAGGATAATAAATAGCAAATACAGGCAATAAAATTGTTCCTAAACCAAACCCTGAAAAGAAAGTAAGGAAAGAAGCAATAAGGGAGGTGATTGCTATTAGGACATAAATCATTTATCTTGAGAATGATAATTAATTAAACCTTCTATTGGCGATTGTATAACATTAGCCATTTCATAACCGTGCTTGGTCGCAACTATAGCAACCAACTCTCTATAATAAAAACCTATTGAACCAACGGTATGCACCTTGTATGATTTTGAATTAGTATATTCATTTACCATATGAACAAAAAAAGAATCAAAGCATTCCAGTAAAATTTTTTCAGCAAATGGATGATCTTTGTTTTTCCCAACAAAAGTGCTTACAGATGCTAAATATCGGCTAGGCATATTTTTTTTGTAAACATTGTGTAAAATCTCTTCACGATTATAGCCTTCTTTTTCAAATCCTTTTTTTAATTCGGCTGGAAGATTTCCTTCAAAATATTCTCTTATAAAATTTTTACCTATTTGAGCCCCACTGCCATAATCGCCCCACAAATACCCAACAGATGGCACGTTTTCTACAATAAATTTGCCATCATATAAACAACTATTGCTACCAGTTCCCAAAATACAAGCAATACCAGTATCCTTTTTACAAAGAGCCCTTGCCGCTGCCAACAAATCGTGCGAAACATTAATTTTGGGAACGTTTAAAGTAATTGTTAAACAATCTTCAATTAATTTGCAATTTTCAAATGTTGAACAGCCTGCGCCGTAGTAATGAATTATTTTAATTTTATTTAATACTTCAAGTAATTGAGGTTTTAGATTGTTTAAAATCTCCAGGCTTATTTGATCTATTGATTGAAAATAGGGATTAAAACCAATGGTTTTAATTCGTTTTATGATTTCTGATCCCCTTAATAAAACCCAATCTGTTTTAGTAGAACCGCTATCTGCAATTAAAACATACATGACGCAAAATAGCAAAAAAAAACCGCCAATTAGCGGTTTTTTTAAATTTTATAAGAAAAATTATGCTGGAGTTTCGTCTGTTGTAGGAGCGTCGCTTTCTGGAGCCTCTACACTTGGTGTATCTACAACCGGAGTTTCTACTACTGCCGAAGCTGCTTCCAGAGCTGCTGCATTTTTAGCGGCAATTTTAGCTGTCTTTGCTTCTTTAAATGCAGTTTCTGCTTTAAACTTATCCGAAGCTTTTTTAGTATCAGCTGATTTTAAATTATCTTTTTTACCAACAATTTTACCTGCTTTTTCCTCTAACCATTTGCTGAATTTTTGTTCAACTTGAGCTTCAGTTAATGCTCCTTTTTTAACACCTTCTAATAAGTGTTTTTTCATCATAACACCTTTGTACGATAATATCGCACGACAAGTATCTGTTGGTTGAGCTCCTTTCATTAACCAATTCAAAGTTGAATCAAAGTCAATGTCAATTGTTGCGGGGTTTGAATTAGGGTTATAAACGCCTAATTTTTCAATAAACTTTCCATCGCGAGGTGCACGACCATCCGCAACTACTACATGAAAGAATGCTGAATCCTTTTTACCATGTCTTTGTAGTCTAATCTTTACTGCCATTTTTTTAAGTTTTTTAAATTAAGGCTGCAAATATCGTAAAATAATCTGTTTTAACAAAAAAAACATAAATATATTGCCATACACGAGAAAAGTTATAATTTTGCGTTAAACATCATCCAATATGCAAGTTAAAGAAAGAGGTATCATTTTAGTCCCAATAGATTTTACTAAACAATCGTTATTAGCTGTAAAGCAATCGTATAATTTAGCGAAATACACGCACTCAAAGATAATTTTACTACATGTTTATACGAAAACAGGGGAAGAAAGCTACGACGCTTTAAACAAGCTTACTAAACAAACAGAGCAAGAAAGTGGCGTGCCAACTGAGTTTATGAATGTTAAAGGCGATATTTATGAAGAAGTTGATAGAGTTGCTGAGGAGGTAGGTGCTACTTTAATAATAGCGGGATTAGAAAGCCATATGAGATTCAGAAACATTATGGGTTCTAGTGCTAGCAAGCTTATTAGAAAAGCTCCATGTCCGGTTATTACTATTAGAGGGGATGAACATCGTGATGGGGTAGAAAATATTTTATTACCCTTAGACCTTTCTACAGAAACCCGCGAAAAAGTAGACGCAGCTGTTCAATTTGCTCAATATTTTGGTGCGAGTATTCGTATTATAGGAGTTTTTGATCCGGCAGACGCTGCCTACGAAAATCAATTACTTGCCTATTCTCACCAAGTAAAACAATTCATAAAAAGCAAAGGTATTTCTTGTACAAACAAATCTATTCCTGCTAAAGATGTAGCCGAAACAGTTGTAGAATACGCCAATAAAATTGAAACAGATTTAATCATGATTATGAATAAACCAGGTTTAAATGTTGGTGAGTTTTTTAGTGGAACAGATGCTCAACGAATTGTTGACATTAGTAATATTCCTGTAATGACGCTTCAGCCAATGAAAAGAGAAAGTTTAACTCATTTTGGAACTGGTTTTTAAAATTATTAGGACCAGAACACAGATTTACAGAATAAACAGATTTGCACGGATTTTTATTCGTGCATTTTTTTGTTGTAACTATTACAAAATAAAAAAGAGCCCTTATTCAAAGCTCTTTTAAAAAAATAGTATCTGCGACAATCAGTCTAATCCGTCAAATCTGTGTTACATAGTCTATGCCTAATAAACATGCTGCCCGCCGTTAATGCTATAATTAGCACCGGTAATAAAACTTGTTTCTTCGCTAGCTAAAAAGCTTACCAGATGTGCTACCTCATGCGTTCCTCCTAATCTTCCCATTGGAACCTGAGCAATAATTTGTGTTAAAACCTTCTCGGGCACAGCCATAACCATATCTGTTGCTATATATCCGGGAGAGATGGTATTAACTGTAATACCGTATTTAGCTACTTCCATAGCTAATGATTTTGTAAAGCCATGCATACCTGCTTTTGCAGCGCTATAATTTGTTTGTCCGAATTGCCCACGTTGCCCATTTACAGAGGAAATATTTATAATACGCCCGAAATTTCTTTCTATCATACCGTCAACCACCTGCCTGGTGCAATTAAAAACGCTATTAAGGTTGGTATTAACAACATCGTACCAATCTTCTTTTTTCATTTTTGCCAATCTACCATCACGAGTAATACCGGCATTATTCACCAATGTATCAATAGTACCAACTTCTTGCTCAATATTTTTTATCATTTCGCCGGCACTTTCAAAATCACTAACGTCACCATAAAAAAGTTTAATATCAAAGCCTTCTCCTTTCATCATCTCCATCCATTTATCGGCCTTTTCTTTTGTATGATAGTTTCCAACAACTCTATACCCATCTTTATGTAACTCCTTACACATTGCGGTTCCTAGCCCACCTGTAGCGCCAGTAATTAAAACTGTTCGTTTGTTGTTGCTCTTTTCCATGATTTTAGTTTTTTAAAATTTAATTAAAATTAAACTGCAAATGTTTTAATAAAGTAATTGTTATGTTATTTAAATTTTATCATTATTCAATACAGTGGCTTCTCCGCTGGTGCAAAGATTACCGGTGGTTTTATCTTTTATGGTTGTTTCAACAATTGCTCTATGTTTATCTTTAAGAATTTCTTTTACAGTAAATACGGCTTCGTAAGTTGTATCAACATACATGGGCTTTAAAAAATTTAAAGTTTGTTTTAAATAAATAGTTCCTTCGCCCGGGAACAAAGTGCCAAATACTTTACTAAATAGTGATGCGCTTAGCATACCGTGCATTATTGGACGTTTAAACATGGTTGTAGCCGCATATTCTGCATTGGTATGCACAGGGTTTTTATCACCTGTTACTTCTGCAAAACGGTTAACTTCTTCTTGTGAAAATTTGAACTCATGAGTAAATACTTGGTTAACTTCTATCATAATAAAGATTTAGAAAAATAAATGTAAAACAAAAAATGATTAAAAAAAAGAATAACTTAACTTTACCCCAAAATCTTTAATCGCACATGGACTATTCTAAAATTATTTTAAACAAAGGCAAAGAGTTTTCTATGCAACGTATGCACCCTTGGGTATTTTCGGGTGCCATAGCAAAAAAGGATAGCACCCTAGCTGATGGTGATATTGTTGAAATATATTCCCACCAAAACCAGTACTTGGGAACAGGTTATTATTCGGGTGGCGGTAGCATTTCGGTAAGAATAATCTCTTTTGTAAAAACAATCATTAACGAAGATTTTTGGTTCGATAAAATAAATAAAGCTTACCAATACCGCTTACAACTTTCAATATTAAACCCTACTACCAATGTTTGCCGTTTATTTTTTGGAGAAGGCGATGGCGTACCTGGATTAATTTTAGATTATTACGATGGCAATGTAGTTTTTCAAGCCCATTCGTGGGGCGTTTATTTACAAAAAGATAATATTGCCAATGCCATTAAAAAAGTTTTAGGCAGTTCTTTAAAAAGCATTTACGATAAAAGTGCCGAAACCCTTTCAAAACACCATGCCGAAAAATCGGTTAACGGTTTTATTTTTGGTACAGACGAAGAAATTATTGTAAAAGAAAACAATCATTTATTTAAAATTGATTTTATTAACGGACAAAAAACCGGTTTCTTTATTGACCAACGCGACAATAGAAAATTACTAGCTGATTATAGTAAAGGTAAAGCTGTATTAAACACTTTTTGTTATACCGGTGGCTTTTCTGTATACTCTGCTGCTGCTGGCGCAACCATTGTTCATTCTGTAGATTCTAGTCAAAGTGCTATTACTATGTGTGATAAAAACATGGAGTTGAACAATATCAAAAACAACGAAAGCTACGCCATTGATACTTTTGATTTTTTAAAAGACAAACAAAACATTTATGATGTTATTGTGTTAGATCCTCCTGCCTTTGCAAAGAGCAGAGATAGTAAACACAATGCAGTAATTGGCTATAAACGTTTAAATGCATTGGCAATTAAACTCATAAAACCAAACGGAATTATTTTTACATTTAGCTGTAGTGGCGTGGTAGATAAATATTTATTTTACAACACAATTACAGCGGCAGCAATTGAAGCAAGAAGAAATGTAAAAATTCTTCATTATTTAATTCAACCGGCCGACCATCCGGTGACACCTTATTTTGCAGAAGGAGAATACTTAAAAGGGATGGTGTTATGGGTAGAATAGATAAACAATTATCACATTAATCTGTTTTATTTAAAACAAAGAATAAATTTGTAACAATGATTTTAGACAAACATAATCCTAAAGAGTTAATAAATAATTCAACCTATTCTAAAGAATTAAAAGCTATTGCAACAAAAGTTTTTAATGACGAACGCATCTCTTTTGAAGAAGGCGTTTTACTATATAAAGAAGCGGAGTTAGGTTTTCTTGGCACTTTGGCAAATTATGTTCGCGAGAAAAAAAATGGCAATTACGTTTATTTTAATCACAATTTTCATGTTGAACCTACCAACGTTTGTGTATATAGTTGTTCGTTTTGCTCCTACTCTCGTTTAATCAAAAACCGCGATCAAGGTTGGGAATTATCTATTGAACAAATAATGGATATTATTAAAAAGTATGATGATAAAGCCGTTACCGAAGTTCACATAACGGGTGGCGTTGTGCCAAAACAAGATTTAGCTTTTTATACAGATTTATTTCGCGAAATAAAAAAACATAGACCGGACTTGCATATTAAAGCACTTACTCCGGTTGAATTTCATTATATCTTTAAAAAAGCAAAATTAAGTTACGAAGATGGCTTAAAACTTATGACTGAGGCAGGCCTAGATAGTTTGCCTGGTGGCGGGGCTGAGATTTTTGATGAGGCCATTAGAGATAAAATTGCAGGCGGAAAGTGTTCTACAGATGAATGGTTATCTATTCACGAAATTTGGCACAATATGGGGAAATACTCAAACGCCACAATGTTGTATGGGCATATAGAAACATTTGAACATAGAATTGATCACATGGATAGACTGCGTAAACTGCAAGATAAAACAAATGGTTTTAACGCTTTTATCCCTCTTAAATTTAGAAACAAAGAAAATGAAATGTCGCATGTGCCAGAAGTAAGTGTAATTGAAGACTTACGCAATTATGCAATTTCGAGAATTTATTTAGATAATTTTCCTCATATAAAAGCTTATTGGGCAATGATAGGAAGAAATACAGCACAACTTTCTTTAAATTTTGGCACTGATGATTTAGATGGTACAATTGATGATACCACCAAAATATACAGCATGGCTGGTTCTGAAGAACAAAATCCAAAATTAACTACACAAGAATTAGTTGACCTTATAAAAACCGTTGGGCGCACACCGGTAGAAAGAGATACACTTTATAATGTTGTGAAAGAGTTTGCATCATAAGCGAACATGTTTTTCTAGATACGCATAAATTGTTTACACAAAAAAAACCGTAACTTTAAACAAGCTAAAACTTGTTTTTTGTAATGAGGTTTTTATTTATCATACCAATTTTCTTTTCGTTTATTGTTTTATCTCAAGACAATAATAAATCGGTTTTTACATTAAAACCTGCATTAGGTATTAATGGTTGCCAAATTCATGGCGATAATTATAGTGGCTATGATAAGCTAGGTTTTTTTGCGGGAATTGCTGTAAATGCTCATTTAAAGGGAAAAACAAGTTTAGATATTGGATTTTATTTCTCGCAAAAGGGAGCCCGACATAATCCAAAACCAGCTAAAAATGATTTCTCGTACTACCGATTAAATTTAAATTATATAGACCTACCCCTTTTATTAAAGTTTAATGTAAACCCCGTTTATTTTATCACCGTTGGCCCATCAATAGCCTACTTAATCAACTATAATGAAAATATAGATTACGTTGATTTTACCGGCGTCTATAAATTTAATAGATTTGAAACAGGCGTAAACATTGGTTTGGGTAGAAAAATATTAAAAGATAAATTTTTTATTGAAGTACGAAGTTCTAATTCTATAACTTCAATAAGAGAATATGGACAATTAGCCAATCTGGTTTTTTATCCCAACCCGGTGGCTCGTTTTTTTAATAAAGGATTTTACAACAATATACTCACCTTATTGTTATCCTATAACATAGATTTTAAAAAGAAAAGTGAAACACAACAACCATAAAATTGCTATTGCCGTTACAGGCGCCAGTGGCAGCGTTTACGCAAAAGTATTGTTAGATAAACTTGTTTTATTGCAAGAACAAACAACAGAAATTAGTTTGGTTTTTAGCGATAATGCAAAAGATGTTTGGCAACACGAATTAGGAAATGATACTTATAAAAATTATCCGTTTAAAATTTATTCTAAAACCGATTTTATGGCGCCCTTTGCCTCTGGCTCGGCAAAATATAACACCTTAATTATTTGTCCTTGTAGCATGGGAACGCTTGCGCGCATTGCCACAGGCATTAGTAACGATTTAATTACACGTGCCGCTGATGTTATTTTAAAAGAAAGAAGAAAACTTATTTTAGTAACCCGCGATACACCTTTAAATTTAATTCATATTAACAACATGAAAACCGTTACCGAAGCAGGGGGTATTATTTGTCCGGCAACGCCCTCCTTTTATTCTAAACCACAAACCATCGAAGAAGTTGCCGCAACTGTAATAGACAGAGTTATAGACCTTGCCGGCTTAGAACAGGATTCTTATAGGTGGGGTAAGTAACGTTTAAATTCGCAGAATTACAAATTCTGCGGAACGGAATTACAATATAGGAAGCGTTAGTAAACGCATTATCATAAGCCGTTTGCTGCAAGTGGCGGGACAAATACCGTAAGATAAAAAAGCATGGACATTAATAATTAAAAAATATAAAATATGGCAGCAAAGTGGATAACATTAACAGGGAAAGCCGAAACAAAAAATGGTATAATCACATATATTCCTACCAAAATAAAAGACAAGCAGGGCAAAGACATAGTACAATTTGCAACAGTAGCAAGTAATATTGAATTTGAAAACGGCACCATAAAATTTAATCTAAAACTCCTCGACAAAACTTCGAGGTGCCAAGTTGTATTTAACTCAGCTAATAACCAAGTGCATGTCGGCATAAATACAAATCAATATCTCTTCGGAATTATTAAATTCAATGGACAACAGTTTGACAACCTTTCTGTAACTGGTAGCCCAGAAAACTTGAATATAGACGAAGAAATCGAAGTGAAAATTGAGGTGTTTGGTTCTGGAGTTTATCTTTATATAGACGAAGTCCTTGTTGCAACAGCATACACAGTCATAGACATGTCACCAATTGAGTTGTTTTTTACTGGTTATGAAGGTAATAATATCGTAGTTTCTAATATCAAAGTTGAGCCCGTTAAGCCGCGTGCGTTTATCGTAATGCAATTTACAAATGAATACAATGAATTATATGAGGAAGTAATTAGGCCGGTTTGCGAAAACCACGGTTTGGATTGCTATAGGGCTGACGAATTTTATACATCAACTCCCATTCTTGCGGACATTATATCTTCTATTAAAGAATGTACAATTATTATCGCGGATATTACTGAGAACAATCCGAACGTTTTCTATGAACTCGGTTATGCTCACGCCGTCGACAAACCAACAATTTTACTCTGCGAAAGAAAGAGAGACAAACTTCCCTTCGACATTTCCAGTTACAGAACAATATTCTATGACAACACTATTTCAGGTAAGACCAAAGTGGAAAAGAACCTAAAGAAGTTTCTTGAGAATATGCTATAAACGAACACCGACATAAATACTGTGTGTCGCCACCAGACAGAAAAAGCAAATTCGTCCAATGCGGGGGACTCGGTCATCGCTCGCGCACGATTTAGTTACCTGCTTCGCAGACATTTTTTTGCGGCTCGCTAAAAAACAATTATCTTTAAATTAACGTTTCGGTAGACAAAGCTTTTTATCCCGCCTTGCTCCTGCTTGCAAAACGTTATATGTCAGCGCAGACGGATAACAAACGTGGAAAATAGAATATCCATTTTTTTTGTATATTTATATTCCTTAAGATTATAAAAGACCTACTCGACATACTCGTGACCATATTTAACAGCGTGTTTTTCCATACATGGTTGGGTGCAATTTGTGTACATATTTTATCACTTTATTCCGACGAATTTAAAGGCACTATTCCGTTTTTCAAAAAACTTTTTCCAAAGCGAAAAGCCACCTTTTATTTTCGACTTGACTTTATTGTACTGCCTTTGATTGGAGCAACGTTGGCTTACGTTTTATTAGAGCCGGTTAGCCTAAAGTCTTCGCTATTCGCCGGTTTAAGTTGGAGTGGGACGCTGATAGCTTTATTGAAAAGGCGAAGCAATGATATTATAAGAGATAAAGAAAATGACTAGCGTAGACTTGACATATTGGATTCCTATGATACTTTCTATTGTGTCATTCGCTTTAATTCTTTTTGGTGGAAAAAAACTAGTGCTTAGCAAAAATAGATATTTCAGATTTGCCCCACTTCTAGCAGTTATATCACTTATTATCGGTGTATTTTACATTACCAATTATAATGAAAATCAGCTGCAAGCAGACAAGATAAAACTACTAGAAATTGAAATTGAAAATAAAAAGCAAAGACTTTTAGAAATTGAAGATAGTATTTTCATAAGTACCTTATCAAAAAAGCAGAAACTTGAAGACTTGCAAAAGGCTGACAAGGAATTAACAGATTTATTATATAACATAAAGAAAAGAGAAAGAATAACTGGAGAAGACGCCGCATTGAAAATTGACATAAAAAATAAAATAGAATTTATAAACAAGGAAATTGGTTATATCAAATCGTACAACGAAATAATTGAAGATCCTCCCTATCTGAGTAAAGGCTTAACTACCGCTGCCGAAAACTCATCAGACTTTCTGTTTATTTGTCCGACAAATAAGGAACCAGAATATATTGATCTTAAAATTCGATTCAAAGACGAAAAATTAATTAGCGAAATAGCCTCAATATACATTGTTGTAACAGAAGTAAGAGATGGTAAAAATTGGCTTGAATTCCAGCAAGCATATAAACCTAAAAAAGGAGTGAATGCATTTAAGATTAAAAACTTCTTGAAAATTAAAAATACTTCTCTTGAAATTGGATATATACGTAAATCTGAAACTAAAAAAGCATATCCAGACTTTGTGAAAATTTCTTGTAATTATTAATGCGCCGAACATATAACAGAAAGCCATGTCGCAATTCGGGCGGACGTGCAAGGCTTTTGCAAATTTAAGGTTTCGGTGGACTGTGATTGTTAAACAATGCTGAGAAATGTCGAAAACGTTATAGTCAATGTAGCCTAATGATTGTAATTAGACAAAAAAATGCCTAAAGAATGATAACAGCCATACGAAATTCAGACAATAAAAAAGTATTAGGAAACGTCATCAATAAAAATGCTTCTGTAAGCTCCCCAAAATTGGACTATATAAAAGTAGACTTTTTATTTAATTTATTAGTAATAGTTGAACCTTGCTTTGCAAGCTTCTGTGCAGAAGCTTGCAAAGCAAGGTTTTTTTGTTTAAACATAACTGGTGATAATC
>JAUXZS010000053.1 GCA_030692515.1 Bacteroidota bacterium
TGCGCAAAAGCTGATTTACTCAATCCCGATCTTTGCCATCTATAAAACAGCTCATAATAGGTTTCGATACTTGTCTTTTTCATCCCGCAACTTTAGCTCAGAAATCAAAGCACATCAAGATGCAGTTTATCGGAGGGATACGGATATCTTCAAATGTCCCTGCTGCGAAACAGGAAAGATGACAGTCGTCTTCGACACCAGGGACAGGGCCAACAGGAAACCAAAACCCATAAGATCCAGTCCGGCGCCATCTTGAGATCCAAAGGGACCAATGAAGACAGTGGCTTGGCCCATGACATCCCAAAGTTCAAAAGCCCCAATCACTGGGTAGGGGATTTTGTGCCCAAACCGGTAAATACTTCCAAAAAACACAGTTTATGCAACAGTAGAAAAACACTATAGACCAATAGCTGGCCTACTAATCCACCTAGCAGCCGTTTCACCCTGCGGATGTCAGTCAACAGCCACTAGCAAAAAGCCCTGATAGATGAATGCATCAATCAGGGCTTTTTTTCAGGGGCTTTTCTCTAGTGGGCTAAATGTTGGCGGTAGTTATTTTATAAGTATCTCTCAATAAGTTTCAAGTTATCAGGGTCTTCAATAAATTCATTCACGCTGTCTTTAAAAATAATTTCTGTTTCATCTATTTTCTCGATGTGCTCAATTAGTTTTTCAATTTCATCAAAACTAAAACCGTATTTGATTAACCAAATTTCGGTCTCATTATTTGTTCCATATTTTATATAATTACTTAAAACTTGTGCTCGAATGTCACCTGTTTTATTGAAATAAAGTATAAATGCACTTGAGACTGGGTCTTTTATAGATAATGAAAGAACCTTGTCAATATAATCATAAGTGTCGTAGATTACTTTGTCAAAATCTATGTCAACAATGCTTGTGTCTTGTGAGAATAGAGGCACAGGTCTTTTAAAAGCCTTATTTGGCAATGATTCAGCAATGCAAGAGAATCTTACTTTCTTCTTTGATAGTAATAGCCTAAATTCTCTAGGTGATATTTCTTTTCTAATTAATTGTCGTCTAAGTTTTCTTCTAAAATCTTTTTCTGAGAGAAAGGCATATCTTAATGATATAATTTCTGCAAATGACTTTCCTTGAATTTGCCATAGTAAAATTGGAATAGATGTACTTAAAACATTTTTTTCACCATCTGCTAAATCTGAACGTCTCAAATGTGCTTTATAAATATTTTCAAATGATAGTTTAATTTTTTTTCTTTGGGGAATTTCTAGTCTGTAATACTCTTTAACAGTCAATGGTTCAAGATGTTTGTTTAAAAATTTATCTAAAATAAACGCTATTTCACTGTCAAGATTGGCGTTTGAAATTCTTTCAATTTGACTTTCTGTAAGTTGCAATTCAGCGTTAAAAGTATCGTTCTTGATGGCATCAACAATATCAATAAAGTCTTCATTGTTTGGATCTGTTTGGTTGTCTAGATTTGATGTTATTGATAAGGATGACTCTTTGTTTAATCTATCAATAAAAAGTCTTTTGTTTTTTTTCTCGACTATGACATAACCATAATCGAAAAAATCATCTTCAATTGTGGTTCTTCCAGCTCTACCAATAAGGTTTTTAAGATTAAGTGTTTTCTGGTCTTCATTACCTGTGAAACTAAAATTATTTATCCAAACTATATCAAATGGCATATTGATGCCTTGGATTAATGTAGATGTTGAAAAACAAATTTTTGCGTGATGTCCATTTACAAATTCTTCAATAATTAGTCTAGCCTTCAATGGTATTGAGCCGTGATGTATAACAATACCTCTTTTCATTAAGAAGATTAAGATGGAGTTTTTATCTCTATCGTCTTTTGTTCCAAGGAATTCTTCAAGTTTGTTTATGTAGTGGAGACTTTTTTTATCGGTAATTTCAGGGCATAACTCTATATAATCAGAAAATATTTCAAGGAAACTTCCATCGTAAATTTTTGATTTAGATATATAAATTAATGCAGTTCCATTATTCAGAATTACATCCTTTACGATATTACCCTCAATGTTTCTACCTTTTATTTTATCCTCAAAAGGTGAAAAATATTTAAAGTTACCTTCAAAATATTCAATGTATATTTTACCTACGGTTTTTTGATTATACGTTTCAGAGTCTATATCATTTGTGATGTTATGTTTTTTAAATTGGGCATCAGGATTCAATACGAAAGGATGTGTAAAAACCTTTTTTATGTTATTTAATTTTTTATCAATTCTTCTGACTAATGAGTCAAATTTCATACCTCGTATTCCTTCTTCAGAAATTTGTGCTTCATCTAAAAGGATAAGTTCCAAATTCAAGTTGCCAATATTTTTAAAAATCTCTTCACCTCTTTCAGGTGTGATTATATAAATTCTGTTCTTCGTTCTTTTAGTATTTACAATTTCGATAAATTGGAGCACTAGTGTTTCGTTTGAAACTAATTTTTTGACTTTTATTAGATATTCAGACAATAGGGCTCTTGACGGTAAAACAATGATTATATCCCCTTGTGTTTCCTTGATTAATTCTTGAAAAAGATATGATTTACCGGCACTTGTAGGAGCAGAAAATGAAAAATTTGTATACTTCTTAATTGAATTATAAGCATCAGCTTGAACTGGTGTAAAGTTGTGTCCAGTTTCTTCGATTATGGTCTGTGCATATGCATTGTAAATTGCCTCTATAAATGAGTTAGGTTCGCTAGTTTTATAAAAAAGTCCCATTAAAAACATCAATTTACCTTCATAGAATTTGAACGCTTTGGGATTGTATTTTTTTAAGTAAGAAAGTGTTTCAAGGTGGCTATTATTTACAGGTCCATTTTTATGGAAATCAAAAAGTATTTCTTTGATTAATTCAGAATCAATAGTTTGATTAAAAAGGTTTTCGCTTAACATAATTCAACTGCAATTAAGTAAAGTTCTTTATGCTTTATAATCTCTTTAATTGGGTCAGATGCTAAAGCATTATTCAAAATTGTAATTATGTTCTCTCCATTTAAGGAAAATGCAGCTGCATAACCCTTTTCATCTTTAATGATGTTAGCTTTTGTCGTTGGGTCTAAAAATGGTTCTAACCACTTAAGTTCAGCATTGTCTCTATCTCCAATGAACTCTTCAATTTGATTTAAAGCCCTTGCTCTTGGAGTTGAGTCTAAACTAAACTTTGCTTCTCCAAATACCAAATAATTATTAGTACTAATCGTATGAAAGTCAAAACCAGGGTTTCCTAAAACTTTTTCTTTTAATAGTTCTGCTAATGGAATTCTTTGATGAGAATATTCAATTTCTAAAGCAAGTTGTGCGGAATATGAAACTATAAATTCTCCTATATCTTCATTAACACTTGTAGTAATGCCACCAATAATGTCTGTCACTATTTTGTTAATTGTTTTTTCCGCATTTACCTTAAAGGCTTTTTTTGAAATTTCATCTAAGCTGTTTATCCAACTTGTATCAGATATGTAGGTTTCAAACTCTTGAACTATAGGTTTGAAGTCTTTGATTTTAATATGTAGACAATTTATTTCACAACCTGAACCTGCTGGGAAATGCTTTAAAGTTTTATTGTCAATTTGGTCTATGTCCATAGTCTAGGTCTGTCTTTTATAATTACCGCCAATCGGGTCAGGCAGGGGAATCTCACCCCCACCTTCCCACAGAACCGTGCGTGAGACTCTCACCTCACACGGCTCTTCATGTTATCAAATCACATTGAAAGTATAAACTCTCAGGGATATACCAGCAACCAGTGTTCGAA
>JAUXZS010000049.1 GCA_030692515.1 Bacteroidota bacterium
GCATCTGCAATATCTCCGGGGAATGCCGTACCAACTCTTATTTCAGCAATACGGCTCTTATCATCCATAATGTGAACGTAGTTTTTTTGATATGTAGTCCCGTTTTCAAGTTTTACATATTCAAAAATTCCATCAATGTAAATGGTGCGCTCGTATATTGGGCTACCTGCTGTTCCTGTTCTTACCAATTTACTTACCCTATCTTGTCCGCTATAATCGTATTGTGTAAATACAGTAGGGTCGCTTGGGCTTGCTTGATTATAATAACAAATTAATTGGTCAGCATGATTCCATTTGTAATTTCGGGTTACACCCGCTGTTATTTGATTACCGTTAGCATCGTATGTAAAGGATTCAATTAAGGTTGGTGTAGCATCTACTACTTTTTGTAAAAGATTATCTCCTGCATTATAAGCAAAGTTTCTTGTAAAGCCATTAGTACCAGTTTGTATAACGCTTTGCACATTGCCTAATTTATCGTAGCTGTAATTTCTTTTGTAGGCTCTTACATTATTTGCGTTGGGTGTGCCGGGTATTGGTGCGTCAGTATACAAAAAATTGTTTCCGCTTTGTGTATTGCTCTCTCTGCCTGTAGCAGAAATTAAACGGTAAATGGGATCATACTCAAATACCCGATCTAGTGCATCGGGGGTAGGACTAATGCCACAATCGCTTACTCGTGTTAGTGTTTTTAATATGTTGCCGATCAAGTCAAAATTAAATCCATCGTCTTGCTTATTAGTTCCACTTTGGTAAGCGTAAGTAATCGTGTTTCCTACTTGCGATTTTATGTACTTCTCACTTCTGTATCGAAGTAGCCTAAAGGTAAAAGTATCATAAATATATCTTGTCATTATACTATTACCAAAGGCAATTAGTAAACGTTGGCCTTTGGCATTGTAGGCTATATTTTCAACATAGGTTGTTCCGTCATAACTTACTTTTTCTAACGCTCCTGCACGATTGTATCCGGGTACAATTTCTTTTCTATTTGTATTTACATCTTCGGGTAAAGTAAGTTTGGTTATACGGTTCAATGCATCGTACTGCATATCTGTTGTAAACACAAACGCATCCAGTATACTTGGTAATGCTGTCCAGTCAACAATAAATGTAGTATAGGTATTAAGGTTTGCTTTTAATGTAGTGCTGCTTATTACCTGCCTATTTTTTGTTAGCATGTTGCCTTTAAAATCGCAAAATGGTATTTCTACCAGTCCGGCTTCATCGTAGTTTTTGTAAAGTTTTCCTTTCAGGTTTTGATTCTCAGGATTAATTAATCCTGCACTATCGCCATACTGCATGAAGTTGCGCAGAGTAATAGTATCTCCTGCTTTATTTTTAGCCCAACTGTTTGTTGGTCTTTGTAATTTATCATACGCAGATAATGCTAAAGAGCCTTTGGCATCGTTACCTTCAATTGGCTTGCCTGACGCATCAAATAATGCTGTGCTTATACCTTTGTCAATGTGCTTAGTCCACAAGGGCGGCAGAGCTTGGTCTTTTTGTGCTGTTCTTAAATCATACACATGCTCAAATACATTACGGTAATATGGGTCTTTTACTAAAAGTAAATTACCGCGAACATCGTAACCGTAAGACATCACAATAGTATTATTGTAATTGCTATTATCAAAAAACTCAGTAGTTTTTATTGTTCTACCCAAAGCATCGGTTTCAGCACTTTTAGGTGTATAGAAATCTGTTGGCGGCACATTGCTACCCGTTGGATTTGTTAATGGTGCTAAATCATTAGAATCGTAGGTGTAATTTTCCCAAGGTGTTGGCGAAAAAGAATTAGGTGTATTTAAATTATTAGGTACGCCATAAATCACCCGCTGTTCACTTTTATCAGGGTTGACCGTTTTAACCACTCTGCCAAGTGGATCATAATACATCTTTATCTTTTGTAACGTTGGCAAATGTTTGTTTTCTTTGGGTTTAAAGTGGTGGAGTGAAATAATTATTCTTTGTGTATATTTCTTTGTTTTATTTTTTCAAGATTCCGGATAATAAGTTCATCATTCTCTAAATTTTCGATTTTAATATTATAATGTTTTCGATGCCTATATATTACTTCTTTAACTTCTTGTGCCGGAGTAATGTCGCCATCTAAAACATCTGTAGTACCCAAAAGAACAAGCTTCTTTAAAGAATGTAAATTTTGAATGAATTTAATAGATTTTACTCCCTTACAGTCAATTATTTGAATGCTTTCAATGTTTGGAAGGAATGTTAAACTCGTATAGTCTTCTATTTGCGAGCAATGATCAATAATAATGCTTTTAAGATTTTCATTACCATTTAGTGCGGCTATTGATTTGAGAGTCTTACAGTTTCCAAATAAAACATTTGATAAACAAACCAAATTTTCTAATCCATTTGTTGTTTTAATAAGGGAAGTCTTCACTTTTAAATCTTTTAAATCTTTCAATTCTTTTATTGGCAAGAAATTTTCTTCTTTGAAATCAACTAAACATAATGATCTAAGCCTCTTACAGTTTTCTAAACCTTTTATTCTTCCTTTACGCCATTGAATAGATAGATTTTCAAGGTTGGTTAAATTGCTTAAATCTATAACATTTTTTTCTTTTCTGGAAAGTCCTATCCCTAAGTCATGAAGGTTAGTTAAACATAACAGAAAATCATATTCTTGATCATCTATACAATCAATATCTAGTTTTTTTAAAAAGGTATAATCTTTCAAAAAATCAAGTGAATTTAATTTATCAAGATGATCAAATATTCTCAACCCATCTAAATTCCTTTGAAGAATGGTCTCTTTTACAAAATCAGGGGTATATCCCTTTTTAAAAATAAGCATATTGCCATAAGGCGATATTTCAATTTCTGTACTCATTTTATTATCTTGGTAAGTTAAATTGTTTAATGACATCATCAATCATATTATTATATTGGTCCATTCAGCCACCATTACGAATGAGTTCTAATTCAGAATAGAAAATTTATATATCAAAAAATTCCTTCACCGCTTTAATAATTTCTTCTTCAGTTACCCTCCTTGCTTTTTTAATGACTTGAAATTTATCAATCTTATTGGTAAGAATTTCCAAATCATAGTCATAAACAGGCCTACTAGGTAAAGAATTAAATGTGTTAATATAAATTAGTTTATTGCCTTTTTTCAGACCAATAGCACAAAGGTCAGCATCCCAATAGTCGACAATCTCTAAATCATCAATGCTCATCTTTTGTTTAAGTTTTTTTATAAGATTTTCTATTGTTATATCTTTTCTCATCTTTTTATAAATCGTGTATCAACTAATAATTTCTTTACAGTAGTATTTCCACTTCTTAAAGCTTCTTCCACAGTCATTTTTGCAAAATTCCCTCCTTGTCCTCCAGGAAACTCGGAATATATACTTGCCTTTCTAAAATTGGCAATAAAAGCTTCAACTGTGTCATCTAAACTATTTAATACTTGCTTAGTCGTTGGACTAGACATGTTCATTTTTAATTTCAATGCTAATTTTTCCGCACGGGATGCTGCACCAATACTACTAATAATTGGTTCTGTGCGAGGTAATGCTTCTTCAATGACTTCTGTTACTACAACAGTTCCTAATTTAGCTTTACTTGCATATCCGAGAGTAAAAATATCTGCAAGTGCATATGCAAACCAAATGGACGCTTCTAAGTATTCGCCCTTATCCAAATGAGTTCCTGATTGAAGTGCTGGGCCAACAGCAGGAACCAATAACATTGGACCCCATCCTTCATCTACTGAGCCTTTACTGCTTGGGGTCTTTGGCACCACTGTTAAAGCATCTGTTTTATTAACTGAAATATCATTATTTACAAGTGGAGCAACCTTATTATCACTTGTTGATTTAGATTTGGGCGGCGGGCCTATTTTTGTTATATTATTATTAAATTCAGGATTCGCTTTACTACTATTTCCACCATTGGAGCTAGACAATTTTCCTCCACTACCATTTGCTGAGCCTTTGCCACCGCCACTTGAGCCTGATATTTCTATTTCCGGTAAGTTAATGGCATTGTCAGGAGAAAATCCCGGTGAAGAGCCCCCATTTCCGCCCGAACTACTGTTTCCTTGTGGTACGCCACCGCCACCACCAGTTGGAGCTGATAGAGTAGCACCGCCGCCACCGGGATTGGTTTCCTGCATGCCATCCATGTCAATTTTATTAATTGGCTTATTTCCGGCATAGTTATACGGAGTATAAAAAGGATAATCTGCCGCCAATGGATCGACGGAGATAAATCGACAGGTCCAAGCGGCATAATAACGAGCGCCGTAATAATATAAACCGCTTTCTTGATCTTTTTCTTTGCCAACGTATCGGTAACGTTTGCTTGAGAACGTTCTTAAAGATGAGTCTCCGAACGGATAATATTCTTCTATGTCTATTACAGTTCCCGTTGTACTTAATCTTACAGAGGATGAACCTATTTGGTCTGCTAAAACATAAGTAATGGCATCTGCAATATCTCCGGGGAATGCCGTACCAACTCTTATTTCAGCAATACGGCTCTTATCATCCATAATGTGAACGTAGTTTTTTTGATATGTAGTCCCGTTTTCAAGTTTTACATATTCAAAAATTCCATCAATGTAA
>JAUXZS010000059.1 GCA_030692515.1 Bacteroidota bacterium
GCGCATTTTTTATTTTGTTAGCGCATTTAAAATACTGCAATCAGGAAACCTTTTTCTTACTCTATCTTTCTAGTTATCAATATATAAAAGTTAATTTTCGTAGAATTAGCTTGACGCGAATTCGATAGCTATCGGGGCAAGGCTTTTTAAAATATTCATAAAATTCTTTTTAGACGGCAATGCATTGCATTGAGCGAGCCTGTGCGATAGTAACAAAAAAATCAAGACTGCAAATAAATTCCTTGATTTGTTTGTTACTAGTTTTTTACCGTCGCCCAGAATGTAACATTTCCGGAAATTGCCGGCAAGTCTGGGCTCATGTGAAATTCTAAAATGTCAAAGCTGCCTATATACAAAACTCTAATTTACATTTTAGAATTACCAGTTTTAAAAACTATAACAACAAATCTTACGGAATTTCTTTGAGGTCAGTTCATTTTGTGAGCTTAAGCGGAAGAAAGAATTCGTTCGTATTTACACTTGGTTAACTCCTCTCACCATGACAGATGACGGTCACGCTGAGTTGAGTCGAAGTGTATGCAAAGACATCACGAATATTCGAAAATCAATTAAATATCCTAAGGGTTGGCAGACTGAGAAATTTATTCTGTGCTAAATAAAAGAGTTAAACTACTGCTAGTTTACAACAATTAATTTTTGTTGCGAAATAACCTTACCGTTATTTGAATCTGTAATTTCTACAATATATATACCCGAACTTAATTCAGGAACATTTATTTGTGTTTTAGAAACACCAACAGATAATTTATTTAAAGAGCTCTTCACTTTTTTTCCAAACATATTTATGATTGTTATGTTAACCTCAGTTTCAACTTTTGAATTAAATGAAAGTGTAAAATTATCTTTTATTGGATTTGGAAAAATTTCTGAAACATTTAATTCTTCGTAATTTCCACCAATAGGAATAATATTGGTTCTTTTTTTATCGCCATTTTTTTCAACGGCTGTTACTCTGTAATAATTTATAATATTAGCCTTAAATGTATTGTCGTTAAACACATATTTTGAGGGCTGGTTATAGGGAAGATTTCTTCCAATTTCTTTAAAATTAACTGCGTCGGTGCTTCTCTCAACTATAAACTCCGAAATATTTTCTTCAAGAGCGGTTTCCCAAGATAATTTGTTGGCGGCTTCAATCTGTTGTCCATAAAAATTTTTAAAATTAACCGGCAATACAGCGCAAGGGCCTGAATTAATGCATGGTGAGCTAAATAGATAAGCCGTGTTTGACATCGACCATTGCGTTGGCGAATTATGCGCTGTTGCATTAACTGGTGGAATATAAACAGTACCATCAAAACTATGTAAGCCCATTACTGCTTTTCCGCCATTAAACCCCGGGCAAACTCCCTTATTACCAACGTGAATCTCTATATTATTTGTTGTTTCAAATATTTTTACCTGACCGGTGTAATATATGCCAGGGCTATTTGTACCGCATGAAAACATGGGAATACTCTCCCAAGAAGCTACAAAGCGTCTGTTAGGTGCTACACCAAGTGTTGTGTAGCGAATGGTGCCTCCCAAACCAGGGTGAATATCCTGCCATGGAGCTAGAATTGCGTTACGAGGGATAGAAGTATTATTTACCGGGGCAGGATTTGGAATAGTATAACCCGTACCTACTCCACCAGCGGCATACGTATTAGTTAAAATATTTGGAAAACAAGGCACCGCGTCTAAAACAAATGCAGAGTTGGATGCTACATAACCACCCCAATATTGTGAGCCGGCAAAACAAACTGGAAAACCGAAATTAATAATGGTTGCAAAGAGCACATCGTCTGTTGTTGGCAATACAGTTCCAACAAAAGTATCAAAACTATAAGCGATGTTACTAGCAACATAAGTAGAAAGGCCACAAGTAATAGTTGGTGAATTGGAAGTAGCAGTAATTGTATTTGTATAAACGCTATTACTACTATTACATTGAGTTCGCATCCTATAATAAGTGGTGGTTGTAAATGTGGTTGTAAAAGGATTTATAGTTCCACCTGATATATTTGTCCACGGACCGGTAATTGCCGGAGCGGTTTGCCAATAATAAGAAATTCCACAAGCTTGTGCTGCACCAGCTGTAGTTAATGTGATAGTACTCGTTGGACTAGAACCGCAGCTTGAAATTGCACCCGATGCTGTTCCGGGCGCTGGGCTACCCGAGCATGCGTTTAAACAAGTAATAGTAGCAGACCAGCCGGCTTGAACAACAGAACCATCAGAAGTAAAACTAAAGGTAAGCGATGTACCTGATGATGTAATAATACCCGGTCCGGTAGTACCCATATAGGTACCAAGAAGAGGGCTTGCATTGTTCGGCCCATCATAAATTCTTAATCTATCGAAGCCACTTTCTGTTTGAAAAGCAGAGCTAAAACTTACTTGCAAACAGCTACCAACAGGAACTGAAAATGTTTTTGTAAAATTTTCATTATTCGCATAATTACCTGCACTTCCTCCACTATCATAAAATAGACTCGTAGATGGGCATGTTAGAGCTACATTGACATTGTCCATTAAATAAGTGGTTTGTCCGTTAGAAACGGAAACCAGAAAAAAGAAAGCTAAAAAAAATTTTATTATGTTTTTCATAAAATTTTATTTTAATTGAAAAATAGGTTCGGTTGTTAAGCCATTTAAAATTTCATTAAAGGCAGAGGTTACTTTAAAAAAACAATTTTCTGTATTATAAAAAGGTGTTATTACTTTTAGTAATTCGGCGTAGGTAGTAAATTTAGATTCGTTAGTATTAAAAGTAATTAGCATCAAATTATGATTACCATAAATATATTTTGCAGTTTCAATTTGATTGTATTTTAGAAATTCAACTTTAATTAAATTTAATTGGCTTGTTGTAATGTCTGGGAAACTGATAATAACTTTATTGCCGATAGGGTCGTTAAGTAAAGGTTCCTGACAGTAGGAAAATTTTGCCGTCCCTAAAAAAATAAAGATGAAAACTATTTTGAATAAAACTTTCATAAAATTCTTTTTTTTAAATTTACAAAATATTTTTAAAAAACAATAGGCTTTTGTTGGAAATTGATAAAATTAGCTTTTGAATAAATAAGTAACTTTTTATTCATTCTTAATCAACTTTGTTTTGTAATTTCTATTAATCTAGTTTATTCACACACTAATTAGCTAAACTCCTCGATTAATACTAAAATAAGCCTCAATTATACTGGTAAAATTACTACAATTTTTATCATTTTTTTTTGGAGTTTTTCTTTTTTAAGAGAAATAACCCTTCTATTAGATGAGGAGGAAAATATATTTGCTAACTGCAACGGCCGTTGAGACAATTGAAATGTAATTGCCACGTAAACTTGTCGTCTCAACTTTTTCTTGACAAAAAGTTGAACAAACCCCGATAGCTATCGAATTCGCGTCAAGTTAAAAGTGATAATTTGTTGGCAAAACTATCTCTATTCCTGACCTCGTAAATGATTAATCTAATGT
>JAUXZS010000066.1 GCA_030692515.1 Bacteroidota bacterium
GGTAATTCCGTATTTTGAATTTACAAATTCACGTTTAAATAAAAACATCCCTACTTTATACTCTTCGCCATAAAGTCCCGAAGAAATAGCACGGTCTCTAGCAGCCTTTTCATCAAAACCAGCCAAGGAATCAGCAGTAAAGATATACGCATGCTTTGGCGGTTGGTTTTCTAATGTTTTGTTTGTTTGAGCATAACTTGCTTGGCAAGCCACAATAAGCGCAATCACAAACAGTTTAATTGATTTTTGCATTTTTTTCATGTTTTGAAAATTAATAATATCGGTTAAAAATAACTTTTTAGGTTATTGTAAAAGGTACACAACTATCGTACCAAACACAAAAAAAATGTTAAAATCAAGGCCTTTTTTTTCATTTTTTGATGTTAAATTTAAACTTACCTTTGAACTTTATACTAAATATTATGCAAATATTACAAAATAAAGTCGCGCTAATTACAGGCGCAACTAGAGGAATAGGACGAGGAATAGCACTTAATTTTGCTAAAAACGGAGCAAACATTGCTTTTACCTATGTTAGTTCTGAAGAGAAAGCAAAAGCTTTTGAGATAGAATTGCAAAGTTTGGGAATTAAAGCCAAAGGTTATAAAAGCGATGCAGCAGATTTTAAAGCAGCAGATGAGCTAGTAAATAATGTAGTTGCAGAATTTGGAACCATTGATATTTTAGTTAACAACGCCGGCATAACACGCGATACTTTATTAATGCGGATGAGTGAGCAGCAATGGGATGAAGTAATGAACGCTAACCTAAAATCTGTTTTTAATTTAACAAAAGCCGTTCAGCGCCCAATGTTAAAAGCAAAAAAAGGTTCTATAATAAACATGAGCTCAGTAGTTGGCGTAAAAGGCAATGCAGGACAAAGTAATTATGCCGCATCCAAAGCTGGAATAATAGGTTTTACAAAATCAATTGCTTTAGAACTTGGCTCAAGAAATATTCGCTCAAACGCAATAGCTCCAGGATTTATTGAAACCGAAATGACGGCTGCCTTAGATGAAAAGGTTGTTCAACAATGGAGAGATTCAATTCCATTAAAGCGCGGAGGAACAACAGAAGATGTGGCGAATGTTACTTTATTTTTAGCAAGCGACATGAGTGCTTATGTTACAGGACAATGCATTAATGTATGTGGTGGTATGCTTACTTAAAGTAAATTAATTATCAAAAAAATTGTTTTCAAAAATAATAGTAAATAGTCCTTGGTACTTTTTTTTATTAAGTCTTTGTTTTGGCTTGGTAATTTCTCTTCTATTATATTATAAGAATAAAAAAAACAGTGAAGTTCCAAAAAACATAATTTATTTTTTGTTTACCATACGTTTTTTTACAGTAACTATCATTTCACTATTTTTACTCTCACTATTTTTAAAACAACTAAAAAACGAAACTCAAAATCCTATTATTATAATTGCAATAGATAACTCTGCTTCGATGGTTATGCAAGGTGATAGTCTTGAAATTAAAACAGAATTTCTTCAAAAATTATCCTTACTTAAAAAAAATATTTCTGCCAATTTCGAAGTTAAAACTTTTCTTTTTGGAGATAAGGTAACAAGCTCTGTTAACGAACCAAAATTTAATGAGAAGGAAACTGATATTTCAAACTTAATTTCTGAGGTAGAAAATAATTTTTCAAATCAAAACATTGGCGCATTAGTTATAGTAACAGATGGCATTTATAACAAAGGAACAAATCCAATATACACCGCCGAAAAATTAAATTTCCCAATATATCCTGTTGCATTAGGAGATACAAATGAAATCAAAGATGTAGCCATTCAAAAAATAAATCACAATCAAATTGCCTACTTAGGAAATAGTTTTCCGGTTGAAGTAATTGTAAGCTCTAAAAATTTTGCAGGAAAAGAAGTTGTTGTAAGTGTACTTCAAAATCAAACAGAAAAAGCAAAACAAATTGTAAAAATAAATTCCGACAACTTTTTAGCAACCTGTAACTTTACATTCAATGCAAATGCAGTGGGATTCCTAAAATATAATGTAAAAGTCACAGTTTTAGACGGTGAAAAAAACAGTTTAAATAATCAACAAACATTTGTATTAGATGTTATTGATAATAAGGAAAAAATACTTTTATTAGCCACCATTCCCCATCCAGATGTCAATGCCATTAAAGAAGCTATTTTAAATAGCACAAATTATGAATTAGAATACGCTTTAACTTCAGAATTTAAAAAACCCTTAAAGCCATACAGCTTGGTTATTTTACATGGTGCGCTTACTAACCTAAATTCAATCGCTGCTGAATGTAAAAATAATACTATTCCCTTATGGAACATCAACCCAACCTCAGCAGACAATTTACAAGGCATAAAAATAAATTCTGCAATAAACAAGTTTAATGATGCTGAAGCGTATATTAATAACTCTTTTGGTTTATTTACTATAAGCGACGAACTAAAAAAATTCACAAAAGAACTCCCTGCAATTAAAACCTTTTTTGGAAATTACCTTTTAACAAACGGAAGCAATTCTTTAATTCATCAACGTATTGGCATTGTTGAAACTGAAAATCCTATTTTACTTTTTTCAGAAATAAACGGTTTAAAAAACGCACTATTTATTGGTGATGGTTTATGGAAATGGCGCATGAGAGATTTTGCCGAACATTCTAATCACAATTTATTTAACGAATTAATAAGCAAATCGGTTCAATATTTATCTGTAAAAAGTGATAAAAGTTTTTTTAGAATTTCATCGCCAAAAACAATTAACGAAAATGAAAATTTAGAGCTTGGCGCCGAAGTTTATAATAAAAGTTATGAGTTAATTACTGAGCCAGATGTAACACTTATTCTCACAAATTCATCTGGAAAAAAATATAATTATACATTTAGTAAAACCTCAAATTCGCACAAATTAAACATTGGATTATTGCCTTTTGGTGAATATAAATACGAAGCGAAAGTGAAAATTAATGGAGAATTATTTGTGAAGCAGGGTGCTATACTCGTGAAAGAAATTGTTTCTGAAAAAATAAATACAGTGGCCAATCATCAATTATTAAATTCAATTGCAAAAAGAACCGGTGGCAAATTATTTGATAAAACTAATTTAGATAAATTAGAACAAGAAATTTTAAAAAATGAGCAAATAAAACCAATTACGTACTCTCAAAACAATACCACTTTATTAATTGATTTAAAGTGGTTGTTTTGGCTAATTTTAATTTTCCTCTCTATTGAATGGTATTTTAGAAAGCGATATACATCTATTTAACTTTATATATGTTAAAAAAACTTTATAGTCTTACAAGCTTTTTCTTATTTGTTTTATGCTTACAATTTTGCAGCTTAACCCAAATTAAAGAGGAATCACCTAAAATTAATTTTGTTAAAAAAGGGACTAAATTTAAAATCAACCTCCCTGAAAAACATTCGGGCGGAGAATTATGGCAGTTAATCGAAAATTATGATAAAAGTCTTATTTATGATTTAGGAGCTGTTTGGCATGGCGAAGAAAAAGGCATTGACTTTAACCTTAAACCTTTATCAATAGGGCAGACTACGTTATCCTTCATGTTAAGAAAATATAACGACACAATAAATAATAAAACATTTATTGTTAATATCGAGGATAAATAATTTTTATAATAGTAACTTAAATGTTAACTTTACCTTGCTAAAAAACACACAACTAAATTTTTAAAAAAATGAGTAATCAAAATACAATTCGGTTCAACAACTCTAACCGACTATTTTATACCGAGCTTAAAAAAAGAGTTGATTCTTATTTTAGAGACAATCAAATTAGCAAAAATGGAAATGCAAACATGTATCTTAAAACAGCATTTATGTTTGCCGCCTATTTTACACCTTACTTACTAATCACCACAAGTGCTTTCGATAGTAAATTAATTTGGTTCTTTCTGGCTGTAACAATGGGTTTTGCAAAAGCCGGCATTGGTCTTTGCGTTATGCATGATGCCAACCATGGTAGTTATAGCAAAAACACTAAACTTAACCGTATTTTAGGATACGCTACTCTTAATATACTTGGTGGTCACTCGCTAAACTGGAGGATTCAACATAATGTTATTCACCACACTTACACAAACGTGCATGAAATTGATGAAGATATTGCTCCTCCGGGTTTTATGCGTTTTGAACCACATGCAAAACATAAATGGATTCACAAATTACAATTTATCTATGCATGGTTCTTTTATGGCATGATGACTTTAATGTGGAGTACAACAAAAGATTTTAAACAATTAGTACGTTACAATAAGGCTGGTCATTTAAAAACTGCTAACACAACTTTTGCAACAGAATTAACATTGGTAATTATTTCTAAATTTATTTACTACGGCTATATGTTGCTACCTTATTTTCTGGTAAAAGAAATGACTTTTTTAAACTGGCTTTGCGGTTTTTTGGTATTACACTATATTGCGGGAGTTCTTCTTGCCATGATATTTCAACCTGCTCACGTAGTTGCTGAAACGGATTTCCCATTACCAACTGATGAAGGTAATATTGAAAATCACTGGGCAGTACATCAATTAAACACAACCATGAATTTTGCTACTGGCGATCCAATTTTTTCATGGCTTGTTGGTGGCTTAAATCATCAGGTAGAACATCATTTATTCCCCACTATTTGTCATGTACATTACCCTAAAATTTCAAAGATTGTAAGAGATACCGCAAAAGAATTTAACTTACCTTATTTAGACAAAAAAACTTTCGCTGGAGCTTTATGGTCGCACGAAAAATTACTTTACAAATTAGGCCGAGCGGCTTAATTCAATACTTTCAAATTTAAAAAGGCTTTATGTAAAAATAAAGCCTTTTTTTGTTTCCAAATCTTCCTACTTAATTTCCAAAAAAACAGTAACTTCGGGTTTGATTTTAAATCTTATTAATTATTTGTATGGAAAAATTTGATGTAACCATTATTGGAGCAGGTCCGGGTGGATATGTTGCCGCAATTAGATGCGCGCAGTTAGGAATGAAAACAGCTTTAATAGAAAAGTATCCTTCGTTGGGCGGAACCTGCTTAAACGTCGGTTGTATTCCTTCAAAAGCATTATTGGATTCAAGTGAGCATTTTCATAATGCAGTTCACACTTTTAAAGAGCATGGAATAGATATTAATGCGCCTAAAGTTAACATCAAACAGATGATAGAACGCAAGCGCAACGTTGTAAAAATGACTGTTGAGGGAATTAATTTTCTCATGAAAAAAAATAAAATAACTGTTTTTACTGGTCATGGCTCTTTTGTTACAAAAAATCAGATTGAAATTTTAAAAGCCGATGGTTCAAAAGAACAAATAGAAACGGATAAAAGTATAATTGCAACCGGTTCAAAACCTTCTTCGCTTCCTGGTATCGAAATTGATAAAAAAAGAGTTATTACCTCTACCGAAGCTTTAGAACTTACCGAAGTGCCTAAACATTTAATTGTTATTGGCGGTGGGGTAATTGGTTTAGAATTAGGAAGTGTTTACGGCAGATTAGGAAGCAAAGTAACCGTTGTTGAATTTATGGATCGCATTATTCCCGGAATGGACGGAGCATTAAGTAAAGAACTTCAGCGTGTACTTAAGAAGAATCTAAGTTTTGAATTTTTATTTAAACACAAAGTTACTGGTACAAAAACGAGCGCCAAAGAGGTAACCGTTACTGCGTTAAACAGTAAAGATGAAAAGGTTGAAATTAAGGGTGATTATTGTTTAGTTGCTGTTGGAAGAAAGCCATATACAGAGAATTTAGGTCTCGAAAAAATAGGCGTGAAATTAGATAACCGTGGAAGAATTGAAACCGACGATCATTTAAAAACAACTATCGATGGCATTTACGCTATTGGTGATGTTGTTAAAGGAGCAATGTTAGCGCATAAAGCTGAAGAAGAAGGCGTTTTTGTTGCAGAGCAACTTAATGGTCAAAAACCTCACATTAATTATAATTTAATTCCTGGCGTGGTTTATACCTGGCCCGAAGTTGCTGCCGTTGGTTATACAGAAGAGCAATTAAAAGAGCAAGGCAAGAAATACAAAGTTGGTTCTTTTCCTTTTAAAGCAAGTGGCAGAGCTAGAGCAAGTATGGATACTGATGGTTTTGTAAAAGTATTAGCCGACGAAGCAACAGATGAAATTTTAGGTGTTCATATGATTGGTCCTCGCACTGCTGATATGATTGCTGAGGCTGTAGTTGCTATGGAATACAGAGCAAGCGCAGAAGATATTTCACGTATGAGTCATGCACATCCTACATTTACTGAAAGCTTAAAAGAAGCTTGTTTAGATGCTACTGGCAAGCGCGCTTTACATATTTAACTCTATTAATCGCTCTGACAGTAAGAATAAATTAAAATGCACGCAGGTAAAAGATTCACTTTAAAACAAGTCGTTTACTGGACAAGAAGAGATATCTATTTTTTCGTTGAGTATTCTGCAGTTATTACAGCATTGCATTTTTTTCTAGGTATAAAATGGTTAATAATCCCTTGGGTTGCTATTGGACTTGTTGGTACCGCAGCGGCCTTTTTAATTGGTTTTAAAAATACACAAACCTATGCAAGATTATGGGAGGCAAGGCAGATATGGGGTGCAATAGTAAATAGCAGTAGAACTTTTGGCATTCTTGTAAGAGATACCACTAACACCGATAAAAATGAAATTCGTGAGCTAATTTACCGGCATATTGCCTGGCTCACGGCTTTAAGATTCCAATTACGCGAATCAAGAGTATGGGAAACAACTAAGATTAAAAGTAACATAGAATTCGCAAAGTATTTCACAGTGCCCGAATTTGAAACAAAAATCGAAGATGAATTAAAAAAATATTTATCAAGTTCCGATCTAGAATACATCCTTACAAAAAAAAATAAAGCTGCACAGATTATTGCAATGCAATCTGCCCATTTAAAAGAATTAAAAGTTGAAGGGAAATTATCTGAATTTGATTTTATTGAATTAGAAAAAACGTTAGCTAGTTTTTACGATGGTCAAGGAAAATCAGAACGCATTAAGAATTTCCCCTACCCAAGACAATTTGCAACCATCAATCAAATGTTTGTTCGACTATTTATTGCAATGCTGCCATTGGGCATCATACAAGAATTTGGTAAGCTAACTTCTGGCCCTGAAGATTTATTTATTTGGGCAACTGTTCCTTGTTCTGTTATTGTAGCTTTTGTTTTTCATTTAATGGAAAGAATTGGTGAAGCTACCGAAAATCCTTTTGAGGGCGGAGCAAATGATGTTCCTATATCGGCCATATCACGTTCTATTGAAATAGATCTGCGCGACATGCTGGATGAAAAAGATTTACCTAAACCACTAACACCAATTAACGATATATTACTATAAAATGGAAATAGACGATATTTTTAAGAACAATTTAAATTGGGTAGCTGATAAATTAGTAAATGATAAAGATTATTTTGAGAATTTATCCAAAGGACAAAGCCCTTCAATGTTATACATCGGTTGCTCAGATAGCAGAGTTACTGCAGAGGAAATGATGGGTGTTAAACCCGGCGAAGTTTTTGTACACCGTAATATTGCTAACCTAGTAAACAATGTTGATTTGAATGTAATGTCAGTAATTAACTATGGCGTTCGACATTTAAAAGTAAAACATGTGGTTGTTTGTGGTCATTATAACTGTGGTGGCGTTAAAGCCGCCATGCAAGCTACTGACATGGGAATACTTAACCCATGGCTAAGAGGTATAAGGGATGTTTATCGTTTACATAAAAACGAATTAAATAATATCAAAGATGAAGGCGAACGTTATAATCGTTTGATAGAATTAAATGTACAGGAACAATGTGTTAACATTATTAAAACAGCCGCGGTTCAAGAAGCTTATTTTGAAAGGGGACTTATTGTTCATGGGTGGATCTTTGATATTAAGACGGGTAAATTGAAAGATTTAAATATTAACTTTGATAAAGTATTAAAGAACATTAGAGACATCTATGATCTTAACCTAGGATTGCAGGATTAATTAAGAAAACATGACAAAAGTAGGAATTATAATGGGTAGCAAAAGCGACTTACCAACAATGCAAGCCGCTGCAGATATTTTAAAAGAATTTGAAATAGAGTTTGAAATAGATATTGTTTCTGCTCATCGCACCCCGGAAAAAATGGTGGATTACGCGAAAACTGCCCATACACGTGGCTTACAAGTAATTATTGCTGGAGCTGGTGGCGCAGCGCATTTACCTGGAATGGTGGCTTCATTAACCCCTCTTCCTGTTATCGGTGTGCCAGTAAATAGCAGTAATAGTATTGATGGCTGGGATAGTTTATTAAGTATTGTTCAAATGCCAAATGGAGTTCCTGTGGCAACTGTTGCTGTTAACGCCTCGCAAAACGCAGGTATTTTAGCTGCGCAAATCTTAGGGGCTTCGGATAAAAAAATTCTCGAAAAAATAATCACGTTTAAAAATTCTTTAAAAGAAAAAGTAATTGAAGCAAGTGATGCTTTGAAAAGTACGAGTGCAAAAAAGTATTTATAAAGCAAGAAACAATGGCAAAAAAAAATAATCTCGTAAAACTGGGTGATGCCATTAACCAATTATTCAAACAAGAAAAATTGGATGTAAAAATTTCTCAGTTTACAATTAAAAATAGTTGGAAAGATATTGTTGGAGATGTAATTGCTAAAAACACAACCGAAATTTTTTTTAACGAAAAAATAATTTTTGTGGGCTTAAATTCGGCGGCGCTCAAACATGAATTATCTTTTAGAAAAGAAGAAATTATTACCAACATTAATAAATTTTGCGGTTATAAATTAGTCGAACAAATAGTTATACGTTAAATGAAATTATATAAACTTATTCCGGTATTATTTTGTTTTTCATTGTTTTCTCAAAACACTGATTCCATTACTTTAAAAAAAATTTACAATTATTATCTCACTAAAAGTAAATGCTATTCTAATTTAGAATATTTAGCAACAAAAATTGGTGGTCGCTTAAGTGGTAGTCCGCAGGCCGAACAAGCTGTTATTTGGGCAAAAAAAGCAATGTACGAGGCCGGGGCAGACACTGTAATACTTCAACCATGCATGGTTACTCATTGGGTTAGAGGTAAAAAAGAAAAGTGTAATTTATTATCTACTAAATTAAAAATTACAAAGCCATTAAATTGCGTTGCTCTTGGCAATTGTGTTGGAACTGGCGCAAAAGGAATTAATGCAAACGTAATTGAAGTTTCAAGTTTTGAAGACCTAGAAGACTTAGGAGAAAAAAACATAAAAGGAAAAATAGTTTTTTACAACGTCTTTTTTAATCAGACACACATCAGAACAGGAACAGCCTATGGAGAGTCTGTTAAATATCGCAGCAAAGGAGCAAGCTACGCTGCAAAATTTGGCGCTGTTGGCTCTATTGTAAGAAGTATGACTTCTGTTATTGACGATGAGCCGCACACTGGCAATATGAATTATGACACATCAATAAGCAAAGTTAAAATACCAACGCTCGCAATTAGTTATTTAGCGGCTGATCTATTAAGTGAATCTCTAAAAAAAGATAATCAATTAAAAGTATATATCGAAACTCATTGTCAAACATTACCAGATGCACCTTCGTTTAATGTAGTTGGCCAAATTACCGGAAGCGAAAAGCCAAACGAATTTATTATTGCTGGTGGCCATTTAGATAGTTGGGATAATGGACAAGGAGCCCACGATGATGGAACAGGAATTGTGCAAAGCATAGAAGTTTTATCTGTATACAAACTACTTGGTGTTAAACCAAAACATAGTATTCGTGCAGTTGCATTCATGAATGAAGAAAACGGATTAGCAGGTGGAGAGGCTTATGCAAAATTCGCAAAAGAAAATAATGAAAAACATATTGCTGCATTAGAAACAGATGCAGGTGGATTTACACCAAGAGGTTTTGGTGTAGATACAGCATTTGGATTATATAATTTAGTATCAAAATGGAAAACTTTATTTTCGCCTTATTTTGTTGAAAGAATTGAAAAAGGTGGTGGTGGTGCTGATTTAATCGCCTTAAAAAAACTTGACGTTCCTTGTATCGGATTTGAACCTGATACGCAACGTTATTTTGATATCCATCACACCGCAGCAGATACTTTTGATAAAGTTAATAAACGCGAGCTAGAACTAGGATCTGCCGCTATTGGTTCATTGCTATTTCTTCTTGATAAATACAAATAAAGCACGCTGTTTCTCCTTTAAAATCTCGTCTTTTTAGATTATATTTGTGTATAATTTATTACTATGACTGAGATAATGACAAAGACCGCAGAATTAATTGAATTAGAAGAAAATTTTGGTGCTCATAACTACCATCCTTTACCGGTTGTTTTAGAAAAAGGTGAAGGAGTTTTTGTTTGGGATGTGGAAGGAAAAAAATATTTCGATTTTCTAGCTGCTTATAGTGCGGTAAACCAAGGTCATTGTCATCCGCGTATAATTAAAGCTTTAACTACACAAGCACAAAAATTAACTTTATGTTCACGTGCTTTTTACAATTCTATTTTAGGCGAATACGAAAAATACATTACAGAATATTTTGGTTACGATAAAGTATTGCCAATGAATACAGGAGTTGAAGGTGGCGAAACCGCAATTAAATTAGCGCGTCGTTGGGCGTATGATGTAAAAGGTGTAAAAGAATACGATGCTAAAATTGTTTTTGCAAAAGGAAATTTTTGGGGAAGAACCTTAGCAGCAATTTCTGCTAGTAGCGATCCAACTAGTTATAAAGGTTTTGGTCCTTTTATGACAGGATATGAATTGATTGATTATAATGATTTGGTTGAATTAGAAAACGCAATCAAAGATCCAAATACAGCTGCGTTTATGGTTGAGCCTATTCAGGGAGAGGCCGGCGTGATAGTTCCTACTGAAGGCTATTTAAAAGGGGTAAGAGATTTATGTACAAAGTATAACGTTTTATTCATTGCCGACGAAGTTCAAACCGGTTTATCGAGAACTGGAAAAATGTTAGCCTGCGATCATGAAAATGTTAAACCAGATATTTTAATTTTAGGAAAAGCTTTGAGTGGTGGAGTTCTGCCTGTTAGCGCAGTGTTAGCTTCTAACGAAGTGATGTTAACCATTAAGCCAGGAGAACACGGAAGTACATATGGCGGGAATCCATTAGCTTGTGCAGTAGCAATGGAAGCTTTAAAAGTTTTAAAAGAAGAAAAACTTGCCGAAAATTCTGATGCTCTAGGAATTATTTTTAGAGAAGAAATGACAAAATTAAAAAACGAAACGGATATTGTTACTGAAGTAAGAGGTAAAGGTTTATTTAATGCCATTGTTATTAAAGAAAAAAATGGCAAAACTGCCTGGGATGTTTGTTTAAAATTTGCAGAGAACGGTCTACTAGCTAAACCCACTCATGGTGATATTATTCGTTTTGCTCCACCATTGGTAATTACAAAAAAACAATTAATGGAGTGTGTTACAATTATTAGAAACGTAATTTTATCTTTTGACTAACCTTTTAAAATGGTAACCTACAACCCTAAAGATTGGCTCAAACTCATTCTACGCTTTCATAAATCAGATACGTTTGTTATTCTGCTTCCTGCAATACTTCTGCTTGGTGCAATTACAGGAGTCATTAGCTATATTGAACAAAATCATTTTCATGAATTTTTACCTGCTAACTTAACCATCTTTCACCAAATTTCTGGTTTTATTATTTCTTTAGTTTTAGTATTCAGAATAAATTCTGCTTACGACCGTTGGTGGGAAGGTCGTAAATTATGGGGTTCGCTTTTAAATAATGCAAGAAATCTTTCTATTAAATTAAACGCATTAATTCCTAACAACGATATTGAAAAACGAACACAAATTCAAAGTTTAATCCGCAATTATGCATTTGCTGTTAAAGATTATTTAAGAGGCAACACAGGTTATAATGAAATTGAATTTAGTAACGAATTAAAAAAAGAAAATTTTGATATAGCAAATCACAAACCAAATTACATTGCTAAACAACTAACAAGTTACATTATAAATATTTGCAAAAATAATCCACAAACACCAAACGATTATTTAATTGTGAGCGAAAATTTAAATGACTTTACTGATATTTGTGGAGCTTGTGAAAGAATTAAAAACACACCCATCCCCTATTCATACAGTATCTTCATTAAAAAAATAGTTTTTATTTACATAATAACAATGCCAATTTCTTTTGGCTTAACAACAGGCTATTGGTCTATTCCAATTGTTATGATTATGTTTTATGCCTTTGCCTCTTTAGAATTAATAAGCGAAGAAATTGAAGACCCTTTTGGCACTGATGATAACGACCTGCCTACGGATGAGATAGCCGAAAAAATAAATGTAAACACTAAAGAAATATTATTATCGTGAATAAATTAAAATACGACTACTCGCACACCGGTGATTTCGAAATGAAAGTCACCACTTTTTTTGGTTTAGAAGAAGTTTTGGCGAAAGAATTATTACACTTAGGAGGTAAGGATATTACTGAATTTAAACGTGGCGTTTCTGTTGTTGGAGATATTGGATTTTTATATAAAGCTAATCTATGCTTACACACAGCGTTGAAAATTGTTATTCCAATCATAAAATTTGAAGCAAATAACGAACAAGAATTTTACGACAACATAAAGCTGATAGAGTGGGAAAATTTTATTTCTACTACAGATAGCTTCATGATTGAAAGCGTTTTAAATTCAGAATTGTTTACACACTCTTTATTTGCTTGCCAAAAAGCAAAAGATGCCATAGTAGATAGATTTCGTGAAAAAACAGGTGTAAGACCAGATGTAGATTTAATTCATCCCGCATTTAAATTATACATTCATATTTATAAAAATGAAGTCACTATTAATTTAGATAGCAGCGGAGAACCTTTATACAAAAGAGGTTACAGATCTGACATCAACGAGGCGCCAATGAAAGAAGTTTTAGCCGCAGGGTTAGTAAAGTTAAGTGGTTGGGAAAGACATTTAGAATTAATAGATGGCATGTGTGGCGCAGGAACTATAGCAATTGAAGCTGCATTATGGGCAAACAATATCCCTCCTGGATATTACCGTTCTGATTTTACATTTATGAAATGGCGTAATTACGACGAAAAGTTATACGAAACAATTTATGAAAGCAGCATTAATAAAATTAAAAATGATAAAGTAGATATTATTGCTAATGATATTGATGAACCAACTGTAAAAAAAGCAATTACAAATACAAAAAACGCAAAAGTTGATGATGCAGTAACATGCACTAATTTTTCTTTTTTTGACATTACCCCAAAACGTCCTAATGGAGTTGTAATTTTAAATCCTCCTTATGGAGAAAGAATGGAAGTGCTTGAAATTGAAAAATTATATAAAGAGATTGGCAACAAATTAAAAAAAGATTTTCAAAACTATAACGCCTGGATAATTACAAGTAGTCCGGAAGCCATTAAAAGTATTGGCTTAAGACCTTCCAGAAAAATTCATCTTTATAATGGTTCTCTCGAATGCAGATTTTTAAAATTTGAATTGTATGGAGGAAGTAAAAAAGCTTCTAAAAATCCAGATACAATGACGAAGCGTTAATTTGTAATTTGCAAATTACTTAAACATGTTTTCGCCCTGAATTTTACTAAAAAAACACGGCTCTTCAAAATAACCAATTAGTGAAATTAATTTGTTCAACAAATAATGCGGTTTGAACAATAATTACACAATTACAAACTAATGACTGATAGTATAATATAATTTGCGAAATTGGTGTAATTAGTCAACCCTCAAAAAGTCAATTTCGAAAATAAATTTTACAGCGCACAGTTTTTCAACATAATGTTATTTTGATTTTTTGCAGAGATAGTTGCTGTCTAAACTCTGCGGTTAGTTGAATTGGCATGTAGACAAGAGTTTAGACAGACAATGGTTTTATTTTGGCTGCCTCTACATCGCCAAAATAAAAATCTCCTTTACGGCAAATGTGCAATGCACATTTGAGCGAGACTGTGCAAAGTGCGTTTTGGTTAATCAACACACGGCCTGGCTCAAATATTTACTAAATATTTGCCCTGAGCGTCAAAAGTGACAAAAAAATATCGAAAATTTAAGGCGTTGTAAATATTTTCGGCAGATATTTACCTCGTAATTTAAAATTTAAATCAAAAAAGATAGGCGTTACAGAGAATTTGATGTTCGACTAATTAGTGGCTTAAAATATAAGCCTAAGCCTTAACCAAAAACTTACCCTCCATTATTGGAACTACCGGACAAAGATTTAAGGTTAAACAATAATTAATATCTCTCTCTAAATCTAATTTAGCTAGTCTATTTCTGTGAGAAGAGTTTGCTAAATATTCAGCTAAATTATGCTTTGCTAACTTATACAAATCCATTGCTGCCAGGGCAGAATCGCATTGCGTTGTGCATTCATGTATAAGAACCAACTTTTCAACCACTGCACCTGCAAATAAAGTATCTTCAAGATTAAATTTATTTTTCCAACCGGCGCATAAAAATAAAACGTCCTTTTTTTCAGAATTTAAATACTCAACAATAGCATCCAAATTTAAAAAGCTTCCTATGATAATTTGTTGTGCATTTTTTGCGGCATCAATTGCCTGAGTGCCATTAGTTGTAGTGATAGCAATTGTTTTGCCTTTAACTTTTGAATTCATATAACTAAAAGGACTATTACCAAAATCAAAACCATCCACAACTTCACCATTTCTTTCGGCTGCAACTAAATAGCCTTTATTTTTATACTCAAGCGCCTCTTCAACTGTAGCTACCGGAATCATTTTTTCTACACCATTAAAAAATGCTGTTGTAATTGCCGAAGTAGCCCTTAAAATGTCAATGACAACAACAATGGCATTGGGATTATGAAAAAGCGGGTAAGCCTGGGGAGTATAACAAACTTCAATATTCATTTTTAATTACAAAATTTCTTAGACAAACTTAATACTTTAAAATTACAATTAAAAAATAACCCCTAAATAATGCAAATAGCAATAAAAAAACATAAATTTAAGGCATGATAAATTTTATAAACTCCAAAATTCAGGAATCGATTAATCTAAAAACCTCTTTACTATCAAACGTTGAGATTTTGAATACTGTAAACAACAGTATTAACGAAATTGTTACATGTTACAAAAATGGTGGAAAAGTTTTATGGTGTGGTAACGGTGGCAGTGCGGCAGATGCGCAACATTTAGCAGCGGAGTTAAGTGGTAGATTTTATTATGATCGTCCACCTTTATTTTCAGAAGCATTACACGTAAACACAAGTTATACTACCGCTGTTGCAAACGATTATAGTTATGATATCATTTATAGCAGATTGGTTGAAGCAATGGGTAAAAAAGGCGATGTACTTATTGGGTTGAGTACAAGTGGTAATAGCGCAAACGTTATTAAAGCACTTGAAAAAGCAAATGAAATGGGAATTATTACAATTGGTTTTACAGGCGAAACAGGTGGAAAAATGAAAGCTTTGAGTAAGTATTTAATAAATATTCCAAGTACAGACACGCCAAGAATTCAAGAATGTCATATGCTTTTAGGGCACACCATTTGCGAAATAGTAGAAATGAATTTATTTCCAAAAAAATAAACATGGCTAATAAAACTCCTGTATTTAATTTTTAATGATAACAACCGCCATCATATTAGCAGGAGGATTTGGAACAAGATTACAATCAGTAATCAGCGAGCTTCCCAAACCAATGGCGCCAATCAATAACGAACCCTTCTTAAATTACCAATTAAATTATTTGAAGCATTACGGCATAAAAAACGTAATACTTTCTGTTGGTTATTTATCCGAAAAAATTAAAGAATATTACGGCTCAAATTTTAATGGACTAGAAATAGATTATGTAGTTGAAGAAACCCCTTTAGGAACAGGCGGTGGCATACGTTTAGCTTTAGAAAAATGTAAAGATGATTCTGTTCTTGTTTTAAATGGAGACTCCTTTTTTGATGTTGATTTAATTAAGTTTTTTAATTTACACAAGTCTAAAAACTCTATAAATTCACTGGCACTTAGAAGAGTAGATAATGCCAATCGCTACGGGACCATCGAAATAAATCATGAAAATAAAATAATTTCTTTTCAAGAAAAATCTAACAGCTCAAAAGAAGGAATTATTAATGGCGGTGTTTATATTTTAAATAAGAAACTCTATTTACAGTCTACACCGGTAAACACAAATTTCTCAATTGAAAAAGATTTTTTCGAAAAACAATTAACCAACTTAATAATTACAGGATTTGAATTTGATGGTTACTTTATAGATATCGGAATTCCGGAAGACTACACAAAAGCGCAAAATGACTTTAAAGGATTTAAATATAAATAAAAGCTGGACTTTGTTTTTAGACAGAGATGGCGTTATCAATAAAAAAATAGATAACGACTATGTTAAACATTGGATGGATTTCGAGTTTATTGATGGTTCGTTTCATGCATTAAAAATATTTAACGAGGCATTTGGAAAAATAGTTGTTGTTACAAACCAACAAGGCATAGGAAAATATTTATATAGGACAGAAGATTTAGAATTAATTCATAAAAACATGGTTTATGAAATTACCTATTTAGGTGGTAGAATAGATAAAGTATATTTTTCACCCCATTTACATTCAGAAAATCATCCCACCCGAAAACCCGGCATTGGAATGGCTTTGCAAGCACAAAAAGATTTTCCGGAAATTGATTTTAGTAAAAGCATTATTGTTGGCGATAGCATTAGCGATATGGAATTTGGAAGAAAAGCAGGAATGAAAACTATTTTTATTTCGGAAGAAAAAAAGAATGATGATAAAATAGATTTTCAGTTTAAATCATTGCTCGAATTTTCAAACGCATTATAATGAATTTGAAAATCTCTATAATAACCATCACCTACAACTCTGCTCTAACTCTTGAGCAAACAATTTTATCAGTGCTTAATCAAACGTATCAAAACATCGAATACATTATTATTGATGGAGGTTCAACAGATGGAACATTGCAAGTAATTGAAAAATATAAATCTAAAATATCAAAATTTATATCCGAAAAAGATGAAGGTTTATATGATGCCTTAAACAAAGGAATTGATATGGCCACCGGAGATGTTATTGGCATTTTACATTCTGATGATTTTTATACTGATAATAGTGTTATTCAAAATTATGTAAACGCATTTATAAAAAATCATTCTGATGCTATTTACAGTGATTTGTTTTATGTAGACAAAGCCAACACAAATAAAATTATCCGGAAATGGAAAAGTGGAAATCATAAACCTAATTCATTTTTACATGGATGGATGCCACCCCACCCTACCGTTTTTATCAAAAAAGAAGTGTACCAAAAATATGGCAAATTTAATTTAGACTTTAAGCATTCGGCCGACTATGAATTAATGTTGCGCTTCATTCATAAGAACAAAATAAAGGTAAATTACTTACAGGAATTTACAATAAAAATGAGAGTTGGCGGCCAAAGCAACGTTTCTCTTAACAACCGCATAAGTGCAAATATCGAAGATAGAAAAGCCTGGAAGATGAATGGTTTAAAAGCAAGGTTTTACACTTCTTATTTAAAACCGTTAAGAAAGATATCCCAGTTTTTTAAAAAGTAACCCCAAGGTGAAATATAAAACAGTCAAATGTTTTGTCATGCTGACGAAGGAAGCATCCGTTCTAGCCCAGATTCCTCTTTTACCAGAATGACAATTGGATTGAACACTAACCATCTAAATTGCCATAGTCCAATTTTTTTCTTTGTATGGCTAAAATCATAGTACATACTAAAACAAAAAAAGGAACATACATAACTACTTTTGGTAAATCAAAATGAGCCAAAATGATTATAGCTTTTCGTTTTAATCTTTCTGCAATTAAATACATTGCAGGCACTAATAACAAAGTTAAAAATGTTGCAAAAGATAAACCAAAAATCATTGTCCAACTTAATGGACCCCAAAACACAACGTTATCACCACCAAAATGAATATGTGGTGCACCGTGGGCTAATAGGCCTTCGAAATCAATATTTAATCCAATAGCTAAAGGAATTAATCCTAAAATAGCCGCAAATGCAGTTAGTATTACAGGGGTCATTCTAGTTTTTCCAGCATCAACAATTGCATCGTATAAACCAACACCCTTAATTCGCTCCTCTTCTGCAAATTCAACTAATAAAATACCATTCCGAACAACTATTCCGGCCAAAGCAACAATACCAATTCCTGTCATTACAATACTCATATCCATTTTAAAAATTGCCGTACCTAATAATACACCTATAACACTTAATAAAATTTCAGATAAAATAATAATTGGTTTTCCGATTGAATTAAATTGAATAACTAAAACCAATAAAATAATTCCGATTGCGGTAACCATTGCACTACCTAAAAAGGCTCCCGTTTCTGCTTGTTCTTCTTGCTGACCAGTAAATTTAACTGTAACGGCACCTATTGGTTTATAATCTTTAGCTACTTTTTCTAATTGCGCAACAACGTTATTTGCATTAAAGCCTTCTAAAACATCCGAAGACAACGTAATTACACGCTTGTTCTGCTTACGTTTTATTCCACCATACGTATTTTCATAACGTATATCACAAAAAGCAGAAAGGGGAACGGAACGCAGCATGCCGCCCATATTCATATCACGAAATGTAACTTTTAAATTTTTTATTTGTTCAACACTTGTACGCTGACTATAATTATATCTTAACTGAATAGGATATTCATCATTTGCATCTCTAAATTTACTAGGGTTATCAATACCAAAAACGGCCTTTCTAATTTCCATTGCCAATTGCACTGTTGAAATACCCTCTCTATTCGCACGCTCTCTATCAATATCAAAAACAATTTCAGGTTTATTATCTACAAAATCAGTTTTTAATTCTGCTACTCCGGGTACATCCGACTCTTGTAAAAAGCGTTTTAAATTCCTGGAATTTTCAACCAACTCCTCAAACTTATCTCCTTTAATTTCGATATTAATAGGTTTTGCAACCGGTGGTCCGGCTTGCTCTTTATTTGTTGTAATTTCTGCTCCAGCAATATTCCATTTTGTAGTTTGTAGTTCTTTTAAATATTTCATGGTGCTTTGCCCATCACGCTCGCTAAACTCAACAAAGTTAATGGCAATTTTTCCACGATTGGAATAAGAACTTTGATCTTCATCTTGTGGATCAGTAACTCCAATTGTCACGTTAGTGATTATGGATGAAACAATCGGATTATTTTCTCCGATTATATCGTTTACTTTTTTCTCAACTAACTTCATTACCTGATTAGTTTTTACTGGATCAGTGCCTTCGGGAAGCTTAACATAAACAAAAACATTATTAGGATCTCCTTGAGGAAAAAATACAACATTTGGTGAACGTACTTTCATTAATACTATTGAAAAAATAAATAAACCCAGGGTCATTAATAATAATTGATAAGGTCTTTTTAATCCCCAAACTAATAAATTAGTATAACCTCGTTGAAACGAAGGCCAAGCTTTAGTTTGAAAATTTTCGATTACTTTATATAAAAACAAACGGTGAAAAACCATAAATAAAGCGAAGAAAATCATCAAGTTTCCATATGCAACATTTCCCATTAAATAAAATATTATGGCAACAACTCCGTAAAGCAATAACCTTAACCAAGCTTTGCGATTTATTTTACCATAATTTTGAAATTCTTCTTTATGGGATTTCATAAAGTCTACAGCAAAAACAGGATTGATAATGTAGGCAACAAACAATGATGCTAAAAGTGTTATGATTAATGTAACGGGTAAAAAGAACATGAACTTACCAATTAAACCCGGCCAAAACGCCAATGGAATAAAAGGCGCAAGTGTAGTTATTGTTCCACTTAAAACAGGTAAAAAAACTTCTCCTGCTGCTTGTTTTGCGGCAATTTTAATATCCTTTTTTCCGTTATCAAAAATCCTATGGGTATTTTCAATAACAACAATCGCATCATCCACCACAATTCCTAATGCTAATAAAAATGCAAAAAGCACAATCATGTTTAAACTGAATCCAATACTTGGCATAAACAAAAATGCGATGAACATAGATAAGGGAACAGATAAAGCAACAAACAAGGCGTTAGTAACACCCATGAAAAACATTAAAATTAATGTAACTAATATGAAGCCAATAATAATTGTATTAATTAAATCGTGTAACGTTAATTTTGTTTTGTCGGATTGGTCAGCAGTAATTTTAATATCGATATTAGAGGGAAATTGATTCTTTTTTAATTCTTCGATATTTTTTTTAATTGCATCAGAGGCGGTAATTAAATTTTCGCCAGCACGTTTAATTACGTTTAATGTAATTACATTTTTTCCGCTTAAGCGCGCATAACTTTGTGTTTCGGCAACAGTATCTACAACTTGTGCAAAATCTTTTAAATACACTCTTGCGCCTGATTGACTGGAAATAACTAAATTTTTAATTTCATCGATTGTATGAAACTCGTTTTTTATACTGATGGTTCTTTTTGTTCCATCCATTGGAATTTGACCACCACTAATTGTTATGTTTTCGCTACCGATAGTTCTTTCAACATCACCCATCCCCATTTGTAACGATTGCATTTTATACATATCGAGATTTATTTGAATCTCTCTATCGGGTGCACCAACCATTTTAACTTCAGTAATTTCTTTTAATCCCTCGATTCTGTCTTTTAAATCATCGGCATATTCTTTTAATTTTTGTAAATCCATGTCGCCGGCAATGTTTATATACATGATTGGCAATTCAGAAAACGCTAATTCTTTAACAAAAGGTTGACGTGTTAGTCCGGTTGGTAAATCAGATTTAGCTTCATCCACTTTATCTTTAATGGATTGTCTTGCTTTATCAACTGAAATGTTTGTGTTAAATTCTACCGTTATTAACGAAACATCTTGCATAGAGTTGCTCGTTAGTTTTTTTACCCCGGGTATTGATTTTAATTTTTTCTCTAAAGGTTTTGTAATCGTGTTTTCGATATTGCTCGGTGAATTTCCGGCGTAAACTGTACTAATAAAAAACTTAGGCACAACAATATCAGGAAAACTTTCCTTCGGTAATTTGTTGTAGGACATAATTCCGGCGAATGTTATAATAATAGTTACAATATAAATTGCAGTTTTATTATCGATAGCCCAACTACTGGGTTTAAATTCTTTAAAATTCATTTTTAATATTTTAGACTTTTGTATTTAGAATATTTACCAAAAAACATTTATTTTTTTATTTGAATAGCATCGCCATCATTTAATCCATCGTATCCGGAAGTAATTAAAAGGTCAGATTCTGATAAACCATCCTTTATTTCGGCTACTCCGTTGTATTCTTTTCCTAAAATCACATTGCGTTTTGAGGCCTTATTTCCATCAGCAACTAAAACAAAATGATTTCCTTTTAAATCTTTTTGTACATAATTAAGTGGGATAGAAATTACCGGTTTTTCAGATTTATAGTCGTTTATATTTATGATAGCAATTTGGTTTGGATAGTATTCTTTTTTATTATCTAATAAAACCTCAACGCCAAAAGTTCTGTTTAAAGGGTTAATTGAGCGAGAAGAATATGAAACTGTTTTATTTAGAGTATCGTTTGAATCTGGGAATCTAATCATTACCTCATCGCCTTTATGAACTTTAGATGCGTAGCTTTCAGCTAAATCGGCTTTAATTTTTAAATTACTAAAATTAACTACTCTAATAGCCGGCATTCCTGGAGCAGTTAGCTGCCCTAATTTAATATCCACAGCATCTACTGTTCCATCAATCGGAGAAATAATTTTTGTCATACGAGCCTGTTCTTGCAAAGTAGCCACCTTTTTCTCCATGCTTTCCTTTTGTGTTTTTGCTTGCAGAAATTGAACTTCGGTTCCTATTTTTTGATCCCAAAGTGTTTTTTGCTTTTCATATAATTGATTAACCAACTCTGCACTCGTTTGTAAATCTGAAATACTTTGATTTATCATTCGCGCATCAGTCTCTGCAAGAACATCGCCTTTTCTAACTTGGTCGCCGGCCTTTACATTAATCTTGGTTATTGTACCCGGCATGCCAGAAGATAGTGAAACACTTTCTTCGGCATCTACTCTACCTTGAACATTAATATATGTTTTAAAAATACTAGGCGTAATTGCCGATACCTCAACCAGAACAAATTTTTTGTTTGAATCTCCTTCCAACAATGAAATCTTACCCGCAATTTCAGATAATTGAGTTTTTAATTCGGCTTGTTGTGCTTTAAGATCTTGTAATGATTCAACTTTTTCTCCACCACAAGAATAAAAAACTATAAGACATGCTAAAATAGGAAAAATATAATTTTTCATTGTTTTACTTTTTAATTTAATACTCGACATACTATATATTTTAATGTTATTTTTTTTAAAATTTATTTTATAAGATTTCCGGTTGCTTTTAAATAATCTATTTTATAGATATACATATCAAAAACAGCATTATAATAATTAGTTTGAGCTTCTTTTAAAGAAACTTCGGCATTAACTACTTCTATATTAGAACCTACGCCTTGTTTATATTTTTGCTGAACAACATCATATACATGATTCGCTAAATCCATATTTTTCTTTTGAATTAATAAAGTTGAATAAGCATTATTATATGAAATAGCTGCAACTGTTGTTTCCACTTCACCAAGTTGCTCAATAGTTTTTAAAGTGTTTATATTTTTAAGAGAAGCCATTTTTGCTTGTTGAATTTTGTTATGACGTTGTAGTCCATCAAAAATATTTAGGTTTAGGGTTGCTCCGACTAAAGCGATTTTAAACCATTTTTTACTTGGATCTAATAAGTCAAATTCTTGACGTTGCGCATTATATTGGTAGGCGCCATAAGCAACCAAAGTGGGCATATAACCCCACTTTAATCTCTTAACATCAATATCCAATAAACTTTGTTGTGCCTTTAATAATTGATAATCTGGTCGTTTAGAAATATCTGCTTTATTACCATTTAACTCTTGAAATTCGTTATTACTAACATCTAAACTATCTGTAAGTAAAATAGGGTCGCCAATTTTATATCCCATTTGAAACTTAAGCATTGTTTCTGATAGACTAATTAATTTTAACGCTTTTTCTTTTTCAGTAGTTAAGTTATTATACTGCACCTCTAATCTTTCTACATCAATTAATTCAACAAAACCTTCTTTATTTAGGGCTTTTGTATCTTCATAAACTTTTTTTAGTCTAATCAAATTTGCATCCAATAATTTAATTCTATCACGATTAATAACAACTGTGTAATATGCTTTCGAAACTTGAGACGCCAATTCGGCTTTACTTCGTAAGACACTTATTTTGGAAAGGTTAATAAACTCTTTAGAAGCTTTTAATCCAAAAATATAATCACTGCTATATATTAATTGCGAAGCATTTATCCCGGCAGTTGAATTATATTTTGTTCCAAATCTAACGGGGACATAAGAACCAGCTGGCGCGCCAAAAAACTCGCCAGGTAATAATGAAGTTGGAAGATCGATATAATCTTTTAAATCAATGCTTCCTGTAATTTGAGGTAATCCCAAACCGGTAATTTCGTTTTTTCTATAAACAGCACTTTTAAGATCCAATTCAGAATTTAAATAATTGGGACTGTTTTTAAGAGCATAATCAATTGATTGCTGTAAACTGAAATTTGAATTTATAGTTTCTTGCGCTTTAAAACTCGAAACAAATCCGAATAAGAGCAACAAAAATAAAAACTGGTATTTTTTTAAGTGTTTCATAAATTAAATTTATTCTTCGTCTTTAATTTTTTTATAATTATTAATTAGCTTATGACCTTTTACCGTGCATATGCCGTAAACAAACATATCTAGAATAAGCTCGTGTGATTTAGTAAAACTAATTTTATCAAAAGAAAAGTGATTGCCAAACATTAGAATATCTATTTGCGCTAAACGATATCTCGCAACAAATTCCTCATCAATTTCAGCCATATAATATCCTTCTTCCTTACCTTTTTTAATGTTGCGAAGAATATCTTTAAACGCGCAATTTTCTTTAAACGCCTGAAATTGTTTAAACGCTATTGGATGAAATTTTTGTAAATCCAAGAAAAAAATAGGATTTATGTTTTGCATCATTTCTCGCATATTATCAGAAATGAGCATTATTTCATGAATAGGGTTTTTTGCTTGAGAATAAACATCTTCAAATTTTTTTTGATGCTTGTGTAATTCAATTTCGAAGAGTTGATTAACTAAATCATCTTTCTCTTTATAATACTGATAAATAGTTTTTTTGGACATTCCGAGTTCCTTGGCAATTTCATCCATAGTAACTCGCTTTATTCCATATTTAAAAAATAAATCTAAAGATGTTTTTAATATTTTTTCTTGTGGTTCCATTTTGTGATTCGGGTACAAAACTATGGAAACTTTAATTGTCTTGCAAGTTTCCGTAAAAATAATTTTTTTTGCATCTTTGTGCTTTAATGGTGGATAAGAAAAATAGTCGCTTGAAACGAATTGGTGCTTTTTTAAGAAGCAAATACCGTTTAGTTATCTTAAATGACAATACTTTTGGCGAGAAAATATCACTACGAGTATCTCCATTAGGCCTTATTACAGGAATTTTTGCCATTACTATAGTTATGACAACTCTGGTAATAACATTAGTTGCTTTTACCCCACTACGCGAATACATTCCCGGTTACGGAACCATAGCCGAAAGAAAACAAATTTTATCCTTAAGCTTAAAAGCCGACTCTATGGAACAAGCATTAGAATCTAGATCGGCTTATATGAATAGTATTTTAAATGTTTTAAATGAAAAATTTGAGACAAAAACAGCTAAGCCTAAAAAAGATACAACAGGAAAATATGCAAAGGTTAATACTAAAGCAAGTGCCAATGATTTAGAGTTTAGAACTGATTTAGAGCAAAACAAAACAAACTCGATTGCTACAAAGACTAAATATAAAGGCTTGAGCGAACTTATTTTTTTTACACCTGTTTTAGGGTTAATTACTTCCTCTTTTAATTTATCCGAAAATCATTATGGAATTGACATTGTAACTAAACCTGACGAAACCATTAAATCTACTCTTGATGGCACAGTATTATTTACAGGTTTTTCTGCTGAGGATGGAAATGTTATTCAAGTTCAACATAGTAATAACCTAACAAGCATTTATAAACACAATTCAACGGTATTTAAAAAAACGGGGGATAGAGTAAAAGCTGGCGAAGCAATTTCTGTTGTAGGAAATACCGGAGAAAAAAGTAAGGGGCCACATTTGCATTTTGAATTATGGTTTGATGGGCAACCAATTAATCCCCAAGATTTTGTTGCTTTTTAAAAAACGCCCTACTAACAAACAAAACATAAAAGAAAGCATAAAAAGTTAAACCTGCTTGTGTCTCAAGTGTATCTTCCAAAATAAAAGATAAACTAAGGATTAAACAATAGGGCCAAAATAAAGCGTGAAAATATTTTCTCAAAATAATTATGGGATACAAAAAACTAAATAAAAAAATGAGTAACCCAAAAAGGCCCAATGCAACAGTGATGGTTAAAAATTGATTATGAGGTCGTTTATACCAATCCTCATTTAACGGAGAATTTGTTTCTACATACGTTTTATCTAAGGCTGACTGCACATCACCGGTACCCACACCAAACAAACTATTTTTTTTAATAACTATGATTGCAGCTTTCCAAAAATACAAGCGCATAGTTAGTGAGTGGCCGTTTATATTACGCTCATTAATAAATTCGTCATACTCCCAAACAAATTCATAAATACGCTTATGCATAAAATTCCATTGGGGAAATAAATAATTAGTAACATCATTTTTAATATTTATAAAATCTTCATCATTGAGCATTGATAAGCTAAGTGAATCTTTATTTAATCCCTTGCTAGCCATATATCTTATAAGCACATAATATCTTTGTAAGTTGTGTGAAACTGGTGCATAGCAAAAGCTATCTGCTGGAAAACGTCTTTGCCATTCACTCTTTAGTTCATCGGGTTGAATATTTATAAAAACATAATTCCCATTTTCTTTTTGCGTGAGATTGTCATCGTTTAAATAAACATGACCGATAGAATTAAATTTTTGTGGGATATTATTTTCAGTAAGATGTAAGGAGTGCTGAGAATTAAAAACAGAATTTATAAACTTATAGCCAAAATAGCTGAAGCTAATTATCGCTATAATTGAAATAATTTTAATATAATTTTTTTGTTTAAAAAGTAAAACAGGTAGAGCAAATAAACATAATACTAATAAATTTATTATTCCAGATGCTAAACCCAGTGCAAACAAAACAAAAATAAAATATAACAAAACAACGCCGAAAAAAATCTTATAAGAGTATTTAACACTATTACTAATAAAATAAATGCAGCAAGCTATTGCTACATTTAAATACAAACCCAATCTTATATGACTCATAAATCGAGAAGCATCCCTTACGGTGCCAGAGGTATGTAAAATAAAATTATATAATAAACACCAAGCTGTATTTACAAACGAACCAACTAAAAAACAGATTAATAAAAATTTAAATTCTTTTTTATCTAAAGGTTTTGTTGTAAAAAACAACATTGCAAGAAATAATAAAGGAAGTTTAATGCGAATATCCTTTATTCCTGCATTTAAATCGCTAGTATATAATAATCCAATTAAATGAATAAAAAACAATGAGCTGATAATCCAAAATAATTTATTCGATTTTAGTTGATGCCACTTGCGTTTAAAATCTCCTTCAATTATCCAATTACCCAATAATATAAATTGCGGAACGCTAGTTGGAACAGCGCCCATCATAATACCAAAAGCAAGAGAACAAACTCCAAACAAATACAAATTTCTATGAATTTTTTCCGAAAACATCGTGCTCTACCAAAGAAACGAAAAAAATGAAAACTTATTACTTAAAAAGAAAAAATCCCACTTAATTTTTAAGCAGGATTTAGTTGAGATTGTTTTTTTAATTAAAGTGATAAATTAGTTACCAAAATCTGATAAGAATTTAATTCTCATTACTCTAATTTCTTCTTCCGAATATTCATTTTCGCCTAACTCTTTTAAAGCTTCTGCAACACTATCAGATTTACTTTCTTTAAAATAGTCCATTATTTCATCTTGTTTCTCTTCATCAACCACATCTTCAATGTAATAGCCAATATTTATTTTTGTTCCAGATTCAACAATTGTTTCTATTTCGGTTAATAAATTAGGTAAGGTTAAATTTTTACTCTTAGCCATTTCTCTTAATCCAATTTTTCTATCAATATTTTGAATGATATAAACCTTTAGCAACGATTTATTTGCTACCGATTTAATTACCATGTCTACCGGACGTTCAATTTCATTTTCTTCAACGTAGCTTTTAATTAAATCAATAAATGGTTTACCAAACTTCATTGCTTTACCCGAACCAACTCCACTAATCTTGGTCATTTCATCCATTGTAATTGGATATTGATTTGCCATTTCTTCTAAAGAAGACTCTTGAAAAATTACATAAGGAGGTAAGTTCTTTAACTTGGCTGTTTTTTTAACTAAATCTTTTAACAAAGCGTATAAAACCTCATCGGTAGCTCCACTTCCTGGTTTGCCACCAATCATCGTTTCGCTTCCGCTATCACGATCTACATTATTATAATCATGATCCCTTGTAAATTTAACGCTATAAGGTTTCTTTAAAAAAGCATTTCCTTTTTCAGTAACTCTTAATAAACCATAATTTTCTATATCCTTAGCAAAAAATCCATTTACTACAGCCTGACGTAAAACTGCCTGCCAAAACTTTTCATCCTTATCATGATCAACCCCTTTACCCCAAGATTCAACAGTATTGTGCTTATACGTTTTAGCGGTGGCAGTTAAAGTTCCCATTAAAACATTTATTACATCTTTTAGCTTATGTCTTTCTTTAATTTCTAAAACAGCTTCAATTGCTAATTCTAAATCTTCTTGCGCTTCAAATTTTTGTTTAGGATGACGACAATTATCGCACATCTCTCCACATTTTGCCTCTTCAAATTCTTCGCCAAAATAATGTAAAATAAATTTCCGGCGACAACTACTAGTTTCTGCAAAAGAGGCAGTTTCTGAAAGCATTTGTTTACCAATTTCCTGTTCTGCAACAGGTTTATCTTTCATGAATTTTTCAAGTTTCAGAATATCATCATAACTATAAAAAGTAACACAGTTTCCTTCTCCCCCATCTCTACCTGCTCTTCCGGTTTCTTGATAATAACCCTCTAATGATTTTGGTATATCATGATGAATTACAAAACGAACATCCGGTTTATCAATTCCCATTCCAAAAGCAATTGTAGCAACAATTACCTTTACATCTTCCATCAAAAAATCGTCTTGCGTTTTTGCGCGCTCTTTTGCGTCTAATCCAGCATGATAAGGTTTAGCTTTTATACCATTTACTTGAAGTGCTGCAGCTATCTCTTCTACTTTTTTTCTGCTTAAGCAATAAATAATGCCGCTTTTGCCGCTGTTTTGCTTTACGTATTTTATTATCTCGCTATTAACGTTTTGTTTAGAACGAACCTCGTAATACAAATTTCCACGATTAAACGAAGACTTATATAAATTAGCGGTTAACATACCAAGATTTTTTTGAATATCTTGCTGAACCTTTGGCGTTGCTGTTGCCGTTAAAGCCATTACGGGCACATTTCCAACAGCATCTATAATTGGACGTAATCTTCTATACTCCGGACGGAAATCATGTCCCCATTCAGAAATACAATGTGCCTCATCAATTGCAAAAAAAGAAATTTTAAACTCCTTAAAAAATGCAATATTATCTTCTTTGGTTAAAGTTTCTGGAGCAACATATAATAATTTTGTTTTTCCTGATAAAACATCTTTTTTTACAACAGCTATTTCTGCCTTATTAAGAGATGAATTTAAAAAGTGTGCAATTCCATTTTCATTACTAAATCCTCTAATAGCATCTACTTGATTTTTCATTAAAGCAATTAAAGGAGAAACTATTATTGCAGTCCCGTCAGACATAATTGCAGGTAACTGATAACATAAACTTTTACCGCCGCCTGTAGGCATAATAACAAAAGTATCTTTGCCTGCCAATAGGTTTCTTATAATCTCCTCTTGAGTGCCTTTAAAGCCATCAAATCCAAAAAAACTCTTTAAAGTTTCAAGTACCTCTGTTGTTTCAACTTCGCCAATCATGCTTTTCATTGATTAAAATGTGTGTTCTACTGAGTAAATAATATTAATATCTACTTTAAAGATATACAATTTTTTTTCTATTAAACAAAACTTTTATCTGTAAAAGGCAATTTTATAGATGATATTGCCAATTATTTAGATGTAATTTTTTTGACTTTACAGATTTGGGTCCATTTTTGGAAAAAACCGAATTAAAACAATTATGAAAATAATAGATAAACCAAGATTAAAGTAAAAACTAAAACCCAGCTGATTTACTAATAATGAAAAAAGTATTTTAGCGAAAACCGATATCAGATATAACTGAACGCCCCATTGCTTAAAATACCATAATCCAACACAAGCAATAAAATTTGCAGCCACAAGTATGCCATAAATAGCCGGCATAAAAACACCCAATTTTTTTATTTGAGGCGAAAACACTTGAGGAAATGTAAACACCACCGATAAATAACCGATGATACAAATAAAGGACATGATTCTTGGTCTAATCATAATTAATTACTCCTTATTGCTTCAACAGGGTCTAATTGCGCTGCACTATAGGCTGGAATAAATCCACTTATGATGCCAATTAAAATAGAAATTGTAAAACCTAAAATAATATTTGTGCTTGTTAAACTAATATCCATATCAATAACATCTTTACCTAAAAGAGTAATTAAATAAGTAAGTAACAATCCAAAAAAGCCACCAATAGTGCTTAACATAACGCTTTCGCCCAAAAACTGAACTAAAATAAATAAATTTTTTGCTCCCAAACTTTTTTGAATACCAATTAAGTTTGTTCGTTCTCTAACAGAAACAAACATAATATTTGCTATGCCAAAACCACCCACTAAAATAGAAAAGCCGCCAATAATCCATCCGGCTGTACCAATAATATCAAATAAACTATCAAAACCTTTACTAATTAAACTAGTTTCGTTTAAGGCAAAATTTGGTTCGCTCATTGGTTTTAATTTTCGGATACCTCGTAAAACCCCTGTTAATTCAGCCATCATTTCTGCATTAGTAACATTTGGTTTTGTTTTTGCATAAATTATAGGATCTGCATTTTCTGATTTTGGATCTAAAAAATATCGCGCAAAATTAAAGGGAGTTATTACCTGGTAATCAAAACTATTACCTAATAAACTTTCTCCTTCTTTTTTAATTACTCCGATTACAACAGCTTTATAACCGCCAATTTTAATTTCCTTTCCAAGAGGGTCTTCGTTTGGAAAAAGACCTTCTGCAATATTTGCTCCAATTAATGCTAAATGATAACCTGCATCTGTTTCGTTTTGCGTAAAATATCTACCAGAGCTTAAATCGAAATTTTTTATTTTATAAAAATCGTGTGAAATCCCCGCAACCACCGCATTTTGTATGCTGTTTGATTTGTATTTTAAAGTTTTTCTTTTACCCATTCGGTAAGCAATAGCCTCAGTACTTTTACATCTACGTTGTAATTCGTCGAGCTCATAATATTTAGGCACAGGGCGGTTCATGTATTTCCACCAAGGATAATCGGGGCCAAAATCCCAAGGCCATTTTTGAATATACACTACATTATTTCCTAAAGATTGTATACTGCCGCGAATATTACTTTCTAAACCATCTACAATTGTAAACACAAAAATAATTGCGAAAATACCAATGGTAATACCTAACAGACTTAAAAAAGACCGTAATTTATTTGCAATTAGCGATTGCCATGCAAAAAATAAACTCTCTTTAAATAATACCCATAACATTGTAAATTAAAGTTACGATTAAAATTGTTGATGTTTGAATTTATTGGATAAGTGGTTAGGACAAAGGATGCGTGACAAAAGAAACATTACTGCTTATTTCTTTTTTTGTTCTTCTTGATGTTTCATAAAAGCTTCGTGCTTTTTGCGCTGACGTTTACGCATTAAATAAATTAATGAGGCTAAAATAAAAAATCCAAAAAAGAAAAGTGCGCTATCATTATCTTTAATAATTAAAAAATAAATTACGCAGCAAATGCCTGCAATAACGCCAACTAACCATAGACGTTCTAAAAAAATAAATGTTTTATGTTGAAGATTAGAGTTCATTGTTTTTTAAATTTATTGTTCCTGTAACTTCATTAATTTGATATTTTGTAAAATCCTGATTACTTTTTAAACCGGTGCCCATTATAACTTGGTCGGCGGTTGTAATTTTAACAAACACATCGGTATAAATAGTTTTATTTGCTTCGTCCCAAATTAATTTTTCTGTTTCTAATTTTTCGCCATTTTTATTTACCACTTCAACCGCATATTTGGCTTCCATTTTTTTTGTTCTGTCGTACCTAATTCCATAATTTGCTTTTAAAGTACTCGAAATTTTTTCTTCACTATCAAAAAAAGTAACAAATACACCCTTTGGTAAAATAGTAAAAGGTTCGCTTACATTCTTCGTAAACACAAGCATTCTGTTGGCCTTTAAAACTATTTTTAGTTGCGCGCTATCGGTATACAACATAGTAATGCTATCGCCTATTTGCGAAGGACTTTTTTCGTTGCTAGGCAAAGCCATTACATCCTTTAAATCATTTGTGCATGAAGCAACGCTAATAAAAATGGCGATTAAAAAAACTATTAGTTTTATTTTAAGCACGTATTAATCGTATCTGAATTTTTGAAACCAGCGGTCGGAGAAAGTAAAACCAAAATTAATTTTCCAATAATTTTCTTTAATTAAATTATTATCTGTAGTACCCATTTGCCCGTATTGTGCGCTAATATTTACCATAGACGACATGCGACCAAAACCTACAGGAAAACCAACGCCTGTAGTAATAGCATAATTTGAAATAGTAGTTTTATTTACGTTAATATATCCTGTTTGATAACTAACACCAAAACGATAATTTAATTTTTTAAAAAAAGCGCCGCTACCGGCCGCATATTTTTCAGGCACAAAATTTACGCCTACTCCTACCCTATAATTATCTTTTAAGGTATTTACATTATCCAAAAAATTAAACTTAGACCAATTTGTAATTGCAAAATCGGCAACTAAATTTATTCGCTCACCTTTTTTAAAGCCTAAACCAAAACCTTGTTCTAATGGTAGAGTAACGTTTCCTTTTTGATTGGAATTACTTAAAACCGTATCGCGTGTTATTTCTTGTCCAAAACCATTTAAAATATAATTATAAATAGTTGCGTCGTATTTTACTTTAAGAGTATTATTAAGTGCCATAAAATAACCAAAAGTAAATTTAACTTTTTCATTTAGCGCTCGTCTTTTATTTGTACCACTTTGCTTAACACTATCAATAGTTATTGCAGTTTGCGCTCCAAAATTGCCGGTAAAATCTCCAACATTCAAAGCACTTTCGCGAAATGTATTATTATAATTAAGAGAGTTAGGATATATTACTCTTGAATTTTGTTGGATTGAACCAAATAAATAATTCACATTTAATCCGAGCGAAAAATCGCTTAAAAGTTTACTTCCAAAATCTTTTATTTTATAGCTAGTCGCACTTAAGTGTTTTATAGAATCGGCAATATATAAATTTTTCTTTCTAAAATTTTTCAATCTATTTTGAAACGGCATAAGCCCATAACCTAAAAACGCTTTATTAAGACCGCCACTACCACTATATAAATAATTTACGGTACCAATACCTTGTTCATCAACTGTATTTTTTAAATCATACCCAACACTACTAAAAGGCATAATACCAAAACATGCGCCGCCATTTGACCTAACAGGGAAACCAAGAGAGCCATAAGCAAAATTAGTAGACCATTTTGTAAGCGATGAATTATTACCTGTAAACTTTGAGTTTACAAAAGTACCTCCCACTTCTAAACACGTTAATTTTATTAAAGCATAGGCTGCAGGATTTCCGGCATTAATAAAAATTGGCATTATAGAATCGGGTTTATAGGCTACATACGTGCCACCCATACCGGCATTGTGAGCAAATGTAGTTGGCGAAATATCTCCTAAACCATAGCGAGAATAAGGACTAAATGTACTATTTTGAGATCTATAAATAGTAGACTGAACAACAACTAAAAAAAGAAGAAAGATGAATTTATTTTTCAAGGTTATATTTTAAAATGGTGTTTAAACCGTAAAGCAATAAGTTTTGGTTGGCAAATAAACGATTTTTAAGTTGTTTGCCCAAATAATCGGCATCCCCTCCGGTTAATACAACTTGTAAATTAGCATAATTTAAGAGGTATTTTTCAATTATTCCATCCACTTCGGCAGAAGCACCAATAAGGGCGCCGCTTAAAATAGAATCTTTAGTATTTGTACCAATTAATTCGGTGTAAGTTTTATCTAAATCAATTAAAGGCAAGGCATGCGTAAACTCTTTCATAGCCTTTAAACGCATTGTTAAACCTGGCGAGATGGCACCTCCCAAATACTCGTTATTAGAATTTACAAAATTGTATTTTATGCAAGTACCGGCATCTATTGTTAAAACATTTTGGTTGGGATAAAAACTAAAGGCGCCAATAGAAGCTGCTATTCTGTCGGAACCCAAGGTTGCAGCGCTTTTATATAAATTTTTTATTGGAATTGCTGTGTTTGCTTCAAAAACAATTACATTTTTTCCTTTTGGTAAGGCCTTTATAAACTCTTGATGAGCAGATGTTACAGAGGCAATAATACAGTTTTCAAAATCTGGGATTTGTTTTAATCCTTCAATAACACCTTTAATTGAATTAAAGATATACGAATGCTCTATATCATTACCATTAAATATGGCTGCTTTAATGCGTGTATTGCCAAAATCTACTACAAAATTCATTCATGTAAAGATAGATTTTAAATAGAAACTGCTCTTTTAATTAATAATTATTTAGAAATATTTTGTGGGCTAAATAATTTATGTATTTTTGCAACCGCGTTTGTGGTGAGCGTTAAAGCAAAGCCGCAAGCACGCTTAAATATCTATTAGATATTTGCTGGGTGCCTTAGCTCAGTCGGTAGAGCAAAGGACTGAAAATCCTTGTGTCCCTGGTTCGATTCCTGGAGGCACCACACTTAAAACCCTTAACAGTTAATGTTAAGGGTTTTTTGTTGGGCTTAATAGAGTCTTGAGATTTAAAAATAATTATTTTGCTATAAACTATAGCGTTGATGTGCTTAAACTCATATTAATTTAGCTTAATGAATTTACCAATAGTTGTTTTAAAAACTGCTTTTCATAATGAAAAAGAAATTGTTCAACTACATTTTGCGAAAAATGATGAATTGCTGCAACTTCTGAGAGGAAATAGAAATTTGCGATGGAGCCAAACCATGAAATGTTGGTACTTACCTTTTGATAAAAATATTAGGCAAGACGTTTTTAAATTACTTAAAGGAGCTGCCTTTTTGGATTATAGTGGATTAAAGTTGGAAATAAAACCAGAAAATTTAAATCCAGTCACTTCTATCGTTAAAACAATACAGCCAATAACTATTCAAGAACTTTCTGAAGAACATTTAAAAAAGATAAACGAATTTAAAAATTGGATGCGATCAAAACGTTATAGTGAAAGCACAATTGGCACCTACCACGATGCACTTAAAACATTTTTACGTTTTTATGCTACAAAACCTATTGCAGAAATAAGCAACAAGGATGTAATTTTATTTAATAATAATTATATTCTTGCAAACAAATTTTCTGCTTCGTATCAAAATCAGGTAGTAAACGCTATTAAATTATTTTTCAGAAAAATTGAATTAAAAAATATAGAAACTGAATTAGTTCATAGACCCAAGCGCCCAAAATTGTTGCCAAATGTTTTAAGTAAAGAAGAAGTGAGAGAATTGCTTGAAAAAACGAGTAATTTAAAACATAAAACGATGTTGAGTTTAATTTATGCCTGTGGATTGAGATGTGGAGAATTATTGAGGTTGAAACTAGAAAATATTGACACGAAAAGAAATTTATTAATAATTAAACAATCAAAAGGAAGAAAAGACAGAATTACGCCTTTAAGTCCAAAAATATTGAATTTGCTTAACGAATATTATAAAACATATAAGCCAAAATTTTATGTGTTTGAAGGGCAAACAGGAGAAACAATGTTTGATGAAAGAAGTTTGCAATTGGCTTTAAAAAGTAATTTATTAAAAACAAATATTAAAAAACCTGTAACATTACATTGGTTAAGGCACAGTTATGCAACTCATTTATTAGAAAACGGAACCGATTTGCGTTATATACAAGAGTTATTAGGACATAATAGCAGCCGAACAACTGAAATTTATACCCATGTTAGTACAAAAAGCCTTCAAAAAATAGCCTCTCCATTTGATAGTTTATAAAAATAATTATACATTTAGAAAACCGCTACCCGGTTTCGGTTTTCCAACACATGTGTGTGAGATAACCGAAGGTTTATATCGGGTATAAGGTAGTTAGGTGCAAGGCGTAAAAAAGACAATAATAAATATGAAATTAGTTTTAAAACTTATTCTTACCGCAATAATTTTTGTGTCCTGTTCAGACAACAGTGACACGGCTGTATTAAATACTCAGAATCTTCCTGAAAATATAAAAAAAAGAATGAGAGACAGCATAGATTTTATTTTAGTTGATTCTTTAGTCGCAAATAAGAAAATAAATGAGCTACCATACTACTATTCAATGTACCATATTGACACCTTAAATACGAAATATTTAATTAAGTATGCGGACCAATTAGGATTGGCGGGACAATATAATGTTTCCTTTAACTTACTAAACAAGGCTATTAGGTATACGAAAAATAATGCGAAGCTTTACAATTGTAAAGGCAACATCTGGCAATATATTGCTGGCGTAAAAATGAATAATAGAGAGTATTACAAAAATGAAATGGATAGCAGCGTATTCTATTATGAAAAAGCATGTCAAACAGATTCAAATGATGTTGAATTATTTGTCACTATGTGTTTAATGTACGACGGATTAGGTAGACATGATGAGGGTATTAAAGCAATTGAACATGCTATGAAATTACAACCGACAAACGGTGACCATATTCTATTCAGAGGAGTATGTAAAATTGGCCTTAAAGATTACAAAGGAGCCTACGAGGATTTGAGAGTCATAACTGCTTATAGAAAATCTGACGCGAATATGTATTTTAATCGAGCCGTAGCTGAGTCTTCCCTGAAAATGATTGAAATGGCAAAATTGGACCTTGATACGTGTGTAATGTTAGAGCCAAATAATTCTATGTGGCATTATTATAGAGGTGTATGCATGACAAATATTAAGAGTCAAAAGCGCAATGGATTTCTTGAAGTAAAGAAGGCACATGACATGGGATATCCTGTTCCTGAACACGAATATAAACATGTCATGAAAAAATTATCTGAAGTGTCAATATAAAACGCCCAGCACCTAACCGCACCTAAATTCAATTTGGGCATTCGGCTTCGGCATTTGCAAAAGCGGTAGACAATTAGTTAATTTTCGCTTTGCAAATGGCTAATAAACATTTAGCTTTGTTAAGAAGCATTTCGGTAGAAAACGGTTTCAAAACCCAAACTGAAATTTAGCTGCAATCCGTTACCGGTCAGTTTGCGGACAGACATTTCGGTTGACAAAAAACATTTATGACAACAACAGACATGAAAAAAATTAAGACCTTGACATTTCTAACATTCCTTGCGCTGACATCTTGCAAAAAGGACCGACATTGTAATTGCTACTCGACAACCATGCCGCAACTTGAAATTGTGCCTCAGACTTTTCGTGACACTAAAAAAAATGCGGAGAAAAAATGCGCTGACTTTGAAAAAAACTCGCAGACAAGTTCCTATGACGTTAAATGTGAACTTAATTAATTTTTTATCGGCGGACACGCAAGCAAGACGTAAACTGTGTACGCAAACCGAACCGCTAACAGCAACTACTGGCAAGCGGTGGGACGAGGGAATAAAAACTTTAGTATCTTTAAACAACCTTTTATGGGTATAGACACAGGAAGCTTCGAAAGCCCGCCTGCCAGTAGTCGCAAAACGTTATGCGGCATGCTTGACAGACAGACATGAAATCGACAATTAAAATATTCATTCTATTTCTTTTAACCATCGTGACTTCATGCATGGGCCCTAAATATGTTTCGACAGTTGTTTCGGACCATTACGACGAAAAAAAGGA
>JAUXZS010000001.1 GCA_030692515.1 Bacteroidota bacterium
AGATGTTTCAGCGATTTCTCTCCGGATGTGATTTTGCCGGCATAATGAGTTAGCGCGTTATAGAGCGCCGGGTTCGATTCTATTTCACGCAACGCAATCTGTTTCTGTTGTAATACCTGCGCATCCTGGGCAGGACGGGCAATAGACCGGTACAACGCCAAGCGGCCGATCTCGGTTTTCGTTTGATCAATCGTGCGAAACAGTGCTTCGGCTTCTATCGCTTCAAACGTTTTCGGGTCTAATGCTTCATAATCCGCCTCGGTTGGGCGGATATCTTCCATGCTCGCAGGCCGGTCGGAATCGGATAAGATGAATTTCTTGCGCCAAATATCAATCATACGGGTAGTCTATTTCGAGGTTTTTGTGAGTTGCCATCAAGCAGCTTTAAATGAACGTGTAAAATACGCAGTTTTAGAACGAAACACAACCCAATGCCACCCTATTTCACACTCACACTGACTTCGCATACCTGATAATGCCGCCGATCAAAAAACCGCTACGATTATTCAGCCTTGCCATTGCAGTGAGCGCAATCGCGCTTGCCAGTTGGTATTTCACCCGGCCCAAACCGCTGGAAGTGGAATTGGCTACTATCGCAACCGGCAATGTCGAATCAAGCATTGTCAACACGCGTGCAGGCACGATTAAATCCTGCCAGCGATCCAATCTCGCACCCATTACTGGCGGGCAAATCGCCAAAATTTGGATTAAAGAAGGCGATCACGTGCAAAAAGGCCAGATTTTATTGGAGCTTTGGAGTCAGGATCTTCAGGCACAGCGTGAGCTGGCGCAGCGGCAACTCACGATGGCACAGGAACGCCGACGCGAAACATGTATTCTGGCAGAAAATGCCCTGCGCGAATCGATCCGCACGCAACAATTGGTTGAACAGGGTTTTGTCAGCTCCCAGCGCGCCGAGGATGCCGATGCCAATGCACGTTCCCGGCAGGCCAGTTGTGATGCAACCATCTCCGATATCAAGCGCGCTGAGGCACAAATTCGGGTCGCTCAGGCGGGAGTGGATCGAACCGTCATTACCGCGCCCTTCTCGGGTGTGATTGCCCATATCAGCGG
>JAUXZS010000007.1 GCA_030692515.1 Bacteroidota bacterium
AAAAAAAGAGAGGGCTTTCGCCCTACTCTTATTTACTTTAGTTTTTTAAACTGTAATTTACTTACTTGTTTATATTGCGCACTTGTTCCACCAAATACAGATTTAACATAGCTTTTTACTTCTAGTGCAATATCTACTAAACCAGTAACTGCGGTATAAAGTAAAACGTTACGACTAATTCTATTATTACTTACGTTAGTGGTAGCATTAATAACAGCAGTGTTTGTTGTTTTCATATTAGTAAGCATAACGTTTAAAGAGCCTATTGTTAAATCATTCTCGTTAGGTGTATATGCAGGTATTGAATTTAACAAGTCAATTAATTTACTAAAGTGTTCTATCAAGCTATCGTAACTTTGTTGCGAAGTCGAAATTGGATTTACAACTGGTAAAGGATTGTTTGGTAGTGCAATTTTATTAACCATGTTTTGCTCTGCGTTTTTTCCTGAATCTGCCTTGGTTAACTTACCTTGCATTTTATGATTAATCGTCTTAGCATCTTTCATTGTTTGTTCAGAAACACCACTTGCTTTTAAAGCATTTATAATACGTGTGGTAAGTTTCTTTATTGGTAAGAAAGCTATTTCCCTATCGTTGGTGGCATTTTTAAACGCATTAAAAGTGGTAACAACGTTTGCAATAGCTGCATCGGCATTGGTTTTTAAAGTATTTAAATTTGCTAACATTATAGCGGGTTGACTTGGGTTGTAGGTTACACCGTATCCGGTGCAATAGCTAATAAGATCTTCTAAATTAGCCACATTTTTTGCATGACCTACTTCTGAGAAATTGTTCATGATAGTTATTTTTTTTGTAGCATAAAGCAAAATAGTTCTACTTTACACGATGTTATATTAATTGTTTTTATTGTTGGTAGATTCTGGTATTTAGTTTACACTAAATAATTTTCTGTGAGGAAGAGAATCTTAAAAGAGAAACCTCATTAAAAGCAATAACCTAGTTAAAGCTTTATTATTTGTTTTATTTATTAGGTGGTGTCATGGTATGCCTCCTTGTTGAGATATTATATACTGTAACGAAATATCGTGCCGGATGTTACGTTTCAAAATTGAAAATCTGTTAAAGCAAAGGGTTTATTTAATAAGTGGTTATCTAAACCGTATCAGAGTACAATATGGCTTTACAATCTTTTTAGAACAATGCTAATGCAATTAGTATTCTTGCTTGTGCAAGTAGTGTTCTCTCTACTGCAAATGGTATTCTTGCCTATGCTAAAAGAAATCTCGTAAGTGCAGCTAGTGTTTTTGCTTGTGCAAAAGGTATTCTTGCTTATGCTAAAAGGAATCCCGCTTGTGCAAAAGGTGTTTTTGTTTATGCCAAAAGAAATCTCGCTTGTGCAATTAGTGTTTTCACTTGTGCAAAAGGTGTTCTTGCTTGTGCTAAAAGAAATCTTGCTTGTGACAAAACAAAAACGGCTAAAGCCATTTAAAAACCATAACCGTCGACCTGTATGTAATCAACCACTACTTGCTGACCTGTGTGTACCAACAATAATTTTACAACTACATGTGTCGACCTGTGTGAAAGCCTGCGCACTTTTGCAAGCACATTTGGTCGCTTTCTTTTAGTGGTTAGTATTTTTTTTGACGCCAAATAAGCTTGCAAAATTCCAGCAACCTATCCGCCTATAGAGCGGGCAATTTTTCAAATTGCTTTTCCTATCCCTTCTAAAATTTATAAATTCTTTTTTACTGTATAAAAAAATAAAATTAGGTAAGGCAAAAAAAACGCATCCCAAATGGCGGACACCGACAAAATACTGTGTGTTGCGCTCAGCATATAACAGCACCTACCCAAAATTGGCGCGGAAGTAGATAAATAAACATTAATTCATTAAATTTACA
>JAUXZS010000008.1 GCA_030692515.1 Bacteroidota bacterium
TCTGTTTATCTTCTTTTCGTATTTGATCTGCTCTATCTTCTAAGCGATCTGCTTCCTTTTCTGCTGGATCGCTTGCAGAACAAGCCACACTAGTAAAAATTATAAATAAAATTGCGATTATTGATGTCGAAAATTTCTTAAGTTTAATCATTTTTTAATCTCCAGTTTATTGTACTATTTTTTGGAAGCCTCCATTCTTTATGGCGCATGAATAACTTCCTTAATTAGGATATTTCAATTAAGGACTTTCATCTGTGCGGTAGCATACCTTCGAAGATGGTAGGTGTGGGAATCATTAATTAGTTTTTAGGTTTAATTGGTTATATGTCGCGACGTAAAATAAAACTTATCATTTAATTCAAACTAAATTTAATCCAGAAAGGGGGCATGCTGCCCGTTCCCTAACGCGGTTTATTGGGCACGTTATTGCTAAACAATACACTCTTTTGAACATCGATGAAGAGTCACGCAATTCTTTGCTATCTTTTTGTACGTCTCTTAATCGCTACTATGATTAGCCATATAAAGGATGAATTAAAAATGTAAAAAAATAGACTTAAAAACTCCATTCCTTCATAGAGAAATCTATTAAAAGGGATTAGGCTTCTAGCGAATCCATTTAAATGATACGAAAAACAGCTGATAAAGACATTGGCAGCCGGATATATTTCATATAACCAATTTTCTTTCTGACCTATTTGTAGGCTATAGTATATGGCTGTGAAAACTAATAATGCAATTAATGGCCTTATATAGCTTTGCCCAAAATTAGAAAAGAAACCGTTATAAAATAAAATTATTTTTTCGTGCCATATCCCTGTTTCTCTAATTTCTTTTCTATATTTGTTCATTTCCTCGGCAAAATATTTGTTTGCTTCTATATTATTTTCTGTTTTGATGAATGAATTTTTTATTATTCTGAAGGTTTCCCGATTCGAATTAATCGGATTGACAGAAGTGCCTAAAAAATTAGGGGATTCTTTCGGATTGATAGTTTCAATATCCAATCCACTAAAAAATTTAGTATTTCTGAAATTAGCAAAACTATAAAAAGTTACATACTGAAATAAAGCAGCATTTTCTTTGTCATTTTCGCCAAACTTACATTTCTCAAAAGCTACAAAATCATTGAATATACTTTTTTTTATTTTAAATTTTGATAAAAAATTAGTTTCATACATGTCTGCTAGCTTTGAATAATTTGTGTTATTTATTTCAAAATCTTGCATAACTGTATTATTTTTAAATTCAAATTTAGACACAAATTTGGAATCTTTTATAACGAAATTTTTGATATTGCAATTATTTAAAAAAAACTTTTCTTCAAAATTGCACCTTGCAATACTAAATTGTCCTATTTCTGTACGGATATCATTATTGTTTTCAATAAAACATTTAGAAAAAATAACACGCTCTATTTCCAATTTTTTCTTAAAATTACAGTTATTAAAATAGGCTCTTTCAGTATAAACATATGCATTTTCCGGTATTAAACTAACATTTTCTTTAAATTCGCAGTTTTTATATATTAATGAATCGCCCTCGATGGATTGTGTAAATGCTTTTAAAATCCATTCTGATTTAAATTTACAATTTTCATAGGATATATTTTCTCTCTTTGTTAATACTTCATCGCACTGCCAAAACTCACAATTTTTAAATAAAATTGAACCTATTTTTTCTAAAATTTTGAAATAATTAAATTCTGACTCTATTCTTGGAAAGTCTACACCTTCAAATATGAGAGATATTTCAGTAAGAAATTTATAAGTATTTTCTTGCTTTTGATCAGCCAAAGATTTTGAACGTAAATAATTACTTACCGTGGATTCATTTGCATAACCTGACGCCACACCTTTTAAAGTTAACTCTTTAGATGTAGTTATTTCTATATATTTACATAATTCTTCATAGAACGCTTCATCAAAATCCTTATTGTAAAAAGATCCGTTTTTTTTGCAATGAAGAATGCATTTTTCTTTTGATTTATATACATATCTATTACATTCATTATGATTGCAATGACTCATTTATTTTTAACCTCAAGTGAAAAGTAGAATGCTATGTAAACGATTTATGCAGCATTCATTCTGTTTAATGCTGCTTACATATACATAAAGATAGGACATTTATCTTATTATCACGTACTAGACAAATAATTTTAATATTCTTGAATATTTTATGTTTTCTTACCTTAATAATCTTTACTGGCACATCCGATACACACGCAACAAATTAGTTAAACGCAATATTACCGGTATGTCTTGAAGGAAAAAACGCCTGATTGGGTCAGGCTTTGTATTGATGAATAGAAGTTTTTGTGGTGGAATTTCCCTATGCTCTGCAAAATAACCGCTTAAAATCAACCCTGGCGCGCTGATTATTTGCTTAATATTTGATTCAATCGTGTTATCAATGAAGGATAGATTTCCTTGCCTGCCTGAGCCTGCATAATAGACGATAACTTAAAACTGTTTTCAGATTGTAGATAATCATCAACTTCATTCATATAGATAAGAAAAAGTAGTTGTTGTACTTTAACCAATTCTTCCGCTGATACACTAACGCCATTCTCTCGTAGTGCTGTACCTAGTCGGTCTGCAAAACGCTTGGAAACCATATAAATGTTGGAATTCCTGTGGATTAGCAAACCCTGAAATCCCTGGGAAATTATAATATAGGCATCAAAACCTGAGGGAATTAGGGGAAACTTAATGCCGACCGATGATTTTTTCCATGCTCGTCTAGATCAGATGATTGATCTGCACCATCCCTTGGCGGTGTTGGCAAATCGACTGCCGTGGCCCGATATTGAAGCAGCACTTGCACCAGCTTTCGAGCGCAAGAATGGTCAAGGCCAAGTGGTAGAGTTCAGCGATATTTTCGGCACAGCGTTAGCGACTGTGGGCACAGGAGTGAGTGCTGCGGGCCGACCTCGTTTGCCGATTCGGTTGATGGCTTCCTTGCTGTATCTGAAACACGCATTCAATCTGAGTGATGAAGAACTGGTGATCCGCTGGTCCGAGAATGTGGTCTGGCAGTATTTCAGCGGACAGGCGTATTACATTCCCTTTAATAATTATGAATAATTCATTTAATACATATAATTAATTTTTAGTTCGTTATTAATAGGGCAATACAGGGGCAGTTAAGAATAAAATATGCTAAAAAATGTCTTTTTTTATAAATTACAGGATGAAA
>JAUXZS010000020.1 GCA_030692515.1 Bacteroidota bacterium
TTCGTATTTCTCAAGCTCCTCTGAAAACAAACGATGCATTTCTTTTGCGCTTTTATTGCATTTACAGCCGTTTGTTCTGCATTTGTAGTAGTACAAGTTCTTCTTCTTTACGATGTAGCCTGTGAAGGGCTGATTACAATCCGAGCATTTGATGAAAACCTTAAGCGGAATATTTACATCTTCTGCTTTATGCGGTACTCCGAATTTAGTTGAAGATGAAATTACCTCATTTACTTTCATAAAGGTTTCTTTAGTAATCATTTTTTCGTGTATCCCTTCAACTACTTTTCCATTTAGCATTCCATGTGATACTAATCCGCAATAAAATGGATTAATGAAAATTTTATGCAATTGCTGTTTGTACATTTTTACACCAATAGCCTGAAGCTTCAAAATAATTTCTTCATTCTTCATGCCCATGAGTTTCCATTCCCATGCTTTTCTAATTTTCTTTCCATCCGCATTCACTACAATTTTACGTTCACCACTTGTTCTTACAATATCATAACCCTGCGGTGGTTTCACAACCCAAATTCCTTTTTCAAACTTTGCTTTCATTCCAGCCATTGCAACTTGCTTTCGTTGTTCGTTATCCCACCGCCCGAATAACAACTGCATATCGTGAAATAGAACTCCGTTTGGATTAGATGTGTCGATTGGTTCTGTTACTGCTTTAATATGAACCCCATGCTTCTCTCTTAGTTCATCAGCAATGGAAATAGCTTTACCTCCTGTTCTGCTAAAGCGAGTCATTTTGTAAACCAAAATGGTGCTTATTTTTCCTTTGCTTGTATTCACAAAACTCAGCATTCGCTGAAACTCTTTCCTCGCATCGGTTTTAGCACTTTCATAAGTATCACCAAACGCTGAAACAATTGTGAGATTATTTCGCTTGGCATATTCCTCAATTGATTTACGTTGAGTTTCCAAAGATTCGTTTTTATCAAACTGACCTTTTCCGGAAACCCTTGTGTACATGACCGCCAAATTAGATGTGGATTGTTTTACTTCCTTTTTACCAAAGCGTCCAAAGCGATTGTCGATTATTTGTTCTTCTGTCATTTAGCCTCCTTTCTTTTTTTTATTATTTATGCTTGTTTTCTGTATTCAATTTCCGAAACGTCATTTTCAGTATTCAACAAAATTATTTTTGTTTCACTTGAATCATCGATCTCATTTTTCTTTTTCAGTTTTGAAAGATGCTCGCATAAAAGAATAGCCAGTTTTTTGATTGATAATACAATCTTGTTTGCTTGTTCATCGCTCACACTTTCATAACCTTTTATCATTCTTAGTTTTTCAACCGTTAATCCTTTATTATTTTCGCTCTCACTTTTCATTTCTATTTTTGACTTCCGTTCTATACTCCCTTTTCATTTTTATTATATTGATAATCAATCTAATAGCTAATTTACGTACATCTTTTGGAATAAAGAAATGCCCTCGAATCGCCCTAAATTTGCCCAATTTTCAGGTTGATTTTATAGCTTTCTCATGTACATTTTAGTATTCTAAAATTTGGCAAGGCGATCTAATTTTTATTTTCTGTTTCATATTACGCTGCTTTATTTAGTTGTTGAGTTTTTAATAGCCCTTGTTTCTTTAATGCTTCGTATCTGTACCTCCAATCACTTTTCTTTTCTGTTTCATTTTTATTGGAGATGAGTTGCTGCGCTTTTTCCTGATGGAGTTTCTCTTCAACAAAATCTATTTCAGAAAATTTTATTTCTGGTGTGTGAAGCATTAATTGATGCCTAATGCAAATCAGCTGTGCTTTTCTTTCCTTTGTTAATTTGAAAGCAAGCATTTTTAGATTCATCTTTTCTCCAAGTGTTTTATTTAGTCCGAGAAAGAGTTCAATAATTAATTCCTTAAAAGGATAATCATTTGGTAGCCTATTAAAAGTTGTACTTGTAACCAATCGCTCAAATGCATCCGTTACGCAAAGCAAGGTGTGGCGATCAATCCGGCTATAATTACTTAGCTTGATTAAACTTTCGGCTAAACATCTAAAACGAGAGTTTACCCAAACAATGTATTTTGCTTCTTCGTATTGCCAATAATCAAAAGGTTCTTTTGTTTTAATACCTCCGGAGTTTTGCTCGTATTTTTTTTCAATTAAACCAATGAGTTTACTGTTGATCCATTTATAACGTGGCTCGTTTTCATTTTCATGTTTCTGCTCAACTTTTATAAGATTTTTTATTGGTTCAATTTCCTTTTCAATCTCTCTTACATTATTCGATTCTGCTATTTTGGTTTCTTCTTCTTCTTCTTCTTCTGCATCCGCCAGCGGTACAAATTCAAATTCACTTTGTTCATCCTTATCGTATTTTACGGTAAGTTCTTCATTACCGTATTTTACGGTATCCTTTTCCTTATCGTATTTTACGCTAACTTCATTAGTAGTAACAGGCTTTACGTTAACTATAGGAACTTGCAAACTTGGTTCTGCTTCCGTTGTTCCTGAAAGCACCAAACCATTTCTTTTAAAGTATGCCATTTGCTTACAGTTATCGCTGCAATATTTTTTGCTCGACCGTATTGCCGTAAAATGCCCTCCGCAATATAAACAGGTGCTTTCCATTCTTTTTAAATTCTAATCGGTTTAATATTCGTTTTCATCTTCATCCAACATCAAAACTGTATCGCCAAGCAAACTTTTCATGTATTCGCTGTAATCAGTTAATATGCCTTCCATGTTTTCTTTGGCTTCTCTATTCTTAAGAAAGTTTAAATCAAAATTCACATTCAGCAATAAAATGTTTTGTCGCTCCTGTATTCCAATAATTTTATGCTTAATATTGTTACCAAACAAAATGCGTAAAATATCCATCAGCAGATCTTCCGGAATTTTATATCGTTTTACTATGAGTTTATTTTCCATGTCTTTCGTTTTATAAATAAGCGGTTTCATATGTTTTCTTTTTCTCCGGTTGCGTTATTGGTATAACATCTCTGATTGCATTCATCCCGATTCCCAAATAAGGATTCTCCGTTTCTGTTTCCGATAACACTTTTATCTTCTTGTACTTCTTCTTTACTTTTTCAAGATCCTCCTCAAGCTCCGTATAGTCTTCTTTTAGCTTAAGGTTTTCTGCTTTCAGTTTTTCTATTTCCTCTTTTTGTCCTTTTAATTTAATAAAGGCATAGATCAATAAACCGACACCAACCAATAGTGTTATAGGACTTAATACAAGCTTTAATACCGACCCCATTAATTTATTATCTCCGGCAATGGTATCTGCTGCTTTTTCCCAAACACCTTTTTCAGCATCTGTTCCTAATAAAGTTTTTTCGGTCTTGTTTCCGTTTTGTTTTTGTTCTGTTTTTTCTTCTCTCGTTTCTTTCATGGCTATTGTATTTTACGTTTAAAAATTCAAAGGTCGTTTACTGTATTTTACTGTTTGCCGATTCCCGAACGTATTCAATCTTATTGGTTCTTATTGAACAGTATTGGCGTTTATCGTTTACAAAAACAAAGGTGCAACAAGTGTATTTTACGCTTTCCGCATTTTTGACGTTCATTGCAATCTTTTTCGTTTGATTTATAATCTTTTCTAAAGTTTTTCGATTTTAGCGTAAAGTAACGGCAGGGGTTTAACTCGCTTTACCGATTTGGGCGGAAACTGCCGAGAAGTGCTTTCATATGCTATCTAAAGCAGTTGTGGTAAAACTACTCGCTCTATCAGAACTGCTGAATCCAAGAGGTTAAAAAGTAGTTTAAAAATAAACCCTTCAAGAATATTGTCTAAAAGTTCAAAATTGATATATTTGACTAAATATGACAAGTCAATACCATTCAAATTGAATACCCTTGGAGATAAAATAAGACAAGCTCGTGAAAGCCAAGGCTTGCTTTTGCGGCAGGCAGCTGCTTTTCTTGAAGTGGATACCGCTTTAGTTAGCAAACTTGAGCGTGGCGAACGCAGACCACAAAAAGAACAAGTAATAAAATTGGCTGAATTCCTTAAAATTAAACCGGAGGAATTACTTGTGCTATGGATGGCAGATAAAATCACCGATTTTATAACTCAAGACGAATTAGGCGTTAAAGCATTGGATTTGGTTAAAAAAGAATTTAGCAAAAAATGAAGCTACAATGGAAGCAAAAAACATTAATATTATTCATATAAATCAAATGATTAATTCTGCTATTCAGCAGTCTTCGGATGGATCTTCAATAAATATACCAACCGAGGAAGCGGAAAAAGTAAAGGAATTTTTGACTTCAATTGATACTAATATCGATCGGCTGAAAATTCAACATGCCTTTATTAATAACCTTGGAAATAGCCAAAGGTTAGCGGCAAAGTACTTTTCTGATTTGATTATTGAATTAAAATCCCATGTTGTAAAATCACAAGCAGAGCTAAATAAGGATAAGCCTTGGGCTTACCTGTTTACTACTGAATTAGAAGACATGAAGCCACTAAAAGTCAGAATCATTGACTTTTTAATTATGGTTTATGAATGTGCTAATGATACTAAAATTATACACGAATACTTTAAAAGTCTATTACAAGTGAGTTTTGATGAATACGAAAACTTTCAAAACAAAAACTTTTGGGGTTATATTAAAACAGACCACTACAGGACAATTATCTACGATGTGTTTTTGAATATATCTGCGTATTTAGCTAAAAACGAGAGAATAGAAGAACTTAGCTCGCTAATTAATTCAAGTTATCAAGTGAAATGTATTACTGGTTCAGGTTCATCTGATCCACATGTTGAATATAAAACTGTTTCATTTGTTTATTTCAATATGCCAGTTATTTCTATCAACGATATTTATCATAGACAGCACAACAATTTAATAGACTGGGATCGTAGAAATTTATATACCGAAACTATTCATGGACTTAACAATGAAAACAAGTCTGTGTCGTTCAATGATATTATAAATATAGATGTTCTACTATATTTTATTTCATTATTTAAATACGCTGAAGGAAAGTCCACTACAGTTTGGGTTCCTCACACCTCACCAATGCGTAAAGACAACACCTCGGAATTAATGCTTAAATGTACATCTCAGGCATTTTTCAGTAGGGTCATTTCTATTTTTGGAGTTATAGATGTTACTTCATTCAATACCATATTACCGAAAGTATTAAAGCTTAAGCAGGAGTCTGATGGAGCGTATGAAAAATATAATTTACCAGAAAGTGATTTCGCTCTCTATTATCAATATATAAACACACAACTGTAATGAATTTAGAAGAAATTAAAAAGCAACGTTTCCTATTTCTAAAGAAAGCATACGAAGTTACCAAAGGTGATCCTTCATATATGTTTAGTATGTTTGAACTTGGAAAAGAATTAGAATTTGATTCAGATTTGTCAAAACGAATCGCACAGTATTTAATTAATGAAGGGCTTTTGGAAGCAAGGGCTTTGGGTGGGACGATTGGAATTTCCCATGCAGGTGTTTTAGAGGTAGAAGAAGCCTTGTCGAATCCTAACAAACCAACCGATCATTTTCTACCGGTAAATATTATTAACGTACAGTCTATGAATAATTCTGTTATTCAACAGGGAAGCAGTCATTCTTCACAAACAGTTAATATTACATCAAAAAACATAAATGATTTAAAGAACTTCATTTCAGAGCTAAAAGGTTCTATTGATAAATTGCAGTTGGAATCTGTAAAACACAGTGAACTTTTATCTGAAATTGCTACTTTAGAAGCGCAATCAAATTCACCGAGACCAAAGGTTTCTATTATAGGAGAAACACTTGTCACCATCAGATCCATATTAGAGGGTGTTGCTGGAAACATAGCCACTCCATTATTTCAAACGGTTTTACCGCAGTTAATCGCTGCATATACGGGTAGCTAAAAACATTAAAATGGCGAACTTATCTTATAGTGAGAAGAAAAGGCTTGAAGTATTCCTCGATATGGGCGGAGGATATGTGTTGGATTTTAGCAATAATAAATTGCAAAATTTCGTGCATGATGCGATTGGCGTAGATATATACAATGCCAAGTACGATAATGGCGGGAGTGCTTCAAAAGCCAACCGAATTCGAGGTGTTTGGGATAAAGAAACTGATTATCAAGTTGGATTGCTGATTGAAGCCTTTATTAAATACTGGACTGAATTTATTGGTGGGGACTCAATTAGTGATGAGCAATACAAATCACTAAAATCATGTGAGGAAATTGCACATAAATTGAAATCTGAATCACTTGGCGCACAAATTCAGGTAATTCAGGCAACCTCTGACGATATAAACTTTCATAAGCTCGCAAAGCAAGTAAGAGAAGCTATTGAAAGGAATGAACCGGAAACCGCATTAGATAGATTACATACATACACGGTAAAATTTGTTAGGGAGTTATGCGATAAACATAGAATAGCATATGACAAAGACAAACCTCTTCATAGCTTTTTTGGAGAATACGTTAAACACCTTTCAAAAAGTGGTTTGATAAAATCTGTAATGACTGAACGTATCTTAAAAACAGCCATCTCAAATTTGGAAGCCTTTAATGATGTTAGAAACAATCAAAGTTTTGCTCACGACAATTCAATTCTTAATTATCACGAGAGTTTATTGATATTTAAAAACATATCAAGTATTGTAGAGTTTATTAATTCAATTGAAGAACCGACTGTTCAGACAGCGAAGGCGGTAGATAAAAACTCATTTGAAGAGGACTTACCATTTTAATATTATGGATCTGTTCAAACAACCAGGTAGGGAGTTATGGCTTTTGGGTAAATAAATAGTATGATTAGATAAACCATGATGCTTACTCAATGATTTGAGATTTTACTTTCCAAATTATTTTCCAAATTATTTTTCAAATTCTGTAACCTTTCCGGTTGTCAACTACTCTAATGTAGTATAAGTCAAAATTAATTTCATCTCTAAACCAAATTAAAATGGAAAGTATCAATTTAAATCAGTCAATCAAACCTACATTAAATCTTCTAAAACTAACATTTGGCATAGTTCCTATTGTTGCGGGTTTAGATAAATTCACTAATCTACTTACCAATTGGGAACAATATGTTCATCCAAGTGTTGCAAGTATGTTACCTATTTCAGCATCTGCATTTATGATGATCGTTGGAGTTATTGAAATTGTAGCCGGAATAATAGTATTAAAGAAAACCGAGATAGGTGGTTACATTGTTGCGGCATGGTTAACATTAATAGCACTTACTCTTTTGGCAAGTTTTAAATTTGTGGATGTGGCAGTTCGTGATCTTGTTATGGCAATTGCCGCTTTTTCAATGGCTCGCATAGCCAAATTTGTTAAATAAACTCCTTACTTGTAACCTTTATTAGTATCAACCACTCTAATAATTCATAAACCTATATAAATGAAAAAAATAATTGTTATCGCCACACTATTAATATCAATAACCGTAGCTTGTAAGTCAAAAAAAGCTGCAACTTCAACTGCAAAAGCAGATTCTAATATGGATGCACAACTAACAGCCGTAAATGCCCGGTTTCCAAATACTACAATGGAAGAATTGAAAAAAGGACATTCCATTTATACTGGAGCGTGTACCAAATGTCATGGCGCAAAGGATGTAACAGTCTATACAGAACCAAGATTGTTGGAAATAGTAGATGTAATGGCTAAAAAAGCGGAAATTACAGCAGAAGAAAAACAAGCGTTAATAAAATTTGCTGTTGGAGTAAGAGCCACGTCAAAATAATATTCAACTTTATAGTATGGCGAACGTAAAAGAATTCGAGCATTATTCAGATATTGAAATAATAGGCAAAATACTTGATGGCGAAAGTAAACTCTATGAATTAATTATTCGCAGGAATAACCCCTTTTTATATAAAATTGGTAGAGCCTATAATTATACGCATCATGACACTGAAGACTTGATGCAGGAAACTTACGTCAATGCATTTTATAATTTATCAAAATTTGAAGGAAAATCTACTTTTAAAACGTGGATCACAAGAATAATGCTTAATAACTGTTATCAAAAAAATAAAAAGCATAGTTACAAAAACGAAAATACAGTTGAGGAAATAACACTCGAAAAAAACAAACCGATGTTTCAAAATCACACGAATACCGAAAAAAATATTTTAAATAAGGAACTGGGACATGTATTAGAAAAAGCACTTAATAAAATCCCTGAAGATTACCGGTTAGTGTTCACGATGCGAGAATTAAACGGACTAAACATAGCTGAAACAGCTGAGGCAGTTAATATCAGCGAAACAAATGTGAAAGCTAGATTAAGCAGAGCAAAAACAATGTTAAGATCAGAAATAGAAAAAATGTATTCGCCCGAAGATATCTACGAATTTAACTTGGTTTATTGTGACAGAATGGTAGAGCGAGTAATGGCAAAAATTACAACAAAATAAGAAGAGGCAATGATAGAAGATGTTATAACGGAAAAATTATTACACGAATTAAACGAGGAACATTTCAGTACGTCGTTAGATACTCCTATGCGTGAAGATGCTTTTAAATTAAATGACACTCAAAAAATTAAAATTATTGCTGATCATTTTAAGCAAATAATGCAAACGCTGGGTTTAGATTTAACAGACGATAGTCTAAAAGACACACCGCTCAGAGTTGCAAAGATGTACGTTAAAGAAGCTTTTAGTGGTTTAAATCCTTCAAATAAGCCACAACCTACATTATTTGAAAATAAATATGAATACAACGAAATGTTGGTTGAAAAAGACATTACTCTGTATTCTTATTGTGAACATCACTTTGTTCCCATCATTGGTAAAGTCCATGTGGCATATATTCCTAATAAGAAAGTTATTGGATTGTCTAAAATAAATCGTTTGGTGCAATATTATGCTAAACGTCCGCAAGTTCAGGAGCGTTTGGTAAATCAAATAGCAGAGGGGTTAAAAACCGCCTTAAACAGTGATGATGTTGCTGTTGTTATTGACGCTACACATCTTTGCGTAAGTTCAAGAGGTATAAAAGATACTAATAGCAGTACGATTACTACATGTTTTTTTGGTAAATTTAGCAACGAAAAAACACGTTTAGAATTTATATCGTTCATTAAATAAAATATTATTATTTAATTTTCTTCATTTGTATGGTGTTTACAAAAAAAGCAAATGCCATTGAGAAGTAAATATATCCTTTAGGAATTACGAAATGTAACCCTTCGCCAATTAATGAAACGCCTATCATCATTAAAAAACATAGTGCCAGGATTTTAAAAGACGGGTGTTTTTGAATAAACTTGCTTATTGGCTTTGATGCTATTAGCATAATACCGACAGCTACAATAACTGCTGTATACATAATCCACAGTTCTTTAACCATTCCGACTGCCGTAATAATTGAATCAATAGAAAATACTAAATCTAGAATAATTATTTCAGACAATAATTTTTTGAAAGTACCTTTTTTAATTAAGCTTGTTTCATTATGATGCTCGTCCTCTGTATTATAAAATATTTCCTTTGTACTCTTATAAAGTAAAAAAACACCCCCAATTATTAATATTATACCCTTACCAGAAAAACTAATATCAAATACATTAAACAACTCTGAATCAAGTTTTAAAATCCATGAGATTACTCCTAACAGGCATAACCTAATAATCATCGCCAAGCCTATACCCCAATATCTTAATTTGTCTCTTTTGTTTTCGGGTAACTTATCCGATAATATTGAAATAAAAATAATATTGTCAATACCTAAAATAACCTCTAATGCAATTAAAGAGAATAGGGCTATAAGTGTTTCAGCTAGCATAAATTGTGATTAAAATGAATATATTGTTTAAAGTAATGAAATTTTATAAGCTACTTCCAGCCGCCACCTAAAGAACGATAAAGATTTATTATAGAAATATTTTGACGCTTTTTGAAATCAATTAATTCCATTTGAGATTGTAATGCATTTTTTTGAGCGAGAATTATTTCCATATAATTTGCTCTACCTGCTTTAAACAATTCTGATGAAGTTGAAATGGATTGTTTTAAAATGGTTACTTCTTCAAGTTTTGTGTCATGCATTTCTTTTGTATTCTTTATATTATTTAAAGAATTATAAACTTCCATAAAGCCATTCACTATATTTTTTTCATAATTTATATAAGCTTGCATTTGCTCTGCTTTAGCACTCATTAAATCAGCTTTTAATCTTCGTCGATTGAGTAATGGTGTCGCTAACCCTCCTATTGCATTATAAGCTAAAGAAGCAGGTGTTTCAAGTAATAACAAAGCATTAAAAGATTGTAAGCCTAAAAATGCGTTAATGTTAAACGTGGGATAAAAGGCAGCCTTCGCAGATTTTACATCGGCATTTGTTGCTTTCAATTCCATTTCGGCTTGTCTTATATCTGCTCGATTTATTAAAATATCTGATGGCACTCCAGTGTTAATGGATGAAATTATGCTTTCTGAATTAAAAGATGTATCACGAACAATATCTTTCGGATAGCCACCATATAAGAAATTTAATTTGCTTTCACATTCAATTAATTGTTGCTTTACATCTACCAAAATAGTTTTAGAATTTAGTAGTTGTGCGCGCATCAACTCAACCGCTAATTCATTTGACTTACCTGTTTGTTTTTGTATGGTAACAATGTCCAGAGCATCTTGTTGTAAAATAATATTGTTTTCTAATATTTCAATTTCATTATCTAATGCTAATAATTCGAAATAGGTTGTAGAAATTTCGGCAACTAAATTGGTAATAATTAAATCTTTACCATATTGACTTGCGATGAATTTGGCGGCAGCTGCCTTTTTTTTGTTTTTTAATTTGCCCCATAAATCGATTTCCCATGAAGTCTGAAATCCAACATAATAATCTGGTAGAGGATTAGGGATTTGTTGTTTATCATTAATATTGGTGGAAAATTTAGTGTCGTAATTTCCAACACCATCCATGGTGTATTCGCCAAATTTTCTTTGTCCCACAGATGCAGATGCTCCAATTTCTGGCAAACGAATACCCTTAGCAAATTTAATTCCAGCCCTCGAAATTTCTATTTTTTGTAGCGCGATTTTTAAGTCAAAATTATGTTTGAGAGCTGTGTCGATAATTGACACTAAATGCTTATCGAAAATTAATTCGCGCCATTTTAAAAGTTTAGCACTTGCTGAGTCGTTATTTAAGACATAGTTTTTTGGTAATTTATTATTTATCGTTTTTGTTGTTAATTCTGTTGTTTTACAACTCAATAAAACACCAGATAATATTAAGATATATATCAGATTATTTTTTTTCATTATCAATAATAATTTCAGTGTTTATTTTCTTTTTTTTCTTTTCGTTTATACTTGCAAAGAGTACATATAATCCAGGAATAATAATTACTCCAAATAGAGTTCCGAATAACATTCCGCCAGCTGCCGCAGATCCAATGGTTTTATTTCCAATAGCCCCAGCACCAGAAGCTATCATCAAGGGAATTAATCCTGCAATAAAAGCAAAGGAAGTCATTAAAATAGGTCTTAAACGAGCGATGGCTCCTTCAATAGCAGCTTCAATAACAGTTCTCCCTTCTTTCTGTTTTAGGATGGCAAATTCTACAATTAGAATAGCATTTTTTCCTAATAAACCGATGAGCATAACCATCGCTACTTGGGCATAAATATTATTTTCTAAACCTAGAATGTATAATAAAAACAACGAACCAAAAATTCCTATGGGCAGTGATAAAAGAACTGGCAGTGGTAATAAGAAACTCTCGTATTGCGCTGAAAGAAGTAAGTAAACAAACAATAAACAAATAGCAAAAATAAATACCACTTGATTTCCCGAGAGAATTTCTTCCCTTGTCATTCCCGACCATTCGTGGGAATAGCCACGTTGTAGTTTTTCTTTAGCTACTTCTTCAATGGCTTTAATTGCATCACCACTGCTATATCCATCAGATGCTTCTCCATTTAACATAGCCGAAACATACATATTATAACGTGTTAATTGTTCAGGCCCATATACCCGTTCTATTTTACAAAATAGAGAGTATGGCACCATTTCTCCATCTTTATTTTTAACTCTTAGTTTTAAAATATCTTCAGGTTGCGCTCTAAACTTCGGATCGGATTGTAACATGACTTTATACATTTGTCCGAACCGAATGAAATTAGTAGCATAAAAACTTCCCATTAAGGTTTGAAGATTACTCATTGCATTATCTACAGTAATACCTTTTTTTGCAGCAACATCCTGATCAACGTGAATTAGATACTGCGGAAAAGTAGGATTAAAGCTGGTGAAAATGCTTTTAATTTCTTTTCGTTGTTTTACAGCTTCCATAAAGTCTTGAGTAACCTTATAGGTTTCCTGTAGATTACCTGAACCAGTTTTATCTAATAAACGCAATTCAAAACCACTAGCATTTCCAAAACCAGGAACTGCTGGTGGAGGAAAAAACTGAATTTCTGCATCTTTTATGTGTTTGGTTTTTTCTTGTAAAAGAGCAATGATGTCATCAGCTGTTTTTTTTCTATCTTTCCAAGGTTTTAAGCTAATGGTACTCATACCAAACGAAGCGCCAGAACCATCCGTCATCATACTAAAGCCTGCTAGGGTTGATGACGATTCTAGTTCTACTATAGTTTTTGCTATATCATCAATTTGATTCATAACTTTTTCAGTTCGTTCAAGAGTGGCACCAACAGGAGTTGTAACATTTACATATATGGTACCTTGATCCTCTGTTGGAATAAAACCTGTCGGCAACACTTTTCCAACACCCCAAGTTGCAAAAGAAAATAGAGCCAGTACGCCAACCGTCACAACACGTCTATTTACAATAACATCTAATAATTTTCTATACTTCAATGCAATGGAATCATAATAGCGATTAAAGCGATCAAAAAAACGTGTTAGCCAATTTTTAGATTTAGGATGATGGTGATGGTTTATTAAAATTATGGCACATAATGCAGGTGTAAGTGTTAATGCGTTAATACCTGAAATTACAATGGAAATTGCCATCGTTACGGAAAACTGTCTGTAAAACACACCAACAGGACCATCTAAAAATGCAACAGGAATAAATACTGCCGACATAACTAATGTAATGGCAACAATGGCACCTCCAATTTCTCCCATGGCTTGCATAGTTGCAGTTTTTGGATCAGCATTGTTTTCCTCCATTTTGGCATGAACAGCTTCTACTACCACAATGGCATTATCCACCACAATACCAATGGCTAATACCAATGCAAATAGGGTTAATAAATTTATTGAGAAGCCAAATGGTTGCATAAAGGCAAAGGTTCCAATAAGAGATACAGGAACTGCTAATACAGGTATTAATGTAGAACGCCAATCTTGTAGAAATAAAAATACAACTAAGGCTACTAAAAGAAACGCTTCGATAAGTGTTTTAATTACTTCGTGAATGGACGCATCTAAAAAACGAGATACATCGTAACTAATGGTGTAATCCATTCCTGGAGGAAAAGACGTTGATTTTAAAAACTCTAATCGAGCTTTAATATTCGAAATAACTTCACTGGCATTTGAACCTGGGCGTTGCTTTAAAATAATAGCAGCAGAAGGTTTCCCATTTTCTTTTGAAAGTACATCATAGTCTAATGATCCAAATTCAATATCTGCAACATCTTTTAAACGAAGCATCTCACCACTCTCAGATACTTTTATAACAATATTTTCATACTGTTCTTTATGGGTTAGTTTACCAGTATAACGTAATACGTATTGAAGAGATTGAGGATTCCTGCCCGAACTTTCTCCAACTTTTCCAGGAGCAGCCTCTATATTTTGAGCTCTTAAAGATTGTATAATTTCTTCTGCCGAAATTTCGTAAGCATCCATGCGTTGAGGCTTTAACCAAACACGCATCGCATACTCTCGTTGCCCCATAATATCAGCAAAACCGACACCATCAATACGTTTTAATTCAGCTAATACATTAATATCGGCAAAGTTGTAAATAAATTTTTCGTCAAGTGTACTATCGTTACTTATTAAATTTAAATACATCAACATACTATTTACTTCCTTTTCTGTTGAAACTCCTGCCTTAATAACCTCCTCTGGCAATTCGTCTAATACTGTTGCCACACGATTTTGAACATTTACAGCAGCTAAATCAGGATCAGTTCCAACTTTAAAATAAACTTGAATAATACTAGTTCCATCATTTCCTGAAACAGAAGTCATATAGGCCATGCCTGGCACACCATTAATGGCTCTTTCTAAAGGTGTAACAACTGCTTTAGCACAAACTTCAGCATTTGCTCCTGTGTATTTTGTTGTTACAGAAACTGCAGGTGGCGCAATGTCGGGATATTGCGTAACAGGCAACTGACTTAAAGCCAATACTCCCAACAAGGTTATAAATAATGATATAACTAATGATAATACGGGACGTTGTATGAATTTTTTTAGCATTATAAATGGCCTTTAATTATTTTTTACCTAATTGAGATATGATAGTTTTCATGCTAATAAAATTGGGTTTTATATTCATCCCGTTTTTAACATTTTGTATGCCTTCAAACAATATTTTGTCCCCTTCTTTTAGTCCTTTAGAAATAATAAACAAATGAGGTAAACGATAAATCGTTTCGATATTTCGAACCTCCAATTTGCTGTTTTTATCTAACACGTATGCATACAATTTATCTTGAATTTCGAAAGTTGACTTTTGAGGAATAACAATAGCATCGTCGTATTTTTTTAATAGTCTTATTTTACCACTTGCACCATGCTTTATGATTTTACTTGGATTTTTAAATCGAGCTCTAAACGCTATATTACCTGTGCTTTCATCAATTTCTCCTTCTATTGTTTCAATCATACCTTTATAGTTGTGTTCTTTTCCGTCGGCTAATATCAATGCGACCACTTTTGAGTTGACGCTATCTTTTTCAATATTTCGAGCATAGTTTAAGTACTCTTTTTCAGATACATCAAAATAGGCGTAAACTTCATCATTTTCAGATATGGATGTTAATAAGGTTCCTTCATCAATTAAACTTCCAATTTTGTGTGGTATACGATTAATGATGCCGTTAAATGGTGCCCGAATTTCTGTATTTTCTAATTTAAGTTTTGCATGAGCCTGATGAGCTAGTGCTTCTTCTAAATTGGCTTTTTCAATTTCCAATTTGTTTTTAGCAATTTCAATTTCTGTTGATGATACAATTTTCTTTTCAGCTAATTGCAATACGTTTTTTACTTCTAACTCAGCTGCATTTACTTGAGCAATAATGCTCTTATAAATTGCTTTCGCTTTGGCTAATTCTTCTACATATTCTTTATTATTAATGCTAAATAACAACTGGCCCTCTTTTACATAAACGCCTTCGTCAATGTGGAACTTCTCAAGATATCCTTTTACACGGGCTCGTATTTCTACATTTTGTAGCGCATGAATCTCCGTTACATATTCGATATATGAACAGGTGTCAATTTTAATAGCCTCTGTCACAGGAAATGTTTCCTGCATGTTTTCTTTATTTTTATTAGAGTTGCACGCGCTTAATAAAATAATGCTGCAAGCAATTAAACTTATTATTTTCACAATAATTAAATGATTAAGTAAGATAGGCATAGGCCTAGTAAAATTTATAAATAAAAAGTAATGGAATGGATAAAAGGCTTATCCGAAAAGGAGTTCAGGTGGTAATATGTGTATATCATAATATATACTAGGTATTGAAAAAACCGTATGTGATCTTTTTAATTCAGAAGAGGTTTTTTGAAGATTAACTTTAGTGATCTCAAAATAAAATAAATTAATAGACTCTTCGGTTATATCCTTTTCAGCATCCGACCCTTCAATATCTTTAGAAAGATCGCAATTTAATTCAATGGAATTAACCCTATGGGTGTCTGATAAAGAAGGGTAAATAGCGATCATCAAAAATGAGATCAATAAAATAGCGATCATCGAAAATGAAAACCATTGCATGCTATTTTTTTTTGAACTCACTTGAATTATTTTACGCAAAGCTATTTGTTATTTTATTATTTCACAATCAAACTAAAAATATTTACATTTTTTAGCTTTTGTTTGCTTAAAAAATCTGATTTTCAACTAAAACTTTCACTAATCCTCGCTCATCAAATGAATCAGGAGTTAGGACATTACTTACCTTATATTCATTTAATTTATATTTAGTAGTTGAACCGATAGCAATAACCGATTGTCTGGGGTCAACCTTATATTTGTTATAATAAGCTATAACATTTGAAGGACTGGTAAAAATCAAAATATCGGAATAAGGTATCTCGATATCTGTTCTAATACTGGTTTTATATACATACAAATTATAACACGTATTAGTAAAGGCCAATTGTTTTTGAATGGTTTGATAAGAATCAATTGCTTGCGGAAATAAAACGCTTTCGTTTTGCAAAATTTCTCTGAAATCTTTCGCGATCTTAATCAGGTCTACACCTGCACCAATAAAATCAGCAGTAACCGTATATTTTAATAGGTGTTTAGCCGAAGCATTGCTAATAACTCCATATTTAACTTGCTTTGGAATATCTGGATTTTGAGCGAAAAAACAGTCAATTGAATTTTTACTTGTGAAAAATATCCAATTTGTTTGTGGCGTATATGAAAATCTTATTTGAGTAATTTGAATTAGCGACTGGTCAATGACTTCATAGTTCTGATCCTTCAAAAGAATATTGAAAGGACTATCAGGCAATAGTTTTCGTGATATGAATATTTTTTTTCCTGTTAGTTTCATTAGAAAATTCTAAAGGCCAAAAGTACTAAAAAGTACTTAGATGAAATTTATATTAGTTATTAAAAGTTAAAATCTTCACATAGCAAAAAAAATATCGTAATTTTACGGTATAACAAAATGAGCAATATTAATATCATACTAAAGCTTTTATCTTTCTCTCCATCTATTGGAAGGAGTAAGCTCATTTTTTCTTCGAATAATAAGGCCTTTATCAATTAGGCCCCGCCGAGTATACTCAGCGGGTAAAGAGTCACACTCTTTTAGCAAAACATTTCAGAAACTTTTCTTTTAAATATTGGCTTATGTTTAATGTTTAAAAAAATAAGCCATAACACAGCTAGTTCATTTGTTCAAAATTTAAGCGGATATTACCATGAGAACGCATGTAGAAATAAAAAAAATAGTCAATCAATTAAATAAAAAGTCAAAAGAGCACCAACGTAAAATTGAAATTATAAAGAGGATCAAATATTTGATCAAATCAGATGCCAATAAATACATTAAAGACTCAAACGAAGTAAAAAATAAATTAAAATGAAATTATTGAAACCCATAATCTCCGAATCAGTTTATAAAATTCTTCGCAATTTGGTCAGAAGAAAAAAGACGCTAGAAGTAAAGCCATTAAATGACGAATTAGAAAAGGCGAAAGTTGTAAAGGATAACTTTTTAGATTCAAAAATCGTTAGTTTATATTCCATCGTAGAGTTTATTAACTCTACATTAAAAAAGCCTATGCGCTTTCAAATTGTGCTCCCTGAAGAAGCAGATCTTACTAAAAAAAAGATCTCAATTTTATCGCCTATAGCTACGGCATTAATAGGTTTTAAGGAAGCTGACGATTTTGTATGGAAGATGCCTTCCGGAATTAAAAAAATGAAAATATTAAAGGTTTATAATTCTTAATGATCATTATATGAAACCAATAATTTCCGAAACAGTTTATAAAACGCTTTATGAACTCATCATAAAACACAGGTCGCCCGAGGTAAGGCAATTGGGAGAAGAGTTATCTAAAGCTGAAATTGTAAAAGATAATGCATTAAAAAAAGACATAGTGAGCTTAAACTCTATAGTTGAGTTTATTGATGGGTCTATTAATAAGCCTGTTAGAATGCAAATTGTGTTACCTGCACAAGCCGATCTTGAACAACGCAAAATCTCAGTTTTAGCTCCAATAAGCATTGCTTTAATTGGGTTTAAGGAGAGAGATCAATTTTCTTGGAAAATGCAATCAGGTACTAAGTATTTAACTATTCTTAAAGTTGTCAATTAGTAACATGAACATTTTGTATAATATTCGTCAAAAAGGCAGGGTCACAATTTTAATGATTTTAATGTTTTTCCTTGTCGCATTTAGTTCCTATACATATAACGATAATATTGGGCAAATAGATGATTTATCTTCTGAAATGTACTCTGATAGATTAATTGCGCAAAATTATATTTATAAGCTTGAGAAGATATTATGCCAAAGAAAGGTCATGATAGCAGAGCAAAACGCCACTAAGATTGGTGATATTTTTAAACATGATAGAGGCAGTATTTTAGGGCTTTTAAATAATTATGAAAAAACTAAGCTGACAAAAAACGAAAAAATTCAGTTTCAAGAATTGAAAAAGAACGTTTTGCTCATGATGAATTTTGAACAGAAATACCTATTAGGGGGCAACAAAGATTTAAAGCGCAACATGCTTAAACTACAAAGCGAATCACTAAATATCTCTCTAAAACAGTTAGATAAATTAGCAGAGACACAAATGTCCATTGGAAAACAATTAAACGAGGCTTCGAAGAAAATAGTTACTTTCTCTACCTTATTAAATCAGTTTGATTTGGCTATTATAATAATTATCGGTTTAATAATTCAGGGTATCATCTTTACTTCTAGATCGGCAGTTCCCAAAAATGCTCAAAATCAATTTTTAAATTAGTAGTATTTTATTTATAGTGTTTTTATGGAGATAAAAAAACATAAAGAATTTTCCGCAAAGGGTATTTTACTAATAGAGGGGCAGTTTGATAATTATAAGTGTAAATCAGGCTTATGGAAGGAATATAATTCTGATGGTTTAATAGTGATCGAAGAGCGCTATCAGAAAGGAAAGCGCCACGGTGAATACATTTCTTATCATGATAATGGCATAGTTTGGTGCAGAGGTTATTTTAAAAATGGTTTAAAAGATGGGGAATTCAGAACATTTGATCGTGATGGCAAACTAGTTTTAACACAAACCTTTTTTAAAGATCAACTATTTAGTGAATATAAAAGATCCTGTAATAATAAGTCATAAATCATTTATTATAACTTTCAAGAACCATTTTTTTAAATAAATAGTATTTTTGCTTCTGTAACTAATATTTAAAAAATTGAGATTTATACTTAGAATCTGTCAGGCATTAATATATTCGAATTTATATATATCTATTGCAGCAGTATTTTTAACAATTGAAACACAAATTCAGCTGGGAATGAGACCTCAGTTGCATCCCTACGTGTTTATTATTTTTTTTGCAACTTTATTTGAATATAACATACATCGTTTAATATTAGTTTTAACTAATAAGGATGCGTTAAACCATCATAGACATTCTTGGATCAAAAAACACCCTAAACCATTCTATTTCATTGTAGTCTTTTCAATTATAGGCTTTTTGGTTTCAATACTACTTGCTAAAGAAAGAGTACTTATTGCTTTAGCACCAATAGGTTTATTAACCATTTTCTATTCCTTACCATTTCTTAAAAAAATAAAGTATGTTTTTAGATTGAGAGAAATTCCCTTTCTTAAAATATTTTTAATCTCATTTGTGTGGTCAGTAGTGACAATATTAATTCCTATAATTCAGTCAAATAACACTTATGATAGAGGTCATACATTACTTATGTTAATTGAAAGATTTATATTCGTATTTGCAATTACTATTCCATTTGACATTAGAGATATTTCTGACGATAGGCTATCTAGATTAAAAACAATTCCCATATTAATAGGTCAAAAGAAGTCAATAGTTGTAGCTAATATTTCTCTGCTATTATTTACAATAATTTGTTTAGTTCATTATCCAATGTATAAACTTACATTTATTTTGCCTGGTCTGATTTTATCAGCATTAACTACCTTGTTTTTTCTTAATAATAAGATGTTACGTAGCCTTTACTATTATCATTATGGCATTTTAGATGGCACAATGATTTTACAGGGATTTTTAGTAATTACCTTTTTCTATTTTTTAAATTAGCTAAAAAATAAATTCATGGAAAAGAATTGCAGTCACTACAAAAATGATTTATAAATAGACATTGCGTTTATGCCAACAAAAAAAATAAAAAGAAGTTATAGAAAGGTTAAGTATGTTTTTTATAAAGAAACGTTAATTGATAAAAAAGAACATTTTTTTACATTTCTCGGTGCATTTTTCGGCATTGGTATTATAGGATTCATTAACAGCAAATATTTTGTTTTTAATGATAATTTATTCTTGATAGGTTCATTTGGAGCCTCTTCTGTTCTTATATATGGCTCAATAAACAGTCCATTAGCTCAACCACGTAATTTAATTGGCGGGCACATTTTGTCTGCTATTATAGGAGTCACAGTTCACAAATTAATACCAAATGAAATTTGGCTATCCTCAGCACTAGCCGTTGCTCTTTCTATTGTTTTTATGCAGATTACAAAAACGCTCCATCCCCCAGGCGGAGCCACAGCTTTAATCGCAAATATCGGCAGTGAAAAAATAAAGGCATTGGGATATATATACGTTCTTTCTCCAGTACTAACTGGTGTTTTAATCTTATTTTTAGTCGCACTAATTTTTAACAATATCACGCCAAACAGAAGGTATCCTGTAAAAAAGGATTATAGAAAAAGAATTCGATTCATTTTAGGGTTAAAAAAATAATAAAAGATAATTTTATCTTTTATTTAAAATTGTATACATTTGTACTATAAATATCATTACCATGTTTTCAAAAGCTTGTGAATACGCTATTAGATCTACAATATACATTGCAGAACAGTCCAATTTAGATAAGCGTGTAAGTATTACAGACATTGCAAAAGCGATTGATTCGCCTGAAGCCTTTACTGCAAAAATTTTGCAACAACTTTCCAAAAATCAAATAATAGACTCAATTAAAGGTCCTAATGGAGGATTTTCTATAGAAAAAAAAAATATGCGTAATTTAAAACTTAGTCAGATAGTATTGGCTATTGATGGTGATTCTATATACAAGGGTTGTGGATTAGGCTTTAAAGAATGTTCGGAAAAACAGCCTTGCCCAGTACATAATAAATTTAAAATTGTAAGAGATGAATTAAAATATATGCTCGAAAATACCACTATTCTTGAATTGTCACTAGGGCTAAAAGAAGGGTTAACATTTCTGCATAGGTAAAAAAATTAAAACATTAAAGGATATAAAGGTCTTAATATATTGTAATATAAAGTTCAAAAAATAGAAATCATGAATACATCTAAACAATCACAAATCAATGCTCGGAATGGAAGCCAAAATTCATCTAACAGAGGAATTGATACTTGGTTCAACGAGCAAGCAGAAAAATTCGAAAAGTCCCGTTTTGGATGGATGGCAATGGGTATTACAATTCAAAGCTGTTTGGGTTCCATTGCTTGTGGCTTTATTCTTCAAAATAATGCTCACGTTATTGTGTTAGCAACTTGTGCAGCAATTACAATGGCTAGCAACGCTGTTTTTATTGCCCTTGGCTCGGGTAAGCTCTGTCTTTCGATGTTTTACTTAAGTATTTTTTTGAACACCATTTTTATTATTACAAACATCTAAATTCATTCAAAATGAAGCTAAGACTAATAATAACCACCATACTTATATTTTATGGCTCAACGCTATTAAATGCTCAAGAAGCGAATAACATGATTCATCTTGAAAATTCACCACCAACCGCAACCTTCATATTTATATTATTCATAGGATTATTTTTAGCCATCATTTGGCATTTCCTTAGGAAATTTAAGATTCAGGTATCTCTTGAAAAAAAATGGGGAAAGGAAACTACTGCTCAAAGATTTTCTTCCTATATATCTAGTTTAAATTCAAATCAGATAACAGAATATCTTAAAGTAAAACGGCTACTTCGTTCTAAAAATAAACCTGATATAAATAAAGGTATGAGCACTATTATACTTATACTTTTCTCCTCATTAACATTATCTGCTCAAAATAATACTAATCCGGAAAAGGGATTGTTTGGTCAAGGCGGTATTATTATAACCCTTATATTAATTTTAATACCTGTTTTGCTAGGATCAATTTTTGCAATTGTTAAAGCAATTAATGCGTTCAAAATTTATAATAATCAAAATAAATTACAAGATTCTAAGCAATTCGCAGAAAATCTTATAGCAATAGAAGATGAGGAACTGGAAAGTACTCTTCTAAAACGTAAAGCTGCACTTGATTATACATTGTCTAACTATGAGCTATCTGGAAAAAATAAGGCAGAAGATACAATAGGCATCATTCAAAATGCAAGTCCAGATCATCAGGTTCATTTCACAGCACAAAAAAAGAAAGCAATTCCAAGGCCTAGCCTCGACAAAGATATCACAAAATTAATCCTATGGTATTTGGGATGTGCTGCCTTTTGGCTTGTACTTGGTGGTACTATTGGCGAATATGTAGGAATAAAATTTGTGTCTCCTGATGCGGATCATATTAGTTGGTTAAGTTTTGGAAGGCTAAGACCTGTTCATACGAATATGGTTTTTTGGGGTTGGGCATCATTAGGCATAATCGGTTTAGGATATTACGTAGTACCAACGGTTAGTAATGCAAAAATACACAATATAAAATGGGGATGGAATGCTCTTTGGTTAATTAATGCGATGGTAATCTTTGGTACAATAAGTTTAATGGCAGGTATCAATAATGGTGGCGGGGAGTTTAGAGAATATATATGGCCAATCATGGCGCTATTTGCAGTTGCTCTTATTCTAACATTATTAAACTTTTTAAAAACTGTAGCTAAACGCACTACCAAAGAAATTTACATTTCAAACTGGTATATTATTTCATCCATTATTTTCACAATTATAATTGCACTAACGGCTTACTTGCCATTTTGGCAAAATGGAATTAGCGAAACAATCATTCAAGGCTATTATATGCACTCCGGTGTTGGTATGTGGTTTACTTTATACACACTTGGGTTATTATATTACTTTATTCCTCAGCAATTAAACCGTCCAATCTATGCTTATAGCTTAGGTATATTGGCGTTTTGGACACAAATTTTATTTTACACAATAATAGGTACACATCATTTTGTTTTTAGCGCAATTCCATGGTGGCTGCAAACAGTTGCAATTGTTGGTAGTGGTGGTATGATAATTCCTGTTGTAGCCGCTACAATTAATTACTTTTTTACGTTTAAAGGTCAATGGAAAAAAGTATCGAACAGTTACACTTTACCATTCTTTTTTGTTGCTGTTATGTACTATTTTATTGTTTCCATGCAGGGTACAGCTGAAGCATTTAAGTTTACAAATCTATTATGGCACTTTACCGATTTTACAGTGGGGCATTCTCATCTTGGTTTTTACGGGATAATCACATTCGCTATTTGGGGTGGTACTTACACAATCGTTCCAAGATTAACAGGTATAGAGCCACAACATCATATCGTTGGAGCGCACTTTTGGTTAGCCTTTATTGGGTTACTGTTTTATGCCATCCCTTTATCCATTGGTGGTACATTAAAAGGTATGATGTGGATGGAAGGTAAACCTTTTATTGATAGCGTAGTAATGATGTTTGATTACTGGTTATGGAGAGCAATTGGCGGCAGTTTAATGTTTCTAGCTCACTTTGTCTTCGCTTATAATTTTTATAAAATGACACGGAAACCAATTGCTGAAATTGATATTAAAGAAGAGGCTATTAAACATTTGAAATCAATCACTGGAAATTAATAAAGTATCATGAATATATTTAATAACCATAAGAAATTATATACAACGGCAGGTGCTTTGTTTTTGGGACTAACATTCTTTACGGCAATTATGCCCGCTCTTCAAAATCAAAAAAATACTGCACCTCTGCCCGAATCTAAACCATTAAGTGGTGATGCTTTAGCCGGTAAAATGATTTACATATCCGAAGGTTGTGTTGCTTGTCATTCACAACAAGTAAGAAATGTGGATATGGACAAAGTATTTGGCTCTCGCCCAGGAATGGCTGCTGATTATGCCAATATAGAAAGAACCAGTTTTTGGCAAAACACGGCAACATTAATGGGTACAGAAAGAACAGGCCCGGATTTAACCGATGTAGGAAATAGGCAACCAAGTTTAGATTGGAATTTAATGCACCTATTTAATCCTCGTACCGTTGTTAAGCAATCCATCATGCCATCCTACGAATGGCTGTTCGAAACAAAACTTCATCCAACTAAATCAGATGTTGTTGTAAATGTGCCTCCAGAATTTTTAAAGGGTTTGCATGGAAAACTAGTTGCGAAAAAAGAAGCCTTACAGCTAGTTGCATATATACAATCTTTAAAGCAAATTCCACTACCAGACGGATCTAAAACTCCAATTTTTTTATACAAGAAAGAAACCAAGGTATCACTTGAGTCTAATTCGAGTAGCGATGCTGATGGCAAAGCGCTTTACATAGCCAATTGTCAAAGCTGCCATCAAGCAAATGGTGAAGGCCTTAAAGGTGCATTCCCTTCATTAAAAGGAAGTCCTATTGTTAACGGAGACAATTTAGAACTATATGTAGATATTATTATGAATGGTTATGATGCCCGAGCAGAATATGGAGTCATGTCCGCAGTGGGCACAAACATGGAATTCAACGAACATCAAGTTGCGGCAATTATTAATTACGAAAGAACAAGTTGGGGAAATACTGGTAAAAAGGTAAGCCCTGATGAAGTAAAGAAAATAATGGATTTTATTAAAATTAAAGCGACAGCAGCAAAATGAAAAAGAAAATTGTGATATTAATTATATTTCTGCAAACACTTGCCAACGCTTGCCCAGTTTGTGAAAGACAACAACCGAAAATTTTAAGAGGTATTGTGCATGGTACTGGTCCCGATAATAGTTGGGACTATGTTATCGTTTGGTCAATTGCAATTATAGCCATATTGACACTTTTCTTTTCAATAAAATGGCTTGTTAAGCCAGGTGAGAAAAACAAATCACACATCAAGTATTTTATTTTAAATAACGATTAAAATGAGCGCTAAAAGTAAAGTAATTATATTCTTAGACGAAGAAAAATTTCCGTTTGGGGAATTTGAAGCTCCAATAAATTTTGAACTCGATACGCGTAAGTTGGTTGATGGAGCTCATAATCTAAAAATAGTCAGCAAAGATCCATTAGGTAAAGAAGGCATCCGCCTCATTCCATTTACAGTCCGAAATGGACCTGCTATTGCTGTTGAAGGTATTTCAGAAAACGAAGTAGTAGATGGCGTTTTACCAATTATGATAAATGCCTATGGTAAAGGTGATCAAAAAAGATTTTTGATTGAAGGTAGTGAAACTCCCCAAAGCATACCTGCTTGGCTTTGGGCTTTAATTATTGGCTTCGTAGGCTGGGGAATCTATTATGCAGTAACCGCTTTAAATACACTTCTATAATGAAAGAAATAATAACCATTGAGGATATAAAATTATTGGTCGATGCGTTTTACACAAAAGTAAGAACTGACAGTTTATTGGCTCCAATTTTTAATGATAAAATTCAAGATAGATGGCCACTTCATTTAGAAAAAATGTATCGTTTTTGGCAGACCGTTTTATTAAATCAACATACCTATAACGGCAGTCCATTTGTTCCTCATGCTAAACTTCCTGTAGACCAACATCATTTCGATAGATGGCTATTATTGTTTTACCAAACAATAGATGAAAATTTTAGTGGGGAAAAAGCAACAGAAGCCAAGTGGCGAGCCGAAAAAATGGCCGAAATGTTTTATCATAAAATTGAATATTATAAAAACAATCCAGATAAATTAATCTTATGACAGCCGCCACAAAAGATCCGTTAGCATTTGCCGTAATTTATTTATGGATAGGCTTTGTCTGTGCAATCAGTTTTATGGAAGCATGGTTAAAATTTAGAGCGCCCGGTGTAAATCTACAAATTGGATTAGGTATCGGAAGATTAATTTTTAATGCCTTAAACAAAGTAGAATGGGTTTTTGCAATCGCATTAATGATTAGCTTATTTAATTCAAAAGATACTATATATGCACCTTCTAATTTATTCTTTTACCTCCCACTAGTATTGCTAATTATACAAACAACTTGGTTGTTGCCAGCCTTAGATACAAGGGCTCAAATGCATATAGATAACAAGGTAGTACCCGCTTCAAACCTTCATTTATATTACGTTGGAATTGAAATTATAAAAACAATTTTCCTTTTTATTTACAGTATTAAATTTTTAAAATAATCAAATATGGAACAAACAATCATTCATCAAATTGAAGAAAAGTATAAGAATTTGGGCGAAAATCCTGAAACATACTTAAAAGGCTTACTACAAGCAAAACCAATTAACTATTGGGATTACGTTGAAGTTGATACGCTATTATCATTACAAAAACCACGTACAAATTTTAAAGATGAAGAAATCTTCATTATGTATCATCAAGTTACAGAATTGTTTTTAAAATTAATGATTCATGAAATTAAACAAATTGTTTATAGTGATTCAATTACTGAAACATTCTTAATTACAAAAATGAGTCGGCTTAATCGTTATACCACGATGTTAATCAATTCGTTTGACGTTATGAAAGATGGCATGGATTACGATGACTATAATACATTCAGAACAACCTTAGCGCCAGCAAGTGGTTTTCAAAGTGCTCAATTCAGATTAATAGAAATTTATTGTACTCGTATTAAAAATTTAATTAATCAAGAAGGTAAAAAACGCATCTCAGATCAACCATCAATCGAAGAATATTTTGAACATATTTATTGGAAAGATGCTGGATTAAACCGGAAAACTGGAGAGAAAACACTGACTCTAAGACAATTTGAAGAAAAATATCTTGACCGTTTTATATCTCTAGCTAAAAAAGTAAAGGGAAAAACAATCGAAGAACAAATATTAAAAATTGAAAACCCATCTAATGAACTCACACAAATTTTGCGAGAGTTTGATTGTTTGTATAATATTAAATGGCCACAAGTTCATCTTAACACAGCTAAACAGTATTTAGACAAAAAAGGCGAAAATCAGGCAGCAACAGGTGGTTCTGAATGGAAAAAATATTTGCACCCACAGTTTCAACAACGAAAATTTTTCCCTGAGTTGTGGACTGAACATGAGATATCAGAATGGGGAAAATCAACTAATATTTAAATGAAATGAATAAACCAGAAGTAACATTACTCAAAAAAGGAGTCGTATTTAAAATATTACAAGTAACAGGTGAAAAAGATATGCAGATGCCTAAACATATCAGTACCAAAGAAGCAGTTATTGTTATCGAAGAAGGTAATGCAATCATTGAAATAGCCTCCAAAGAGCGTTTATTAAAAAAGGGTGATTCAATGATAATTCCAGCTGCCGTTCCACATTCATTATTAGTAATGACTAGTCTTAAAGCAATTGTAATGATGCCAGTTGAATCAGAAATAGAATTTATAAACTAAAAATTAATAACATGAATACCACTAAAGAAAAAACAATTGGTGAAATGGTAGCAGACGATTACCGCACCGCAGGAGTGTTCCAATCATTTGGAATCGATTTTTGTTGTAAGGGCAATCAAACGATAGATGAAGTTTGTGAAAGCAAAAGTATTAGTAAAAGCTTATTGTACAATGATCTCGAAAAAGTAAAGATAAGTGAAGATAATCCAGCAACAGATTACAAGTTTTGGCCATTGGATTTATTAGCTGATTATATTGAGAAAAAGCATCACAGGTACGTTGAAGATAAAACACCTGTCTTAAAACAATACCTTGATAAAATATGTACAGTGCATGGTAAGAACCATCCAGAATTATTTGAAATAAAAGATTTGTTTAATCAATCTGCGAGCGAACTCGCTGCTCACATGAAAAAAGAAGAGTTGATTTTATTTCCGTTTGTAAGAAAAATGGCAATTGCAAAACAAGAAAATCAGCCTTCTCCTCAGCCTCCTTTTGGAACAGTTCAAAGTCCCATAAAAACAATGATGCACGAGCATGATACCGAAGGCGAAATATTTAGAAGAATCGAAAAATTAACTGATAATTATACACCGCCACTTGATGCTTGCAATACATATAAAGTAACCTTTGCTTTGCTTAAAGAATTTGAAACTGATTTACATCTTCACATTCATTTAGAAAACAACATCTTGTTTCCAAAATCAATCGAGATGGAAAAGGAAGTTAAAAAAGAATACTAAAATATATTTAAGCAAAAATTTCAATAGGGAAATGTCTTAAAATAGATGTTTCCCTATTTTATATTTTAATGCTAATGTCTGAAATCAAATAATTCATTGTTTTTAATTACCCACGTGAGTCAAATAAAAGATATAAAAATAATTGTAATTAAAGGGGGTGAAAAAATCCAATTATTAACTTACACTAATGAGTATAGAAGCCTGATGGAGCTTTTATCGGATAAATTGTATCTAGAGAATTTTGGCGAATGTAAAGGCATGGGACGTTGTTGTACTTGTCTGATTAAAATAAATTCTAAATTCCATAAAGTAAACGATTTTGAAGGAAATGAATTAGCTACTCTTAAAAAACACAATTTTAATAATTTAAATGATAGGCTTTCTTGCCAGATAATAATTGACCAAAATTTAAAATTAATAGAAATAGAATTATAATCATGAAAAATAAACTTAAAAATTACAAAGTTGATGTAACTGATTTAAATTGGAAAACAGGTCAAGTAAAGGGTTTTTTAGGAAAGGAATTCATTCAGTTATCAAATGGCGGAGTTAAGTTAATTAAAATTGATCCTATGTCAGTTTATCCTGAACATTTACATCCAGATAAAACAGAATATGCCTATGTAGTTTCAGGAAACCCTGAATTTTCTATTGATAATGAGTATTTTATTGGCAAGTCAGGTGATTTTTTTATTTTTCCGTGCAATGTTAAACATTCAATAAAAAGCAATACAGTCGTTGAATGCCTTGTTTTAATAGGCTCTATTAATAATTAAAACTAGTGATAATGAAAACAGTACCAATTAAAAGAAGCATTGCTTTACAACCCCTAAGTCGTGAACATCATCATGGCTTACTGCTATGTTGGAAAATAAGAACAGGGCTAAAGAAAGGTATTGATATCGATAGGATAAAAAAATATTCAGATTGGTTTTTCAAGAATAGTTTGTCAACCCATTTTAATATAGAAGAAGAGTTCGTTTTTCCACTATTGGGCAATGAACATGAGTTGGTCAAAAAGGCACTAACGGACCATCGAAGATTAAAACGGCTCTTTGAAGACACAACGGATATTGAAAAATCTCTAAGCCTGCTTGAAGAGGAACTTGAGAAACATATTCGTTTCGAAGAAAGAGTATTGTTTCCTGCAATAGAAACAATCGCAAATGAAAAAGAACTACAGCTCATTATGGAAATTCATTCTGAAGACAGTACTTATGAAGATTGGGGAGATGAATTTTGGAAAATAATTCGTTAACTAGGTGTTAATGTGATTTAAATCATTCAAAATAGTTGTTAAAATAATTGTGGGGGAAAGAAATGTTTAATACTTTTGTAAGTGAATACTAACTTACATTAAAATTATGAAAGGAAAAAATAACATATCTATCGGTTTTCTTGTAATGGGATTGTTTATGGCATACGGCTTTCTATTAATATATTTAAGAGACTTTGCTCCCGGTAAGGACGAGTGGATTAACTCTTACTCAATAGGTAAACACTTTGAAACAAGATTAGCCCATGTACACGGTAATCTTTTCGCCTTCTTAAATATTTTGATAGGTTACTTACTATTACATTTTAAAAATCAACTTAAAAACACAACGGTAATTTCTTGGCTTGGTTTAATTGGTCTGTTAATGCCAATAGGGATTCTGTTAGAAGTGTATTTAGGTGCGCCTCCTGTATTTGTGCTTATTGGCGCAATTAGTATGACGGTGTCAGTAATTTGGTTAGGAATATCTTTTTATAAAATGAAACTTGAAAATGAAAAATAATAAATTCTCTGAAAGACAAATAGAAATCATTGAAGCTGCTACCAAAAGGATTGATGAGCATGGCATTCAGGATTTAACTATTAAAACACTTGCTGCTGATTTAAATCTATCAGAAGCAGCGTTGTATCGCCATTTTAAAAGCAAAAACGAAATATTACTTGGCTTGCTAACTTATTTTATTGAGGAAATGAAAGATAGGCTTGATGTAATACTTTCCAATAAAGATCGCAGTCCATCAGAACTATTAAAAGATCTGTTTGATTCACAACTGAAAACATTTGTACAAAAGCCTTCAGTTGTTAGTGTGATTTTTTCCGAAAGTATTTTTCAGTTTAATAAAGAGCTGTCTTCTACGGTTTCATCCATGATGGAATTGATGCAGAATCATATAGAAAGTATTGTAAAAAAAGGTCAAGCAAATGGCTCATTCAGTAAAATAGTGGGCGTTTCAACAACAACTACAATTATAATGGGTGGTATGCGAATTACAGTTCTTAAATGGAAACTATCAGGTCATAAATCCGATTTGATAAAAGATGGAAATAAAGTATTGAATGGCATATTAAAAATGGTAGAAACTAATCATTAACAAAAAACTCATGAAACCAATTATTTTAAAAGCAGCAGCAGTTATCATTACATTATTTGCTTTAATTACTCTATTTATGAGTACGTCTGTAATATTTGATTTGTTCGGAATAAGAGCGAAGGAGGGTAATTATGTATTGTTTGTTGTAGTCTCCAATTTTATTGCAGGTTTCCTGTATCTGTTTGCTGCATATGGATTATTTACAGAAAAAGCGTGGGCAACAAAATTACTTTTAATCACAACAACAATTCTTGTTGTGAGTTTTGTTGGGTTATTAATTCACGCAAATACAGGTGGAATTTATGAGCATAAAACGATTAAAGCCATGCTTTCTCGGATTGCCATTACGGCAGCATTTGCAGGAATATCATGGTTCTTTATAACAAAAAAAAGATTAGCATAAATGAAAAAGAACATCGCCATATTAATTGTGGTTCTCATAGGTATTACCTATGGCTGCAATAGTTCTGTAAAGGAAGAAAACAATGAGATTTCGAATGCCAAACCTCTACCATCATCCAAGGAAAGTGAACACCATCATTCTGAAAGCGATTCTATTGAATTAAATAACGGAGCCAAATGGAAGGTTGTTTCGGAAATGATGGTGCATATTAGAAACATGGAATCAGACATTAACCGCTTTTCGGAAACTAAACACACAGAATTAAAGGACTTCACACAACTTGGAACAAACTTGCAGAAAAACATTGATCTGTTAACTTCAAATTGCACAATGGACGGAAAAGCCCATGATGAATTACATAAATGGTTGTTGCCTTATATTGATATGGTAGACAAATTGAATAAATCAAAAAATAACGATGAGGCATTGCACACCTTTGAGGAAATAAAAGCTTCTTATAAATTATTTAACATATACTTTGAATAAAAAAGAAATCATGAACATAAAATCAATCCATACCGAAGAAAAGCCTGTCAGCGCAAAGAAATTATTTTCTACAACTGAAGGAAATGTAACTGCTTTACAAATCAAAGCAAACGGCACATTAAAAGAACATATAACAACTGTTCCTGCATTACTTATTTGTATTAATGGCAATGTAGTTTTTAAAAATGAAAATGGTGTAACAGAAAACCTTTTAAGTGGCGACATGGTTAACATTGAGCCAAACGTAAAACATTGGGTAGAAGGAATAGAAGACACTCAATTACTATTAATCAAATAAAAAAATTTGTGTAATCATGTTAGTAAACACTCACTTATTAAAATTGAAATTATTAATGGTTCTCACCATTTTAATTTTTACAACCAATTCTGAGGCTCAAAATTGGTCACTAAAGCAATGTATTGATACAGCATTAGTGCATAATAAAACGCTGAAAATTGCACAAGGCGATATTGATATTGCCAATAAAAGAAACAAGGAAGCAAAAGGTGGTTTAGTACCCAAATTGTACGGTAATGTCGACTATCGGTACTACACCGATCTTCCATATCAGTTACTCCCTGCATCTGTTTTTGGTGGACCAGCTGGCGTATATAAAGAAGCTCAATTTGGTGTGCCTCATAACTTAAATGCAAATCTAACTCTTGATGTGCCTTTATACAATCCTCAAGCTATTGGAGCAATTACCGTTTCAAAAAGAGCAAAAGAATTAAATCAAATACAGTTTCAACAAACCGAGGAGCAAGTGGTATTTGATGTTTCTAATTTGTATTACAATGCACAGTTAGTATCAAATCAGATTGTGTTTATCAAAAACGGATTAAGTAATAGCGAAAAACTACTTAGCAATATTCAATTGCTTTACTCCCAACAAATGGCAAAGGGTACAGATGTAGATAAAATTAAACTTCAGCAAAGTCAGCTAAATACACAGTTAAGTAAGGCGAATGCACAGTATCAACAAATCCTTAATTTGTTAAAACTTCAATTGGGCATAACACCATCCCGACTACTTACAATTGAAGAAACATTTAGCACATCGTCAGAAGTAGTAAAGTATACAAGCAAACCAACCTCTGATATATTATTGTTTAATACGAAAGAACAGCTCTTAAAATCTGAATTAAAAACTTTAAAACTATCACATTTACCTTCTTTTTCACTTTATGGTACTTATGGAACTAACGGATTTGGAAACTACAGTGGTACAAATGATTTCTTTAAAACATACCCCATTGGATTTGCCGGAGTAAAAATGTCGTGGTTGATCTTCTCCGGTACTACTTTAGAATACAAGGTTTTTCAAAAGAGAGAAGAGATAAAGCAAAATACAACTCGATTAGAATTATTAAATGATAAACAAAACGTTCAGATAGAAAATGCACAGATGCAATATGAAGTTGCAAATTCTAATCTATTAAATGCAAAATCACAATTGACATTAGCAGAAACAATTTATTCTAAAACACTTATTCAGCAAAAGGAGGGTGTTGCATCATTAACAGATGTTTTACTTTCAGATAATACCCAAAAGGAAGCGCAACAAAATTATTTGTCGGCATTAGTGGATGTGATGAAGGCAGACTTAGAACTAAAAAAAGTATCAGGAAATATTTTAAAAACGAAATAAATTAATAATTAAAAATAACAGATAATGAAAAAGGTTTTATACATCATCATACCATTGGCATTAATTGCAATTGTAGTCATAAAATTAAAAAGCAATAAAGAAATCGTAAAAGATAAAGTTTATCAATATGATAAGGAGCAAGCAATTAATGTTCAGGTGGATACAATCAAATCGGAATTAATAGGAGCTGAATTTGCTTATTCAGGAACATTTGAACCTAATAAAGAGACTAAGCTTAGCGCTGAGATACAGGGCAAGATAAATGATGTTTTAGTTGAAGTTGGAACTTTTGTAACAAAAGGACAATCATTAATTCAGTTAGATAATTCACTATTGAAATTGCAATTACAATCAGCGGAGGTTCAAGTTGAAGGATTAGAAGCGGATGTAAAACGATTTACTGTTTTAGCGAATGCAGATGCTGTACAAGGGGTTCAATTAGAAAAAGCAGAGTTAGGTTTAAAATCTGCAAAAGTTCAAAGAGCAACTTTGCTTGAACAAATTAGTAAAACAACCATCAAAGCACCGTTTAATGGAGTGGTTACTGCTAAACTTACTGAAGAGGGCGCATTTGCTGCACCGGGTTTACCATTGCTTCAAATTACAGATATTTCTGTTTTAAAATTTACCGTTAATGTGTCTGAAAATGATTTGAGTTCATTTCAATTAAATCAAACCTTCTCGATTAATGCAGATGCTTATTCGGATGTGCTATTGTCGGGTAAAGCAACAATGATAGGTAGTAAAGCTAATATGGGCAGTAGTTTTCCTGTTCAGTTTATTGTAAGTAACACCTCCGATTTTAAAATCAAATCAGGAATGTTTGGTAAAATAAATTTGAAAAGTGACAATCAAAAATCCGGAATTATTATACCGTCTTCTGCCATTATAGGCTCTTCAAGTCAACCACAAGTATATAAAGTAAAGAATGGAAAGGCTGTTTTGCATAACATAACTATTGCACAGAAAATAAAAAACAAAACTGTCGTGGCAAAGGGATTAGAAGAAGGAGATGTGATTGTAACAAATGGATTTATTAATCTATTTGACAATGCGAATGTAACTATTAAATAAAATTTGAATTATGAATATTACAGAAATATCAATAAAACGTCCATCGCTGATAATTGTTCTTTTCAGCGTACTTACCTTATTGGGAGTTATAGGATATAAAAATTTAAGTTATGAATTGATGCCTGATTTTAATCAACCTGTTGTGGTTATTAAAACCGTGTATCCCGGAGCAGAGCCCAACGAAGTAGAAACTTCGGTGTCACGAAAAATAGAGGATGCTTTATCTAATTTAGAAGGCGTTGATTATTTGGTAACCAAATCTTTACCAAACGCTTCTATCATTATTGCCAACCTGAAATACGGAACTGATTTGGATAAAACCATGCAGGATGCTCAACGCTATATTGACAACATTCGCAAAGATTTACCGCAGGATATTTTAAGTCCGGTAATGAGTAAGGTTTCTCCTAATGATTTACCGATCATGTCCATTAGTGCAACAAGTAATTTACCCGCAACTGAGTTTTATCAAAAAATGAAAGACGAGTATCTTCCTCAAATTCAACAAATAAAGGGGGTTGCAGAGTTGACGATTTTGGGCGGTGAAGAACGAGAAATACAAGTAAAAGCAAACCGGGATAAACTGAAATTATATAAAATTTCATTGTATCAGGTTGTTGAGGCTATTAATCGTTCAGGCTTAGACTTACCTGCCGGAAAAGTACAAACGGATCAGGAGAATAACTCCGTTCGTTTAACCGGAAAATTTGCAACGATTGATGATGTAAAAAATGTTCAGGTGGCTATGCCAATGCTCGGCAGCCCAGTCTATGTAAAAGATGTTGCTCAGGTAGTTGATGGAATAAAAGAAACGACATCTATCAGTAGATACAATGGAAAAGATGGCATTGGAATTCTATTAAAAAAACAAGGCGATGCAAATGCTGTTGATGTTTCAAAAATGGTTCGTGCAAAATTTAAAAGTATCGAAGCACAAAATAGTAATTCCTCTGTAAAATTCATCATTGCAGATGATAGCACCGACAATACAATTGCAGCTGTTAATTCTGTTGTATTTGATTTGGGATTAGCAGTTGTTTTAGTTTCTTTAGTAATGCTATTATTTTTAAGAAGTTTCAGAAACTCTTTAATTGTAATCATTGCAATACCTACCTCTTTGGTCACAGCTTTTGCAGTTATGTGGCTTCTAGGATACACTCTAAATTTAATGACCTTGCTCGCCATGTCTTTAATTATTGGAATCTTGGTTGATGATGCTACTGTGGTGTTGGAAAACATTCAAAGGCATTTAGATATGGGAAAAGAAAAACATACTGCCTCAATGGATGGGCGTATGGAAATTGGATTTTCTGCATTGTCGATCACATTGGTTGACGTGGTTGTGTTTTTACCGATATTGTTTTTACAAGTATTTGTGGCAGATATGCTCAAACAATTTTCAGTAGTTGTAGTAACTTCAACCTTAACGAGTTTGTTAGTTGGCTTTACGCTTACACCTTGGTTGGCATCAAGAATAGGTAAGAAAGAAGATTTACAACCAACCAACTTCTTCAATCGTTTTTTGCTTGGATTTGAACATCAATTAGAAAAATTCACCAATTGGTATGGCAAACAATTAGAATGGGTACTCAGCCACAAATTAATTTTCACAGGAATAGTTGTTTTACTTTTTGCGGTTACTTTGGGAATAATGAAACAAGGTATCATTGGTAAAGAGCTTATCTCTACTGGAGATCAGGGTAAATTTCGTATGGCTTTAGAGTTTGACAAATCAACTTCCATTCAACAAAACAATTTAATCGCTCAGAAAATAGAAACCTATATTATTAAGCAAGCAGATGTCTCTACTGTGTTTAGTAACATAGGTGGTCCGAGTACAGGCATTGGAAGTTTAGGTGTAGGATCAGCTAATAAAACTGAATTTACTATTCAGTTAAAATCCGCAAAAGAACGCCATAAGCAACCTACTGAAGAGTTTATGAAAAAATTGAGGGAAGAATTAAAAATGAAATTCCCTGGAATAAATTATTCAATGGCTGCATTAGGATTGATACCACGTTCAGCTCCAATTGAAATTACTTTAAGCGGCAGTAATTTAGATTTAGTAATGAAAACAGGTAATGATTTAAAGTCGGTGATTGAAAAAATACCGGGTTCAGATAATGTGCGTTTATCTGTTGAACAAGGTAGTCCTGAATACAAAATAATTCCCGATAAAGATAAAATGCAACGCTTAGGATTAACGACAGCTTATGTTGGTATGAATTTAAGAACAGCTTTTACTGGCAATGACGATGCAACATTAACAGAAAACGGAACAGAATATCCTGTAAGAATTTGGCTTGACGGTTACAGTAGGCAAAATTATGAAGATGTACAGCGCCTCTCAATTGTTAATCCAATGGGGTTACCAGTAGAAGTATCGCAGTTTGCAACGGTGGAACGAGATAATTCACCATCCTTATTGGAAAGAAAAGATCGTCAGCCAGCGGTAACGCTTACGTCTGACGCACTTGGTAGACCTTCGGGAACAGTTGCTGATGATGTAGTTGCTTACCTTAAAAATAACCCATTACCCGATGGAATTCAAATGACTTGGGGTAGTGATATCAAAAGACAAAATGATAGTTTTGGTGCATTGGGTTCGGTTCTATTAATCTCGTTCCTATTGATTTATTTAATCATGGTTGCTTTATATGATAGTTTCGTTTACCCATTTGTGGTATTGTTTTCAATTCCCGTAGCTGCTATTGGTGCGTTTTTAGCATTGAATTTATCATTAAACAATCTTAGTTTATTTGCTTTGCTCGGATTGATTATGCTCATGGGATTAGTAGTAAAAAACGCTATTTTAATTGTAGACTTTACAAATCAATTGAAGGCGGAGGGAAAACATTTCAAAGAAGCATTAATCATTGCCGGAAAAGGTCGTATGCGTCCAATCTTAATGACAACCATTGCAATGATTATAGGAATGTTGCCAATTGCCCTTGGCAAAGGAACAGCAAGTGAATGGAAGAATGGTTTGGCATGGGTAATTATTGGTGGGCTGTTTTCATCCTTGATATTAACTGTTTATTTAGTGCCAATGGTTTATTATTTAGTAGATCGTTTAAAAGAAAAAATTACAAATAGAAAAACGAAGTAAAATGAAACAATTACTCTTATTCGCACTTGTCAGCATATCATTATTGACCTTATCTTCATTTAATAACCAAAAAGGAGAAAACTTTTCTTTAACCGTGGAAGTAAATGGTCTACAGAACTCGAAAGGTATTGTCCAGTTTGCATTATATAATAAGGACGGAACGATTCCTGATGAAGATTACAAAAAGTGTTGTAAGATATTGAAAGAAAAAATACAAAATGGATCATCTAAAGTAACCTTTAGTAATCTTCCGGTAGGTAAGTATGCTGTAAATATTCTTCACGATGAAAATGAGAATGGTGAGATAGACAAAGGGTTTATTTTACCAATAGAGGGAATTGGGTTTTCGAATTATGAATCAATTGGATTAACAAACCGCCCCAACTTTTCAAAAGCAAGCTTTGAGTTGAATTGTGATAAGAAAATCTCAGTAAAAGTCATCTACATGTAGCTATCGAGAATCTATTACAGTATTTTAGCATTGTGAAAAAATCAACTATTTATATTTCTAAAATGGATTGCCCTTCAGAGGAAAACATGATCCGACTAAAATTGCAAGGTCTGCATTTTATGAAACTTGATTTTGACATCCCTAATAGAAATTTATATGTGTACCATGAAGGTGATATAACGTCTATTTTTAATGCTGTTAACGACCTTAAACTTGGGGCTTCATTAATTGGTAGTGAAGAAAGTAATTATACCCATGTTAGCGAAGACCATTCAAAAGAAAAAAAATTACTGTGGACAGTTTTATTGATCAATCTTTCGCTTTTTATTTTGGAAATTATCGCAGGGTTTATTTCAGAATCAATGGGATTAGTTGCCGATAGCCTTGATATGCTTGCTGATGCTATGGTCTATGGATTAAGCTTATATGCTGTTGGTCATTTAGCGTCTAAAAAGAAGCAAATTGCTAAAATGAGTGGATATTTTCAGATGGCATTAGCTCTGTTTGGAATAATTGAGGTTATTAGAAGGTTTTTGGGGATTGAGGAAGTTCCCGAATTTCAATTAATGATCATCATTTCGCTTTTCGCCTTAGTAGGAAATGCGGTTTCACTTTACCTTCTTCAGAAATCAAAAAGCAAAGAGGTTCACATGCAAGCAAGTGTAATTTTTACGAGTAATGATGTAATCGTAAATATTGGAGTTATTTTAGCTGGTGCAATTGTTTATTTCACAAATTCCAAATATCCCGATTTAATTGTGGGCTCCATTGTTTTTATTTTGGTCGCAAAAGGAGCAATAAGAATTCTTAAACTATCTAAATAATATTTTTTGAATTAAGGCAGGAAATTCCCCTCCCCCTTAGAACTTGAAAATCATCAGTAAAACTTGATAAATTTACCGGGAATAAGTTCGGAATCAGTTTTCAGGGTTAAAATTAAAACTCCTTACCTTCCTTTCAACAGCAAGCTTTCACTTAAATAGCGTTAAGAAATTCGTTGTAAAGTCATTTACCTGAGACCCTAAGGGGGGATCTTACAGTAAAATTACCGTAAAATACGATAACCGCCCCTATTTCTGACCAACCCTAAACACCTTGCAGAAGTGACTTATCGCCCGTAAATCAGCTAAAAATCGCTGAATTTCAGCATCTTTCAATTCTTCAGGGTTTTCGTTGGTTATTTGGTTCGAACAGGGTAAATTTGAGCCCGCAAAAAAAATTAACCGGCTTGATTATAAGGCAGGTTTTTTTTATTTTACATAAGCCTTTAACATCTTTTTGGGCTTTAAAAAACCCTTATAAGACACCTAATTTTTAAAAACTAGGGTGTTTTTCATCCTCTTTAGTGTGTGGAAATTAAGGTATGAAACCATTATTATATCGTTCTATATTTTATTTAAGAAAGACGAAATTGTGATTCCAAAAAAAAATAAATAATTACAATTTTAGCACGAAGATTGCACCTTTAAAGGCAAACTTGTGAGTAGTTTCATAAGTTTAATTCTTACATTTATTTTTTTTATATTTGGCTAAACGCATGGTTAAGAAATTATTATATAATTCACTTTTAGTATTTATCTTTTTTAATTTAGCTTCTTGCATTGTTAATGCCCCAAAATACACAACGGTTGAAAAAGTACTCAATTTAAAAATAGGGCAATCTAAAGGAGAGGTTTCTTTATTATTAGGAACAGTCCCTTATAATTTAATATTAATGACGGATAGCGAAACTACTTTGTTATATAAATACAGGGTTACTGATCGCACAACGCTCCCCTTTCTTTTAAAAGAAAATAATGGTAAAAAAATTAAAGGGCGTTATGTTAATTTACTTGTTACCTATGATAAAGATGGTTTGTCAAAAAAAATAGAAAGTTGCAGCAACTGTGATGAAACAATTGTACAAGAAAAACGGGTTGACATTAATAAGGTAATTACTTTCCTTACAATTACATTACCAATAGCATTAGTTTTTCTTGGAATTACGACCTTGAAGTAACAATCTAAATGTTTATTGTTCTTTCAAAAATATAAATGTTTTTAGTTTGGAATGCTATTTTAATCGAGCCAAAATACCTAGCAGTTGAGTTGAGTTAATATATTGGTTGTATTGAAAAATAATTTCGTATTCAGAATTTAAAAAACAAAGTGTGGGGTAGGATATTTTACCATCAACCGTTCCCAATTGCTCCGCCAACTCATTTATACCCGTACTTGCCCCTGTTGGTTTATATTTGAAAGTATGTTTATTAAAATTTATATTCAGCTTTTCTTCAGCGTTTAAATCAATAAAATAAAAATGTTTATTCAAAAACTCAATAACGCTATCTTTTTTAAAGGTTGTGTGTTTCATTGTTGCACAATACTTACACCAGTCGGTATGAATAAAAACAACAATCTTTCTTTTTTCTACTTTCATCAAACTATCAATTTGCTCAAATTGAAATAATTTTATTTGTGAAAAAGAATTTTTTGGGAGCAATAAAACAGTACTCAAAATTAAAATGATGTTTAAACTAATTCTCATTACTTAAAATTAAATCGTACTCCAAAAAACGCCCTTGCCCCTTGTGTTGGAGCATAGATATATGTTGGATCAAAAGTTAAACCATAGGGATTATTTTGATTTGCAATTACTTTTCCGTTACTGTCAAACTGAACATTTTTATCAAAAGGATCATTTGTTCTGGCAATGACGAAGGGATTATTTTCTTTGAAGGGTGTCCAGTTTAGTAAATTTTTCACTCCTCCATATATTTCAAAGTTTTTAAAACCACTATACACTAATTGTATGTTTTGAATGCTCCACCAAGGCGAATTTAATTTTCTAGGATCTAAATCGCCCAGTAACGGCAAACGCATTGGGCTGTATACATTACCTGTATAGTCAATTGCCAAATTTATTTTTTTGATTTTATATGAAATTGCCCAAACCCCTGTAAAGTTTTCGGTTAAAATTTGTTGTTTCGTTATTCCGTTTTCAGTAAGAGTATTTTCCATTAATGTAGAGCCTGCAATAATTTTTAACCCATTATTAAAAGCTAAATCAATATTTAAACTCACACCTTTACTTTCTGCATAGCCATTTAAATTATCGTAAATAATTTTGTTCGGGTCAGTTTCATAATCACCTACAATTCTGTTGTTGAAATAAGTGTAAAATGCAGAAGCATCAAGACTAATAAAAGTTCCATTTTTCGCGAATATTTTTTTGATATAGTTTAGGTTTATATTGTACGATTGCTCTGGTTTTAGCTCGTTTTTAATCTCTACAGTTCTTGCGCCTGTTAATGCAGCGTGATCTTCAGTAAATAAATTTACTACCCTAAATCCCGTTCCTGCATTTAAACGAAAAATATTTTTATCATTTAAACTCCATTTATAGGCGAAACGAGGAGTATAAATGTTGCCATGGTAATTATTGTGATCGTACCTAAAACCTAACAATAATTTATGTTTGTTGGTAATTGAAATTTCATCTTGAACAAATACACCAGGAAGTCTGGTTTTTTGTGATTGGGTTTGTGGATTGATAGAATCGGAAGTGGCTGTTGCTGGAGTGTTATCATCATAAAAAGTGTAGCGTAATGCAGTCCCCACTAAAAAATCATTTATGCCAATTTTTTTATCCCACGTTAGTTGAGAAAAAGCAATGTTTTGTTGAGCAATATATGAAGTAGTTCCATACACACTGTTTTGGTCGTGGTTATTATAAGAAAATGAAAGCATTAATTTTTCTTTGGTTGGGAGTTGATAATTTCCTAAGAGTTCCCAACGTTTAGTGTAAATACTTTCTCCGTAAATACTGTCGCCTCCTCTAAACTTTTTTTGCCAAGTCATATCACCACCAAAGCGGTCTTCATACATATAACGACCAGCGACACTAAACAAACGATTTTCTTTTCGTTGAAAATTCCATTTTTGAAAAACAGAAATTCTATCTTGCAAAGTCATATCCGTAAAATTGTCTTTATTTTTATCTACTCTATTTTGAAAATTAAAATAATTTATACCTGTAAGAACACTTGCTTTATTACCCGCATTAAATTTAAAACCTAAATCGGTATTGTATTCTTGCCAACTTGTAGCAAAAATATCGGCTGAAACAATTGGAGCATTTTGGGGCTTCTTGGTAATAATGTTAATCAAGCCTCCAACCGCTTCACTGCCATAAAGTGATGATGCAGGGCCTTTAACAATCTCTATACGTTCAACCAATGAATTAGGAATACCAGATAAACCATAAACAGTAGATAAGGCACTTACAATTGGCATTCCATCAATAAGCACCATGGTATACGGTCCTTCTAAACCGTTAATATGTATATCGCCTGTATTGCAAACATTGCAATTTAATTGGGGTCTAACACCGTTAATATTTTGTAATGCCTCATAAATATTTGGGGTAGGATTTTTCTTAAAATAAGTTGGTGTGTAAACTTCAACAGGAACAGGGCTTTCGAGTCGACTCACTTCTTTAAGCGTGCCGGTTACAACTACTTCGTTTAATGTGTTTTGATAATTGGTAAGGTCAAAATTTACAATGAAGTTACCGTCATCTTTTATGACAATAGATTTTTCCATTTTATTAAAACCTAAACTTGACGTTTGAATTTTGTATACACCCGCAGGAATATTTTTAATTTTAAATTTACCAGTGCTGTCGGTTATACTATCAAAAGAAGTTCCAATTAATCCAACATTAACAAATTCTACTGGTTTACCTTCCGATACTATTTTACCAGAAACGCTTGCTGTTTGGCCTATTATTGCTAGATCAATAAATGCCAACATTGCTATAAAAATAATTTTATGAAACATTCTCCTAATTCTTATGGCCGTCTAATTACTTAGTTTTGGGTACAAATATAATAAAGTTTTGCTAATCTAACATTATTTGTTTTATGATTCTATATCTATATCCTAATAATTCATATCTTTGTTTTAATGTTATCATTTACAGAAGAAAATTATTTAAAAGCTCTCTTACAGTTAACTATTGAAAAAGTTAGCAAGGCCGAAGTTGGTACAAACGAATTGGCGGCACATTTAGGTGTAAAGCCTGCAACGGCAACCGACATGGTCAAAAAACTGAAAAGTAAGAAATTGATTAATTATGAGAAATATGGTAAAATTTCTTTGACGAATGATGGTAGGAAAAATGCTATTGAAGTTTTACGTAAACATCGTTTGTGGGAAACTTTTTTATACAAAAAATTAGATTTTACTTGGGATGAAATACATGAGGTAGCTGAGCAACTAGAACATATTCAATCAGCAAAATTGGTTGAAAAACTAGATAAGTTTCTTGGATATCCAGAGTTTGACCCACACGGTGACGCTATTCCAAATTCAAAAGGTGAATTGAAAGTGATGGTCAAAAAAACCTTGTCGGAAGTAGAAGTTGGTAACAGTTGTAAAATGATCGCTGTAAAAGATAATTCTGCACCTTTTCTTCAATATGTTGTAAAGGTTGGATTAGGAATTAATAGCAAAATAAAAGTAGTTAGTAAACAAAGCTACGATTCCTTAATTGAAATTGAAGTGAATGGAAAAAAATCAAGTGTAAGCCAAAAATTTGCTGAAAATATTTTTATTGTCACTAAATAGTTAAGCACTCAAAACAAATCAAAATTACATTTTCGCTAAATCTAAATTAAACGAAAAACCTAATTTTTTGAGCATGCCTAAATGTGATGCAAATGCTTGTTTAATTGTTGGTGCGCAAAGGTAAGGCACGTTAAATTCATTAGCAGTTTCCTCAACAATTTTAGAAATTTGAGGGTAATGAACATGACAAATATTCGGAAATAAATGGTGTTCTACTTGAAAATTTAATCCGCCAACATACCAAGATAAAAGCTTGTTATTTCTTGCAAAATTAACGGTTGTTCTCATTTGATGAACCGCCCAATCGTTTTCAATAATATTTAAATCATTTGGTAAAGGAAATTCGGCCTCTTCTACAGAATGTGCCAATTGAAAAACTAAGCCTAACACCAAGCCTCCAATAGCCTGCATTATAAGAAACCCTGATATTATTAATCCCACAGAGTAACCCTGAAATACGATTGGTAAAATAATCATGTAGGTAAAAAAAAGCAGTTTAAGAAATACCATACTAATAAAATACTTTATGTTTTCAGATTTAGTAAATCTATTAGTACCTTCTTTTATATATTTAAAATATTGTATAAAATCTTTGGCTAAAGCCCAATACAAAGTTAGTATTGAATAAAAAAAGAAAACATAAATGAACTGAAATCGATGGAATTTTTTTGCAGTTGAATGCGGCGAAAACCTCAGTACTAATTTATCCGCAATATCATCATCTAAATTATGAATGTTTGGATAAGTATGATGCAATACGTTATGCTGTAGCTTCCAATTAAATACCATTCCTCCTATTAAATTTAACGAATAACCTAACCAATTATTTACATATTGATTTTTTGAATAAGCACCATGATTTGAATCGTGCATAATTGACATTCCAATTCCGGCCAAGGCAAAACCCATTATTGAATAGAGAACAACTACTAGCCAAGTGTTTAAGAACATTAGGTTAACCATTAAAACAGGAACAATAAAAGCTGCCAATAAAACAATCGTTTTTATTACCATTGTAGAATTAGCATTTTTTGAAATGTTATTATCCTTAAAATACTGATTTACTCTTTTTTGTAGCGTAGGAAAAAAAATTGATTTTTCTTTTGGAACAAATCGCGGGAAGGTTTTTTGATTAGTAGAAGTCATATTTTTTTGAATACACAAATATAAAAATAAAAAAAAGCCTCAGAAAATTCTGAGGCTTTTAAAATTAAATTTAAAAAAAATTAGTTAGCAGTAAAGCCTCCAAAAGAGAAATTAGTTGCGTTTCTGTTTTCGTTGTTAAATAAACCACCTTGATTTGTTGATGAGTTATTGAATACACCACTAGGACCAGCAGTAGTTGGAGCATTTGAACCGTTTACGATACGCAATGTATCACGATTTGCAGCATGATCAGCTACCCAAATAGTTGCGTTTTGAAAAAACCCTGGAGTTGAAGCAGCTACAGTTGGGAATGTAAATGAATAACGACCAGCAGCATCAGTTGTAGCAGTATATAATTTAGCAACTAAAGTAGTAGGATCTTTATCTAAACTCATATAAACAGTAATACCTGCAGGAACTGCAACGTTAGTTCCAGTAGGGATATTAATAATAGGATTAGTTCCGGTTTTTGTAGTTAAAGCCATATTCATACTAATAGAACCGCTTAATTGAGCAGTTCCAATGGTAATATTATTAGGATTTGATGAAACGTTTGTAGCAGTAAAATTATGATCAAAAGTTGTGTTTTGACCCATAAATAAAGTTCTAGTTGTAGATGTACCAAAATAAGTAGCATATAAACCAGTTTTAACTACGCTATTAATGATTGTATCTTGAGTTCCTGTAAAACCATCAATTGTAATTAATGCAGAAACACCAGTTGCGTTTGATTTTACGCTAATTGCATAATTACCATTTGCATCAGTTGTACCAGAATAAACATCTGCTCCATTAGCAGTTGAGTTCGGGTATAAACCTTGAGCTCCACCTTTGTTAACCTTAATAGTTACAACTACACCTGCCATATTAATACGACTAGTATTTGTCCAAGCGCCAACACCATTTGGTGTAATAACGTTTTTGTTTACGTTACCTTTAACAACTGAAGTACCTGTAACATCTGTTGCGGTGAAATCTGTTGTTGTTTCTTTTTTCTTACAAGAAAATAATGCTAATGTAATTGAAAGTGCTAATATTGATTTTTTCATGATATTATATATTTAAATTATTTATATTTTTTTTTAATTATTATTGTTTAGAAATGGAAAATTAAAGTTAACGCTCCAGCTCCTCCACTTAATGCAGTATTACCACCTAAAGTGTTATTCATCGAGAAAATTGAACCATTGTTATTATCAACTGAAAAACCTTTTAATTTCTCAGAAGAATCAACGTCAACTTCTTCAATTAAAACTTCTGGTCCTTTTTGACCATTGTTATAAACTTCTTGTGTAGAAGTTTGACCTCTTCTTGTAGTTAAAGAATAACCCCAACCATATTCAGCACCAATTGAAATTTTAGAGAATATAAAATACTCAATACCTATAAAACCTCTAACACCAAAACGAATACCGCCTCTGTTTTTTGATTCTAAATTTCTTACTGTTCTTCCAGCTGCAATTGGGTTAACAGTTGTAACACCAAAAGAGTTAAAGTTGTTTGTAAATTGAACAGGGTATTGGTCTGAGAATTTGTTACCATATTCTACTGATTGCTTAGATCCGTTTGTTCCAAATCCAATTTCACCACCATAAAAACCTTGTAGTCTGCGGTAGCCTCTTCTTTTTTCATAACCAACTGTAATTAATACATTGTTCTTAGAAAATTTTAATTTATCATCAACTCTAATTAAAGAAGCTGCATTGATATCGTCTTGAGTTCCTTTAGTTGCTTCAAACATAACAGCAGCATCTTGAACTTGGCTAACCATAGATCCAGATAAGGTGTTAAAACCAACACGACCACGGATTGCTGTTTTAGCATCCAAATAGTATTTTCCAACTATTTGATTATTTGAGGCTTGAACGTATGAAACAACGTTTGATGAACCCGCAAATGGCGTTGCACGATTTAGCGTTCCTAAAAACATATCTAGTACAGGAATTGTGTTAAATCCTAAAGCTATATCACCTTTAACAGGTAATATCTCATGTCCTTTTTTGTTTAATACCTCCTCATCACACGCGCATTTGACGCAATGTGCCCCATCAGTTTTTGGCTCCTGGGCATAAGTTAACATTGCAGAAAACAATGTCGTAATAATTAGTACTTTTTTCTTCATTTTTTTTTGTTTTTGGTTAAATTTTTATTTTTTGTACTTACTAATTAGTTTTAAAGTTCGACTAACACATGTAAATACTACGACAAAAATAGTTTATTTTTTTTGAGTAAAAAAATAAAAAACAAAATTCAAATTTCTTTAGATAACTACCTTATTTAAAGATTGTTACATGTCCTTTAAGCTCATGAACCTCTCCAATATTATCAGTAATGTTAACTCTCCAATAATAGATACAAAATGGGTTTGTATCTGAATCATTAATTTTTCCATCCCATCCCTGTAATAAATCATTCGTCTTAAAAATTCTATTTCCCCAACGACTGTATACTTCAAACAAATAATTTTTTGAAGTCCAACCTGTTCCTAGTGGTATTAATACATCATTTAAATTATCGTTATTAGGTGTAAAGCCATTTGGCATGTAAAAATTAAACCCTTCAATTACGCAAACGAATTTATCGAGTGTATCAACACAATTATTTTGATTCGTAGCTATTAATCTAAAAAAATTACAGCCTGTATCTTTAAAAGTATAACTTATATCTTTTGTTTGTCCTTGAAAAATTCCATTTACTCGCCAGTTATACGATTGTCCGTTTACAGTTGTGTTCTCGATTAAAACATTTTCGGAATTGTTTAATGTAATCACAGTTGGGTTTGTACTAAAGGAAGCCTTTGGTTTAGACAATACTGTAATAACATTTGAATAGGTGAAGGATGTTTTACAGTTATTTGAATCGTTAATGGTAAGTTTTATATTAAAAATTCCAGCTTTTTGATAACAATAATTTGTGGAGTTTCCGGTTTGCTCAAAAGGCTTATCTCCATAATTCCAAATTACATTAGAGGACTTTGGCGTTAAATTAATAAATGAAGTGCAAAATGGCTCACAACCATCGGTAGCGCTTGTTGCAAAAATAGGTTTAATAACAGGAAATAAATTAATTGGGATAATTTTTACTGCAGTTGGCGAGCCACAGCCATCATCTACACTTAAAGTATACGATGGTATAGAGGCATTTTCGACAAATATTGAAGATGAATTTAAGGAGCCCGGTTGCCATGTGTAATTATAATTGCCATCACCTCCTGTAATTGTTGGTGTAATTTGTGCGGTTGTTCCAGGACAAATACCCGCATTTGAACTATTTATGTTTATAGAAATTGGCGGGTTAACATTTACCGTTAATTGAAAAGGTGCTAATGTACAGCCATTGCTATCGTATACATTTAAACTATAAACAGTAGTTGCGTTTGGTACTAAATTAACGGCTTGTCCCGCAATGTTTCCAGGATTCCAAATAAAATTATAGCCCCCCGAACCACCAAATGCTGTGGCTTGTAGGAGAACAGACTTACCAAAACAAACAGATGAAGGCGCACTTGCCGAATAAGAAAAAACAGGAGGAGATGGAAAATTAATGGTGGTAGTAGCCGGACAACCAATTGCATCAATTGCTTTGATTACATAAAACCCTGAGCATAAATTTGAAATAAAACTGCTGCTTGTTGTTGGCGTATTGCTTACGCTATAAGTTATAGGCAGAACTCCATTTTGAACGGCCAATTGTATACTGCCTGTGCATTGATTGTAGCATAAAACAGGAACCGAATTTACAATTGAAACACTAACGGTACTTAGATTGCCAACATTAAAAATTAAAGTATCCAAACAATTATTTGCATCTTTAACAACGGTTGTGTAGCTGCCACTACTTAATAAATTTATTGTGTTGCTTATATGTGCGCCAACGGTTGGCTGTGTTGTAAAACTATAAGGAAAATTTCCTCCTGTAACATTTAAAGTTGCCGTCCCATCAACAGCACTGCAGTTTTCGGGGCTTGTTGTGATGTTAACAGACATGCTTGCAGCCGGTAACACAATTGCTACACTTTTTGTAACGCAAGCACTTCCATCCTTAACGGTTAATGTATAGCTTCCTATTGGAATATTAGATAAAGAAGAAAAACTTGTTAAGCTTGGTTGCCATGTATAGGTATATGCAGGTGGAGCGTTTGATATAGTGGACGTTATGGCCCCGTCTGTTTTCCCTGGACAACTAGGCTTTATAATTGTAAAGGATATAATTGGTTGTGCTACCTGAGCAATTAAAATAGATTTATTTTGAAAACAACCTTTACTGTCTTTTGTTAATATTGTATGCGAACCTGCTATTAAATTACTAGCTACATTTCCAGCAATTGCAAAACCATCTACTGTATAAGTAAATGGTGGCGTTCCTCCAGTTGATATTATTGTACTGCTAATACTGGTTCCAAAACAGGTTATAAATGTGTTTGAAAAAGTACTGTTTATTTGAGCTGGCTCGGTTATTTGCACGGAATTAGTAACTGTACAGCCTTTAAAATCTTTAATAGTTACTGAATATATGCCTGCCGTAAGATTTGGCGCTGTTTGATTGTTAGAACCTGATGTCCAAGTATAACTAAAAGGAGGGCCGTTTGAACCGTTAAAGCTTGCGAAAGAAGCCCCATTGTTTCCACCAAAACAACTTACCATTGTGTTTGAAAAAGCCACACTCCCAGAAGTATATGGATTATTTATGATGAGTTGCGTGAGGTATGCACAATTATTTACATCCTTTATAATAATAGTATGACTACCAATTGCAAGATTTGCCGCTGTTTGAGTTGTAATACCACTTGGAATCCAAGAATAAGTATAAGGTGGAACACCCGGAGAAATTATTGCAACTGAAGCAAAAGCAGTTGCCGTAATACAATCATAAGTATAACTGGGCAAGGCTGTTTGGCATTGCGATTTACCAATTTGAAAACAACAAATCGTCAATAAAAAAACAAACCAACTATGCTTTATGATTTTCAATTTATTTTACAATAGCATAAAGGTAAGAAATATGTAAGCAAAACCCTTACGATTTAATAATTGGTACGTATATTTAAATAACTGGAATCTTTAAATTGAGGCAGAAATACTAAAAATACTAGAATTGCCAGGAAAAGCCATTTTTGTAAAAGAATAAGCAAAACCAAATCGCTTAACTCTTAAGCTAAAACCAAAACTCAATCCGTTTGCCCCTCTTCTTTCTGGTAAAGTCATTTCGCGTTGACGACGATAATTGTAGGCTAAACGTAAATTAAAATTTTTAGTCAATAAAATTTCTGTTCCAAAAGTTATATGACGCATAAAATTATCACTTCTATTACCAAAACGGTTACTAAATTTTTGAAATTTAGAAGAATCAACTGCAGTTTCTGACGCGTTAAAAGGATTTGATTTACCGGCTGTATCAATAGAACTAATGTATTTTAAATTCCATTTTAATAATTGATCGTAAACCATAAATAATCTAAATGGAGCCTTTGCTACCTTATAACTTAAACCCAATTGTACAGTTTGAGGTAAGGTTTGAGACTGCGCTTGCGTATTCGTATATTCTTTCCAAACAAAACCAACATTTTTAGCAAGTAAACTAACCACTAAATTATTTTTGCTGTGATAAGTTATACCAAAATCTAAAGCGCTTGCATAAGATTTGTAAATATCATATTGCGATATTATTGTTTTTAAGGCTACTCCAATATTAAAAGCCGAATCTTCGAAAGGTTTTGCGTAATTTAAATTAATGCTATAATCACTTGCATTAAAGTCATTTGTTTTTTGCCCGTATTCATCATAACCAACAAACTTTCCATAATCATAAAACTGTAATCCTCCCGCAACCGTTCCATACTTGTTTAAACTATGCGCATAAGCCAAATATCCAAAATTAAGATCGCCAACATAATTGCTATAATTAAGAGCCACTTGTTTAGTCATTGTTGGATTTAATAATGCAGGATTACTATAAATCAAATTAACATCATCGCCCCAAATGCTCATATTACTCCCCCCCACTCCAGCAGCGCGGGCAGTCATAGGTATATCTAAAAAACGGTAAGAGTTAACACCGCCAATTTGAGAATTACAAATAAGGCTTAGAAAAATGAATATAAAAACGATTACTTTTTTCAACATATTAATAACGTTAAAAATATTAAATTATTGTGATTTATAAACCAGCGTTTATAAACTCATCATATCTTTTAATTTAACGGCTTGCCTCCGAGATATTTCAACTTCCTTACCATCCTTTAATTTAACGTTTAGTCCGCCATTAAACCAAGACTCAACACTAGCAATAAAATTTAAATTAATAATATGCTTTCTACTTCCTCTAAAAAATTCTTTCTCGTTTAAGCGCGTCTCTAGGCTATTTAAACTTCTAAGAATTAATGGCCTGAAAGTATCAAAATATACACGCACGTAATTTCCTTCAGACTCAAATAATCTTATATCAGATAACTTAACAAACCAACATTTTTCTCCATCTTTAATAAACACCATGTCGTTTTTTGTGAGAGGTGAATTATTATCAGTTTTTGTAGAGGTTTCCTTAATAGATAATTTTTTAATAGTTTCTGCCAATCTTTGAGGTTGAATTGGCTTTAATAAATAATCAAATGCATTTAATTCAAAAGCCTTAATAGCATGCTCGTCGTGAGCAGTAATAAAAACAACATCAACAGCTCCTGAAATTTCTTCTACTAATTCTAATCCGGTTTTTCCTGGCATTTGAATGTCGCAAAAAATTACATCTGGTTTTAATTCACTAATTTTTTCCTTTGCTTGAATAGCATCAGAACACTCGGCTATAATTTCTATTTCTTTATGTGCTGCTAATAAATTTTTTAACTCTTGGCGAGCCAAACGTTCATCATCTATTATAATTGCTTTCATATTTTTTTACGAATTAATTTTTTTTTTGAGTTACCATTAATATTAAATCTATGTGCCCTATATGGTTTAAGTTTGTATTTCCTAATTCAAAGGTATATTAATCTCTACAACAACCAAATCGTTAACCTCGTTTATAAAAATTTTTCCATGATTACCATACAACAATTCTAATCGTTGAATTGAATTTTTAAAACCTATGCCGGTTAAAGGTGTTTCGTTATTTAACTTACCTGTATTAGATACTTTTATTTTTAAAATGTTTGCCAATTTAAAAGCTTCAATTATTATATTACCGTTACCTGGAAGTATTGAGATGCCATGTTTTATTGCATTCTCTACTTGCGATTGTATTATAAATGGTGGTATTCTGCAATTTTGAACATCTTCAGAAACATTAATTTTATAACTCAAACGCTCTTCATATCTAATATGTTCTAAATTTAGATAATCCTTTACAAGATTAATTTCATCTTTTAAAACAATTTTTTTTCCTTTATCCATCATTAAAGTATTACGTAAAATATTGGATAATTGGGTTATTGCTAATTTTGCCTTGGATGGATTTTCGTCAATTAAAGCCCTAATACTATTCATACTATTAAACATAAAATGTGGATTTAGTTGAGCCTTTAAATTATTTAACTCAGACTCTCTACTTGCTGCCAGATAACGTAAAGAGTTAATTTCGTTCCGTTTATAGTTTTGAAAGTATTGAAAGCCAAAATAAATAACATTCCACAAACAAAAAACAACAGTAAAATTTATTATTGAAGAAGTTATATAAACATAATTTAAATCAGTCTTTATTAAGCCAAACATTTTTGATAAACCAAAGGTCATAAAAAAGAAAGCTGTTGCTTTAATAATACTAAATAAAACAATTAAAAATAGTTGTAAAGGAATTTTAAAATTTATAATTTTTTGTTTGATTACAAAAAGCCTGTAAACATGTGAAATACCAATACCAATTGGCATGGTGAGAAAATAAAATACATAATCGTTTAGGGTGGTTTGATAACTTAAACCTAAAAAAATAGCATTAATTATAACAAAAAAAGACCACCCAAAAATTTGACAATACCAATAAATATTTTTTTTATTTGCCAAAATCAGAGTGTAATTTTTTAAATTTTCAAAAAAATTAATTACTGATAGTCCATTGGTTTTCGAAAGTGCAAGAGTATTCTGGATCGAGTTTAATGTATGTTATTTTGGATCTTGCTTTAATCCACTCCTTAACTTGTTTTTTATTATAATCAGAGTTAGCAAGTAAAGCTAGTTTTTGATAATCGTCTTTTAAATTAGTTTTATGAGGGTCAATTCTGTTTTTTAATTTTAATAATCTAAAACCAGGCTTACCATCAACAGGACTCATATATTGCATTGGTTTACTAATATCACCAATTTGCATTGCATTTAAAGTTACAATAAGGTTTGGGTCGGTTTGACTTAAATCTTCGTTATCAAACTTTGTACTTGCGGTATTACGGTTAATCATTAAACCACCATTTTGTTTGGTTTCAGCATCATCACTGTATTTTTTTGCGGCATCTTCAAAAGTTATTTTGCCTTCTTTAATATTTGAGTAAATTGAATCTAAAAAAAGTTTGCTCAAATAAAAATCTTCGTTTGACATTTTTGGAACGACTAAAATATGTCTAAGATCTAATAATTCTCCCTTACGTTGAACCAATTCTATAAAATGATAACCATAGGCAGTTTCAAAAACGTTAGATATTTCGCCTTGTTTTAAACGAAACGCAGCTGATTCAAAAGCGGGGTCCATAACACCTCGTGCAACATTTCCATAAAAACCACCTTCTTTTGCTGAGCCTGGATCTTCGCTGTACAAACGAGCAAGAGTCGTCATTTTTTCCCCTTTAACAACACGTGCTCTATATTCTTCTAACTGTTCTTTTGCTGCCAGTTTTGCTTCAGCGCTAAACGTTGGTTTTTTTACAATTTGTTGTAATTCAACTTCAGAATTTATTAATGGTAAGCTATCTTGAGGAATGGAGTTGTAAAATTTTCTAACTTCGGCAGGGGTTAATTTTACATCGCCAGTAATTTTTCCTTGCATTTTTTGAGCAATTAATTGTTCCTGAATATCACCTCTTAATTCATCTTTAATAACGTTTGTACGTTTGCCATAAAACTCTTCAAGTTTCTCTGCACTTCCAAATTGCTGAATGTAATACGTCATTCTTTGATCTAATTCATGATCTACTTCAGCATCCGTTACTGTAACACTATCTCTATCTGCTTGAGCAACTAATAATTTTTGAAACACTAGCATTTCAAAAGCCTTACACTTGCTTAAATTAACATCTTGCTTTTCTCTTTCAAGCATAGAGTTTTGAAGATCTGATAATAAAATTGGGTATTTGCCAACAATACCTATTACTTTATCTATAACTTGAGGTTGCCCAAATGAAATGGAAACAACAAATAAAAAAACGAAACCAAATTTTAACTTTTGCATGCAGGGTAAATTTACATAAATAATGGTTGGGCCATTGGGTGAAAGTCCTAAAAAATTACAAAAAAATAGTTATTTCTTCATAGATTTATGTTTAACTTTAATAGACCATGAAAAACCTGATTGTTTTCTTTAATATTTTATTTACAAGTAGTTTTTATTGTCAAAAACCTCCACAAATATATTTTGATTTAATAAAAAAGGCAGATTCACTTTATTACGCTAAAGACTATAAAAGTTCGGCGCTATTTTTTTCATCTGCTTTTAAAGAAAATGGGGGAAAGGCATATGAAAAGGATCGGTATAGCGCTGCCTGTTCATGGGCCTTAGCAAATTATCCTGATAGTGCTTTTTTTCATTTGAATCGAATTGTCATCCAAGGTAAGTATAAGGACCTCATTACTCTAACTTCGGATAAGAATTTTGTTACTTTACATCCTGATCAAAGATGGACAGTATTAATTGAAACTGTTAAGCAAAATAAAGAAAAAGCGGAAGCTAAATTAAATAAACCTCTCGTAAAAATACTAGATAGTATTTATTTCGAAGACCAACATTACAGATTACAGGTAGATGTGATTGAAAAGAAGTTTGGAAATAATTCTAAACAAATGGACAGTATCTGGCATATTATTAGGGAAAAAGATTCGTCAAATGTAATTGTTATAACAAAAGTTTTAGACCAATATGGGTGGCTTGGTCCTGACGTTATTGGAGGCCGAGGAGGCTCAACTTTGTTTTTGGTTATTCAGCATTCAGACCAAAAAACACGTGAAAAATACTTACCAATGATGCGTGAAGCCGTAAAAAATCGTAAAGCTGCAAGTAGAGATCTTGCTTTATTAGAGGACAGGGTTGCACTTGGTCAAAACAAAAAACAAATTTATGGAAGTCAAATTGGGCGAGATGATGAAACGGGCATTATGTATGTTCTTCCTCTTGAAGATCCGGATAATGTAGATAAACGTAGGGCAGAAGTATATTTACCCCCGATAGCGGAATATATAAGCAATTGGCAGTTGAAATGGGATGTGGAGCAATTTAAAAAAGAACAATTATTACGAGAATTAAATAAAAAATAAACTACGTTTTTTATTTAATAAAGCCTCAAAAAGTCGAGTTTCTGTTTTTGTCTTACTTTTCTTCCTTGATGAAGAAAAGTAACAAAAGAAATCAAGGCGATTTGCCAACCTAAATTTTTCGCGTTGTTTGCTAAATTCAATACCCATCTAACGAAAAATTCGGGTTCGCACCAAATCGCCCTTCACAGCCGCACTCTCCAAGACGTAGCTGTATGCAAAGAAGTCAAGTCTCAAAAAGTCAGTTTAGAAAATAAATTTTATAGGCTCACAGTTTTTCAACGCAATGCTATTTTGATTTTTTGCAGAGATAGTTGCTGTCTAAACTCTGCGGCTAGTTGAATCAGCACACAGACAAGAGTTTAGACAGACAATGGTTTTATTTTGGCTGCCTCTACATCGCCAAAATAAAAATCTCCTATAAAAGATCAAAAGCATTTTGGTTACTTTTGTGCGCCAAAAGTGACAAAAAATACCGAAAATTTAAGCCGTTGTAAATATTTCCAAGATACTTGATCCGTAATTTAAACTTTAAATCAATAGCGATAGGCGTCACAGAGAATTTGATGTTCGACTACTTAGGAATTATTAAAATATGTCTTAAATCTAAGAGCTTTCCATGAATTTTTACCAGTTGAATAAAATGAAAGCCATAAGCTGTTTCAAATACCTGCGAAATTTGACCTTGTTTTAAACTAAAGGCTACGGATTCAAATTTTGGGTCCATAACACCTCTGGCAACATTATAATAAATTCCACCCTCTCCTGCCGAACCTGGATCTTCGCTATACAAAATAGCTAAAGAAGCCATGCTTTCGCCTTTAATAACGCGGGCTCGGTATTTTTCAATTTGTTTTTTAGCATTTAATTTTACATTTGAAGTTGAATCAACATTTTGTTTTTGCCCAAAAGAAATAGCAGCAAGAAATAAAAAAAAGAGAATAAATTTATTTTTTTTCATTAATTACGAATTTACAAAAAAAATATAAACTATTTCGTCCCTCTGGGACTTAGATTGTTTTTGTTACTCGTTCTCTAAATACATTCTGTCCGTAGGGACAAAAGATTCAAAGACCAGTTACATTTATAAATCAATCCAAATTATTGTTGTCATCCTGACGTAGGAAGGATCTTTATAAACAGATTTCTCCTTTCGTCGGAATAACAATTAAGATTAATTTACTTTCTTACTTCGAAAGTTTGAAAGCCAATTAAGTCTGTTTCTTCTGCTTCAACCTCTGTTACTTTGGCTAATCTTGAGCCTAAATAACACCAATCTATAAACTTATTAATTTCTTCTTCTTTACCCTCTACATGAGCAAAAACTGCTCCATTAAATAAGTTTTTTACATAGCCAGTTAAGTTTAATTTATGCGCTACAGCTTGTGCGTTAAAACGATAAGAAACTCCTTGAACTTTTCCTTTTATTGTAACCTTATAACTACGAAATATTATTTTTTCTGACATACTTTAAAATTTTAACCACATAGACACATAGGTTTAAAAAGAAAAAATTGTTTGCAACCAACTGAACACATAGAAAAGTCCCTCTCCTTTGGAGAGGGATTTAGGGTGAGGCTTAAAGCCAATTATTTTGTTTTATTAATGATGTTAATGTTAGACTCACCAATAACTCTAAATGCGGTACGGCGATTTTTTTGATGAGCAGTTTCAAACTCCTCACTTTTTGGAACCATTTTATTTATTTCTGATTCAAGAATAATTGGTTTTGTTTCGCCGTAACCAGTTGCATTAATTCTGTTTTTAGCAATTCCCTTACTAACAATGTAATCAACACAGCTTTGTGCACGACCTTGTGACAACTTCATATTATAAGCATCATTACCTCTAGCATCGGTATGAGAACTTAATTCAATACTTAAATTATCATTAACTTTTAAAACCTCTACTATTTTATCTAAAACTTCCATTGATTTTGGACGTAAGGTAAATTTATCAAAATCATACTCTACCCCTTCTATTTCAATATCACCTTCAGGGATTTTTCCTAAAAAGAAATCTTGTTCAAAATCTTTTGATTCTGTTAAACCCTTTGTAGCAAGACTTGCAGCCTGACCAAAGTATTTATTTTTTTGCGCTTTTAAGAAATATTCTAGATTTGGTTTTAAGGGTGTTTCATAATAACCTTTATCATCTGTAACCACAAAAAATGGTTCTTCGCCATCATGTACATCTTTAATTGTAACTAACGCACTCGGAATTGGGTCGCTTGTTTCTGCATCAAAAACAATACCACTTAAATTAAAAAATATTGGAGCATTAACAAAAGAATAAATATCGTAACAATGTCCGGTAGGGCAATCTTCTCTATCACTACTAATGAAACCCTTCTCACCTAAGCGGTCCATTACATAATAAGCATCATCCTTACTTGAATTTAGTGGTGCATTTAAATTTATAGGAAATTGATATATACTATCATCTACATTTAAACTCACTTTATAAATATCAAATCCGCCTAAACCGGGTAAGCCATTTGAACTGTAAAAAAGTGTACTGGCTAAATCATGGAAGAATGGTGTGATTTCATCGCCAGAAGTATTTACAGGTGCTTTTAAGTTTTGAGCTTCTCCAATAAAACCATTTCCATCAATAGGTGCCATCCATAAATCGAAACCACCTAAGCCACCTGGGCGATTTGAAGAGAAAAATAATTTAGTACCATCATTACTAACAAATGGTTGTTGCGCTTTATAACCCGGCAAATTAACGTTGGTTCCAAGCTTCATGGCATCATAAAATTTACCATCAATACTTCGAGCCATATAAATAAACGATTCGTTTTTGTTATTATCGCTCCAGCGGGTAAAGAGCATAACACCATCTTTAGAAAAATAGGCTGCTCCTTCGTGCAATGAAGTATTTACCGGACGACCAAAATTTACAGGGCGTTGCCAAATAGTATCATCAATAACAGATGTATAAACATCACAAAAATACTGAGAGTCTTGTTTATCAGGGTCTGTAATAACACCACCCTTACGTGCGCTTGTAAATAAAACTTTAGTATCGTTTTCAAAATACATTGCACCAAAACTACTGGTTCCTCTATTAAAAACTAAGGAATCCATTTTTCTAACTTTGATTGGTTTTCTGGGAGTAAGAGAATCTAAAGCAAAATAGCAAGATTTTTGCTTTGTACCCGCTAATTTAATTAGGGAGTCTGTACCCGGTTTTAGAGGTTCAGCATTTAGTGAATCTGTTGACGGTTTAGGATGAATATAATCATCAAATACTTTTAATGCATCAGAATATCTTTTTAAACTCATTAATGATAAACCATAATAATAAGGAGCATCAGGATAAACTTTTCTTTCAACACATTTTTTGTATTGTTCAACCGCATGGTGATAATCAAAGTTTAATCTATAACTTGTAGCTAAACGATACATGATAAAATCAAATTTACTTGAGTTTACTAAATTTTCCTTTACAAGATTAGTACTGTCTTTACGTTTAGTGACTCTTAATTCCGGCACCTTAAATAAAGCTTTAGAATTTAAATTTACTAATTGGGTTTCGTAAGGTAAAACGTAACTTCTTAAAACCGTGGTATCATCTAATACTTTGGCGTAGTTTGCTGCGGCAGTGGCATAATCTTTTTTAGCAAATGCATCATCAGCAATTTCAGTCCACAATTTTTTAGATTGAGAGAAAGTTATAGCGCTAAATAAAACGAATACTATTTGGAGAACTAATTTTCTTTTTAACATAAATACTATAATCTTGGACAGTTTTTAACATCTTGATTTTTTGCTTTCTTACCTAACCAGGTTAAAGAAATTTCATAAGCACCTCTTGACTTTGAGGTTCCTCTTAATGTAGACGTGTTAAAGTCATATCCCATTTTAAAAATATAATTATCTTTTTTAAATCCAATATAAGCAACACTTGCATCTTTAATTCTATGCACATATCCCGCTAAAGCATAAAATTTTTCCCCTTTAAAAAAGTATGCCCCATCAATTGCATAAGTTTGCTGAATAATATTGGTTTGATTATAAATTAAAACCTTTGGTATAAAATATAACAATTCGCTCACATTTACCCTTACTCCTAAGTGTGTATACATTCTAATGGGTAATCTGTTATCGCTTCCAAAAAAAGTTTCTTTAGGGCGAGTTAAATTAAAAGCGCTAAATCCTGCAAAAGGATTTATTCGAGATTGATGTTTACCATAAAAATATAAAGCACCAAAATTTACGGCTTCTTGAAATTGAGTTCCTCGATTAAAATTTTCGTTATTAGAAATAGATTTATCAAATGAACCACCATCTAAACCACTCCATTGATTATCGAATGTGAAAATTTGATATTCAATTCTTTTTTGAGTGAAACCAATTTGTGCACCAAGAGATAAATTGTGATATTTATTTTTGTCGATAGGAACAGCATATGAAACAGAACCTAAAGCTTGAAACACATTATAGTTACCATATCCGGCGCGCATATTACTTACCTGACCACCAAAACCCCATTTACCTTTTGGTATATCAAAACTAACTAAGGCTGTTGTAAATGGTTTGTGTGCAACAGCACTCCATTGATTTCTATAATGAGCATGTAATCTCATTTTCCCATCAACCAAGCCAGTCATAGCAGGATTTAAAAATAAGGGTGCTGCATCATATAAACTTAAATGAAAATCTTGTGCTTTAAGAATTGTAAACAAAAACAAGCAACAAATAATTGAATATTTTTTTATGTTTTTCATATTTATCTAATAATTGTTACATCCCCATTTTTCGTAACCTGGCGATTATTATACATATCCACTACTAAAGTCCAAACATACACACCAACTGGTTGATCTATGCCGTTTTTAGTTCCATCCCACCCAATTTTTTGATCGTTTGTCTCAAACAATAATTCTCCCCAATTATTATATACTCTAAAAACCATCGAGGCAAAAGGACCTCCCTTTACAAATAATAAATCATTGTTGTTATCTTTGTTTGGAGTGAATGCCGTAGGTACTTGAGGCAATATCTGCACATCAATTGTTTTACTTGCAGTATCTGAACAGCCATTATTATCAAAAACTGTTAGCGTTATAACGTACATTCCTGAATTTTGATAAACGTGTGTTGGCGAACTTCCGCTACCGGATCCTTCGTCGCCGAAAGACCATAACCAAGAAACAATAGACCCTGTTGGCGCAGAAAAATCAGAAAAGTATACAGGCTCTAGCGCAATTGTTGGGTCGTTGGTCATACCAAAATTAGCGATTGGTTGAGGGTTAATTGTTACTAGCTTAGATATAGTAGCTGCACAAGAGTTATTAGAAATTGCTGTTAAAACTACATTATATACACCGGCAGTTGTGAAAGTGTGTACTGGATTTTTTATGGGAGAACTAGGGCTTCCGTCACCAAATTGCCAATTCCACCCTAAAATGTTTCCCGGTATAACAATAGATGAATCTCTAAATTGCGCGGGTAATCCCTGGCAGGCATTTAAATAATTATAATTAGCTATCGGCAAAGGATTAACCGTTATACGCTTACTTACAGTATCTGGACATTGAATATTAGGTATGGTAAGCGTATTAGTTCCTGTTACCGTTAAAGTAATAACAAAACTTCCAATACTTGTGTAGGTATAAAGTGGGTTAAGACTTGTGGAAGTTCCATTAGGAGGACCATCACCAAAATTCCAATTGTATGCCAAATTTGAGGTGTTATTAGCCTGAGAGCCATTAATAAAGGTTATTATAGAATCTTTGCATCTGACTGACGAAACGGTAAACAATGCTTTTGGAGCATCCACAAAAGTTGCAACAAAAGAGCCTGATTGAGCTGGACAACCTTGGTTATTCGTCGACAATAAAGTTAAAGTCACTGTTCCGTTTGCCACATCTCCATTACTAGGAAAATATTGCCCACCTAAAGCTGTATTGGTAGGTGTAAAAACACCAGTTCCTGTTGAGCTCCACATACCAGTATTTGTATAACCCGTAACTGTTCCTGTTAATGCGACAGGTGCATTTTCACACACCGAAGTATTAGTATTTACTGTTACAACCGGTGCATCAAGTACTGCAATCTTTAAAGTGTCGGTATCATTCGGACAATTATAAACGCCATTATCAGTTGTTAAAACAAACGTTAATGTCCCAATCGTCATATCACCAAAGCTCATTGTATAACTTGATACAGGCGGTGCCGGCGGAGGATTGAATGCACCTGTTCCATTAACTGTATTCCATGTTCCTGTTGAAGCAGAACCACCGATAGAACCATTTAAATTTATTAAGCCGGCGTTAGCACAAACTGTAAAATCTGCAGGTGCAATAGCTAAAGGTTTTGGTCGCATGGTTAATTGAACTACGTCTTGCACTGCAGCGCAGGGGCCAGTTGGACCTAAATCAACAGTAAAATTAATTACAGATAAGGAATAATCGGCAACGCTTAAAGAATAGGTTGGAGTTAAACCAATATTAGTTGGTGTAAAAAAGCCGGTACCATTGTTGGTTGTCCAAGAAGGTAAAACGGTACTACCGACAACCGACGAACTTAAAACAAATGATTGCGTGTTTGTGCAGACATTGCCATTTAAGCCAGTAATTGTTGGTGGATCAACAAAGGAAACTACTAAACTCCTGGTTGTTGTGGTGCAACCTCCTACACTACTGAGTGTTAATGTTATTGAACCAGCGGCGAGATCTGCAGGCGTTGGTGCATAACTAATATTTACACCTGGCGCAAAAAAACCAGTTCCACCAGACCACGTTCCACCTAAAGCATTACTAATAGTTCCGGTTAGTACAATAGGTACAACATTATTTTTACATATAATTGATCCTGTACCAATAGATACTTGAGGACGCTGAATAATTGGTACGCTCATGGTAGCTGTTTTGGGTGTGCAATTACCTGTTGATGTTAAAGAAAAAACTAAACTACTTAATAAAGTATCTGCGTTAGATAAGGTATAATTGGTAGAAATAGTCCCTAACGTTGAAGTATATGCTCCAAAAGTACCTGAACCATTTGTTGACCAAAAACCAGTAATAGCACCGCCAGAAACTGTGCCTGATAATGGAGCTACAACTCCAGGACTAACACAAATTGGAGTAACAGACTGAGTTGTAACAAAGGTTTTTCTTAAAAATGAAGACATATAATGGAATAGAGCTCCTCCACCGCCACTACCATCAAAAACACCTAGAGCGAAAACATCTGCATTATTTCCAATAGTATAAGAGCCAATTGGTAGTTGAGCTGCGCTAAATGGTATTTGCGCTCCTACATATAAACCTAAGGTTCCAGGCACTACAGTAAAAGCAGAGGCTGGAACTAAAGTTGTTGAACCATTAAGCGTAAATGTAGTTTCGGCTCCAGCTTTACATAAAATATTCAAATTAAATTGTAAAATTTTATTTCGAGAAAAAGCTACTAAATTTGAACCAGCGCAGTTTAAAGGAGGTAAAATTGCTGCCCCTACCTCGCAACCGATACCGTCTGCTTGCCATAAGTAAACATTTTTATCTGCTTCTACATAAGTCAAAGGTTGTTGTATATTATAAAAATATGTATCCCCTTTATTTAAAGTAGTAGTAGTAACAGCTACATCCGTTATTTTAACGGTTGTAAAATTTTGAGTGGCCACAATGTATGCTCCTTCTTGTGCGCCAGCAAACATAGCACCTTTGTTAATAATATAATTTGTACCAACTATATCAACAGGTACAATTTGGTCTCCCATTAAATCATGGCATCCGCCTGCTGGGGTTCTAACAGAATCATCAGCTACAGTTACTGATATTGGTTTATCGGAAACAACAATGGTTCCAGAAAGATTATTTCCCGCTACATTAGTATTTTGAACTGGATTTTCAATAGTATAAGCATCACCAGCATTTGTCATCATTATACTGTAAGTAATATTCGCAGGATGGCCAATAATTGGACATTTAGGTGTAATCCAAACAACAGTGTTGGGCTGACTTGCTACAATGTTAATTTGAGAAATAGGTTGATTAACTCCCGCAGGAGTATTCGCGAAATTTGCTTTAAATTGATTAAACCATCTAGTTTGAAACGGACAAACAAATTCTAATCCCAAACCATTTTGTCCTTTTAAAGAAAAAGTTTCCGGATTATTACCAGTTGTAACTACGTCATATACAATTGAAATATTGGAGGTAGATGAAAAGTACAAGCCGTAGGGTAAAACTTGATCTGCAGGCCTGACTTCCAAAGAGTCGTACCCTCTATTCGCAGGAGTAGGACCCGTAGCCACAGCACCCTTCCAAAACGTATAATTAAACGTACTATTTGGAAGAATGTTTATTGTTGTATCATAAGCATAAGTTGCAGGTGCAGCCGGTTGTCTAAGGCGGACTGTTGCTGAGGCACTAAAAGTTGAAATATGGGCTATTATGGGATGTCTGGCAGCATGATCAGGGGTAACCCATGGCGCCGCGAACCAAAAAGCTGTGTCTATTTGAGCAAAAGACATAGTAAGTTTTATAAAGAAAAATAAAACCAAAAAGGCTATTCTATTACTTTTCATCTTTTTTATTTTTTAAGTTAGTTTTAATACTATTGTCGATTGTGTTTAATTCTTCTTCGTCAGCATCCTGAATTTTATCTCCGACAGTTTTTCTCTTTTTTGCTGATTTTGTGTACGTTAAAATTATTTCGTGACTTCCTGAAGAATATTTTTGAAGTGCTGTTGTAGTATAATCATAACTATAACCAACAGTAAATTGTTTGCTAATTGTAGCTCCAAACATGGCACAGGCAGAGGTACTAACTCTGTATGCTCCACCAATCCAAAACATTTCTTTATATATACATTTTAAATTAAATTCTAATTGATATGGAGCAGGATTATTATATCGAATAAGCATTGAAGGCTGCAAAACCCATTCTTTCTTTTTATCTACTTGAAAATTATAACCCATAAAACCATAAACATGTGGTGTTAATCTTCCAATAGTATTTTGCCAGTAAATTTTACCTTTAGATAATTGCTGGCTGCTAATCCCCATGAAAAATTTATTACTATATAAATACAAACCAGCATTTGCATCAAAGGCATTTGCATTTAATATATTATTTTTTAAAAACTCATCATCTTTATCATACGTTTTTGCATTATATATTTTAACGTTATACTGCACTCCACCTAAACCTAAACCTAAACCTAGATTTACATTTTTATTTAATTTTACATGATAACTATATGTACCATGAAACGATGTGCGAGATAATAAACCACTTTTATCATTTATAATAATTCCGCCAGCAGCCATATTTTGATGTTTTTTAAACGTTCCATAACCGCTTGCCATAAATGTAACCGGAGCACCGTCAAAACCGGCCCACTGATTACGATATCCTAAATTAAATTGAGCACCTTTATTGGCTCCAGCATATGCAGGATTATATAAATATTGGTGAAGGGTAATATTTGTAAATAATGTTTGTTGTTGCCCAATTGAAAGCAAGCTAAAAAACATTATTATGTAAAGTGTATATAATTTTATCTTCATAAATTATTTAAGAATAGTTACTGTTCCTTTATAAATTTTAGTATCACTAGGGTCGTTTAAATTAATTGTATAAAAATAAACTCCAACTGGCAACGGATTGCCACTTTCTTTATAAGTTCCATCCCATGCATTTGAATAACCAATACTAGAAAATAATAAATCTCCCCACCTGTTATAAATATTAATTTCTGCTGTTTTATAAAACACATTAATAAAATCTAAACGCCAAACATCATTTTTACCATCATTATTTGGGGTAATCATGTTCGGAATAAGTTGAGTTATCTCAGCTGCTATATTTGAAATTTTAACAATGGCTGAATATGAACTAGTACAACCAAATTGATCGGTAACAGTTAAAGAAACAGTATAGGTTCCATTACTTAAATAATTAGTTGTTGGATTTTGAAGGTTGCTTGTTAATCCATTTCCAAAATCCCAACTCCAAGAAACAGCAGATTTTGACGAGTCAATAAAAGCAATATTAGCACCTAAACTTAGGGCGCTATTATTTATATAAAGAAATTTAGCTATTGGTCTAGGTGTAATATTAACCGATTGTGTAATGGTAGATTTACATCCATTATTTGAGGTGATTTCGTGCGTGATATTGTAAATACCCTCAGCTGGAAATACCAAGGATGTATCCTTCGAATAAGAAAAACCAAAACCACCAAAATCCCAATAATATCCAGTAGCAGGAATAGAAGCAGGCGCAGGAATACTTGACATATCAGTAAAACTTATTAGCTGTGCCGATCCTGTACAAGATCTTGAAATAAGCATACTTGCAGTTGGCAAGGCATAAACCGTTACCGGTCTATAAATAGTGTCGTAACAATTAAAAGTGTTACTCACAACTAATTGAGTTGTATAATTGCCGGCTGCTGTATAAGTATAAATTGGATTAACAGCAGAAGAAGTCCCTCCATCACCCATTTGCCATTGCCAAGTATTCAAAGAGCCAATGCCAGAAGTATTTACTGACTGGTCCGTGAAAACTGTTGTATTATTTAAACATACCGTGTTTACGATAAAATTTGCCGTTGGTTTGTCTCGAAAATCTATTTTAACTTGGTCAGACACACCAATACAAATACCATTATTAGTTGTACTAAAAGTTAAAATTACAAAGCCAGCAGCTGTCTCTCCTGGAGTTGCAATATAAGTTGGTGTTAAAGAAGTATTTGTTGAAGTAAAGGTACCTGCTCCACCATACCAAATTCCAGTTGTTGATGCTGTACCTGTGATAACAACATTTAAAGGTACAGTTGGATTGTTTTTACAACTATTTAAATCAACTCCGGCGCTAACCGTAACAGGTTGCGTAAATATTACATTTACACTATCGGCAACCGCTTTACATTGTAAATTATTTGTACTAACTAATTTTAACCAAATATTTCCTGCTAAAATATCTGCATTGCTAGGAATGTAATTACATAATAAGGCAAATTGATTAGGAACAAAAATCCCACTTCCAGTTGTAGACCACATTCCTGTTGATGTTGTAGTACCAGAAACCGTTCCATTTAAAAATACTGTAGAATTATTTGCGCATTTTAAAATTGGATTTACTGAACTAGCCTTGACTATTGGGGCGTGATTAATAAGTACAGTTACGGTATTAGAAACTGCGTTGCACAAACCATTATTTGTACTTGTTAATACAAATTTTAACTGATTAAGCGCCGTATCGGTATTTGATAAAAAATAACTCGGAGAAAATGTATTAACACTCGGCGTAAATGTTCCATTCCCCGGAGCTTGGACAGACCAAACACCTTGCGTACTTGCACCAAAAACATTTCCACCTAAATTAACCGTTGGTGAATTCGAACAAATAATAGAATTTGTCCCCGCTGTAACAATGGGCTGTTGCTTAACATAAACTCTAAATGTATCACTTTTATTAGGGCAAATGCCTGTAGAAGTTAAAACAAATTTAACCAAGCCTCCAGAAACAGGAGGTGTTGGTGTAGGGGTAATCGCTAATGATGTATCAATTTGGTTTGGCGTATATATATTATTTATAATTTGATTTGGCCCGCCTGATAATGTTCCAAATCCATTCAAAGTCCAAATACCATTTATTGGTCCACCGCCAATTTGACCATTTAAAGTAATTGAAGTATTCGAACATATTGTAGCAGTAGGAACGCTACTTGCTATTACGAAAGGGTTAGCGCCAAATTCACTTGCATAAGCGTAAGCACTTCCTCCTATAGTTCCACCATTGTGAACTCCTAATCCAAAAATATCATTTTGATTTTTTAAAACATTATGAGAACCCACTGGTATACTCGCAATCGGAAAGTAAATTCTTGCCGCAACAAGATTACCAACACTACCTGGTACAGTTGTAAAACTAGCAGGCGATATCGCTACCGGCGAGCCATTACTTGTAAGGGTAAATGTATTTTGAAATCCAGTTCTAGTTACAATATTAAGATTTAACGAGTCGGAACTCAAACGTGTAAATGCAGTTGTATATGAACCAGCACAATAGGCTGGGGCAACTTGAGCTCCACTTAATTTACAACCGTATCCAGAAACCTGAGTAATATAAACAGGTTTATCTGTTGCTATATATGTTAACGAAGCAATATTTACAGAATACGTTTCACCAGTATTAATTAACCAATTGATTGTTCCTGTACCAGTAGTAATAGTTAAACTTGTAGAGTTAACAGTGGCCAAAATATAAGCAACATCCGATGTTCCGCTTCCTTTCATTATTACATGTTCCTTTCCTAAATTACTACTTGTTGTAATTTGATCTGCAAAATAAGAAGGACATAATGCGGTAGATGTCCTAATGGAGCCTCCTATGGTAACCGCAATCGGTTGATCAGCAGAAATAATAGAGCCGGCCAATTCACTTGGATTAACTGCATTATTATCTTTCATCGAAAAAGTTTGTCCCTGAGTTAATGTTCTTGCAAAAGTTACATTTTTTGCCCTTCCAACACAAGCAGCACGTGGTGTAATTAATATAGTTGTTACACCAGTTTGGGTTGCAACAACATCAAATCCTACTCCACCATCGGCCAGGGTTGCAGTTAAAATTGTATTAGGAAAAGGTGTGTAAAAATCCGTCCCTTTTGCTCTTTGCCCTTTAAGGCTTATCATTTCTTTGTTAGCGCCTGAACCAATTGTATAATAAACAGAGATATTTGAATTTGAACTAATATAAATTCCTTTGTTACTAACAGTGTTTGAAGGACTACTTTCTACCGCAGTAATTGAAGCTGTTAAATTGCTAACATTTATAGTATTTGCTGGTATTGACAAGGTTAAATTAACACCTGTTGGAATGTTGGCAGGTTGCCTAACATACACCGTTGCCGCCTGAGAATGGGTTTGAATATGAAGCTCTATAGGAGATTCTCCCATGGTAGCAGATATATCAGGTGCTACAAACCAAAAACTTGTGTCAAGTTGTGCATTTGATTTTATTATAAAAAGAGAAAAGAAAACAATTAAAAGTATTTTTTTTACCATATGATTCACTATCAATGAAATTAATTTTACGAATATAGTAAATAAAATCATAATTTGCATAAATTAACAATAAATTGAGTCTAATTTTGCCAACATTGTATTACTCAAAATATGCCAATTAATCGACTAAAAATAGAACCTTTTAAAAAACTAGAACTTTTTGCAAAAAAAGTGGTGGAAGGCTTTATTACCGGTATGCATAAAAGTCCTTTTCATGGCTTTTCTGTCGAATTTGCCGAGCATAGATTATATAATAAAGGCGAAAGTACCAGACATATAGATTGGAAATTATTTGCTCGTTCGGGTAAGTTATTTGTAAAGCGTTATGAGGAAGAAACTAACCTTCGCTGTCAAATCGTAATTGATATTTCTGCAAGTATGCAGTTTCCAAAAGATTCCAAAAATAACAAACTAAATTTTAGCATTTATTCGGCTGCTGCACTCTGCGAATTGTTAAAACAACAACGAGATGCTTTTGGTTTAACTTTATTTGAAAACGAAATTGTAAAACACTTTGCGCCAAAGGGAAGCCCTTCTCACCAAAAATTAATTTATAATACGCTTGAAGAAATTTTGGACCAAAATTTTGAGAGCAAAAAAACATCTGCCGCTAAGGCTTTAAATCAAATTGCTGAAATAATTCATCAACGTTCCTTAGTAATTATTTTTAGTGATATGTTTGATAATACTTCTGAAAATGAAGAATTATTTTCTGCCCTTCAACATTTAAAATATCGTAAACACGAAGTTATTTTATTTCATGTGGTAGATAAATCTAAAGAAATAGATTTTGAGTTTGACAACAAACCTTATCATTTTATTGATTTGGAAAGCGGTGAAGAAATTAAATTAAACCCAAGCCAAATAAAAGAACAATACCAACAATCAATAAATCAATATAAAGACATGTTGAAATTAAAGTGTGGTCAGTATAAAATAGATTTTGTTGAGGCCAACATTAACAAAGGATTTGATAATATTTTATATACCTATCTAGTTAAAAGAAATAAAATGATTTAATTTGGGGAAAATTTATTAGGGTATGAGTGATCAAAATTTTGAAACAACTGCAGAAACTGCAAACACTATTAAATGTAAAAATTGTGGTGCCAATTTAAAATTTGCTGCCGGAACACAGCATTTAAATTGTACTTATTGTAATGCCGACAATGAAATAGTGGTAGAAAAAACAGAGCTAATAGAAAATGATTACAATGCCTTTTTAGATAGTACTATTTCAACATCAGAAAAACAAACAATATCCACATTAAAGTGTGATTGTTGCGGCTCCTCTACTACCCTTCCAGAAAATGTTACGTCTAGTAGTTGCCCATATTGCGACACACCACTGATTATTAAAAATGGATCTACATGCAATTTAGTAAAACCAAAATATTTATTGCCTTTTAAAATTGAACGCAAAAAAGCAAAAGAAGAGTTTGTAAAATGGGTTGGTGGTTTATGGTTTGCTCCTAATAAATTAAAAGATTACGCAAACAATAGTCTCGAAAAATTAAAAGGTATTTATATGCCCTACTGGACTTACGACACAAACACCTATAGCAGTTATTCTGGTATGCGTGGTGTGTATTATTATGTAACAGAAACCTATCGCGACAGCCAAGGTAAAACGCAAACACGTCAGGTTCGTCACACAAATTGGTATCCGGCAAGTGGTTCGGTAAATAATTCTTTTGATGATATTTTAGTTTGTGCTTCTAATTCATTACCAAAAAAATTAGTTCAAGATTTAGAACCATGGGATCTACCAGAATTAGTAAGCTATAACGATCAATTTCTAGCAGGATTTGTAACCGAAAGTTATCAAACTGAACTAAAACCAGGCTTTGAAGAGGCTAAGGAAAGAATGCTCCCAATTATCCAAAGCTCAGTAAGGTCAGATATTGGCGGAGATACGCAACAAATTACATCAATTAGTACAGAATATAACGATATCTCATTTAAGCATATTTTATTGCCTCTTTGGATTAGTGCTTATAAATTTAATGAAAAAGTGTATCGTTTTACTATCAATGCTAGAACAGGGGAAGTACAAGGCGAAAGACCATATAGCGGATGGAAAATTTTCTTTTTTAGCGTTGCTGTTGTAGCAATAATTGGTACAATTATTTATTTTGTCAAAAATAAAAACTAAGCATTTTAAACTATTTTTTTAGAATTAAACCTTTCGAATAAATAAGAGTCTAAATTGAAATAAGTATGACTCCGAAAATTTTAATTTTAGCTGATATTAATTCAACTCACACCCAAAAATGGGTATTGGGCCTTTCAAATGATAATTTTAAAATTGGAATTTTCTCTTTTAATGCTTCAGAATCTAATTGGTTTAAAGACAAAAAAAACATTATTTGTTTAAATAAAAAAGAAAAGAAATCTAAATTAAATTTATTAAACAAATTAGCTTATCTTCTTTTTTGGCCCAGATTAATTTACCAAATTTTTAAATTTAAACCAGATGTAATTCACTCACATTATGCCTCAAGTTATGGTTTATTAGGAGCGCTTACTTTTTTTAAACCATTTATTGTTTCTGCATGGGGCAGCGATTTAATGGAGTTTCCAACTAAAAACTGGTTAAATAAACTAATGATAAAATTTGTATTGTATAGAGCGGATGAAATATGTGTTACATCAAGCGTATTGCAAAAAGAAATTTCATTATACACAAAAAAACAATCCAAAATAATACCATTCGGCATTAATTTAAATTTGTTTTATTCAAACAGGTTGAGAAATAATATTGAATTTATTTTTGGCTGCGTTAAAAATTTAGAGCCTATTTATAATATAGATAAAACAGTTCTTGCATTTAGTCTCCTTTTAAAAAAATACCCACATTTAAATTTAAAGCTAAAAATTATAGGCCATGGAAGTCAAAAAAATGAACTTATAAACTTAATGAATCAGTGCGGAATACAAAATAACATAAAATTTATAGGCGCAGTTCCACATGATCAAATACCTTATTATCTAAATAGGCTAGATGTATTTATTAATGTTTCTGAAATTGAAAGTTTTGGCGTTAGTATTGCTGAAGCAATGGCTTGCAAAATTCCAGTAATCGTAAGTAATTTAGAAGGTTTTAAAGATCTTGTACCTGATGAGTCAGTCGGTTTAATTACTGCTTCAACATCACCAGAAGATATTTTTATTGCAATGGAAAAAACATTACTAAATAGCGAGTTAAGAATGCAAATTTCAAAAAACGCTTATCAACGAATTATAGAAAAATTTAATTGGAGTCAGAATCTAAATCAAATGGAAGATTTATATTTTGAATTAGCTTAAATAAAATTAAATGTACTTTCTAACTACATTATGAATTTCAATTATCGGTTTTAAAAACTCTTCTAAATCATAAACACATAATTGAGAAGCTGCGTCACATAGAGCTTTAGAGGGCTCTGGATGAGTTTCAATAAACATTCCGTCAATTCCGCTTGCTACCCCTGCTCTACTTAATACTGGTAAAAATTCTCTTGCGCCACCTTTAGCATCAGCACTTGGAATACCATATTTTCTTACACAATGCGTAACATCAAAAACTACTGGATAGCCAATATTATTCATGTGAAAAAAACTTCTTGGATCTACTATCAAATCGTTATACCCAAACACATATCCACGCTCAGTTAATATTACATTGTCATTTCCTGCATCTATACATTTTTGTACAGGATGTTTCATATTATCGGGTGCCAAAAACTGACCATGTTTAATATTTACAACTTTACCCGTTTTAGCAGCAGCAACTAACAAAGAACTTTGCATACATAAATATGCAGGTATTTGTAATACATCACAAACCTCACCTGCAATAGATGCCTGATAACTCTCGTGTATATCTGTTAATAATGGGAAACCAAATTGTTCTTTTACCTTGGCTAAAATTTTCATTCCTTCTTCTAAACCCGGTCCTTGATAGTAAGACAAGCTACTACGGTTATCTTTTATAAAACTTGATTTATATATAATTTTAATATTTAATCGCTCTCCAACTTCTTTTAATTTTTCGGCGGTTTTCATCATGATGACTTCATCCTCAATTACACAGGGTCCAGAGATTAAAAATAATTCTTTAGAACCACATTCTATATTTCCAACTTTAACGATTTTTTTTTGCATAAATTTTATGTGTTTAACAGGCTTACAAGATAAACAATTTTATGTGTATAATAAATTTAGTTTGTTACAAAAAACAAAGGCTAAACCACTTTCTTTATGCCATGGAAAAAGTTCATTTAATTGCTATTGGAGGAAGTGCAATGCACAACATGGCATTAGCCCTTCATGAAAAAGGATTTATAGTTTCTGGTAGTGATGATGAAATAAACGAACCAAGCAAAAGTCGTTTGGCTAAAGCTGGAATATTACCTGAAAAAATTGGCTGGTTTCCCGAAAAAATTACTTCAGATATAAATTCTATAATTCTTGGAATGCATGCACGCGCAGATAATCCAGAATTACTTCGAGCAAAAGAACTAGGTTTAAAAATATATTCTTATCCTGAATATATTTATGAAGCAACAAAAAATAAAACCCGAATAGTTATTGGTGGAAGTCATGGTAAAACTACTATTACCGCTATGATTTTACATGTAATGCTTTTTTATAAAATAGAAACTGATTTTTTAGTTGGGGCTCAATTAGCTGGCTTTGATACCATGGTAAATTTAACAAACACTTCTAAATTTGCAGTAATAGAAGGTGATGAATATTTAGCTTCACCGATAGACAGACGCCCTAAGTTTCATTTATATAAACCTAACATAGCTATTATTAGCGGTATAGCTTGGGATCATATTAATGTATTTCCCACTTTCGAAAATTACGTTGAACAGTTTACAAAATTCATTAATTTAATTGAGCCTAAAGGCTATTTAATTTATTGCTCAGAAGATAAAGTTCTTGAAAAAATATGTCAGAACGCTACAAACAATGAAATTACCAAAATCCCCTATGCTATTCCAAAAAATGAAATTGAAAATGGAACAACTAATTTATTAGTTAACGAACACAAAATTCCGTTAGAAATATTTGGTAACCATAACCTTATGAATTTAAATGGAGGTCGTTTAGTCTGCAATACTATCGGAATCTCTGACGAAAAATTTTATGAAGCCATTAAATCATTTAAAGGTGCGGCAAAAAGATTAGAGTTAGTTTTTAAAAACAAAGATTTTAATTTCTATAAAGACTTTGCCCATTCACCTTCTAAATTAAAAGCAACAACCGACGCCGTAAAAAAACAATTCACTAACCGTTATATTTTAGCCTGCATGGAACTGCATACATTTAGTAGTTTAAATGAAGAATTTTTAAATGAATATAAAGGTTCTATGGATTTAGCAGACGAAGCAATCGTATATTTTAACCCGCACACCATTGCTCACAAAAAACTTAAAGAAATTACGATAGAACAAGTAGAGAAAGCTTTTAACCGAAAAAACCTTAAAGTTTTTACGAAAAGTATAGAATTAACCGATTACCTAAAATCAAAAAACTGGGCAAATAAAGTCCTTTTAATGATGAGCAGTGGTAATTTTGATGGAATAGATTTTAATGGCTTAGCAAAAGAACTAACAGTCTAATTAATTTAAAATTAATAATTAAACAAAACGTAATGGCCAAGCAAGAAAATAATTTAATAGAAAAATATATCGAAAATAATTTTTTTGGTAAATTAATTGGCATGGATTTTAAAATAATTTCAGAAGGCGTTGTAGATTATTTTCTTACCATTAATAAAAATCACTTAGCAACTCCCAATGCAGCTCACGGCGGAGTTATTTCCTCCTTAATTGATGGGGCTCTTGGTGTTGCAGGCTTATCATCTGTTTACAAAGAAAATAAAGTTGTAAGTACAATTGAATATAAACTCAACTTTTTAGCGCCAGCATTTTTAAACGACAAATTACTTGCAAAAGCAAAAGTAGAACAAAAAGGTAATCGCATTTTAATTATTAGTTGTGATGTGTTTTGCTTAAATAGAGAAAATAAATTATTGGCAAAATCTTTAGGTACTTTTAATGCCTATGATGCAAGCAAAGCTGGATATTAAAATTTAATTTAAATTTAGTTGCGAAAGTTTAAGTGACATAGTATTTGTTAAGCCAATTAAAGATTTTTCAGCCATTGCCTTAATAAAAGGATTAAGATCACCCATTAATTCTATTTTACATTCACCTTTTTGATTTGGCTCTCCAATAAAAATAACCTTCAAACTAAAATTAAATTTAGCTAATCCTTCACTAGAAAATAAAATAAACTCAAAAGGTTTTGCATCAACCTTCTTTATCGTCATAGGAGTAATTCCCTTAATATTAAAGGAACACTCTTCCTCTGTAAATTTAAAATTTTCAACTTTGTCTTCAGGTAAAATAGACTGAAAATTTTTAAAATCACTTAAGAATTCAAACAAACTTTTTAAAGTTGATTGGGTAGAATTTGTATCGCTTAAAATTGTAAAGGCTCCCACAGAATTATTTTATTTTACTAAAGTTTGTGGCCAAGCCGATGGATTAGCTCTCCATTGCTTAAGACTTTCTAAATCTTTATCGTTAATATATTCTTTAGTTAAAGCTGTATTTATTAAGGTATTATAATCAGTTAGTGTTTTTAAATTACACTTTGCTTTTTTAAAATTTTGCTCTGCTTCATCAAAACCATAAGTAAAAATAGCAGCCATTCCTTTAACAGTGCATCCTTTCTCGCGCAAAGCTTCCACAGCTTTTAAACTACTTCCACCCGTGCTTATTAAATCTTCAATCACCACAACATTTTGTCCACTTTGTACATCGCCCTCTATCATATTTGTTAGGCCATGTTTTTTTGCTTCACTTCTAACATAAACAAATGGCAAACCCATTTCTTGTGCAATAAGGGCTCCCATCGCAATTCCACCAGTTGCTACGCCAGCAATTACATCAGGTTTTGCAAAATGTTTGTTAATTGTATCAACAAATGTTTGGCGAATAAACGTGCGTATCTGTGGGTAAGAAAGTGTCTTTCTATTATCACAATATATTGGAGATTTTATCCCGCTTGCCCATGTAAAGGGATTTTCGGGTTGAAGTTTAACAGCTTTTATTTGTAATAAAAATTCAGCAACTTTATAGGCTGGGTTATCAAACGAGGTCATACCGCAAATTTAGATTTAGTTTTATTCTTAAACACACTTTTTTATGAACAAAAAAATATATTATAATAATAAAATTCTTGAATTTCCTGAAAGTGAAACTCAATCTTCGCAAAATCAAACAATTAAGATTTATGATGAAGAAAACAAACAAACGTTAAAAATTATTATAGATGATTTTTTAGACCAAACAAATCAAAACTCCTTCCAAATTTTAAATTATGATTTTGAAACAACACTTGCTTTCTTAAAAAATAATTTTTCATTTATTGAAGCTGCAGGAGGTTTTATCGAAAAAGAAAATCAGTATTTATTTATTCATAGATTAGGGAAATGGGATCTTCCAAAAGGTAAATTAGAAAAAGGAGAGGCAATTGAAAATGCGGCAATAAGAGAATGTGAAGAAGAATGTGGGGTTACAAATTTAAAAATAACAAAAAAATTATCTTCTACATTTCATATTTATCCTTATAAAAAAGGCTTTGCTATAAAACAAACCTATTGGTTTTATATGATTACCAATCATGCAGAAATACTAAAACCACAAATCGAAGAAAACATTGACGAGGCTAGATGGTTTTCAGAAAATGAATTAAAAATAACCGTTCTTAACGACACTTATTTAACCATAAAAGATGTGATTATTGAGGCTCTAGACCCTATGAATACTGATAAACTAAAAATTTAACAAAAATTTGGAGTTTTAGTTAAATTTATTACCTTTATGTATACTAATTCTAGATATAAGTATTATGAATATTTTTGTAAGCAACATCAGCTTTAAAGTAAGGGAACAGTCTCTGACTGAGTTATTTTCACAATATGGTGAAGTAACAAGCGTAAGAATTATCAAAGACAAAGAAACGCGACGAAGTAAAGGCTATGGTTTTGTTGAAATGCCAAATGATGCAGAAGGAAATGCTGCAATTGAAGGCTTAAATGGAACTAATCATCACGAGAGAGACATTGTAGTTGCAGAGGCAAAAGGAAAAAGAGAAACAGATTCTCAAGCTACCAGCTCTCAAGAATAATCTCGCTATAGCTTAAATAAACAAGAAGTATTATAAAATATTTTGAACCCGAAACAACACGTTTCGGGTTTTTTATTAATATCTCGTCAATATCTTTCTTTTTACTATCCCATCTCTCTCTTATCTTTGCAAGAATTTAAACTAAAAAATTTTCAAAGTACTATGCCAAAAGATACATCACTAAAATCTGTTTTAATTATCGGTTCTGGTCCAATTATTATTGGTCAAGCTTGTGAGTTTGATTACTCAGGCTCTCAAGCTGCAAAAAGTTTACGAGAAGAAGGAATTGAAGTTACCCTTATTAACTCCAATCCCGCTACTATTATGACTGATAAAGTAACGGCCGATAATATCTATTTATTACCTCTTGAAGTAAAGTCAATCATCAAAATATTAGAAGAAAGAAAAATAGATGCTGTTTTACCAACAATGGGTGGACAAACAGCTCTAAATCTAGCTCTAAAATGTGAAGATTTAGGTATTTGGAAAAAATACAATATCCGCATGATTGGCGTGGATGTTGATGCCATTAAAGTTACTGAAGATCGCGATTTGTTTCGCATTAGAATGAACGAAATTGGTGTTGGCATGGCTCCAAGCAAAATTGCAAAATCATTTCTAGAAGGAAAAAGTGTAGCGCAAGAATTTGGATTCCCTTTAGTTATTCGCCCATCATTTACCCTAGGAGGAAGTGGCGGTTCGGTAGTTTATGAAAAAGAAAATTTTGACGCTTTATTAAACAGAGGTTTACAAACCTCTCCAATTCACGAAGTGCTAATTGACAAAGCCGTTTTAGGTTGGAAAGAATTTGAATTAGAATTATTGCGCGATTCAAATGATAACGTTGCTATTATTTGTTCAATTGAAAACTTCGACCCAATGGGAGTTCATACGGGAGATAGCATAACCGTTGCGCCTGCAATGACACTTAGTGATTCTACCTACCAAAAAATGCGTACAATGGCCATTAAAATGATGCGTAGTATCGGTAATTTTGCGGGAGGTTGTAATGTTCAATTTGCAGTTAGCAATGATGATAAAGAAGATATTATTGCCATTGAAATAAATCCAAGAGTTTCTCGATCATCAGCTCTAGCAAGCAAAGCCACTGGATATCCCATTGCTCGTATTGCAAGTAAATTAGCAGTCGGATATCACTTAGACGAACTAATTAATGATATTACTAAATCAACTTCTGCTTATTTTGAACCTACATTAGATTATGTAATTGTAAAAATTCCAAGATGGAACTTTGATAAATTTAAAGGTTCTAATAGGGAATTAGGTTTTCAAATGAAATCAGTTGGTGAGGTAATGGGTATTGGGCGTAGCTTTCAGGAGGCTTTACAAAAAGCTTGTCAGAGTTTAGAAATAAAAAGAAATGGTTTAGGGGCTGATGGAAAAGAAATCACAAATCAAGAAGAATTATTAAATGCGCTTAAGCGACCAAGTTGGAATCGTTTGTTTATGATATATGATGCCATGAAAATTGGCATCTCTATTAAAACCATACAAAAACTCACAAAAATAGATATGTGGTTTTTAGGTCAAATTGAAGAATTGATATCACTAGAAAACGAAATTTCAAGACACAACGTTAGCAATATACCTAAAGAATTATTGTATGAAGCAAAACAAAAAGGTTATGCTGATAGACAAATTGCTCATCTAATAAAATGCATGGAGAGCGAAATTTACACTAAAAGAAATGATTTAGGTATTAAACGTGTTTTTAAAATGGTTGATACTTGCGCCGCAGAGTTTGAGGCAAAAACACCCTACTACTACTCTACTTTTGAAGATGAGAATGAAAGTATAAAAACAGACAAAAAGAAAGTGGTTATTTTAGGAAGTGGTCCAAATCGTATTGGTCAAGGAATAGAATTTGATTATAGTTGCGTGCATGGAGTTCTTGCCGCAAAAGAAATGGGCTACGAAACCATTATGATTAACTGCAATCCAGAAACCGTTAGTACTGATTTTAGTACGGCCGACAAGCTATACTTTGAACCGGTTTTCTGGGAACATATTTACGATATTATATTACACGAAAAGCCAGAGGGAGTGATTGTTCAACTAGGCGGACAAACTGCTTTAAAGCTAGCCGAAAAGCTCGAACGTCACGGTATTAAAATTATTGGAACAGATTTTAAATCTCTAGATTTAGCAGAAGACCGTGGAAGTTTTTCTAATTTATTAAAAGAAAATAATATTCCTTATCCTCAATTTGGCGTTATTAAAGATGCAGAGGAAGGAATTGAATTATCAAAAAAATTAGGTTTCCCATTATTAGTTCGTCCTAGTTATGTATTAGGAGGGCAAAGTATGAAAATTGTAATAAACGAAGAAGAATTAGAGCAGCATGTTGTAAAATTATTAAATGATTTGCCAGATAATAAAGTATTGCTAGATCATTTCTTAGAAGGAGCAATTGAGGCGGAATCAGATTCTATTTGCGATGGTAAAGATGTTTACATAATTGGTATTATGGAACATATTGAGCCTGCCGGAATTCATAGCGGTGATAGTTATGCTGTTTTACCACCTTTTGACTTAAGTCCAAATGTTATTAAACAAATTGAAGATTACACTCATAAAATTGCAATAGCTTTAAAAACTGTGGGTTTACTTAACATTCAATTTGCTATAAAAGACGAAATAGTTTATATTATTGAAGCTAATCCGCGCGCTAGTCGTACTGTGCCATTTATTGCTAAGGCATATGATGAACCTTATGTTAATTATGCAACAAAAGTAATGTTAGGCGCCAAGTTATCTGAATTTAAATTTAATCCGCGTAAAAAAGGTTATGCTATAAAAGTTCCGGTATTTAGCTACGAAAAATTCCCTGAAATTCAGAAAGAATTAGGTCCCGAAATGAAAAGCACAGGAGAAGCGATATACTTTATTGATAGCTTACAAGATGAATATTTTCAAAACATTTACAGCGAAAGAAATCTTTATTTAAGCAAATAAGTAAACTATTTACAAAAAAAATTGTTTACCCTTAAAACAAAAAAAATATGAAAAAATCATTTTTAAACATTAGCGGCATTTTTTTAATTACTGCTATAGTAGCCATTTTTTGGGCGGGTACAACAACTAAAACAAACAAAACAATGATTAAAGGAAGCGTTTACGATTTTAAGTTAAAAACGATTGATGGCGAAGAAATTAGTTTGTCAAAATTTAAAGGCAAAAAATTGCTTTTAGTAAACGTGGCAAGTGAGTGTGGTTATACGCCTCAATACAAAAACTTAGAGGCTTTGCATAAGCAATATGGAGATAAATTGGTTTTAATAGGCTTTCCAGCAAATAATTTCGGGAAACAAGAGCCAGGAACAAATGCTGAAATTAAAAGTTTTTGCACTAAAAATTATGGCGTAACTTTTTTAATGATGGATAAAATAAGTGTTGCTGGAAATGATGCTCATCCTTTATATAAATGGTTAAGCAATAAAGTAGATAACGGTGTTTGTGAAAATGCACCAAACTGGAATTTTTGTAAATATTTAATTGATGAGAAAGGAACTATTATTAAATTTTTCCCTAGTAAAGTAGATCCATTAAGTACAGAAATAACCTCTTTACTTTAAAAGTAATTTTGGTTTTATTTTAAAATAATTTCTCTCGTTTATTTATATTTTTCTTTTTAAATCAAAACAATTATGAAAAAAACCATTATCTCTACTTTGATATTACTTAGTTTTTCAACTTTTAGTCAAACTAAGCAAATTGTATTTGAAACTTGTAATTTTGAATCTGTTTTGAAAAAGGCTCAAAAAGAAAATAAGCTTGTATTTATTGATGCTTTTACTACCTGGTGCGGGCCTTGCAAAAAAATGTCGAAAGAAATATTTACAAATGATTCGGTAGCTAATTTTTTTAATCAAAAATTCATTAATTATAAATTTGATATGGAAAAAGGCGAAGGAATTGAATTCGCTAAAAAATATCAAGTACAATGTTACCCCAACTTACTAGTCTTAGATAGCAAAGGTAATATTATGCACAGAGGCGCTGGCTATATGAAGGCTGAAGATTTTATTGTTTTTGCGAAGACGAGTTTCTCGAGTGATGAAAATTTTATTTCTAAAAAAAACTATTTTGAAAACACTAATCTCACTCAAAAAACACTTTTAGATTATATTTCTTTAATGGAAGGTGCTTGCTTAAATCCTTCTGAAATTGTTGCAAAATATCTTAAATCGGTGAAAGAAGAAGAGCTATCAAACGAAACTAACTGGTCTTTGATAAGAGACAATATCACTGACCTTAATTCGAGAGAAATAAAATATTTAATTAAAAATCACCGAGAATTTGAATTAAAATATAATGTTCAAGTTGAAGATAAAATTTCAAATTTAGGATTAATGAATTTTTCAGATTATTTAAAAGCAAAAGAATTAGATAAAAGAGCATTTGAAAAATCTAAGCAAGACTTTTTAAAATTAAACTGGCCTTATAGTGAAAGAATAATTTTTGAAACCGAACTGCGTTTAAATAAACGTTTTAATAAACCAGGTTATTTTGAAATGGCATCAAAACCAGAATTCATTACTTATAATACAAAAAACGCAAACGCTCTAAACTCTATGGCTTGGACTTTTTATGAAGAGGTTACAGACAAAAAACAATTGGAGGCTGCATGTAAAATGGCTAAACATGCTTGTGAGCTAGAGAATACTTATGCGAATTTAGATACTTATGCTGCCGTATTATTTAAAGTAGGAAATTATAAAGATGCGGAAATTCAAGCAGAAAAAGCGATTGAAAGAGCAAAAATACATTCAACCAGTTCGGACGATTACAAAGAAACAACTGATTTACTAAAAAAAATAAAGGCAAAACTAAAGGGTTAAATAGGATTTAACTTAAAAGAGACGCTGCCTGACAAACAAACAGCCCGGCCGTTTCTGTCCTTAAACGATTTTCGCTAATACTAAGCGCTTTAAAATTATTTTTTAAGGCCAAATCCACTTCTTCTTTTGAGAAATCACCTTCGGGACCAATTAAAATTAAAGTAGACTTATTTTTAAAATCTAAATCTTTTATATTTTCTTTTTCAGTGTTATAACAATGAGCAATAAAATTTTGCTCGCCTTTATGAGAAACTATAATTTCCTTAAAAGACAAAAGACCATTTATTTTTGGTAAATAAGCTTGCAAACTTTGTTTGACTGCGCTTTCAATAATTTTTGTAATTCTATCAATTTTAATAACTGTTCTTTCAGAATTCTGACAAGAAATAAAACTAATTTCATCAATCCCAATTTCAACCGCTTTTTCAATCATCCACTCTATTCTATCAATTTGTTTTGTAGGCGCAATTGCTAAATGCAAATAATAATTTCTTTTAGCTTGTAATATTGGTCCGGATATTATTTTAGCAGTGCACTTTTTATCAGAAACTATCTCTAAAATTCCTTGATAAAAATTACCAACACCATCAATCAATTGAATTTCATCTCCGGCTTTTTTGCGTAGTACTTTTGCACAATGCCAGCTTTCTTCACTAGTAAGAATTCCAATTTGATCATTAACAGAAGCAATAAAAACATTCATTTCATAAAAATAAGTAAATAAGTTTTAACAGTTAGAAAAGTATATTTTTTTATCTTTGTTTAAAATACAAAAAAAATAATTATGATAAAAAAATTACAAAAAATCAAAAGGTATCTTGCTTCAGGAGTTTTTTCTGTTGTAGCAGTTACTTCTGTTAATGCACAATGCTTAGGCATTACTTGTCCTGGAAACATGACGGTATCTGCCCCTACAAGTTCATGTGGTGCAATGGTAAATTATTCTTTACCGGTTTATAATAATGCATGTTCTACCCAAACATTTAATTTTACTGGCGTAATGCAAACCTATACTGTACCAGTTGGTGTAACAAGTTTAACAATTACTGCAATGGGTGCTCAAGGTGCAAATCAAACTCCAGGTGGTACTGGTGGTTTAGGAGCTTCTGCTCAAGGAGTTCTTTCCGTTAGTGCTGGACAAGTTTTAAATATTTTTGTTGGAGGTCAGAATGGTTATAATGGTGGTGCACTTGGTGGCGTAAATGGTAATACAGTTTTTTCTGCTCCGTCAACTGGCACTGCCGGAAATGGTGGAGGAGCCACCGACATTAGAATTGGTGGGGTAGCATTAGCTAATAGAGTTTTTGTTGCTGGCGGCGGTGGCGGTGCAGCACACAACGGTGTTTGGCCTAGTTGTCAAACTGCTGGTCCTGCTGGTAATGGTGGAAGTGGCGGTGGTCTTACTGGAGGCAATGGAAGTGGTGGTTCATCTACTGCTTGTAATTGCACTGGTGGCGGCGGAAATGGTGGTTTCGGTGGAACACAATCTGCAGGTGGTGCAACTTCAACGTATAATAGCGGTGGCTGTTTACAAACTTGGGGTCCAGGAAATGCAGGCACATTAGGAATAGGTGGAGCAGGCTCTACTGTTTTTCATAATGGCTCAGGCGGTTGCGGCGGCGGCGGCGGCGGTTATTATGGTGGTGGTTCCGGAGCAAATGGTTCTGACACAACACCCGGTGGTGGTGGTGGTGGTGGTTCATCTTTTGTAGGAACTGCAACAAGTACCATTTTAACTGCCGGTACAAATACCGGTAATGGCAAAGTTATTATTACGTCTCCAAGTGTTGCAACAAATACCTTAACGCAAATTGCAGGATTAGCAAGTGGTTCTACTTTTTCAATTGGAACTAATGTTCAAACTTTTTCTGTTACTGATGGCGCTAATTCAAACACTTGTTCTTTTTCTGTTACTGTAATTGATGCAATAACACCCACAATTACTTGCCCAGGAAATGTTAATCAATGTACAGCTTTAGTTTCTTCTATTGCTCCTGTATCAGTTTTAGACAATTGTCCTTCTCCTAATGTTACTTACGCTTTATCGGGAGCTACAACAGGTACTGGAACAACAAATGCAAGTGGTACTTTTAGTACCGGTGTTACTAACGTTACTTATACAGCTATGGATGCTTCTGGCAATTCAGGAACTTGTTCGTTTAGTGTTAATATTACTGTTGGACCAACAGTTACTGCTACTTCAAATGCGAGTTTAATTTGTGTTGGACAAACTGCAACTTTAACTGCTAGCGGCGCTAATACTTATACTTGGAATACTGCTGCAACTTCTACTGTTATTGCAGTTTCACCTACAGTTACAACTTCATATACAGTTACTGGTTCTAATGGCGGTACTTGTACTGTTGCTTATGTTATTACACAATCCGTTTCAGCTTGTACAGGAATTAATGGTGTTGTTATAAATAATCCTGCAATTGAAGTTTTTCCAAATCCTAACAATGGCGAATTTAATGTAAACTTAAATTCAGTTTCTGAAAATACGTTTATTGAAGTCTATAATTCAATAGGACAGTTAATTACTAAAGAAAAAACAACTCGTTTAAATAATTCTCTGAATTTAAAAAACGAAGCAAATGGTATTTATATTATTAAAATTATTGAAAATGGAGAGCTGATTCAAAAAAGCAACTTTATAAAACAATAACAGCTTAATTTTACTTCTTTCTTAAAACCCATCTCATATAAGAGATGGGTTTTTTTATTTACCTTTAGTATGTGAATTATTTAGCACATGCTTTTTTATCGAATAATGACGATAACCTTTTAATAGGTAATTTTATTGCCGATCATTTACGCGGCAATAATTTTAAAAATTATCCAACTGAAATAATAAATGGTATTTATCTACATCGTAAAATTGATTCTTTTACTGATAATCATTTAAGCTTTAAAGCAAGTAAACGCTTATTTTACGGCAATTATGAAAGATATAGTGGCATTTTAATAGATATTTATTTTGATTACTTTTTAGCTAAAAAATTTACCAAGTATTCTAATACTTCATTAAAAGAATTTTGTGAAATAGTTTACACTACTTACTCAAATAACCAACATTATTTACCCCAAAGTAGTTCTAGATTTTTAGAATATGTGATAAAAAACAATATCTATTCTGCCTATTCATCCTTAGAAGGAATTGAAAAAGTTTTGTTTCATTTATCGCATAGAATACAACATGGCGTTATGCTAAATGAATCAATAAGTATTTTTAGGGAAAATGAATTAGCCTTAGAATCAAATTTTGATTTATTGTTTAGCGACGCCGTAAACGAATTTATTAAGTAATTATTCGCTTTCGAAAAAGTTTATTTTATTTTTTAAGAACTTTACTTCTTCTTGTAATGAATTTACTTTTTGTAATAAATGAGATATAGCTTCAATTCCCTCGGCATTAATATCTAAATCGTAATGCAATCGAATCATTTTTTCTAGTTCGTTTATTTTTTCTTTTTCAATATAACTTACCTCTTCATGAATAACGAAAGTTAACAAACCAAGTTCATTCAATGAATTAATAAAGGTAATATCAATTTTATGTATCTCACAAAATTGGTTTGCCGGGATATAATTTTCAATTTCCATTATTTCTTTAGTTTTGCTAATTCTTGAAACAATTCTTTTTCTTTATCACTTAAGTTAGTAGGTATTTTAATTTTATACGTAACATATAAATCACCAAACTCGCCTTCTTTTTTATAAACTGGAAATCCCTTTCCTTTTAATTTTACTTTAGTGCCATTTTGAGTTTCGGGCTTCACCGGTAATTTAACTTTACCATCAAACGTATCAATTGTAATTTCTCCTCCTAAAACAGCGGAATAAATATCTAAATCAACATCACAATAAAGATTATTACCTTCTCTTTTAAAGTTGGTGTTATTTGAAATAGAAAAGGTAATATACAAATCTCCATTTGGTCCACCATTTACACCTTCGCCACCATGATTTGGTATTTTTATTACCTGCCCATTTTCAACTCCTGCCGGAATAGTTAAACGAATACTTTTTCCATTTACAGTTAATGTTTGTTTATGAGTAGTATAAACATCCCTCAAGTCTAAATGTAATTCGGCATTAAAATCCTGCCCTCTGTATTTTACTGCTCCTCCACCCCCTCTTCTACCCTGCCCGCCAAACATGGATTCAAAAAAATCAGAATAATCATCCTCAGAAAAATTTGCTCCGCCGCCCTGATGTGAACTAAAACCTCCACCGCTTTGAGATCTTTGCTGACCAGCTTTTTCAAACTCATCTGCATGCTTCCAATCCTTACCGTACTTATCAAATTTCTTTCTTTTTTCGGGATCACTTAATACTTCATTGGCTTCATTAATTTGTTGAAACTTTTTGTTAGCATTAACATCGTTTGGATTTAAATCAGGATGATATTTACGTGCTAATTTACGATAAGCCTTTTTTATATCCGCTTCAGAGGCATTTTTGTTTAATTCAAGTATTTTATAATAATCTATAAATTCCATTTAGTTTATTTTTTTATTTCATTACTTGTATTGTTTTCAGATGTTTTCAGAGTTTCATTTTTTGTTCTAACTCTTTTATAAATTGTAACGCTTAGCATTAATATTACGGCAAAAGCAATTAAACCTAAAATACCCCACAATAAACCTGATGTAGATTTTACAACAACTAAAAAAACTATACCTACCAAAAAAACAGTAGCAAGCTCATTAAACATTCGCAATTTAAATGAACTAAGTTTAAACAATCCATTATTTTGTGAATTTAAAATACTTTGACAGCCGATATGATAAGCGGTTAATAAACCAACCGCAATTAATTTTAACCACATCCATGGCTGAGATAAATAATAAGTCATATTTGAAAATATCATCCAAAAACCAAAAATATAAGTTCCAATCATCGAAGGCCAGCCAATAATATACCACAGCTTTTTTTGCATGATAAGCAATTGTTGCGTTAGTATAGGCCGAGCAATATCATCCTTACCTTGTGCCTCGTTGCAATAGATAAATAATCTAACTATATAAAATAAAGCTGCAAACCAACAAATTACAAATATTATATGAAGAGCTTTAACGTATGAAATATCCATAATACAAAAATAAAGTATTATGACTAATTTTACACCAGTTTTATTAACTTAAATAAAACTAATGTAAATATGAAATCAAAAACGCCCTCACAATCAGTTACAATAAACACAGAAGTTGTTTTACCAAATGATACAAATCACGTTGGAAATTTATTTGGAGGTAAATTATTACAATGGGTTGATATAACAGCAGCAATTGCCGCGCAAAGGCATTGCGGAAGAGTTGTAGTTACCGCAGCAATTAACCATGTTTCGTTCGAGAATCCAATAAGCCAAAATAGTATTGTAACGCTAGAAGCAAAAGTGAGCAGAGCTTTTACAAGTAGCATGGAGATTTTTGTGGATGTTTTTGTAGAAAATCCAGTAACTGGAGTTAAAACTAAATGCAACGAAGCAATATTAACTTTTGTTGCTATTGATCAAAATGGCTCGCCCTTGCCTGTACCTGCTTTAGTTCCTGAAACAGAAATAGAACAAAAACGATTTGACAGTGCGTTAAGAAGAAGACAACTTTCTTTAATACTTGGTGGAAGAATGAAGCCAGAAGAAGCAACCGAATTAAGGGCGCTGTTTATGAAGGATTAACTATTTTTTATAATGTAATTCCTTTTTTGATTTTGGTCGCTTATCATATTGCCAATTAAAGCCTTTTAATTTAGCTTCTTCAGCATCAACATCTTTTATTGGAGTAATAACTCCCTTTACATTAGGTTTTAATGTAACTCTATCTATATCTCCGTTTTTAAACCACATATTAATATCGGTGCAAGTTGTTTTATTTAAACCTGCTAGTTTATTTTTGTTTTTGACATAATACAACATTTCTGCATTTCCAAGAACAATAACTTTTCGTATGGTATCATTCTGAATAAATCCCTCAACACTTCGCCCTGAGAATTGATTAAATTTATTTATAGAATCAGCTTGTTGAATTAAAAAGGCATTGTTTTCTAACTTAAAACCGTTAATAGAATTTTTTCCTATGAACACTTTAATTAATTTTGCTGTTGCTTGGGATTTTGTGCTCCACAAAACAGGACTCTTAAATAATTGCAGTAACGAATCTTTTGTGTTTAGCGATGCAGAATCTGCTCTGCCCTGCACATCACTTTTATAAATTTTTACATTATGGTAAGCATTCAAAAAATTATCAACCGAGTCCAAATCTCTATGATATAAAGTATCAGCGGCTATAAATAGAGTGTCGTTATCAACTATTCTTGCGTAAATTGGATTTATTGTGATTAATGCTTCGGATTGTTTTTGTTTAAATTCTGCATAGCCTCCAAAAATAATAGACTTTTGAGAAGTGTCAATTAAACGAACATTTCGATACGCTCTTCCTATTTGAGCGTTTCTATCATAAAATAAACTATCGCCGGTTAATTTTTGTTGCGATGTAACTAATAAAGCATTTACACTAAATTGTGCCTTTTCTTTATTGGTATCATACCAACCATTTTCGCAATAAATATAATCTGTTTTACTAAAAATAATACTTGGTCCAAAAAAATAGGCGGTTTTTGAAATTGTATTATAGCGTAGCGTATCGGAATTCATTGTATACTTTGGGTTTGTAAGTACAACATCATAGTGAAATGCTAAATCTTTTGTTGCCGAATAATAGTGACCATTTTTGCTAGTTAACACATTTTCTTTATTGACAATTTTACCGCCATCATAATAATTTGCGATTGAATTCCCTACATCAAAGGTTAATATATTTGTAGTAAGCACCATGTCTTTTTCTGTACAAGTAACGCTATTTTGAAGTGACGCTAATTTTGTTTTTCCATCATACTGTAATTTCCCACCGGTTACTTTTATACTATCTCCTTTAGTAATAACAATATGTCCAGAGGCATCCATTCTGTTTTCCTTATCATATAACCAAGCCGTATCACAATTTAAAATAGCCCCATCATGCTCAAATACAGCGTTATTCGTTAATAGTTTGGCGTTACTTTTACTTTCATCATATGAGAGATTGCCATGTAAAATTTTAATAAATTTTTGCTCTTTTACAGGAGGTTTAGCATCTACTTTCTTATTTGTTTGCGCTTGGTAAACAACAACTAAAAACATAAATATGTAAAAAAACTTATTCAATATTACGTTTTGTAGGTTGCCATATACTTGTTTCTACCCCTTTCACAAATATTAAAAAACCTTTTAACAATGCTAAATTCATTAAATAAAAATGGCTAATAAATTTAAAAATTGATAACTTAAAAGGTAAAACAAGATTAATGATTGGCATTAACATTAAAAAAAATTGGACACAAAATAACACCAAAAACAATTGAGAACTAAACAAAAGAATTATTGAGCAACATAAACAAATAAGTAAAAAGAATGGTGTTAACCAACGTAAAACCTTGTGCGACCAAAAAGCAAAAGCAATTTTATTCCAAAAAGGAAAAAGGAGTTTTTTATACCTGAATAAATTTTGAAAATTCCCAATTGAAATTCTTACTTTCCTTTTAAACTCCTCGTCGGCTTGAGTTGGAACATCTTCATAACAAATTGCATTTTTATCAAAAACAATTGACTTTCCTTGTTCGATAACGTTCATTGTCATGAAAAAATCATCCATAAAAAAATTAGTAGGCACAGGCCTATAAAATTCCTTTCTTATCGCGTAACACCCACCTTCGGCGCCCATAACAATGTTCCAGCGTTGATACTCGGCAAACTTAATTTTATTCTCAAAAACAATATAAGATTTTTCTTGTTTAGCAATACCCAAATCAGAACCAGAAACTTTAATAATATTGGCGCAAACCTGCGCAAATTTTTCATCTTTAAAATGCCGAACCAAATTAAAAATAGTGTCTTCTTTAAATATCACATTCGCATCGGTTAAAATAAAAATATCTTCATTAACATTTTCAGCTAAAGCATTAATGATATTTGCTTTGCCTGATCTTCCTCCAAACTTAATTAAGTTTAAGTTGGGATATTGCAGACATAACTTAGAAATGATATCGTCAGTTTTATCCGTAGAAGCATCAGAGCCAACATAAACTTTAATTTTTGATAAGGGATAGTTTGTTTTAAAAACTGATAAAAGTTTTTCTTTGATTATTTTTTCCTCATTATAAGCAGCAATTAATAAACCAACAGTTGGTAAATTATCATCTATAGAATATAGGACGTCTTCTTTTTTATCTTTTACAGTAAATAAAATCATCCATAAAGGATAAAACAAATAGGTTTGAAGTATTAATACTACCGAAACAAAAAAAAGTATAATTAAAAAACTATGCATTTAGTATGGTGTTATAAAACTGAACTAATTTTGAAACTACAGTTTTATTATCAAATTCTTTATAAGCAAATTCAGACGCGTTTTTTTCAAGTTCAATTCTTTTATCAGAATTAGTTAATAATTCAATAACAGCATCGCTAAAATCATTAGCCGTATCAGCAATTAAAATATCTTTCTTTGGATCGCAATTAATTCCTTCAGCACCAATAGAAGTACTAACAATAGCCTTTCCATAAGCCATACCCTCAATTATTTTAATTCGTAAACCGCTGCCAGAAAGCAATGGCACTAACATAATTTGATATTGCTCGTAAAAAGCTCTACTATCAATCACATTTTCTATCACTAAAACATTTGGCAAACTTAATTGCAAAAAACTTTGAGGCATTCCTCTTCCTGCAACTACAAATCTAGAATCCGGAACAGCTTTATAAATTTTATTCCAGCAATTTTTAAGAAACCAATTTACAGCTTCCTGATTAGGCATCCAATCCATCGAGCCAAAATAAAAAATTGTTTTTTCTTTAATATTTACATTATTTTTAGTTTGATAATTCTTCACATCAACTCCTGTAATACAAGTAAAAATATTTTTTTTAAACCCCATTGTTTCAAACAAATGTTTGTCGTTGTTTGTGATTGGAATAATAGCATCTAATTTATTAAGCACCCTATGCTCAAACTTTTTTAAACGCTTATTTTGAAGCTTTAAATAAAAATTTAGAATGCTTTTTTTTGAATTACCCAAATGTCTCTCCCAAATTTTGTTTTCTACATTATGAGCTCTAAGTATTATTTTTGCATTACTATACTTTTTAATAGTATTAATGTAAACGGCTACAAAAACGCCTTCTAATTGAATAATATCAAATTTATTATTAGATAATATTTCAATTAATTTGGCATTAAATTCTTCGAAATAAAAACGAGAAACAAAATAAGATTGATTAGAAAATAAATTAGAAAACGCTCCTAACAAACTTGTATCGGTGTTTTTGAAAACCGAAGTGTAATTTGAATTTTGCTTAAATTCTTCGGGAACTCCAGCATCTGCTTTAAAATGTTTTTTTGTGTTAATAGTTAATAAATGTAATTTCACGCCATTCTCTATAAGCCCCTGTGCCATATTATAGATAGCAATACTACTTCCATCGTTTGCTGGAAATGGAGCCTTATTACATATTTGAAGAACCTTAAGCAAGTTTTTTATTTTTAAATAATTTTGCAATCCATAAATAATAAACGGTAACATCAAAAATCGCAGAGTCTTTTGCTGCTTTGTAAGTTAAAAACATACTTATTGGTAAAAAAATAACTAAGGGTGTCCACATGGCTTGCCAGACGGGTATATTACCTTCATATGCTAAACTAGTAAATGCTTCGGTTAAAATAAAATAAGCTAAAAAGAAAAACACTGCCACTACAACAGGTAAACCTAAACCACCTTTTTTTATTATAGCACCCAAAGGTGCTCCAACAAAAAATAAAATAATACAAGCAAAACAAACTACAATTTTTTTATGCCATTCAACATTTAATTGATCTATACTTTGTTTCTCTGAATTTACATTTAGCTCTGCGGCATCAATATAACTTGCTCCCGAACGAGCAATATTCATTGCGTTTTCAATACTTCTAACATAATCTGCAGTCGACAAACTATCATAAAATTGCTTTATTGAAATTGTTTTAATTTTACTGTTATTATTTATAAAGTTGGAAATCCTTCCATAAAAAAATAATTTCGATTGTCTTTCCAATTCAAATAGTCGTTTATTTACAAATCTAGAAGTAGAATCTACAACTGAATCTATTTGCCAAATATTCATCATTTCTTCATGCCCCTTAAATTGATTTTCATCGGTACGTTTCAATTTAAAATCAACAAGCTCAATATTTACCTGCAATTGCTTAAAATTTAATTGAGACAAAGGCTTTTTATTTGAAGGTAATCCAGACTGATTAATAACTTCTTCGTACCTATTGCCGTTTTGCAAAATCAAAACCAAAGCGCTCGTATCTGCTGTTGTTGTTAGCTTTCCTGTTTTAGCATACATCTGCACGTTATTTCCTTGATGAGCGCTATGGTCATAAATAAAAATATCTTTTAAAGTATCTTTATTGGCCGATTTTTTTCCAACGCGTAGGCTAAAATTATCTATTTTATTATAAAATATTCCTTCTTTAATATTTACTGTTGGTTTTTTTTGTCTTATGTCATATAAAAGCGATTGAAATTTTAAATGAACAACTGGTAAAATAAAATTATTAAACAAAAAAGTCATTCCGGCCAAAATAATTATAAACACAAAAACAGGTTTAATAATGCTAAAAAGCGATAATCCTGAAGATTTCATGGCGGCCAATTCGTAATTCTCGGCTAAATTCCCGAAACTCATAATTGAGGCTAGCAGAACCGCCAAGGGTATGCACTGTGGAATAAGGCTTATCCAGGCATAGCTAAATAATTTAATAAGATCTAAAGTATTAAGACCTTTACCAATAAATTCATCTAAATAGGTTATAACAATGGTTACCAAAAAAAACAAGAACACACTGATGAATAGTGTTGAAATAAAAGGGGGAAGAAACGACTTTAGCGTTAGTGTATGGAGTTTTTTTAATAACACAATAATTGCTTAAAAATACGTTAATTTAGTTATTTTTAAGGCGGTAAATTAATTAAACTTTGTTATTTTTGTTGGCATATGATTAATGGAAAAAAAATAATTGCTGTATTACCTGCTTATAATGCCGCACTAACATTAAAAAAAACATACGACGAGATTCCATTTGACATTGTTGATGATGTTGTTTTGGTTGATGATCATAGTAAGGATAATACTTCTGAGGTTGCCGCAAGTATTGGCATTAAGCATATTGTTAGGCACGAGCAAAATAAAGGCTACGGCGGCAATCAAAAAACCTGTTATGATAAAGCAATGAGTCTTGGTGCAGATATTGTAATTATGTTGCATCCTGATTATCAATATACCCCTAAACTTATTCACAGTTTAAGTTATTTAATTGCTAATGACCTTTATCCTGTAGCATTTGGCTCTAGAATATTAGGAAAAGGAGCTTTAAAAGGTGGGATGCCAATGTATAAGTATATTTTTAACCGTATGCTTACATTTACTCAAAACGTTTTATTAAATCAAAAATTATCAGAATATCATACAGGTTACCGTGCATTTTCTAAAGAGGTAATTCAAAAAATTAATTATCACGCTAATTCAGATGATTTTGTTTTTGATAATCAAATGATATCACAAATATTTTATGCAGGATTTGATATTGCAGAAGTAACTTGCCCCACTAAATATTTTCCTGAAGCCAGCTCGATTAATTTTAGTAGAAGTACAAAATATGGTTTGGGTGTTTTGGGTGTTTCTTTTAACCATTTTTTCAATAAAATTGGATTAGTAAAATCAGAAATTTATAAAACCAAATAAAAATGGCTGTTTATCGTTTTAGGGTTTATTTAGAGGAGAACGAAGATATTTATAGAGATATAGATATTCGTACTGTTCAAACATTTGAACAATTTCACACTATTATTCAAGAAAGTTTTAAGTTTGATAACAAACACTCTGCTTCTTTTTTTGTTAGTGATGATTTTTGGAGAAAAGGGCAAGAAATTACTTTAAAAAAGGAAGATTTGCCTCTAGATGCCGATGAAATTCGTAAAAATGTAGATCCAAAAAAACTAATGGCTGATGTGAAAATTGCAAAATATATTGAGCAACCGCATCAACGTTTTGTTTATGTGTTTGATTTAAATGTGCAATGGAGTTTTTTAATAGAGATGTTGAAAATTGCAGATGAAAGTCCGAAAGTTACCTACCCTATTTGTATAAAAACTGTTGGTACTGCTCCAAAACAGTACAAACAAATGAACATGGCTAAGGAAGAACTTAGTCCGGATTTAGCAATGGCTGGTTTATTAAATGATGCTGAAATTGAAGATGACGAAATTTATAAAACCATAGATACTGGAGAAGAAGCTGTTGAAGAGGCAGATATTCAAAGTTTAGAAGGTGAAGAAGGAGAAGAGGCAGATGTTGAAGACGAACATACTGATGAAGATGGTGGCGAAGATTTTGCCTTTGATGATTCTGAAGAAGATCATTAAAAAGATTACTTCTTAATTAATCTGTTTTTTATTCCTGTAAAAATTTCGGGGGCTAATTTTAGCTGATATATTGCTGCAATATAAATAGTTGTTACAACACTGCCTTTTATAAATAAATTCACAAATGAATTGTTACTTAATTCAGGAAAAATAAATCCAACAAAAGAACAGATAACTATAATTACAAAAATAACAAACGACTTTATAGTGTAAGGCTGAAATTTAAACTTACGGTAAATAAAAACAAACTTAACCATATTGTAAATTAAAGATGCCGCTACAGATGCAATAGCAGCGCCATAAATACCATAAATTGGAATTAAAAAAATGTTTAATAAAATGGTAATTACTAAAGTTAAAACCAGTAAAGTTGTACCCAAAACATAATGTTTAGAATAAAACATGATAGCAGAATTTATACCTGTAGAAATATTTATGAGTGCTCCTAAACTAACAATGTAAACAACATTTATGCAATCTAAATAAGAATTTGGTAATTGACCAATTTCATAAATATATTTAGTACAAGCATTAATACCAATAAACAAAAGCCCACCAATTAACAACAAATATTTTACAGAATCTTTATATATTTTTTCAATTTCAGTGAAATTATTTTTCGCAAAACTATCTGCGATTTTAGTATGACTAATGCGCTCCAGAGCTCCTAAAGGCACTTCTATAAAGGAAGCAATAAATATAGCCGTTGTATAAACTGCAACCAATTTAAGATCTGTAGTACCTAAAATAATCACGTCTATTTTTCTAAGCGCAATAGATGCAAAAGAAGCCAAGCACAATAATAAACCAAACCTCAGCATTTGTTTTGCTGAGTATTTTTTGAATAAATTTTTATTGGGAATAAACGATAACTTATCTACAATAAGAATATAAATAAGAATTGCTAAAAGCTCAATAGCATACAAACCAATAAAACAATAAACATAATAATCGAGGGTAATAATCTTATTAAAATATAAAATGGTAATTAAGATTACACCCAATCTTAAACAAATATCATTTAAAAATGAGGGGATGGTCGATTTAAACAATGCCTGACAATAAGCCGTAGTAATTGTTATAGCTGAAACAATAAAGGTAAATGGAATAATAAAACTAAAGTAATTTACAAATAACGCTGCGTCATCTATATAAAGACTTGTAATTGTCGGTTTAAAAATAAGTAATGCCGCAGCCGAAATAATAAAGCCAATTAAAAAAATAAGTAATACAAAACCTGCAAAACCATTATGTTTATTTTCCTTATCCTTAAAAAATGGAAAATATTTAACGATGATATTAGGCAAACCCAACGGTACCGCTAAGCCTATTAAATAGGCAAAATCATACAATAAACGCGTTAAGCCAAGCTCTTCCTCGCTTAATAATTTGGGCTGAACAAAAATAATATTTACGGCACCAATAATAATACCTATGTAGGTTATTACTGTATTTTTTATTCCTTGCCTTTTTATTACGCCCACTTAAACTAGTTTTTGTAATTCAGATAACAATTTAGTTTTTCTATTCTCAAAAGTATAGTTTTCTTCTATTCTCTTTCTTGCTTTTTTTCCAAGTGCAGTAACTTCATTATTATTTAATGCCGATTGAATTACTGTAAAAAGCTCATCTAAATTTTTATGATTTAAAATATAACCGCAAGCATCAACAATATCGGGCATCCCTCCAACATTAGAAACTATTGGAACACATTCGCAAAGCATTCCCTCTGATAAAGCATTAGGAAAACCTTCTGATAATGATAGTTGAAGATAAAATTGCATTCTACTCAACAACGGTTGAATTGTTTTATTAGCCATGTTTTCTAATAATTTAACATTGGCAGGAGCTTTTGTTTTAATAGAAGAGCCACCTACAATATAAAAAATGGCATCCGGAAATTTTGGTGCTATCTCAAAAATCAAATCAATTCCTTTTAAACTAAAACCAAATCTTGAGCCCAACCCCGCTCCAATGGTTATAAAAGATTTTTTTTCTTTTTCAGAATCACAAAACCATTTTTTACTATCGTAACCATTTGGGATTACCTCAACTTTTGTTTTTAAGCCTTTTATAAAATAATTAAAACCTTGTTTAGGGAAATCATTTGGTTGATACGTGTAATCATATTCTACCAATGATTGATGTACCGGTAAAATTAAATCGCAATTCTTAAAAGAAAAAGTGGTGGTAAACCTCATCAATTTATTACTAAAATTACCATAAGCAATTGATGGAAACGAAACACAATCTGTACCCCCGGCAATAATTACCGACTTTTTAAAAAATAGTTTCGCAAACAAAATTGGTAAAAAAGAATAATGTCCAGCAAACTGACAAACAATTAATTTTGCTCCAAAAATCTTACTCAGAATAAATAATTTCTGTTTAATAAATTCAAATAAATAAGTTTTTTTATTGGTAGTATTAAAGAAGAACTCGTGAACCTCATATTTTTCCTGCAAAATCTCAATATCCTTTATTACAAAAGAAGATTTACCTGCATGAAAATATAAAAGCTTTTGTTTCAAAATGCTTTATGCTAACTTACTTTTTGTGTTTTCGATAACACGCTTTAGCTTATTTTTTAAAATAACTTGCTTTACTGTTGGGTCTTTTTTTAAAACTATGCTCAAATAATCATTTACATCAAAATGCAAAGAATAAGGATTCATTGAATATAATTTAAAGCCATAGGGATAAGTATTATTTAATAAATCCTGCATTGACAACGATTGATCAATTATCTGTAATTTTTTAGGCTCATGCTCTCTAACCCAATTTAAATAATTAGGCTCGGGAATATTTATTAAAATTACTGCGTTTGGACTTGTTAATTTTGAAACCGTTTCAAAAATATTGGCATGTTGCTCTACAGGAATATGCTCTAAAACATCAGGAAATACAACAAAATCAAATTTAGTTTTATGAGTGAAATTACTCATGTCATTTACCAAAAACTCGGCCTTTTTATGAAAGGCGTTAAAAGTTTTTGCCATATTGATACTTTCAGGACTAATATCTAAACCAACAAAGCTCCCATCGCTAATGTATTTTAAAATTAAATTACTTACAGTGCCAATTCCACAACCAATTTCTAAAACATTTGAATTAGTTTTTAAACCAGCATTTTTTAAATTTTTAAAAATTGTACGATGTCTTATATTTATTCCTAATTGCTTTTGATGCTCTTTAAATGTGTCGTAATATTCTTTAACCTGTTCTTTTGTAGCCATGGTCAAATATACGTTTTATTGAAAAACTAAAAAAGTCTTTACATTTTAAAAACAAATGATTTAAGATGAAAGAAGGAAAGAAAAGATTAATTCATTATCAATTCAGGCATACCAATTGGAGCGGCATCATAAAAAGCTAATTCATGAATATTGATTTTAACGTCTTTAATAATTGGGAAAGTACTTAAAATATCCATTACGGTTTTTTCATCTTTAGCCTCCATAAAAACCCAAACATTTTTGCGCTCCATATCTAACGAATAGTTTAATATAACACGATTTTCTAAAAGATCATTTATTCGTTTTGTTTGCTTTGGAATTAAATCCCAAAACTTGGCAGTAAAAACTTCAGGTAAAATAATATGTACTAAAAAAACGTCTTTCATGAGTATTTGCAAATTTAAACTAAAATAGAGCCCCTTTTACAAGAAACTTCAACTTCTTGCTTAAACAATAAAATACTGGTTGTTAATGCTTTAATACCTTAGAGCTTAATATACTCTTCAAACGAAATACCTTTCATAAACTCAGGAGAGTATATGAATTTGTAAATAAGTTCCGACCACTCTCTGTGCGTTTTACTACTATCAAGAATTGTGGATTCGAATGGTTTGCTAAAATGAATTTTAATGGTTTTTCGATTAGCCATAAACATTTCATCCGGCAAAAAAAGCATTTCAATATTTGCCTTTATGCCCAAACGCTTGCGCCATTTAGCAAAATTATAAAAGAATTTAGAGTTTTCTCCTTCAATAAAAACTGGTTGAATCATTCGTTTATGATCTATTGCTTGAGTCACAAAGCTTTTTCGCCACCTTAAATCGCGAATTAAACCGTTTTGTTTACGAGAAACTAAGCCGGAAGGAAAAATCAATACTGCGGTTTCTGACCTAAAAACTTCCTCCATAACCCTTAGAGAACTGGCAGAAGCGGAACCCAATTTATTAACCGCTACAAATATTTCGCCGTAATTTTTCAAATTCTTTAATACATCATTCACAAAAAAACGTACATCTGGTCTAACTTCACCAACTGCTTTTATTAAAGCCATTCCATCTAATCCACCTAATGGATGATTGGAGGCTATAGTTACTTTTCCTGTTTTTGGAACAAAATGTGCATTTACCGATTCAACCTCCGCGCCAATTTTTTTTAAACCCTCTGCATTAAAATCCAAACCTTGTTTATCTCCAAGATGCAGCATTGTTGCATTAATATCGTCTTCGTGCAATTTTTTCTTAAGCCATTTAATGGCAAACCTTGGTAACCATCTATATAGTTTATAGGCTTTTTCCTTAAGAATACTTTCTATATCTATAAATTTTTTGGTTTCCATTAGGGTGGCAAAGATAAAAAAAATGTCAAGACTGTAACATCCTTTAATACGTTCTAATTTTGATAAATTAATAGCATAAAAAAGGGAGCGTCCTTTAAAGAAGCTCCCTTTTTTTATAAAATATAATTTAGTCAAATGGAATTAATCTAACACCTACGGTAAAAGGATACAACTCTGGTCCTTTGCCAGATTGGAATAATGGTGTAAGATTGTATTCTCCAAATGCAGTAAATCCTCTATAACCAATATTTACATGGGCTTTAGCCGAAAACGGGTTAAGATTATAGCTATCTCTTTTTTGTTTTGTAAACTCAAAACCATTTTGTTCTAACTTTTGTTTTGTACGCGAAGAAATTAAAAACTCGCCAATTACACCAAATGCCATGTGAAATGATTTATTAGGGTTATTACTAGTATTAAACTCTAATAACAATGGCACTTGAATATAAGTATTTCTGAATTTATTTTTTTTGTAATCGTAGTTATTTGTTGTGTCAACTGATGCAAATAATGGCAAACTATCTGTATTAGGGTTTAAATTAGTGTTGCGATTTAATCCGTAAGAATGATAATCGAAACCAAAACCGGTAACTAACTTTAAATTATTTCTTACAATATTAAGTTGACGTTCAATAATATTAAACTGAAAGTTGTAGCTACGAGAATAATCTAAATCCATATAATTTACGCCTTTTTGCAAAGTGGTACTTCCATTAGCGCCTAAATAACCATTAATACCCATCGAAAATCCAGCCCAGTGGTAAAACTCTTCGTTAGCGTGTTTGTGTTTAACATCAACAGTATCATAACTAGTTTCTCCATCTTTGTCCTTATCAATAATGATTATTTTTTTCCCTTTCCACTTATAAACGGTAGAATCTTTACCAGAAGATTTTTCAACTTTATTTTGATCTAAGGTCTTAGTAATGCTTGCGGCAGGACTAGCCTCGGCACTAATATCTTTTGCATCACCTTTAATTTTAATATTACTGGCTCCGCTAGCATTGGCTATAAGTTTTTCATTAACATAAATTTTCGCTGAAGAAGCCCCAGTAGTTGAAACGTTCACTTTATCGGCACTTAAGTCGTAGGATTTTAAAGTTGATGCCCCTGAAAGTTCGGCAAATAAATTTGGCGAGCTACCCATTAATTTGAGGTTACTTGCCCCGCTTTGTATTGATTTTATTGATTGACATTCTAATTTAGCCGAAACCTCAGACGAGCCCGATAAACTAAAATTGATAGAATCGCATTTTACAATGTTGCTTGTTTTAAATGTGGAAGCCCCGCTGCTTTGAACATCAATTAAGTTGCTGTTTTTAACATAAACATAAACCGGTGAGCTAAAGTGCCCCTTATTATTTACAATTAAAGTTGAATTTTCGAATTTTGTTTCAACATTATCAATTTCCTTAGCTGCGGCACTTACTTGTACATCTAAGGTATCTGAGCTAGTATAAATTACATTTACCGAACCGTGCGTTTCTACTTTATTAAATGGACTTGCCGGCCTAGTTTGAATTTGCTGAGCTTTAATAGAAATTACCGTGGTAATAAGGGCTATTGATAAAAATTTAGTATTCATAGTTTTGTTTTTTTTATTTATAATATTTTAATTTAAAGCGCTTTTGTGTTATTTAAGAGTAAGACGCAGAGCTTATTAAAAAGTTACAGCTTAATAAAAATAAATTTGAAGAGTATTATTTAAAAAGTGATTTTTGCCTTTTGTTTGGGCAGATACAATAAACTATTGTTTTTTGGGTATCTCCCTATTTATCTACAGAATTAATTAAGAATTGAACAATATCTTTGAGAAATAAAGAACTTAAATAATATGCCACTAAAATTTCCACTTCTATTAACATTTGCAATAAGTTCATTTTTAGTAAATGCTCAAAACAAAGACACCATTTCGTTTATACAATCAAAACGAATGTCGGAAGCAGACTTGGCAAAAAAACGTGAAGGAACTTTTATAACAGGAATTCCAGACTTTTCATCTGACCCTGTAACTGGGTTTGGATTTGGGGCTAGGACAAATATTTATTGGAACGGAGAGCGTACAAATCCGTTTTTTGCTTATACACCCTACCTCGCTAAACTTAAAGCTAACGCGGCTTATTATACATCAAATGCAAGAGAAATTATTTTATCTCTTGATGTGCCATATTATAAAGGAACCCGCTGGCGCTTCAAAGTTGATTTTAAAGCTCAACAAAATCCATCTAACTTATATTTTGGCTCAGCAGAATCTACACTCGGAGAATTAAGACTACCATCAACACCAAATGGTGGACAAACTTATTCAACATACGAATCCTTTGACAAAGCAAGAAAAACCTTACGCCCAGGCGGACCTGGCGAAGAAAGTTTTGTAACCGATGCTTTATCTAACAGATTTCGAGAAACCGAATATATGCTAAACCTAAAAGCCGATTATGCACTTGGGAAAAAAGGAATTTGGAGAGTTATGAGTGGCTACGAAATTCAACATTTGAGCTACAAAACGTTCGAAGGGACAGAGGCCGAAGCTATAGACCCAAACACAGGACAAGAAATTAAAGCGCCAAACGGAACTTCGTTACTCAGAAGAGATTTTCAACAAGGATTAATTTCAGGGCTTGATGGAGGTTTGGTTTCACTTATACAAGGTGCGCTAATATTTGACACAAGAGATTTTGAACCTGACCCAACTCGCGGATATTATTTTGAAATTGCAAATGAATTTTCAAATCCAATTATTGGTTCTCAATTCGATTTCAATAAATTTTTCATACAAGGACGAGTTTATAAAAAAATACCAATCGGACCACGAACTGTTTTTGGTGCGCGTGTTGGAGCAGGAAATATTTTCGGGAATAATGCGCCATTCTTTGAGTTTCAAGACCAATGGAGTCCGGATGGCAGTATAAATTCGTTGGGCGGGAAACAATCGCTTCGTGGACATAGAGCAAACCGATTTTTAGCGCGTTCTTTAGCATTTGCAAACGTTGAGTTACGGATTAGACTTGCAGAAATAAAATTAAAAAAGCAACGCTTTGCATTTGGCATTGCACCATTTTTTGACGCAGGGACGGTTAGGGACAAATGGCAAGATTTAAATTTTTCAAACGTTAAAACTTCTTATGGTGGTGGGTTGCGAATTGCGTGGAATCAATCCACAATTATTTCGTTTGACTACGGTGTCTCAAAAGAGGACAAATTATTTTATTTTGGCATTGGACAAGCATTTTAAACACCAATAAACCTAAAGAGATATATAGAAAAACACGTGATTATAAGACACTCTCCATACATGCTCCCTAGCTCCGCAGGATTTGTAATCCTACGGAATAACTATTAAACAATCGTATTTACACTACTTTTCGTAGCGATAATTTTAAAATAATGTCGTGCAGGATTTCAAATCCTGCGAAGCGTGGTCTTTACCTTAGCCGTTATAAAGCAACAGGCAAATGAAGTATAGAATTCCCAAAGACCTAACATGGATATTTATAAAAACAAAAAAGCCATTCTCTGTTTGAGAATGGCTCCTTTTTATTAAACTTAATTATTATTGTTTTACAACTTTAATAATATCAGGTTTATTATTGCTTATTACTTTAATATAGTAAATACCATTTGATAAGTTTGATATATCAACATTTACTTTATCTGAAGATGAAGTTGTGGTTAAAACAATTCTACCTGTAATATCAATTACACTAATCTCTTTGGTAAATCCGTTAACCAATTCAATAGTAATATTACCATTGCTTGGGCTAGGGTAAACATTAATTGCTGACGGTTGATTATTGGCTACTGATAGTAAGCCTGTACATAACGAAACAACGATAGAATTTGTTGCCGTATTAGAACAACCAGTTACCGTACTTGTATATGCATAATTTTGCACAAAAGTGCCTGCTACTGCGCCGGGTGTAAATATATTACCCGATACATTACTACCTGTAATTACGCCACCCACTGGGCTAACTGTTAAAGCAACAGTCGAAGAATTAATACAACTTAAAGATTGAGTAGCACTAATTGAAACGCTTGGTAAAGCATTAACAGTAATATTTTGAACTGCTTGCGAACTACAACCAGTAACAGAAGAAGTACCAATAACCGTATATGTTACACTAGTAGTTGGAGTTGGAGCAATTGTTGAAGTAGTTGCGCCTGTATTCCACGTATAAGTACTAGCGCCATTAGCAGTTAAATTAACTGACGTACCTTCACAAACTACATTTGTACCAGTAATTGAAATTGTGGGTAAAGCATTTACTGTAACAGTAATTGCAGTACGCGGACCTTCTGCACATGAATTTGTAGAAGCAGCATAATAAGTGTAGTTACCAGAACTTAAGACAGGGGTTACATAATTTTGACCTGTTGCTAAACTAATAGTTGAAGACGAAGTTGCGTACCAATTTACAGTACCTGTGCCTACAACATTTAACGAAGCTGTAGTGTTAGCGCAAATATTTTGAGTTGAAGTAGTTTGTGTAGGTGCTGCTGCAAGGGCACAACCAGACCAATTTATAATTATCTGACCATTACCTGTTTTAAAACCTTGAGTATGCGTTACATTAGTAGCACCTGCATTTGCAAAATTGCTACCACCACCGCCTGAACCGCCGCGCCAAAGAGAACCACCACCAGTACCACTAGCTCCTATAAGTCCGCCACCATCGCCGCCATTTGGCCCATTTGCAGAGGCTGATTGGTTATTTGCAACACATGTTCCACCAATTCCAGCTAAAGCTTGTACGCCTGCTGTACCATTACCGCCACCAGTAAATCCAAAGGCACCAAGAGCACCACCAGCACTTTGTGTGCCGCCGCCGCCGCCTGCACCATCATAGCCGCCGCCACCGCCGCCGCCGTACCAACCACCACCACCTGCACCACCACCACCTGGCCCGCAAGCTCCAACTCGAGCACCTCCAGCTCCGCCACCGCCACCAGCAACAACTAAAGCAAGAGTAGCATTATAGGTGTAAGGAGATCTGAAAATATCGCTAGCGCCACCGCCACCGCCGCCAGTTGCTGTAACACAATCTGCGGCAGGTGTTGTACCACCTCCATTAAAACCACCAGTTGCTGTAACAGAACCACCGCCACCAACTCTTACTTGTAATACTTCACCAGGCGTAACTGTTAGTGTTGCTAAAACGCGCCCACCTAAACCACCTACACCATTATTAAGAGTGTTGGCATTACCTTGAGCACCAGAGGCATCAACGGTAATAGATGTTACGCCAACAGGAACAGTAAAATTCTGCACGGCTCCTGTATAATTAAAAGTTTGTGTTTGAGCATTTATAGTAATGCTTGCAGACAAACTTATTAAAGTAAAAATTTTTAATAGATTTTTTTTCATAATTTATTCTTTTTAGTTATTATTATTAGTGGCAAGATAATAAAATTTAAAATAATTTATGAAAATTAAGTTCTCTTTTTTGCCAACATAAAAACACACCTTGTTCCGCAAAGTGATAACTTGGAGAAGGGAAATTTACTAGATTAACGCTTTTCTACGCTAAAAGCATTAAAAGAAAGGGAGTAATTGTTATTTTGAGTTTCTTCACCATCAATAGACTTAAGGCCAAGTTTATTAATTCCTTGAGCTAATTTTACGGCACGTTGCCATAAACTCTTTTTCTTCGGAGAAGATGCTATAATATCATCTTCCTCATATTGCTCAACAATTAAATAGTTTTGTTTTGAATATTTGCTTTGGTTAAAATCAGCAAGTGCCGGTGTTTCTTTGCCGGTATCATTTAACTTAGAATTTGCTAAAGCCAATTTTGATTCATTAACTAAAGCATTATTTTGAATAGTATCTATTGCATCCACAATTTTATTTATAGCAACTGAGTTTGTTAATGGTTCTTTTAACTCCCTTATATGTTTATTTTTATTAAATGAATTTGTATTATTATCGGTTTTCTTAGCTATAAATGTTGATTTTTCGATTGCATTATTACTTAAACCTCCAACTGAATCAATAGGCGCAACCACTTGATTAGTAATGCTTTTTGACGTTTCGTTAAAGTTATTGTTAGCCATTTCATGTGAGACTTGCGGCTTTGAAAAATAAAAATTATAAACAACAGCTAAACCAACTAATAATAAAATAGCTGCTGCTATTGATGAAACTAGTCTAAAACTAAATAAAGCAATAACTTTTGTTTCTTTTTTTAACTCGTCTTTATTGGGGTATTGAATTGAATAATTAGCTTCTAATTTTGTTTTATTAAATAAATTAACTTCTTGTTGGAGGATGGAACTAGATTTTAATTCTGTTTCGAATTGTAATTTTTCGGAAGGACTTAATTGGTTTTCTATGAAGGATAAAGTTGGATTGTTTAAAATTAAATCGTCTTCTGTTCTTAAAAACTCAGCTTTTGTAACAAAAGTAATTGAAGGCTCTTGCTGTAGGATGGTTTTTTTATACTCAGTTAATTGAGAAGCTAATTCCCTATCTTTTAATATTTTAGATTCAAATAACTTTCTTTGTACTTCAGGTAAATTATTTTCTAAATAGTTGATTATTTCTTCATCTTCAATAAAAGCATCAGTTTTTTTTAATTCATTTTTAAAATCAACTTTAATAGATTCATTAGCAAATGACGGGAAATTTAAATCATTCAAATCAATCTCTAATTGAGGATTAACCAAAATAAAAGCTTTTAATTGAGCAAAGTCATCTTTACTTAAATTACCATCTAGGTAATCTATTAAAAACGCTTCGTAATTATGTAAATTAATTTTGCTCATTAAATAACTGCTTCTACTTTGCCTATATAATTCTTTAAAAATGTTCTTGCCCTAAAAATATAAACCTTTACTTGACTCTCTTTTAATTGGGTAATCTCCCCTATCTCGGCATAATCATAGCCTTCATAATCGCGCAATAATAAAACTGTTTTTTGAATTTCGGGTAATTGCTCTAATCCTTGATTAAGGATTTCTTTTAAATCGCTATACTGGCTATTATGGCTATGTTGATTATAATCAACCTCATTCATCCTTGCACTTTTCGAATTTTTGCGCGTATAATCTATTAACGTGTGGTATGCCGTAGTAAATAAATAAGTTTTAGCTTTCGCACCATCAATGTTTTCTATCTTGCGCCACATCTTTTCAAACGAATCTTGCACAATATCTTTGGCAATATCTTTATCGCGAATTTGCTTTAACACAAAACGATAAACGCCATCGGCATGAGCATCTACACATTGATTATATTCGGTTAAATTCAAATTGTTTAAAAGTAAGACGTATAATACTCCGCAAAGTTACAAGAAGAAATTAATTTTAATTAACTAAAAATCAAATGATTACACTTCAAAGAAGGAGATTACGTTTGTAGTGGTTAAGTATTGGGTAAAGTTAGCATGGGCGGTATCGGCCCCTCTTATTTCGTATTCAATTTTTAGGCTTTCGTTTATTTTTGTTTGCTTAACAATTTCAAATTTTAATTTGAATACTTTCATGTTTTTTTCTATTTCCCTTTTTAAATCAAGATTATTATCTATACTAATTTTATAAATTTTTTCTTGATTATACCTATCTATAAATTTTTGAACCCCAGTAAATCCCAATAAAATAACGAGGGTTATCAAAGTTACTAAAATTGCAAATTCATATTGAGCAATACCACAAGCCATTCCAATTGCGGCACTAATCCAAATTAAGGAAGCCGTCGTCATACCTCTTACACTCGCACCCTCTCTAAAAATGGCGCCGGCTCCTAAAAAACCAACCCCTGTTACAATATTAGAAGCTATACGGGCCGGTTCATTATCTTTTCCTAAAATAAAAGATAAGATCGTAAATAAGGTTGAACCCAAAGTAATTAAAATAATAGTTCTAAAACCAATGTTACGTCCTTTATACTCGCGCTCGGCACCAATTAATGCGCCTAACACTAGTGATACTCCAAGTTTTACAGAGTTTTCTGATATAAAATCGTAGTCAAAATTCATTTATAATTGATTTAAAATAGCATTTTCAATTTCTACTGAATCCCATTTAGTTTCAATATTAGGTGTTGTCATTATTTTATCCATAATGGCTTGTTGTTTTTTGCCTTCACTTAAAGCTTTACTATAACGTATGTGTGGACTATAAGTAACCATGCTGTATAAAGGAATCCATTTGTCAGGATGTTTTTCTGAAAACTTAGCTTCAATTTTTTTCTGAAGCAAAAACTTTGGATCTGCAGTTTTATCACGCATTTCAATAAAGTTGGCAATAGCTAAATCCGCTATGGCATCGGCATCGGGTTTACGAAGACTTTCATACTCAGGAAAAATCTTATCCCAATCATCCTTGTGTTTTGTAATTAAATCATTTAAAACTACACAATCTTCGAAACCACAATTCATACCTTGGCCGTAAAATGGAACGATAGCATGGGCTGCATCTCCAATCAATCCAATTTTATTATCAAAAGTCCACGGAAAACATTTAACTGTAACTAAAGATGAAACCGGGTTATTCATAAAATCTTCAATAAGAGTTGGCATTAAAGGAACTGCATCAGGAAACTCTTCATTAAAAAATTGAGTTACTTGCTCTTTAGTTTTAATTTTTTCAAATGATTTTTCGCCCTCAAAAGGTAAAAATAAAGTGCAGGTAAAATTACCATCAGGATTAGGAAGCGCAATCATCATAAAGCTGCCACGAGGCCAAATATGAAGTGCATTTTTTTCCATCAAAAACTTACCATTTTCTCCCGGAGGAATAATTAATTCCTTATACCCACAATCAATATAATGTTGTTTATACTCAAACCTATCTGAATGTAATTGCATATTTAAACGAGAAGCCGCAAAAGCCCCGTCAGCGCCAAAAATAAGGTCAGACGAAACTGTTTCTATTTTTTTAGTGCTGTTATCTTCGAAAGAAGTTTCAAGTTTATTGCGTTCTATATTTATGCAACGCTTATCAAAATGGATTTTTACATTGGGTTGTTCTTCGGCTAAATCCATCAACTTCATGTTAATGTCGGCTCGAGAAACAGAGTAAATGGCTTGATTTTCTTTTCCATATGGTTGATATCCTGTTGTTCCATCTTTATGATGAAGAAACCTACCATACATTGGAATAGCTATTTTTTTAATTTCATCGGCAATACCAACACCTTCTAATCCCTTCCAGCCTCTATCACTAAGTGCAAGATTAATCGATTTTCCGGCCGACATTTGTAACTTTCGCATATCAGCCCGACGCTCATAAACATTAACCTTATAGCCTTTTTTAGCTAAATATATTGATACCAAAGAACCCACTAATCCTGCGCCAACTATAGTAACATTTTTACCCATTTTAAAAATTTTAGTTTTATAATATTAGTCCAAATTTATTTAAAAGAAAAATAACAGTTATGATGTTTGTCACTTTTTATATTTATCGTGCATCATTTCTTTAGAAGCTAACTTAGCAATAGCTTTTTCTATTCTGCTTTTTCTAGTTTCTTCTTTTTTTGCATCTTCTATCCACATATTATATTCCTTTTTGTGTGAATAAGCTAAGGATTCAAAATAATTTAAAATCCCGGCACTTTTAAATGCCAGCTTTGTATCTGCCGCTATGATTACTGTTTTGTCTTTAGCCTGCACCAATATTTTACCTTTTTTATTATTGTCTATAGCTTCAATCAAATATTCAAGTAAAATATCTTCGTTTATTTCTTTAACATCTCTAAATTTTAAGTGTCTATTATGCAAATTACCGGGATTTATTTGCAGTATTTTTCTTTTATCTTTTAAAAATGTCCCTTGAAAGAACGCTAAACTGACATGTTTTTGAAAAGCGCCGAAGCCACAAATCATTCCCTCTAAATAGTAATTTGGTCCCCACTTCCAATCCTCAATTATTTTTGGATCACTCTTTAAAATGATTTTACGAAGACGTTTACATATTTTATTGCTCCAATCGGGCAAATTATCTATGTATTCTGTTACCTTTAAAGAAGCATCTTCTACGTGCTTTGTTGTTGCCATTTTATTACCTTTGTTAGGTGCAGAGTAAATTTGAATCAAACATACTTAAAAATCAACTTTTTAGCAAACAACATTCGCTTTTGTTAGCTATTAGCGGAGGTGTAGATTCTGTGGTATTAGCACACTTATTAAAAAAAGCCGGTTTCACATTTGCATTAGCTCATTGCAATTTTAAATTAAGAGGGAAAGATAGCGAAGCCGATGAAGCATTTTGTAAAGCATTGGCTAAAAAATTAGACGTAAAATTTTACACTCAATCTTTTAATACTGAGGCTTACCGTAAAAAAAATAATATAAGCATTCAAATGGCCGCTCGCGAGTTAAGGTATAATTGGTTTAATGAGGTGTTAAGCAAAAATAAATTCGACTATTTAGCTACAGCTCATCATGCAAATGACCAAATAGAAACCATATTTATTAATTTGTGTAGAGGAACTGGTATTAATGGTTTAAAAGGGATTCCTCAAAAAACTGAAAACATTGTTAGACCGCTTTTAAATTTTACAAAAGAAGAAATCTCGACATTTGCGAAAAAAGAAAAAATAAAATATAGAACTGATGAAAGTAATTTGGAAGCCAAGTATGAACGTAATTTTTTACGTTTAAAAGTAATTCCAAAATTAAAAGAACTACATCCAAATATTGAGCAAACATTTTTAAACAATGTTGCCAACTTTAAAGAAGAAGCTGAGATTATATCTGATTTTTTAGAACATAAAACCAAACAGTTGTTATCTAAAAAAGCTGAATTGCTAAGCTTAAATAAAAATCTATTAAAAACGGAAAAACAAATTACAACGGTCCTTCATTATATTTTAGAACCATTTGGCTTTAATCATGCGCAAATAGCAGACATTAAAACTAATATAACCGAGAATGGTGAAGCCGGTAGATTATTTTACACATCAACACACACATTAACTATTGATAGAGACTTTATTTTCATTAAACAAAATACAAGTGATAATTTTAAATCGACAAGTATTAAATCGATGAGTGATTTAAAAAAATCAAAGTTATTTGTGATTGAAAAAATAAAACACTTTGATAAAGTAAAAAATAATGAATTAGTAATTGAAGACGAAAAGCTCATTTTTCCCTTAACCGTAAGAACAGCAAAAACAGGAGATAAGTTTAAACCCTTTGGTATGAATGGATTTAAACTATTAAGTGATTATTTTAAAGATCAAAAATTAAATGCTTTTGATAAGCAAAACTGCCAACTGCTTGAAAATGGAAATAAAGAGATTATTTGGGTTATAGGCTACCGCAGCGATGATAGATATAAAATTTCAGATAAAAGTAAAAACCTGTTAAAACTAAGTTTAGTTGATTAAAAACGAAATATTATTTGAAGAGAAACAATACATGGGGCATAATCGCCTTAGTATTGTTATTCGCTCATTAATTACTTTGTTTTGTTTTGTTGCTTATTATTGGAGCGAAAATCCAAAGCCTGTTCAACTTTCTTTTGTAAAAATTGGGTCGTACCCTATCGAAAATACAAATGAATCGGGTTTAATATTTTTTATTATTGGAGTTTGCATTTTAATATTTTCTACCGTACTAACTTATATCCTACATATACAAACTAAAGTTTATAACGGTTTTTTAATTTTAGATGGCTTTTGGACAGCAAGAAAAGTAAAAATTGACCTAAAAAATATTGTATCCATGCGAAAGAGTCGTTACAAAAAAAATATGCTTCGGCGGGCTGTTTATAACTTACATAACAAGGGGGTTATTCGTTTTTATACAAGCGGCGAAGAATTTATTGAATTAGTTGATAATGATGGCTTTACATACAGAATCGGAAGTCAAAAGACTCAGGAATTATTTAAAACTTTAAAAAAGCAAATTAATAATTAACAACTGCAACCTTTTACCTTTTTTAACGTTTCATATAGCGTAATAGTTTAATAGTAATTTTTTAATAATTAAATCCGATGGTTATTGCTAGCTTTCAACCAATAGAAAAAGAACAAATTGAGAATTTAAAATTTCCAGCAACTGAAGTTTTAAACGACATTATGCAAATAAAAGAAAGACGAGAAGAGCTTGATAGAGCCTTAACTTTAGGAAATTTAGAGCAGTTTAAAATTAGAATTTATTTTGAAGATGATATATCCTGTAAGGTTGTTGAAACAACTGTTTGGGGGGTAACTGATAAAAGAGTTATTTTAAAACAAGGGGTGGTTATCCCTATTCATCGTGTACATTCTGTAAGACTTTAAAGCTTAAAAAAAGCATAAACAAAAGGCGATACAAAAATTAAACTATCAAATCTATCCAAAACACCTCCGTGGCCTGGCATGATGCTACCACTATCTTTAATTCCGGCTTCTCTTTTTAATTTACTTTCAACCAAATCGCCAATTGTAGCCAATATAGGAATAGCTATTCCTAAGGTAGGCCAGATATGATTTTCTAATTTAAAGATAAGCGTATTAAAAGCAAAACTTAAGGTAAAGGTTATTAGAACCCCAATAATTGTTCCTTCCCAGGTTTTTCCTGGAGAAACACGCTCTATCATCTTATTTTTACCAAATAAACTGCCGCCTAAATAAGCAAAAGTATCGTTACTCCAAATTAAAAAAATAATTCCTAAAATTAATTCAGGCTCAAAATCACTATTTGTATTTAAAACTGTTTGATTTAATAGCGCAAAAGGCAATACAGCATAAATTATTCCCCCAATAGTAAAGGTTGTACTTTGAATAGCATTTTCATTTCTTGTAAATAAAGCAACAGAGAACAAAATAAATGGGCCTATAATTATTAATGGTAAAATAACTCCAGTGATTTTATAAATAATTAATTCGGTTGATGATGTTAGGTTACTAAAACTAACAAAAAAGAAATAAGTTAAGATTCCAATTAAAAAACCAACTATTTTTAATGGTTTTGCCCCCAATTTCTCAGCAATTTTATAAAATTCATTCAAGCCTATCATTGAAACCGCAAAAAAGAAAATCGTAAAAGAAAGGTAATTCCAATAAACACAACCAATCAAAAGCACAACAAAAACTGCTGCGCTCATACTTCGGGTTGCTAATGTTTTTAAATTTAAGGCCATTTGATTTCTATAAAGAACAAAAATAGGATAATTTTATTTGTTTGCGTTTTATTAACGAATATACAGCATGCCAAATTGCAAAAACAAATTAAAATAACACTAATTTTGCTGCATGTTTGAAACATCTGTTTTTTTAACCATCCTAATTGGATTATTCTCACTAATTAATCCTCTTGGTGGATTGCCGGTGTATATTAGTCTTACACAGGATATGACTGAAGAAAACAAACTAAAAACGCTAAAAAAAACATGTACCTATATTATTCTTGTATGTGTTGTTTCATACTTTATTGGTGTTTATCTGCTTAATTTTTTTGGAATAACTATTCCTGCTCTAAGAGTAGCTGGGGGGTTGGTTATTTTTCGTTCGGGCTGGCAGCTTTTAAATGTTAAGCACAAAAAAGAAATTTCCGGAAAAATAAAAGAAGAAAGCGATAAAAAGGATGATATTTCATTTTCACCATTAGCCATGCCTTTACTGGCAGGGCCAGGATCAATGTCGTTTTTAATAACATTATATGCTGGTAGAAACGATGATTGGCATAAAGCCATTTGGCAAGACGTTGCTGCTATAATTGCTATTATTATTGTTTCGTTTTCTATTTATTTTATTTTTAAATACGCACCAAGACTAATGAAATACGCGGGACAAGCGGGTTTAACATCACTTTCAAAAATAATGGGCTTTTTGGTAATTGGTATTGGAGTACAAATGATTATTTCGAGTGTTGCCCAAGTGGTAAAAAATATTTTTTTGGAGTTACAGCAGCTTTAATAATTGAATTTAAAGTTCAGTTAAAAAAAATATTTACTGTACCTGTAAATAAATTTTGATATCAGAAAGCTTTTGAGAAATAGTTTTTAATTCATCATCTATTTCAATAATAAATGGTTCATCTTTGGTTATTTTTAAAGAATAGTTAAGTGCATCTGCTCTATTTTTAAAAGGGTAAAGTACCACAGCCTCCTCTGTCTCTTTTTTGAAAAAATTTGTAAAAAAGAAGCAATATCCCTCTTTTTTTAAAGCTTCGCAATCGGCAAAATCAAATATTTTTAAATCTTCTGGAAACAAATTAAATGGGCAAAATGAACATCTGTTAATTTATTAATTCATTTCCAATTCTTATTGATGAATTTGTGTAAAGCCCGTTTAAGTTTACCAATCCTTATTTTTGATTTGTAGCTGAGTAAAACAAAATTTTATTTATCTAATAAAAAAAATGTTAATTTAGATACATCAAAAACATACAAAAAATTCCTGCACTCAATTAATCTTATTTTACTTGTTTTATACTATTACATATAATTAAAAGCTAAAAATATGTTACGAGCTATTATTATTGATGACGAACCAATTGGTATAAACACTTTAAAAATATTAATTGAGCGTTTAGATTTAGATGTTTTTATAGTGGCAACTTCTAGTGAGCCAGAAAAAGGAATTGAATTAATTGAATCCTTTCATCCGGATGTGATTTTTTTAGATGTAAACATGCCTAAATTAAATGGTTTTGAATTATTGGATAAATTAATTTTTAAAGATTTTAAACTAGTATTCACTACTGCACATCAAGAATATGCTCTTAAAGCTATTAAAAATAAAGCCTTTGATTATCTATTAAAACCTATTGATTCGAACGACTTAAAAACGTGTATAGAATCTATAATAAACGCTTACTCCAAAAAAGACAATAACACTATCAAACAAAGAAGCCTTATTGAAATTGCTGTAAACGATGGTGTTGTTATTTTAAAACAAAACCAAATTATCAGACTTGAAGCCTCGGGGAGTTATACTGTAATTTATTTAAAAGATGGCGTTAAGCACACTGCTTCAAAAAATTTAAAACATTTTGAGTCGCTATTAGACCCTACAATTTTTAATAGATGTCATTTATCTCACATCATTAATTTAAATGAAATGACAAAATTAATAAGTTCTGATGGTTACTTTGCTTTAATGAGCGACCAATCTCAACCGGAGGTGGGTAAAAAACAAAAAGATATTTTATTAGAAAAATTAAAGAGTATTTAAAGGAGATTTATTTATTTTTTAGCTATCTCAATAAATTCAATATAAAACTTTTTCATATCCTCATTAAAAGTATCGTTATGAAAAACAGATATTAATTGACCATTATATTTTTTCACTTCATTTATAATTGGTAAAGCTAAATCCATTAGCGTTTTATTTTCTTTTAAAGAAAAATATTTTAAAGTACTTTCTGCAACACAAAAAGAATTAATAGTTAATGGCGTTAATAATTCGTTTTCTAAATTATACCAATTAAAAGGATAACAATAAGATGCCCTGAAACCGTTGTAATTAGTATAACCCATCGAAAAATCTTCTTCTATTCCCGCCTTTAATAAATTATGATAGGTTTGAGGGAATTTTAACATCGAAAAATGTTGTCTGTTATAAATCACCGGTGAATGAATAATATTTGCAAGGCGGCTTATTTCTATTTTTAATTGTTGGGCTTTACTGTTTGAACCATAAGAAGGATGAATGCCAACCGATGAGTAATCGGCAATATTTTTCATTAAAGCTTGGAAATTAAGATTTGTAGCTGCTTGATTTTTATCATTAGGACCATAATCACCCAATAAAAAAAAATAAATGGCCTTAATGTTTTGTTTTTTATGTACGTCAATTAAGAAAGCGTAGCAATCGTAGGGATCCTTCTTTTGTCCAACAATAACTAAAAATCTTTCTTTAAAACTCTTTAAATTTTTAGTAATTACATCGTGTAAATACCCAGCAATAGCTCTAACCACACCTTTATGCTTGTACTTAAACGCATTATCTACGTCAATAGTAGATATAAAACTATACTGATGTTCCTTAAATTTTAAATTAGGATATAACTCATTTAAACAAAGCTGTAATTTATTGATCCATAAATTAATTAACGGCGTATCAATAAAATCATATTGATAGGCCAAACTGGATTTATAGTTAAAGCGATTATGTTTATCTGTTTTAAAAGGTAAATACTCTTCAAAACGAGTTAACAACCAAAAAGAAGCCCCAAATAAATCAAAAGGTATTGTTGTATTGTGCCCTTTAAAGAATATTTTCTGAAATACTTCATGATTACTTACTTCTATTGGATAATCTTTTATACCGACATCAAATAAAATAGGATGAGGTTTAATAGACAAACAATTTTCAACTTTTACATCAGAATAATTAATTTTTGGTAATGAAGAATTAATAAATTCTTCAAGATTAATTGTTAATAATACATCTAAACCCAAAGCATCACTTAATAATGTTTTTAAAACATAATGCAGTCGATTGCTTTTTTTAGCCGAGTATACAATAATAGAATTGATTCGTCTAATTTAGATAGGCTACCTTAAAATCCTTTAACTAAGATAAAAAGTTATTGAACGAGCACTGTTAATCACAAAGAAGATGCCTAACATAGGGCCAGAAAACAAAGGAACCTGCAAGCACAGTAAAAATTGAAGCGACTAATACAGCTGCTGCCGAAACATCTTTAATATACTTTATTGTTGGATTTTGTTCTTTCGAATACAAATCACAGAGTTTTTCTATCGCTGAATTAATTAATTCTAAAGAAGTCACAAACGCGATACAAGCCGAAACAATTAACCACTCATTTACTTTTATAGAAAAATAAACTCCAGCAAATATTACTAATACTGAAATCATCAACTGTAATTGTAAATTTTTTTCGGTTTTCAATGCTTGAACGCATCCCGAAAAGGCATAACCAAAAGCGTTTATTCTATCTTTAAGATAACTCATTTTGTTGTGTATTAGTTGCTTCTTTTAAAGAGGCCACAATTTCAAATACTAAATATAAAAAAATTGTGAATGTAATTGTAACCGAAAAGGTTTCTTTATTACAATTCCCATCAAAAACTGAGAAAAACATTTTTCTAACTAAATAAATTGGACTAGAAATAACATCCCAACTGTTTAAACGAAGATATCTTCCTAAATAAATGCCATAACTACTCGATAGCATAATTAAAAATTTTAAAGCACTCGTAATTAAACGTGAAGCAAATAGTGTATTAAAAATCGAGAGTAATTTATTTACACTTAAAACAAAAAACACCATGCCTAAAAATGCAAAGCTTAATATTAAAATTAAATCAAACCACATTGGCGCAGCAATTCTTTCTCTTAAATGAAAAAGGTCGGTTAAAATATATGGTGCGTTTGGTAAAAACAAAATAGTACCTGCAACAAGACTTATCTGAACAAATCTATTTTGTTTTGCCTTAAACTTTTTAATTAATAAATAGGGAATAAAAGCCAAAAACAAATTCCATGTTAAAAAAACATACGAAAATTGTTCCGTCCTTACAATTCTTATTACAAGTAAAGCTAAACAGAAGGTAAACAATTTAACTAATTTATCTGTCCCCATTATAAACCTCCTCTACTCTATAAGATAAACGGTTGGCATTAATAAATTCTAATTGCTCTGGATAAATAGTTTTTAGTTGCAATAATTTTAGTGAAGGGTGATTATTTAATTTTAGGAGATCATCGTTACTTACCGTTGGGATAGATATAGTTTCTAATTTTTTTAGCAACTTTAATTTGTCAAAGTACTTTTCGCCATTATAATAATGCAACACTTCTATCTTTTTTAAATTTTTATTATGTAATACTTTTTTCAAGGAGTTTCCTTGCATATTTCCAATTGTTAATTCTTCTAAATTTTCGAAGAATGCAATAAAATCAAAATCTTGCGGAACGTTGCCAAAACTTAAAAATTTAATGTAATAAAAGTCGGAAAGATTTATTAATTGTAAATCATATCTGTAATCTAAACTTAAACGAGAAATTACTTTATTTTCAATTAGCACTTGCATTTTTTCTTCTATTACCTTATCTCTTAAATTAAAACTTTGCCAGGTCTCCTCGTTTTTATTTATAACAAAATCATAAATCTTAGAGGATAAATTTTTGAATTGATAATTGACATCATAATTTTTTTTAGATAAAAACATACTGTCATTCAAATTTTTAAATTGAAGTTCAGTTATTTCCGGCAAATTTGCGTTAGACAAGCTTATTAAATAAGCCATATCCAGAGATGAAAAACCTTTAGAGTTGGAGATATTATAATCTGTAATTATTTTATCCCAATTAAGGATAGAACAAATTCCTAAAATTAAAAACCAAGCCTCAAAATTTTGTCGTACTAAATACCAACCACTTTTTGTTTTGGATATTTTTAAAAAAGTAAAAAATAAACCAACCAAGCTCAGTAATAAAAACACATAAACACCAATACGTAAATAGGTTAATTGATATTCGGCTACATACCAAGAGTTCCTTATCATAGCAGATACTACCATTACAGCGCTTTGTAAAATCCAAAAATAAACGAGCAGTTTTAAAGCTTTAGATTGTTTATTAAAATTTAATTCCCCTTTAAAAAACCAAATTATTAATCCCACTGCAATAATTATTGAGAATACTAAACTCCAAACTGCATTGTGCACAAAATCGGAGAGATAAACTCCTTTTGGCAATTCATGAGTACCCATTAAATTTGTTAGATCTAATCCATTAACTAATACCAGCATCAGGTTTAACAATCCAAACAAAGCCAATGCAATAATTGTATTGTTTGATAATTCGTTTTCATTTCTATCTTTATTATTAATAAGAGTTTTATTAAAACTAATATCCCAACCCGACACAACTTTAATATCTCGATAATACACCAAGCCGTAAAAAACTAAAAATCCAAAAACACTAAAGAAGCACCAGCCAATACTAATCCAACTTAAATCGATGTTTTTTGTAAATTCTTTAAACAATGGATTTGCTTGCTGATATAGCGCGAAAAAAAGAATTGAAATAATTAATGCAATAAAAATTCCAAAATAAACTTTGCGTTTTTTTCTGTTTTCAGAAACAATATTTTGTTTTCTTAAACTTACATAATCTGCAATAACAAAACCTATTGAAGATAAAACCGAACCGATACTAAAAGTTAAATTTAAAATAATTGAATTCTTATAATTAAAACTCTTTCCTGATAAAACAAATAGGGAAAGTATGGTTGCAAATACACTTAAATTACTATTGCAATAAAGCACTGCAAAACCGCAAAAGTTGGTGATAAAGGCATAATACCACCATTGCCATTTCTTTAAATTTTCAGGATTAAAATAAGCAATTACACTTGTTACCAAAATTGTAAACAAAAAATAATTTACGCCTGTTGCTTGTTTATAAAATAAAACGCTAAATAAAATTGCCGAAGCAATTAGTAACCAATCATTTTTTTTCATTTTTATTTTTTATTTGATTTATATATTGAATAAACTACTGATGATAACATAAAAGAAAAACCTAAGAAAAAAAGCGGACTATTAAATTGTGTTGGAATGTAGTTGTCTATTTCTGAAAATAAATTTTCTTTGGAGGCGATAGACCAAATAGATACTTTTTTATTTGCGAAAATTAAATAATCCCACATAAAAGAAACAATACAAATAATAGCTCCAGAAATTAGTAGCCACCACAAACGGTAATCTATTTTATAATTAGGTTTTTTATCAACTTGATAAATTATAAATACCGACCCTATAATCATAAGCAAGGATAATAAGCACGGAGCCCATACAGGGCCAACCCATGGCACAGGTATTAGAAATAAAATATCCCAAGTACTTAAAGATTGGGGCCAACCCAAACAAACATATAAAAAGATGTAATAAAAAATATCCCATATTGCGAAGCCTAAAACAAAATAGGCAAAACGTTGTAATTTATTTTTCCCTGCAATTATGCCACAACCAACTAGCATAATAATGGTTGCTATTTCTCTGAAGAATTCGATTTTAGCAATAAATGGAGATATTTGTTTTAATGGGAAGTTGAAACCGGTTTTATAATATATCTCACGCAAATAAATAACAACCGCGCTTTCCATAAAACCCATTGCAATTGAAAATAAAACAACCCAAATAATTATTTTTTTTGTGGAATTCATAATTTACGATTTAAAATTTCTAATTGATTTATTTTTCTGTAAACAAACCATAATGGAAAAAATCCAATAAAACCAAACGCACAATCGATTAGCTGATGAAAAAATGGGATGCCACGTATTGGGCCACAAACAAAAGCTAAAATAAAGACAGCTGCACAAGCAACCATGGCAACAATTAAATTGGCTTTATATCTTATTGGATCTATATATACAGGTATAAAAAACAAAGCAATAATAATATGTGCAAAAGCTAACCAGTCTGTCCCATAAAGAACAATGTCTGGAGTTTGTTCTATTGCATTATAAACGGCTTCTATCCATAAATTAAGCTGTGATGGAAAAGAATTTTTATGCCCTATTAAAAATTCCATCTCTGTTCTTAAAGGGAAAGCAGTAACTCCACTTATAATTAAGAGAATTATAAAAAATATGAGTAGCAATCTTATTTTTTTCATTTTATTTAATTTAATTATAAAGCACTTTGTATTTCAAAGTAATAATTCAAAAAAAATCTAATCTAGTTTTTTTATTAATTTTTCCAAAGCATCTAAATGTTCTTCAAAAGCTTTCACGCCAATTTTAGTTGCACTGTAAGTTGTAGAAGTTTTTTTACCAATAAATTCTTTTTTAATATGAATAAAGCCTTCTTTCTCCAACGCAGCAGCATGACTTGCCAAATTACCATCTGTAACTTGTAATAAATCCTTTAACGAATTAAAATCTACCTTATCATTCACCATCAAAACACTCATAATACCAAGCCTAACCCTACTCTCGAAGGCCTTATGTAATTTATGTATGTTTGGGTTAATCATTTATTTATAGTCGAAAGATATTAGCAGTAGAATTAGTTGTTTAAGATTTTCTATCATATTTAAACCACATAATTGTTCCGTAAACAATGTGTAATACGCCAAATCCAATTGCCCAAAAAAGTAAACTGTAACCTAAATAAAAACTCGCTAAAATTCCTAATACTATTTGCATGCATCCTAAATATCTAATATCATGTAAAGTGTACTTGCTTCCATTAACCAGAGCCAGGCCATAAAATATTAACATGGCGGGGCCAACTAAAACAACAAAACCATCGCCATGAAATAACATTGCTATGCAAAAAACACCACCTGCAGCAAGCGGAATAAACATATTAATTAATAATTGCCAGGTTGTATGATCAAATAATTTTTGTCCAGTTTTTTTTGCTTTTCTACCAGAAAAAATAAATGCTGTTATTAATGACATCCCTAAAACTAAAGCGCAAATAACCGCGCACATTACTATCATTACATTGTACTTCTCTTCAGAATAATCATTTAATCGGCAATCACTAATAAAATTCATAATTACAACATGTCCGGCATAAGCTCCAATTAAAGCATATATACCCGCAAAAATTCCCGAAAGACCGCTTAATGATAAAAAGCGGTTGGATTGCTTCATTAATTGCCTAATATCTTTTAGGGCATCTAAATGTTGTTGTTGGTTTTCCATATAAAAAGCACTTTGAGATACAAAGTTAAATATAAAAATCATATCTACAAGAAATTTTCAATTTTTTAACTAACTACCTATCCAAAGGTTAATGTCAGTTCGAGTGATTTTTGCCAACCCGAAAAATTCTGGCGAGCCTGCCTTTAGCAAAAATAGTATCGAGAACATGATTGATGTATCTCGATACAGATTAAAAAATCTGTATTTATCTGTTAAATCGGTGTCTTCCGTGTTCTATCAAGTTCCTAATACTCTCTTGTTAATATAAAACATCCCCTACTCAACTTTTACTATCATATGAAACCTATTTTTAAATAAAATATATTAAGCATGAGCGATATTGCGCATTTTTTTAGTCCGGTTAACATTGAAGAGATTAACAACAACCAAAATTATAAAGAAACCCAATTAGGGAACCTAATTACTATTTACAAAGAGGGAGACGATTTTCCTGAAATTGAAGGAATAGATATTGCACTAATTGGAGTTTGTGAAGATCGTAATTCAGAAAACAATGAAGGCTGCAAGCTGGCGCCGGATTCTGTTCGTCCATTTTTATATAAATTATACGATACCGGTTTAAATTTAAAAGTGGCTGATTTAGGAAATATTAATCCCGGCCATTCAACAGAAGATACTTTTTTTGCTTTAAGAACTACTGTTGACGCTTTAATTCGTAAAAATATTATTCCAATAATTATTGGTGGCTCACAAGATTTAACCTATGCTCAATTTTTAGGTTATAAAGACCTAGAGCAAACAATAAACATTACTGCCATTGATAGCATGTTCGATTTAGGAAATCCTGATGAAGACATTACTAATACTTCCTATTTAGGAAAAATCATTTTGCATCAACCTAATTATTTATTTAATTACAGCAACATTGGATATCAAACCTATTTAGTAGATCAAAATAGTTTACAAATGATGAACCGTTTGTATTTTGATGTTTATCGTTTGGGTCAAATTCGTGATAAGATTGAAGAAGCTGAACCAATTATTCGTCAATCTGATATGATTACATTTGATATTACAGCCATAAAACATTCAGATGCACCTGCGAATCCTAACGCCTCTCCAAATGGCTTTTATTCTGAAGAAGCTTGCCAAATAATGCGCTATGCGGGAATGAATGATAAACTATCATCTATTGGTATTTATGAACTAAATCCAAAATTTGATCAAAACGGTAAAACAGCGCATTTAGCAGCGCAAATGATTTGGTGCTTTTTTGATGGATTTTATAATCGCAAAAATGATTTTCCTAGTCGTACCAATCCAGATTACATTCGCTTTCATGTAGTGTTACAAGACGATAAGTACGAAATTAATTTTTACAAAAGTAAAAAAAGCGATCGTTGGTGGATGGAGATACCATACCCACCTCACAAAGACCTAAAGTTTGAACGCCACACGTTAATACCTTGTAGTTATAAAGACTATGAGCTAGCTATTAGCAATGAGATTCCTGATAGATGGTGGCAAACCTATCAGAAACTGAGTTAGAAATTTATTGTAATATCTCAAGCACCAATATTTTTGCACCGCAATTTACTTACGGTTAATCTTCATTGATTAGGTTCGTTGTTTTATTAAATGCTAAAATCTTACTATATTTATGTAAAGTCAATCTCATGAAAAAATTATTGCTTACATCAATTATAACACTGTTTGTTTTAAAATTTCAGTGCCAAAGTACATATGTACCAATGCCGATGCAGAATTGTGAGTGGCAAGTATCTCACAATAGTAATTGCACTTGGTTAACCAATCCTGGCACATCATCAGAATCCTACACCCTTTTCCCAAATAACGACACAATAATTGCAACAAAAAAATACGTTAAGTTTTATGTAAGTCAAACTTATACTACCTCTGGTGCAGGCTGTGTTAGTGCAAGCCGAACCAATGGCTATTGGGGAGCAGTTAGACAAGATACTGCAAACCAAAAAGTATACGTAAAATTAAATGGGAATGGAAATGAAGTTTTATATTATAATTTTAATCTAAATAAAGGAGACACTATGAAAACATATTTAGGCTATCCAAACCCTATTCCTTATCAAATAATAGATAGCGTTTACAATCAGTCATTTTCAGATGGCATTTGTCGTAGAGTTTTCCTTTTCAAATACCCGTCAAATTGGAATAATAATGGCAATAATTATACTTTTTATAATAAAGTAATAGAAGTATAGGTTTTAATACTGGATTTGAAAGTACTATTTCTACTTCGCAAAGTGGTTCTGGTAATGTTTCAGAAACCTACTATAATTCATTAAAAATAAACAATCAAACTATTTTAGCTACAACAACTAATACATGCGTGCAAACTATTGGCTTAAGGGAAAACATAAACGATTTAAAATTAAAAATTTACCCAAATCCTTCTAATGAAACAATTACTATCTCTGCACCAATAAACCATGATGATTTGCACTTTATATTACTAGACATGTTTGGAAATGAAATTTTAACTTCTGAGAAATTTAATATAAATGTGAGAAATTTAAAAAACGGGATTTATGTTATAAAAGGCATCAACACTAAAAATAATGAAGTGATTGTTACAAAATTCATTAAAAATTAGTGTATTAAATATAAGTTAACAGCACTTACAAAGGAAAAAGAAACAGCTGGAAGCCAGTCATTCGGTTTTCTATTCCAAATTAGCTTCTTTTTTTATTATTGTTAAATTGATTTGTTTCTGATAAAGATTATTTTATCTTTAATATAGATTTAGTTCATCATGTCTGATATTAAGGAAATTAATCTTTTAGAAGAGTTAGATAGCATATCCAAAATCCATTTCTTGCATAGAGAGGATATTGATGCTATAATGACCGATTTTGCCAAACATTTATGTGTTTGTTTAAAAATGGAAAGAATGAGTGTTTGGTTATATAATCAAGATCATTCAGCCTTAATTTCAATTGGAGAATATGATACTCGTTATGAGAAATTTTCAAAAAATACTATATTATTAGAAAAAGATTATCCGGTTTATTTTAAGGCTATTATTGCCAATGAAATAATTATTGCTGAAGACATTTACACACATCCTTTAACAAAAGAGCTTACTACTAATTATTCCAAACCAAATGATATTTATAGCTTGCTTGACATTCCTTTAAGAATATCAGGAGAATTGGTTGGCGTAATGTGTTACGAAAAAACTGGAGTGGCTAAAACATTTACTAAAGATGAAATAAATTTTTGTTTAAGTGTATCGTTTGTATTGGCGTCTAATTTAGAAAGTAGAAAAAGACGAGCTACTCAAGAAAAATTAGAAAAAGCCCTACAAGAAAAGGATTTGCTTTTAAAAGAAATTAATCATCGGGTAAAAAATAATTTTTCTATTTTAATTAGCTTAATGCGCTTAAGAAAAGCGCGTGTAAATAATGTAGAATCTAAAGCTTTATTAGAAGAATATGAACAAAGAATATTTTCTATGCTTAAAATTCATGATATGTTAGAGAAAAACAATCTTTATTCTAAGTTAAGTTTATCTGATTATATTAAAGAACTAATTGTTGAGTTTAGAGTTACCTATCCACAAATTAATAAAAATTGTAAAATTGAAATTAATCATTTAGATTTTTTAATCTCAACAAAAAAAGCAATTCATTTAGGATTAATTGTTTCTGAAATATTGCTTAATGCAATTAAACATTCTGATTTTAAAAAGGATGGTTTCGAAATGATTGTAAGCTTAAAAAAACTCACAGAAAATGATATAGAATTAAAAATTGGTGATAATGGAAAAGGATTTGATTTTGAAAAAGAAATCGCTAAAAACACTTTAGGTTTAGCTTTAATAAAAGATTTGGCCGATTCACTTGAACTTATTGCTAAATACCCTACCAATAAAAATTGCTATTATACTTTTAATTTTAAAATGTAATAGTTTAAACAAAAAAAAGGCGACGTTATTAGCAACGTCGCCTTTTTTATTCTATAATTATTTATTATTTAATATTTAGAGTACTTCTTTTTTGGCTGTAAACGAAATATATTATCAATCCAAAAATCATCCACACACCTGCAGATGCTAGTGTAAATAAGTCAAGGGCTATAATCATAAACGAACAAACTAACATTCCTAAAATTGGCACTAAAGGAACTAACGGCGTTTTAAATGGACGAGGTATTTCAGGATTCTTCTTTCTCATGATTAATATTCCTAAACATACAATCACAAAAGCAAATAAAGTTCCAAACGAAGTTAAATCGCCAGCAACGCTTCCAGGAATAAATCCAGCAAATATCCCAACAAAAACAAATAAAATCATATTTGATTTATAAGGTGTTTGAAATTTAGGATGAAGGTGCGAAAAAACACTTGGTAACAATCCATCTTTAGACATTGAGTAAAAAACTCTAGATTGCCCCATTAACATTACAAGAATAACCGAAGAAAAACCTGCAAGAATTGCAATGGTTACACTAGTTCCTAACCATTCGTAACCAATCATATATTTTTGAATAGCATAAGAAACTGAAGCTTCTTTTCCTGCTGCTCCAAACTCGCTCCAATGAGCGACACCTGTTAATACGTATGAAAATAAAACATAAAGTATTGTACAAACAACTAAAGAGCCCAAAATACCTATTGGCATATCTCTCTTAGGATTTTTTGCCTCTTGAGCAGCCGTAGAAACTGCATCAAAACCAATAAAAGCAAAAAACACAACTGCTGCTCCTCCTAATATTCCTCCATATCCCCAAGTAAAAAATCCTTCATGACCTTTTGTTCCTTCAGGAATTAAATAAGGAGTGTGATTTTCAGGATTAATAAACTTCCAACCAATGGCAATAAATATTAATACTATAGCCAACTTAACAAATACAATTATTCCGTTTACAAAGGCTGATTCTTTTGTACCCTTAATTAATAATAGTGATAGAACCAACAAAATACCTAATGCAGGTAAATTAACCATGCCTGAAAAAGTTGTTACTTGACTTTTTAAACCTTCTGATAATCCCGCAAATTGATCATCAGAAAGAATTAAAATTCCACTTTTTGCTGTTTTAGCAATTTCTTCAGGGAATTGTGATATAGCATCACCTATAACTTTATAAGTGTGCTCAAAAGGCGAATGGCACCATTCATATGGTATCTTCCCTCCTAAAAGATTATTTAAGTATTCACTCCACGCAATAGAAACTGTTGCCGCTCCTAAGGCATATTCCATAATTAATGACCAGCCAATTATCCAAGCAACAACTTCTCCCATTGTTGTATAGGCATAAGTGTATGCACTACCTGCTATTGGAATCATGGCCGCAAATTCTGCATAACATAAGCCAGCAAAAGCACAACCAACGGCTGCAACAACAAACGACATTGTTACTGCAGAGCCCGCATTATCTGCTGCTGCTGCTGCTGTTCTTACGAATAAACCAGCGCCAATAATAGCACCAATTCCCAAGGCTACTAATGACCAGGTTCCTAAGGTCTTCTTTAATCCTCCTTCACCCGAGGCCGCATCTGCCAACAATTTACTAAGTGATTTTGTTCTAAACAATTCTGACATAATTCTTTTTTAGAGTTAAAATTTTAAGATTAATCAAATTAACTAATTCCGCTTTAAATATACAAAACATATATTGGCAAACAACTTAATATCATTTAACAAAAAACAATAGATTCTTAATTTATTTTCAAGAATTTCTTGCTACTTTTGGTATATAGCAACTTTTAAAAAATATTTGTTTGGATTAATTGTAACATCCTATGTTATTTCATCGGTTGGCATTCCTATCTATTTACATTATTGTGGCGGCGAACTTGAAAACATTAATTATGTTATTAAGGGAAGCACTTGCTGCGGAGAAGAAGAAGATTCTGAAATGATGAATGACGATTGTTGCAAGGATGAAAACCTCATTGTAAAAAATAGCCCTGATTTTACTTTAAAACAACTTAATAATTATACGCTTGTAAAATCATTTTGCCAAGTATTTTATACAGCAGCACCCTTTTTTGAGTATAATTTTAAATCAAACAGTGACTTCAATTTACAATCCATTGAAGCCCCTCCGCCAAAACTACAAGCTAGTTTAGTAATTTCTACTTCTGTTTTAAGAATTTAATGGTTTTTTCGAATTTAAAAATTCGTTTATTCTTCTATTATTAAATGCTCGTTAAAGGGCTAATTAAAAACCATTAAAAAAATTAATTATGAAAGCTATTATTTTATTTATATCACTATTTTTCGCCATAAATCTTAATGCACAAGATAAAAGCGTAACAACAGCAACTATATCCGTAAGAGGAAATTGCGAGGAATGTAAAACCAGAATTGAAAATGCCGCAGATATTAAAGGCGTAAAATTGGCTGTTTGGGACGAAACAACGCAAGCTTTAACTGTAACCTATAAAACCGATAAAATTACGCTTGAACAAATAGAAAAAGCTATTGCAGCTAGTGGACACGACGTTGGAGCTATTAAGGGAAACGATGCCAAGTACAATAAACTGCCCTCTTGCTGCAAATACCGTGATAAAAAATGTGAACTTCCAAAAAAGTAAACATGAAAAATACACGATATTTATTTGCTTTACTAAGCATATTAAATATTTTATGCTTTAAAGCACAGATCAAAGGCAAGGTTGTTGAAGTTTCTAAAAAGAACGATACTACTGTAGTTCCAGGCGTTATTATACTTTGGAATCAAACTTCAATTGCAACAACAACTGATAAAAATGGCGATTTTAAGATAAAACCAACGTCAGAAACAAATCGTTTAATTGTTAACGCTATCGGCTACAAAAACGATACAATTACAGTAACTGATAATGAAAAATTTTTACTGTTAGTTTTAAAAAGTGGTGTCGATTTGCAAGAAGTGCAAGTGGTTTATTATAGCACTGGGACTGAAATTTCGTATTTAAACCCAATTAAAACCGAAATTTTAAATGAGCGTTCGTTAATGAAGGCCGCCTGTTGTAATCTCTCAGAAAGTTTTGAAACTAATCCAAGTATAGATGTAAATTTTGCAGACGCTGTCAGTGGTACTAAACAAATTCAAATGTTGGGATTATCTGGACAATACGCGCAAATTACAAAAGAAAATATGCCTTATATGCGGGGCCTTGCCGGAAATTATGGCTTAACATTTATTCCCGGCACATGGATACAATCTATACAATTAAGTAAAGGAGCGGGTTCTGTAGTTAACGGTTACGAGAGTTTTACAGGTCAAATAAATACCGAACTCCAAAACCCCGAACAATCTGACAAGCTAAATTTTAATGCTTATGCAAATGAAAATGGAAGAAATGAATATAATTTAAATTTATCTCATCGTCTTAACGAAAAATTTTCGGTTGGCTTATTAAATCATGTAAGTTTTAATCCTCTTGTGCAAGATTATAATACGGATGGCTTTGCAGATATACCAACCGGTAAACAGTACAACTTTATGAATAAGTATGCCTATGATAGTGGCAAAGGATTTGAAGCGCAATTTGGTGGTTCGTATTTAAAAGACAGTCGCGATGGTGGACAGTTTAAGCAAATCATTAAAAATTATAATGATACTACACCACTTTATAAAATTGGTATTGATAATGAAAAATGGGAATTGTTTAGTAAAACTGGTTTCGTATTTAGAAATAAACCAGGCACCAGCATGGGTTTGCAGTTATCCTACTTAAATCATGACCAAACTAATTTTTATGGCAATAATAATTATGCTGGATTGCAAAAAACGTTTTATGCCAATTATATTTTTCAAGGAATAATAAATACTACCAACAACACTTATAAAATTGGTGCTAGTTTTTTAAATGATGATGTAAACGAAAAATATAATTTATTTAAATACAAACGTATTGAACAAGTTGCCGGTACCTTTTTAGAGTTTGCACATAACTCAAACGATAAGTTTAATGTTGTTGCAGGCATACGAGCAGATTATCATAATTATTACGGATTATTTTTTACACCTCGCTTACATTTACGTTATGCTTTTACAAAAAATTCTGTTGCAAGAATAAGTGGTGGCAGGGCTTTACGCACCGCTAACGTGTTTGCCGACAATGCTTATTTAATGGCTTCGTCAAGAGATTGGATAATAGAAAGCTCTGATTTAAGTTTACCTTATGGTTTAAAGCCTGAAGTAGGGTATAATTACGGATTAAATTTTACTCAAAAATTTAAAATTAATTATCGTGATGCTTATGTTACACTTGATGCTTACCGCACTGATTTTATAAACCAAGTAGTGGTAGATGTTGATAATAATACACAGCAGGTTTTAATTTATAATTTAAATGGCCCCTCCTACTCTAACACTTTGCAATTTGAATTTAATATGGAACCACGTAAACGTTTCTTTATTAAAACTGCTTACCGTTATGTTGACACAAAAATGCAATTTAAACAAGGCATACTTCAAAAAGCAATGGTAGCAAAACACAGGGGCTTTATTAATTTAAGTTACGAAACAAAAAACAATCACTGGATGTTTGATTTTACAACTCAATACAATGGTGTTAAACGTTTACCAACAACAAACAACAGTCCTTTAATTTATCAACGAGAAGCTTTTTCGCCGGAATATTTAAATTTATTAGGACAAATAACTTATCTCACCAAAATTAATAAAGCAGATTTTAATATTTATTTAGGGGTAGAAAATGCTTTAAACTATAAACAAACTAACCCAATTGTATCAAGCGATTTACCTTTTAATAAATACTTTGATGCCAGCATGGTGTGGGGTCCAATTTATGGAAGAATGTTGTATATAGGATTGAGATATAAGATTAAGTAAAGCTCGTTTTTGTCATACTGACGAGGGAAGCAACTCCTCATTAGATCTCTCCTTCGTCGAGATGACAATAAAAAAAATGTCACGCTGAGCGGAGTCGAAGTGCATTACTCACCCTTCGACTCCTCTTAGGATGACAATAAAATCAACGTTAATAAACGTTTTGTTATAAACCGTTAGCACACAAAGATTGGTGGCCTTTTAAAATTTCATTTGAAAAATCCAATTCTTCAAAAGGGTTGGTTTGCGCGAAGAGGACAAAACGCCAGTGGCTGTTTGAGCCAGCAAGTGTTGGCGGCTGGCAGTTCGCGAAGCGCTTAAATCATCAGCTTGAAGGATAGAGATTTTTAATGCAATTTTAAGAAGCCTTGAATTTTTTGCTTACTTTTTTGTTCAAGCAAAAAAGTGAGATAAGAAGTTAAATGTTATTTATAATAAAAGAGGGAAATAAACTTTGCATTTCCTCTCCCGCCTTTCAGGCACCCTCTCAAAGAGAGGGATACTGGATGCATAAAAAAGGAAAAATTGAATTGCTTCAAGTCCCTCTTTTTTGGAGAGGGACTTAGGGTGAGGCCAAAACTCACCTACATACTACTAAGTGTAACCAAAATAATTGGTCCAACAAAAACCAAAATATAAAACAGCATAATTAAAATGCGCTTAAAAACATTTAAATCTAATTTTAAATTAACTTGTAAAACAGAAGTAATGTGTTGTATGAATAAAGGTTCTGCAATTGAATATTCATATTTACCTGGCTCAACACTTCCATATTTTTTTGGGAAAGACATAATTAAACAATCACGAATTAACCAATAATCTTTTGCCGGCAAATTTTCATAATCTGTATGATAATTAATTTTTTCTTGACGTAAATAGTCTCTAATTTTTTGATGTTTAGTTTCATTATAAATTTCTAAACCAATTAACACCGGCACAATAATCATCACCAAACTATTAAAATATAAAAACAAGGTTACTAAACATATTATTGAAATAATACCAAACACTAAACGGATAGTATGGTTTTCTTTAAAAAATAATGTTTCCACCAAACGCCCACCATCTAATGGATAAAAGGGTAAACAATTTAAAAGATTAATTATTAAAAAAGCATTGGCCAACATTTTTACGGTGTCATTTTGCAAATCATTATTTAGCCAAAACAAAACAGTGCCAATAATAATGCCCGGCACTGGTCCCGCCAAAATAATTAAACTTAATTGGGCTTGAGATACTTGTTGTTTTTTACCACTAGTAAAAGCGCCTAAAAGTGGTACAATAAATATTTTTACATTACTATAATTAAATAATTTCATGAATAAAAAATGACCAGATTCATGAATAATTATTACCACTAAAATTGCGGCGATGTATGCAATATTTTGACCAAACATAAAATAAAACAACAAGCCATAAATAAATAAACTAATTATTGAACGCACTAAAGCATTTTGACTTTTTTGTGCTAATATAGGTTTTGGAGGATAAGCACTCGCATTTGTTTGTTGTTCTGTTTCAGGAAATTCGTTCACTAGCTAATTGTTTTTTTATTAAATAAATGAAAGAGTAAATATATACAACTTAAAAATAAAAAGAAGGCTCCTGTTTGATGTAAAGCTCCCATAATTACTGGAACTTGATATAATAATGTTAAAACTCCTAAAATAAACTGAACTGTAACGCCGTAAATTAATAAGGTAATCCCAAAATTTTGTTGCTTGCTTAATTTTAATTTATCCGACTTATACCAAATTAAACAAATTAAAGCAACAATAATAAAAGCAGTTGTTCTATGCACAAATTGAATGCCACTTGCATTCTCAAACATGTTTTCAAAAAAAGTATCTTTCATTGTAACTTGTTCTGGTATCCAACTATCCCCCATTTTTGGCCAGGTATTAAAAATATGTCCTGGTCTAATTTTAGAAGCATCGCCCTCAACGTAACCCGCAGTAAATGCCCCAAAAATAATTTGAAAAATTAAGATGCAAAAAAACAAGACACTTAAACCTTTTAATTTTCCACCATCATTCACCTCAACGTTTTCTTTTGGATGAAGTAAACGCAATGCAAACCAAAATGTAAATGCAAATAAAGTAAAGGCACTCATTAAATGTGTTGCTAAACGGTAGTGACTAACAGCGGGCTTACTTTGCAAACCACTATAAACCATCCACCAACCAATTACAGCTTGCATTGCTCCCATTAAAAATAAAAGTGCAAATGCCGGCCACATTTCTTTTTTTATTTTCTTTTTAATTAAAAAATAAACAAATCCAATAGCAAAAACATACATCATGGTTCTACCAATCATACGATGAATATATTCCCATAAAAAAATGGGTTTAAATTCTTCTAATGTCATTGTTGAATTTATTTTTTGAAACTCAGGGCTTTGCTGGTATTTCACAAAACGCTCCAGCCACATATCATTATTTAAAGGCGGCACAGAGCCCATAAAATTCCAATCGGTAATTGATAAACCAGAATGTGTTAAGCGAGTTAAACAACCAACAACAACCATTATATAAATTAAAAAACAACCGGTTAAAAGCCAGTAAATAATTTGTTTGTTTGGTGAAGTTGAAATTGAGTTCATGAATTGCCTGCAAATTTAAGCCGAAAAGAGATAGACTGCAAACGTTATTTTGGTGACATTAAAATGACAAATTACTCAATTCTCATACGCCCCAATGGTAACACTTGAAGTATTGCGCGAGACAAGGTTCAGGTCAAAAGGGAATTTTAAAACATCTGTTGTAGATTTTGGATGTGTGAATCCCTTTATCTGAGATTCGTTTGTAGCCTGAAAATTATAATTTTTATAATCATTAAAAGCTAAATTACCGGTGCCAATTTTATTATTTATAAAATGTGCGCCATCCGAAACATCAATGGTTGTTTTTAACCAACCATTACTAAAAATATGTTTTGGCTGAAAACCAACATCCGAATAATCAAGGTCTAAATTTATTTCGTTACTTAATTTCCCATCAATAATACAATTCCCAAAATAGGCAGAATCAAGAGGCAATACTTGCTCGGCAGTATAATTATTTATATTAATTGCGGGTTTAGTTCTAGCATTATCTTTTTCCCAAAAGTTAGCAAATGTGCAATGTAAAAAAGTATATTTACCACCCAACTGTATATTCACACAGTGTTCTTGACAATTACTAAACACATTATTACCGCCATAAACATTATAGCCTAAACCATAAAAACCCCATAAAGTCATATTTTGAATTTTTGTATTAGTAATTTTTAGGCGCCGCGGTTCGGTAATAAAATTTACATTAGCACCACCAAAAAATTCGGCCTGCACACCAATGTATCCATTTTTAATAATGGCGTAATTTATTTCGTTATTAACACTTCCTTCGTTTATCCAAATTCTATCCCACTGCCCTGGCTCATCGGCATATTCTTTTTCGCGTCTGGCTCCTGTAAATGTGACTTCATTTCCTTTTTGTCCAAGCACTTTTAATTCGCCGTATCTATATACCCAAAGCCCTGCTTTATAATTTAAAAACACTCTTACCCCAGCATTAATAATTAATTTTTGTGTTGAATCAACAACTAAATAACCATAAATAACGTGTGGCTTATCATTTGTCCAGGTTACAGTAGTATTATTTGAAGCGCTAACTAAAGAGTAAGCTAAATAACTTCCGTCTTTAAACTTAATCGCATCTGTTGGTCTGTGGTAATAAGCATCTTGACCCCACGCTTCCAAATATACTGTTTGCTCATTGCCGTTTACCGAAAATTTTATCGCGTCGTTAATTATTAAAGGTGAATTTGCATTATTTGGATTTACATTAACTTGAATAAAAATGTACAGACTATCATTAGCCGCAATTTCAACATCGTTAAAAGTAATTCCTTTAGCGCCATCAACATTTAAAATAAATGGAGATGCGCTACCGCCTTGCAATTGGATTGAAGAAATTTTAATGCGTTGATTGTTTTTGTTTCTAACCCTTATATTTCTTGTAGAAGAGCCGATGGTTGTAAATACGGTATCAAACAAAATAGAATCTTGAGAAAACTGAAGCTTTGCACCAGAATCTAAAGTTATTTTATCTTTTTTACAGGATGTAAAATCAAAAATCAAAATTGATAATGCAAAAAAAACAAGTATTTTAAAAATGATTCTCACCTATTGCAAATATAAACGTATTAATTACCAAAATAGTGTGTATTTTTTTAAAATTTAAAAATAACCTTTGCTAAATAATTATTAATTTCAAGACCTCAAACCAAAATTTTATGTCATTTATAAATACTATTAATGCCCGCCAAATTCTTGATTCGCGTGGTAACCCAACAATCGAAGTAGATGTAATAACCGATAACGGCATTATGGGGCGCGCTGCTGTTCCTTCAGGAGCATCAACTGGCTCGCATGAAGCAGTAGAGTTACGCGATAACGATAAAGCAATTTACATGGGCAAAAGTGTGTATAAGGCAGTAAATAATATTAATACTATACTGAGAGAGGCTTTAAAAGGCTCTTATATTTTTGATCAAACAGAAATTGATGCAAGAATGATAGCATTGGATGCTTCTCCAAACAAAGCAAATATTGGAGCAAATGCCATTTTAGGAGTTTCATTAGCCGTAGCTAAGGCCGCAGCAGAAGAGAGCAGAATGCCTTTATATAGATATGTTGGTGGAGTAAATGCCAACTTATTACCTATTCCAATGATGAACATTTTAAATGGCGGTTCACATGCTGATAATGGTATCGATTTTCAAGAATTTATGATTATGCCTGTTGGTGCAGATTCTTTTAGCGAAGGATTAAGAATGGGAACCGAAATTTTTCATCACTTAAAAGCAGTTTTAAAAGGTTTAAAAATGAGCACTAATGTTGGTGATGAAGGTGGCTTCGCTCCTAATTTTAAAAACAACGAAGACGCTATTAAGGCTGTTATGCAAGCAATTGATAAAGCTGGATACAAAGCAGGCGAAGATATTTATATTGCAATGGATGCCGCTGCATCTGAGTTTTATGATGCTAAAGAAAAAGTTTATCATTTTAAAAAATCAACCGGAGATAAATTAACGTCTGCGCAAATGGTAACTTATTGGTCGGATTGGTGCAAAAAATATCCAATTATTTCTATTGAGGATGGTTTTGGAGAAGATGATTGGGATGGTTGGAAATTAATGACTGATAAACTTGGCGATAAAGTTCAAATTGTTGGTGACGATTTATTTGTTACTAATGTAAACCGTTTAGCCGAAGGAATTGAAAAAGGGGTTGCTAATTCAATTTTAGTAAAAGTAAATCAAATTGGCACTTTAAGCGAAACCATAAACGCTGTTCAAATGGCTCAAACAAACAGTTATACAGCCGTAATGAGCCATAGAAGTGGTGAAACCGAAGATACAACCATAGCGGATTTATCTGTAGCCTTACGTTGTGGACAAATTAAAACAGGTTCTGCTTCTCGCAGTGATAGGATTGCAAAATACAATCAACTTCTTCGCATTGAAGAACAATTAGGTGGAGCCGCCAGCTATTTAGGTAAATCCTTTAAATTTGTTCCTTAATTCAGCCAACAAATAAAATAAAAATAAAATAACACCAAATAACTTTGTTTATATTACTTGAGATTGTAAATTTATAACCATAAAAGAATTACTACATGGATCCGTTGAAAGAAAAATTTAAAGCTAAAGCTGATGTTTTAGCTGCTGATATTAAAGACATAATTAAAAATCATGGTGATTTAAAATTAGGTGAGATTACTGTTGCTCAAGTATATCAAGGTATGCGCGGCATGCCCGGAATGGTTACCGAAACTTCGCGTTTAGACCCAGAAGAAGGTATTCGCTTTAGAGGATACACTATTCCTGAATTAAGAAAAGCATTACCTAGAGCGCCAGGCGGTACAGAGCCTTTACCGGAAGGAATATTTTATTTAATGTTAGTTGGTGAATTGCCAACTCAAGAAGATGTAACCTTTATTACTACCGAATGGACAAAACGAAATAACGTTCCAAAACATGTTTTTGATGTAATTGAAAAATTACCTGTTGATACACATCCAATGACACAATTTGTAATTGGAGTTATGGCTATGCAAACAGAATCTGTTTTTGCTAAAGCCTATTCTAAAGGTATGAGTAAAAAAGATTATTGGGATTATGCCTATGAAGATAGCATGAACTTAATTGCGCGCTTACCTCGTATTGCAGCTTATATCTATCGTCGTAAATACAAAGGCGGAGCACATATTGAACCAGATTCTAAATTAGATTGGGCGGCAAACTTTGCACATATGTTAGGTTACGAAGAGTTTGACATGAAGCGTTTAATGCGTTTATACTTAACGATACACGTTGATCATGAAGGTGGAAACGTTTCTGCACATACAACCCATTTAGTTGGTTCTGCTTTAAGCGATCCTTATTTAGCTTTTTCTGCTGGAATGAATGGTTTAGCCGGGCCTTTGCACGGTTTAGCAAATCAAGAAGTATTAAGTTGGATAATGGAATTAAAAGAAACTTTAGGCGGTGGTTTACCAACTAAAGAACAAATTGCTGAATACATTAAAAAAACTTTAACAGAAGGAAAAGTTGTTCCTGGTTATGGACATGCTGTGTTACGCAAAACAGATCCTCGTTTTACAGCTCAACAAGATTTTTACAAAACATATATTAAGCACGACGACATTTGTGAAATAGTTCAAATGGTTTACGAAGTGGCTCCCCCAATTTTAGAAGGAACCGGTAAAATTAAAAACCCTTGGCCAAATGTAGATGCTCACTCTGGTGCTTTATTAGTGCACTATGGCATGCATGAATTTGATTTTTACACTGTATTATTTGGTGTTAGTCGTTCTTTAGGTGTATTAGCTAGTTTAATTTGGGATAGAGCTACAAACTCACCAATAGAAAGACCAGGTTCTCTTACTACTGATAACATTAAAGCTAAAATAAAAGCTGCTAAAGAAGCTGCTGCTAAAGGCTAAGCTTATTACTACATTTTAAAGCCGAATTAATTTTATTAGTTCGGCTTTTTTATTTGTCTATATTTCATTTTAAAGCAGGCATTCAACAATCAAGATTATAAATTAAGTTTGTGGCTGTACTAAACATACATATATAAGTAATATCCTCTTTAAACTAAAGAATTTCTTCACTAAAATTCAAAAATATAGTGTAAACTAAACTCAATTTGTTTTAAACCTTTTGGCAAACAAAAAAGCCATCAATAAATTGATGGCTTTTTTATTTTTATAAATTATTATTTTGGTTGAGCTGGTAAATCTTCTTTATAAAGAATCTTCATCTCTACTCTACGGTTTTTCTGACGACCAGCAGGCGTTGCATTATCTGCAATCGGAACTGTTTGTCCGAACCATTCAGTAATAATCTTATCTGCTTTAGCTCCTTTTTTAACAAGGTATCTCTTTACAGCATTTGCACGTTTCTCAGATAATTCAAAATTCTTCTCAGCATCACCTTCATTATCCGTATGTCCAGATAATTTTAATGTCCAATCAGCCTCATGCTCTTTTAATATCTTAGCTAAATCATTTAATGAAGGGAATGATTTTGGCTTGATAATATCTTTAGCAGAAGCAAACTCTAAGCTTGCAAATGCACGCTCAAGAATTTTTTGTTCTTTTGCTTTCATTGGTGGCGGCGGTGGACAACCTTTGTACTGAGCTGTACCAGGAACTGTAGGACAAGCATCATCTTTATCCAAAATACCATCTTTATCGGTATCAGGCCAAGGACAACCTTTATTCTCTTTTGCACCTGCAACATCCGGACACTCATCCTCTTTATCTAAAGTACCATCACCGTCTCTATCAGGACAACCTTTATATTCTTTAGGACCAAATACATCCACACATTCATCATACTTATCTGGAGTTCCATCACCATCTTTATCAGGGCATCCCATAAATTCTGCTATACCAGCCTCATCAGGGCATTCATCATCCTTATCAATAATTTTATCTCCATCTCTATCAGGGCAACCTTTAAATTCTAACGGTCCTTTATCATCTGGGCAATCATCTTCAGCATCAGTGATACCATCACCATCTCTATCAGGACAACCTTGTAATTCTTTTACACCCGGTACATCCGGACATTTATCATCTTTATCAGGAATATGATCGCCATCTTTATCAGGACAACCCATAAATTCCCACACACCCGGTACATCTTTACAAACATCTTTTTTATCACTAATTTTATCTTTATCCCTATCTTTTGGATGACCATAAGGAATAGGCACTTTAAGTATAAAATATAAATTTGCTCCATACACATCAGAAGTAAAAAGACCCGGAACATTATTTGAACCAACAGCTAAAGGGCCAATACGCACCATGGTGCCCACTAAAACATTTTCGCCACGAGAGGCTGCTAACGTATTATATGAAAAAGGTAATGTTAAACCAAACCATTTATGATCAAATCTTGGAGCAATACTAATATTCGTAAAATCGTGAACTTTTGAAACTCTGTTTTTTGTAAGGTTTGCAAAGTTAGCTGTGAAGTTCAAGAAAAAAGGTTTCCAAATATGATAATCTGCCTGAAGATTAATAGAAGTTGGTAAAGCCATTTTAAAAGTGGTTTCGCTACTTTTTGAACCGAATAAATTTGTCATTAACGAATCAAAACCATTTACCGTTTTAATGTCAATTGAACTTAAATCCCATAACTTAATATCCGCAGTGAAATCATTTGATAAAGCACCCTTCTTAAATCTTATACCGCCAATATCATTTACTGCGAAACTTGCTTTGAATTTATATTTATCACGATCTTTTCTCCACAAATCTTTTTTTCCATCCATTTCATATTTATGGCTTTCATAATCAGGACGGTATTCATAAACCATTCCAAAATCAAAACCAAAGCCCGGATATGACTCATACTTATAGCTTGATTTAATCTTATCAAAAGTTGGATTATCTTGTCCTAACTGATTAATTAAAGGGTCTAAGTTTGCACTATGACCATAGGACACATCAGATTTAAATAAACTTAAAGTATCAGAAGTAGTAAAGTTATAATCTAAATTATCAATATGTAAATAGGCTGCCTCTAGGCCTTGCAATAATTTAACAGTTGCGCCTGCCTTTAAAAAATGTTTTCCTTCCTCCTTTAAAACTCTAGCATAAGTTAAGCCATACTCTGCCCATGTCATTTGCTGAAAACTGAATTTTTTATTATTTAAATTGGTAACCCATAAGCTTGGGTAAATAAATTCTTCATAAGCGAGTTTTGCAAGACTAGGCGAAATCCCATCAACATTAACGTATGTTCTTACTCCCCAATTAAAGGAAATTGCATTTTTTTTATTAAGTTGAATCATAAACGATGGCAATACTATGCGATTAGAAACGTTTATAGATTTTGAATTACTATTATTGGCAACAACAAAATTATTTTTCCAATAATCAGGCGAACCTTTCCGTGTTGAATCCCAACTAGCTGGTAACTTAGCACTCCCATCAAATAACTTACCTGTATATTTTAAGGCAGAACGCTTAACTCCAACATAATTATTAGCAACATCAAGATTAAACCCCACTAAAACTAAATCGAATTTTTGACGATTATCAACAATATTAGCTGGATTACTAAACACGCTTATAACACCAGCGTTATTACTACTTTGTAAACCCAAAAAATCTTGTGATTTAACATTTAAAGCAGTAATTAAAATAAATAGAGATAAAAGTTTTTTCATGCGGACAGTTTTAAAATAGAAACCAAATATAAAAAAAATTCACCAAAAAAATGAAAAAAAATTTATAGAATCGTCCAATAACGAAAACAAAGTCATCAAAGGCTTCAGGAGAATTTTAATTAAACTTTTTTATGCAAAATTTAATATCGTCAAAATAATTTTTTTCATCGTTAGGATTCCATACAAAAAAAGTTACATCAGAATTAGTGCAATTTTTTGTCATCGTAAATACAAACTTCATTTTACGCCAATCATTACTCTTAGGAGACTTATTATTTATGAAAAAGTCTTGGCAACCTTCTCCTTTACCCGCCACCACTAATTGGCCCGGCCCACCTTTTTTAAAAACTTCAATTTCCACCAAGTCGCCAAGGCTTAAATTTTTAAATTTATAAGTAAATCCATATTGATTACTTGGAGATAATTGGATTGAATGATTTCCACTTACATGTTCTTCTAGTGTTTGAAGATTTCCATTTTCAAGTTTAATTTCTGCATTAGATGTATATAACAATCCATTTTCATCTATTTTTTCAGCGTCACAATAAAATTCAATTTTAGACGAAAATGATTCTACAAAAAATCTTTCATAAATAACTTTAAATGAATAAAAATAAATAAGTAAAATAAAAGGCAAGATAAAAATGATTGGATGGTAATTTAATCGGAATTTACCATTACTAAACAAAATAAATAGTAACGGAAAAATTGGAATCAAATATCTGCCCTGTACTATATCTACCACCCCCTCTCCAACACAATCCCACATTAAATGTATGCTTAATAAAATAAGGCTAAACGCACTAAAAGCCACAAAAAATAAAACTGCTTTTTGCTTAACTACCAATACTATTTTATTACTTTCTGAAATGGCTATGAATAAAATAGTTAGATAAGATAATACATATACCCAATTCGGTATAAACACATCACTTTGACCAAATACACCAATATAACTTTTTAAAAATGTTTGTGGATGATTAAAAATAGAATGGTAAATAACTTTAAAAAAATAAAAGCCATGCGTTAAGATATATTCTTTCTGCGCGACATAATCTGCGCATGGAGATAAGCCAACATTATAAATATAATCTTGATTGTATTCTGATATTTTAATAGAATTAGCCATGTAAACCCTTGACCATCCTATAAAAACAAAAACTATTATACTAAAAATTATCAAAAAACTTCCGAATCTGTGTTTGTTACTTTTAAAATTATTAGCAGGAATTAGAATTAATAAAACAATATAAATGATATAAATAAACTTGGCCAATGCTAAGAAAGAAAGAATAATAAAAAAGGCAAACAAATCTTTTTTTGTTATTTTATTTTCGGAAAATATATGTTTTAAAACTAAAGCTAAAAATAAAAAAGTTAGGCAATTATTTACACCATCTGCACTAAAGGCACACGTTACATATAAATTCATTGGTAATAGAATTATTAAAGTAAATAACCATTTATAAATTGGTAATAACCTTATTACAAAAAACATGGTTACAAGCCAAAAAATAAAACTAAACAAACGCCCTGCATAATAAAGAGCGGCAACGTTACAAGTAAATTGTTTTACCAAAAACATTCCAATAACTTGTGGGAAATACGAAACAGGAGAATATGAGGCCGTACTCGGAAAATCCTTAAACTCGGTCAATTCACCATCAAATTGTACATCCAATGATTTTAAAATATCTTTTTTATCGAAAGTATACTTTAGATTAGTTGCCGCGTTATTAAACGGCTCAATGTACTCTTCAAAAGAAACAGGAATTTGCCCTCCTAACCTATCAACAGTTCTTTCTGGTAAAAAATATCCATCCGCAATTTGATAAGCTCTATAAAAATGATTGAGTTCGTCGGGAGCCTGCAACGGAGGTGTAACAATATTTAAAAGAAAAGCAAAAAAAAGTGCTGAATAAATAAAAAACACTTCTGGTTTTATTTTAAACAGTTTAATTAGCATTTAAAACATTTTTGAACATAGGTTGATAAGTCAATTATACAGCAATTAGCCCAATTATCAAAACCTGTATAAACTATTATGTAAATATGTTGAATAAGAATTAATCAAATTATTACCTTTATGCCTCGAAATTAGATATGTTAGAGAAATTAGAAGAAATAAAACGACGTTACGAAGATGTTGAAGCAAAATTAGCAGACCCAAAAGTAATTGCCGATATGAGATTATTTAAAAAATTAAATATTGAATATAAAGAACTTGGAGAAGTAGTTTCTGTTATAAATGTTTATAAAAAAGTACTTACAGATATGGAGCAGGCTAAAGAAGTTTTAGCTACAGAAAAAGACAAGGACTTTTTAGACATGGCCAAAGCCGAACTAGAAGAAAATAGAGAAAAAGAGACCAAGTTAATTGAAGAGATTCGTTTTCTATTAATTCCTAAAGATCCAGAAGATAATAAGAACTGCGTGATGGAACTTAGAGGTGGAACTGGTGGCGATGAGGCAGCAATTTTTGCAGGAAATTTATTTGAAATGTACAGCCGCTATTGCGAGAAAAAAGGTTTTCAATTAGAAGTGGTAGATTCTAGCCCGGGTACAATGGGCGGTTTTAAAGAAATTGTTTTTAACGTTAAAGGGCATGGTGCCTACGGCATTTTAAAGTTTGAAAGTGGTGTGCATCGTGTGCAACGTGTGCCAGCCACAGAAGCTCAAGGCAGAGTTCATACATCTGCTGCAAGTTTAGTGGTTCTGCCAGAAGCAGAAGAATTAGATGTTGATATTAAAGATTCTGATATCGAGATGGCAACCGCAAGAAGTGGAGGTGCCGGTGGACAAAACGTAAACAAAGTTGAAAGTAAAGTGATTTTAACCCACAAACCTACGGGACTTGTTGTAACATGCCAAACAGAAAGAAATCAGTTGGGAAATAGAGAAAAAGCAATGAATATGCTTCGCTCAAAGATATATGATATTGAATATCAAAAACGTTTAGCTGAAACAACCAAGCGAAGAAAAACAATGGTTAGTACCGGTGATAGAAGTGCGAAAATCAGGACTTATAATTATCCCCAAAATAGAATTACTGATCATAGAATTAATGAAACGCTTTATGACTTAACGGGCTTTATGAGCGGAGATATACAAGAAATGATTGATAAATTACAATTTGCAGAAAACGCTGAGAGATTGAAGGAAGGCGGATTATAAAAAGAGGCGGGATTCAAGACGCAAGACAAATGATAAAAAGACTGTTGACTAAAGACTATTAACTAACGACTATACAATGACACCAGAAGGAGAAGATAAAATACGTAATGCGTTTGCACATAAAGATTGGAACGATATTAAAGCGCAAAACAGTTGGCAAATTTTTAAAATAATGAGCGAGTTTGTTGAGGGTTTTGAAAAAATGAGTCGTATAGGCCCTTGCGTTTCAATTTTTGGAAGTGCAAGAACTAAACCAGATAATAAATACTATCAACTAGCAGAAGAAATTGCCTTTAAATTAGTAAAAGAAGGTTATGGTGTTATATCGGGCGGTGGTCCTGGTATTATGGAAGCTGCTAATAAAGGAGCTATGAAGGGAAAAGGAAAATCAGTTGGATTAAACATTGTTCTTCCTTTTGAACAAAAACATAATGATTATATTGATGCTGATAAAAACATAACTTTTGATTACTTTTTTGTTCGTAAAACTATTTTCTTAAAATACTCACAAGGCTTTATTGGTATGCCTGGCGGATATGGAACAATAGATGAATTATTTGAATCGTTAACTTTAGTTCAGACAAATAAAATTGCCAAATTTCCGGTAGTTTTAGTAGGCATAGATTATTGGACTGGTTTAATTGATTGGATGAAAACAACCATGCTTGACGAGGAAAAAAACATTAATGCCATTGATCTTGAATTATTTAAATTGGTTGATACGGCCGATGAAGCTGTAAAACATATTGTAGATTTTTATTCGAAATATTTACTAAAACCAAACTTTTAATTGGGCAAATGGTCATTTAAAATATTTGTTTTCCCTTTACTTTATTTTATTTCTATTTTGCCTTTTTGGATATTGTATCCCTTAAGTAATTTTTTTTACTTCATAATTTTTTATATTGTTGGCTATCGTAAAAAAGTAGTAATTCAAAATTTAAAAAATTCTTTTCCTGAAAAATCCGAAAAAGAAATTGATTTAATTACCAAACAATTTTATAGACATTTTTGTGATGTAATTTTTGAAACAATAAAATTATATACCATTTCAAAAGAAAAATTAAACCAGCGTTGCACTTTTAGCGACGAAGCTGTAAAAACCCTTAATATTTTTTTCGATAAAGGGCAAAGCATTGTTGGTGTAATCGGGCACATGGGCAATTGGGAATGGGGAGCAATTTTACATCAAGTATATTTTAAGCAACTTATAACCGGCGTTTACCATCCATTATCAAATAAAAGTTTTGATGCATTTATGCTTAAATTAAGGAGTCGTTTTGGTGGTAATATTGTTTCTATGAGTGCCTTATATAAAGAAATTTTAACTCTTCGGCAAAAAAAAATTCCTACAACCATTGGTTTAATTGCCGATCAAACGCCCCCCCCTGAAAACGCCTATTGGACAACCTTTTTAAATCAAGATACTCCCGTTTTTGTTGGTACAGAAAAGCTGGCTAAAAAATTTAATTACCCTGTTGTTTACCTTCCTATTATTAAACTAAAACGTGGCTATTACCAATTAGGAGCTATAGTAATTACAGAAAACCCTAAAGACCTTGCTGATGGAGAAATTTCAAGACTACATACTTTAGCACTTGAAAAAAATATTCAACAACAACCGGCATTTTGGCTTTGGAGCCACCGTCGCTGGAAGCATAAAAGACCAATTAAGGCTTAAATTAGTTCAAAAATTTAAATCGTTAATAGAGAAAAAATTCTCATTTTTATATTTTGTTTAAAAGCTATGAATCAAACCAAACAAACATCAAATCAAACAAACATAAATAAGGTTACCGATTTTTTTGAAAGCCTTGGAAACAAAGCGTTTTTTGTTGCTTTATTTTTAATTGCCTTAGTTGCTTTTTTTGCTTTTAAAGATTTTATTTTACTTAAAAATGTTTTCCTTTTTAAAGATATTGGCAGCGATACTTTAAATGGCGTGTATCCATCCTATTATTTTGCCGCCGATTATTTTCAAAAAAATGGCTTGCCTGGTTGGTCTTTTCAAGAAGGTATGGGACAAAACATTTTAGGTCTGTATACACGCGACCCCTTTTTACTAATAGCTGTTTTTTTGGGGCCTCAAAGTATTCCGAAAATTTTAGTGTTTCTTGAACTGTTTAAAATTCTTATCGGAGGCAGTCTTTTTTATTTTTATTTAAAATCTTTAAAAATTTCTAACTACTCAGCAATTATCGGAAGCCTATTATTTTCTTTTTCCGGCTTCATGATTATTGGCGCTTGCTGGTACGTTTTTACGTTTGAGGCTTTAACTTTTGCATTACTATTACTTGGCTTTGAGCGCTTATATCAAAAAAATAAATGGATGCTATTTGCTTTCGGTATTTTCCTAACGGCCTTATCTATGCCTTTTAACATTTATATATTTGGCCTATTCATTGCTATATATGCTGCTTTTAGATTTTTACAAGAAAATACATTTGAAATAAAAAAAATCTTTCAGCTATATTGGAAACTTATACTTGCAGGACTTGTAGGAATGCTTATAGCGGGTCCTTTTTTACTAGAAAATATTTTCCAGATAATAGAATCACCACGTGGAAGCGGAGGAAACTCATACTTCGACAAGTTATCCGGATCTCCTTTGTTTGCACTTTCTAATAAGGTGGAGTTTGGCTCGTCAATAATGAGGATGTTAAGCACCGATGCTATTGGAACCGGAAATAACTTTACCGGCGTTCAAAATTTCTTAGAAGCGCCCTTGAGTTATTGCGGACTTATTAGCTTACTTTTAATGGCGCAGGTATTTCCGTTAGTTGATAAAAAAATAAAACGTTATTATATTGCTTTATTTGTAATTTGGATAATTCCTACCATTTTCCCTTGGTTTCGTTATGCCTTTTGGCTTTTTACCGGCGATTATTTTAGAGCCTATTCCTTTTTTGTCTCGGTAGTTTTTATTCTTTTTTCTGTTTACGCGCTAGACCTTATTCTTAAATATAAAAAGGTAAGTATTGTTGCTTTAGCGGTAGCGCTTGGTGTATGGATAATCTTAAGCTCTTTAAGTTATAAAGCCTTAATGACATATCCAGGAGGGCAACAAGGAGAACAAGCACTAAAGGTTAATGATTCGCTATCTTTATTTATAAAAGCATTTTTAATATTTTATGCAATTGCAATTTATTTTTTAGGTAGATCTAAAAACATTGCTAACGTTAAATATTTAATTCTTTTATTAGTAGTAATTGAGTTAGGTTATTTTTCATATACAACACTTAACACTCGCAGCGTATTAATGCAACAAGAAGGAAGACTTGTTCCTGCTGCGGTATCAAGTAAAGAACTAAAGGAAAAAACAGCCTACAACGATTATTCTGTTGAGGCTATAAATTACATCAAAAATCAAGAGAAGGATGACAAATTTTACAGAGTAGACAAAATGTATTTTTCAAGTGGTGCTATGCATGGTAGTTTACAAGATCATAAACGGCAAGGTTTTTATAGCACTAGTAGTTATAACTCTTTTGCCCAAATGAATTATATTAATTTTATGAGAGGGTTTAATGCAATTGATAAAAATAGTGAATTTGCCAGCCGTTGGGTTGATGGATTAAAAAACAGACCTTTTTTAGAATCTTTAAATAATGTAAAATATGTTTTAACCAAAAACACTAATATAAATCCGGTTTGGTCTGCCACTCACGATTCTGTTGCTAAATTTGGAGATGTAATTGTTTTAAAAAATAAATATTCATTACCGTTTGGCTATACTTACGACAGATACGTTGATCAATCAGCCTTTGATAATCTTTCACCTACTCAAAAAGATTTAGTAAGCTTAAGAGCTTGTGTTATTGATGATAAAGAAATTTCAAAAACACCAGGCTTAATAAAATTCGAGCTCAAAGATACAATAAGCTTAAACTATTTTACCTGGGATTATTTTAAAAATAATGTTGATACATTAAAAAAAGAATCTATGACTACTACTTTATTTTCTGAAAATAAAATTGAGGGAAACATCAAGGTTAGCGAAAATAAAATAATGTATTTGAGTTTCCCATACGACAAAGGTTGGCATTTAAAAATAGATGGAAAGGAAGCTGAAAAAATATTGGTTAATTATGGTATGACAGGAGTTTACCTAACAAAAGGAGAACATAAAATCAATCTTGAATACCATTTAAGGTTTTTTAAGAAGGGATTAATTTTAACCCTTATTGGGATAGTTCTTGCTGGAGGACTATGGTTTTTTACTAGAAAAAAACTTGCTATAACAAATTAAAAAAAATAGAACTAAAATAATAACATATGACAGATTTTTCAAAACACAAATTTGGCACAAAGGCAATACATGCAGGTGCAGAAGCTGATCCTTCAACAGGAGCTATTATGACTCCTATTTTCCAAACAAGTACTTATGTTCAAGAAGCTCCGGGAAAAAATAAAGGTTTTGGATACGCACGTGGAAAAAATCCAACTAGAGAAGCACTACAAAAAAATATTGCCGCACTTGAAAATGGCAAATATTGCATTTGTTTTAGTAGTGGTATGGGTGCAACCGATGCTGTTATGCGCATGTTACGTCCGGGCGACGAAGTAATTACCGGCGATGATTTATATGGTGGCTCATACCGTTTGTTTACCAAAATATATGAGAATTATGGGATTAAGTTTCATTTCATTAATTTAACTAATGCAGAAAACATTAAAAAACATGTTAATGCTAATACAAAATTAATTTGGGCTGAAACACCTACCAACCCAACCATGCAAATTATAGATATTGCTGCTTGCTCTAAAATAGCAAAAGATAATAATTTATTGTTAGCTGTTGATAATACTTTCGCTTCTCCCTATTTACAAAATCCATTAGCATTAGGTGCTGATATTGTTATGCATTCTGTAACAAAATATTTAGGCGGACATAGCGATGTAGTAATGGGAGCATTAGTAGTGAATGACGAAAAGCTGCATGAGCAAATTTATTTTATTTTAAATAGCTGTGGCGCAAATCCCGGTCCGATGGATTGTTTTTTAGTTATGCGTGGGATAAAAACTTTGCATTTACGTATGGAAAGGCATTGTTTTAATGGAAGAAAAATTGCTGAATATTTAAAAACACATCCTAAAATTGAAAAGGTTTATTGGCCAGGTTTTACAGATCATCCAAATCATGAAATCGCAAAAAAGCAAATGCGTGATTTTGGAGGTATGATTTCGATCGTATTAAAAGATAAAACTATAGAGAATACGTTTAAAGTTGCTTCCTCGTTTAAGGTTTTTTCATTAGCAGAAAGTTTAGGGGGAGTTGAATCATTAATTAATCATCCAGCAACTATGACACATTCTGCTATTCCAAAAGAAGATAGAGAGAAATCTGGGGTGGTTGATAATTTATTGCGATTAAGTGTTGGTGTGGAAGATTTTGAAGATTTAATTGAAGATTTAAAACAAGCATTAGCTTAATTAAATCATTATTTTATAGAGTTATGTATAATAAAAAAACGAGAGCCTAACTCTCGTTTTTTGTTTTGTTTATTTAGTAGTTCTATTTCAATAACTCCATTGCTTCTTGAATCGAAATAATTTCGCTTTTAAAAGTTGCTATAATAAATGCGTCATAAAATCCTTTTGCTTCAAGTTCTTTTCTGTATTTTTCGGCGGCATCGTAACCATTAAATGTACCAGTAGAATAACGAATGGTTCCCGAAACGGTAGTTTGCTTTTCGATATCTTTAAGGTCTTTAAATTTCTCATCTGTCATTTTTTCAAGTACCGGTTTTTTAAGAGCTCCTAATTGAATTTTGAAAATAACTAACTTTTTATCTACCGAACTAAATATTTTTTCCTCATTTAAATCTTCTTTGTATGTTTTCTCTACTGTAGCTTTTGTTTGATTTAGTGGAATACGTTTTCCTTCTCTATATGCTGTAACAAAAGCATCGCTATAACCTTGCACAACTAAATCAGCTCGCACCGAAGCCGCTTCCTCAATAGTTTTGTAACCTTTTGTTACGTATCTAAAAACACTTTCGCCAGTTTTTAATTCTAAAACGCCTGCGCTTGTGTTAAATACACTGGTGGAAATTTTATTTTTAAATGCTCCTAATTGTACGCGATACACAATATCTGTTTTATTAAATGAATTTTCAACTTCTACTTCTGTATTATTTTCGGTTGCTGAAGTAGTATTGCTTGTTGCAGAATTTGTGTCTGTACTAACTGAATTGGTGTTAGTATTTAGAGCTAATTTTGCGAAATCATCATTTTCTTTTTTGATTAATTCGGCTAATTCACTCTCTGTAAGTTTAGTTATATTTTTACCTTTAATTTTTGATACGCCGGCGTTTTTATTTCCATCTTTAATGAATTCATCTCTGCGCTTTATAGCAACACTTATTTTATCATAACTTCCTGATGTATAAACTACTGTTGTACCATCATCTAATGTTGTAGAATTTATATCTCCAATACTTAATAGAAACGCTAGCTCATCAGTGGGAATTGAGCCTGAGTACCTTACTAATTCAACCGTGTAGGCTTCTTTATCCAATCCTAATTTTGTTTTTTTCTTTTTGAGGTCAAAAATATTTCCTACGTACTCTGTAGTTTTATCCATCCCTAAAGTATCATTTAAATATTGTGCATACCAGGCAGCCCAAAAATCATCTGTTTGACCAACTCCTTTTTCGTTTACCGGCACACCCAAGGGCGTTGCCAATTCGTCATCTCTATAATTAGGAATACCATCCTTATCGTCGTCCAATGGACAACCTTTTGCATCCACTTTTACACCTTCAGGAGTGCCTTGACACTCGTCTAACATATCAATCACTCCGTCTTTATCTCTATCTTCTTGATCAAAAGCTAGCCAGAACGAATCGTTAAGCGTATCTCTATGCAATTTTTCTTTTTGACGAGGTTTTGCAATTAAATCATATTGCAAAGCAAATGAAGTATAAGTGAAATTATCTTTTTGTTTTGTACCTGCTCTATTACCTATACTTTTATTTGTTACTCCGTCTAAATAATCAGTTGTAGTAAAATAGTATTGAAAATTTAATTTAATATCAACTCTATCCGTTACCTTCATTATTGCTCCTGCTCCTATTGGAAAAGACCAAGCTCTCTCTTGATATTTACCAAAACCATCTAAATTTCTTTCACGAATATCTGTTTCATAATAATAATCGCGCACAAGGTCTCTCGCATTTTGAGCCTCTGCAGAACCCTCAGCTTTATCTTTAATGCTGCCATCACTCCAATAGAAATAAGCGTTTCCATCTTTATCTAAAAGATCGGTTTTACTTAAAAACTCAAAGCCGGTAACACCAAAACTTACGTATGGTCTTACTTTATACAAATCGGGTATAAAATTTCCAAAATCGTAAGTTAAATTTACCCCACCCGCTCTAATTTCTGATTGAAAATTCTCGTTCCTATTTAACGAATATTCGCTGGCGCCCAATTTACCAAACATTACATTAAAATTTAATTGCAAATAGCGTGATAATCGTTGAGAAATATTTAAGTCATATGCCATTCGGGCGGTAAGAGGTGATTGAAAATGTCGTTGATACAAATCGCCATGATATCCCATGCGCCCCATTCCAAGAGATATTTTTGGTTTTAATTTTTGATCGGCATTATCGGTACTATCTAATAATTTATTTTTTTCTGACTCTAATTCTAAACCCTGCCTATGAAGAGCGTCTGCATAAACAGTTTCAGTGGGAATAGTAAGTGGATTTAAATTATTGTACAAAGAATCACCAATTTTTTCCGGTCCTTTATAAAGAGATTCTGGTTCTTTTTCATTGATGTAATGTTGCAATAATTCATCAGGAGATAATTTATCTAGAGGAGAATAACTAAGGGATGTATCTGTTTGAGATTGAACAGTTACAGAAACTAAAAATATAATGAAAAGAATTAGTTTCTTCATAAAGAATTAATTAATGTAAAAATAGAGAAAAAAAACTATTTATACCACTTTTGATTACTAATCATTAACGCTTCTTGAACTGTAATACGTTTACTTTGATTGTAGGCAACAACAAAAGCACCTTTAACTCCATTATTGTTTCTTACAACTTCTCTTTGATCGCGAGCACCTTTGTATTGATTATGAGAACCAACCATGAATTTTGAATATCCACCTTGAAATTCGCTTTTAACATTTTCTGAAATTCTAAATTTTTGTTTTAAAAGAGAAGAAGTAACATTGCTGCTAGTAAAAGCACCAATTTGCACCATGTAATTTACGTTACCGTCTGTTTTCGCAACTGTTTCAATTACTTTAGTAGTTGTTGGAGTTTCAGTTGGTGTTACAACGGCAACCGTTTCAGTTGGAGTTTCAACTGCTACAATTTCAGTTGGTGTTACAACCGCCAAAGTTTCTGTAGGAGCAACAACTGCTAATGTTTCCGTAGGGGTAACTACCTCAACAGTTTGAGTATTTACCGGTTCAGTAATATTATTTACAATTGCCTCAGTTACTGTAATAGCTAAAACTTCTGGTTTTAATAAGTGCTTTTTACTTTGATTATCTTCTAAGTATGAATATTCTCCATTAAGCGTCATTGAAATAGAAACTGTACTTGTTAAAGAATAACTAAGTTCTAATTCATCTTTCATTAAAACACTAACCCAGACAAATTTAACTTTCCCATCAGCTACAGAAAATGAACTTCCATCTGTACTTAACGCTTTTGCAATTACACCTGAAGGCAAATCATCACTATATCTAGCAAAACCTCTTGTAGCTCCTTTTTTTACTTTTAAGTTAACAATATACTCTCCATCACTAGCGCCTTTTGAAATTGTTCTATCTACAGTAACATTTCCAGCGGGTTCTTTATTTGAACTAGAAGTATTAGTTTCAGTTGTGGTTACTGTATTTGTTTCTGGAGGTGTTTCATTAGAAGCAACCGCCCCAGCTGCTTCCACGGTAACTTCAATAGGCACCATTTCAACAACTTGCTTTGCATTATTTTCTACAAAAGAATATTTTGCACCTATTGTTTTAACACCAGATGCCGATGAACCCGCCACTAAAGTTGCTTTAATAATTATATCATTATCACTTGGCAGGCTGGCCCATACCCACTTAGCAATACCATCGCTATAACTATAATTAGCGCCTTTATTGTCTATTTCTTTTAAACTTAAACCTTCAGGAAGTTCTAATTGTAGTTTAGCAAAACCACTCATACTTCCTTTAGTAACCTTAAGTTCAATTGCTACTTCCTGACCCGCAGTCATTGTTTTTGGAATATTTCCTGAGACAGTAATTCCATTATCCCCACCGAATAAACTATAAATAAAAACGGTGAATGCATTTACCAGAATAAATAAGTATTTTATCATGGCACTAAAATACCTCTTGTACACACAGAGTTTTTTATGCGCCTAAACGTTTTAGTAACACCAAACCGTTAACTACAATAAACAATCAATTGTTAATTTCTATAAAGATGAAGTTCTTCCGCCATCAACAGGTAAGTTTATACCATTGATATAAGCAGCTGCCGGTGAAGCTAAGAATGCCACGGCACTAGCAACTTCAGATGCGTCGGCAAATCTTCCAAGTGGTATCTCATGAAGCATTTCTTTTTTAACCTCTTCATTATTTGAGTTGGTTTTTAGAGCTTTATTCTCGATAATATTAGTTAAACGTTGAGTTGAGGTTGCGCCTGGTAAAACATTATTTACAGTAATTCCAAACTTTCCTAACTCATTTGCCATAGTTTTAGCCCAATTACCAACTGCTGCTCTTATAGTATTACTTACTCCTAAATTAGGTAACGCTTGTTTAACAGATGTAGATATTATATTAATAACTCTACCATAACCACTTTGTTTCATGCCTTCCATACATGCCTGAGTTAACAAATGATTGCATACTAAATGATTATTAAACGCCGATATAAATTCTTCTGCCTTTGCATTAATGATTGGTCCGGCCGGTGGACCACCAGTATTGTTTACTAAAATATTAACAAAACCGCTTCTTTGAATAAAATTCTCAACCAGTTCTTTTAATTTATGTGGTTCATTAAAATCAGCACATATATAAGAGTGCAACTGGGAGCCGTTATTACTTAATTCTAATTTAACTTGTTTTAGAGCTAATTCATTTCTGGCAATTAAGGTTACGTTAGCTCCAAGAGCAGCTAGTTCAATTGCCACTGCTTTTCCAATCCCTTGTGTACTTCCGCAAACAATTGCGCGCTTATTTTTTAAATCTAAATTCATTTTTTTTATTTTAATAATTTATTTAATTCTTCAATAACTAAATCACGCTCAAATCCACGAGAAACTAAATAATTTAATGTCGAATAAAATAGTTTTTGTTTATCGTTTAATTTTACTTGTTTTATTTTTTTCTCCGAGACCAGATTTATAACATTTAAATAATCTTCATCACTGATTGCAGTTAAAGCCTTATTTATTAAATAATCAGATATCTTATGTTTACGTAATTCTATTTTAATCTTAATCTTACCCCAATGTTTTATTCTAAATTTACCACCTGCTAAAGCTATTGCAAAACGTTCCTCATTCAAATAATTTTCGCTTATTAATTTTGAAATTATTTGTTCAACATCTGCATCAAACAGTCCGTATTCTTTCAGTTTATAGCGCGTTTCATTTTGCGAACGCTCTTGGTAAGCACACCATGATTTTATTTTCTGCTCAGCAATTTCTGGCGAAAGCAATAATTTCTTTACTTTGTGTTCTTTAAAATCCACAAACAAAGAAACTGTTTAAAAATTAAATATGCCAAACCTCCCTCAACAACTTTTAAACAGCCTGTCGGAATTAAAGCATTTTAACGAAACGCTGTTTGTAGAAGCGCATGAGGAGGATAAAAAAATTACTTCAATCAGACTTAATCCATTCAAAAAAGAGGAACTTGATTTTGAATTAAACGACTCTGTTTTATGGAGCGACAGCGGATATTATTTAGACAACAGACCATCCTTTACACTTGACCCCTTATTTCAGGCCGGTTGTTATTATGTTCAAGAAGCAGGAAGCATGTTTTTAGAATTTGTATTAAAACAAACATTAGATTTTACTGCTCAATTAAAAATATTAGATGCGTGTGCCTCGCCTGGAGGAAAAAGCACTTTAATTAACTCTTTATTAAATAGCGAAAGTTTATTGGTTGCAAACGAATTTATTAAATCTAGAGCCGGTGTTTTATGTCAAAACCTTGCTAAATGGGGAACTTGTAATACAGTTGTGACTAATAACGAAACCAATAAATTTTCTGATTTAACTTCTTTTTTTGACGCAATAGTTATTGATGCTCCTTGCAGTGGTAGTGGTTTGTTCAGAAAACAAGTAGATGCAATTGAGCAATGGAGTGAAGATAATGTAAACGCTTGTTATGAACGTCAAAAAAAAATACTAGAAGATCTTATTCCTTCTTTAAAAGAAAATGGCACTTTAATTTATAGTACTTGTTCTTACTCGGTAAAAGAAAACGAAGATATTGTTGAATGGATGGTAAATAACTTTGATTTGGAATATGTTCCAATGCCCATTAAAAAGGAATGGGGCATTATTGATACTCATTTAGGGTATAGGTTTTACCCATATTTAACCAAAAGCGAAGGCTTTTTTTGCGCAGTTTTAAAAAAAGTAAAAGCTTCGCCAAATCCATTTCCTCAAAAAAAGAAAGCTAAAACTGAGGTTTCACCTCTCGAATCATCAATACTAATTCCCTTTTTGACTTTATCGGATAATTTAATTATTAAAAAAAATAATCTGTTTCATGTATTGAATTCGGAAGCATATAATTTTTTAACATCATTCGAAAAACAGTTTTATTTCAAGAAGGCCGGGGCTGTAATTGGCGAAATAAAAGGAAAAGACATGGTGCCTAACCACGAACTTTCTTTATTTAGTGGGATTAATGAAGATTTACCCAAATTAAATTTAAGAAAAGAAGAAGCGGTAAAATTTTTGAAAAAAGAAAATTTCGAATACCAATCAACATTAAAAGGCTTAGTGCTTGTTACTTACAAAAATAAAGGTCTTGGATGGGCTAAAGTATTGCCTAATCGAGTAAACAATTATTTCCCTAACGAATTGCGGATTTTAAAATAACCCTTACTGTCCTTCAAAAACTAAGTTTACGAGGTTGAAAAAAAATCAATTATTTTTGAAAATAATTTAATAATTATTTTGTTCAGTTCAAAAGTATTATTACCTTTGCGCTCCCTTTTTGGGGCAGTTCTTTAAAAAAAACAAAAAAGCCGAAGTAGCTCAGCTGGTAGAGCCACTGATTTGTAATCAGTAGGTCGGGGGTTCGAGTCCCTTCTTCGGCTCTTTTTTTGTGAAAGGGGATATACCAGAGTGGCCAAATGGGACAGACTGTAAATCTGTTGTTTCGACTTCGGAGGTTCGAATCCTCCTGTCCCCACTGAGTAACTTTTGGTAGTTGCAAAGTAATAATACCAAGCGAAAGTAGCTCAATTGGTAGAGCTCCAGCCTTCCAAGCTGGAGGTTGCGGGTTCGAGACCCGTCTTTCGCTCTTTAAAAGAAGAGGAATAGTGAAGTTGAATATATACGCCTGAAATTAAGAAGAGGCGACAAAACAGTAAAAAACTTGGCTCACGGTTTTTTATTTTTTTGAAAGTCCCAAAAAGAGGGACTTTTGGCATGTGAGGCATACTGTTCTTTAAAAAAATGAATTACAAATGGCTTTTAAACTTAAAAGTTAAAAAGATAAGCTGTTGTAGCTCAGTGGTAGAGCACCTCCTTGGTAAGGAGGAGGTCGGCAGTTCAATCCTGCTCAACAGCTCAAAAAGGTGAAGATTTTAAATAATAAATATATAAAAACAACAAAGTAAAAATAAACAACTATGGCAAAAGAAAAATTCGACCGTTCCAAACCACACGTAAATATTGGAACAATTGGTCACGTAGATCACGGCAAAACTACATTAACAGCAGCTATTACTACAGTATTAGCTTCTAAAGGATTATGCGAACTTCGTGATTTCGCTTCAATTGATAACGCTCCTGAAGAAAAAGAGCGTGGTATTACAATTAACACTTCTCACGTAGAGTATGCGACAGCTAATCGTCACTATGCTCACGTTGATTGTCCTGGTCACGCCGATTATGTGAAGAACATGGTTACTGGTGCTGCTCAAATGGACGGTGCAATTTTAGTTGTTGCTGCTACAGATGGTCCAATGCCTCAAACTCGTGAACATATCCTTTTAGCTCGCCAAGTTGGTGTTCCTAAATTGGTTGTTTTCATGAATAAAGTTGACATGGTTGAAGATGCTGAGTTATTAGAATTAGTTGAAATGGAAATTCGTGAACTATTAACTTTTTATAAGTTTGATGGTGATACAACTCCAATTATTCAAGGTTCTGCTTTAGGTGGTTTAAATAACGATCCAAAATGGGTTGATAAAATTATGGATTTAATGGAAGCTGTAGATACTTACATTCCAATTCCTCCTCGCGAAAAAGATAAGCCATTTTTGATGCCGGTTGAAGACGTTTTCACAATCACTGGTCGTGGAACTGTTGCTACAGGACGTATCGAAACTGGAGTTATTAACTCAAATGATCCTGTTGAGATTATCGGAATGGGTGCTGAAAAATTAACTTCAACTGTTACAGGTGTTGAGATGTTCCGTAAAATTTTAGATTACGGTGAGGCTGGAGATAACGTAGGTTTATTATTACGTGGTGTTGAGAAAAAAGACATCAAACGTGGAATGGTTATTATTAAGCCAGGAACTGTTAAACCACACGCTAAATTTAAAGCTGAAGTTTACATCTTGAAAAAAGAAGAAGGTGGACGTCACACTCCATTTCAAAATAAATATCGTCCGCAATTTTATTTCCGTACAACTGACGTAACTGGAGAAATCGAGTTAGAAGCTGGACGTGAAATGGTATTACCTGGAGATAACGTTACTATTACTGTTAATTTGATTAACCCAATTGCAATGGACAAAGGTTTACGTTTCGCTATACGTGAAGGTGGACGTACTGTTGGAGCTGGTCAAGTTACTGAAATATTAGACTAAGCCATAGTCAATATATAAGGCAAAATGGCTCCTTTAATAAGGGTAGCCATTTTGCCATTTATAAACGGGCTTAAAATAAATACAGCTTACGGGCGTAGTGCAATGGTAGAATATCGGTCTCCAAAACCGCTGATGGGGGTTCGAATCCCTCCGCCCGTGCACAACTAAGTTAGTTAATTAAAAAAAAGATTATGAGCAAAATAGGAGTATATATATCAGAAACTAAAAATGAGTTAGTTAATAAAGTAAGTTGGCCAACTTGGCCTGAACTACAAAGCAGCGCTGTTGTAGTTCTAATTTCCTCTATTATTATTGCATTAATAGTTTTTGGGATGGATTTTGTGTTTGAGTTGTTAATGAAACAAGCTTACGACATTATTAAGTAATTTTTTAATTTTAAAAATGGCCGATATAGTAAAAACCGACACCTCAACCAAAAAATGGTACGTAGTACGTGCAATTAGTGGGCAAGAGAAAAAGATAAAACAATACATTGAAGTTGAGATTACACGTTTAAAATTAAACGATTTCGTTTCTCAAGTTTTGATTCCTACAGAGAAGGTAATTCAAATTCGTAATGGTAAAAAAACTACTAAAGAGCGTTCGTTTTATCCTGGTTATGTTTTAATTGAAGCTAATCTTTCAGGAGAAATTCCTCATATCATTAAGAACATTACTGGTGTAATTGGCTTTTTAGGTGAAACTAAAGGAGGAACACCTGTACCAATGAGGATTAGTGAGGTTAACCGTATTTTAGGGAAAGTTGATGAATTAACTGAAAGTGAAGGTACTGTTGCTTCTAATTATATGGTTGGAGAATCAGTTAAAGTAATTAACGGGCCTTTCAATGGCTTTAATGGCGTAATTGAAGAGGTTATGGAAGACAAAAAGAAAATTAAAGTTACCGTTAAGATTTTTGGCCGTAAAACACCGGTTGAATTAAATTTCGGTGAAGTAGAAAGAGAATAAATTTAAATTAATAATAAACGAATTGAAGGTTAATTAGTTTGAAAGAGGTGCTTTGCTGCTTCCAACTCAAAGTACCCCGATAGTTATCGGGGCTCAAACGAAAAACCAACAATAAACTAACAAATAAATAAAACAAAATGGCAAAAGAGTTATCGGCAATTGTAAAGTTGCAAATTAAAGGTGGCGCTGCTAATCCTTCTCCTCCAATTGGTCCTGCTTTAGGTGCTAAAGGGGTAAACATTATGGAGTTTTGTAAGCAATTTAATGCTAGAACTCAACAACAACCAGGTAAAGTATTACCGGTTATGATTAATGTTTACACTGATAAGTCGTTCGATTTCGTAATCAAACGTCCACCAGTAGCTATTCAAATTATGGAGATTGCTAACATCAAAGCTGGTTCAGCTACAAGTAATCGTAAGAAAGTAGGCTCATTAACTTGGGCTCAAGTTCGTACAATTGCTGAAGATAAAATTGTTGATATGAATTGTTTTACAATTGAATCAGCAATGAACATGGTTGTAGGTACTGCTCGCAGTATGGGTGTTACAGTAGCAGGCGAAAAACCTTACTAATCCCGATAGTTATCGGGATAATTAATTATTAACAAACAAAAAAGCTTAACAAAATGGCAACATTGACTAAAAAAAGAAAAGCTGCTGACGCAAAATTTGACGCTAGCAAGTCTTATTCAGTGGCTGAAGCATCAAAAATCGTAAAAGAAATTACGACTACTAAATTTGATGCGTCGGTGGATCTAGCGGTCCGTTTAGGAGTTGATCCTCGTAAAGCTAATCAAATGGTTCGTGGTACTGTTACCTTACCTCACGGTACTGGTAAAACTTTGCGCGTATTAGCAATTGTAACTCCTGATAAGGAAGCAGAGGCTATCGCAGCAGGCGCGGATTTCGTAGGATTAGATGAATACATCGAGAAAATCAAAGGTGGTTGGACAGATGTAGATGTAATTATCACTATGCCTTCGGTAATGGGTAAAGTTGGTGCTTTAGGACGTGTATTAGGCCCTCGCGGTTTAATGCCTAATCCTAAAACCGGAACTGTAACTATGGACGTTGGTAAAGCGGTAACAGACTCTAAAGGTGGTAAAATCGACTTTAAAGTAGATAAAGCAGGAATTATTCATGCAGGAATTGGAAAAGCATCTTTTGATGCTGAAAAAATTGCTGAAAACGCGAATGAATTATTGCAAACTATTGTAAAGTTAAAGCCATCTTCTGCAAAAGGAACTTATGTAAAATCAGTAACTTTAAGCAGCACAATGAGCGCTGGCATAATCATCGATACTAAAATACTCAACTAAAAACACTGCTAAAATGAATAAAACTGAAAAAACAGAAGTAATAGAGCAGTTGGTAGAAAAATTAAACTCCAACGATAAAATCTATTTAGCAGATTGTTCAACATTAACAGTTGAAAAAGTAAATGCATTTCGTAAACAATGTTTTGAGAAACAAATCTCAGTAACGGTTGTAAAAAATACTTTACTTAAAAAAGCAATTGAAAGAGCTAACGACAGTAAATTAGCCGAGTTAATACCTGCTTTAAAAGGCGAAACAGCTTTAATCTTTACCGATGTTTCAAACGCACCGGCTAAAATTATTAAAGAATTTCGCAAAGGAAACACTAAGCCTGCTTTAAAAGCTGCTTATGTTGAGCAAATGGTATTTATTGGCGATAACCAGTTAGATGCTTTAGTTGGTCTAAAATCGAAAAACGAATTAATTGCAGACGTAATTATGTTATTACAATCTCCAATAAAACGCGTTTTAGGTGCCTTAGAAAACAAAACTAACAGTGAAGATACCGCTGCTTAAAATGTTGAAATACAATCAAATAAATAATTTTAATTAAACAATTTAATAACAAATAAAAAACCATAAAAATGGCAGATATAAAAACAATAGCTGAACAATTAGTAAGCTTAACAGTTAAAGAAGTACAAGAATTAGCTACAGTATTAAAAGATCAATACGGAATCGAACCAGCTGCTGCTGCAGTTATCGTTTCTGGTGGTGGTGGTGGCGCTGATGCTGCTGCTGCAAAAACATCTTTTGACGTAATGTTATTAGAAGCAGGTGCTGCTAAATTAGGTGTTGTTAAAGTTGTAAAAGACTTAACTGGACTAGGCTTAAAAGAAGCTAAAGATTTAGTTGATGGTGCTCCAAAAGCAATTAAAGAAGGTATTGGTAAAGAAGAAGCTGAAGCAATTAAGAAAGCTTTAGAAGAAGCTGGTGCTAAAGCAGAAATTAAGTAATTCTGTATATTTACTAGTAAGTGGTTCTTTTTATTAAAGAACCACTTACCTGTTTTTTTAAGTGTAAAAAAACAGAGAACTTTGGAAAGACATAATTGTATTATTTAAACCTCACATAACCTTGGCTGCAAGTACAAAAATTCAAAAACGAGTTAATTTCTCGTCCAACAAATTTCCAATCGAATACCCTGATTTTTTAGATATTCAGGTAAAATCTTTTCAAGATTTTTTTCAATTAGAAACTACACCTGAAAACCGAAAAAAAGAAGGTTTATTTAGAGTGTTTGCCGAAAATTTTCCTATTTCTGATGCACGAAACAACTTCGTACTAGAATTTAAGGATTATTATATCGACCCACCTCGTTACGCTCTTGAAGAGTGTATTGAACGTGGACTAACCTACTCTGTTCCTTTAAAGGCAAAATTATACCTTTATTGCACAGATCCTGAACATGAAGATTTTGAACCTATTATGCAAGATGTGTATTTGGGAACTATCCCTTACATGACTCCTAAAGGTTCGTTTATTATAAATGGCGCTGAACGTGTAATCGTTTCGCAATTACACCGTTCACCCGGTGTTTTCTTCGGACAAAGCCGTCACGCTAACGGAACTAAATTATATAGTGCCCGTGTTATCCCTTTTAAAGGTTCTTGGATTGAATTTGCAACAGACATTAATAATGTGATGTATGCCTATATCGATCGTAAGAAAAAATTACCAGTAACTACATTATTACGTGCTATTGGTTTTGAAAGTGATAAACAAATTTTAGAAATATTTGGTCTTGCTGATGAAATTAAAGTTACTAAAGCAGGATTAAAACGTGAAGTTGGTCGTAAACTAGCCGCTCGTGTTCTTAAAACATGGATTGAAGATTTCGTGGATGAGGATACCGGAGAAGTTGTTTCTATCGAACGTAACGAAGTTATTTTAGATCGTGAAACGGTTTTAGAAGACGAGCACATCGACTTTATTGCGGATGCTGGTGTTAAATCTATCATCCTTCACAAGCAAGATGTAAATACCGCTGATTTTGCCATTATTTATAACACTTTACAAAAAGATTCAACAAATTCTGAAAAAGAAGCTATTGAATTTATTTATCGTTTATTACGTAATGCCGAACCACCTGATGAGGAAACAGCTCGCGGAGTAATTGATAAATTATTCTTTTCTGATAAACGTTATGATTTAGGAGAAGTTGGTCGTTACAGAATCAATAAGAAGTTGGGATTAAATATTCCAATGGAAATTCGTGTATTGACGAAAGAAGATATGATCTTAATTATTAAATATTTGATAGAGTTAATTAACTCTAAAACAAATGTTGATGATATTGATCACTTATCTAACCGTCGTGTTCGTACTGTTGGAGAACAATTATTTTCTCAATTCGGTGTAGGTTTAGCTCGTATGGCTCGTACTATTCGTGAAAGAATGAATGTGCGTGATAATGAGGTATTTACACCAACTGACTTAATCAATGCAAAGACTCTAAGTTCAGTAATTAATTCGTTTTTCGGAACAAATCAATTATCTCAGTTCATGGATCAAACCAACCCTCTGTCCGAAATTACGCATAAGCGTCGTTTATCGGCACTAGGGCCAGGAGGTTTATCTCGTGAGCGTGCAGGTTTTGAGGTTCGTGACGTTCACTATACCCATTACGGTCGTCTTTGTACTATCGAAACGCCAGAGGGACCAAACATTGGTTTGATTTCATCTTTATGTGTTTTCGCTAAAGTTAATAAATTAGGATTTATTGAAACTCCATTCCGTACAGTTACTAATGGTAAATTGGACTTTAATAAACCTGTAATTTATTTAACTGCAGAAGAAGAAGATCAAAAAAATATTGCTCAGGCAAATATGGATTTGGATGATAAAGGAAATATCCTAACCAAAAAAGTGACTGCTCGTCACGAAGGAGATTTCCCTATTCTAGATCCTGAAAAAGTTGATTTAATGGACGTTGCTCCTAACCAAATTGCATCTATTGCAGCATCATTAATTCCATTTTTGGAGCATGATGACGCTAACCGTGCATTAATGGGTTCAAACATGCAGCGTCAAGCAGTTCCTTTATTACGCCCACAAGCGCCAATAGTTGGTACTGGTATTGAAGCGCGTGTTGCCGAAGATTCAAGAGTTTTAATAAATGCTGATGGTGATGGAATTGTTGAATATGTAGATTCTCAATCAATTACTATTAGATATAACCGCAACGAAGAAGAAAAATTAATTTCTTTTGAAGGCGATGTTAAAACTTATAAATTAACTAAATTCCAAAAAACTAATCAAAGTACTTGTATTAACCTTAAACCTATTGTTAAAAAAGGTGATAAAGTTTCAAAAGGACAAGTATTATGCGAAGGTTACGCTACACAAGATGGCGAATTAGCATTAGGTCGTAACTTAAAAGTTGCGTTCATGCCATGGAAAGGTTATAATTTTGAGGATGCTATCGTTATTAACGAAAAAATTGTTCGCGAAGATATTTTTACTTCTATCCATATTGACGAATACTCTTTAGAAGTTCGTGATACAAAACGTGGAATGGAAGAATTAACTCCGGATATTCCTAACGTTAGTGAAGAAGCTACAAAAGATTTAGATGAAAAAGGTGTTATTCGTATTGGTGCAGATGTAAAAGAAGGAGATATTTTAATTGGAAAAATTACACCAAAAGGTGAAACAGATCCATCTCCTGAAGAAAAATTATTACGTGCTATCTTTGGTGATAAAGCAGGCGATGTGAAAGATGCTTCTTTACGTGTTTCTCCTTCAATTAAAGGAGTTATCGTTGAGAAAAAATTATTCTCTCGTGCCATTAAAGATAAAAAAGCCAAAGCAGAAGAAAAACCTTTAATTGAGAAGTTAGATTCAGATCATGAGAAGAACGTTTACAACTTAAAATTAAAATTAGTTGATAAATTATTTGTTCTTGTAAATGGTCGTACATCGCAAGGCGTTAGTAATATTTTAGGTGAAGAAGTTATCCCTCGTGGTACTAAATTCACTCAAAAATTATTAGAGCGTGTTGATTATTCTGAGGTTAACCCAGGTAACTGGACAACTGACAAGGATAAAAACGAACAAATTGAGCGTTTGTTACATAACTTCTTAATTCAATTCAACGATTATTTAGGAAAATACAAGCGTGAGAAATTCCAAATTACAGTAGGTGATGAATTACCAAATGGTATTGTTCAATTAGCTAAAGTTTACATCGCTCAAAAACGTAAGTTAAAAGTTGGTGATAAAATGGCTGGTCGTCACGGTAACAAAGGTATCGTTGCTCGTATTGTAAAAGAGGAAGATATGCCATTCTTAGAAGATGGAACAACTGTGGATATTGTTTTAAATCCTTTAGGTGTACCTTCTCGTATGAACCTTGGTCAAATTTATGAAACAGTTTTAGCTTGGGCCGGTGATAAATTAGGATTGAAATTTTCTACTCCTATTTTTGACGGTGCAACTCTAGATCAAATAGATGAATACACTAAAAAAGCAAATTTACCGCAATTTGGTCGTACTTACTTATATGATGGTGGAACTGGTGAACGTTTTGACCAACCTGCAACTGTAGGTATCATTTATATGTTAAAATTAGGACACATGGTAGATGATAAAATGCACGCTCGTTCAATAGGGCCATATTCATTAATTACACAACAACCTTTAGGTGGTAAAGCACAATTTGGTGGTCAGCGTTTTGGTGAAATGGAAGTTTGGGCGTTAGAAGCATACGGTGCTGCAAATGTGTTACAAGAATTATTAACCGTTAAATCTGATGATGTAATGGGTCGTGCAAAAGCTTATGAAGCTATTGTAAAAGGAGACAACATCCCTACTCCAGGCATTCCAGAATCATTTAATGTATTGTTACACGAATTAAGAGGTTTAGCTTTAGATATTACAATGGATTAGGCATTAAGTCTTAAACTTAACCCCTCTCTTTTTAGAGAGGGGTTTTAAAACCAAAGTAAAATCAAAAGATTCATTAATGTAAAAGAAAAAAAACAAACATGGCATTAAGAAGAGATAATAAACAAAAATCAAATTTCTCAAGAATTACCATCAGCTTGGCTTCTCCGGAAACCATTCTTCGCAGATCAAGCGGTGAAGTTTTAAAACCAGAAACGATTAACTATCGTACTTACAAACCTGAAAGAGATGGTTTGTTTTGCGAGCGTATTTTTGGTCCAATAAAAGATTATGAATGTCATTGTGGTAAGTACAAACGTATTCGTTACAAAGGCATTGTTTGCGACCGTTGTGGTGTTGAAGTTACAGAGAAGAAAGTACGTCGTGAGCGTATGGGACACATTAATTTAGTTGTACCTGTTGCGCATATCTGGTATTTCCGTTCATTACCAAATAAAATTGGTTATTTATTAGGTTTACCAACAAAAAAATTAGACATGATTATTTACTACGAACGTTATGTAGTAATTAATGCAGGTTTAGGTATTGAAAAAGGTGTAAGTTATTTAGACTTCTTAACTGAAGAAGAATACTTAAACGTTGTTGATTCTCTTCCAAAAGAAAATGCTTTATTAGATGATGCAGATCCTAATAAATTTATTGCGAAAATGGGAGCTGAAGCTGTTCAAGATTTATTAGCTCGTTTAAATTTAGATGAAATGTCTTACGATTTGCGTCATAAAGCAAATACAGAAACATCTCAACAACGTAAAAACGAAGCTTTAAAGCGTTTACAAGTTATTGAAGCATTCCGTCAGGCAAACCAAAATGTGGTTAATCGTCCTGAGTGGATGATTGTTAAAGTTGTTCCGGTTATTCCACCAGAGTTACGTCCTTTAGTTCCATTAGATGGCGGTCGTTTTGCTACTTCAGATTTAAATGATTTATACCGTCGTGTTATTATTCGTAACAACCGTTTAAAGCGTTTAATTGAAATTAAAGCTCCAGATGTAATTTTACGTAATGAAAAACGTATGTTACAAGAATCTGTAGATTCATTGTTTGATAACTCTCGTAAATCTAATGCAGTTAAAACTGATAGTAATCGTCCTTTAAAATCATTATCCGATTCATTAAAGGGTAAACAAGGCCGTTTCCGTCAAAACTTATTAGGAAAACGTGTTGATTATTCTGCTCGTTCGGTAATTGTTGTTGGGCCAGAGTTAAAACTACACGAGTGTGGTTTACCAAAAGATATGGCTGCCGAATTATTTAAACCATTTATCATTCGTAAAATGATTGAGCGTGGTATTGTAAAAACGGTTAAATCAGCTAAAAAAATTGTAGATAAAAAAGAACCAATTGTTTGGGATATTTTAGAAAATGCTTTAAAAGGTCACCCGGTTATGTTAAACCGTGCCCCAACATTGCACAGATTAGGTATTCAAGCTTTTCAACCAAAATTAATTGAAGGTAAAGCTATTCAATTACACCCTTTGGTTTGTACAGCCTTTAATGCCGATTTTGATGGTGATCAAATGGCAGTGCACGTACCGTTAGGACATGCTGCTATTTTGGAAGCGCAAATTCTAATGCTTGCATCTCATAATATTTTAAATCCATCTAATGGTGCGCCGGTTTCGGTTCCATCACAAGACATGGTTTTAGGATTATATTATTTAACTAAGACTAAAAATAATTTACCTAACGACGTTGTTAAAGGAGAAGGTAAAATATTTTATAGTGCTGAAGAAGTAATTATCGCTTTAAATGAAAAAAGTGTTGACTTACATGCGAAAATAAAAATCAGAATTACTAACGCTCTAGAAGGAGAAAACTTAGTTACCAAACTAATCGAAACTTCTGTTGGACGTGTTATTTTTAATGCTGTTGTGCCCCATGAAGTTGGTTACATTAACGAATTATTAACCAAAAAATCATTACGTGATATTATTGGTATGATTGTTAAGAAAACCGGTATGGCTAAAACAGCTAAATTCTTAGACGAAATTAAAGAATTAGGTTTTAAGACAGCATTCAGAGGTGGTTTATCATTTAACTTAGGAGATATTCAAATTCCTGAAGAAAAATTAAAAATCATTGCTCAATCTCAAAGTGAAGTTGACGAAGTTATTAGTAACTATAACATGGGTTTTATTACTAACAACGAACGTTACAACCAAATTATTGATATTTGGACACATGCTAACTCTAAAGTAACTAAACAAGTATTAGATAAATTAAGTACAGATCGTCAAGGATTTAATCCTGTGTATATGATGCTTGATTCGGGAGCTCGTGGTAGTAAGGAACAAATTAAACAATTAAGTGGAATGCGTGGTTTAATGGCTAAGCCTCAAAAGGCTGGTGATACAACTGCTTCCATTATTGAAAATCCTGTATTATCAAACTTCCGCGAAGGTTTATCTATCTTAGAATATTTTATTTCAACTCACGGTGCGCGTAAAGGATTAGCCGATACAGCGTTAAAAACTGCCGATGCAGGTTATTTAACACGTAGGTTGGTTGACGTGGCTCAAGATGTTATTATTACTCAATCTGATTGCGGAACTCTTCGTGGGTTAAGCATGACTGCGTTAAAAAATAATGATGATATTATTGAGTCTCTATACGATCGTTTATTAGGACGTACAGCTGTTAATGATGTTTTTCATCCAACAACTGGAAATCTTATTATTGAAGGTGGAGAAATTATTACTGAAGATATTGGTGCTATAATTGATCAATCACCAATTGAAACTGTTGATATTCGCTCTGTATTAACTTGCGAAAGTCGTGTAGGTGTTTGTGCTAAATGTTATGGACGTAACTTAGCTAATGGACGTATCGTTCAATTAGGTGAGGCTGTTGGTGTAATTGCTGCTCAATCTATTGGTGAGCCAGGTACACAATTAACATTACGTACTTTCCACGTTGGAGGTACTGCATCAAATACTGCTGCATCTTCTAAATTAGAAGCAAAATATGATGGTATAATTGAAATTGATGAGTTACGCACTGTTGAACGTGTAAATGCAGATGGCAAAAAAGCTAATGTAGTTATTGGTCGTTCTACTGAAATGCGTATTGTTGATTCAAATACCGGAATTACTTTAACTACAGGTAATATTCCTTACGGTTCGCAGCTTTACATAAAGCCGAGTACTAAAATCGAAAAAGGTAAATTAATTTGTGATTGGGATCCTTATAACGCAGTAATTGTTTCTGAATTTGGTGGTACTTTAGAGTACGAACAAATTAAAGAAAATGTTACTTACCGTGAAGAATCTGATGAGCAAACTGGTTTCCGTGAGAAAGTAATTATCGAAAGTAAAGATAAAACTATGAGTCCTTTAATGAGAATCGTTGATAAAAAAGGCGAAGCTCTTAAATCATATAACATTCCTATTAGCGCGCACATTATTGTTAATGAAGGTGCTAAAATTGAACCGGGACAAATCTTAGTTAAGATTCCTCGTGTTACTGGTAAAACAGGTGATATCACCGGTGGTTTACCTCGTGTAACTGAGTTATTCGAAGCTCGTAATCCAAGTAATCCTGCGGTTGTTTCTGAAATTGACGGTATTGTTACTTTTGGTAAAATCAAACGTGGTAATCGTGAAGTTTTAGTGGAAGCTAAAACTGGAGAACAACGCAGATATTTAGTGAATTTAAGTAAACATATATTAGCTCAAGAAAATGATTTTATTAGAGCTGGTAATCCATTATCTGATGGAGCTATTAGTCCTGGTGATATTTTATCTATTAAAGGGCCTACTGCTGTTCAAGAATACTTAGTTAACGAAATTCAAGAGGTTTACCGTTTACAAGGTCAAAAATTAAATGACAAACACTTTGAAACGATTGTTCGTCAAATGATGCGTAAAGTTGAAATTGCTGACCCAGGAGATACAATGTTCCTAGAGCAACAATTAATTAACAAAGGCGACTTCATGACTGAGAACGATAATATCTTTGGTAAAAAAGTTATTTTAGATCCAGGTGATAGCACTGAATTAAAACGTGGTCAAATTATTACTGCTCGTAAATTACGTGATGAGAATTCGTTATTGAAACGTAGAGATAAAAAAACTGTAGAATCTAGAGATGCTGTTCCTGCAACTGCAAATCCAATTTTACAAGGTATTACACGTGCTTCATTACAAACAAATAGCTGGATTAGTGCTGCATCTTTCCAAGAAACTACAAAAGTATTAAACGAAGCAGCTGTTAACGGTAAGGTTGATACCTTATTAGGATTAAAAGAAAACGTAATTGTTGGACATTTAATTCCTGCGGGAACAGGTTTACGTCAATACGAAAAATTAGTTGTTGGAAGCAAAGAAGAGTATGAGCGCTTAATGGCAACTAAAGAAGAAGTAGAAGCTGAAGAAGAAGCCTAATATATTAAGAATAATAAATTCAAAATTAAAAACCCTGATAGAAATATCGGGGTTTTTTGTTAAAGCATACTTAAAAAAAAGCAAATTCTATATTATACCTAAAGAAAATAAAACAACAAATGTATTGTCATGCTGACGAAGGAAGCATCTCTCCTAGCATAATTCCTCCTTCATCGGAATGACTTTGGATTAAACAATAATTCAATTGATATCACAAAAAAAGGAGCATGTTTAACTAAACACGCTCCTTCTAAAATTTAAGAATCTATTATTATTTTGAAACTGTAAATTTAGAGTTGTAGCGATTGTTTTGAGTTAAAACCTCTATAGTATAAATACCGTTGGAGAAATTTTCAACCGAAACTACATTATTATTTTCTTTAGAACTAAAAACAACCTTCCCTAAAACATCGGTAATAATTGTTGATGAAACAACTTCGTTAGCTAACACTTTAAAATTAATTTGATTAAAAGCGGGATTTGGATAAACCGATAAATTAAATGATTTAATTGAGTTCTCACTTAATCCAACTAATGTAGGATTGATGTCAGCTAAATCTCTTGGCAATAATTGATATCCAACTGTGCAACCTGATGCAGGAGAGGAACAAAATTGTGAACCAACTCCAACAATATCAACTGCTCCTGTTGGAATTGCAGTTCCAACTAAATTCGAAACTGATGAAGTAATACGAGCAACTATTTGCCCACCACTACCAACGTTTAATGTATAATTTGTTCCAGTTGCAAAACTACCACCACTGGTAAATGTACAATTTACAAATTTTAATAATTCACCTTCTACTGATTCGTTAAATTGTGCAGCTGTTAAAGATTGTGGCGTTGGAATAACTCCAGTACCTAAGGCAGTAAATGATACTGGAGCAGGGTTACCAGCCGTAGTGGTAGAAATTTCTAATAAATTTTTAAACTCAATTAATGGCCCTGATACTTGAATGGAATCACCTCGGTTAACCCCCGACAACACAGAACTGCTATAAGCAGAAATACCAGCAGTATTATCTTGTATATAGCGAATAATTCCTAACTCTGGACCATTTAAAACAACTCCTTTAATAATTACTGTTGATAATAAAGGCGCTGTTCTTGCTGCGGCAATATTAGATTGCGCATTTACTGTTGTTACAGTAAAAAAAGCAATTACAATTTTTAGTAGATTTTTTTTCATTTTTATTTGATTATTATATTTTACAAATTAAGAAATTAAAGCTATTTATAATAATAAAAATAAGTTATTTTTTTGTTATTATTTTAATATCTCATTTTATTTATGCGCTTTTATAAACTAAAATTTATTTTCTTGTAATAAATTGTTAAAATTTGAAAGTAAAAAGACAAATAAAAACATCTTGATTAAAAAAAAATTATTTTCATAATTAAACAATTCTATTCTGTAACTTAGTTACTATTCTTTCACTAATATGAAAAAACTTATCTACATTTTATTGTTTTCTTGTATACTTCTACCCTCCTCTATTTATGCATGGGGTGCAAAAGGACATAAAATAATTGCCGCAATTGCCAAACAAAGTTTAAATAAACAAATTGTAGATTCTGTTCAAAAATATTTAGGAGTAATGAGTTTTGAAGAAGCCTCTGTTTGGATGGATGAGGTGCGTTCAAAAAAAGAGTTCGATTATCTAAAGACATGGCATTATGTAAATGTAGAAAAAGATAAAACTTACGTTAAAACTAAAGACCCTGAAGTTGTAAACGAAATAGAAATTGCAATTGCCACATTAAAAGAAAAAGGAATTCGTGATAAAGAGAAAATTAATTTTGCACTTAAAATAATTTTTCATCTTATTGGTGATATCCACCAGCCGCTACATTGCGGTTATGCCGATGATAAAGGCGGCAATACAATTAAAGTAACCTATATTAATAAAGAAACTAATTTACATAAAGTTTGGGATTCTGAAATAATTGAAGATGCCGGGATAACTTTAAACGATTGTTTAAAATTAGCAAACGAAATGTCGGCTAATGAAAAAAATAAAATTCAAACCAACAATGTAGAAGTTTGGATGAATGAATCGAGAGCTTTACTCCCCGAAGTTTATAATTTTGATGCAAAAATAAAGCAAGATTATATTGATAAAAACAAACTCGTAATTGAAAAACAACTCGTAAAAGCTGGCTTCAGATTAGCAACAGTACTATACCAAAGTTTTAAAAACAACAATTAAAATGTAATTAATAATCCATAAAAATATTTATCATTATTAATAAAAAATGGCTACTACTTAATTTTTATTTTTGCAAGGAAAAATAAACTCAAAACAGATACTAAACACATTACTAAAAAAGCAATGCCATAGCCATGGGATGCAGAAAGAACACCTGCTGTTAAAACAACCCATGATTCGCAACCATTAGTAGCTGCCATAAAAGTACTAAACTGAGTTGCGCCAAGTTTCGGATCACTAACATCCATAAATAAAGCGTAAGAAGCGGTTGTAAACATTCCAGTGAAAAAATACATAACTACAAATAGACTGATCCAGATAAAATGAGAAACAGAAGGATAAACAAATCCAATTACTGAAATTGAACTTACCGTTAAAACAAAACCAAACAGAAAAAGCAAAACAGATGTTTTTCTACTCATTCTATCAGATAAAAATCCTCCTATAAATCCTCCTATTAACATTGAAATTGCGACAGGAACTCCAAAGAAAAACCCAATAGTTTCTGAGCTAATTTTTTTATCCGTTAAAAATGGGCCCGACATAGCGCCTGCTGCCTCAAATGCCGAGGCGGCAGTAAGCGCAAAAGCAATTGTAAACCAAGTTTTTTTTGCTACCAAAGTTTTTTTCAGATTTTTCTTAAAATTCTCGAGTCGCTTTTCATTACTAATAACAATAGCTGGCTCTTTTATAAAAAGAAGTAAAATCATTGTTAAAAAAATAGCTATTACCATTAATGAAACAGTAAGTGGAATACCAAATTTTGAAATTAAGATTAGAGCCCCTCCTCCAAAAATGCTTCGTCCTAATAACATTCCCGCTTGCATATATCCATTTAACATACCAGTTTCTTGATTGGAAAAACTATTAATAATCATAGCGTCAACCGATACATCTTGAGTTGCTGCGCAGAGTGAATGAATAAATAAAAATGTACACCAACACAAAATATTCCCAGATAAGGGAATAAAAATTAATGGTATTAAAGTTAAACACATTAATCCTTGCGATACACCAATCCATTTTATAAATCCAAAACGAGGAGATCTTAAAACATCAACTAAAGGCGCCCATAAAAACTTAAATACCCACGGAAGAATAAGTATTGCGGTAAAAGTTCCAACTAAATCTATGCCTGCACCATTTTGCCGAAGTAGTGTTGGCATGGTCCACCAAATAAAACCGATAGGAGCGCCCTCAGCAAAATAAAAGGCAAAAGCAATAAGACCCCGTCCGGATTTATTATTTAATAAATTAATAGGATTAGATTTTACACTTGACATAAGAAGTTAATGTACAAATATTTCATGAAAAATAAAACATGAAACTTTAATTCACATTTAAATTTTAAAAAATAAGAAAAAAATTATACTTCTAAAAACACTTGAAAATAATTAGTCTTTAGATGTTTTTCTTCTAAGGACAATTTTCCCAGCCAAATAAGCCATTGGAATATAAGCAACTCCAATATCTAAAATTGTGAACCAAATTGGAGAAGGAAGAATAACAACATTAGTAATTCCTCCAGCAAGAAAAACTACACCAATAACAATAGCAAATTTCATTTTATTATTTGCTGCAATTAATGCAGCTAACAAGGCTCCTACAAATGTTCCTATAGCATGAGCTAAAAATGGTAAAATAAAATTTTTTGGTTGAAATAAATGCATCGACGCTTTTAGCCCTTCCATTGTAGTAACATCGGCTCCCTCAGGCGGTGGAATTATAGAACCACTAATTGTAATTATTGCCATGTTAACAATACTTCCAATAACTGCTCCTGCAATAATTGCTAATATATTTCTAATTATTGATTTCATATTTTTACAAAGTTTATTTCTTACTAAGCTATAATAATTAATATCAAATATAAACTAAATTATTTTAAGCATAAAAGAAAGAAAGATTTTAGACAGATTATTTAGGTTTTGTAATTTAACTTTATTCAGATTGCTTTCAGATAAATTTCTTTCTTAAAACCTTTTAATCAACTTTAACGTATATACATTAAATTTGTTTTATATGAAAAAAGCTAACGCATCCCTTTACTTATTCTTTTTATTAATTTCTATAAATATCAAAGCTTTAGATCATCCTAAATGGTCGCGTTTTGATTCAGAAATATTTGCAAAAGCAAAAAAAGAAAATAAACTAGTGTTACTACATTTACGCGCAAATTGGTGTCATTGGTGCCATGTAATGGAAGAAAAAACATATGCGTTGCCGAAAATTATTTCATATCTCAATAAAAATTATATTGCTTGCATGGAAGATCATGACGAGCGACAAGACCTAACAAGTTTATATAGCGACTATGGTTGGCCCGCTACTATTGTATTTGACGGTAATGGTAACGAACTAATGAAAGAACCAGGATACATTCCTGCCGATGAACTTTTAGAAAAACTACAAGCTTTAAAAAAGAAACCAGTGCCTTTAAGCAAAGGTCGTGTTGAAGCTGATTATAAAACAACAACAGAAAGCTCAATTAAAAATTCACTGAACGAATTAAAAAAAATGTTTAATAATTCATTAGATCGCGAAACAGGTGGTTTTAATTTCGGGCAAAAGTATATTGAGTTTGATACATTTGAATACGCCTTCACACATTTTAAAACAGATACCTCATTAAAAAAATGGTTAAAAATTACGGTAGATAATTCAACTGGTATATACGATAACGCTTGGGGAGGTGTATATCAATATTCTACCAATAATGATTGGAATCATGTACATTTTGAAAAATTATTATTTATACAGGCGCGTTACATAAAAATGTATTGTTGGTACTACAAATTATTTGGTGATGTTGAAGCTTTAAAGAAAGCAGAGGGTATTGTAAAATATGTAAACCGCTTTTTAAAATCACCAACGGGTGGTTATTATAACGCTCAGGATGCTGATCTTATTCCTGGAGAAAAAGCACAAGATTATTTTGAGTTAAACGACGTTGAAAGAATAAAAAAAGGAATTCCTGCAATAGATAAAAGCGTTTATACTAGCGATAATGCTCAATATGCGGAAGCCTTAACAATTTTGTGGGCAACAAGTGGAAACGACGTTTATTTAAAAGATGCCACAACAACAGTTGATTTCATAAAAACAAAACGTAAACAAAATAACACCTACATGCATGGCGAAAACTATTCAGCCACCACTTCTTTAAAAGACAATAGTGCTATGTTAAAAACATTAATGTTATTATACCGTGCCACTCAAAATGAGCTGTATCATAAAGAAGCAAAGCAACTAATAAAAGAAATAGCTAGCAATTTTAATTCGGGTAAAGGTTATTTTTATACATATATTGGGAATAGCGCCATTAAAAGCACATACAACGTTTCTGAAAATATTGATATTGCACGATTATTAAATTACGCTTCACACTTTTTTTATGAACCAGAATATAAAAAACCCGGACAAGAAATTATTAATTTTTTAACTACTGAAACTGTCTTAAATACTTTATCAACTGAACCAGGCATTTTAAGCGCTGCCGAAGAACTAAGCTACGAACCTATTAATGCAGCATTGATGCTAAAAAAAGATGAATCCTTAACGCCCGATTATTTAAGAGAGACAATTGCTTTTCCACGCTTTTATTTTAACAGCGTTATTTATAATAAAGAAACTGTTATAGAAGACAAGAAAGATTTGTTTGACTCTTTTGAAGACAATTTTATGGTACTTTGCACATCTTCTTATTGCAGCTCACCGCTATTTAATATAAAAGATTTTACTGAGTTTATGTATAAAAGAGTTTTAGAAAAGTAATTTAGCATTAAATCATATTCTTAAGTCCCTGTTAAAACAGTCCTTTCATTTGGAAAAGAATTTGGGCTGCGACTAACATTCCTTAACAAAAGTCCAAACCAAAAAACTTTATCTTTACAAGATGAAATGGAATCATATTACCGATATAAAACAACTTGATGTTATTAATCAAGAATCTACTACTCAAAAAATATTACTATTTAAACATAGTACCCGTTGTAGTATTAGTGATGCAGCTTTAGGAAGAATGGAAAGAAAATGGAAGGATGAAAATTCGGAAATTTTAAAACCATATTATTTAGATCTAATAGCGCATCGTGATATTTCAAATCAAATTGCAGAAAACTACAATGTAATGCATGAATCGCCACAAGCTTTAATTATTTCAAATGGTAAATGCATTTTTTCACAAACCCATATGAATATTAATTTAGATGAAATCTTGGAAATTACAAAGTAAAAACAAACATTATAATTTTAAGATAAGGAGATTTAATAATGCGAATTCTTATGTACTGAAGGAAATAATTTAAAATAAAAGGATTTACATCTCTACTAACGTTCCAATTTTCTGACCGTTAATTAAGTTTTTTAAATTTCCTTTTTTGTTCATGTCAAAAACAATAATAGGCAAACTATTTTCTTTACATAACGTAAAAGCAGTCATATCCATTACTTCGAGACCCTTATTATATACTTCTTCAAAAGAAATTGTTTCATATTTAGTTGCTGTTTTATCTTTTTCCGGATCAGCCGTATAAATTCCATCCACACGCGTACCTTTTAAAATAACATTTGCTTCTATTTCTATAGCACGCAATGTTGCGGCAGTATCTGTTGTAAAATATGGATTACCGGTACCAGCGCCAAAAATAACCACCCTACCCTTTTCTAAATGTCTAACGGCTTTACGACGAATATAAGGCTCACAAATTTGTTCCATTTTAATAGCACTTTGTAAACGAGTTTGCACTCCCAAAACTTCTAAAGCACTTTGTATAGCCATACTATTTATTACAGTTGCTAACATTCCCATGTAATCACCGTGAACGCGATCCATACCGCCCTTTTCAGCTTGAATGCCTCTAAAAATATTACCGCCACCAATAACAATAGCTACTTGGCAACCATCATCATAAATAGATTTTATTTCTTGTGCATATTCTTGTAATCTTTCTTGATCAATACCAAAACCTTTATTACCCATTAAGGCCTCGCCACTTAGTTTTAATAATATTCTTTTGTATTTCATTTTTTGAGAACTTATATTTTAAATAGTAAAAAAAAATCCCGACTAAAGGGTCGGGATTCTAAAATTATTAAGATAATGAATAACGCTTTAAGGCGGAAACCGTTAGGTCTTTTTCTACGCTTTGTAAAAACTGACGAACGGTCATTTTATTATCGATAAAGTATTCTTGATTTAATAACGTAGAATCTTTATAGAATTTATTTAATTTACCTTGAGCAATTTTCTCAACCATGTCTTCTGGTTTACCTTCAGCTCGCGTAGTTTCGCGTGCAATCTCTAACTCACGATTAATCACCGTAGAATCCACATCATCTTTATCAATAGCAACCGGTGCCATTGCTGCTGCTTGCATTGCAATATTTTTAGCAACCTCGGTTGAAACTTGTTTATTAAAACCAATTGCAACCGCTAAACGATTTCCTGGATGAATATACCCCACAACTTGTTCAGCTTTAATAACGTTATAAAAACCAATATCGATTTTCTCTCCAATTTTACCAATTTGCTCCATAAATTTATCACCAATAGAAAGCGAACCTTCGTAAGGCAATGCTTTTAATTCGTCAATTGAAGTTGGTTGTTTTGCTAAAGCAACTCCAGCCACAGTATCTGCGAATTTAATAAAGTCGGCATTTTGAGCCACGAAATCAGTTTCGCAATTAACACTTATTACAACTGCAGTTTTATTATCCGAGGAAGTTTTAGCTAATACTACGCCTTCTTTTGCATCTCTATCTGCACGGTTAGCAGCAACTTTTGCTCCTTTTTTACGCAAAAAATCCACAGCGGCTTCAAAATCGCCATTGCTTTCTTCTAATGCTTTTTTACAATCCATCATACCAGCACCTGTTTGCTGACGTAACTTATTAACTTCTGCTGCTGTAATAGCCATGTTTGATAATTTTTAGTTGTTATTTATACTATTTTACAAAAAAAACGGTCAGCCTGATTACAGAATGACCGCTTTTAAATATTATTAGATTAATTATTTTTTTGCAGTCGTAACTCTACGACGTGGTTTTTTTGCTCCACCTTTTTCTTCTTCTTCAGCCGCACCTTTAATTACAGCGCCATCAGCTAATTCCTCAGCCTCATGTGCACTAAACTCTTTAGTATCTGATTCTTCAGTATTCCCAGCTTCTTTATCCATTTTACGATCAGATAAACCTTCTTTAATTGCAGCTGCCATTAAATCAATAATGTATGCAATAGAAGTTGAGGCATCATCATTTGCAGGAATAACGTAATCCACTAAATTTGGATTAGAGTTAGTATCTACAATTGCAAAAGTTGGAATATTTAAACGTTTTGCTTCTGCAACAGCGATATGTTCTTTTGTAATATCAACAATAAATAATGCCGCTGGTAAACGAGACAAGTCAGAGATTGAACCAAAGTTAATTTCTAATTTTGCACGCTCACGAGAAAATTGCAAACGCTCTCTCTTTGAAATATTCACGAAAGTACCATCAGACGTCATTTTATCAATTTGACTCATACGACGAACAGACTTACGAATTGTTGCAAAGTTAGTTAACATACCACCTGGCCAACGCTCAGTAACATAAGGCATGTTAATTGCTTTAACTCTTTCTGCAACGATATCCTTTGCTTGCTTTTTTGTAGCAACAAATAATATTTTGCGACCAGAACGCACAATTTGTTTTAAAGCTTCAGCAGCTTCGTCGATTTTTACAATGGTTTTGTTTAAGTCAATAATATGTATACCATTTTTTTCGGCATAAATATAAGGAGCCATTGCTGGATTCCATTTGCTTTTAAGGTGACCAAAATGTGCACCTGTTTCAAGTAATTCGTTAAATGTTGTTCTTGCTGACATTTGTATATTCTCTTCTTTTTTAAATCTAATATTAACGTTTGCTGAATTGGAAACGAGCACGAGCTTTTTTCTGACCGAATTTCTTACGTTCAACCATACGTGGATCGCGAGTAATTAAACCTGCAGCACGTAAATCCTTTTTTAATTCTGCATTCATTTCAACTAATGCTTTTGCAATTGCCAAACGAATTGCTTGTGATTGACCAGTTACTCCACCACCTGCAACGTTTACTTTTACATCATAACCCTCTAAAGCGTTTGAAACTTTTAAAGATTGTGTTACATAAAAGTGTAATGTTGGAGTTTTAAAGTATTCTTTATAATCTCTTCCGTTTACTTCAATTTTACCGCTTCCTGGTGTTACGTAAGCGCGAGCTACTGAAGTTTTTCTGCGACCAGATGTGTTTATTACTTCCATTTAATTATATAAATTACTTAATTTTACTTAAATCTACTTTTTTAGGCTGTTGCGCATCATGACCATGGTCAGTTCCAGCAAAAATACGCACGTTCGTGTTTAATTCACGACCTAATGGACCTTTTGGCAACATACCATGAATAGCATGTGTTAAAATCTCAGTAGGCTTTTTAGCCATTAATTCCTTTGGAGAAGTAAAACGCTGACCACCTTGGTACCCAGTGTAGCGAACGTATTCTTTATCAGTAAATTTTTTACCGGTAAAGCGAACTTTCTCAGCATTAATAATGATAACATTACTTCCTGCATCTGCATGCGGGGTATAGCTGGTTTTATGCTTCCCACGTAATAACATGGCTACTTTAGAAGCTAGTCTTCCAACCACTTCATTTTCAGCGTCAACCAACAACCACTCCTTCTCTGCAGAAGCTTTATTGGCAAATTTTGTTTTATAACTTAATGCGTCCACTTTATAATTTTTTTAGTCTTTTCCTTAAATTAAGGGGTGCAAATGTATGAAGTTTTTTGGAAACAACAAATTATTTCTAAAAATAAATGAGCAATTATACTATGTTTTTAACAATTAACTAACTCCAATCTATTTTAAGGATATAAATTTAATACTTTTAACCGTGCTAAAACAGATAAACTTACTTTTTTTGTTGTTACCATTTGTGGGTTTTGGGCAAGACAACACTCTTGATTCCCTTAAGTTTGCTCTAAAAGAGGCCAAACACGACTCTACTCGCTGCAGAATTTTAAGTGCGCTTGTTGAAAATGAATATAATGAAAAAATTTGGCCCCTGTATAATGAACAGTTATTTGTTTTAAGCAAAAAAAACATTGAAAAATCAGTTTCGGATAGGGAGAAAAAAATCTTTTTAGTCTTTTTTGCAAATGCCAATAATAATAAAGGATTTCTTGCTCAAGAGCATGGCGATATTAATCTTGCCCTAGAATGTTATTTTACATCACTAAAAATATTAGACCAAACTAAAAACAAAAAAGAAAAGGCTGTTACAATAAACAATATCGCCTATATCTACTCGCATCAAGGTGAAACTAATAAAGCGCTCGAGTTCGTTAACAGAGCTTTAAAAATACAAAAAGAGATTAATGATAGTGCCGGCATAGCTTTTTCCTATAATAATTTAGGGAATTTGTATAAAAACAAAAAAGAAATTGAAAGGTGCTTAAATTACTTCTCACTTTCATTAGAGTTACAAAAAAAAATAAATAATAAAGAAGGAATCTCTGTTGCGCTTTCAAACATAGGCGAAATTTATGTTCTGCAAGGAAATTCACAAAAGGGCTTAGATTATGTTAAACAAGCATTAAAAATAAGGGAGGAAATGAAAGACCTTGATGGGGTAGCTTATAATTTAAACTCATTGGCAAATATTATGTACGACTTAGGGCAATATAAAGAGGCTCTAAATTATAGCTCGCGGAGTTTTAAAATTGCAAACGAAATTAGATATATTGAGAATATTAGAAACTCATCAAAAATTCTCTACAAAATTTATAAAAATCAAAATAATAGCCAAAAAGCTTTAAAAATGTTTGAACTCTATATAAAAATGCACGACAGTATAAATAATGAAACAATTAGAAAATCTTCTATAAAAACACAAATGCTATACGAATATCAAAAAAAATCTTTTGCAGATAGCGTTAAAATAGCTGAAGAAAAAAAAATAACTACTCTGCAATTAAAACAAGAAGCTAGTCAACGCTATTTTTTATATGGTGGGCTCAGTGTAACTGCTTTACTTGGATTATTTATGGTTAATAGATTTAGAATAACCAACAAACAAAAAAAATTAATTACAGAACAAAAGAAACTAGTTGAACAACAAAAACAGGTTGTAGAAGAAAAACAGAAAGAAATTTTGGATAGTATTAGGTATGCAAAAAGGATACAAATAAGTTTATTACCTAGCGAGAAATATTTAGATCGAATCTTTAATAAAAAAATTGATGAATAAATTTTCAATATATTTATTTCTTCTTTTGCTTTCTTTAAATTGCGAACGATTATTAGGACAAAGTAAAAGAATCGATTCCCTTATTCAGGCAATAAAAACTGCAAAACATGATACCACTCGATGTTATATTCTGAACACAATTGTTGAATCTTATGCTGAAGAAAGTATTTGGGTGAAATACAATTTGCAAATGAAAGATCTTGCAGAGAAAAATTTAAAAAACCTTGACACCAAAGACTCATTAATCAAAAAAAAATTTTTCAAATATCTGTCTTTGGCATTAAATAATTCTGGCTATCATAGTGACTCAAAAGGCAATATACCTGAAGCGATTGAGTATTATCACCGAAGTTTAGATATTATGACGCAAATTGATAATAAGGAAGGTATTGCTGTTTGCTTAAATAATATTGGTTTTGTTTATGATAGCCAAGGTAGCATTGCGCAGGCATTAGATTACTATAGTAAAAGCCTTAAAATACAGGAGCAGTTAGGCAATAAAAGGGGTATTGCCCAATCTTATAACAACATTGCTAGTATTTATGAGCACCAGAACGACATCGAAAAAGCGCTTGATTATTATAACCAAAGTTTGAAACTCAAAATAACTGTTAATGATAAACTAGGAACCGCAACTACCCTTAACAATATTGGACATATTTATATTTTAAAAAAAGACATTAATAAGGCCATACTATACTTTCAAAAAAGTTTAAATATACATACGCAGTTAAAGAACTATAGTGGTATCTCAATAACCTTATCCAACATTGCCGAAACATATCAGATTGTTGGTAATTACGAGAAGGCGCTAAATCTCTATTCTGAAAGTTTACTTAATGCCCGGCAAGCTGATGATAAAGAATCAATTTTAACGGCATTATATGCCATAGGCAATGTTTATTACCTTAAAGGAGATTATAGAAAAGCATTACAATTTGTATTACCAAGTGTTGAGGAAAACAAAAAAATTGGTTATGCAGAAAACGCAAAAGGTTCCGCACTACTCTTATACTTTATATATAGTTCCTTAAAAGATTATAAAAATGCTTTATTGAATTACGAGCAATATATTCTCATGCGCGACAGCATAACAAATCATGAAACACGCAAAGCAAGTATAAAATCGCAACTTAAATATGAGTACGAGAAAAAAGCTGCGGCAGATAGCATTAAAGTTGTAGAAGAAAAAAAACTTGTGGCAGTTAAACTAAACCAAGAAAAAAATCAACGCTACGCATTATATGGTGGCATTGGCTTAGTTGCAATATTTGCAATTTTTATGGCAAACAGATTTAGAGTAACAAGCAAACAAAAAAACATTATTGAAAGCCAGAAAAAAATTGTAGAAAATCAAAAATACTTAGTGGAAGAAAAACAAAAAGAAATTTTAGACAGTATTAGGTATGCAAAAAGGATACAAACAAGTTTATTACCAAGCGAGAAATATTTAGAAAAGCATATTCCAAAAGGCTAATCCATAAAAATAAATTGTGCGTTTTTACTTGTTATTGTTGCAACGTCATTTATAGAAACATTTTTAATCTCTGATAACTTCTTAGCTACTTCTAATAAGTGCGTTGGCTCGTTTCTTTTTCCTCTAAAGGGAACGGGAGCTAAATAGGGGGCATCTGTTTCTAAAACCAAATGCTTCAAGTCAATTTGCTCAACAACTTTATCTAAACCAGAGTTCTTAAAAGTAAGCACCCCTCCTATTCCTAATTTAAAATTATCTAATGCAATAATTTTATTGGCCTGCTCTAAATTTCCTGAAAAACAATGGAAAATAGCTTTCGGTAATTTTTTAAAAGAAATAAGAATCTCATAAATTTCATCAAAAGCATCCCTACAATGAATAACAATTGGATAATTATATTCTAATGCCCATTTTATTTGCAACTCAAAAGCATGTAGCTGTTCTTTTAAAAAAGTTTTATCCCAATATAAATCAATTCCTATTTCTCCAATAGCAGAATATTTTCTCTTTTCAAGCCAGCTCCTTACAATAGCTAACTCTTCTTTTACAGTTGCATTTACACTGCACGGATGTAATCCCATCATAGCAAAACAATTCTCTGGAAACTCTTTTTCTAACTTATGCAAACCATCAATAGAGGTAGAATCTATATTTGGTAAATAAAATTTAGAAATTCCGTTATTGATTGCTTTTTGAATTAATGCAGTTCTATCTCCATCAAATTCTGAAGCGTAAAGATGGGTATGTGTGTCTGTTATCAAATTAATTCCTAAATAATTATATTAAAGATTCTATAGTAGTTTTTACCACATTGTTAAGTTCTACTTTTGTTGCACCACTTTGACTCATTACCCGTAATCCCAATAAAGTATTGTATAAATACTGGCTATATACTTTTGCAGGTTTGGAAAGTTTTAGTGCTTTTTTAGTTTGAGCATCTGTTAACCAACTAGTAATTAACTCTTGTACTTCATCTTTGTTATTACAAATAACCTGAGATGTTTTAAAGCACTGCTTACTCATTTCTGCAGCCGCATTAACCAATAAACATCCATTATCGTTTGGATTATTAATTAAATGCTTTACAACCTCAGTAAACATTATTTCAATTTTCTGCAGGCCATTTAAATCTTTTTTATTTAAAGTATCTAAACTATTAGAACGAGAGTTTTTATAAAACTCTAAGGATTCTAAATATAAATTATGTTTGTCTTTAAATGAGTCGTATAAACTACTTCTACTTAATCCTGTTGCAGTTAAAATGTCATCTATAGAAGAACCGTTATAACCATTCTTTTGAAAAACATCAGAGGCTGCCTGTAGCACTTTATCTTTATCAAATTGTTTTAATTTTGGCATAAAATTTACTTTAAAAAACAAAGATAATATACCGGAACGAATATTCCAAATTAAATTTTAATTCCTATAATTAAAACATCATCAACTTGCTCATTATCGCCAGTCCAATCTGTAAAATTATTTTCAAGCAGAGTTTGTTGTTCAATAGAAGGCAAATTAGAAATAGAAACTAAAACCTCTTTTAATTTTTTTGTCATCATTTTCTTTCCAACAGGACCACCAAACTGATCAGCATATCCATCGGTTGAAATAAACAAACAATCATTTTTTTGAAGGGCTATTTCTTGATTAACAAATTCCTGGTTGTTTGGCGTAAAACCCGCAATTGCAGTTTTATCAGCTTTATACTCAAGCAAAATTCCATCCCTTACTAAATATAAAGGTCTATTAGCCGCAGAATATTCTACTATACTTAAATCCTTATTAAACTTTAGTAATGCAATATCCATTCCATCTTTTTGTATAGATGCATCAGAATGCTGTTTTAAAACATTTTTTATTTGAATATTTAAAAACGATAAAATTTTATTTGGAGCTGTAATCCCTTTCTCATAAATTGCTTGTACAATTTTATCCATGCCAATAATACTCATTAATGCACCCGGCACACCATGTCCGGTACAGTCTGCGGCCAAACAATAAAAATCATCATTTAGTTTTCCGAACCAGTAAAAATCGCCGCTAACCACATCTTTTGGTTTATAAAAAACAAAGCTTTCCGGAAACTTATTTTTCAAGTCAGCTAATTCTGGTAACACCGCTAACTGAATTCCTTTTGCATATTGTATACTATGATCGATTTCCTGCTTTTTTTCAAAAATAATTTGATTTTGTTCTTTTAATTGAAGATTTGTTATTTGCTTTTGTTTATTTTGACGGAAAAGAAGAAACGCAATAATAATTACAACTAAACCAATAACTACTAACACAAGAATAAAATAGCTTTTTTTCTTGTTTTTTAATTCTTCAATTTCATTAGCCTGTTTAAGTTGTGAAACATTGGTTTCAGACTTTTCAAGAGAGTAACTATTTTCCAAACTAGCTAGATTATTGGAATATGACTTTTTATCTATTTCTAATTTTTTGTTTACATAATCTTTATAAAAATCAAAGCCATCTTTATATTTACCAATCTTATAATAAGCATTTGCTAATGGCAGTAAAATTTCAACTTCCATATCTTTAATATCATATGCTCTTGTATAATTTAATACTTTATTAAGAGTATCAATAGCATCTTTATAATTCCCAAATTCTATTTCTGTTTTAGCTAATTCGCATTTAGCAAACATCAAATTAAACGAATCCGCTTTAGTTTTGTAAATATCTATTGCGTTAGATTGATAAAATTTTGCTGATTTAAAATCTTTTGATCCATAAAACAATCCTCCTAAATTCATATAAAAAATCGCCATTGCCCTAACACTTTTATGCTTTTTACTTAAATCGATGCCTGCTTTTGAATAATAAACCGCTGAGTCAAAATCATTTTTATGTTTAAGACTACTGTATTTATCAGAATAATAACTTCCCAAGGCATTATATATCCTTAATAAACCATTAGTATCATTTAATCGTTTAAATATCGCTAATGATTTATATAAATAAATATCGTCTTTATAGTTATGTTGAAGTATGCAGGAAACCCAACCAAGATTATATAATGCTGTGGCAACTTGCACTTCATCATGAATAGAATCGCTAGTTCTGTAGGCCTTAAAATAATATTTAAAAGCATTGTCGTAATTTGTTTGATTCCAATTTTCATCGGCAATGCCGGTATAGGCTATAATCTGACCTTTTGGATATTTTATTTTTATAGAAATATCTAAAGCCTCCTTAAAATATTTTAAAGCTGTAATATAATCGGTTTTTGAGTAAAAACTCCCAAGTCTATTTAGCTTCTTTACTTTAGTTGAATCATCTTTTAATTGAGAAATTTCACTCTTTAATTCCTCAATCTCATTGTCTTTTTGAGAAAAGGAAAAAAGAAAATTCAACGAAAAAAAAAGAAAAAATATAAATTTTAGTTTAAGCATTTACAAAATTAAAGATATAAAAAAACAGAGAAATTACTTCATCTTTAATCTTATCTGGGTTATAATTTTTTTTGTATAAAGCGGAAAATCACCTTGCATCATCCAATTGTAATAGGATGGCTCTTTGGTAAACACCTCTTTTACTGATTTATCTTTATGTTTTCCAAAAGCAAACACTTCAATTCCATTTTCATTAAAAATAATTCTGCCTGCTAAATCGGCATTTTTTGATTTGGAAGTTAGTTCGCTTAATTTAGGAATATCATTAACAATAGGAATAGATTTATTTCCTTTAGCATCTTCAACTTCAACGCCCTCATATTTTTTAACCTGCGCTTTAAAAATCTCAAAGGTTGCTATTACATCAGCCTCTGCACTATGCGCGTTTACTAAAGGCTTATCGCAATAAAATTTATAGGCCGCGCTTAAATTACGAGGCTCCATAAAATGAAAAATATTTTGCACATCCACTAACTTTCTACCTTCAAGATCAAAATCTACTTCTGCACGTAAAAATTCTTCTGCCAATAAAGGAATATCGTACTTATTTGAATTATAACCAGCAAAATCCGCTTTACCAATAAACTTTAATAATTCAGGTGCTGCTTCTTTAAATGTTTTACAATCCACAATATCCTTATCATAAATACCATGTATTTGCGAAACAACATCAGGTATTGGTATTTGCGGATTAATGCGTTGAGTTTTAATCTCGGTGCTATTATCCACATTTAATTTTAAAAGACAAATTTCAACAATTCTGTCGGAACCAATATTAAGCCCCGTTGCTTCCAGATCTAAAAAAATAATTGGTTTATTTAATTTAATATTCATTTTAATTTTATAAAGATTTAAATATTCACTAAGAATTTTTACTCGTAAGTTTTTAAGTTCTTAATCACCTCTTCGCTATTTTTTGTGTTTCCTAAAAATACATTTAATTTATTTATAACAGCGTCTAATAAAGAATCCGGACAAGAAGCGCCACTTGTAATCACAATTTTTAAAGGATTATCTAAACTTAAAGAATCATTTTTCCTTTTAGATAAAAAATTAGAAGTAGTAATTTTCTTTTTATTTGGATAATCGTAGTGATGAATACTATTTTCGTTTTCAATTTCTTTTTCGGATGAAATAAAATAAGTCGGAAATTTTTGCTCACATAACTCTACTAAATGAGAAGTATTGCTACTGTTATAACCACCAACAACAATTGCTAAATCTGCGTCGGTTTCCATTAAACCATAAGTGGCGTCCTGGTTTTCATTTGTAGCATAACATAAAGTATCATGCGTTTCTGAAAAATGATTTTTAATTTCGTTTTCTCCAAACTTTTTAATCAAAACGGTTTTTAAATACTCCGCTATTTCAGAAGTCTCTGTAGCAAGCATAGTAGTTTGGTTTATTACCCCAAGTTTATCAAAATGTTTATCTATTTTAAACCCCTCAGTAAATTTTCCCTTAAATTCTTCTTCAAATTCCTTCTGCGTTTTATTTCCTAAAATATATTCTGATAAACGCATAGTCTCATCCATATCTCTCACAACTACAACTGCTTTACTATCTATTGCACTTCTAGAAAAAGTAGAGCGGGTTTCTTCATGATTATATTTTCCATGAATAATTATACTGTGTTCTGTTTTACCAATTTGCTCAGATTTTTTCCAAACACGCTCCACAAAAGGGCACGTAGTATTATAGGCTTCTGTTTTAATCCCTTTATCGTTTAATAATTTTAGAAGTTGAAGTGGCGCTCCAAATGCGGGAATCATCACTATATCATCTGTTGTTAAAACATCAAATGAAATAAGTTGTTCGCCCATAGTATCTTGTAAAAAACGTACACCTCTCTCAGTAAGATCTTTATTAACCGAAGGATTATGAATCATTTCGCTTAACAAATAAATATTTTTTCCCGGATTTTCATCTATTGCCTTAAAAGCAATTTCTATTGCATTTTCAACTCCAAAACAAAAACCAAAATGACGAGCAATATAATATTTTACTGGTCCAAAATCCAAAACAGTAGGATTATTATCCTTTTTACGAGGGTCTTGCAACTTACGAAATTGCTTAACCTTTGCGATTATAGGACTACGATAAAACTCTGGAACGTTAAAGGTTTTCATTTATTTAATTTAATAGATAACAAAGCTAATTAATTTTTGTTTCTTGGATGATAACTTAAAACATTATCACGCAAAAACTGTCTATCTAAATGTGTATATATTTCGGTTGTTGTAATACTTTCATGACCTAGCATTTCCTGAACAGCCCTTAAATCTGCCCCACCCTCAACTAAATGTGTAGCAAAAGAATGTCTAAAACAATGCGGACTAAGCACTTTTTTTATGCCCGCCTTTTGAGCAAGATCTTTAATAATATAAAATACCATTACTCTCGAAAGTCCCGCGCCTCTTCTATTTAAATAGACAATATCCTCTGCCCCTTTTTTTGGATGAAGCTGTGACCTAGTTGCAGAAATATAATTCTTAATCAATTTTGCAGCACCTTTACCAATTGGAACTAAACGTTCTTTATTACCCTTGCCAACTACTTTTAAATAATTATCATTTAAATGAAGATCGGTTATTTTTAAACCTGTTAACTCGCTAACTCTTAAACCACAACTGTAAAGCGTTTCGAGCATGCTAAAATTTCTTTCTCCTTCCGAAGTACTTCTATCAATACAACTAAGCATTTTATCAATTTCTTCAACACTTAAAAAAACAGGTAGTTTTCTTGCAATTTTTGGAGTTTCTAAAAGCTCTGCAGGACTTTGTTCTATATCATTCTCCAACAATAAAAATTTATAAAACGTTTTTATTCCGGAAATTATACGAGCTTGTGTAGAAGCCGAAAAACCAATGGTAGCAACCCATTCAATAAAACTCTGAAGTTGTTTAAAGGAATATTTATCTGGCGTTTGATTCTCTAAAAATAGCTGCGAATAATTTTCTAGTTTTTTAAGATCATCTGCATATGCTTCGATAGAATTTTTTGATAGCGAGCGTTCTAACTGCAAATACTGCTTAAATCTGATATAATAAACATTCCAATTATTACTCATAAAAGACCATTAATGTATCTTTCTTATTAAAAAAATAAAGTTTATTATTTATAACCTGATAATAATTTACTTTAGAAAAATTTTCTTTTAAATCCGATTCTAACCCTATTAAATGGTCAGGACAAGGAACAGAGCCAGGAAGTATTTTTGTAAACTTAAATTTATTTTTTTTGTAGCAATATTTTAAATCAATAAAATTACAGGAAGTAATACATTTTGCGGTTTTATTAGTGGGACTAAATGTAATTACCGCTTTATCCTTTGCCATTACATTTTTTTGACCACCAATAAAAATAGATTCTAGATTGTATGGAACTTCCGGTTTGAGTTTTTGTTTTTGAGCATATGCCGAAACAGAACAAAAAAACAAATTAATTAATACTAAAAAACTAAGTCTCATTTATAATTGAATTAAGAAATAAGTTTATTAATTTCATACCATGAAGATAGCAATTATTAACGGACCAAATTTAAATTTATTAGGTAAAAGAGAGCCAAACGTTTACGGTAACTTAAGCTTTGAAGAATTTTTAAAAGAGTTAATGCTTAAGTATCCAAAAATTGAATTTAATTATTTTCAAAGTAATGTAGAGGGCGAATTAATAAATAAATTACATGAAGTTGGTTTTACATTTGATGGAATTATTTTAAATGCAGGTGGATACACACATACTTCAGTTGCAATTGCCGATGCGATTGCTGCCATCAAAACGCCTGTAGTTGAAGTGCATATTAGTAATATATTTGCTCGCGAAGATTTTAGACATGTTTCATTTTTAGGTTCAAAATGTGTTGGAAGCATTAGTGGTTTGGGATTAAAAGGCTATGAATTAGCGTTGGATTATTTTATAAGTAAATAATTACATAAGCCACGAATTACACTAATTTCACAAAGAAATTAGCTAGATTAATCCAAAAAAATTAGTGGCTTTTAATTCAACACATCCAAACTACCTAAACCTTCTCTTAAAACAATAATTTCGTTACCGCTACAATCTATAACTGTAGAAGGATAAATATTACCAAATCCACCATCCACAACAATATCTACTTTTTTTTCGTATTCGTTATGAATCACTTCGGGGTCAGAAAAATATTCAAGAATATCATCACTTGTATCATGTAAGCTTGTTGATATTATTGGGTTACCAAGCTGTTCCACAATTTCTTTGCATATTAAATTATTGGGAACTCTTATTCCAATAGTTTCTTTATTTTGCTTTAAAAGTTTAGGTACGTTTTTATTTGCTTCTAAAATAAATGTGTACGGACCAGGCAATGCCTTTTTCATAATTCTAAAAACATGATTAGGAATTGCTTTTGTAAATTCAGATAGATGACTTAAATCAGAACACACAAAAGAAAAATTAGATTTCTCTGGTTTAATACCTTTTAATTTACAAATTTTTTCTACCGCCTTTTGTTGGGTAATATCGCAGCCCAAAGCATAAACAGAATCTGTTGGGTAAATGATGATACCACCATTTTTTAAGCAATTAACAATTTGATCAATGCTTGCTCGAGGGATGTTTTTATCGTTTATTCTAATTAACACAGCTTAAAGTTACTAAATATAGTTGAAGCCTTGAGAGTTGAAGGAAACCTAAAAAAGGTTAATATTTTAAATAATTAGCTAAAGTGTTGTAACCTTTTATAATATTTGCATTACAGCCACAGTGCTTATACATGATTAAAAAAAATCTCATTATACTATTAATAGTTTTTTCTTTTTCGGTAAAAGCGCAACAAATAAAACTGTTTGGTAATATCAATGATACCGTAACCAAACAAACATTGCCAAACGCTCTATTAATGGCAATAACATTTAAAGATTCTACCCTTGTAAATTTTACCCGTACTAATAACGAAGGCTTTTTTAAACCCATAAAAGTTCCTTTAGATACTTATATTGTAATTATATCTCACCCTAATTTTAATGATAAAACCTATCTGTTGGTTCCAACAAAAACTGATACAGCTTTTCATTTTAAAAATGTCATACTACCTCCCAAATCAATTGTTTTAAATGAAGTAGAAATTATCGCTTTTAAAGACAAAAGTTATTATAAAGGGGACACTTTAATTTTTACTGCCGATTCTTTTAAAACGCAAACTAATGCAACTGTTGAAGATTTATTAAAAAAACTACCAGGGGTTAAAGTTGATGCAAAAGGTAAAATTACCATACAAGGAAAACAAGTAGACCAGGTTTTAGTGGATGGCGACGAGTTTTTTGGTAGCGACCCAACAATAGCTACGCGCAACTTAAATGCAAATACAGTAGATAATGTGCAGGTTTATGAAAAGAAAAGTGAAGACCCTGATGGCAAAGACGAAACCGTTAAAGTAATAAACCTAAAACTAAAGGATGATTCAAAGAAAGGTTATTTTGGAAAGATAAGTGGGGCAAGTGATTTTGAAAAATTTTATGAAAACGATTTATTAATCAATAAATTTAAAAAGCAACAAAAAATATCGCTATTTGGCCTCGTCGCCAATACACCAAAACAAGCATTTGGGTGGGAAGATGAAAATAAGTTTGGGCTAAGTAATGAAAACCCTAATAGCTATGACCCTGAAACAAATACTTGGAATTCTTCAAGGAACGGAACCGGTGTACCTCAAACTTTAAAATCGGGATTTTATTTTAATGACAAATTTGGGAAAAACACAAAAGTAAATACCGACTATACCTTTAATCAAAACCAATTAAAAACTGGTAGTGAAACTAATACGCAATTTTTTTTACCCGATACTAGTTACACCAATCAACAAATACGAACTAACACAAGCCAAAACCAAAGTCACAAATTTAATTTTAGATTAACCCAAAAATTAGATTCGTTAACAGAACTAACACTAAAGCCAAAACTTTATTATACACTAAGCGATAACACAAATTCTCAAATAGATAAATTCATAACACAAGACGCTATATTAACACGCGAAACCTCAATTTTAAATGCAAGTCATTCAGAATCAACTGATGCAAACATCCTATTAAAAGTGAGTAGAAATTTCATGAAAAAAGACAGGAACATTACCGTTAGCTATCAACCGTTTTTTTATGATTCAAAATCAAATTCCAACTTAAACACCAATTTTAATTATTATCAAAATCAATTAGCAGATTCAACTTTACTTCAAAAACGCACACAAACAAGTCATAGAGAAGAACATGCTGCCTCCATAATTTATACAGAACCATTTACAAAAAAATTTAAAACAGAAGTTTCATACAGTTTTAATAATAACAAGAGTAATAATAACCGAACTACATTAGATTATAACGGAACAGGATATGATAACATAAACCTTTTACAAAGCAATAATTTTAATAATTTACGAGTAACAAACAAAGTTGGTACAAAATTAATTTATGAAGTAAAAAAATACCGAATTACCATTGGCTCGGCATTTAGAACCATTTATCAGGAAAACATAAACGTTACTAAATCCCAAAAATTAAATCAAACATTTAATAATATTTTACCTTCCGCATCTTTTAATTATCGCAAAAATCAGGGCTCTAACTTTACAATTTTCTATAATACGAATGCGCAAACGCCAGATTTGCAACAAATGCAGCCAGTTGTTGATAACACAGATCCTAATAGAATAACTGTTGGTAATCCAAACTTAAAACCTCAATATAACAATAACATCAATATTAATTATTTCACCTACAAAGGTGTAAGTGACAGACATTTTTATTTTGGTGGTAATTATAACATCGTATCAAATGAAATAAACGAAACAACCACTTATGATGCGCAGGGTAAATCTATAACTACACCTATAAATATAAATGGTAATTACTTTACAAATATTTGGTCTGGCACAGCTTTTCCAATCTTCAATCGTTTTTGTAAAATAAACACCAATATTGGCGCGGGTTTTAACAATAATATATCGTATGTAAATGATCAAAAAAATACAACCCAATTTTTTGATATTTCGCCAAACCTTGGAGTTGAAAAACAATTGGATTATTTAGAAGTTTCGTTGATTGGAAGTTATGGCTACAATATTCCTAAACAAACTATTGCTACTCAACTAAACTCATACTACACCTATGGTTTTGAAGGAAACATTATGTTAAAGTTTCCGAAAAATTTTAAAATAACTTCAACTGGTAAATACCAAAATAATGGCAACAGAGCGGTAGGTTATAATATAAATTTCTTTATTTTAAATGCAACCGTAAGTAAAACATTTTTAAAAAATGAAAATTTAATTGTTTCTGCTGAAGCAAATGATATCTTAAATCAAAACATTAGTAACCAACGTGAAATTGTAATGAATAAAATTATTGATACAAAAACACAAATAATTCGTCGCTATTTTTTAGCAAAAGTTATTTTTAAATTTAACAGCTCAAAGAAAAAGGAGGATGAAGATGACTATTAGAAAAATCCTTCTCGGTATAATTTTTTGTTTTATTTCCATTACAACAAATGCACAAATTACCGCTGCTAAAATAACTTACGAACGTAAAACTAATCTTTACAAGAAATTAAAAGGCAATACAGAAAATTGGTTAAAAGAAGAAGATAAAATAAAAATAGATTTTTTTGAATTATATGTTAACGATACATCCTCATTGTTTAAACCACAAGAAAGCGAATTACGAGAAAATTTAAGTTGGGCAACTTCAAAAAACACAGTACTTCAAAATTTTAACCTAAATACGCGTTATTTAATAAAAACCATTTGGGGCGAAGAATTACATTTAACCGACAGTTTATTTAAGCGCCAATGGCACATTACAGAAAGCAGTCGTAAAATTGCTGGCTATGCCTGTAGAAAAGCAATTTGGGAACCAAATGATAGCACGAAAATTTATGCTTGGTTTAGTTACGACATAACCCCATCAACCGGACCAGAAAGTTTTAATGGCTTACCAGGAACAATCTTAGGTATAGCTACAGAAGACGGTGGCGTTGTTTATTTCGCTAAAAAAGTAGAATTAATAAACCCAGACGCAAAAGTATTTATACTTCCAAAAAAGAAAAAGGTATATGCTGTAAATGAATTAAAAGCCCAAATGGAAAAACAGTACGGCAAAGAAAAATGGTTTAAAAGAATGCTGAACGAACAGTTTGGTCTTTGGTAAAGTCAGTTTACTTTTTTCTAGTAGCGTAAAAAAAAGTTAATTTTAATTAAATAGTGTTATTAACTTAAAAACAAACTATATATTTGATAAAATGTTTTACTCTAATGTTTAAAGTCCTAAAGGTAAGTATTGCAGTAATAATTTGCACAGCGTTTGTCTTTCGACTTTCATTGATTAATTTTAATTTAATTACCTCCGTAAAAACTTCTCAAGAGAATTATAAAGTCATAAAAAATGATTTTTCAAGTTCACTAACAAATAAAATAGAGTTTCAATTATCTGATTACGTGGTAAACTCTGAATATGCATCAACAGAGATTTGTGAAGAAGATTCTAATGAATTAAGCCAATTAAAAATACATCCTTTTTTCTTAATACAATTTCTGTTCGCACACTTTTCTAGTAAAACAAATTATCAAGTTGAAAAAATAACACAATTTTATAATTATCTATCCTACGCATCTTCGCATCGCTACCTAAGTTTTCAGGTATTCCAAATATGATTTCCAAATCCAATTTGGAATTATAAATTACTTTAATAATATTGGTTATTTTAGTTCCAAAAAATTTTATAGCATTTAGCTATATGAATTGGTAATGTGTTTTTTGCGCTTACCTCTTAAAAAAAATCAACAAAATTTTATTGTTTAAAGAAAAAATTATTATGAAGAGAACTCTCATATTTATGAGCATGTGCGCCTTGATTTTAATCACAGGCTGCCAATCTGAAAAAGAAGAAAAAGAAGAAGAAACCCAATTTTTAGTTACTAGTCCTTTAAAACAAGACACTATTATTACTAGAGAATATGTCTGTCAAGTACATGCCATACAGCATATTGAAGTTAGAGCCTTAGAAAAAGGTTATCTCGAAAAAATTTATGTGGATGAAGGGCAGTTTGTAAAAAAAGGGCAGTTGATGTTTCAAATTATGCCACTTATATACAATGCAGAACTTCAAAAAGCGCAAGCAGAAGCTAATTTTGTTGAGATTGAATACGAAAACACAAAGCAGTTATCCGAAAAAAATGTAGTTTCTCTTAATGAATTAGCGCTTGCAAAAGCAAAATTAGATAAAGCAAAAGCGGAAGTATCATTAGCGCAAGTACATTTAGGTTTTACCGAAATTAAAGCGCCATTTGATGGTATTATGGATCACTTTCAAGTAAGGCTTGGAAGTCTTATAAATGAAGGTGACTTGCTTACTACGCTTTCAGATAACAGTGAAATGTGGGTGTATTTTAATGTACCAGAATCTGAGTACTTAAACTATAAAGCACATGCAACAGAAGAAAATTTGCTAAAAGTAAATTTATTGATGGCGAATAATAAGTTATTTGATTACCCAGGTGTTGTTAGCGCAATCGAAGCAGATTTTAATAATGAAACTGGAAATATAGCCTTTAGAGCAACTTTTCCTAATCCAAAATCCCTTTTAAGACATGGTGAAACGGGAAATATAGAAATGACAATTCCTCTTATAAATGCAATTATTATTCCTCAAAAATCAACCTACGAAGTGCTAGAAAAAAAGTTTGTTTTTGTAGTTGATAAAGACAATGTAGTTCATTCAAGAGAAATTATAATAGCCTCTGAAATGCCTGATTTATATATTGTGAAAAAAGGATTAGATGCAAGCGAAAAAATAATGTTAGAAGGTATTCGTAAAGTAAAAGACGGAGATAAAATTGAATATAAGTACGAAGATCCTAAATCAGTTATTCCAAAACTTAGGGTGTACGTTGAATAATTTAACTATTAAAATAAAATATTATGTTCAGTAAATTCATTCAAAGACCAGTACTTGCTATAGTTATATCCCTAGTAATATTATTTATAGGCACACTGGCTATTAAAACATTACCTACTTCTCAATTTCCTGAAGTAGCTCCGCCAGTAGTTATGGTTTCTGCATCGTATCCAGGCGCAAGTGCTAAATCATTAGCCGAATCGGTTATCATTCCTCTAGAGCAATCTATTAATGGCGCTTGGGGTATGCGCTACATGACTTCTGATGCTACAAGTGCAGGAGAAGCCAATATACAAGTTGTATTTAATCCTGGTACAGATATTAATCAAGCATTAGTTCAAGTTTCTAATAGAGTGCAACAAGTAACTAATAGATTACCAATTTTAGTACAACGCGAAGGTGTTGTTATTACACCAGTAATTCCAAGTATGTTGATGTATGTTAACCTTTATAGTAAAGATAAAGACGCTGACATGAAATTTTTATTCAACTATGCGGGTGTAAACATGGTGCCAGAATTGCAGCGTATTAATGGTATTGGACAAGTTAGGATATTAGGTAGTAGGCAATACGCTATGCGTGTATGGTTAAATCCAGATAGAATGAGAGCGTATAAAGTTTCTCCTGATGAAGTGATGGAGGCGTTAAGTGATCAAAGTATTATTGGTAAACCAGGCCGAATTGGAAGAGGTGATAGTAAACAAGCAGAGGCGCTTGAGTATGTATTAACGTATACCGATCGTTTTAATGATCCAAAACAATATGAAGATGTTATTATTCGCTCGAATGCAAATGGAGAAAACTTACGACTTAAGGATGTTGCAACTGTTAGTTTAGGGAGTGAATATTATGATATTTATTCAAGTATGAATGGGCATCCATCGGCTGCTCTGGTTTTAAAACAAACATACGGCAGCAATGCAAGCGAGGTAATTGAAAAAGTAAAAGAAAAATTAGATGAGCTAAAAAAAACTTTCCCACAAGGAATGGAATACGAAGTTAGTTACGACGTTTCTAATTTCTTAGATGCATCCATTGAGAATGTAATGCATACTTTAAGAGATGCATTTATTTTAGTTGCTTTAGTTGTTTTTGTTTTTCTTGGCGACTGGCGATCAACTCTCATACCTACTCTAGCAGTTCCTATTTCTTTAATTGGTGCTTTCTTCTTTATGCAATTGTTTGGGCTAACCATTAACATGGTTACTTTGTTTGCTCTAGTTTTAGCAATTGGTATAGTCGTCGATGATGCCATTGTCGTCGTCGAGGCAGTGCATGCTAAGATGGAAGAAGAAAATCTTTCGCCTTATAATGCCGTTAGAAAAGTTATAGGCGAAATTAGTGGGGCAGTTATTGCCATTACTTTATTAATGGTTGCAGTATTTGTTCCCGTATCATTTATGTCGGGGCCAGTTGGTACTTTCTACCGTCAGTTTTCTATTACAATGGCATCTTCAATTGTGCTTTCAGGTGTTGTGGCACTTACGGTAACACCTGTGTTATGCGCTATGATTTTAAAAAACAATCATGGGCAACCAAGAAAGAAAACTTGGATGAATCGTTTTTTAGATAGTTTTAATAGAGGCTTTGAAAAACTAACAGGTAAATATGTTTGGCTGTTGAGAATAATTGCCCATAGAAGAATAGTAACAATAGGTTTATTTGTGGTATTTGCTCTTGGTATAATTGGTATTAGTAGTAGTTTACCATCAGGCTTTATTCCAAGCGAAGATCAGGGAATGCTTTATGCAATTATACAAACTCCTCCTGGTTCAACTCTCGAAAGAACAAATGATTTATCTAATAAATTAGTAAAAGTTATTCAAAAAACTGAAGGTGTAAAATCAGTATCCTCTATTGCAGGGTATGAAGTATTAACTGAAGGAAGAGGATCTAATGCTGGTACTTGTTTAATTAATCTAAAACCTTGGTCAGACAGAAAACATTCAGTAACCGAAATTATTGAAGAGTTAGAGCAAAAGGCAAAAGAAATTCCTGGCGCAACTATCGAATTCTTTGATCCGCCAGCTGTTCCTGGATTTGGAGCTGCAGGTGGTTTTGCCTTGCAATTATTAGATAAAACTAATAGTGGCGATTATAAGCAACTTGAAAAAGTAACTACCGATTTTATGAATGAAATGAGAAAGCGTAAAGAACTGACTGGTTTATTTACTTTTTTCAGTGCTAATTATCCTCAATACGAAATTGAAATTGATAATCAAGCAGCCATGCAAAAAGGAGTTACAATTGGTAATGCTATGAACACGCTTTCTATTTTTGTGGGAAGTACTTATGAGCTTGGTTTTATTAAGTATCAACGTTTCTTTAAAGTGTTTGTTCAAGCAGCACCAGAATATAGAAAACTGCCAACAGACATCATGAATTTATATGTAAAAAATAATCGTGAAGAAATGGTTCCATTTTCCGCCTTTATGAAAATTCATAAAAAGCAAGGAGCTAATGAAATTAATAGGTATAACATGTACAATACTGCCGCTATTAGAGGTGGACCCGCTAAAGGTTATAGCAGCGGAGAAGCTATTGCGGCTGTAAAAGAAGTTGCGGCAAAAACTTTACCTCATGGTTATGATATTGATTGGGCTGCACTTTCGTATGATGAAACACGTCGTGGAAATGAAGCCATATATATATTTATTATTGTATTAATATTTGTGTACTTCGTGTTAGCCGCTCAGTACGAAAGTTTTGTTATTCCATTAGCGGTTATATTTTCATTGCCAGCTGGAGTTTTTGGATCATTCTTAATGATTAAAGGCTTTGGTTTAGCAAATGATATTTATGCTCAAGTGGGTTTAGTAATGCTAGTAGGCTTACTCGGTAAAAACGCAGTGTTAATTGTTGAGTTTGCTGTACTTAAACATAAGCAAGGTGCAACCATTTTAGAGGCCGCTATTGAAGGTGCAAAAGTTCGTTTCCGTCCAATTTTAATGACATCCTTTGCCTTTATTGCGGGCTTAATTCCATTAGTGTTTGCACATGGTGCAGGTGCAATTGGTAACCGTACTATTGGTGCATCTGCTTTAGGCGGTATGCTTTTTGGAACCTTATTCGGAGTAATTATTGTGCCAGGATTATATTATATTTTTGGCTCAATGGTAGAAGGACGTAAGCTAATTAAAAACGAAGACGATAGTTCATTAACCGAAGATTTAGTTCATAAAATTGACGATTTTCCAACAACACTAGAAAGTGATGATCATGCTTAAAAATAAATTATATAAATTTTTAGGGATAACCTTGCTTACCCTATTATACACTGCCTGCAGTGTACCCAACTTTGGGCGGAAAACAGAAAACAAAACAGTTCCTACAAGCTATAATGATTCAAAGGATACAGTTAATACTGCAAAAACAAAGTGGAAAGATTATTTTAAAGATCCACAATTAACTGCGCTTATTGATTCTGCTTTAACAAAAAATCAGGAACTAAATATTGTGTTGCAGGAAATTAATATTTCTAAAAACGAAGTAAGAGCGCGTAAAGGAGCGTTCTTGCCTTTTATGAATGCTGGTGTTGGTGCTGGTGCAGAAAAAGTTGGTAGATATACTAGTCAAGGAGCAAGCGATGCTAACAACCAAATTATGCCTGGTAAAGAGTTTCCTGATCCTTTACAAAATTATCTCTTAGGCGTTAATGTTTCGTGGGAAGTGGATATATGGAAAAAACTACGCAATTCAAAAAAGTCAGCTTTATACAAATACTTATCTACGGTTGAAGGCAAAAATTTTATGGTAACTAATTTGATTTCTGAGATTGCCAATTCATATTACGAATTGGTTGCATTAGATAATCAACTTGATATTTTAAATAAGAATATTGATCTATACCTAAATTCACTTGAAATTGTAAAATTAGAAAAGCAATCTGCAAGAGTAACTGAATTAGCTGTGCGAAGATTTGAAGCCGAAGTTTTAAAAAATCAAAGTAGGAAGTATTATATTATGCAACAAATTACTATAACCGAAAATAAAATTAATTTTTTAGCAGGTAGGTTTCCACAAAATGTTGCAAGAAATTCTGTAAACTTTACTGATTTAGTTATCGACTCCATTCATGCTGGTATTCCATCACAACTATTATCAAATCGTAGTGATATTAGACAAGCGGAGCAAGGATTATTATCGGCTAAGTTAGATGTAAAAGCTGCTAAAGCAGAATTTTACCCTTCTTTTTTTATTAATGCTGGTGCCGGTTTTAATGCCTTTAATCCAAAGTATTTAATTCAAGCACCTCAATCTTTATTATATAATATTGCAGGTGATTTAGTAGCGCCATTAATTAATAGAAATGCAATTAAAGCAAATTTTTATTCTGCTAATTCCAAACAAATTCAAGCAGTGTATAATTATGAACGTGCTATTTTAAAAGCTCATATTGAAGTGGTTAATCAACTATCAAATATTAATAATTTAAACAAGAGTTACGATTTAAAAAGCAAACAAGTTCAGGCTTTAACCGAGTCTATTGATATTTCAACTACTTTATTTAAATCGGCAAGAGCCGATTATATGGAGGTATTATTAACACAACGTGATGCCTTAGAATCAAAAATTGAATTAGTTGAAACTAAAAAACTACAAATGAATGCGATGGTAAATATGTATAAAGTATTAGGTGGAGGATGGAATTAATTTAATAATGTATTAAACAAACATAAAACCCTCGTTAGTGAAAACTTTCGAGGGTTTTTTATTATTCTAAAATTAAAGAACTAAATAGATATGTTAAAACGCAACAATTCTTTATCTTTACTCGCAAACACATTAATAACTATATCTTTATCACACAAATCAAATTCAAATAAAAATGAGTCAAGAAATAAGAAACCTAGAACCAAACCAATTGTGGAATAAATTTGCAGACCTTAACGCTGTGCCCCGTCCTTCTAAAAAAGAAGAACGTGTAATTGAGTTTGTGGTAAATTTTGGGAAGAGTTTAGGTTTAGAAACTTTTTTAGATGATGTTAAAAATGTAATTATCAGAAAGCCTGCCACTGCAGGAATGGAAAACAGGAAGGCAATTGTTTTACAATCTCACTTAGACATGGTGCATCAAAAAAATTCTGATACCGTTTTTGATTTTGATAAACAAGGCATAGAAATGTATGTTGATGGAGATTGGGTAAGAGCAAAAGGCACAACCCTTGGAGCCGACAATGGCATTGGTGTAGCAACCATTATGGCAATATTAGAAAGTAAAGATATTGCGCACCCTGCTATTGAAGCTTTGTTTACTATTGATGAAGAAACAGGAATGACGGGCGCTTTAGGGCTTAAAGGAGGAATACTAAAAGGAGAAATACTATTAAACTTAGATACTGAAGAAGATACAGATATTACAATTGGCTGCGCCGGCGGTGTTGATGTAACAGCAACAAGAAAATACAATCAAGTAACTACACCAAACAATGTTGTTGGATATGCTATTACTGTTAAAGGATTAAGCGGCGGGCATTCTGGAATGGACATACACAAAGGTTTAGGCAACGCCAATAAAATAATGAACCGTTTATTATATAATGGTCTCGAAAAATTTTCTTTGCAAGTTGCAGAAATAAATGGCGGCAGTTTGCGCAATGCCATACCCCGCGAGAGTAGTGCGAAAATTGTTATTGCTGAAAAATCAACTACTTCATTTATAAAGGAGTTTGAAGCTTTAAGTAACATCATAAAAACAGAATTTAAAACAGTAGAACCTAACTTAACTATTGAACTTACAAAAATTGATGCCCCTGCAAAAGTGATGGACAGCGAAGTTCAAAAAACAATTGTTAAAGCTATTTATGCGGCTCAAAATGGTGTTTATCGCATGAGCAATACAATGAAGGACCTAGTTGAAACATCCAATAATATTGCTCGCATATTAATTAAAGACGGAGAAATTTTAATTGCCTGTTTAACACGTTCATCGGTTGAAACATCAAAAAATGATTTAGCTAATTCATTACAATCTGCTTTTGAATTAGCGAGCTGCCAAGTAACCCAAACTGGCTCATACCCTGGGTGGACACCAAATGTATCTTCTCCAATTTTAGACGTACTAGCAAGTGTTTACCAAAAACAAAACAACTCAAAACCAAATGTTGTTGCTTGCCATGCTGGTTTAGAATGTGGTATTTTAGGAACCAATTATCCAAACATGGATATGGTTTCTTTTGGGCCAACCATCAGAGGCGCCCACTCTCCAGATGAAAGAGCAAGCATCTCTTCGGTACAAAAATATTGGAACTATGTTTTAGAAATTTTGGTTAATATTCCGCTTAAAAAATAATTTTTTTGAATAATTTGTAACTAGTTCGAATGGATTGCAAATCTTCGAAAACTGTTACGCCTCCCCCTGCCTCCTCCAGAGGGGGACAAGCTAAGTGTGCTCCGCTTAAAAAATGTTCTATTATGCATGCTGTATATCCTCCTCTCGAGGAGGTGTCCGAAGGACGGAGGAGGATTTTTCGTAATCTTAAAAACAAATAAAAATTCCCACGGATTTGTAATACATGTGCCATATTTTCATTTTTCACCTCGCCTCTACTCCTTTAATAAAATCTGTAATTCAATAGGCAATTAATTTATCCGTTTTGTTACCGGCTTTAATATGCGAGAGTACCGGCGCACATTCTGTAATGTGTAAATAAATAGTGTTTAAGTCTTGGTGCAGTTAGAGATAAACTTCAATTTGGCTATAACTTAATTGTTTTTAATACTTATAGCCAATATTGATTTAATACCATTTTGGCTGTAAGTCTATTATTTTGTATATTTATAGCCAAAATGAAAAATTATGCTAATCGGTAGAGAAAAAGAAATAGCGCTTCTAAATGAAAAATTCGCATCCCCTAAATCAGAGTTTGTGGCTTTATACGGCAGGCGCAGAATAGGTAAAACCTACCTCATAAGAAATGTATTTGAGAATAAATTCACATTCAAACTTACTGGTCTTGCTCAGGTAAACTTGCAGGAGCAGCTTACTAATTTTGATATGGCTATGCAAGACCAGTACCCTAAAATCGTTCGTGAAAATCCTACTAACTGGATGAAAGCCTTTCAGCAAATCAAACAAATCATAGAAAGTTCGAAACAAAAGAAAAAAATTATTTTTATTGACGAATTACCTTGGTTTGACACAGCTCACTCGGGCTTCATTCCGGCATTAGAACATTTTTGGAACAGTTGGGCCTCCGCAAAAAAAGATATTTTATTGTTGGTGTGTGGGTCTGCTGCCTCGTGGATGATAAACACACTCATAAACAATAAAGGAGGCTTGCACAATCGTATAACTCAAAAAATAAAAATAGAACCTTTTACACTAAAGGAATGTGATGAATTACTAAAACATAAAAAGATAGCTTTAGATAACTACCAACTTGTACAACTCTATATGGCTTTGGGTGGTATTCCTTTTTATTGGGAAGCTATAGAAAAAGGACTTAGCGCCTCTCAAAACATCAATAAAATTTGCTTTGAAGCCAATGGATTACTTATAGGAGAATTTGACAATTTATTTAAATCATTATTTACTAAAGCCGAACGCCACGAAGCTATTATCTCTGCTTTGGCAAAAAAGAGTAAGGGATTAACACGCGAAGAAATTAGTACAGGGAGCATGCTTGCAAATGGCGGAGGTCTCACACGTTTATTAAATGAGCTCGAAGAAAGTGGTTTTATTAGGCGCTATGTTCCTTTTGGTAAAAAATCAAGAAATAGCCTTTATCAATTATCTGACTTCTTTTCTTTGTTTCACATAAAATTTATAAAAAATCAAAAAACTTTTGACAAAAATCATTGGCTGAAACTAATTGATAGTCCAAAACACAGAGCCTGGAGCGGGTATGCTTTTGAACAAGTTTGCCTTGCTCATGTACCTCAAATAAAAAAAGCATTGGGTATAGATGGTATAGAAACAGAAACATCTTCCTGGAAAAGTGTACAAGCTAAAGACGGTGCCCAAATAGACTTAGTTATTGATCGAAGAGATGGCGTAATTAATTTGTGTGAGATGAAGTTTTCTATCAGTCCATTTATTATTGATAAAAAATATGATGCTGAATTACGAAATAAAATTGGTGCTTTTAAAACCGAAACTCGCACAAAAAAATCACTATTCCTTACAATGCTTACTACTTTTGGTTTGCAAGTAAATACCTATTCAGGCAACGTTCAAAACGATTTGAAAATGGATGTTCTGTTTAAATAAATGTAAGCTTGTTAACTGTAAGCGGCAGAAAAAAACTACCTTGCTTCTACACCTTTAATAAAATCAGTAATTAAATAGGCAATTAATTTTCCGGTTTTATTGTCGGCTTTAATATGAGATAATACTGGTGCTCCCTCTGCAATATGTAAATACACGGCGTTTAAATTTTTAGCACAATTAAAAACATATTGCCTTGCTTGCACGGGTGAAATACCAGAACTTGTTTTTGCACTGGATGGCACATTGGTAATAGCATCTAAATCTAATTCAACGCCGCACACTTCGTTTTTAACAAAGCCAATACTTTGTTTTAAAGCGGCATTAAAATCTAACTCTTCTCTTACAAAAATTGATTCGTAAGTATTAAAAAAAAGTTGCGATGGGTTATTTTTAAACTGGTCTAATGCAACTTTACTATTATATTGCTCATGCATTGCAAAAACAGAATATTTATTTATAAAACCATTTTTAAAAGCATAGCTAAAACCGTTCCCACTGTGCCTGCCATCTAATTGTCTAAAATCTAAATGAGCATCACAATTTATAACATTAATTTTTTTATTCAAGGCGTGAAAAGCTCCGCTAATATTACCATAAGCATTGTTATGTCCACCACCAATAACAATTGGTGTTTTTTTAAATTGAATAATTGTTTTAATAACTTCTGTTACACGTTCATCAATTTGCGCTACAAAAGAACGAAGATGTGTAATATCACTTTTACTTTTAGAATCGTATTCAGAAGCTTTTTCCATAATATCATCCACAAAAACTTCGCCCAACACAAAAATAGATTCAGCATTTAAGAAATGATTGTTTTGTTGAATTAAAAAACTTTCTAGTGCCGGTTTAAAAGCAGTGTTTGTTCCTGCTCTACCATAATTGGCGCGCACACCAATATCTTCGGGAATACCAATAATAACAAACTTAGCTTTACTTTCCTCAAGCTCAGCTTTCCAATTTTTGGTTGTAGCCTCAACCACTTCACCAACTTTTAATTCGCCCGTGCGTTTACGTGTTAACTTTGAAACAAACTCTTTGGTATAAACTTTTACTGTTTCCATTTATACATGCAAATTAGTAAAAATAAAAATGCCCTGCCAAAATTAGCAAGGCATTTTTAAACATTACTTAACTACAATTTTTATTAACGGAAAATCCCTTTCTCCATCAGGTGCTTGCACTCGTATGTTCTCAAAATAAATTTTATTACCTACTTTCAATTTTAGCAATGCCTCTTTAGCAGTGGGAGACAATTGGCTTCCTATACACTTATAATCTTGACTCACTCCAGAAGAGTTAACTATATTCATAACAAACTCATTCATTTTAAAAGGAGCAATAAAATCGAAACCTGCATTATCCACTCCAATCGCATTGATGTTTTTAGCTTCAGCTAATTTCATATCCAAATTTCCATAAGTACTTTTTCCCGAAACTTTTAATGGAGGGTTAGGAAAACGTTTTACCCTAAAATATTGTGGAGAGCCTTGCCTTTTTAATCCACCTGCAGTTCGTTGCATAACGGTAACCACACAAGTACCTGTGCCGCTAACTTTAGTGGTATATTTACCATTTCCATTATTTGCTATAGTTGCATTACATCCACTAATTGTAACAACCAAATCAGTTGGAGCTACACCGGCAGCCGATACTGTTAAAGGATTTTCGACTCCTGCATATAACACATTCATTTTATCGGGACTAACAGCAACAGCTGCATTTGCAACAACAAAATCGTTTTCATATTTAAAATATTTATACAGACCATCGCCCCCTTTAAATTTTATCCATCCCTTAATATCTTTATGACCAGCAATGGAAGTTGGAATATTTATTTTTCCGGTTCCATTATCTATCGGCAAAACAATAGCCGCATCACTCATTTTTCCTGTAGCAGTATCAACATCGCCTAAAATAAACTGCATGTTTTCATCATTAAACGTTGTAGAAGAGGCTGTTAAAAAAACATCAGCAGTATAAGCAGAGCCTGATTGAATATAATTACTTACAGGCACAATACGTGCTTGCAATACATCAAACTTAATTGCCAATTTCCCTGCGGCAGCAGCAAATGAATTAACCATTTCAGATTCAATATTCCTAATATCTGTTTGCATTTTAGATAAGTTTGTAATTACACCTGCAAGAGGCATGTTATAAAAATTTTTTAACTCCCACGAAATGGCTTTCGCCTCCTTATCCTTATAATTATCATGCGGCGTAAATAATTTTATTTTATCTTTTAATACCAAATAATCTTCTGCCGGCAACATTAATCCTTCCTTGTCTTTCATCTCATCAATCATTTTGTTTAAAGACGTAGTTAAGCCTTCAATAGTATGTCGTAATTCTTTAGCAGAATGTTTTGCTTCTGTTGGTTTAGTTTCATCGGTACCAATTAATAAATACGTTGGTCTATCATAATCATCCAACCTTTCAATTCTTGCTAATTTCATTGTATCAGAGCCTTTAACGTTTTCGGTATACTGCTGCACATTTTGTTTTAGAATAGTTATATAATCAAATGTTTTTTGAGATAACTCTGTTACTTCTTTGGCTTTTAAATAGTAAGGTTTCGCTTCGTTCTTTCCATTTTTAATTGCTAATTGAAAAGCATCCATCATTTTTTTGGTATTTGAACTAAAATTCAAATTTGTAGTTTCAATACTTTCATTAATAGTAACAAAGCCTTGTAAAACTTCTTTACTAACATTTAGCGCGAGTAGACAAGTAAGAACGAGGTACATCATTCCTATCATTTTTTGACGAGGGGTTTCTTTTGCATTGCTCATGACTTTTAGTTTAGTTGATTAATAAAACTATAAAGCCAAAAAAATATAAATGATACACAGTTTATTTTTTTGAACAAACTGTAACTTTTTTGAAGTTGATTGTTATTGAAAATAATTATTAGAGGGGTCACCGTTGATTCGAAATTTAGAATTCAATTCGACAAATTCAATGGGCATAACTTTTCTGCGAGCGTGCCGAAGCGTGTTTATAACTGTTTCGACTCCGCTCACCATGACTGATGTCTGTCACGCTGAGCGGAGTCGAAGCGTTGTAATAATTCAAATAAAAATTAAGAAAGCATTTTAGAAAAATAATTCCAAACAGAATCGCTGGTAACAGGGAAAGCTTTAACCTCAATAGGTTCATCTTTTATGGGATGCACAAAACAAATTTGATAACTGTGCAAATGAATAAAGCCTCCTTCGTTGGTACGTGCAAAGCCATATTTTAAATCTCCCTTTATGGGGCAACCTATAGCGCTTAACTGACAACGTATTTGATGGTGACGCCCAGTATGCAAATTTATTTTAAGTAAATGGTAATTATCAGACGAGGCAATTAATTCATAATCTAACTCAGCTCTAAGCGCATTTTCAACTGGCTTAACATGCGCTTTAGACATGTTTGTTTTTTCGTTTTTTAAAACGTAATGAATTAATTTATCAGATATTTTTGGTGGTTTATTTTTAACCACCGCCAAATATGTTTTCTTAATAGTTTTCTCTCTAAACAATTCGTTAAATCGCGAAAGTGCTTTACTTGTTTTAGCAAAAATAATTAACCCACTCACCGGCCTATCTAAACGATGAATAACACCACAAAAAACGTTACCTGGTTTGTTATCTCTAACTTTTATAAAATGTTTTATTTTTTCACTTAAAGGCAAATCACCGGTTTTATCTCCTTGCACAATCTCAGAAGGTAATTTATTAATAATCATGATGTGATTATCTTCATAAACAATTTGTTCAGGCCAAATAGAAGTGCTATTAATTTTAGTATTCACGAGTTATCTAATGCCGGTTTTTGTTGTTCGTTTCGCAGGCTTAAAGATAGCGTTTAATTTATACTCTATTCCTTTTGATGGAGCTAAAGCAGGAGATTGTGCCAAATAGCCAAAATTATTTATGAAAAAATAAGCCTCGTTACCGGTAACAAAATAATTATCTTTTGCAGTTTTAGAAAACGACTTATCATAATTATACCAAATAGACCAATTGAATTTTGGATTAGTTTTTAAATAATTTATATATGATTTTAAACTGTCATCCAAACAAATACTAATAAACACAACTTTGTCACCAAACTTTTTTCGTAGAGCATCAATTTTCGGCATCTCTCGCAAACTCTCAGTATTTTGAGTGGAGAAAAAATTGATGTAAATCCATCTTCCTTTAAAAGAATTTAAAGTGCCTATTGTGCCATCTTTAGTTCTTGCAGAAAAATCGGGGGCGATAGAACCTGCTTGCATTTTATTAAAATACGTAAGCATTGAATTAGCAATTTTTTTATGCTGCTTTATTTTTGTTTTTTGTTGAAAATCAGAGATGATAGTTTCGATAGCATCGGGTACAAAATCGGCACTAAAATAAAAATCCCAAAGATTTTTTAAAATAACTAATTCCCTTAATGAATCGGATTTTAAAAATTTATCGTTCTTTAAAAAATCAGATAATAAGTTGTAATCTGCTTTTACATTAACAATATTATAAAGCGATTGTCCTTTTTGTGAAGAAGCATAGCTGTTTAAATAACCTTTAAAACAGGCGTTAAAAAACTGCATGTATTCAAAATGATTGTATTGAATGGGCTTATTTACTATATAATTATTAATTAAATAGTTTTCTCCTCGAGAAACACTCGCATTAATAGCGGCGATAGAATATTCAACATAATTTAAAAAATATTGATTTTTAATTTTAGCATAACGTTTATCACAAATCATTTTTAAAGTATCTGCTCGTTTAAACATCATTGGTCGAGATAAAAACTTACCATCTTGTTTATCAAACAAATTATTTAGTTGTTTTTGATAATCATAAGTTAAAACATTTAACTCGGTTGTATCGGTTCCTACGACGCCAATGTTTATGGGTAATTCAGCATCGTTATTGTAATCAAAATCTTTATCTAACTCAGGAATGGTAATGCCATATACAAAATCTGGCTGAACATATAATTTAGCAATAACATTTTCAATTTTTAAAAAAACAGGCTGCGTAAAATCTGATTGAAAATGCAACTCAAAAAAGCCATCGCTTTGAATAGTGTCTTGATCTTCTTTTTGCTGGGTATTGGTAATATAATCGGTTAAAGATTTTAACTGTATAATTTTTCCCGCATAAAATTTATCGGCTTTTCCCTTTATAATAATATTTTGAGAAAACCCTTTGTTTAAGAGCAAAAGGAAAAAGAAATATTTAATACTAGATTTAATAATTTTATAATGCAATCTTAAAAGAAAGATACTTCTTAATTCTCAATATGATCTATCGAAAACATATCTTTATAATTGTCAGATATATCTTGAGCTTTTTTGCCTCCACCTACAACACTATAAGTATCAAAATCAATTAATAATGGGTTAATAAAGATCTCATCAATATTTACATTATAAAACACTTTTGATTGTTTGTTTTTACTCGCAATAAGAGTACTGCTTAAATTAAACGTGCATTTTTTTATGAAATTATCAGGTCCAGAAAAACCACCAATGTGCATGGCGTAAGAATCTTCTATCGGCATAGTTGAAGTCTTTTTATGTCCTTCAAATTTAAAAAAGATATATCCGCTGCTCCAATCCCAAAACATTAAACTATCAGGTGATAAATCACCTGTTTGAGCACCACTTACATTTCTTAAACTATCTACACCAATTAAAAATTCAATTTGATTATAGGTTCCTTCAGGTAAATTTGCGATAGTAAAAGAATTTACACCTTCTACGTTTTTAATGATATGATAACTTTCAACCTCAGAAAAAATAGAGCCATCACTCAATTTTAACTTAATATTTGAGATGTAATAATTAAATTTTGTAACAGTAAAACTATCCCCATTTGCATTTGCATACCACTTAGTATTTGGTATTAAAGGCAAATTATTTACAATAGCCTTAAAATTAAAAACAGCGCTTGGCTGCTTATCGACAACAATTACTGGATTTTCAGGTTCAATTTTTTGATCTTTTTTACATGAAAGAAAAAAAACTGAAACAAGAATTAACGAAGTAAAAAAATAAGTTTTAGCCATAACCAAATTTACAAAAAAAATATGACTTAGGGAACTGGGTCGTAACCATGTCCACCCCATGGATTGCATCTTAAAATTCGCCTTAAACCTAACCAACTACCTTTTAAAGCGCCGTATTTATTGATTGCTTCAAGAGAATACTGACTACAAGAAGGTGTATACCTACAAGCATTTGGCAATAAAGGACGGATACAATATTGATAAAATTTAACAAATAGTATAGCTATCTTTTTAAACACGCTGACTTATTTAATATTTAATTTTAAAAATGATTCGTTATTAATAAAACCTTCCAATTTATCGCCAATCTTAACAGAAGCAACACCTTCTGGAGTACCGGTATAAATTAAATCGCCAACTTTTAATGTTACAAATTTTGAAACATAAGCAATTACCTTATCAAAAGAAAAAATTAAGTCTTTAGAGTTACCAACTTGACGAGATTCACCATTTACTTTTAATTCAAAGTTTAGGTTAGCAATATCAAGTGTTTCTTTCTTTACGAAAGCACCAATTGGAGCACTGTTGTCAAAGGCTTTGGCTTTTTCCCAAGGCAAACCTTTTTCCTTGCATTTAGCTTGAATATCTCTTGCCGTAAAATCAATCCCTAATCCAATTTCATCATAATATTTATTTGCGAATTGTTCTTCAATATGCTTTCCCACCTTACAAATTTTTAATACGAGTTCAATTTCATGATGTAGGTCTTTTGTAAATTCAGGAATATAAAAATCATTTTCCTTTAACAATGCCGTATCCGGCTTCATAAAAAACACAGGTTCTGTGGGCAATTCGGCCTTCATTTCTTTGGCGTGCTCGGCATAATTTCGCCCTATACAAATAATTTTCATGCTTAAAATTTTATCGATCTAAAAAGTAAAGATAAAGCAAAATTTTCATCTTTATTTGGTACATTTATACACTGAATTTATGGAACAAAAATTTGACATTATAATTGTAGGTGGAGGAATAGTTGGTTTAGCAACAGCCTATAAACTTTGTAACTATCATCCTAACAAAACTATTTTAGTTTTAGAAAAAGAAAAAGAAGTGGCGCAACACCAAACATCGCATAACAGCGGTGTTATTCATAGTGGTATTTATTACAAACCGGGCAGTTATAAAGCTAAAAATTGTGTGGATGGCAGAAGAGAATTGGTACGATTTGCAAAAGATTATAAAATTGCTCATGATATATGTGGAAAATTAATTGTAGCAACAGATGAAAGCGAATTAGCCCATATGAATAAGGTGTTTCATAATGGTATTGCAAATGGAGTTGAGGATATGGAAATTATTGATCCAAAACGTATAAAGGAAATTGAGCCATTTTGCGAAGGTATTGCAGGAATTCGTGTTGGTTGCACCGGCATAATTGATTACGACCAAGTAGCCAAAAAATATAAAGAATTAGTAAACGCTAAAAATAATGGCAGTAAAGTTTTAACCTCGCAAGAAGTTATTGCTTTTGAAAGAGCAGAAGATAGCACTACAGTAATTACTAAAACAGATAAATTTATTGGTAGATATATTATTTCGACCTCCGGTTTGCAGGCTGATAGAATTGCCAAAAAAGAAGGTCAGAAAAGCGATGCTTCTATTATTGGATTTAGAGGAGATTATTATGATTTAACTGCAAAAGGATTACACAAAGTTAATCATCTAATTTATCCGGTACCAAATCCAAAATTTCCATTTTTAGGTGTGCATTATACACGTATGATTCACGGGGGAACTGAGTGCGGACCAAATGCTGTATTTGTATTTGATCGCGAAGGATATAGTAAAACAGCTTTTAACTTTAAGGATACTATAGAGGCTTTTGGCTTTAAAGGCACTTGGAAATTTTTTGGTAAACATTGGCGCTTTGGTTTGGATGAGTACCGCGGCGCTTTTAGTAAAACGTATTTTTTAAATCGTTTGCGTAAACTGATACCATCATTAGAAATGGATGATATTGTTCCAGCACGTTGCGGCATTAGAGCAATGGCGCTTGGACCTGAAGGAGAAATGCTAGACGATTTTAAAATTGAAAAACATGGTAATGCCATGCATGTGATAAATAGTCCTAGTCCGGCCGCTACTGCAAGTTTAGCCTATGGTAATGAAATTGCTTTAATGGCAACAGAATATTTTAATTTAAAATAATTTTATGAGAAATAATAATTTAAAAGGTACAGGTGTTGCAATTGTTACACCATTCACTAAAAAAGGAAATGTAGATACCGCAGCATTAACAAACATTGTAAAACATTTACATTCAGGTAAAGTAGAATACATTGTTATTTTAGGAACTACTGGTGAAACTGCTACACTTAGTAAAGAAGAAAAACAATTAGTAATTGATACAGTTATTAAAGCCAATGCAAATAAATTACGTTTAGTTTTAGGCATTGGTGGAAATAATACCGCTGAAGTTGTTGAGACAATTAAAAAAACTGATTTAAAACCATTCGAAGCTATTTTATCGGTTGCGCCTTATTACAATAAACCAAACCAAGAAGGTTATTACCAACACTACAAAACAATTTCACAAGCAACAAAAAAAGATATTATTCTATATAATGTACCAGGCAGAACAGGAAGTAATGTTACTTGGGAAACTCAAGTAAGAATAGCTAAGGATTTTAAAAACATTGTTGCTACAAAAGAAGCTAGTGGAAGTATTGAGCAAATAATGAAAATAATAAAACACAAACCAAAAGATTTTTCTGTAATAAGTGGCGATGATAATTTAACGCTTGCTGTAATTGCAGCAGGTGGCGATGGTGTAATATCGGTAGTTGCAAACGCCTTCCCAAAAGATTATAGCGAAATGGTAAGACTTAGTTTAAAACACAAATTTACAGAGGCTCAAAAATTACATTACGGCTTATTAGATATTACTGACCAATTATTTGCAGATGGTAATCCTGGCGGGATTAAATACGCATTGAGCTTATTAAAAAAATGTGAGTCTTATCTTCGTTTACCTTTATGCGAACCAAGCGATAAAGTAAAACAAGCTTTAAAACAACTTATAAAAAACTACAAATGAGTAAGGTAAAAATTTTAGATACTCTTCAAATTGACCAAAAAATTAGTCGCTTGGCCTATGAGGTATACGAAAATAATTTTTCAGATAAAGAATTATTAATCGTTGGTATTGATGGTAACGGATACAAAGTTGCCATCCACTTATGTGAAAAATTAAAAAAAATATCTCCATTAAAAATAACTTTAGGCAAAATAAAATTAGATAAAACTAAACCTTGGGAAGGAGAACCCTTAACTGATTTTGAAGAAAAAGCCTTCATAAACAAAACCATAATTTTAGTCGATGATGTTTTAAATAGTGGTAAAACGCTTATGTATGCGGTTAAATTATTTTTAGATAAACCGGTTAAAAAAATAAATACTGTTATTTTAGTGGATAGAAGCCATACGCGTTTTCCTGTAAAAGCAGATTTTGTAGGTTTAAGATTAAGTACTACTTTACAAGAACATATAGAAGCAGATTTTTCAAAAAAAGGAAAAGAAACCGTTTATTTAATTTAAAAAAATTGTCAGACTCTTCAAAAATATCGCAACAAAAACAAGTTCAGGATTTAAAACTGAATGCTTTGCTTGAAGTAACAAAAGCAATTAATAATAATTATTCTACATCTGAACTATTTGAACTTTATCAGGATATTTTAGAAAATCGTTTAGGTGTAGGAAAATTAGTGTTGTTTGTATTTGAAGGGGAATGGAAGTGTTTGTTGAAGTATGGAATTAAAAAAGAAATAGGAGCAATTCAATTTGAAAAGGAATTACTCGCCATAACAGAAATTGAAACCATTAATTACAGTAAAGGCGAAATAACTAAACAGTTTGAAATTGTTGTTCCAGTTTTTCATAAAAAAACACCTTTAGCTTACGTATTATTAAGTGATGTAAATCAACAAAAAATTGAATTAAGCGCCGCAATTAAGCATTTACCTTTTGTTCAAACGCTTACTAATATCATAATTGTTGCGATTGAAAATAAAAAATTATTTAAAGATAACATTCAAAGAGCGCAAATACGAAAGGAGTTGGAACTTGCTCAAAGCATGCAGCAAATGTTATTTCCAAAAGACTTACCAAACTCTGATGGTTTATTGGTTGCAGCAAAGTATTTACCTCATCAACAAGTGGGTGGTGATTACTATGATTTTATTAAACTAAATAATCACGAATTTGTTTTTTGCGTTGCGGATGTAAGCGGTAAAGGTGTTGCTGCAGCAATACTTATGAGTAACATACAAGCTACTTTACAAAGCTTAGTTACATTTACTCATAATTTAAAGGACATTATTATAGAAATAAATAAACGCGTAATTACAAATGCTAAAAACGAAAAATTCGTGTCCTTTTTTTTAGCAAAATTAAATACAAAAAGTCAACAGCTTACTTATATTAATGCAGGGCACAACCCCCCTATTCTATTTTATGAAAATAAATTTTTAGAGTTAAGTAGCGGTTGTCCACTACTTGGCATTACAGAAAATCTTCCGGTAATTAATGTAGAAATTTTTAATTATACTTCAGAATTTACATTGCTCTGTTATACCGATGGTTTAACAGATACAATAAACGAAGAAAAGGAAAATATTAGTATTGAAACTATCAAAGATATCATTCAAGTAAACGAAAAATCGAATCCCGATTTTTTAAATCAAGCTATATTATTTTATGCTGAAGATTTTAAAGGAGAAGTCGAGTTCCCTGATGATATTGCTTTACTTACTTTAAAGGTAAGCGACTTAAATTTCTAAAGGTTTTTTTACCTTTTTCTCTTTCTTTTTATAATAAAGGTCGATGCAAACTAAAGCTGCGAGAAATGACCAAAAAGGTAAAGAAAGTTTATCTGTATCTAAAAAATTATTTAAAAAGCCATGAACAAAATAAGTCATCAAACCTAGAAATAATCCTATAACCAATATTCTGACTTCAGGCTCGGCTACTGAATAAACCAATTTATATCCAAGGGAGGTGGAATACAACAACATAATTACAACAATGCATAAACCAATTATACCTTGCTCTGCCAAAGGACCCAAATACTCACTATGGGCATTACCATTTGTACCAAAGTTTGTGCTAATGATTGTTCTTTCGCTACTTAACTGGTAAGGTGCGTATTTAAACATATAAGTTCCTGGTCCCCATCCTAAAACAGGTTTATCTTTCCACATACGAATAGCGCAACTCCATCTATTTAATCGCTCAAGATTAGAAGCATCCGTTGAAATATTTGAAACAGACTCTATGTTATTTGAAAAACCTCCTTCAGCATCGGTATTATTTCTTCCAAGTGCAATAAAAATTTCAGTTTGAAAAGCATAAAATAAACTTCCTAAGGTAACCAAAGTAATTAAAATAGTTCTGAATTTTATCTTAAGAATAAGGGTAACAAAAATAGAAAATGCAACGATTAAACTTAACCATCCAGCGCGCGCAAATGATAATATAATCGCAAAAACAAATAAACAAAACAATGCTAAAGCAAAAGCACGTAAATATTTTGATATGCTTTTAATAAAAACAAATGATAGCATAAGAGGTATAAACATTGCTAAAGCTGCTCCATAAGCTGTATGATCGTTATAAAATGGTGAAACAACCCAATCGGCAGCCTTATCATTAAAATTAAATTTAGCATGCTGAAAAATTGTATAAAACACCACTAAGGCTAATGAAGAAGCATAACAAAACATAAAATATATTGTATTTTTTTTACTTTGAAAAATGTGTGGCATTATGATATAACAACTAAAAATAAACCATAAGCGAGAAACCAAATATTTTACAGAAATTAAAACTTCGGTACTAGTTAACGTTGTAAATAACATCCAGGACAATTGAACAACTATTAAAGTTGTAATGGGGTGATTGATGAATTTTTTATCTGTAATTCTAGAACTTAATTCATTAAAAATATAAAGCAACATTATCCCAGCCATTAGTGGTTCCGAAGGCAAGCTAAGGTCCATTCCATCAGACATTCCAAGCTCTTTAAGAGAGATAGCTAAAGGAGTGCAAAACGCTAAAAAGAAAACTAATTTCTGTAAATGAAAAATAGCTGTATAAACAATAATTAAAATAATTGGCAATAAATTGTAGGGATAAAACATATCTTTTTTATATGCCAATATGTAAGCATTACCCAAAATATATGCCAATATTAAAATTGGAAATAAATATGTTTTAAAATATCTTGCCAAATTAGAAAAGCTCTTTTGAGCGGCTTTTATATAAAAAGAAAACCAGTGTCATAAAGAATGCAGATAAGGTTGAAACCAAAACAATAATCCATCTGGTAGGAGAACACTTTTTATCTTGTAAATTTGGTTTGCTCACATAAATATAAAAATCCATTTCACCACTAACATCTAATAAGTAACCATCGTTTTTTATTTTAATTTTAGTGTAGGACTTTAATGTTGATTTTATTCTGCCATCTAAAATTTTTAATTCCGTACCTTTTTCCCTTATTCCTTTTGCTTGTAATTTTGCGTTTTCATTTAAATTAGAACCTGTAGAAAGTTGTTTACTTAAATATTTAGCTTGGTCTTTTTCATCAATAATATTATAATCTTCTTTAATTTTAGAAATTGTTTTGCTTAATGAATCTAATTCATGCGACTGTATATCAATTACTTTTTTGGTATTTGCGAGATATTGATTTACAATATTTCTTTTAGATTCCTTTACTAAATTATTGGTATTTAAAATTAAAGCGGCATTTAACTTCTGAGCAAACAAAGGGTCTTCATCTTTTACAGTAATTTCAATAGATTCGTAAATAGTTGGAGAAATTTTAACATTTTCCATAAACATATAATCAAACAGTGCTTTGCCTCCTTTTGAGTTCAGTGTATCTACACCATATCTGGCAAATAAATTAAAGTCTTTTGCAAGTTGACATTTTACATCCTCACTTAAAAAATACTGCAACAATTGTTCACTCGCCGATTCTTCGGAGTTTTGAAATAAGTTAACAGGATAAACAACAGAATTAGATTTAAATTTTTCTTTTATTAAGAATGATGCAGAGTATGATATGACAGCTGCTGCCAACATCATAAGAAAAAATACTTTCTTATGTTTAAAAATAGTTTTTATAATATTTAAAGAATCTAGATTTTCCATAATTAAGATTTTAAATTTAATTTGTTAAACTTTTCACGAAATAAAAGAAATAGAAAACACATTAAATTACTTGCAATAACCGTAATGCCGATAATTAAAAGTCTATTGGGCTTTGCTTTATACTCATTAGGTTTTGCCTTTTCTACAACAAATTTAATTGGTAAACTGGTATTGTAATTTACGAGCGCTTCATCATATTTAGCCTTAATGTCAGGATATTTAAAACTATATTTTTCTAAATTATCGTGAACGTTTTGATATGCGCTTCCGTACTTTTTTAACGTGTCTAGTTTTGATTCAAGACGTTTAATAGCTCCGATATCATTTTTTTCTAGTGCCTTAGCGTAGCTTTTGGTGTAAGCTTTTACCTGTTCTTTATAATGTAAAACGCCTAAATTTCTTAGAACATTTAAGCTATCTTCAAGTTCTTTCATTCTAGCTAAAGTGTTTTCGTATTCTTCTTTTACGATTTTTAAAACATTAGCGGTAACCGTTTTTGTCATCTCATGCTTTACCGTGTCACAATAATCAGATATCCCGTTTGCAATTTGAGCCGCACCATCAGCTGTATAATCAAACACTTCTACTTTTACACTATTAAACTCTGTACGCTTAATAGTCACCATATCATCCCATTTTAATTTTAAATAATGATAACCATAAACTGTATCCTTTATTTTCCATCTGTCCCAAAGATCAAAAGCGTTAGCCACTTTAAATTTTAAAGCATCTGAACTTAAAAATTGTATTAGTTTTTCAACATCGTCTTCATCACCAATTTGCATATAATCTTCCTGATTCCCTGAATTAGGTTCAATTACAAGTTTTGAAACTGAAAATTGACGGGCAGCAAACAATACCGCTGTTGATTTATATTGTTTAGGCATTAAAAAAACAAGAGTGCCTGTTACAATTGCGCTAATAAGAGTAACAATAACAAAAGTTTTTCTCCATTTTATTATTTTTATTATTAATTCTCTAGCTGAAATTTCTTCAATCATATTTATTTATATTTTATGAATCTAAAAACGGATTTAAGGTTAATCATTCCTGTAATAAACGCTAATAAGCCACTAAATATAAGCATTATTACGAAATTGTAGAGCCACTTAGAAGTTAAATTCATAGTGAAATAATTAGTGAAAACAATTCCTATTATAAACAAGGCCAGCGATATTAACAAGCCTTTATTTACCCTAAATTTAAATACTTTATAAGAAATAAACACTTGAATTAAACATGTTAAAAACTGTGTAACTACACTAGCAATAGCGCTTCCCAATGCATAAAATTTTGGGATAAGAATAAAATTTAAAAGCAAATTAATTAAAATACCACTTATGGCCATAAGATTTAAGTATTTTAAATTGCCATTTGCAGTTAATAGCGTACCAAAAATATAAGTAATTGAAATAGCCGTAAAACAAGTCATTAATAAACCTAAAATCTGGTATCCTTCAGAGTTTCCTTTATATAATAATTCGCAAAATTTATCAGCATAAAACAAACTACTAATAGAAACAATTAAGGCAGGCGTTAGCAATAAAGTAAAAGCTAGTTTTACAATATTCTCAATATTTTCTTTTTGTTTTAACATTCGGCTAAACAATGGTAAAAGCTGCACCGAAAATAAATAAGCAATCATATTAGCTGCATCTAATAATCTAAAAGCTTTAGCATAAATACCACTTTGTTCTTTTCCCAGATTACCGGGCAATATTCGCTCAATCATTACACTATCTAATCGGTTATAAAATGTCATTAATAAAACTAAAATTGCAAATGGAAAACTCTTTTTTAATATCATTCTGTTAAATGCCCAATCCCAATTAAGTTTAAACGTATGCGTTTTATTTAACACTATTAAAAACCCAATTAATGCAGTAAGGCCGTAACCAATGGTCTGCGCATACACAAAATTCATCACATCAACCTGTAAACCAAACAAATTAAATATTAAAGCTGCTACAATAATTATCATGATAACACGGTCTAATACCGACATGATACTATCAACTCTAAATAAATGTAATGCCAATAAATTGGATCTTAGAAAAAGGATAAAACTTAAGAAGAAATTATTAATACATAAAATAAATAACAGCTTTATATATCTAACCTCAAAGCCTAACACAAAAAAACCTATGAGTAACGTAACTGAAATATAAAGTAACCCTAAAACAAATTTTAAGCTTAGCATTTTGCTGAAGTGTTTGCTTAATAAATGTGTATGCTGGGCAATATTTTTATTATTAAAATTGGTTAAGCCAAAGTCTAATAATATATTTATAAGAAAAGAAAAATTAAACAAAACAAAGTACTCGCCATAGCTAACATTTCCAACCGTCATTTGAACGTTGGGCTCAATGCTTAAAATCCAAAATGGCTTAATTAACAAATTAAGTATCAGGAGTATAGCTAAATCAAATATGAATTTCTTTTTTTGCACAAAAGCAGCAAATATAGGCTTTTTTATGGTTTAAACTAATCTAAATTCATAGATTTGCGGCGTGCAAATTGTTGTAAATACTCGGCTTTTATTAAAAGACAAACTTGAAGGAATGGGGTGGTTTGCATACCAAACATTAAAACATATTACTACTCATAATCCGAATGTACATTTTGTGTTTGTTTTTGATAGGAATTTTGATTCGGACTTTATTTTTGCTGACAATATTACCCCGCTAATCCTTTCTCCGCAAGCCCGACACCCATTTTTGTATTATGCATGGTTTCAGCATTCAGTTAAAGGACTATTAAATAAAATGAAGCCCGATTTATTCTTATCTCCCGATGGATTTTTATCCCTAGGAGCTAAATGCAAGCAATTACCTGTAATTCACGATATAAATTTTTTACATCATCCTAAAGATAGTAAATGGTTAACTGCAGAATATTACAATTTTTATTTCCCGAAATTTGCTAAACAAGCAACAAGGATAGCAACCGTTTCGGAGTATAGTAAATATGACATTGTAAAAAACTATGGCATTAACGAAGAAAAAATAGATGTAGTTTACAACGGGATAAATTCTTTTTTTAGGCCCTTAGATGAACTTACAAAGCAACAAACAAAAGAAAAATACACTGCCGGAAAAAATTATTTTATTAATGTAGGGTCATTGCATCCACGTAAAAATATAGTAAATCTTGTGCGCGCTTTTTCTATTTTTAAAAAGGAAAGTAATTCTGATTTTAAATTAGTGCTTGCCGGTCCAGATTACTGGGGTGTTTCAGACATTCATAAAATAATAAAAGAAACAAATTTAAATGATGATGTAATATTTACAGGGAGGTTAAAAGACGAGGAATTAAATTTGGTTTTAGGTAGTGCATTTGCTTTAACTTTTGTGCCGTATTATGAAGGTTTTGGTATTCCATTGGTTGAGGCAATGCAAACAGAAACACCTATCATTACTAGCAACGTTACAAGTTTACCTGAAGTTGCAGGCGAAGCTGCGCTTTTAGTAAATCCATTAGACGCTTATGAAATAAAAAACGCTATGCTAGAGTTATTTCAAAAACCAGAACTTCGCGAAAGTCTTATTAATAAAGGAAAAATACAAAAAGAGAAATTTTCGTGGGAAAAAAGCGGGAATTTACTTTGGGAAAGTGTTTTAAAAGCAACTCAATAACAATAGTTAAATATCTTTTAGGTAACAAGTTAATCTAATTTTTTTTCGGACTCATTTCTGCTGCTTCCTTTCAATTAACAAATCAGAAATAAAACATTTTTAAATACGTTTGCAGCCTTAAACATTATTTGCGACCTTTAAATAATTAACCCCAATGCTTCAAAGTAGTTTTACTTATTCTGAAAATTAATTAATCTGGCAGTGAAGAAAGTTTTGTTTTTGATATTAGTTCTGTTTTTTGTTTTAAAAACAAAATCTCAAACTTATATACCAATGCTTAATTCCTATGCAGAATGGCATGTTACAACTTGCTTTTTTGGTTGCTTAACAGATAAATATTACACAATTGGTGATACCACTTTTAAAGGACACACATACAAATTTTTAGATCAATTCCACTACAATAAAAATTTTGTAATTAGGGAAGATACTTCATTACAAAGAATTTATATGCGAATACCGGGCTCGGCAACAGATACTAGTGAATGGCTTTTATATGATTTTAAATTAAATGTAAATGATACCATGACTCTTTTTAATCCAGGAAGTCCGTTTCCAACTAACCCTGGTAAATTTGTTTTGGATTCCATTATATTAAAACCATTATTAGCCAAAAGTTACAGGCATTTTTATCTGCATTCTATAGATACAATCGCATCTGGAGTTAAAAATACGGTTTGGGTCGAAGGAATTGGATCTTTTTGTTTGATTAATACACCAGGCGCGCCGCCAAAAATAAATGGCGCAGGAAGTTTGAGTTGCTTTTTTAATAGCGGTATTCATGAATATCAAAATTTGGATTCAATTTCTTCATGCCTTTCTGTTTATCCACTTTCTGTAATTGAAAAAACTTTAAATCAAACTTTAGTGAAAATAAAATCTAATCCAGTTTCTGATAAGTTGCAAATTATCTCGAGTGATTTTGAATTAGATGGGCTGAAAATTGAAATACAAAATTTGATAGGTAATACAATAAAACATCAGGAATATTCTAAATTTATAGATGTTTCGTCTTTACCAGTAGGAATGTATTTTGCAAGGTTTTATATGAACCAAACTTTATATTCTATAAAATTTATTAAGTATTAAGTAGCAACACAAAAGCAACTTTCTAAATCAAGATATTTATAGAGTTTACAAACTAAAAAAAGTTCTCGAAAAAAAATTGTAGTTCCTGATTTGGTAAACAGTTTTAAAAACTACTCGTTCAAATTAAGAATTTCTAATACTCTTTTAGTAGTGCCAGATTTTTTCTCAAAGTACATTTTTAATTTTGTCTCTGTTTCCTTCACTTCAATTTTATTATTTAAATAATTTAAAACCGCCATTGCTAATTGGCTAGATGAAGAAATGTTTTTAGCTGCGCCAATTTCAATTAACTCGACAGCCTCATTAAATTTATGGTAATCGTTTCCGTAAAACACAACCGGTTTAAAATATACTGCTGGTTCTAAACAGTTATGAATTCCATCATCTAAACCACCACCAACATAAGTTACACTCGCATAATGATAAATTTTAGAAAGTAAACCCATTGCATCTACTACTAAAACCTGGGGGTTATTTTTTGATTTTTGCTCGGAGTATAAATTATAAGTTAATTCGTTTTTAGAAAGAAGTTTTGTCAATCTACTTATATTTTTTTCTTCAATATTATGAGGGACAATAATTAATTTTAAATTTGGTAAATTCAAAATTTTAAACGCCTCTATCAACAATTCTTCATCGCCTTGCCATGTGCTTCCAGCAACAATAACTTTGTTATCCAAACAAAATTCCTTAATAAAAGGTAGCTCTTCAAAATTATTTTTCACTTCAATCACCCTATCAAATCTAGTATCACCGCATACCTCATAGTTTTTCAGTCCAATTTGTTTTAATAATTCTGAAGATGTTTCATCTTGAATAAACAAAGTATTAAATGTTTTTAGGGATTTTCTGAATATACCGCCGTACCATTTAAAAAATGGGTGATGTGGTTTAAATACAGCAGAAACTAAATAAGTTGGTATGGCTTGTTTCTGTAATTCAAATAAAAAATTTAACCAAAATTCATACTTAATAAAAATAGATGCTTTGGGTTTTACAATATCAATAAAATCTTTTGCGTTTTTTTTAGTGTCTAAGGGCAAATAACAAATCACATCTGCTCCACTCCAATCTTTAAAAACTTCATATCCACTTGGTGAAAAAAAACTTAATACAATTTTATAATGCGAGTGTTTTTTTTTAATGGCTTCTATTAATGGTCTTCCTTGCTCAAACTCCCCATATGACGAGCAATGCACCCATATAGTTTTGTCTGCATTTAATTTTGAAATTTTATGCGATAGTTGCGCCCGCCAATCTTTTCGTCCGTTTACCCATTGTTTGGCTTTTAATTTATTTATTGAAGCAAGTTTTATAACAATGCCGTATAAATAAATAACCAAATTGTATAAGAACATATTATTAAAATTAATAGTAATAAAATTCGTTCGGCGTTTTTTTGTACAGGGGTAAAATCCAACCAAACCTAAGACCAAATAGCATATCCAAGCGTTTATTAGTGTCCGGTAATCCTGTATCGTAATTTAATTTCCTTACACTTTGTGTAAAGGCTTCATAGGCTTCAATACCAAAATATAAATTTAAAAGTCTGTTTTCACCTAAATACATATAACCAACAAATTGCGTTAAACTTAATCCACTGCTTAACCTATCATATCCATGGGCTAAATCACCTTTTACGGCCGCAATTTTTTGTTGTGCATCGTATAATTTTATTTTTGAATGAAAATAGCCTGCTCCAAAACTTGCCATAAATCCCGAATTTGGATTAGGTGCTAAAAAACTAAAAATTTTACCCCCGGTTAAGTGAATACCCAAACCTCTTTCTGTTACACGTAAGTCGGCAGGAAAACCTTCGTTATCAATAATAAAACCATCTGAATTTTTTAACTGCGATAAAACATCCTCTTTTACATTTCGTCCAAAAATATAATTTGATTCTGCGCCAAATATCCAATTTCGTTTTGTTTTAAACATAAACGAACCTCCAATATTTAAGTTTGGTCCAAATCGTTTAGAAAGATCGCCTGCGGGAATTTGTCCAGAAAAATGAATACTAATAAGTGGTACAACAACCTTAGTTGAATCAATTTGCGAAAAACCGAAAACAGAAATAAAAAGAAAAGCAAACATTACTTTCATGAGACCAAATTTACTCGATATATTTAACTAAAAAAACCCAAAAACTAGACGAATTTGGGTTAATTTTAAACTAAATGCCATTTTAAGGCAAGGTGATTGTGTATGTTTTAGAGTTTATTGTTACCGTGGCTTTATCGTCACACGTTCCATCACCAAAATCTATTATTCTGGCAGGCTTTCCTTCAGGCGTATGTCGAAGTTCTCCACTAATGAAATGTTTTCTACAAGGTAAACTCATATCTCGTATTAGAGGTTTCCCTGATGTAATAACCGAGCTGTAACTTCTGCCATTTGCATTACTACCACTTGCATTACCAGTAAGCGAATATTTATCATCGCTCCAAATTAAAGTGCTTTCGCCGGCAAGCCATTCTCGGTAGCGTAATCCAGACCATTGAATTGTTCCGCTGTTATCTGCTTTTAAAATAGAAATGGTTGCGTTTATTTCATAAACTAAATGTCCGGCTGCATTATGGCCTAAATTTTTTATTGTTTTACCACCATCTACTTTATTATTGTTTACGTAATAATTTATTGGCCTAACAGTTATGGTAGTTAAAGAATCTTTATATTTTCCATTATAAATAATTAATAAACTTCCTTTACGCAATCGTCCATCTAAACAAACACAATTAACGTTCCCGAAATTTATTGTAATAGAATCTGCATTGGTATTTACTAAAGTATCAAACTTTAAAGTTGCACACGAACTCATGATTGAATTATTTTCTGAAGTTTTATAACTGCTAATGTTTTTTGTTCTTCCAGCTTCATCTGCAATATTATTCATATCATTATCAATGCTGTTTGCTAAAGAACTCTCGCTCGCCGAAACGGTTTCTGTATCTTCTTCTTTCTCCTTTTTCTTACAGGAAGTAAAAAATAAAGTAAGACTTAAACCAAAAATTAAAACGCTGCTAAATTTTCTCATTATAAATTGTTTTGTTTTAAGATGATATAAATCGGAAAAGGTTTAATTGGGCAAAAAAATTATTGAAAGGAATCAATTCGTGTTTTGTAGGTAGTAATAGTTGCATTTTTGGTGTCACTTTCAACCAAACCATCTTTTAAGCGTACAATGCGGTGGGCGTGCAAGGCAATATCTTCTTCGTGTGTTACTAAAATAATTGTATTTCCTTTATTATGAATTTCTTCAAACAACCCCATAATCTCAACAGATGTTTTACTATCTAAATTACCTGTTGGCTCATCGGCTAATATTATTGCAGGGTTGTTAACTAAAGCTCTTGCAATCGCTACACGTTGTCTTTGTCCACCACTTAATTCATTCGGCTTATGCATTATTCTATTGCCTAAACCAACACTTTCTAATACTTCTGTAGCACGCTTTTCTCTATCTATTTTATTAAATCCTGCATACACCAAAGGTAAAGCCACATTATCAAGTGTGGTTGCTCTTGGTAGAAGATTAAATGTTTGAAATACAAATCCAATTTCTTTGTTACGCACTTCAGCTAATTCATTGTCGCTCATTTTTGCAACAGATAAATTATTTAATATATATTCTCCATCAGAAGGGCTATCTAAACAGCCTAACATATTCATTAAGGTTGATTTGCCGCTGCCTGATGGTCCCATTAAAGCAACATATTCATTTTTATAAATTGTTAATGAAACATCTTTTAAAGCGTGAATTATTTCTTCACCAATTTTATATGTTTTTCTAATGTTATGTATGGAAATAATTTCTTTCATTCTTGTAAAAATAAGGCATTTAAAAACGATTAAAAAACCATTGGTACTATTTAAAAAAGATAAATGATTAAAGAGTTATGCTTAAAGACTAAAGTGTAATGACTAATTTTACATTGTGAGTTTTTACAGGCGAATAAAATATTTTATGGTGCATACACTTATGTTAACCAATAAAGAGGCACAAAAGCTGATTGAAGAGGGCGAAGTTCAAATTGATGGAATTATTATAACTAAAAACTGCGAATTAAACGAAATCTCGGAAATACGAATAAAAGGTAAAATTGAACGTGCTAAAAAAGAATTTGTTTATTTACTTTTTAATAAACCAGCAGGATTTGAAAGCACACTCAATAAAAAAATTGAAAAAAATATTTCACCTTTCTTTGATAGCTATTCCGGTTTAGCTATTGCCGGAAGATTAGACAAACAATCAAAAGGATTATTACTCCTGAGCAATGATGGCAAATGGATTGAGAATTTATGCAATCCTAAATTTGAAAAAGAAAAAGAATATATAGTATCATTAGATAAACCAATAAGCGATGAGTTTATTGCAAGTTTTGTAAATGGTGTTGAAATTGATGGCTTTACTACAAAAAAATGCTTCTGCGAAAAAATAGATTCAAATACCATTCGAATAATATTAACAGAAGGCAAAAATCGTCAAATTCGAAAAATGTGTAAAGTATTAGGATTCAACGTAATAAGTTTTTTACGAATTCGTATATCAGAATTTCATTTGGGTAATCTTAAAGAAGGTAATGCTGAGATTACAAAAATTTAACAAATATATGTTGCAACATTAAATGTTGTAACATATATTTGTACTCTAAATTTAAAACCAAAAAACATGAAAAAATTCATCACAACAGCTGCTTTATCTTTTATGGTAATGTCGGCATCTATTGCACAAACAAACTGGAAATTAGATGGCTCTCACTCTAAATTAGGATTTTCGGTAACCCACATGATGGTAAGCGAAACAGAAGGAAAATTTAAGGTTTATGAAGGAACAGTTGCCTCGAAAACAGATATGGATTTTACGGATGCAAAAATTAATTTTTCTGCCGATGTAAATTCAATTAATACTGAAGATGAAAAACGTGATGGTCATTTAAAAAGTCCCGATTTTTTTGATGCAGAAAAATTCCCGAAAATTACATTCGTAAGTAAAAGCATGAAGCCAAATGCAAAACTTGGTAAAACTGCTTATGTTTTAACGGGCGATTTAACAATGCACGGTGTAACTAAAACAGTAAGCTTTACTGCAATTGGTGCATCCCAAACGGTTAAAGATCCATACGGAAATATAAAAAATGGCTTTAAAGTATTTGGTACAATTAATCGTAAAGATTTTGGATTATCTTGGAATGCTGCTCTAGAAGCTGGTGGTGTTGCCGTTAGCGAAGCTGTAAAACTTGATTTAAATATTGAATTAAATAAAGCATAATTAGTAAATTTAGCCTCCGGTGCATATCCCGGAGGCTTTTTAAAATGTTATTAGAAGACGAAATACAACAAAAATCTTTCAAATCGCCAGACCAAAAACTGGCAGTAAACCTTTTGTATACCACTAATTGGTTAAGCAATCATTACGATAAATTTTTTAAAAATAGTGATTTAACAACGCAACAATATAATGTGCTACGTATTTTAAGAGGTCAACTCCCCAATCCTTGCAGCCTAAAATCAATTAAAGAGAGAATGTTGGATAAAATGAGTGATACTTCTCGCATACTGGACAAACTGGTAAACAAAGGCTATGCCATCAGAACCGAATGTCCTAATGATAGAAGAAGCGTAAATGTAATAATTTCCGAAAGTGGATTAAATCTCTTAAAAGAACTTGATTTTATTGATGAGGCAACAAAAGATATTTTCAAAAATTTATCAAACGCTCAAATTGAAACCTTAAATACTTTACTCGATAAATTAAGAGGCTAATAAAATCGCTGCCCAATCACTAAGTTACTTAACTTAACCTTAATGAAATATCCAAATAGTTTTAAATAATTACTATTTTTGGAAACTATGAGTAAGGATAAAAAAGCAACAATACCTTTAATTAAAAATCCAAAATCTGTTTACGAAAAAACAGCAGCTTATTTAGTAAAGAAAAAATTTCACCTAATAATTATAGGTATAGGTATATTTTTATCTATTATTAATTTTAATGCCAGAATAAGCGAAGCTCATGACGATTCTTTATACATCGAAGCTGGCTACAAATATGTGCATGAATTTCCGAACTATTATTATACTTCCAATGCCCCCATGTACCCAATGTTTTTGGGTTTATTAACTTTACTATTTGGCACCAATCTAATTATTTTTAAATTGTTTTCGATGTTATTTTTTATCGCTGGTGCGATGATTTATTACAAAGCTCTTGATAAAAAAGTACCTGATGTGTTAAAATATTTTGTGCTAATATTCATTTGTACAAACCATCTAATTATCTATTTCTCTAGCCAAACCTTTTCAGAAGCGTTTTACATGTTAATACAGGCAATCTTCTTTTATTATTTCCTGAACTTTAATTTTGGCACTAATCAATTTACCAATGATATCAAACTTGATTATAAAAAGTGGTTAGTTATAGGCTTTTTAATGATGATATTAACACTAGCAAAAAACATTTTAATTTTTGGTATTATAGCCATATTTCTTTTTTACATCTTTAAAAAAGATTATCGTAAATCAGCCTTCTCAATTCTATCTTTTGGTCTTTTTAAATTATTATATGAGGGTATTAAAAGTTTAATTTGGGGAGCTTCCGCAATTCAATATCAATCTCAAATGGGAATTTTATTTAATAAAGACCCTTATGATGCGAGCAAAGGACAAGAAGATTTTTTTGGTTTTGTAGGAAGATTTACTGATAATATTGGTTTATACCTTGGAAAACGATTTTATCAAATACTTGGTTTTATGGATGAAGAAAATGATAAAGTATTTTACTCCCTCGCTTTTTTAATTTTGATTCTAACCTTTTACGGCTTGTATAGAGCAATAAAAGACAGACAATATGTCATATCCTTTTTACTTTTATTTTCTGGCTCAATTGCCTTTGGTACTTTTTTTGTTTTACAAGCGAGATGGGATCAACCACGTTTTATTATGGTACATATGCCAGCAATTTTGTTAGGTATTTTTTACGGTATTTATAGATTATGCGAAAAACAAAATGGTAATCAAAGAATTTTTCTTGTTTTGGTATTCATAATTTCTTGTTCTTTATTTGCCTCATCGTTTAAAAGAGGAGCTAAAAATTTACCTATTGTTTCAAAAAATTTAAAAGGAGACATTTATTACGGATATACTCCCGATTGGAAAAATTATCTCGAAATAAGTGCTTGGTGTAAAGATAGTCTGCCAGAATCAAGCCTGGTTGCTTGCAGAAAAGCGCCAATGAGTTTTGTATATGCAAAGGGAAAACATTTTTATCCAATTTATTCGGTTATCGCAAAAGATTCTCTTACCCAACAATCTAACCCAGATAGCGCACTCGCAATTTTTAAAAGAAACAAAGTAACGCATATACTTATTGCGAGCCTTAGATTAAACCCAAAACAAAATACCGGTGACATTATAAATACATTACATAATATTGCAGGACCAATCATGCAAAAATATCCTGAAAAATTAAAGCTTATAAAGCAAATTGGTACTTCTGAAGAATCCGTTATTTTTGAAATAAAATATTAAGGTGGATTTTAATTATACTAAAATAAAATTAGGCAACTGGCTTTTTAAAAATTGCTTTCCGCTTTATAATTTTTCCTATTCAAGGTTTAAATTAAAAAACGATTTTCACGAAATAAACACACTCAAAAAAATTATTCAGCCCGGTAATTACGTCTTAGATATAGGCGCAAATATTGGATTTTACGCCAAAATTTTATCTGGTTTGGTTGGAGAAAAAGGCAAGGTTTTTTGTTTTGAGCCAGATAAAACCAATTTTAAGTATCTTAAAAAAAATGTTGGTCATCTAAGCAATGTAATCTTATTTAATAACGCAGTTTCAGATAAAAAGGATGTTATTAAGATATATAAATCGAAACTTTTAAATGTAGATCACAGAACTTATCCTGTTAATAATTACGATAGTGTTGAGGAAATTAATGCCATAAGCATTGATGAATTAATTCAAGATAAAACAATTGCAAAAGTGGATGTTATTAAAATAGACATTCAAGGCTATGAACTTTTTGCATTTAATGGAATGCTAAATCTATTGCAAAGCAATACCAAACTTAAAATAGTGGCCGAATATTGGCCGCATGGCTTTAAACGCGCCGGCACATCAGCTATTGAATTCTTTGACTTTTTCGATAAGTTGGATTATCAATTTTCAATATTAGAAAACGAAAAACTATTGCCCTTAACAAAACAATATGTTGTTGAGCAAAACGAAAAACCTTTTGAGTTTAGTTTTAATGTCTTAATTGAGAAGAAAAAATAAAAATTTAACCGAGCAGCGCTCCAATTTATAAAGGTAAAGCAATTAAATCGGTAGAGCCATTCATTGGAATGTATTTTTTGTAATTAGTAAGATTAACTTCTTTTTCAGTTTTTGTATCCACCAACTTATAGTTTAACTTTTTAAAATACTCATAGTAAAAATCAAAACTAATATTTTTCTCATCCATCACATATAATCCAATTTCAAAAATAATTTTAGGACGGTATTTTGCAATGGCTTTATCGGCACCTTTAAATACTTCGTATTCGTGACCATCAGTATCAATCTTTATAAAATCAATTTTCTCTAATTTTTCATTTTCAACAAAATCATTTAAACTAATAGATGGCACACCCTCTGCATTTTTTGGAGTTCCTAAATGAACGGGATGATCGTTGCTTCCTCTTTCTCCATTCACTTTCCAACTACTGTAAGCTACAATATCCGGATTAACATTAGAGCTTTCTGAAACAAACGAATTAATTACAGTTACATTTTTAGCTAATTCGGGATTTAATGAAAGATTTTTTTTCAATCTTTCTAAGGCATAAAACGTAGGCTCAAAAGAATACACTTTACCTTTGTTAGCTAATTTGGCAAACTGAAGTGTCATTAAACCTACATTAGCACCAATATCAATAATTGTATAATTGTTAGCTATCGTTAAAAAAGAATTTTTTGTAATATGGCTTTGAAATTTCCCGAATAAAAACAATGATAATTCAATTCCTTCCGCAAGGTCAACTTCATATTTAACGCCATCTCTATCAATTACACGCATTTGTTTACCAACAAACAACGTTGTAACCTTATATAAGATTTTAGCACCAAATATTTTTATTTTCGTAACGGGTAACCAACTATTAAACATTATTCTAAATTAAATGAGCACAAATATAATTTAATTATTTATTTTTACTGCTGCTGAATGAATATACCAAGCCATAAGTACCAAAATTATTTTAACGACATTGCAAAAAAACGTAAAAACCGCTTTTTTAGTAAATATTACTGGAACGAGATTACCCATTTTTGCAATTATTTCTCTCACGAAAATTCGTCTGTACTTGAAGTTGGCTGCGGCAATGGCGACCTTTTAGCCAATATTGCAGGTGATAAAAAAACCGGTATAGATTTTAGTGAAGATTACATTACCTGGGCCAAAGAAAGGCATTCCGATAAAAATATTGAGTTTTTAGTGATGGACGCCAATAAAATTGAGTTAAATCAAAAATATGATTTAATCATTTTAAGTAATTTAATTGGCTTTGTAGATGACATTCAAAATGTACTTCAAGAGGTAAAAAAATGTTGTCACCCAAACACAAAAATAATTGTTCAGTATTACAATTCATTATGGGAACCACTCATAAAATTTACGGAGCTTATTGGTTTAAAACAAAAAACGCCTTCACAAAATTGGTTATCTACTAGAGATATTAATAATTTACTTTTTATTTCGGGATATGATGTTTACAGAACCACAAAACGTTTAATTTTTCCGTTTTATATTCCTATTCTATCTTTTATCCTCAATAAATATTTAGCTAAATTTCCAATATTCAGATTTTTTAGTTTTAATTTATACAACTTCGCAAAACCTTTACCCGAAAATAACGAAGAAGTTTATACTCAAAAATACTCTACAACTGTTGTTATTCCTGCTCGTAACGAAAGTGGTAATATTGAAAACGCTATTTTACGTTTACCAAAATTTGGTAAGCATATCGAAATTATTTTTATTGAAGGAAATAGCACAGATGATACTTGGCAAAAAATTCAACAGATTCAAAAAAAATACGCTGCCACACACGATATAAAAATTGGACAACAAAAAGGAAAAGGTAAAGGCGATGCAGTTCGCGAAGGTTATAGCATTGCCACCGGCGATATTTTAATGATTTTAGATGCCGACTTAACCGTACCGCCCGAAGATTTACCTAAATTTTATAATGCAATTGCAAGTGGTAAAGGCGATTTTATTAATGGCACACGCTTAGTTTACCCAATGGATAAAGAAGCTATGCGTTTTTTAAATTATTTAGGAAATCACTTTTTTAGCTGGGCCTTTACTTGGTTGTTAGACCAACGTTTTAAAGATACTTTATGCGGCACTAAAGTTATGTTCCGTAAAGACTATAACAAGCTTATTAAAAACAGAAAATATTTTGGTGAGTTTGATCCCTTTGGAGACTTTGATTTATTATTTGGTGCGCACAAATTAAATTTAAAAATTGTTGAAGTTCCAATAAGATACAAAGAGCGTACTTATGGCGAAACTAATATTTCTCGCTTTAAACATGGTGTTATTTTATTACGCATGTGCGCTTTTGCAAGCAGAAAATGTAAATTTATTTAGAACCATTGTGTTTACTTTTTCCTCAAAATTTAAATAGTAAAATAGATTTTATTGTTGTCAAGTTTTTTAATGAGATGTTATTTTGATTTTTCGCAGAGATAGTTCCTGTCTAAACACTGCGGCTAGTTGAATCGGCGCACAGAAAAGAGTTTAGACAGGCGACGGTTTTATTTTGGCTGCCTCTTCGTCGCCAAAATAAAAATCTCCTTTACGGCAAATGTGCAATGCACATTTGAGCGAGACTGTGTGATGTGCGTTTTGGTTAATCAACACACGACCTGGCTCAAATATTTACTAAATATTTGCCCTGAGCGTCAAAAGTGACAGAAAAAATTGCAGGAAATCTTAGATAATGCAAATATTTCTGATGGTTATTTATTCGACAATTTTAAATTTTAATCTCTAAATAATAAGCTTTCGAATGAATTTGATATTCGACTAGTTAAAAAAATTTATTGAAACTTGTTTAAAGATTCATGCTTAACAAAGTCATGTAATCTTGTAGCAAAATTGTTGCGCTAATTACATCCACCGTTTCTTTATCTCTTCTATCTTTCTTTTTTAAACCACCCATTAACATTGTTTGATGCGCCAAGGCACTTGTAAATCGTTCGTCATAACGATCAATTTTCATATCCGGAAATTTACGTTGCAAATGAATTACAAAAGGGTCAATAAAACGGGCACTATCGCTTTTATTATTTTGCATGGTTTTTGGTTCACCAACAACTATAATATCTACCTTTTCTTTTTTTAAATAATCTTCTAAAAATTTAATGAGGTCTTTGCTGTGAACCGTTGTTAAACCACTCGCAATTAATCTAAGACTGTCGGTTACTGCTATACCAACACGTTTGCTACCATAATCTATTGCTAAAATTCTTCCCATTTACATACTAAATCTACACAAATATAGCCACAGATTTCAGGGATTACACAAATTAAGAACTACAAGAATAAAAAATATGCTAAACTTTTAACTATTAACTAATCTCTACAAACTATTTTCGTAATTTAGTTTTATGATAAAAAAGATTGGATTATTAACTTCCGGTGGCGATTCGCCTGGGATGAACGCCTGTATACGTGCGGTAGTTAGAACAGCGGTATACAATAACATTGAAGTAATTGGTTTTTTAAAAGGTTACGAAGGATTAATAGATAATGTTTTTGTAGAGCTTAAACGCGAAAGCGTTTCGGGTATAATACAAAAAGGCGGTACTATTTTAAAAACAGCACGCAGCGAACGCTTCTGGAAAGAAGAAGGCAGAATGCAAGCCGCAAAAAATTTAGAAAAAAATAATGTAGATGGCTTAGTCATAATTGGTGGCGATGGTAGTTTTCAAGGAGCAATAGAATTAAGTAAGCTCATTGCAATACCAATTGTTGGTTGCGCAGGCACTATTGATAATGATTTGGTAGGGACAGATTTTACAATAGGATACGATACAGCTATTAATACTGTTATAGATGCGCTTGATAAGATAAGAGACACCGCAGATAGTCATGATAGGGTTTTTGTAATTGAAGTAATGGGTAAAGATGCAGGGCTAATTGCCTTACGTACTGCCATTGCAAGTGGTGCCGAAGCGTTATTAGTTCCTGAGTTAAAAAATGATTCAGCTTCATTAATTTCAAAAATGAAACAATGGCGAAGCACTAAAAGCAGTAAAATTATTGTTGTTGCAGAAGGTGATCAAAGCGGTGGCGCATTTAAAGTAGCGGAAACCATTACTACAAATTATCCTGAGTTTGATGTGCGTGTTAGTATATTAGGACATATTCAACGTGGTGGCAACCCAACTTGTATGGAACGTGTTAACGCTAGTTTAGTAGGTTTTAATGCCGTTAAAGCTCTAATGAACGGACATAAAAACGAAATGATAGGCATTATTAATAAACAAGTTGCTTATACCCCATTTGCCAAAGCAGTTAAACACAATCTAAAATTAAATAAAGATTTAGAAGAGTTAATAGAGATATTGAGTAGTTAGTGGTAAATTTAAAAAACTGAAAATGCCATCAAAAACAATAGAATATAAAAATGTAAAGTTCCCTCCAGAATTGATAGTTGAAGCATATATTGCTTTCAAGGGTTTATTATTAGAGGAGAATAAGGTTTCCTATTCTAAAACATTTGCAATTAGAATTAATGATAAAGAATATTGGCAATTCGATTCTCAAGAAGAATTTTTTTCAGAATTCCGAAAAGATATTGATTCTGCAAATTTTAAACATCAGCACAATAGTAACATAGGAGGGATTGCATTTTTTGGATTTACATTTTCTAAACTATCCTCTAGATTCGAACTATCGATTGAATTACCTGAAAGACATCAAATTGAAAAAGTTTTTGAAATTTTTGAATCCAATTATTCAAAACATTGTACTCCAAAGGAAGTATTAATAAAAGGCATTGAATCAAAAGTTAAAATATTCATTGGTCATGGGAGAAACATTCAATGGAAGGAGCTAAAAGAACACCTACAAGACAAGCATGGCTTTGGAGTTATCTGTTATGAAACAGGGGCAAGAGCGGGTTATACAATAACAGAAGTCCTAGAAGATATGTCATCAAAAGCATCATTTGCTTTACTTGTTTTAACCGCAGAAGACCAAAGCGTTGACGGTAAATTCCATGCACGAGAGAACGTAATTCATGAAACAGGTTTATTCCAGGGGAAATTAGGTTTCAAGAAAGCAATTGTGCTTTTAGAGGATGGCTGTAATGAATTTAGTAATATTTGTGGAGTTCAGCAAATTCGATTTCCTAAAAATTCTATCGCCAATATTTTTGGAGACGTGCTTGCTACCATATATAGGGAATATGATTTATATAAGAAAATCAGCAGTTAACAGTTTAGACCTGTCAGGTTTTAAACTGTGTTTTTAATTAAACCTGACAGGTCTTTAATTTTTATAAAGTGTAAAAAAAAACTAACACGAATAAGAAGATAGCCCTGCGCAATTACCTTTTCAGGTTTTGAAAAGTTACAGCTTTTTATTAACTTTATATTCAAATTAATTTGCCATGACAACAACCGATCATATCAGAAATGGAATTATTGAAAAGCTACTTACAATTTCAAATAAAGACTATTTAACCGCCCTTTTACAATTAGTTAAAAATAGTCCAGTAGACAAGGACACTGTAAAGCTAACAGAGGAACAAATCGTAATGTTAAAGCTCAGTGATACTGACATCAAAGAAGGAAAATTGATTGCTCATTCACAACTTGACAAATCCGACTTAAAGTGGCTAAAAGAACTGTAGTTTGGACTGAAACTGCCGCTCGTCAACGTCGTGAAATTCTAAAATATTGGGTTCAACGAAATGGAACAAAGACTTACGCGGAAAAACTAATTAAGCTTACCAGTGAACAAATCAAAGTAATTCAAAGCAATCCCAAATTATTTAAAAAAGCAGATTTTCCAGACACACACGTTTCAGCCTTAGGGCACTTCAGTATATTATACAAATTTACCAAAGACACTCTTATTATCACAGCATTTTGGGACAATAGACAAGATCCAAAAAAGTTGCTTGATATTTTAAAAAAAACAAACAGCAAATAAAATTTAGTTGAGACCTGTCAGGTTTTAAACTGTGTTTTTAATTAAAGCTGACAGGTCTTTAATTTTTTTTAATTGTTCCAACGGAGGTTAAGTTAAATCCCCATCACCATCTCAAAAATTTTGTTAATGCCTGTAACTTATTAGGGCGTTAAACGTTTTACTCCAAAACAGACTATGCGCAAAATTATTTTATTTTCAGGCTTATTAATTTCATTATTACTATTAAGCTCTTCTTTAATTCCTAAAAACAAAGGGAAAAACCTTCATAAAAATGGTGATATTATTTTCATCGTTAATCCCTCCGGCCAAGGTAAAGCCATACAATTAGCAACAAAATCAAAGTACACTCATGTTGGAGTTATTTTTATTGAAAATGGTAATGAAGTTGTTTATCATGCTGTAGAGCCAGTGATGAAAAGTTCGTTAAAAGAATTTGTGGGCATGAGTGCCGATGGCAAATACGAAATAAAGCGTTTAAAAAATCAATCGCTCTTAACTACCGAAGTCATTACTAAAATGATTGCTTCCGCAAAATCACAATTAGGTTTGCATTACGATTTAGGTTTTAGTTGGGATGATAAAGAGATGTATTGTTCTGAATATGTGTGGAAAATTTATAATAGAGCCCTTAACATTAGTGTTGGTAATTTAAAAGCCTTAAAGGAATTTGATCTTAGTCACCCTGCCGTAAAAGAAAAGTTAGTTGAGCGTTATGGCAAAAACATTCCTTTAGATGAAAATATGATTTCGCCCGGAGACATGTACAGCTCTGATTTATTAGAGTAAAAAATGTTTGAGATTTATTTTAATTCCTGTTTGATAAAAATGCTAAAATGGTAATGCCATTTATAATTGAAATAGCTATCAACGACTGGATGTTTTGATTGAGGTTATAAGAGAAAAAAATCAACGAAAAAATTCCTAAAAAAACCGATAAAAATAACATGGGGCTCGCTGCCTGAATTCTGTAATAATCATCAGACGTATTAACGTAAGCTTTTATTTCTCGCTGAAGCAAAAAATCTTTACCCACTTTAAACGTAGTAAACTTTTCCGGAGCTTCAATAAAATCATTTACAATTAAAGTATACGCTTTGCCATTTACATCTACAATACTTATTTCTAAAACTTTTCTTTCGCCCTTTTCATTTGTTTTAAGGCTATAGTTTGTGAAAGTGTTTTTTGTATAATGCGTTTGGTAGTTGCAAGGGCCATAAAATGAAATAATTATTTCGCAAAAAACAAAAAAACAAAAAACATTGAAGTAATTTAAAAATTTATAAGCTGGTGATTTTTTAAAAGAATGAAGTTTATTATAAGCGCGAATTTTTTTTATTTCAACTAATTCGGCAACTTCCTCAGGTGTTAAAGGTATGCGAGGGACTCTTTTTTTTCCCTCCTCTTTCATTTTAGATTTATTTTTTCATCCACTAAATAATTATTACGAACAGGGCTGTTACGCAAAATTAATTCGCCAATAAAACCGGCTAAAAACATCATGCTTCCAATTATCATACATGTTAACGCAATGTAAAAAGAAGGGCGGTCTGTAATTAAACGTGCCGCATGATGTGTGTAGGCGCAATACAATTTATAGGCGCCTAAATAAAAGGCAAAACTAAAACCAACTAAAAAAAGTAAAGTACCAACCAAGCCAAAAAAATGCATGGGGCGTTTACCAAATTTAGAAAGAAATGTAATGGTTAATAAATCTAAAAATCCATTTATAAATCTGTTCCAGCCAAATTTACTTACTCCATATTTACGTGCTTTATGTTGCACTACTTTTTCGCCAATATTATCAAAGCCGGCAGCTCTTGCCATTACCGGAATAAAGCGGTGCATCTCGCCATACACCTCTATGCTTTTTACAACTTGTTTTTTATAAGCCTTTAAACCGCAATTCATATCATGCAATTTAATGCCTGTAATTTTTCTGTTTGTCCAGTTGTATAATTTAGAAGGTAAATTTTTAGTGAAAGCGTTATCGTATCTTTTCTGTTTCCAACCGCTAACAAGGTCAAAGCCATCAACCGCAATCATTTTATAAAGCTCAGGAATTTCATCGGGACTATCCTGTAAGTCTGCATCCATCGTAATTACAACATCACCAATGGCCGCTTCAAAACCCAAATGTAAAGCTGGAGATTTACCGTAATTGCGTCTGAATTTTATGCCTTTAACAGCAGTATTTTTAGTTGCTAACTGCTCAATTATTTGCCACGAATTATCTTTGCTACCATCATCAATAAAAATTAACTCGTAAGAAAAATTATTCTCAGTCATTACTTTTACAATCCAGTCATGCAACTCCGGTAACGATTCCGCTTCATCTTTTAAGGGAATAACTACAGATATTTGGCAAATAGAATTCATTAAACTTTTTCCTCTGCGTATTTTGTCATAAAATCCATAGCTGTTTGTACCATAGCAGAACTACCCAAAAACAAAGGAGTACGTTGGTGTAATTCAGTAATAGGCACTTCCATAATTCGTTTATAACCGGTAGTTGCTTTGCCCCCAGCCTGTTCAATAATAAAAGCAAGAGGATTACACTCATACAACAAACGTAATTTACCGTTTGGCGATTTAGTCGTAGTTGGATAAATATAAACCCCACCAACAATTAGGTTACGATGAATGTCTGCAACACCAGAACCAATATAACGAGAAGAATATGGGCGATTAGTTGCTTTATCTTCTTCTTGACAATATTTAATGTATTTTTTTACGCCTTCAGGAAAATGTAAATAATTTCCTTCGTTTACCGAATAAACAATACCCACTTCCGGAGTTTTCATTAAAGGGTGTGATAAACAAAATTCGCCAATACTTGGATCTAAAGTAAAACCATAAACACCTTTACCCGTAGTATAAACCAACATACAGCTTGAACCATAAATAATATAACCCGCCGCAATTTGCTCGGTACCACGTTGCATAAAATCTTCGATAGTACCCGGTCCACTTAAAGTTGTACGACGATAAATAGAAAATATAGTACCAATTGAAACGTTTACATCAATGTTGGATGAACCGTCTAATGGGTCCATTGCCACAACATATTTAGCGTTTTTTGAAATTTCAGAATCTATAGGAATTATCTCATCGTTTTCTTCACTTGCAATGGCGCAAACCTCACCCCCAGCCTTTAACGCGGCTATAAATTGTTCGTTAGCAAAAACATCTAATTTTTTAACGCGCTCTCCTTGAATATTTGTATCGCCGGTTTCCCCTAAGATTTCAACTAAACCTGCTTTTGTAACCTCACGGTTAACGATTTTTGCTGCAATTGCAATATCACGTAGTAAACGCGATAATTCTCCTTTAGCAAATGGAAAATCGCTTTGTTTTTCGATAATAAATTGACCTAATGTTTTCACCTTCATTCTTAAGTATTTAATTAAGATTCAAAAGTAAAAAAATTAATGAATAAAGCGTAACTTATTAAGAGTTATTACTAGAAAATAGGGCTTAAAACTAAAAATCTTTTTTTAAGAATTCTCGCCAATCACTAAGATTAGCAATAACTTGTAACTGACGATATTGGTAGTGGAATTTTTCTTCGTCGGTTTGAGAATTGAGAGTATTAATACGGTATTTATCGAAATTAGATAAAGCAAAACGCTCCTCAGGACTAAGTTTAATACCGCTAAATTCTTTATCGCGTAAATCGTTAATACTTATAACAAGACCGGTAGTCTTTTTATTAAGCAAGTTAGTTATAAAATCATTTTTAACGTTCACATCGTAAATATAAGTTTTAGGTTTCTTTCAAATAAATGTTTTCGCCTATTATACTAACATTCGGATGTTAATTGCGGATATTCTTAGACGATTTGATATTTTTACAATGTGGTAAATTACAATTTAAAACTAATCTTCCTTTTTCTCTGCTTATCTTCTTTGCTAATTGCTCAAAAAACATCTAAGCAAGAAAAAATATGGGCCTTCAAACATCCATTTTCTGCGGTGAAAATAAAAAAACTGTATCGTCAGGTTTCTCCAATTTATAAACAGTCGTTAAATAAATTATTATTAGACAGTTTTAATAATGGTGGGAAATTAGACGCCTTTAGACATACTTATTTTATGGCGGCATTTGCTCAAAAAGTTAAAGTAAAAAAGTTACGTGAATTAGGAATTGCTCATGAAAAGGGAAATCAAAAACAGTTTATTAAACAGCAAACGGAGGAAGGCGAATTAGCAGATAGTTTAAGTAATGTAATGGATTTGAATAATAATGAATTAGGTTATAAAATTGGAAAAGAAAATAAAAATTTAAGTCTTGAAGAATTAAGGCAACTAATCATAAAAGAAATAAACGAGGGTAAAGCACTTATTATGAAACGCAATAAATCAGGAAATTATCTTGATTGTAATAACAATATTATTGATTTAAAACTTTATTTACACAAATGGTATGTTCCAAAATGCTTGGTGTCATCTGATTATATTTACAAAGACTGATATTCACAAATGAAACCACATAGAAACATAGATTTTTTCCGGCATTAAAATTCTAAGAAAGGAAAACAGAGCTTTTTCTTCGTCAAGGACGAAGAAACTATGTATACTTGAAAATTTTGTTTTGATTGTTTTCTATGTACCTATGTGGTTCAAAAAGCTTACATTGTCTGTATTTGATCGTAAGTCAATTTACAGTTAACCCATTCGCCATCTAAATTGGCATTATATTTTTTATAGAATTCAATGGCGGCCACATTCCAATCTAAAACTTGCCATTCCATTCGTCTTACTTTTTTAGCTTTTGCAACTTTTACAACTTCGTTAAACAATAGTTTACCGTAACCATTCTTCCTCTCGCTTTCGGTAACAATAATATCTTCCAAAAATAAACACTTCCCTTTCCAGGTAGAATATTTATAATAATAAACTGCTATGCCAACAATTACATTTTCTTTTTCTAAAACAAAATAGTCAAATATTTTATCGTCGCCAAAACCCCAATTTTGCATTTCATCTAAAGTAACTTCTACTTCATCAGGCGCTTTTTCGAAAATAGCCAATTCCTTTACCAATTCAAGCACACGTGGCAAATCATTTTGATTTCCAATTCTAATTTTTACATCCATATTATTGAGAAAATCGTTTTTTTAAAATTACTTTTTGAAGAATACGTTTAATAATTAATTCGGCTAAAATTTCTTCAAAACTTAACGTAGTATTTTTTAGCTGATAATTTTTTATTTGCAGCTCACTAATATCAATTCGGTATAATAAATTAGACAATAAGGAATTGTTTTTTATTAGAGGATTTAATTCATTTAAAATAGACTTTTTTAAAAGCTCCCAATCAATGGCTAAATTCTCAACAAAATCGGTACTTAAACTACAGCTATCAAAATCTTTTTTTAATTGCCGTTTAAATAATTCAAATAAATTTTCTTGAATCAAATAATTATTTACATCTAATTCTTCCACTTCATTACTTCTTTAACAACAAACGTTCTACTGGTTTTTTATTTATTATATGTGAATTAATAATTTCCTGTACATCGCCCTTTTTAACGCCCACATAAAACGTTCCTTCGGGGTAAATAACAACTGTTGGTCCAAAATCACAAATGCCTAAACAACCACTTTTATTAGCTCGTGTTTTTAAATTCACTTTTAAATCTTTTAATTGTTTTTTAAACTCTGCAACCAACTCTAAACCATGGGTTTCGCCACAACTAATTTTTTCGCTGCCGGTACGCTGGTTAGTACAAACAAAAATATGAATATCAAAAACCATAAACTTTATTTAACTTGTGGTGTTATAAAAATAACTTATGGCAAAGATATTAATTACAGGCGGAAGTGGTTTAGTTGGAAATGCAATTTCTAAATTGTTATTAAGAAATGGCCATAAACCTATTTGGTTGAGCAGAGAAACTGGTGAGTTTAATGGTATTAAAAAATACAAATGGGATATTTCGAAGAAATTTATTGACGAAAAAGCTTTTGAAGATGTAGAAAGCATCATTCATTTAGCGGGAGCAGGAATTGCCGATAAACGCTGGACACCTGAATACAAAAAAATAATTATAGACTCCAGAGTAAAGAGCTGTGAATTATTATTTGAATATATTTTAAAGAATAATTACAACATTAAAACCTTAATTGGAGGCAGCGCAGTTGGCTATTATGGCGCCTTGCAAAGTGATAAACTTTTTACCGAAGAAGATTTTCCTGGTAATGATTTTCTTGCAGAAACATGCCAACTTTGGGAAAAATCATATCAACCATTTATCAATCAAGGTACTCGAACAGTAATTATAAGAACGGCAACAGTTTTAAGCAATAAAGGCGGTGCCTATACAAAAATGGTAGGTCCATATAAATTAGGATTAGGCGCGGCTTTGGGAAGCGGTAAACAAAACTTTCCGTGGATACACATTAATGATATTGCTGGAATTTACAACTTTGTATTATTTAACCAGAATAGTAACGGCGTTTATAATGCGGTAAGTTCCGAAATAATAAACAATCATGATTTTTTAAAACAGTTGGCTAAAAGCTATAATAAACCATTTTTTTTACCAAATATTCCTGAATTTATTTTAAAGATTGTAATGGGAGAAAGCTCAATATTACTTAGCCAAGGAGTAAAAATTAGTAACAAAAAAATTAAAGACCTTGGCTATACCTTCGAGTTTGAAACAGCTAAAGAAGCTTTAAACGATTTGGCTAAATAAGGGTTAATAAAAAATCCCCGCATATAAATGGCGAGGATTTTTATTTAAAATAAATTATTAATTATTCTACAACAATTTTTTTAGTAGAAATTGTGTTGCCAATAGATAAATTCATGATATAAATTCCTTTTGGAAGTCCCGTAACATTTAATTTTGAATTAATGCTATTTTCCTTTCCAAGAAATTCTTTTTTAACTTCTTGTCCTAACAAATTTGTAAGACTTACACTAACATCTTTATTTGCGGAATTATCCAATTTAATATTAATATAATCACTCGACGGATTCGGGAAAACTAAAAGATTATTATTTATTTCATGCGAACTTAAACCGGCAACTACCGCGCTATTAACTTTAGCATCAAAAGATGTTGTAACAACCGTTCCGCTTGTTGAACTTTCATAAATAATTGACAGAACAGGAAATTTATTAGAACTATGGAAGTACGAATATTCTTTTTGGATAGTTGCTTGAGTATATGTTCCCTGTGCAATAACAAAACTTAAAGTATTAACCACCTGCAAACAATTTGTTAAGGTTAATCCTCCAGGCATAACTACAGTGCCTGTACCCGATGCATTAACATTAATAGTTCCTGTAAAAGAAACAAAAGTTGTTCCAGCCGTTGTAGAACCTGAAAATTGATCTGTGGAATTTGACCCAAAATTAACAGGCCAAGTAACAAATACGGCAGTATTAGTGAAATTTAATGCGAAGCCAGGAGATTGAATTCCCACAATTTCGTAAGTTGATGGGGTCATTTTAAGCATTGTAAAATCGCCGTTACCTTGATCCTCTGCTAGTGTAGCACCAGGAAAAGCTGCAGAACTAGGCGTGGATGCAACCGTAGTATAAGTACTTGATTCAACAAGAGTGCTAGAAACCAAAGAAAGAAAACTCCAACTTTGTCCAGCACCAACAGCTTTAGGAACTGCAGTGGTAGAATCATAATACTGCCTTGTATTTACATCTCCTACCCCAGGTTCATTAAGGGCTTTAGTTAGACTTAATTGTGCGTTACAAATTTGTGCGGCAAAAAATAATGCCGTAAAAGAAAAGTAGATTTTTTTCATATTTTGTTTTTTTATTTGATTAAAAGTAAATAAAATTTATACTATAGTCAAACTATAGTCTGCTAAACAATCCACTTAATTTCTTTAACATCAAACTCTAATTGTTTGCCACTTTTATTCTCTAACAGCAGCAAACCCCTGTCGCTAGATCCCTTTACCAATAAAGTATGCGTACTATTGTTAATTTCAAAATCCATCCAATTATTTATTCTAAAAAAATGTTTTAAATATTCTGTTTTAATTTGTGTGAGTTTATTGTTTTTTAATTGTAAATAATATTTCTCAAAATTTTCACAAAACAATTTTAAAATCATTTCAATTTCGAATGTTTTATCTGTTAGGGTTTTTAACGACACGGCGTTAATTGATTCATCAAAAATTGTTTGGTTTATATTTAGTCCAACTCCAATAACGCTCCAACTTATTTGTGTTTTAGAAATATTATTTTCAATTAAAATTCCGGCTATTTTTTTATTATTAACCAAAATGTCATTAGGCCACTTAATTTTAATGTCAAATTGGCTAGTATCCAATAATTCAGCCAACACGTCATAGCACGCTAATGCAGCTATCTGATACAAATAATGTTGATATTTAAGCTCTAAAAATGTTGGTTTAATTATGAGCGAAGCGGTCAAATTACTTGTCTTTTCAGTACTCCACACACTTCCTCTCTGCCCTCTGCCGTTTGTTTGATCTGCGGTGTGCACCACCGTGCCCTCAACAAGGTTAACGTTCTTTAACAACTCAATGGCATAAGAATTGGTACTATTAACTTGTGGTAAAAAAATAATGTTTCTACCTATAAATAAAGTTTCCATTAAACCAAATAAGATTAAATTTGTTGTCTAGTGTAAACCTAGTAAATTTAATTAAAAGTAAAGCGACAAAAAATAATATATGGCCAAAATTCCGGTTAAAAAAACAGCAGCAAAAAAAACAGTAAAAATTGCAGCTAAAAAAACAGAAACTACAAAAGCTGCTCCTTCAAAAAAAGTTGCCGTTAAAAAAACAGTAAAAGCTAAACTTGGATTTGCGGCTTTGCCAAAAAAAACAACTAAAGCAAAACCTGCTTTAATAAAAAAAACGGTAAAAAAGGTTCCAATTACTGATAAAGAAAGAGAATTTAGAGAGGCTAATTTAATTGCCAATTCAGAAAATAAAAAGAAACCAGCAGCCGGTAAAAGACCAAAAAAATCATCTACTCCAAAACAAACAACTAGTTTGCTTGATGCGATTGTTGAGGGAATGGAAGAAAGGAAAGCAAAAAATATTACCATTTTAAATATTAGCAAATTAGAAAATAGAGTTACAGATTATTTTGTTATTTGTGATGCTGATAGTAAAACTCATGTTAAATCAATTGCCGATAGCGTTGAAGACATGGTAGCAAAACTTACCAACGAAAAAGCATATCATACAGAAGGACAGCAAAACAGCGAATGGATCTTAATTGATTACATAAATATTGTGGTACATGTCTTTTTAAGAGAGACTCGCGAATTTTATAACATTGAAGGTCTTTGGGGAGATGCAGAAATAACAACAATTAATAATTAACACAACCGACATTATAATGAGCGATACACAAAATACCGAGCCAACTCCTAACGACACTAACAATAAATCTAACTCGCCGGAGGAAGAAAGAAAGAAGCAATTTGAGCGCATGAAAGAAAAATTCAGTCGCCCCGGCTCTAACTTTGGAGGCGGTAAGGGTGGTAACGGTGGAAACAATTTTTATTGGATTTACGGAATTGTTATTGTTGTTTTACTTTTTATTGTTTTTACAGGATCAGGTTTTAGTCCAAAACTACAAGAAGTTACGCAAGGTAAATTTTATCAAGATATGCTTGCTAAAGGCGATGTTACCGAAGTAGTTATCGTCAATAAAACAATTGCACGCATCTACATCAATCCTGATAGTGCATACAAATGCGATAGATATAAAAACGAAAAAGGAGTTACGCCTTTTCCAGACAAAAAGTTTAAAGGGCCGCACTACTTTATTACTGTTCCTTCTATAGATAATTTAATGCTGGGAATGGAAAAAGTTCAGAACGAAGCTGGTATTCCTAAAGAAAAACAAGTATTTGCAAGTAGCGTTGAAGAAACCAATTGGTTAGCCGACCAATTATGGTTATTACCACTTTTAATAATGGTTGTTATTTGGATTGTGATGATGCGCCGTATGGGCGGTGGTGGTGCTGGCGGTGGCCCAGGACAAATATTTAATATTGGAAAATCGAAAGCAACTTTATTTGATAAAGACTCTAATGTAAACACAACTTTTAATGATGTTGCAGGATTAGATGGTGCTAAAATGGAAGTTATGGAGATTGTAGATTTCCTTAAAAATCCAAAAAAATATACCGACTTAGGAGCAAAAATTCCTAAAGGTGCCTTATTAGTTGGTCCTCCGGGTACTGGTAAAACCTTATTAGCAAAGGCTGTAGCCGGCGAAGCAAAAGTTCCTTTCTTTTCTTTAAGCGGATCGGATTTTGTGGAAATGTTTGTTGGAGTTGGGGCATCGCGTGTGCGTGACTTATTTAAACAGGCAAAAGAAAAAGCGCCTTGCATTATTTTTATTGATGAGATTGATGCAATTGGCAGAGCACGCGGTAAAAACGCAGCTGCTGGTGGAAACGATGAACGTGAAAATACATTAAATCAGTTATTAACTGAGATGGATGGTTTTGGAACTAATAGCGGTGTAATTATTTTAGCAGCTACCAATCGTGCTGATATTTTAGATAGAGCCTTAATGCGTGCCGGACGTTTTGATAGACAGATTTATGTTGATATGCCGGATTTAAATGAACGTAAAGAAATTTTTGCGGTGCATTTAAAGAAAATTAAAATTGACGAAAGTGTACAAATAGATTTTTTAGCAAAACAAACTCCAGGTTTTAGTGGAGCAGATATTGCGAACATTTGTAACGAAGCGGCTTTAATTGCAGCGCGTTCAAACAAAAAAATGGTTCAGAAACAAGATTTCTTAGATGCTGTTGATAGAATTATTGCAGGTTTAGAAAAGAAGAATAAAATTATCACTCCACAAGAAAAACGTGTTATCGCTTTTCACGAAGCAGGACACGCAACAGTAAGTTGGATGTTAGAACATGCACATCCTTTAGTAAAAGTGACTATTGTGCCACGTGGCCGCTCATTAGGCGCTGCTTGGTATTTACCAGAGGAAAGACAAATAACTACTACAGAACAAATAATGGATGAGATGTGCGCTGCCTTGGGTGGACGTGCGGCTGAAGAAGTTATTTTTGGTAAAATTAGTACTGGTGCTTTAAGCGATTTAGAAAAAATAACAAAACAAGCTTATGCCTGTATAGTTTATTATGGCTTAAACGAAAAAATAGGTAACATAAGCTATTACGATAGTTCAGGGCAAGGTGATTATGCTTTTAGCAAACCTTATAGCGAGCAAACTGCCAAAACCATTGATGAGGAAGTTAAAAAAATGATTGATGTTGCTTATGCAAAAACAAAACAAATTTTAATAAGCAATAAAGATAAACTAACTATGCTTGCTCAAAAATTATTAGATAAAGAAGTTATTTTTAAAGAAGACTTAGAAGAAATTTTTGGTAAACGTCCTTTTGATAAACCAGAAGAAGTTGTAGTTCCTAAAATTGAAACTAAAGTTACTGCAACTGATACAAGCTCTGCGGATACAACTACTACAGATGCTGGTACAACAAATACTCCACCGAGTATTGATAAAATATAATTAATCAAATAGTTTCTTTTAAATTTATATAAACGAAACCGCTTAATAAGTACAAAAAAATAGTAGTTATTAAATAAATGATTCGTTATAATAAAATATTTTTTTTAGTTTGCCTTTTGCCTTTATTGTGCAAAGGGCAAACTTATTTTAATAATTATTATAAAACGGGCTATAATAATACATTTAGCACACATGTCTTTAATAACGTTGTAGATTCAAGTTTTACGGTATTTAATTATGCAACGGATTCAGTTACTGGTTATCAGGGATTATATTCTACTAACATTAGCAAAACAGGTACCCTTAACTTTAAAAAAGTTCTTACCTACCCAAATTACGATTATTATTCTTATTTAAACGGTTTAAAACAATTTATACCTGCCACCAATTGCAGCTATATTGGAGCATCGGTAACATATACATCTAGTCTTACAACAATCTTGCTTACGAAAATAAATAAAGTAACGCTCGATACTATTAAAACCTCCTTTTATTACGATGGCGTATATGGCTACTATATGAACAACTTAATTAAATTTAACGATAATAAATATTATTTAATAGGTAACAAAAGTCATACTTCTGGCCAGTGGCCATGTGTATTTCAGTTAGATAGTAATTTAAATATTATTAGCACCTTTACTATTAGCAACTCGATTAATCTAACTACAACTAATGTAGTTTTGAATCCAATTTCAAAGAAACTTGTGTTTGGCGGAACTGTTCTATATTCAAGTACTCAACAAAACGTAGGTTTTATTGAGTCTGATACTTTAGGTACAGTGTCAACTTCTACTGTCATTGCGTTTAGTGGTGTTCAGGGAATGGCACAGCTGAAATACAGTTTATTTGATAATTGCTATGTTTTTAATGGTGGTATAAAAACTAGTCAATATGGCCCTAATAATATGTATAAATTAAATATAACTAAACTCAGTTCAAGCCTAAATGTATTGTGGAGTAAAAAATATGCGTCAGCAGCAATTTCAAATAACTTTAACGGTATGATTATTAATTTAGACGGGAGCGTTGTGAGTTGTGGGAGATATAGTGATAGCACCGCCTTACCACTTGTAAATTATGATAATAAAGGAGTTATTTTGAAAACTAAACCTAATGGCGATAGTTTGTGGATGCGCCAATATAATAATTACATTACGGGCAGCTCACCCGTAAGTTATAACGAAACTTTTTTTGGCGTTGAAAAAACCTTGGATGGCGGTTATATTTTGTGCGGTAATGTAATGAATCAACCACAGGCGAAAGCTTGGCTAGTTAAAACAGATAGCTTAGGTTGTATTTCTATAGGTTGTGGGAATATAATTACAAGTATGGACGAAAAGGTTAGGGAAGGTAACATTACACTTTTCCCAAATCCAGCAAATGATGTTTTAAACATTAATTCTGAATTACAGTTTTCTAATGCTGAAGTTATTAATAGTCTTGGCCAATTAGTATTAAGCAAAGAAATGATATTAAAAGACCAAAAAGCTATTATCAACATTAAAGATCTGCCTAACGGCGTTTATTTGCTTTACCTAAAAAACAACAATTCGAAAACCGTTAGTAAACGTTTTGTTGTTTCAAGATAGAACATTAAAATGAAACATTTTTCCATATTTATACTTCTCGCTATTTTCTTTTGTAAAAACACAAATGCACAAAAGTATCAGCCTTATGATACCAATATGGTTTGGAAGGTTTTTCAAACCGGCAGCGCAACAGCTTTTAACAACCAATGTAACAGAACCGACGCCTATAACTATTATGTAAGAAATTATATAATAAATAATGGTAGACTATGGCATAAGGTGTATGCAAATATAATCCAAGGCAATTTTATTCATCAATCATTTGGCGGTAATTGCGATCCATCTATCATACCTGTAAATTCCACAGTGTTTATTGGTATGTTCTCTAATGACACCTTAAACAAAAAAGTATATTTTGTTCCTACCTGGAGCTTAGTTCCCAATTTTACACCAACAGATGCTAATTTAATATTTGATTCAAATAAAACTATTGGTGATATTATGTCTGTTTATTCTGGTGGTGATCCATCAACAACTATTGGATTAAATTATCAAATAACGCTTATTGATTCTGTTTTATTGGGAACAAAATACCATAAACGTTTTACCGGAACCACTACCTTTTGGCAAAACTACAGCCCTACAAATGCTTATTTTATTGAAGGTGTGGGTGCTAGTGGCGGTGTGTTTAATAGCTATTTTAATATTTTTAGTTACAAGTCTTCAAAAGTAGGTTGCTTTTCTAATGATAACTATACAAAATATTATGCTGGACAATATAACTGGAGTATGTCACTAGGAAATTTTCAGTTAGCTTTAAGAGATACCAATACATGTTTCACCTCTTTGTTGTCTGGATTTACTAAAAATAATTTGACAGACAATACACTGAGCATTTACCCGAATCCAACAAGTGGAGTTATTAATTTTGAGCAGACAACTATTGTGTCTTCAGAAAATTATCTTGTAAGAATAATTGATCTTCTTGGTCAAAATGTTATGGAAGAAAAATTTGAAAGTACAATTAATATAAGCAATCTGAAAAATGGTATTTACTTTTTGCAATTATTTGATAAAGAAAAATTAATTGCAATTGAGAAAATTATTAAAGAATAAAACCTAAATAAAAAATGTACTACGCTCAAAATAAAAAGTGAACCGAATATTTCGTTTTTTTTGTTTAAGAAATTAAACTCTAATGCCTATTACGCAAACATCATCAATTTGTTCTAATTCACCTTTCCAATTGTCAAAGGTGTTTTCTAAAATGCTGTGCTGTTCTTTTAAAGGAAGTTGGTTGTTCTCTAACAGCAAAGCATTTAGAGTTTTGTATTTAAACTTTTTACCTTTTGGTCCGCCAAATTGATCGGCGTAACCATCGGTATAAAAATATAGCATATCGCCTTTTTTAAAATCTATAATTTGTAATGTAAATGAATCCGTTTTAATCCCTTTACCAATAGGCATTTTATCTGCTTTGCATTCAATAATAGCATTCTCACGCACAACAACAGGTGAATTATGCGCCGAAGCATAAGTGATGGTATTATTGATTTTATCAAAACAAATAACTGTTCCATCCATACCATCTTGCCCACCTTCATGAGACAAATTTTTGATTAAACGTTTTCTAACATAGTTTAATATTTCATGCGGCTCTTCAATTTTCTTTTCATTAATAGCTTCGTTAATAAAAGAAATATTTAAAATGCTCATAAAGGCACCTGGCACACCATGACCAGTGCTATCGCAAACAGCTAAATAAAATTTCTCGCTAATGATTTTATCTTCTTCTTTCTCTACTTTACGTGTTGCCCAATAAAAATCGCCAGACACAATTGATTGTGGTTTAAACAATACAAAAAAATCATTCAGGTTTTTAGCTAAATAATCATTGCTAGGCAAAATTGTTTTTTGAATTCTTCTAGCATAATGAATAGAATCAACAATCTCTTTTTGTTTTTCTTCAATTACATCTTTTTGCTTACTAACCTCTGCCGTGCGCGCTATGACTTTATCTTCAAGGTTATGATTAATGTCCTGAAGGTCATGTATTAGTTTACTGATGGAAGCTTGCATTTTTTTAAAGCTATTAGCCAAAACTCCAATTTCATCCTTGCTACCAGTTTTAATTTCAACATCTAAATTTCCATCGGCTAATTCTAGAGCCTCTGTTGTTAATTCGTTTAAGGGTTTTGTAATGGCCCGAGACATAAAAAAAGAAACTCCAAAAACAATTACTAACAAACATAAAAATCCAACAATAATATTGTTTCGTAAATAAGTTACTTGTTCAAAAGCTTCTTCTTCATCAATCTCGCTCATTAACACCCAATGCATATCATTTATCTTTAAAGGCTTATAGGCCGAAAGTACAGAAACACCGCGGTAATCAGGAAATATTTTAGTGTCACTTATTCCACTTAAAGCTTCTTTTGTACCTAATGTTTTTACGGTTTGAAGTCCGATTGAACTATTATAATTTCGGATTTTTTCAATTGTTTTTTCATCTTCTTTAATATCCTTCAGCATTGCAAAATAGTTACTGCTATCTTCTAATAAAAAACGAGATTGATTACGAAGTGTATAATCGTCTCCAACAATATAAGTTTCGCCAGTATTTCCTAAACCAACATTTTTCCAATTTTTTCTATTGGTCATAATATTGTTTATTTTATCAATTGGCATTTGAAAGGCAAGGACACCAATTTCTTTATCGCCATCAAAAATAGTACAAGCAATAAAAGAAGAATGTGCATTATAAGAGGGATGATATGGCGCAAAATCTACAATTTGCACGAAATTTTTCTTTTTATTTTTAGTTACAGAATTAAAAGCAGAAGCCAGATTGGTATTTTTAAATGGGCCGTCAATTAATGATGTAGCAAAATCTACTTCTTTGTAAACGGTATAAACAATATTTCCTGTTTCCGTATCTATTAAAAAAATATCATAAAAGCCAAACTTCTCGGCGAAATTTTTAAATACAGAATGATATTTTGCGTGAGCTAAAGTGTAAGAACTATTATCATTAGCGCTAACTAACTTGTCTTTTTCTCCAATTTTATTTGGATTACTTACGTAATACAAATCGGTTAAAATTACGCTCTTTTTATTATGAGAGACTTCATCGTCAAGACTTGCTTTTTGCGAAATATTTTTATTAAGCAATGGTAAAAACTCCGCGGTTACATAATCATCACCCTTTTTCTTGATTTTAGAGTATTCTTCTTCAGTATAGTTTAAATCAGTATCAATTTTATTAAAACCATTTTCTAATTCTTTCATTGCCTCAATAACCATGGGGTTTTCGGCGGTAGTAATAATTTGGTCGTTTATTATTTGGAAATAATCTTCAATTTGGCGAGCCTTTAATTCTCTAAATGCAGTTAACTTATCAAACGATTGTTTTTGCAAGGCATGTTTAGCTCTAAAATAACTAATAAAGCCAATTACCATCATCGACATAAAGGCGATTAAGAAAAAAGTAATGGCAAGCTTTAATCCGATTTTCATGCGTTGTTTGTGCGATTATTCAGTTATAATTTATTAGAGGTTTAAATTTAACTTTTTATTCTAAATAAAAAAAGGCGAACCAAATAGCTCGCCGTTTTTTCTTTTATCGGTGTAAATCCGTTTAAATCTGTGTCATCCGTGCTCCATCGCCTATGCAAATTTCTTTTCAAAATCTTTCATCACATCTACTAACACTTGAACACTTTCCAAGGGCAAAGCATTGTACATAGATGCGCGATATCCACCAACATCTCTGTGTCCACGAATACCACTAATGTTAGCGCTCGCCCACATTTTATCAAATTCAGATTCTAATTCAGGTTTTGTTGTTAAAAAACAAGCATTCATTTGGCTACGATCTTCAACAGCTGTTGTTCCAACAAATAAAGTATTTCTATCTATTTCATTATATAAACAATCTGCCTTTTGTTGATTAATTTTTTCAATCCAAGCAATGCCACCATTTTTCTTTAACCATTTTAAAGTAAGTAAGGTTACATAAATAGGAAACACAGGAGGTGTATTGTACATACTGCCACCTTTAATGTGCACTTGATAATCTAACATGGATAACATTTTTCGTCCGGTTTTTCCCAATGCATCTTTTTTTACCATAACCATAGTACTTCCGGCAGGACCCATGTTTTTTTGAGCACCGGCATATATTAATGAAAAATCTTTTGCATTTATTTTTCTGCTAAAAATATCGGAACTCATATCGCACACCAAAGGAATATTAGTTTTGGGAAATTCTTTTAATTGTGTTCCAAAAATTGTATTATTACTAGTAATGTGTAAATAATCAGCATCCGTTGGAACCGTATACCCTTTAGGAATATAATTGAAGTTTTTATCTTCTGATGTGGAAATTACTTTTGTGTTACCAATAATTTTAGCTTCTTTAATGGCTTTACTTGCCCAAACACCAGTATTTATGTAGGCTGCATAACCTTTATCGGTTAATAAATTATAAGGCACCATTGCAAATTGTAAACTTGCGCCACCCCCTAAAAACATAACATCATAATCATCACCAACCTCAAATAATTCTTTTATAATAGCATGAGACTCATCAATTACTTTTTCGTAATTTTTACTACGGTGCGATATCTCCAATAGGGATAAATCTAAACCATCAAAATTAATACAAGCGTCAGAAGCTTGCTTTAAAACATCTTGAGGTAAAATTCCAGGGCCGGCACTAAAGTTGTGTATTTTTGTCATATACCTAATTTTTAAATTTAAATGTGTTTTTTAATATGAGTTAAAATTAATAAAATGTTTAATCGTAGAGTAATTTAATTGAGCCATTATTTAAAGTAATTATTAATACTTTATCATTTAATGATTGAATAGTGTTTATATCACCTAAAAGTAACTTCCCCTTATTGTCAATCAACTCCTTTACATCACCATGAACAAGATAATAATGAGAACTTATTTTTTGTATTTCAGAACTGGACGAAAACACTTCTTTACCTTGAAGATTAATTAAAATAAACTTATCTTTTAATTGAACTATTGCACAACTATCCAAAAAATCAGTTGCTTTGGAGTATTTGTAAGGAATAACCAAATTAAGTTTACGGTCAACATATCCAAATTTATTTTTATTTTTAACCAAAATCAATCCATTTGATGCAAAATTAATTTCATCATAGGCTCCAAAATCAATACTTGTTTTACCATTTAAATCAATAAAAGATTGCTGGTTTTTTTTAAGCAATTTTAATAGCTGTCCGTTAGTATAAAAATCTGCAGGTTTTTCTTTTAAAAAGTCGTAGGATATTGCACTCAAAAAACAACCATTTCCACTAAAAAAACCATACATGTTGTTAAGCACAATAATATAAATAGAATTGTTTGCAACAAGAATTTGATCGTATTTAGCCTCTAAGATTTGTTTTCCAGAAGAGTTAATTAAACCGTATGAATTTCCTTTTTTCTCCACCGCAATTTTATCAACACCAAAATCAGAAAGCCAGTCAAACTGGGCTTTATGCAGATTACCATCCTTAGATATAAAACCACTTTTCCCATCCAACCGATAATATGCAAAATCGTTTTTAAAATCTCTTAACTCTTCAAAACGCGGTTCAATAATAATTTTCCCGAAATTATTTATTGCTCCGTATTTTCCATTTACTTTAAAAGTGTAATAACCATTTGATATTTCGTTTATTTCGTCAAATAGTGTTGAAATAATTTGTCCTTGCCTATTAATAAAATACCATTTGTTATTATTTTTTACAGGAGCAATTCCATTTTTAAACGTGTATGCCTCTGTGAAAAATTGATTAAACGGATTTGAATTTTCTTTATTAATATAATATACCGAATCGTTTTTATTTACAACTGCTAAACCTTCCGAAAACGGTGTAACGGCATCAAATACAATTGGAATTACAGAGTTTGTATTTTCATCAATAAAGCCAAAAAAATCATCCTTTTGATACGGATAAAGCACTAAATTATTTAATTCTAATTCTTTTAAAATAGAATTTCTTAATGGAAATTTTGGATTTTCTGCCAAGAACTTTTCAAGCTCTTCATTAGAAAAAGATTTAACTGATAATGCAAATACCAATTTCCAAGCTTCCAGATTTTGTGGCGCCGTTTTGTAATTAGCAACAAATAACTTTAAACCTTTAACATCTGATTTTTCTTTATAGATAGAAAATAATTTTTCGTAAGCCGAATTCAATAATACATTTTCAGGATTATTTTTTATAAAATTAATATACGAAGCTGCGGAATTATCTTTTGTGTACTCATCAAAAACCTGCCTATCAATTAAAAGTAAAGCTTCCTGCACAAAAAGACTTTGCGGATGTGTTATTACAAACTCTTTGGTTTGTTTACTATCATTTAAACCAAGTACTTCATTGTACTCGATTTCATCCCTTAAATAAATTGCATCGGTAAGTGTTTTTTTATTTGCTAAATAATTTTGTCTTAAAAAATTATTGTACTTTATCAAAATGTTATCTTTAACTATTTTATCAAAAGCTTTTGTTGCAATAGTATCAACCAAATGTATAATAGAACTACTATCAATTTTAAATCCAGAAAATTCTTTAACTTCTTTTTTAATAGCAAATAAATTAAAACTTAAAGTGATATATTTTGAAGCTGAATCTAAATTATAAAAAGGATTATTGTTACGACTATAAATAGTTGCTAAGCCAAAAGCTGAATAAGGGTTTTGTTTTTTTTGAAAATTGTTATTAAATATTTTTTTTGCTTTAAAATAATCAAAAACAGAAAGCGCTTTAAATCCTTTCTCAATGTTAGACGCGTTTAGATTACAAAAAGTAAAACTACATGCGAGAATTAAAATAGACTTAATTATGTTTTTTATAAAATTCAATTATTAGACTGTGAAGTTTGTAATAATTTTAGCATCGTCAAAGACTAAAACATCAAATTATTATATACCTTTGTTGATAATTATGTTTACAACAGGAAGAATTATTTTTACAGTTGTTTTTTTATTGATTTTTATCATAGGCTTAGCTTGGAGTTACCGTAAAGACAGAGCGATAACAAAAATTCATTTTAATAAACCTTATTTAATACTTATCGCAATATTAAGTTTCTTAACCATTCTTTATATAATTGTTAAAATAAGAAAATTTCTTTAAAAACACCGATAATTTTGATATATTTGTGTATCAAAATAGTAAAAACACAACTATCAACTATGAAAAACTTCCTAATCTTAATATGTTTCTTGAGTTTCAACAATTATGTTAATTCGGCTACACTTGTTATTGAGGGAAAATATCAGAACAAAAATGTATTTGTTCAAAATGCATACGGTGCAAATGGAGTTGGTTTTTGTGCTCAAGAAATAAAAGTTAACGGAAAAATCACTACCGACGAAACAAACTCAAGTGCTTTTGAAATTGATTTAGGGGCTTTACAATTAAAATACGGACAAAAAGTAATTATTGAAATTAATCATCAAGAAAATTGCACTCCAAAAGTCTTAAATTTAGAAGATTTAAAATCTAAACCAACCTTTGATGTTTTAACAATAAATATCTCTCCTACAGGTTTATTAAAATGGACTGCAAAAAACGAAACAGGCTCTTTACCATACATTATTGAGCAATTTAAATGGAATAAATGGGTTCCAATTGGAGAAATGGACGGCGTGGGCAGTCCTGAAAATCATGATTACTCTTTTCAAGTTACAATGCATAGCGGAGAAAATAAATACCGTGTAAAACAAAAGGGTTTAAATTCTTTTGCTAAATACTCTCCAGAAGTTAGTGTAAAATCAACTATCGAAAAACCATCGTTTGCAATTCCAAAAAACAATAAGAGTATTGATTTTAATAAAGAAACAGCCTATGAAGTATTTGATGCTTATGGAGACGTTGTTAAGAAAGGATATGGCAATCAAGTTAACATTGATAATCTAACAAAAGGCAAATATTATTTATGTTATGATAATATTTTAACTGATTTTACTAAATAATTAAAATAAGTTACCTTTCTAAAATAGTTTTTAGTTCGTTAAGAATCATTGCTGTAGCACCCCAAACTTTATAACCCTCTACCAAAAAGTAGGGGGTTTTTATTTTATTGCCATCTACCTCCAATTCTCCTAATTCAATTGTATTTATATTCATCAAGTTGTTTAGAAATAATTTTAAAACATTTTTCACTTCTTGCTCGTGTGGAATCATTAAAGGGCCCTTATTTTTACAAACACCAACATATGGTTCTACCAAAAAACTGCTTACAGGAATAAATAAACTCGTTAACTTCCCAATTATTTCAATTCCACTACCTAGGCCAATCTCTTCATAACACTCTCTAATAGCAGTATTTTGCAAGTTTTCATCCGATGTTTCAAACTTACCTCCAGGAAAACCAATTTGTCCACTATGCAGTCCATTATAAACTCCCCTTTCAATTAAAGGAATAAAAACATTTCCATCCTCATCTAAACAAAAAACAATTAAAACGGCACTCAATTGATACTGACTTTTCTCTAAAGTTTTTACATCAACTCTAGGTCGTGATAAAGGCGCCATCTCATATTGAACCTCTATACCAGGCAAGGTTTTTTTTAATTCTATTTTAAGCTTATTTATCAGTTCTTCCAAAAGAAATAAAGTGGGTTTAAATAATTGAACCCTTAAATTAAGTAAATTTGCAGAATATATTATGAGTGAATTTAAACTAAATACAATAGAGGAAGCTTTAGAAGATCTTCGTAAGGGTAGAGTTATTATAGTTGTTGATGACGAAGACCGTGAGAATGAAGGAGATTTTATTACCGCCGCAGCCAATGCAACACCAGAGGTTATAAACTTTATGGCTACTCATGGTCGTGGATTAATTTGTACCGCTATTACAGAACAAAAAGCAAAAGAATTACAATTAGATATGATGGTGAGTGCCAATACAAGCACACACGAAACTGCATTTACAGTATCTATAGACCTTTTAGGCTTTGGTTGTACTACAGGCATTTCTGCCTCAGATAGAAGTAAAACTGTATTGGCATTAGTTGACCCTACTAAAAAAGCAAGTGATTTTGGAAGACCAGGACACATTTTTCCTTTAAAAGCTAAAGAAGCCGGCGTATTGCAAAGAACCGGACATACAGAAGCTACTATAGACCTCGCACGTTTAGCAGGATTTGAGCCTTGTGGCGCTTTAGTAGAAATTATGAACGAAGACGGAAGTATGGCTCGCCTACCTGAACTTGTGAAAATTGCAGAACGTTTTGATTTAAAAATAATAACTATTAAAGACCTTATTAGTTATCGTTTAGCAAAAGAATCGAATGTTGACCGCATTGTGGAAGTTAAGATGCCAACAAATTGGGGCGATTTTGACTTAGTTGCCTATAAAGTTAAAACAAACGGCCAAGAGCACATGGCTTTAGTAAAAGGCACATGGGAAAAAGATGAACCAGTGTTGGTGCGCGTACACTCAAGCTGTGTTACAGGTGATGTGTTTGGAAGTTGTAGATGCGATTGCGGATCACAGTTACACGCAGCGATGGAAATGATAGAGAAAGCGGGAAAAGGCGTTATTGTATACATGAATCAAGAAGGCCGCGGTATTGGTTTATTAAATAAATTAAAAGCTTATAAGTTACAAGAAAATGGTAGAGATACTGTAGAAGCAAATATTGAACTTGGTTTTAAAATGGATGAACGTGATTATGGAATTGGTGCGCAAATTTTAAGAGACCTTGGTGTAAGTAAAATTAAATTGCTTACAAACAATCCTAAAAAGCGTGCAGGTCTTATTGGTTATGGTTTAGAGATAGTTGAAAATTTACCAATTATAGTTGAGCCAAATACACACAATGCAAAATATTTGCAAACCAAGAAAGATAAAATGGGGCATTCGATTTAGATTATTTCTAATAAGACCCGTCAGGTTTATAACAAACACAGTTTAAAACCTGACAGGGCTAAGAAATTACTTCGCAGGTAATAAAGTAGCAATACATTCACCAAAGCCTATACGAATACCATCTTTTTCGCAATGCCCACGAATAATAATGGTATCGTTATCATTTACAAATTTACGTTCTGTGCCATCTTTTAAAGTAATTGGTTTTGTTCCCTTCCAAGTTAATTCCATCATACTACCATATTCACTTGGGTCAGGACCACTTATAGTGCCACTTCCCATTAAATCCCCAATATTTACATTACAACCGTTTACAGTATGGTGCGCTAATTGCTGCTCCATCGTCCAATACATATATTTATAATTAGATGTACAAATTTTATTCTCTTCACCATTTTGTGGTTTTAAGAATACATCTAACTTAATATCCAAATTTTTATCCCCCTTATATTCTAAGTATGGTAATACTTTTGGATCTTGCGTATATCCTTTAGTTCTAAAAGGTTCTAAAGCTTCTAAAGTAACAATCCAAGGAGAAACTGTGCTCGCAAAATTCTTTGACAAGAAGGGTCCTAATGGCACGTATTCCCATGTTTGAATATCGCGCGCGCTCCAATCATTAAACAACAGCATTCCGAATATATAGTCGTCTGCTTGCTCCGTTGTAATGTTATCTCCCATTTGGGTTGACTTACCAATAACAAATGCAGTTTCTAATTCAATATCCAATAATTTACAAGGACCAAATACCGGCAAATCAGAATCTGCTGGTTTTTGTTGGCCTTTAGGACGATGAAAGTTTGTTCCCGAAACAGAAACAGAAGATGCTCTGCCATGGTAACCCACAGGAATGTGTTTCCAGTTTGGCATCAAAGCATTTTTAGGGTCGCGAATCATGGTGCCGATATTTGTTGCATGATCTATACTGCTATAAAAATCAGTATAATCACCAACATGAACTGGCATAAGCATTTTAACAGCATTTTGTTTTTTGAAAATTAAATCAAACAATTTTTTATCTGTTCTTAACACAGAGTTTTCATCACATAATATTTCAATTAATTTTGTCCTTACGCCATTTGTAACTGTTTTACCTAAGCCAATAAATGGATTTAAATATTTTTCATCAAATACCGAGCGGTTAATATCTAAAAGATCAAGGCTTTCTAATTCAAATAAATCAATAACATAATCACCAATTGCAGAACACGCATGGTGCTCTACTTTATTATCAGAATAAATCCCGAAAGGAATATTGTAAATTGTAAAATCTGAAGTTGGTGCAACTTCAATCCAAGTTTTTAAATTTTTAGTAAGCATATTTATTTTTTATCTGATTTTATTATTAATCTAAAAGATTGGTCAAAAGTAAAATAGCTCCACATCCAGTTTATAAAAATTAATAATTTATTTTTAACTCCTAAAATAAGCATTAAGTGTAAGAACATCCAAAATAACCAGGCAAAAAAACCTTGAAACTTTAAAAAAGGCAAATCAACAACCGCTAAATTCCTTCCTACAGTAGCCATGCCGCCCCTGTCCTTGTATTCAAATTGGATTAAAGTTTTTTGATTTTGTAAATTCAAAATATTCTTAAATAAAATATCTGCTTGGTTATTAGCAACTGTTGCAACTTGAGGGTGACCATTAGGATATTTATCAGTTACCATAAAGGCAATATCACCTAATGCAAAAACATCTTTTATGCCTTCAACTTCATTAAACCGATTTACTTTTATTCGATTTCCTTTTGCAATTACATTTTCGGGCAAGCCTTTAATTAAATTACCTTTAACACCTGCCGCCCAAATTAAATTTTTTGTTTTTATTTTATCTCCGTTAGAAAAAACAACTTCATTACCGTCGTAGGATGTTACTTGAGTTGAAGTAAGCACATTTACTCCCAATTTATTTAAATAGCTTTCAGATTTCGCAGATGCCTCTGTTGACATGGAAGCTAAAGTTTTTGAGCCCGCCTCCACTAAATAAATATTCATTTTATTAAAATCTAATTCGGGATAATCCTTTGGTAGAACATGAATTTTCATTTCCGCTAATGCTCCGCTAACCTCTACACCGGTTGGACCACCTCCAACAATTACAATATTTAATAATGCCGCTTTTGTGTCTTTGTCAGCAACAAGAGCATTTTCTAAATTCTGAAGAATTCTATTACGTAAATTTAAAGCTTCGCTGAGCGATTTCATTGGCAGGGCATTTTTCTCGACCAATTGATTCCCGAAAAAATTTGTATCTGCTCCTGTTGCAATCACTAAATAATCATAGTTAATTTCTCCAATACTAGTTAAAATACTTTTTTTGGCAGGATAGATTTCATATACTTCAGCATAACGAATGTGAATATTTTTATAATGTTGAAATACTTTTCGAAGCGGAAAAGCTATTGAACTAGGCTCTAAGCCAGAAGTTGCAACTTGATAAAACAATGGCTGAAATTGATGATAATTATTTTTATCAATTAGCCAAACTTCGAAATTTTTATTTTTTAATTTCCTTGCTAATCTTAATCCTGCAAAACCAGCTCCTATAATTACTATTTTTTTCATTATTTAAGCTCCTTTATAAAGCAATTATTTTAATTAACCCTTTGTTTAATATTCTCGATTAAATCACTTACCAATTCTTTATTTTTACTTTTAGTATTTTGAGCTATCTCTAAGGCTTTAGTAAGAGTAATTTCATCAATAGTACCTTCAATATTTTCAACCACTGTTAAGCCTTCCATTGCCAATAAAAAATTATCATTGCAACTAAGCTCAACAAAAAACAAAAAATGCTTCGTGAAATCTAAACAGGCTTCCCAACATGCTGCCGTTAAAATTATTTTTTCTTCGATGCGTTCTGCTTTTTTAATTGCATTAATCATCAATTCAACAGAATTAGATTCTTTTAATTTTAAAAATATCTCTTCGCTTTCTTGTCTTGTAACTCCCTTCTCTAACAAACCTTCCAAAAGATCGGCAGCATTATTTTCTTTCTTACTAAAGCCATCTCTTGCAATAATTAAAGTGCTATATTCTTCTTCGTTAAATAATTTTTTAGGATCAAAAGCATCCTCATCTAAAAGTTCATTTACAATATCATCCATGTTATTTGGTACTAGTTATAATAATTGTTTAATAATATCTTCAACAGAAACACCTTCGGCTTCTGCTTTGTAATTTAATACAATTCTATGTCGCAAAATTGGTGTAGCAATTGCTTTTACATCTTCTATATCAGGACTATATTTACCATTAATAGCGGCATGTGCTTTAGCACCAATAATTAAATATTGAGATGCTCTTGGTCCTGCTCCCCATTGCAAATACTTTGTAGTTACATCGGCTGTAAATTCGCTATTTAAACGCGTTTTATTAACCAACTTAACAGCATATTCAATTACATTATCCGCAACAGGTATTTTGCGAATTAAATCTTGAAAGAAAATTATTTCTTGAGCATTTAAAATTTTATTTAATTGTACTTGCACATTTGCGGTAGTTAACTTCACAACCTGCAATTCCTCGGCAAACTTCGGATAATCTAACCAAACATTAAACATAAAGCGGTCTAATTGTGCTTCGGGTAAAGGATACGTTCCCTCCTGTTCGATCGGGTTTTGAGTTGCTAATACAAAAAAAGGAGTTTCTAAAACATATTTTTTTCCTGCCGTAGTAATTTGACGTTCCTGCATGGCTTCTAAAAGCGCGGCTTGGGTCTTAGGAGGGGTTCTGTTAATTTCATCAGCTAAAATAATGTTGGCAAACAAAGGACCTTTAATAAATTTAAAATTACGGTCTTCATCTAAAATCTCGCTACCAATAATATCGCTTGGCATTAAATCGGGAGTAAATTGAATACGATTGAAGGTTAAGCCTAATGCATCTGAAATAGTATTTACCAATAAAGTTTTGGCTAATCCCGGTACACCAACTAATAAGCAATGACCTTTACTAAAAACAGAAATTAAAACATTCTTAATAGTATCTTCTTGCCCAACAATTACTTTAGAAATCTCTTTAGTTAATTGATTGTATTTTGAAACAAAATCCTGTAAAGCTTCAGTATCAGATTTATATTGCATAATTAAAATTTATTTTTAATAACTTATTTGTTTGATTTCATTGAGAAATAAATACAAATTAGTGTTTAAATATAGCAATAAAAAATCAAAATAAACTGAAGAATATCAGGCTTTTATAGCTAAAATACCTTAAAAATTTAAGCCAAAATAAAAAGTAAAATTTAGGTTTTTAAAATTAGTAATCGCTAGCTGTTATAGCGCGCTTACGATAAGTAAGGTTAAAATAATCAAGAATTTCATTAATGTTTTCCGCTTCGGTTTTTGTTTTATCAATATAATAACCCGCATTGATAACGTGAATATTTGAAGATACACCGCTTTTTACATTTGGAACAAAGGCCACCGACCAACGCTCATCATCAGCCTTAACCTTAATTATCCTATAAATATAAATATGGCCATTTTGATATTTATTTCGAGCTTCCACTTCTTTAATAAAAAGTAAACTGTCATTTTTGCCTTTATCTTTATCGTAACTATAAACAGCCGCTAATTGAATTTGAGAGGCCAAAACAGATTCAATCAAACTACTTTGACTTAGATATTTTTTATCAAATTTATCGCTTAGTTTTTCTTTTTCTAATTCGGTATAAAAAAACGTTCGTGTAAATTTATTTTTTGAATAATAATTAAATAATGTATCGTTTATTATGATATTATGCTTTGCCAAATTAATAGCAACCGGCATTGCAATGTTTTGTGTTTTTATTTTAGATAATTTACCGAAGAATTGTTTTGTTTTCTCATCGGTCTTATAAAATGGCGATAAAATAATAGCATAATTTACCAATGAATTACGATTAAATGTTTCTAGTCCCGCTAAATACTCAGAGCCCTTAAATAAAGAATTATTAGTGAAGCCATCTATGTTAGTTTGAAGATTTTCGGCTAGTTCTTTTAAAGATTTATCTAAATAATCGTAATCATTTGAAGATTTTGTAGTAGAGGGGTTATATCGTTTTAACGCCAAATTAGCATCAGCTAAAATATTATCTTTTTGAATTAAATAAGATGAAGGCGAAATAATTTTTTTATTGACTAATTCGGCAAATAAAGTATAAACTGCATCCTTGTATTCATCATACTTAGTTAATACCATCATATCCGGGAAAAAATTCTTACACAACTCTAAGGAATCATGTAACACTGCAAAAACATCAGAAACAATTGTAACCTCACCAACCAAAGGCGTTTCATTTGTGATTAAATTTTTAAAAGCGGAAAACGAAGCCGGCGTTTTTAAATAAGCTAAGCCCTTAAGCATACATAATTGTAAATAAAAACTATCGGTATATTGTTTATATAAATTTTTATAAGGCTCTATTATTTTATTATTGTTCATAGTGCCGCCATTAACAAATAATTGCGCCCGACTATTCTCACTCACAGAGCTTAAATTTTTACTTTGAATGAAATCTACAAAATCATCAATGTAAACTTTATTCATAATTACTGAATTCTGAAAAGAATTATTTGCTCTTTGACGAATTACAGTATCGCTACTACATAAATCATTTAAAAGAATTTTAAATTTATTTTCGAATATGTTTTTACCAACAACGGTATCTTTTGGGGTAAAACTTTCCATAAACCCTTTTGTCCAACCTTTTAAACCAATTAATGAATCATAAGGAGCAATAATTTCTTGCATGATTCCGTCTTTAAAAAAAATCCTGACATCCAATACTCTTGAAGTAGCCGTGTCTTTTAAGGTGCATTTATATTTATAAATGCCATCTTTATTTGAAACTGTTTTATGTGTTATTAGCATAGCCGTAGTATTTTTTAAAGCTGCGCTTATGGCTTCTTCAATCTCATTAATATTACGGTAATCATAATCATTATACTTTTCGAAAGTTATATTTACGTACTCATTACTAGATGGAGAATAATAAAATTTATTGCTTGAACGATAATCGTAATCATTTGCTGGTGGGTCTTTTTTGACTTTATATTTTTCGTATTCTTTATTATATAGTTCATTAAATCTACTCGCGGCGCTTTCTGTAACTTCATCTAAGGCTTTAAAACAAAAATCATCGTCAGTTATTTGCTTTATTGGATTTATAGATTCAAAGTCGGTTAATTTAAAAGACGTAAAAACCTCATTAAAAAAACCATTTTCTTTTTCAGAAATAAGATAAACTAAATAATAATGAACACCTTTAATAAATAACTTACCATAAAAATTGTGACCAACTTTATTTTTAGCTTTAAATTTAATACATGGTAAATTTTGTTCGTTTATAATTTCACGAGAAATATTTTCGGAGAAATTGTAATTCTTTAAAATATTCTTAGATAGTAAGTTTAATTCAAACGTATCTTCCTCCAAATATTGAAAATCATTGTAAACAGCCCGTTTTACGCCATAAAATTGTTTTTGAGCGTTATTGTATGCATATAAATCCTCAACCAAACCCTTTGAAGAAGAGCTATTGTTTTTAGTATAAGAATAATCGCCATTAACTTTAACGCTAAAGCCTTTTGTTGGAGGAGTAAAATAAGTAAACGATTGGCTCTTTGGTTGAAATTGAATAGAATTAAAAAATTGTTTTGAATCGCTACCAGTAGCGTAAGTTTGTTTACCTCCTAATTTAAACACTATCATCTCTAAATCTGAGAAAAATATTTGATAATGCTGCTCATCTCCTCTTCTAATTTTATTTACAATTTCAATCCCTTTTAAACCATTATTAGATGTAATTTCTTTTTTTGAAATAATTTTTCCGGGAATATTTTCAAATAATAAACTATCTACTTTTTGTAACATTTGAGTGGCAGTCAAATTAAATACTGGTCCAAAATGTTTTAAGCGGACAACGGTATAAAAACTACCGTTAATCATATCAGCATAGATAAAATATTTTATATTTTCAAAATTTATGATTTGAGTTAATTTACCCGGTAAATTCATTGCAATAGAAGAATCATTAATAAACTGTTTTTGAAATTTTACAGGTTTAACAATTGCATCTAAGGCATCGCGCATCGCGTCACTTTTTTTGGAATTTTTTGGGAACACAGGCTCAACAGTATAGCCTTTTTCTCTAAGTAATTCAATTACACCTTCACTGCCTGGTAAATGAGCGGCGCCAACTCCACTAAATAAAGATTTTGTTTTTAAAACTGAATCTATAGTATTTACAAAAAAAACATTTCTATCGTTAATTAAAAATTTTTGCGTGTTTTTGGTGCTATTTTTTTTGCTTAAGCTATCTAAAAGATCAAGATTTCCGTCACGATAGGCATCCTCAATTTTTTGTGCGTTAAAATAATTACCACTGCTAGTAGTGTTATCTTCTTCATTCAATTCATCATCGGGTAAAGCGGCAAGCCGTGCTTTTATTTCCGATTGTGCAAAATCTTCGAGGCTAATTAACTGTTTATTTAATTTTGATGCAGATTGAAAAATAAATAAATCGATATAAGTATTTTCCTCAAAATTTTCTTTGCTATGATTACGCCTATATAACAATCCGTTTATTATATCAGGTTCATAACTTAATACGCCTTGTAGCATTCTTTTATCAGGAAAAATTGGCATAAAGGTAGATCTGTAAAAATCCTTTTTATAATTATTGCTGTATATAATTTGATTTGCTTGATCTAATTCACCGGTTTTTTCCATATTAAGCAACCAATCTCCAGGATTTGTTTCTAAACCTACAACCTCAACGCTTTTTAAAGCCTCAAAAAATTGTTCAGATAAATGATAGGCAACACGGCTACTTACATGCATTGTGCCATATAAATAAGAAGGTTTTTTAATTCCATTCCCGGTAATTTTCCAAAGAAGAGTTGGGTATTGTTTAGGTGATTGGGAAATCACGAAAAAAGGTAATAAAATAAATATATACAAGAATCTCTTCATCCAACTGGGATATTACTATATAAACTTAAACATTTAATTTTGGTTACAAAAGAATGAAACCACATTTACTTTTTCATAAAACAAAATTGCCTTCAAGTTTATTGAAGGCAATTTATAATTAATGAATTCCTGAGGAGTTTAAATATCTTTCGGCATCTAAAGCTCCCATACATCCACTTCCTGCGGCAGTTACTGCTTGTCGGTACGTTTTATCTGAACAATCTCCAACAGCATAAACACCATCTAGTTTCGTTTTAGTACTTCCGGGTATAATAGTTAAATAACCTTGCTCATCCATATCTAACTGACCTTTAAAAATACCGGTATTTGGAGTATGTCCTATTGCTACAAAAAAGCCGGTAACATTTAAAGTTTTTGTTTCGCCGGTTTTAATATTCCTAACAATAGCGCCCTCAACTGCATCTTTACCTAAAATATCAACTGTTTCAGAATCCCACAATATTTCAATATTAGGTGTGCTTAACACACGTTGTTGCATTGCTTTACTAGCACGCATTTCGCCTCTTCTAACAATCATGTAAACCTTTTTACATAATTTAGAAAGGTAAGTTGCTTCTTCTGCAGCAGTATCACCTGCTCCAACAATTGCTACGTCTTGTCCCTTAAAAAAGAAACCGTCACAAACAGCACATGCACTAACTCCGCCAGCATTCATGCGTAAGCGCGTTTCGTTTTCTAAACCAATCCACTTTGCGCTTGCACCTGTAGAAATAATAACAGTATCCGCTGTTAATTCAATTGTTTCATCAACCCAAATTCTTTTGGGTTTTGATAGAAGATCAGCTTTAGTAACTAATCCAAATCTTACTTGAGTTCCAAAACGCTCAGCTTGAGCTTTCAAGTCATCCATTAATTTGGGACCAGTAACTCCATTTGGGTATCCCGGGAAATTATCAACCTCGGTGGTTTCTGTTAATTGCCCCCCTGGTGTTAAGCCTGTATACATAATGGGTTTTAAATCTGCTCTTGCTGCGTAAATTGCAGCTGTATAACCTGCAGGACCAGAACCAATAATTAAACAGGTAATATGTTCTATTTTAGATTGCATAATAAATTTTTGAAGTGTAAAGTTAACGCTTAGAAACAAACATTACTTTAAATAGCTTATGATTTTTACACAATTTATGATTAGTTTTTAAAATAAAAACAAAGCATTGATTCTTGCTTTTAGCAATTAGTTTTAATTCTAATGCCTTTTACTTTATACTTTGAGTAAAATAAATTATGCTTAAAATTATTTTCCTAAACTTAGTTTAACATTGTAACTGCCTTTATTGGCAGCATTATAAACTGTTTCATAAATAGAAATGTAAAGCATTCCGCTTTTTTTTGCTGTACCATTAAATTTAGAACCCGCTTTTAAATTTTCAGAGGAGCCGTCTCCAATACGATATACAACCTGACCATAACTTGGGTAACCACCGCTAGAACCACCCTCATCCTCATTACCATAAGGTTTAGTCCACTCGGTTGCAGTTTCAGCTTTGCTACTACCATCAGGTTTATATTTAGAATTACTTAAACTTGCAAGCATTACTTCGCCAGTTGTTTGAAGTGTAAAGCGTTGTCCGTTTTTTAAAACAACGCCCGTTTTTAACCAACCACCATTTGTATTTCCGCTTATATGTTTTGTTGCATTTAATTTAAAAGAATACTCTCCAGAACCTGGCTCCATTGCGACAGAAATATCTATGGTTTTTATTTTTTCTTTTGGAACACTTAGATTACCATATTCTGTTTTAATATCCAATTTTGTGAAATTATAGTTTCCACCCATTAAGTAAATATTATCAATTGTAAGAATATCTTCTTTTGGTAAATCACTAGAAAGATTATTTGAAGACTGGATTTCAGACAAAGCATTATCAATGGTAAACTCTCCAGTATATGATTCTTCGGAAGAAACATTTTTTGGATCATTAAAAAAATCTTGAATAAATGGGATTGCTTTTACTCCGGTTTTTAAGATGTCATTATAAGCAGCTTTTCTTGTATCTTCGATATTGCTAGTAGATAAGATTTTTAAATTACTTATTACTTTTTGACTTACTGAATTATCTTTTCCTATGCCAATTTCAATATGACTCACTTTCGCAATTGGAATTTGTAATTTACCAAAAGCAGTAACTAGTTCAATATCTGCGAGACTAGTAGTACCTTTAATTATGTTACCATCTAATAAATCCAAACTAACCTCGGCTTGTTTTTGAGAGAAGCAAAAGTAGCTTGCTACCATTAAAAGTGAAAGAAAAAAGTTTCTCATTAAAATAAACTAAAAATTAATAACCGTATCCACCAGTGCCCGTAAGGATACTCCCATGAGAATCACCAATAACAGGACGAATACAAATTACTGGCACTTTACTTAAGTGAATAACTTGTTGTGAATATGGGCCTAAAAAGAAACCACTTAATTCAGCTTCTTGGTCTGTCATTATTACAATTAAATCGGCATTAATTTTATTTACATAATCAATAGTTGCAGTAGCTCTATTTTTTACTTTAGAAATTAAATCATTATGAGAGACTACGTTTGCCTTTTTAGCAAACCCTTCAATTTGATGTAATATTAATTCCATTGATGGTTTTTCAGATTCTTCATCACTTCCTAGCAATCCTATAACATGCAATGATGCGCTAAATTTTTTAGCTAACTCAATAGAATAATTAACTTTTTGACGGGTATGGGCACTAGTATCAATTGGTAATACAATTTTATTATATCCTTTATGGTTCGCATCACTATTCATTGCCATTGTAGGACAAGGTGCTTTGGTAATTACTTTTAATGCAGTACTTCCAATAACTAATTCTTCTAAAGCAGAATACCCATGAGTTCCCATCACGATTAAAGTTGCTTCAATTTCTTTTGCAACATCTGTAATTTCTCGATTTGGAGAACCAATTTTTGTAATACACTCTACTTCTACTCCATATTCCTCTTTAACCTCTTCAGCAAGCTGTAATAATCTTTCTTGAGCGATTTTCTCGAAATCGGTTTGGGCGTGAACGCTTATATTTGGTAAAAACATTTCTTGAGAGAAATACAGAATATTAATTACGTGTAACAAATAAACATTACCCTGAGTTAATTGAGCAGTAAATGCTCCATGCTTAATCGCTAATAAAGATGTTTCACTAAAATCAACCGGAATTAAAATTTTTGAAGAGTTAAAATGGATCATAATCTGTGTTTTTTAAGTATAAATATATCTTTTTTTTATTTAATCAGTAATTTAAATGAAAATACCTTCTATTTTACCGCTAACTTTTTATAACGTGGACGCTTAGGCTCAACATTACCTAGTCGCTTTTTACGATTTTCTTCATACTCGCTATAACCACCTTCGAACCAATATACGCTGCTATCTCCTTCAAAGGCTAAAATATGAGTACAAACCCTATCTAAAAACCACCTATCGTGGCTAATAATAACACCACATCCAGCAAAATTTTCTAAACCTTCTTCTAAAGCGCGCAAAGTATTTACATCTAAATCATTTGTTGGCTCATCTAACAATAGCACGTTCCCCTCTTCTTTTAAGGCCATCGCTAAATGTAAACGATTACGTTCACCGCCAGATAAAACACTTACTTTTTTACCTTGATCGCTGCCAGCAAAATTAAATCGAGAAATATAAGCGCGAGAATTCATTGGTTTACCACCAAGAATAATATTATCTAATCCGCCACTTATAACGTCATAAACAGTTTTATTTGGATCTAATTCTTTATGATTTTGATCTACATAACTTATCTTAACTGTGGGGCCAACAATAAATTCGCCAGTTGTTGGCTTTTCCTCTCCCATTATCATACGAAATAAAGTTGTTTTACCAGCACCGTTAGGCCCAATAATACCAACAATTCCGGCTGGAGGTAATTTAAAATTTAAACCTTCATATAACAATCTATCCCCAAAGGCTTTTGAAACATTAATTGCTTCAATAACTTCGTTACCAAGTCGCGGACCGTTAGGAATAAATATTTCCAAATTCTCTTCTTTTGAGCGAGAATCTTCGCCCATCATTTTATCGTAGTTATTTAAACGCGCCTTTTGCTTAACACCGCGACCTTTAACACCCTGACGAATCCAATCTAACTCTCGCGCTAAAACTTTTTGACGTTTACTTTCTGTTTTTTCTTCTTGTTTTAAACGCGCACCTTTTTGCTCTAACCAACTACTATAATTCCCTTTCCATGGAATGCCCTCTCCTCTATCTAACTCTAAAATCCAACCGGCTACATTATCTAGGAAATATCTATCGTGCGTTACGGCAATAATAGTTCCTTTGTATTGTTGCAAATGTTGTTCTAACCAATCAACACTTTCCGCATCTAAGTGATTGGTAGGCTCATCTAATAATAAAATATCCGGTTCTTGTAACAATAATCTACATAATGCAACGCGACGACGCTCACCACCAGACAACACTTTAACTTCAGCGTTACTTTCAGGACAACGCAACGCATCCATTGAGCGCTCCAAACGGTTATCTAAATTCCATAAATCATGTTGATCAATTAATTCTTGTAGTTGAGCTTGACGATTAATTAACTTATCCATTTTATCTGGATCATTAAGAATTTCTTCATCACCAAACTTATTATTTACCTCTTCAAATTCATTTAAAATATCTACATATTTTTGAACTCCTTCACGTACAATTTCAATTACAGTTTTAGTTTCGTCCAGCTTAGGCTCTTGTTCAAGCATCCCTATAGAATAACCTGGAGATTGATGAATTTCTCCAATATAATCTTTATCCATTCCAGCAATAATGCGCAGTAATGTAGATTTCCCTGAACCATTTAAACCTAAAACACCAATTTTGGCGCCATAATAGAAAGAAATATAAATATCTTTTAATACTTGTTTTTGTGGTGGATGTATCTTAGATACATTTACCATACTAAATATGATTTGACGACCTTCTGGAGTTGTAGACATTATAAATAATTTTTAAAAGCCGAAGTTAACGATTCCTTAAGAATTAAAAAATCATTTAATATTAGGGCTATATTAGACGGTTTTGTTAAATTATTCTTTAATTGTCTTGATTTTATATTTCTTAGTATAAATAAAGGGTATAAATTTGTGCAATCATATGAAAAGGAAACCGAGTCAAAATTAATGAACAACACAATTAATCTAATAAGCAAAACGGCCTATTTAAAGTTTGAACAATGCAAAAAGGCCTTTTATTTTTATAAAAAACACCCCTATTTGCGCGATAAAATAAGTGTTGATAAACAGTTAACCTTTAAGCGTGGGCATCAGGTTGGCGATTTTGCGCAATCGTTATTTCCTGGTGGAATTGATGTTTCAAAAAAAGCAAAAAATTCAACCGAAGGATTAGAGCTTACTAAAACATTAATTGAGAACAAAACACCTGTTATTTATGAGGCCACTTTTTCTTTTAATGATGCCTTAATTATGGTGGATATATTGTGTTTAGAAAATGGACATTACACCGCTTATGAGGTAAAAAGCTCTTTTAAAATTTCAGATATTTATCTAAAAGATGCCTGTTTGCAATACTATGTTTTAAAAAATGCCTTGCCAAATTTTGATGATTTGTTTTTAGTCACGCTTAATCAGGATTATATTTTTGAAAACGAAATAAACCCAAAACTATTATTTAAAAAACGTAGCGTAAAAAAGGAAAGCGAGAAAAATTTACCTTATTTTGAAAATCAACTTTTTGAAGCACAACTTGTTTTAGAACAAAATAAAATTCCAAACATTAGTATTGGCAAACACTGCTTTAAACCTTATCAATGCGACTATTTTAATAATTGTTGGAAAGACACAATTAATGAAGACAGTATTTTTAATTTGCCTTTATTAGATAAGGAAAAGTTATTTGAATGGTATAATAGCGGAATTCTAAGTATCAACCAGGTTGGAGAAGAACAAGATTCCAAAGAAATTATTTATAAAATAAAAGCCGCTTATTTTGAAAACAAACCTATAGTAAATAAGGAAAAAATCGCATCTTTTTTATCGACAATAGAGTTGCCAATAATTGCCTTGGATATGGAAATGTGGGGGCCGGCAATACCAAAAATTAACGGCACAAAACCATTTGAACAGCTACCCTATTTGGTTTGTTTTTTTGATGGCAAAAACCATTCTAGTGTGTTTATTGATTATAAAAGTGATGAACGAAAATTATATGCCGACAAATTAATTGAGAGCACATCAAACTATAAGTCTATTTTGGTTTACGATGGCACTATGGAAAAAATGGTGATCAACAATCTTATTAAACTTTTTCCCGAACTTAAAACAGATTTAGAAGCAATAAAAAACAAGTTTAAAGATGTATTTGATGTTTTTTTAGAATTTAGTTACTATCACCCATTATTTAAAACTAACTTTTCTTTAAAAACTGTTTCCAACGTTTTATTAGAAAATATTAATTACTCTAAAATTACTTCTGGATTAGAAGCAATGGCTTATTTTGATCGATTTAGAAACGAAGAAAATCTTGTTGAAAAAGAAATCATTAAACAAGAATTAATTGACTATTGTCAAACTGATACTTTGGCCACTTACCAATTAGTAGATTTTTTACTTAGTTGTATTTAATTTGTTTGCCATGCAATTACCATCAATAAACTATCTATTTAACCTTGTCAATTTTAAAAGTATCATAAACAAAAAAACCCTCCCGTATTTACCGGAAGGGTTTTTTTTTAAGAAATTAATTTAATAATTATTTCTTTTTACCACCTTTTAAGTTTGCTAATGAATCAGCAACGCGAGCTGAATCAGCTTTTGCTTTTTCAGCAGCAGCAGCAGCTTCAGCAGCAACAGCAGCTTCAGCTTCAGCAGCAGCGATAGAATCTTGTTTAGATTTTTCTACTGCAGCAATAGAATCTTGTTTTAATTTTTCGGCTTTCTCGATTTCTTCTTTAGAAGGACCACAAGCAACGAAAGCAACTGACAATGCAGCTACGGCAACGATTGATAATACTTTTTTCATTTTAGTTTTTAAGTTTAAATTCAGTTGCAAAACTACAATTTTTTTAATATCAAATACAAAAAAACAAAAAAAACACATTATTTTTCTAAAAATAGCTTCAGGGTACTCTATTAAGAGCAAAAATTTGCCTTAAATTTACAGTGATTATGTACAAAATATTAAAATCTTTACTTTTTCAAATAAACCCCGAAAGTGCTCACCACTTAACGTTTTCCCTTCTAAAACTTGGGAAATTTCTGCCATTTTTCACTTATTTTTCGGGGAAAAGTTCGGTTAACCTCCACCCTTCCCTTGCAAAGAACGTTTTTGGACTTAATTTCAGAAATCCGGTTGGTTTAGCTGCCGGTTTAGATAAAGATGCCATCGCTTTTAATGAATTGGGTGATTTTGGCTTCGGTTTTATAGAAATTGGCACTGTTACCCCAAAACCTCAACCAGGTAATGATAAACCTCGCCTTTTTAGATTGCCCAAAAATGAAGCTTTAATTAACAGAATGGGATTTAATAATCATGGTGTTACTGAAGCTGCCAAAAAACTAAGAAATAGAAAAGACAAAACCCTTATTATTGGAGGTAATATTGGCAAAAATAAACTTACTAGTAACGAAGATGCAGTAAATGACTATATCATATGTTTTAATGAATTGTTTGATGTTGTTGATTATTTTGTGGTAAATGTTTCCTCTCCAAACACCCCAAATTTGCGCGATTTACAAGAAAAAGAACCTCTAACCAAATTATTAAATACGCTTCAAAATCTTAATTTACAGAAGACTAATCCAAAGCCAATTCTTCTAAAAATTGCACCAGACTTAACAAACACTCAACTAGACGATATTATAGATATTATTAAAGATACCAATATAGCAGGCGTTATTGCCACAAATACCACAATTAGCCGAGAAGGCTTAGATTATGATGCCTCTCAAATTGAAAAATTTGGTGCTGGCGGTTTAAGTGGATTGCCATTGACAAAAAGAAGTACCGAAGTAATTAGATACCTCAAACAAAAATCAAACAATGCCTTTCCTATTATTGGTGTTGGTGGCATACACAGTGCTGAAGATGCTCTAGAAAAAATAAAAGCCGGAGCAGATTTAATTCAACTTTATACTGGCTTTATTTACCACGGACCAAAACTAATAAGCGATATTAATAAAAAATTGATAAAACATGATTAAAATAACTGAATGCCCTCGTGATGCCATGCAAGGCATTAAACAAATAATTCCTTCTGAATTAAAAGCGAAATACATTACCCAATTATTAAAAGTTGGGTTTGAAACTATTGACTTTGGAAGCTTTGTTTCGCCAAAAGCTGTTCCCCAAATGCATGATACAGCGGAAGTATTGGAGATGCTTGACCTTTCTGCGGGTAACACAAAACTATTATCAATTATAGCTAACAAACGCGGAGCCGAAGATGCCCTTAAATTTGAAGAGATTTCTTTCTTAGGCTTTCCCTTTTCTATTTCGGAGACTTTTCAACAGCGTAACACAAATTCTTCTATTCAAGAATCATTAAAAACAGTTGAAGCAATTCAAAGAATGTGCTTTAAGTCAAAGAAAAAACTATTAGTATATATTTCGATGGCCTTTGGCAATCCATATGGTGACAAATGGAATACTGATATTGCAATTGATTGGTGCAGAAAAATAAATAGTTTAGGCATAAAAAACATTGCGTTAGCAGATACTACTGGCTCTTCAACTCCAGAAAGCATTACGGAATTATTTAGTGCTTTAATTCCTGAATTAAAAATTGTTGAAATATCAGCCCACTTACACTCAACCAAAGAAAAAGCACAAGAAAAAATTAATGCTGCCTATTTAAGTGGCTGTAGAAATTTTGATGTTGCCATACATGGTTTTGGAGGTTGCCCAATGGCGGCAGATAATCTTGTAGGCAATTTGCCTACAGAAGCTTTAGAAGAATATGCTTTAAAAAATAATATCGCTTTGGGTTTAAATAAAGAAGAGTTGAATAAAAGTTATGAAAGCAGTTGGGAAATATTTAATAATTATCATTAATTTGAGCCATAAATAAAACAATGATTGTGATTAAATTAAAAACCAAAATACTTTTTTTATGTTTAATCTCGATTAATTTATTTGGGCAAAAAGAATTTGAAAAATATGGTCCGTTTGGATGTTTAACTTATACAGATTTAAAAGAAGCGTTAAAGATTGAAACTAAAGTATACAAACTAGATTTAAGCTATAAAAAACTTGAGCCTAAATTGTATGAGAAATTATACAAATTAAAAGATCTTCAGGCATTAAAGCTCAGCAGTAATGAGATCGCTGATTATCCAAAAAATTTTGATGAGCTTGCTAATTTAGTTTATTTCGCATCCTACAATAATAAATTAACGAGTTTCCCTCCAAATTTACAACCTTTTAATAATTTATATTATCTAGAGCTACAACACACAAAAATTGATAGCATTCCAGCGCAAATTGCCTATTTAAACAAATTGCAATCTTTTAAATTTGGAAATACTGACGATACTTTAAGTTTACCTAACACTTTTTACTTTTTAAAAAACTTAAAAGACATAAGTATTGAAAATTGTGTAATGGATAGTTTCCCAAAACAACTTTTTAAAATCACAACATTAAATTATCTCAACCTATCAAACACAAACACGCATTATATTACTAAACATTTTGAGCGTTTTAAAAACTTAGAAGTATTAATTATTGAAAACAATCCATTAGCAGAATTACCTTTTGATATTTATAAAGCACAAAACCTTCGATTAATTTCTTTAAGAGGGAATAAACTAACCAAAATACCTGATAGTATTTCTCAACTTGAAAACTTGACTTTATTAGATTTAAGGGGGAATTTAATTGAAAAGGAAGAAATTGACAAACTAAAAATTCTCTTGCCGGGTTGCGAAATTAAATTTTAAGCTTTTGTCCTAATTGTAATATTGAAGTTTCTTTAATATGATTTTTCTTGCACAAAGATTTAACTGTTGTGTGATTTCGTCTTGCAATTGCACCTAAATTATCGCCTCTTCTAACAAAATAAACACCACCTTTTGCCAAGCCAGAATATTTAGCGCCTTTACTACCAGATCTAGCATAACCAACATCTTTTTTATGGCGAGAATGTAAAGCTCTCAAGTCATATTTATTTTCAACATCTAATTTTCTTAATGTAAAACAATTTGTTTTAAGTTCACCTTTAGCGTAATCAATAAAATCTTCAGTATCTAAAGCCTGTCCTAAATAGCGAAATTCTAAATGTAAATGACTTCCGCTAGAACGACCGGTGTTTCCACCTAAACCTATTAAAGTACCTGCTGTTAATGTTTGCCCTGGCTCAACCAATAATTTTGAAAGGTGCCCGTAAACTGTTTCTAATCCATTATTATGTCTTACAATTACACAATTTCCATAACCTTGACAATATTTCGCCAAACGCACCATACCATCAAAAGCTGAAACGACCTGATCGCCAGTTTCTAAATCAATATCAGTGCCATAATGAGGGCGATATTTTCTCCAGCCAAAAACACTGGTTAATCCACCGCTAAATGGCATAACAAAGCCTCCATCACCATTCTCTGTTAGTTGAATAACAACGCTATCTACTTTAAAACACTCACTAAAGTTATATGGGTGAGCCATTAATGTGTCCCAACTCGCATAAAGATCGTGACTTGGAAATAGAATTTGATTAGTATCGGGACTTTCCTCTTCCGAATCAAAAATATTTTCGTTATTAACTATAAATTTCGTTGTATCGTCACCCTTAGTTTTAGCTTTTTTATCATCACCACGCTTCGTCTTATCATCATGATAAGAAAAAGATTTTGCACTTACGTTAAAACACGCAATGCAAGTAATTGATAATATGATGACTAGCCTTTTCACTTTTAGATTAAGTTTTGCAAAGATTAATTTTTTAACGAGAAAACCAAACCCTTCGTTCCGTTTTTGGGGTAAAAGTTATTAACAATTGATATTTTTATGGTTATTTTTTGAAAAATTGCCTTATTTTGATCGAACATCTTAATTAAAAGTCGAATTTCAAGGTTTTTTCAGGATTTACCACTTTCAAACTTTTTTTTGCTCCATTAACTTCAATATGTACAATATTCATTTGATCTTTTAGATAGTCATATAATAAGGTATTATCAACTTCAATATTTTTCGGAACATCTACTTTGTCAAATTCGATATACATCCAAATTGCATCTGCCTCATGTTCAAAACCAATTAACTTAAAGCTTAAAGATTTGTTGTTAACCTTAAATTTTAATTGCGCTATTAAATAATCAAATAAAATTTTAGCAGTTGCATCTTTATCTTTAGTATTAATAAGATCTATTGGTTTTTTGTACTTTTTTTTAAGCGCCGCCTCAAAATCATTAGTGAAAAGCTTCACAGAGCCTTGCATCATTTTTTCTTTTGCATTGTATTTTAGGTCTACCACCCCTAAATAAAAAGGATGTTTAAACGAGGCTAATAAAATAATTATTATAAAAACTAAAACTTTTCTCAACTTAGTTGTTTAATTATAAATTAATAATTGGTCTAAGTTACAAAAATGAGTGAATTTTGGATATGGTTTTCTACCGGCGTTGAACATATACTAGATTTAAATGGTTATGATCATATTTTATTTGTAACCTTATTGGTATTTAGTTATTCTTTTAATAAATGGGCTAAGCTGTTATTACTTATTTCGGCATTTACAATTGGTCATTCAATTTCTTTAGCTTTGGCTGTTACCAACCAAATCACACTTCCAGTTACATTAGTTGAATTTTCTATTGGTTTTAGTATCTTAATTACAGCGGTTTATCATCTCTTAAATTTTAAAAAAACAGAAGATAAAAATTCTGTATTCTTAATTTTTGTAGTTTCATTTTTTGGATTAATTCATGGTTTAGGATTTTCCTATCTATTAAAATCAATGCTTGGTAGAGAAGAATCGGTCTTTTATCCATTGCTTTATTTTAATTTAGGATTAGAAGTAGGTCAACTTATTATAGTTTCGATAGTTTTGCTTTTTTCTATAATTATGGCTTTTGTATTTAAATGTCCGTTTAAACTATATAAATATACTTTAGTAAGCGTTATTGGAATAATTGCTTTAATAATAACATCAAAACGTTTTTTAGATTTTTTTTAAGTTCCAAGTAAAAACTAATTTAAATGTTTCACCAATAAACGCAAGGTTTTATCCCCCTAAAAGGGGGTTGCATGACAGCAATTAATCCTATAAATTTAGCCTTACAATTTAAATACCTTTTTAACTCTATAAATTTATTACAGTATGTATCCTTGTATCAATTTTTTTAATTACAACAAAACAATTTTTGGATCTATTTTAATTTTCTTTTCGCAAATTTTCTTTTCGCAAAACATTCAAAATAATCCACAATCAAATCATGGTAACAAGTTTGAGCAATTGGGAACTATACTTCCAACGCCGAACGAATGCCGAACCGCATCTGGCGCACCTGGCGGAAAATATTGGCAACAGCGTGCGGATTATGACATAGATGCGAAATTAGATGAGAAAAATTTATCGATTGTTGGAACAGAAACTGTTACTTATTATAATAATTCTCCAGATAACTTAAATTATATCTGGTTACAATTAGATGAAAATCAACACGACCCAAACAACGAAGTAAATTATTTTGATGAAAATAAAATTACTGAGCCAATCACGGAGCAAGCTTTAAAAGGATTGCAAACAAAAGAAAATTTACAAGGCTTAGGTGATAAAATTGATGCAGTTACTGATGAATTTGGAAAAGCATTAAAATATACAATTAATGGAACAATGATGCGCATTGATCTTCCGAAAAACTTAGCATCAAAAACAAAAACAAAATTTATTGTTAAGTGGCATTACAAAATGATTAATCGTACTTTATATGGCGGCCGAGGTGGATATGAATATTTTGCGGAAGACGGTAATTATTTATTTACAATGGTACAATGGTATCCGAGATTATGCGTGTATAGCGATTTTCATGGTTGGCAAAACAAACAATTTACCGGTAGAGGAGAATTTGCATTAGTTTTTGGAAATTATAACGTAAAAATGACTGTTCCATCCGACCATTTAGTTTGTTCAACCGGAGAATGCCAAAATTACCAGCAGGTTTTAACTCCTGCACAATATGGAAGATGGCAAAAAGCTCAAACAGCAAGCGAACCTGTTGAAGTTGGCTTACTAGCCGATGCAATTGAAGCGGAAAAAAACAGTTCGGCATCTCAAAAAACAAAAACCTATATTTTTAAAGCAGATAGCGTGCGCGATTTTGCATGGGGAAGTTCTCGCAAATTTGTTTGGGATGCAATGTCAACAAATTGCATGGGTAAAAAAGTAATGTGTATGAGTTTTTATTCTAAAGAAGCTTATGGTTTATACAGAAAATATTCTACAAAAGTTGTTGCGCATACAATTAAAACTTATTCAAAATACACAATCCCTTATCCATACCCAGTAGCCCAAAGTATTGAAGCAGCCAACGGAATGGAGTATCCTATGATATGTTTTAATTTTGGCAGAACAGAAAAAGATGGCACTTACACAGAAGCTACAAAAAACGGAATGATATTAGTAATAATACATGAAGTTGGTCATAACTTTTTTCCTATGATAATTAATAGTGATGAACGCCAATGGAGTTGGATGGATGAAGGATTAAACACTTTTGTACAATTTTTAACCGAACAAGAATTTGATTCTAATTATCCTTCACAACGCGGACCAGCCCACAAGATGACAGATTATATGCGCTTGCCTAAAAATCAATTAGAACCCATTATGACCAACAGCGAAAACATAATTGGTTTTGGTGCAAACGCCTACGGCAAACCCGCAACTGCTTTAAATATTTTACGTGAAACAATTATGGGTAGAGAACTGTTTGATTTTGCTTTTAAACAATATTGCACACGTTGGGCTTTTAAACACCCTGAACCGGCAGATTTTTTTAGAACCATGGAAGATGCCAGTGCTGTTGATTTGGATTGGTTTTGGAGAGGTTGGTTTTATGATATAGAGCCTGTAGATATTGCAATAGACACCGTAAAGGCTTTTACTTTACATAAAGGAAATAAAATACCTGTGGCTTTTGATACTATAATTACTTTTCCAAAACAAAAAGATTTTGAATTTATTACTCAAATACGTAATAAAGAAAGTGGCCTAAAATCTTTAGTGGATGTTGATACAACTTTACGTGATTTTTACTATCACTATAAACCAAAAGAAATTACTAAAGAGGTGAAAAATCGTTTTGAAGATCTTGAACCGATAAGTGACACCGCAATAACAAAGTACGCCAATAAATATATTTACGAGATTAAATTCTCAAACAAAGGCGGCTTAGTTATGCCATTAATTATTCAATTTAATTATGTAGACGGAAGTAGTGACATAGAAAGAATTGGCGCTTACATTTGGCGCAAAGACGAAAAAGAAGTAACCAAAACGTTTTTGAAAAGTAAAAAAGTAGCTACCATAATTTTAGACCCTTTAAAAGAAACAGCAGATATTAACGAGCAAAATAATTATTGGAATGTGAAACAACAGCCAACTAAGTTTGATTTGTTTAAAGCGAAAACAACAAAAACTCGCGGCCAAAGCACTGGAGAAAATCCAATGCAAAAGGCTAAGGGTAAATAATTTAATTTACTTTTGAATGAAACATAAAAAAACCGTAACAATTATTTTGTTACGGTTTTTTTTACGTTTTAAAACTAACTTAAATCTTAACTGCAATCAAACAAACATCATCAACTTGCTCTAAACCGCCTTTCCATGATTCAAAAGTTTCGTCTATAATTTGCTTTTGCTCATGCATAGGCTTTTTTGAAACACTTAAAATAAGGTCTTTTAAATTTTTGAATTTAAATTTTTTACCTTTTTCACCACCAAATTGGTCGGCATAACCATCGGTTACTAAATAAATTTGGTCACCCGGAAAAACTGGAATTTTATTTAAATCAAATTGTTTTCCCTCTGTTGAATGTCCTCCAATAGAGAATTTATTAGGGCGGTATTCGATTAACTCATCATTTCTAATAATTATTAAAGGACGATGAGCACCGGCGTAATCAATAACATTATCTTTTTTAGAATAAGCGCACAAAGCAATGTCCATTCCATCATTGGCAGAGCTTTCAGAGCTTTTACGAATAAGCTGCACTAACTTTTCATCAATGCTCGATAATGCATCGGCAGGATTGGTAATATTTTGATCGTTAACTACTTTGTACATAATATCACTACAAATAAGCGACATAAAGGCGCCAGGAACTCCATGCCCTGTACAATCGGCGGCAGCAAACACTGTAGTATCCCCAAAATGCTCAAACCAGTAAAAATCGCCACTTACAATATCTTTGGGCTTGTATAAAATAAAACTATCAGTAAAATTTTTATTAAAATCATCAATATTTGGTGCAATAGCTTGCTGAATTTTCTTCGCGTATTTAATGCTATCTGTAATATCTTTATTTTTTTCTTCGATTATAGCTTTTTGCTTAATAACCTCAGTTGTTCTTTCTCTAACTTTTTCCTCTAAGTTTTCATATAAACCTGCGTTATCCAGTGCAATAGCAATTGAAAGCGCTAAGTTTTTTAGAATATTAACATGAAACTCAGAATAAGCATGTTTAGAAAAACTTTGAACGGTTAATACTCCTATTTTTTTCTCTTTTGTAAATAGAGGTAAATAAATTATTGAATTTGGGGAACTTCCTGCAACTGGTGCTAATTGTACTTTTAAGTATTTTGCATATTCTTTATCAACATCATTAATAATGATTTCTTTTTCATTATCAAAACACCAAACGGCATATCTTTCTTTATCGCTTAAAAAGAATTCAAAAAAATCCATTTTAACTGAGCGCTCGATAAATCCAGGAAACTGTAAACTTTCAGTAACAGGATTATAAATTCCTATGCCAAAAGACTCGGCACTCATTAAATCATTTACTTTATTATAAACAGTTGAAACAATATTTTCTACAGAGAGTGATGAAGCTATATCCTTTGTTATTTCTGCGGTTATTTTAATATCATTAAAGTTTTTCTCCAATAATTCTTTTTGGGCTATAACCTCTGCAGTTCTTTCACCAACTCTAAACTCTAAATTATTATAAAGAGAAGCGTTATCTAACGCAATAGCGGTATAAGTAGCTACGCTTTTAATTAACTGAAGGTGATAATCTGTATACACATTAGGTTTAAAACTCTGAACAGAAATTACACCTATCTTTTTATTATTTTGAGTTAGAGGTATATAAATAATAGACTCCGTACTTTTACCTGGTTGAGCTGTACGTTTTTTAATTTTATTTGTTTTTAAAAATTCTTCGGTAAAATCATGTATAACATAATCCTCTTGATTAGTAAAGCATAATATTGCCGGGCGAGAAACATCGGTTAATTCATAAAAATAATCTTCTAAAATATTTCCGTCCTCAATAACACCGCTAAAATTTATACGTTTAGTACTTGAATCGTAAATACCTATACCAAACATAGTAGCATCCATCAATTTATTAATGCTATTGTATACCTTACTAATAATTTCTTGAATAGAAAATGTACTTGATATTTCTTTACCTATTTCACTAACTAAGCGAGTGTTTTCGAAAGTTTTCTCAATTTCTTCTTTTTGTTTAACAACTTCCAAAGTACGTTCATTTACCTTATCTTCCATATTCTCATATAGATAAGCATTTTCTAGCGCAATGGCAGTATAAGTTCCAAGTGTTCTTAAAATATCTAAATGATGTGGTTGGTAGGCAAATTTCTTAAAGCTTTGAACGGTAATAACACCAACAATTTTTTCGCCAATCATCATCGGTGAAAACAATAATGAATTAGGCATATCCCCAGCTACAACTCTAATTTGCTGAACATATTTTTTATATTCATTTACGTTATCATTTAAAAAAATATCTTTTTTATTTACAATACACCAAACGGTATAGTTGTTTTCATCCGTTAAAGGAATAGTTGCAACATCCTGTGCTACAATTCCATTTTCAATCTCATATTTATAAGCTACTGAATTTATTTCGGGTTTATAAATACGCACACCAAAACAATCCGCATCCATAATTTCGCAGATTGAGAGATGTAGTTTTTTGAAAATTTCGCCAAGATTTAAGTTTGATGTAATTTCTTTACCAATTTCACTTAACTTTTTATTGTTTTCATAAGACTTTTCAATTTCCTCTTTGCTTTGAATTAATTCTTTTGTTCTTTCAATAACTTTTTGTTCTTGCTCCTCATACATCTTTGCATTTTCAAGTGCAATTGCTGTGTAACTTGCTAAATTTTTAAAAATATTTACTTGGTAATTATTATAAGCATTTTTTGTAAAGCTTTGAACAGTCATTACTCCTAATAGAACATCTTTATATTTTAACGGAAGATAAATTAAAGATTCAACATTTCTTCCAGCTTTTGGAGCACTAGATGATTGAAGATAATTAGAAATTTCATTCTCTAGATCACTAATAACAATTTCTCTTGATTCGTTAAAACAAAGAGATGTTAATCTATTATTATCATCTAATTCATATTTCAAATTTTCAAAGCGCTCTTCACCCTCTATATACAACGGATAAACAATAGTATGATCTTCTGCTTTATACAAACCAATTCCAAAACCCGGAGCGTCCATTAATTCATTAACACTTTTGTAAACTGTATTTACAATTGTTGCCACAGATAAATTAGAAATAATTTTTTGCCCAACTTCTCTCATTAAGATTAAACTATCAGAAAAATTTTCTAGTTCCCTGGCGCGTTCTTCCAATATTGCTTTTTCAGCTTGCGATTGAAGTACTTTATTTTGAAGTTCTAAACTTTTTGATAATTGTGCACTTTTATGATTTCGAACATCTTCTTTTGCTTTGTGAAATATTTTATAAAATTTTAAAGCTTCTTCAGATTTTTCTTGTTTCTCATATAACTCAGCTAATTTTTCACTTGCTTGAAAAGTTGCTTCCTTACTTCCAATTTTTATTGATATGTCAAATGCTTCCGTCAAATTTTCGATAGCATTTATAGTATCGTTTTTTTGAATATATAATTTCCCAATATTATTTAAAGTAGTTGCAACACCAAATTTAAAATCAATTTCTTTTCGAATTTTTAAACTTTGATTAAAGCATTCTAGTGCTTTATCAAATTGTTTTAAACCCGTATATGCTCTACCCAACCCATCAAGAGCAAAAGCCGCAACCCTAAAGTTACCGGTTAACTCTTCTATAATACTTAAACAATCGTTATAATAATCTAAAGCTTTATTAAAATCTTTTAAATTATAGTAGGTTTCTCCTAATCCATCTAAAACCTTTATTAAAATATTTTTTAAATCATGAGTTCTACAAATTTTCTCGCTTTTTATAAGAACTTCTAATGCGCTTTCGTTTTGCTCAATAGTATAGTAAACAGTACCCATACCATTTAAACCGTCGGCCATACCCAATTCAAAATCAATTTCTGTACTTAAATCGTAACTTTTTTTATAATATTTTATCGAAGTATCATAATCTGATAAATAGAAAAAATTACTCCCTAAAACATAATTAGTTTCTGCTTCGTTTTTTTTGTCGCCTAATATTTGAAATAATGAAATTGCCTCAAAACAATAATTTGCTGCATCTTCGTTTTTAGCTATCCAAACATGGCAAGCGCCAAGAGTTTTTTTTGCTAAAGCTATACCTAAACTATACTCTAATTTTGTAGATTCATCTAAAGCTTCTGTAGCCAATTCAATTGCCTTTGGAGTATCTTCCCGATTTAAACTCCAAGCTTTTTGATTTAAATCATCGATTTTACTAGTAGAAATATTTAGTGTTGAAGTATTCAATTTTCTTTTCTAACACATAAATATAAGATTGTTTAAGATAAAAACAAAATTTAGAATTTTATCCAATTATAAATAAGACTTTATGTTACCTAACTGCTTATTCTACAAGCATTTCAAAAGGTAAGCGTGCTTGAATTCCTTTTACATTAACTAACTTTTGAAGTTGTTTAAAATATGTAAAAGAAACACCCAAATTTCTTTTAACGAAGCGTGATTCCAACTCTAATTCTTTTTTATTTAAAAAGGCGTCAAAAGGACTTTTTTGTTTAGGTAATTCAATAAGTTTATATTCAGTTAGATTAGCTTTTTTTGCAGCATAAGCTAAAGCAGCATCCATTCCGCCTATCTCATCAACTAAATTAATCTTTAAAGCATCTTTACCAGTCCAAACCCTACCTTGGCCAATACTATCAACATCAGCTTGGCTCATTTTACGTCCTTCTGCTACGCGCTTGGTAAATACATCATACACTTTTTCTACGCCACTTTGAATATAACTATATTCCGACGCAGAAACAGAGCGTAAGGCTCCACCCACATCACTGTGTAAATTTGTATTTACAGTATCAATCGTAATTCCTAATTTTTGATCTAAAGCTTTTTGAATATTAGGTATTATTCCAAAAACGCCAATAGACCCGGTAATTGTGTTTGCTTGAGCAAAAATTCTATCTGCACCGCAACTTATATAATATCCACCGCTTGCAGCTAAATTACCCATACTAACAATTACAGGTTTTATTTTTTTTGCCAACATAATTTCTCTCCATATAACATCGCTTGCTAAAGCGCTGCCACCTGGCGAATTAACACGTAAAACAATTGCTTTAATTTTATCATCCAATCTAGCAGCCTTAATTGTTTTTGTTAAAGCATCACTGCCAATTTCATCATCTCCACCATGTCCACTCGAAATACTCCCAGATGCATATATAACTGCAATTCTTTTCGAGTCTAAGCCTTTAACTTTTTTATCTTTTGGCTCATATTTATCAAAATCAACTAAATTTATTTTATCCTTATCAGTAATACCTATTTTCTTTTTTAATTCTAAAATAACTTCATCTTCATATAGAGCATTATCAATAAGCGTTCCTATAGCGTCTTCAGGGAAACGAATCGCTAAAGTATTTGCCATTTTATTAAGCTCTTCAATAGAAATTTTTCTTTCATCAGAAACAGAAGTTAAAATAGTTGACCAAATACTATTTAAAAAAGTTTCAGATTGCAGCCTATTTGAGGCGCTCATTTTATCTAATAAAAATGGCTCAACTGCACTTTTAAATCTGCCGTGTCTAAACACTTGTACTTCAACACCTAGTTTTTCGAAGGCATTTTTAAAAAACATTAAACTCATACTTAATCCTTTCCAATCTAAACTACCTTGAGGATTTAAAAAAATCTTATTAGCAACAGAGGCCAAATAATATTCTTTTTGTCCATAATATTCACCATAACAATAAATAAATTTTCCTGATTTTTTAAAATCCGTTAAGGCATTTCGCAATTCCTCTATTGTTGCAAAACCCGCTTCTAAACTTTTAGAATAAATATAAATTCCCTTTACTCTATCATCTGTTTTAGCTTTTGCTATTTTATTTAAAAGAGTATTTAAACCATGGCCATCTTGGTCTCCGAAAGGACCAAAATCTCCAAGATCTTTAAAAGGGTTATCTTTTTCTCTGTCAATAATTTGTCCGTCTAAAACCAATTTTAAAACAGAATTTGTTTTAGATATACCTTCGTCATCCTTTTTGTCACCAGCATCTATGCTAGATTTAATAATACCAACAATTATTACAATAGATAATATAGTTGCTATAATTATCCCTAAAATTGAACCGAAAAATGCGCCAAAAAACTGTTTCATTATATGTATATATTTGTATTTTATAATGAAGTTAGGTAATAAACAATTTTAGATTGAAATAATATTATGAATGTGGCTTTTTTGTGTTTGGGCGGAAATATTGGTAACCGGATAGAAAATATTAGCGCAAGTAAGAGGGAAATTGAACGATTAATTGGAGCAATTGAATCAGAATCTAGCATCTATGAAACTCAGGCCTGGGGCAGCGACTCTCAAAACAATTATTTAAACCAAGTTATAAAAATAACCACAAAACTAAATGCTAAAACAGTTTTAAAAACATTGTTGAAAATAGAAAAAAAATTAGGAAGAAAAAGAAGTGCTATAAAAAATAATGACAGAACAATTGATTTAGATATTTTATTATTTAATAATGAAATAATTAATGAACCAACTATTGAAATACCCCACCCTAGAATGCACAAACGTAAGTTTGTTTTAAAACCATTAAGCGAAATTGCATCAAGCATAAAGCATCCTGTTTTAAAAAAAACAATTTCTGATTTGTATAAAAATAACAAAGACAAATTAGAAGTTAAATTATATAAACAGGAAAAAGTAAAAACACTTAAATATATTTGCATTGAAGGTAATATTGGTTCTGGAAAAACCACTTTGGCAAAGGCCTTAGCATCAAAATTAAATGCAACATTTTTACCGGAGGAATTCGAAAACAACCCATTCTTACCTTTGTTTTACGAAAATCAAGAATTATTTGCATTTCCACTTGAATACAGCTTTTTGATAGACAGATTCAGGCAAATAGAACAAACTTTAAAAAATGAGAAAAAATTAATTGTAAGCGATTATAGTTTATACAAGTGTTTATGGTTTGCAGAAATAAATTTATCTAAATCAGACTTCCAGCTATTTAAGAAACAATTTAAAATTATTTTGGATCAATTACCAAAGCCTGATTTAATTATTCACTTAACAACTACAACTAAAAACTTAAAACAAAATATAATTAAGCGCAATAGAAAATACGAGAAAAATATTGCAGAAGAGTATTTAATAGCCCTAAATAACCAATATCATAAAGGCTTAAAGAAAATAAAAAATGTAAAAAAATTAAATTTGGTTATTACGAACTACAATGATAAGCTAGAATCATCGTCTATACTGGCAACTAATAACTTTATCAAAGAAAATTTTGGCAAATAATTCCAAAAAAATTACATTTAGTTAAAATTTAAAATGAAAAAAAATATCATACTACTATTTGTTATTTTTTGCTTTGTTCTATCAAAAGGACAAATTACAATAATTGGCCATAATGAAGTTAATAATTCGCCTCTTTTAAACACAACAATTCAAGTAAAGCAGGATGGTGTTCTCAAAGAAACTATCAATACAAAATCATCAAACAACTTTACTATTAAACTAAATTTCAATCATAACTACCTTATTTATTTTATCCATCCAAATTGTCAAACAATGTTTCTTGAAATAAAAGGAGATAACATACCTATAGAAAAACAAGAAATAAACATGGTTCATGAATTAAATATACCTTTTGTTTTAAAAACAGATGGGGATATAGATACAAGCGCTTTTAAAAAGGCATTCTGCAAAATAATATTTGACGGTAATTCTAAAATGATTGCTGATATTGAATACAATAAACAATTTAATAAAACCATTTTAAAAAAGACACCAACCATAGATGACAAAAAAGAAAATAATGTTATAGAAGAATTACCTGTTATACTTTCTGGTCAAATAAGCTTAAATAAAAACACAAAATTGCCAATTTCTAACCAGATTGTTACCTTATTTGATAAAAATGGAAAAGTAATAAAATCAACTTCTACAAACAGATTTGGAGCTTTTACTTTTACAGAAATTAAAACTTCAGAAGTTTATAAACTTAAAATTAATGCTAAAGATGCGGAATCCTCAACAGCTAAATTCTCTTTATTTAACTCCGACAAAATACTGATTACTGAGTCGAAACCTGCGAATGGGTTTTGTGAATGGATTCTTAAACCGGCCGAAATAAAAAACCTCATTAATAATTTATATACATCAAATATCGGAGGTAAATTGGTTTTATCTTCGGCCCAGCAAAAAAAATTCTTTGCAAATAAAACTATTTATTTATGCAATAAGTACAATACAATCATTCAAAAAACAACTACAAATATTTTAGGAGCCTTTGTTTTTGAAGGAATAAAACCAGATAATTCTTTTTTTTTAGGTGTTGATATAAAAGAAGTTGGTGCAGGAGAAAAACTAGATTTATTAAACAAAGACGATAATTATGTGAAGTTTTTTGACACAATTGCAGGGAATAGAAGATCATTAAAAATAAATTCAAATTATAACGAATTGTTTAATTCTATTTCTATTAGTGAAGATGAAATGAAAATGAACTTAAACGCAAAAGTTTATGGCGACCAAGCCACAAAGCCTCTTGGTAGGCTAAAAATTATTTTATTAAATGAAAATTATGTTGTTATTGATAGTGTGTTAACTGATGACTTTGGCGCTTTTAAATTTAAGTATTTGCCGTTTTTAAAGCGTTTTTATTTGAGCGCAAACAATTCTGATAATGTTTTGGATGCTTTTAAAAATATTTTAATTTACTCTTTAGATGATAAATTAATTAAAATTATCACAAACGAAAAAGGAAAACGTTTCATTTATAAGCCGATTGATGCCGAAATAAATAAAATTAAAGATATAGAGTTAGAAGACCCTTGGTTGGAATTATTAACCGATAAAAATCCTAAACCACGCAACAATACAATTATTGAAAATATTTTATTTGAAACAAACAAAACTGATTTATTGCCACAAGCAAAAGAAGTACTTAATAAAGTGATTTTAGTTTTAAACACCAATAAAACTATTAAAATAGAAATTAGTGCGCATACCGATAGTAAGGGAACTGATTCAGACAACCTTAAACTTAGTCAGCTACGCGCCAAAACTGCCTTAAATTATATTACTGCTGCCGGAATTGATGCCGAAAGAATTATTTCAATAGGCTATGGCGAAGAAAAATTACTAAATAAATGCGTTGGCTATACTCCATGTAGTGAAATTGAACACGCACAAAATAGACGAATAGAATTTAAAATATTAGAAAATTAATTAGTATAAAAAATGAAAACCTCCGAAATAAAATTTAAAGTTACTGTTGACGAAAATAATTTACCCCTAAGTATAGAATGGGACGCTCCGGATTCAGGAGAAAAAAGTAAATGCAAAAGTGTTATGATAGCTCTTTGGGATGAGAAAGAAAATAATACGTTAAGAATAGACCTATGGACAAAAGATATGATGGTAGACGAAATGAAAAAATTTTATCATCAAAATATTATGACTTTAACTGACACCTATTTGCGCGCTACTGGCGATACAAAAACTGCAGATAACGTTAAGACTATTTTTAACGAAATAGGAAAAGACATTGGGGTTTTGAAATAGTAGTAAGAAATTATTTGTTCGCAAAAAAACTAAAGTTAACATTGCCATAACTTCTTTTTTGCACAAAATTGCTTAGTGCTTCTAAATTAGTTCTTGGTCCGTGTTCTATTATCAACCAACCATTTGGATTTAGTAATTGTTTATCAAACACTAATTGATGAATGGTTGGGATGTTTTCTAATTCATACGGTGGGTCCGCAAAAATCAAATCAAATTTTTGATTGCAATGCTTTAAAAAATCAAACACATCACTTTTAACAGCGTCAATATTAAATTTTAATTCTTTACTAGTTGCTCTTAAAAAACCAACACATTTAAAATTTCCATCTACACTTAAAATATCAGTACTTCCTCTTGAGGCAAATTCTAATGAAATATGGCCTGTACCGCTAAATAAATCTAAAACTTTGGTTTCGTCGTAATTTATCTTATTATTTAAAATATTAAATAAACCCTCTTTAGCAAAATCTGTAGTTGGCCTAACGGGCAAACCTTTAGGAACTTTAATAACTCTTCCCTGATGAGTTCCGTTTATTATACGCACAAATGTTGATTTAAAACTGTAAAATAATGGTGTAATGGCAATTTTGAAAGTTCGCCCTCTAATTTTATTTTAGAATCATGAATTCCAAAATTTACATGCTTAATATATTTTTTAATACTTAAAACCAAAGCATCGTTAGTTTGAACCTGACCACATATAAAAAGTTTAACCTGAAGCGGATTTAAATTAAACTGCTCCATCATGAAGAGCAAATAATATAAAACATCCTCATTATTCTCATAACTAAAAGTGTTGTAAAAAAGCAAGTCGCTTTTATCCTTTGCCATTATTTCTAACAAACCATCGTTTAGAGACATAAATAAATTGCTATTTATTAAAGAATGATTCCCGAAAAACAAATCAATATTTATTGCACCTGAATGTTTAATGATAGCTTGACTAAAAGTTTTTTCTAAATAGTGAATTAAATCTTGCTCAAATGCATAGCAAAATTTTACATTTTTTATAGAATGAAACAATGGGTTTTTAATTTCCGATAAACCGGTTGAGAATTTTAAAAACTCCTTTAAATCGTTTTGGTTAGAATAAGATTCGGGCACTATAGCAAATTCCTTATTTGAAATCGAAATTAATATCCTCTCGAATTTTTTTTGGGGGATTTGATAATTATTTAAGAGCATTTCAATTTTTTCCACTAAAGTTCCAGCACCTAGAATATTTAATAACTCAATATGGCGCAACTCATTAACATTTTTAAAATTAGCGTCGGAAATTGAATAGATTAAAGAATTATTACTGATAAATAATGACAAAGAATAAGCATCCTTTTCCTTAAAATTGCTTTTATCGGTTAAAATCAGCTTTTCTTTATAATATTGGCTCAACATTTTAACAAAGCTAAGGTATTCTTAAAAATAAAAAACTTTTTTTTTAAATTCAATTAAACCTTTTTGTATCTTTATTATCCTATCAAGACATATAAAAAATAAAGCACCATGAAAACTTCAAAAATTTATTTAGGATTAGCTGTTGGCTTAATTGCCTTTTCCATTACACTTACTTCTTGCCGTAAAAAAGAAAAAACCGCTGAAGTTGCTCCCGATAATGAACAAACCACTGCTACTGATAATAATTTAGCGGAAAGCATTTCAAATGATATCGTCGCAATGGGCAGTCAGGTTTGCGAAACAGGAACCTTAACAACTTTTAAAACAAATTCAAATTTTGGCGGAAATGACCTTTCATTTTTACCAGTTTGTGCTATTGTAACATCAAGTCCTTCTATAAAAACTTATACAGTAGATTTTGGAACAACAGGTTGTGTTGGAACAGATGGGCGCACACGTACCGGTAAATTGGTTTTCAATTTTTCCGCTTCAACTCCTACTGCAACCTATTATCGTAATCCGGGTTTTAGCATGAGTATTACAAGTGCAAACTACGTTGTTGATGGGAATCAAATTAACATAATTAACAAAACTGTTAAAAACACCACACCTGCTACAATTACTCCCGCCGCATATCCTGGAATTAACTTAACTTGGTCGGTAAGTGCAAATGTTTCTATTGTAAAGGCAAGTAATGCAGGAACAGTATCATGGACATGTAACCGTACTAAAGAGTTAATAAATACCAACGAAAACACACTTTGTTACAATGGTCAAGCCTACCCAATTAATTGGACAAAAGCAAAAATAAAAATTAATGGCACAGCTACCGGTACCAATGCAAAAGGAGAAAGTTATAACGCTTTAGCTAAGGATTTAGTGAGAGACTTTAATTGTGCACCCGATATTACAAAACCACACCGTCATCCATTTATTAGTGGTAAAATTGAATACACACCAGGAACTCGCCCTACTCGTTTCATAGATTTTGGAAATGGTGCTTGTGATTTTTCAGGAACTATTACAATTAACGGACAATCATTTGTATTTACTTTGCAATAACAAAACTTACAAAATTTCTAAAGCCATCCTAATTAGGGTGGCTTTTTTATTTACATTTATACTTAATGTCCCCAATTAATTCATCACACGATTTTGAAAAAACAGTTGCCGCTTATTTGCCATTTGCCGCAAACAGTGATCAAAAAATTGCTATCAAAAAAATTTCAGACTTTATTTTTAATACAGATGAACGAAGTGTTTTTATTTTAAAGGGGTATGCTGGAACTGGTAAAACAAACTTAATTTCGGCATTTACTAAAGCATTGCCAATTATAAAATGGCGTAGCGTTTTATTAGCGCCTACCGGCAGAGCAGCTAAGGTACTTGGAATGTATTCGCAAAAACTAGCGCAAACAATTCATAAAAAAATTTTTAGAAAAGAAATTGGAGCTAATGGCGCATTTTACTTTTCGCTTGCAGAAAACTTACATACAAATACTTTGTTTATTGTAGATGAAGCATCGATGATTAGTGCCGATTCTAATAGTGAAAATCTGCTAAATAGTATACTAGAAAATTTATTTGAATACGTTTATAGTGGGCAAAATTGTAAATTAATTTTAATTGGAGACACGGCGCAACTTCCACCAATTGGTAGTAATGAAAGCCCTGCTTTAAATGAAAATTATTTAAAAACAGCTTTTCATTTAAATATAAATTATTTCGAATTAAAAGAGGTGGCGAGGCAACGTTTAGAGAGTGGTATTTTGCTAAACGCAACTAACATTCGAAATACTATTGGCATTCAAAAATTTGAATTTCCAAAATTAATCTGTTCAGCAGATGTTATAAATATACCGGGCGACGAACTGGAAGATTGTATTAACTCCGCAATTTCAAAATATGGCGAAGAAAATGTTGTAATAATAACCCGAAGTAATAAGCGCGCTAATTTATTCAATCAAAGTTTTCGTAATCGTATTAAATTATATGAAGAAGATATTTGTGCGGGCGATAAAATAATGATAGTAAAAAACAACTATTATTGGTTGCCTGAAAATAACGGCGAAGCCGGTTTTATTGCTAATGGCGACATGGCCGAAATAACAAGATTAATTAATCGAGAAACTATTTATGGTTTTAATTTTTGTGAATGTCAAATTCGATTTATTGATTATCCGAATTTACCAGAGCAGCAGGTAAAAATAATAACCAATAGTCTTTTTTCAGATAACCCCGCACTCAGCCAAGAAGAACAAAAACATTTATATGAAGCTGTTTTAGCAGACGTAAGCAACGAACCAATAAAGGGAATTCGAATGGCGTATTTAAAAAATAGCCCATATTATAATGCACTACAAGTAAAATTTAGTTATGCTATAACTTGTCATAAATCACAAGGTGGTCAATGGCCAATTGTTTTTATTGATCAGGGCTATTTGAAGGAAGAAAATATGGATGAGAATTTTCTTCGTTGGCTTTATACTGCAATTACAAGAGCAACTGAAAAAACATATTTAGTCAATTTTAACGCTCTGTTAATTAACGAGTTAACAATAACATGATGGTAAAGATTTAATAATATAATAGAAACCACTATAATTTTAGCTTTTTTTTTGTATTTTTATTGAGTTAAAATTTAATGAGAAAAGTCCTTATTTTATTCATCTTATCTTTTTTTGTACTGGTCTCTGAGGCTCAGAATTTTACGCGCCCGGGAGAATGGAAAAAATACAGAAAAGAAGTTTTTATTTCCATTGGAACCTCAAATTTTTTAGGTGATTTAGGTGGAAGAGATCAAATTGGAAAAGATTATAGCCCAGTAGATTTAGAGCTTTCACAAACCAGAACCGCATTTGGTCTTGGATACCGTTATAAAATTGACAAATGGATTAATGTTGTAGGGAAATTTAACTACTTAATTGTTAAAGGTGATGATGCATTAACTCAAGAAATATACAGAAACAATAGAAATTTAAATTTTAAATCTAATATTTTTGAATTAGCAGGAAGAGTAGAAATTGGTTACACAAGTTCAAAAACCGGAAACAGATATGGAATTAAAAGAACACTAAGCCGAAGACATAAAGCAAATAATCATTCATTCTACGTATTTGCTGGTGTTGGTGGGTTTTACTACAATCCTAAAGGAAGGGATGCCAGCGGTAACTATATAAAGCTTAGACCACTTCACACTGAAGGACAAGGATTAGCAGGAGGCCCTAAACAATATTCAAATTACAGCGTTTGTATACCGCTTGGCGCATATTATAAAATGACTATAAACAAACAATGGAGTGTTGGCTTGGAATTTGCGTGGCGCAAAACCTTTACAGATTACATCGATGATGTTGGTACTACTTATTACGATAATGGTTTTTTAAAAGCCGCATACGGACCAGTTTCCGCGGCAATGGCTGACCCCAATAAAGGTAATATCTACGGTCAAACTTTACCAAACGCCGATGGTACAGGTGGCCAAAGAGGAGATTTACAAAAAGATTCCTATATTTCTTTAGAAGTAACTGTTGGTTACATTTTCAAACAAAAGCGTAAACGCGCTCGATTAAGAAGTAAATTCTAATTATTTTTCACATTATCTAAATCAAATCTAATGAATTTTTCATTAAGACCATGGCATACTAATGATTTAGAAAGTCTTGTTACACATGCCAACAATAAAGAAATTGCAAAATTTATGACCGACAAATTTCCGCATCCTTATACCAAAGATAAAGGGGAAGCATTTATTGAATTTGCCACAAAAGAAACTCCAAATAATATTCTTGCTATTGAGATTAACGGTAAAGCATGCGGTGGAATTGGTATTCATCCTCAACAAGATATCCATTGTAAAAATGCAGAATTAGGTTATTGGTTAGCTGAACCATTTTGGGGAAAAGGCATAGTGACTAAAGCAATCATTGAAATGGTAGATTATGGTTTTATAAATTTTGATATTAATAGAATATTTGCCCGACCATTTGGGTCTAATTTAGCCTCTCAAAAAGTTTTAGAAAAATCGGGGTTTATTTTAGAAGCCCGTTTCGAAAAAACACTATTTAAAAATGGCGAATATTTAGATGAATTGGTTTATGCTATTAGAAGGGAAAATAATAAACAAAAAATCAAGATTTAAAATGTCTAAATCACTTTAAAAAATTTCATTTGTCATTAAGGAATGAAAAGAAATTATTTAATTTTCTACTCATAAGTTGTTAAGAAGATTTATTACAAATAAAAAAAACAAACCTAATCTTTTGTACATTTAGCTATATAAATTTAAACTATAAAAAATGAAAAAGATTTCCATAATTACTTGTATTATGTTTTTTTTATCGAGCATAGCTTTGAATGCGCAAGCTGATAAAAACAAAAAGAAAACAGAAAAGTCTTCGTCAAATGCAAGTACAGGCAATGGATGTTTTAATGAAAGCAGTAAAATTTTAAATATTGGAATTGGAATTGGAGGGAGAGGATATTATAATTACAATAATGGATATAGAGGGTCAAAATACCGTTCAAGCCCTTCATTTGGAATTAGCTATGAGCAAGCCTTAAAAGAAAAAATTGGCCCTGGGTTTATAGGTATAGGAGCTTACCTTGGATACCAAAGTGCCTATTGGCAATATGATTATGATTATAAAAATAATAATAATTACTATTATTATAAACACAAATGGAAGTACATGTTTTTTGCAGCAAGAGCTGCTTATCATTTAGATGCATTAAATTTTGAAAAAGGAGAATTATATTTTGGTGCTTTACTTGGATTGAGATATACTAGCTATTCTTTTGAAACAAACGATATTGACCCAAACAAAGATTCTTACCGATTAAAGAATAGCAGTTTATGGCCAAGTTATTCCGGCTTTATAGGAGGTCGTTATTATTTGGCGTCAAAAATTGCTGTTTATGGGGAGATTGGCTGGATGTCGTGGTTAACAGTTGGAGCTAGTTTCAAATTTTAAAACGTTTATTTAACAACATCAATTTCTTTAATTGATATTTATCTTATTTTCAAAAAAAAATATTTGTAACTTCATGCAAATAAATTTACAATTATGATCTATCGAGAAGCAAAAGTAGAAGATATTAAAGGAATTCAGGCTGTTAGAAAATTAGCGCATGAATACGCTTTGTTAGGTGCAACTAGAATTTCGGATAAAAAATTTGCAGAATATATTACAACTAATGGTAAAGGATGGGTATGTGAGGTTGATGGCACAATTGTTGGTTTTTCTATTGTAGATTTAAAAGGAAATAGTATTTGGGCTTTGTTTGTAAAACCTCAATTTGAAAAACAAGGCATTGGTAAACAATTATATACTTTAATGATGGATTGGTATTTTGATCAAACAAAAGAATCAATATGGCATACTACATCTCTCACTACAAAATCAGAACAATCCTATACTAAATTGGGTTGGGTTAACCAGGGAAAAAATAATGTAGGTGAAACAAAATTTGAAATGACCTATAAAAACTGGATACAAAATGGCTAAATAAAAATCATTCAATTATGAATATAAAAAAAGAAAGTCTTTTCAAATTTTTTCATATTTGCATTTTTTTAAATCTGTCTAGTTCAGCATTCTTGCTTGCCCAAAGAAACATAACTTCAGAAGACACACAAATACCAATTGAAAATAATATTCTTAGTCTAAGTCCTGTTAATTCAAAAAACGTCACTACTTATACCAATAAATCTGATGCGTATCTAAAAAAATACCAACAGCAATCATTTTATATCCCAACAAAAAACGACAGAGTTATTACATTAAAAATTACTGTTCATGTTTTTAAGCCAATGGGCGATACCGGAAGATGGCAAATGAATGACAATAATTTTAATGGCTTACCTGCATTAAAATACATGTTAGATTCAATCACAAATGGTAATCAAGAAAGGTTTTCGTGGAAACGAAATGCTAGTTATAAAGTTGAAGGTTTTAATCCTGTATTTATTTCAGATTCAAAAATAAATTACGAAATAACAAATATTTATTTTTATTCAAACAAAGATTTGTATTTAATAAATAATGATGAAGCTTTGTTTAATTATATTTTTAAAACAGACTCTACTCGAATTGATGAAGGAATGCCATTGGTATTTAACGGTAGCCCTGGTCCGGGACACTTATCAAGCTATAAAGGTTCCGCAGCTGTAGTTACAACTTTACAAGCTTTTGATATTGTTTTTTCAAGATCACATTTACTTCATGAAATTGGTCATGCTTTTGGCTTAGGACACACTTATGCAAATGCTTTAGGTGCAGGATCTGAATGGCAAAATTTTAACGGAGCTTGCGGCTCAATAGATTATTTAAGCGATGTATTTCCAAATAATAATCCCGCTTGCAATGCCGACAGAAGCGCCCCAACAAATCCCCCTTGTATGTCATGCTGTGAAATAATTCCAGACACTAGCAATAACATCATGAGCGGAGCAAGATATAACCGCTGGATATCACCTTTACAAATGGGAAGAAGAATAAGAACAATGCACTTAGATGCTAATAATGGTCATAACCTAAGGCAATTTGCTAAAGATATAGAAAGTGATCATAAGAATGCATGGGTGATTAATACAAACGAACTTTGGGATTTTGATATTCAAATGTATAATGACATTATTGTAAAACCTGGAGTTACTCTTACAATTACAGGTAAAGTAGCAATGGCTATTGATGGAAAAATAAAATTAGAAAAGGGCGCAAAATTAATTGTAGATAATGGTGAAATTACAGGCTGGTGCAAATCTGGTAACTGGATTGGAATAGAAACGCCAATGGTTAAAAAGAAAAAGAATAAAAAAACTACAGCTGTTTTAATTAAGGTTATTAATGGTGGAACAATTAATAAATCAAAAATTCAAATGCCAATTGACACCAATTAAAACAAAAAAACTTTAAACCACATAGTAAGATAGGTGGTAGACAAAAAAAGAAATCATAGCTTCACTTTCTTTTATATGATATTAATAAAATAAACTATGTGCCTATGTTTTAAAAATTAAACATAAAATGAAAAAAGAACATTATTATAAAACAACAATTACTTGGACGGGTAATTTAGGAGAAGGAACTGTTGATGCAAGATATTATAGCAGAAACCATACGCTTTCAATAAAAAATAAAGAAGATATCTTATGCTCATCAGACACACCTTTTAGAGGCGATGGCACAAAACACAATCCAGAAGACTTTTTATTATCTGCTTTATCATCTTGCCACATGTTATGGTATTTGCACCTTTGCGCCGATAACGGAATTACCGTTGTAGAATATGTTGACAATGCAGAAGGCGTTATGCAAGAAAATGAAGGTGGTGGCGGGCAATTTAAAGAAGTAACATTAAATCCAACAATTACAATTACAAATAAAGATCATATTGAAAAGGCAAATGAATTACATGCAGTAACAAACAAAAAATGTTTTATTGCAAACTCTTGTAATTTTAAAGTTAAGCATGAGGCAAATTACATCGTTAAAGCAAATTAAATTAAAAAAAGTATCACCTCTATTAAGCCACTAATTACACTAATTTCACAAATCAATAGTTAAGGTTATTATAAAAATATAAATTTAATTTATCAGATATTATTATTCTAAAGATGAATCCTTAGAATAATATTTTGTCGGTTTAAAATAAAGTTTAGTTTATTGTTAATTCGTGAATTAGTGCCTTTTTTTTGGTCAACCGTTTTATTTCACCAATTTCATTTCGCTTAATAAATAACCAGCACCTGCATATTTATCAATCATCCATAATGTAAAACGTACATCTAAAACAATGTTACGACAAAAATTTCCGTTATACATAACATCGCTCATAGTTCCTTCCCAATTTCTATCAAAATTTGTTCCAATTAATTCGCCATTAGCATTAATTACAGGACTTCCACTATTACCACCTGTTGTATGATTGCTACCAGTAAATGCAATTCTTAATTTTCCGTTTTTATCAGCGTACTGACCGTAATCTTTTTTATCATACAATTCAACTAAACGAGGTTTAACATAATAATCCTCTAAACCTGTTTTATTTTTCTCAACCATTCCATCAATAGTTGTGTAATGCAAATTCAACACACCATCTTTTGGTTCGTAATCGGCCACCTTACCAAACGAAACGCGCAAAGTACCATTTGCATCAGGATAAAATTTTCTGTCCTTTACGTTTTCAATTAAACCTTTTACATACACTTGTTGTAGTTCGTTAATCTGACGGTCATAATAACCTATTTGAGGAATAACTGTTTTTTGATAATGTAAATAAATACTAGAGGCTAATAAATACATTGGATCTCTTTCGTAAAGAGAGGCATTTTTTTCAAAATCATTAAACATTAATTTAGCTTTATCATTATCAATAAAACTAGAATTGTTATATAAAAAATCAGTCAAGGCAATTGTATTACCATTATGAACTGTTAATAAGGAATCCAAAAAACGAGGCATAAACTCTCTATCAGTATTAGCAACATAAGTTTCTAACATGGCTTTACAAATTTTTCTATCCGTTTCTTTATTAAAATTTTTAAATGGCAAAGAAGGTTGAGTTTTCTTTAAAAGCTCATCAAATTTATTTTCTTTTCCTTTTTGTTTTAATTTTAACTCATTAAAAACAGGAATAAAAGTAGCTGCATATTTAAAAGCATCAACACCCCATAAACACTCAGTAAAGTAATCGTATTGTTTACTCAGCGGAGCATATTCTTGATAAGTACGTTTAAATTCATTAAACAAACTTTTATATGTTTCTTTTTTACTTGGGTTATTTGATACTAGCGTTAGAAAATCATCTTCTTGCTTTTTCTTTTTATTGATGGCATCAGATTTTATTAGGCCTGCCATTTCTCCACTCCATTTTTTGTAATAGTTGGCAACGCCTGCATATTTTGCTGTATACATTAAACGAAGTGTGTCATTTTTTTTCATGTCAGCGTCTAATATATTTAAACGCTTTTCGCGTAAACTTACTCGTAATGGGTCTTGCTGATTTATTAAAAGATCAACCGCATAAGACGTTAAATATTCTTGAGTTCTTCCAGGAAAACCATATACCATTGTAAAATCACCTTTCTCTATTCCCTTTAATGAAATTGGAAATGAATATAGAGGCTTATAAGGAATATTATCAGCACTAAATTCGGCTGGTTTATTTTCTGCACTTGCATAAATTCTAAACATACTAAAATCTGCATTGTGGCGTGGCCATACCCAATTATCAGTCTCATCACCAAATTTTCCTATGCTTTCTGGTGGTGTTCCAACTAAACGAATATCTTTAAACGTTTCGGTAACAAATAAATAATATTCGTTGCCATAATAAAAAGGACGAATAAAGGCTTCATAATGCGAATCTTTTTTTGCAAGCAATTCCAAATTTTTAATAGTTGCTTTTATGGCAGAGTCTTTTTGAATTTCAGAAAAAGATGGATTTAAAGAGGTCATCACTTTTGCAGTGACATCTTCAATTCTTTTTATGAAAGTAACCGTTAAACCTGGGCAATTCAATTCTTCGCTTGGCTTCATAGCCCAATAGCCATTTTTTAAATAATCATTTTGCACAGTGCTAAGACCCGCGATAGATGAAAATCCACAATGGTGATTGGTTAGTATTAATCCTTTTGTAGAAATAACCTCAGCAGTACAGCCACCACCAAATATCGCCACTGCATCTTTCATACTAGCTTTGTTAATACTATATATTTGCTCTGCAGTTAATTTAAAGCCATTTTTTTTCATGTCTTTAATATTTAAAGCTTCAATTAATTGTGGCATCCACATTCCCTCGTCAGCTTTAGCTAAAAAAGTAATTATTGTAAATACTAGTATTATTTTATTTTTCATTTTCATATTTTTTAGTTTCTTTTTATTCCTCTCCCGCCCTTCGGGCACCCTCTCAATGAGAGAGACAAAATTACTTAATTAAACCAGCCATTTTAATATGAATATTTTTATTTTTTTTATTTGGCATATTGAGTTTTTATCATTTTTTAATTTATTTTTTTGGTGATAAAAAGTTCATTGCATCTAATTTAATAGCGCTATCTAAGGGTATTTGGAGATCGTTACTTTTTTGTGTTGACTTTTTTAATAATGCCGGCGTTTCTCTTACTTGTTTTGCGTAAACCTGGATCTGTTTATTTTTTTCGGCACGGGCATAATATGTTTTTGGAGAAGTATATAATTCATAGGCATCTTCAATAAAATTATTTCCAAACATCGGTAAATTTCCATCAGAATATAAAATCATGATGACATGATTACTTTCAATTTCTTGTTTTAAATTTAATTCCCACACCTCCACTTTTTCGCCTTGACGAGGAGAAGGTACAACACGATTAGCGTAATACCAAAATTGTCCGTTTGCAAAGCAGGCCTGCCCTACTCCCATATAAACAGGGCCGTACCAGTAACTATCAGAAATCGTAAGCACTCGCGTGGTATTTTTTGAGCTATCGTTTTCGAATTGTATTTCCGGATAAGCCAATTTCATATTTTGATTTGGTTCATGATACAAATTCATACTCTTTAAAACATCTGCATCGCGACTTCTTGCAGAATCAACCACATCCACTTTATTCCATATTATTGCAGGCATATCACAATTATGCAATTTTTCGATGTGCTTAATAATTGTATCAACTGCTAAACACTCACCGTAGTAGCTCCAATGATGTCCAAATTTTGGAAACAAAGGGTATTTAGAAGTAGGTTTTAATTTATCGAAATAAGAATAAAGGTCTAAATAATTTATACCAATATTTTTACTGTTTGAAACAAATAAATTATGATTGGTATTTAAAATAGGATGCACGTATTTGTCTTCAACAAATTCTTTACAAGCTTGCCCTTTACCCGGAGCATATACTAACAACAAATCAATTCCCTTTTTCTTTAAAGTATCTTGTACAACTTTTGCTTTTTGTAAAAGTGTTTTTACTTTTCCCTCTTTAATTAAATCATCGCCAAAGGCAGAAAAAATATACCCTTCGCTAAAAGCATAATCATTTTTACCAAGCACAAAACCATTTACACGAATTTGATTAAATGCTTTATAATAAAATTGGTTATTTAACCTTACCATTTTTTCTTTGTAAGCCCAATGATCGTTATTATAATCGTCTGATGTTGATTGATAAGAACCATCAAACCACGAGGCTTTTGAAAAAATTGGTTTGTCATTGCTAATAACTATGCCGACTAAATTTGGCTTGTTGTAAGTTAAATCTTCTTCGTTTTCTCTCGACTGGTATTTTAATATAGCATATAACATAGGCCAAGCAATAGCTAATAATATAACTACATGATGGAGTGAATATGTTTTATTTTTAACTGCCATTAAAACCTAAAATAAATAAAAGGATTAAAGTCTAAGGCCGAAATGTAACTTAAGGAAATATAAAACAAAGTAATACTAACAAACACCGCTAACCATTTTCCTGAATTAGAAAAACTCTCGCCATAAATTTTTTCTTGAATTTGTTGGGTAGGTTTTGTAATTGCAAAAAACGAAAACACCAAAGCTACACTTGCCATAAAAATAAAATCGTTATTCATGGCAAATTTACCATCAAAGAAATTAAACGAATACATTTGTTTAACAACACTTAAGCCATAATTTAAATCTTCGTTACGGAATATAACCCAACCAGTAATTATTATTATAAAGGTAATTGGAACCGAAATAAATTTGCCCAATTTTTCGAACACCCTAAGTAAAAATAAACGTTCTAAAATTAAAAACACACCGTGATAGGCTCCCCATAAAACAAAATTCCAACTTGCGCCATGCCACAAACCAGAAAGTAAAAAAACAATAATTAAATTACGATACAATTTAGAGTTAGAACCTTTATTTCCTCCTAAGGGGATATATAAATAATTTTTCATCCATACTCCCAAAGTAATGTGCCATCTGCGCCAAAATTCATTTACACTTCCGGATGTATATGGATTCTTAAAGTTCTCTGGAAATCTAAAGCCCATCATTTTACCTAAACCAATTGCCATATCGCTATAGCCACTAAAATCAAAATAAATTTGAAAGGTATAAGCTAAAGCACCAACCCAAGCAGCGGCAGTATCTAATTGCTCGGGTGGTAAATTAAAAACAGCATCGGCTTGCATACCTAATGTATTTGCGATAATGGTTTTTTTAGCAAGACCTAAACAAAAAATTAAAAAGCCACTTAATTTTACATTAGGTGTGTAATTTTTTTCACGATTTGTAATTTGGTCAGCAATATCATTATAGCGAACAATTGGACCAGCAATTAACTTCGGAAACAATAAAATATAAGTTTGATAGTGCCAAAAGTTTTTAAGTGGTTTGTGAACGCCTCTATAAACATCTATTACATAAGTTAAGCTCTCGAAAGTATAAAACGAAATACCAATTGGTAACACAACTTTTAGCCAAGAAATTTCTGTGCCTAAAAGAGCATTAATGTTATCAATAAAAAAATTACAATATTTAAAATAAAATAGTAAGCCTAAATTTAAGCAGAGTGATATAACTAAAAATTTGTTTTTTGCACCTTGTGTTTTTTGGTTGTGCATGGCGTTTACCAAAAAATAATCTAAAAACGTTGTGCCAAGAATTACGAAAATAAATTTTGGTCCACCCCAACTATAAAAATAAATACTTGCAATTAATATTACCGCATTTTTAAATTTATGAGGCACTAAATGGTAAAGCAATAAAAATATTGGAAGAAAATATATTAAGAAGGTTATGCTACTAAAAACCATATTATATTAAGGCATACAAAAATAAGATTATTTAGGAATGCTCCAATACATTGTTTTAGTGGTTTTATTAAGAAAAACTATAAATGTAAAGCGCTTTTTTTAGCTAATAATTGCTCTTCGGTTTCAACAACATCTTCATCCAAAATACAGCAATCTACAGGGCAAACAGCAGCGCATTGTGGTTCATCGTGAAATCCTTTACATTCGGTACATTTATCGCTTACGATAAAATAAACATCCATGTTTTTTGGTGTTTGAGGTGCATCTGCATCTACCTCTTCGCCACTATTATGTCCTGTAAACATTCCTTTCACACCGGTTCCATCGGCAAAACGCCATTCGGCACCGCCTTCATATATTGCATTATTAGGACATTCAGGTTCGCAAGCGCCACAATTAATACATTCGTCTGTTATTTTAATTGCCATTTTTTTACTTAGTTTTGTTTTTTATTAAAATAGGTTACAAATATACAACCTAAAAGTATGACATTAAAACAAAGAATAGCAGGTTTTGTTCAAGTAGGATTGTTTATAAACCGACATTTTGCAGAGCAAAAACCTAACGAAACACAGTTGCATCAAGGCTTAGACAAGCTTATTGAAATGGCTCACATTTACAATAATTGGTTTATTCCTGAGTTTGTTAAAGAATCTATAATTAACATTAGTAGCCAATTAAAAGAAGAAGAACTCGTTAATTTCACAAAATCCATTATAGAAAAGCCTCAAAAAACGGTTGCTATTATATGTGCAGGCAATATTCCAATGGTGGCATTTCATGATGTGTTATGTGTTTTATTAAGTGGCAATAAAGTTTTAATAAAACTTTCGAGTGATGATAATGTGTTATTGCCTTTCTTTTTAAAACTATTAACGCATTACGAACCGGAGTTTGAATCGCAGATTTTATTTGCTGAAGGAAAATTAGGTGCCTTTGATGCCGTAATAGCAACAGGTAGTAATAATACAGCTCAACATTTTAAAACCTATTTTGGAAAATACCCACATATTATTCGCAAAAACCGCACTTCCATTGCTGTAATAACTGGTAAAGAAACTACAGAAGAGCTAAAGGATTTAGGCAAAGATATTTTTTTATATTTTGGATTAGGCTGCAGAAATGTTAGTAAAGTAATGGTTCCTGAAGGATATTCTTTTGATAAACTTTTTGAGGCGATAATTGATTATGGATTTGTAGTGAATAATAAAAAATATGGCAATAATTACGATTACCACAGAGCCATTTATTTATTAGAATCGATGACGTTTTTAGATAATAATTTTTTAATGGTAAAAGAAAGTGTTGATTTGCACTCACCTGTTGGTGTTTTATATCACCAAACTTACCATAGCGAAAAGGAGTTATCTGACTATTTAGGCTCAATTAACGAGGGACTGCAGTGTGTTGTAGGGCAAAATCATATTCCTTTTGGTTATTCACAACAGCCTGTTATTAGTGATTTTGCAGATGGTGTAAATACTCTGGAATTTTTAGTAAATTTATAGAGGTTTATGAACAGACTTTTAAAAATAATTTTTACTTTATTTATTTCCACTGCTGCTTTTGCACAAGTACCAACGGCTACAATTGTTAGTCCTTCTGCAACATTATGCTCTGGTACTTCATTAACCTTCTCATCACAAACATCTAATTCTCCAACTGATTATCTTTGGACAATTACGCCAACTAAATCTGTTTCTATATTACCCGACTTAACTAGTCCCTCTGTTACTTTTACATTTACAACTGGCGGTAATTATGTTATTAGCTTAATGGTTTCTAATCTTACAGGTTCAAGTGTAACAACAAGTACAGTTAACGTAACAAAATCTGCAAAAGCTTCGTTTAATGCGAGTTTAACCACAACAGGTTTTCCAAATCAATTAAATTTAACCAACTATTCTACAAATACAATTTCAAATCAATGGTTATTTAACGATGATTTATCTGCCAATACCACTTCATTAAATACAATTAAAAATTATTCAGTAAGCGGCAGTTATTCTGTTACTTTAATTGCTTATGGTAATTTAGGTTGTAACGATACTTCTTATTACGCTTTCAGAATTTCAGATTCATCTGGCGTTACTTTGCCAACTATATTTTCTCCAAATGGAGATAATGTAAATGATATTTTTAAACCAATTACAAAAGGAATTTCAAGCATGAATGTTTGGATTTATAATCGTTTTGGAAACATTATAACAAATTGGGATAGAGTAAATGCTTTTTGGGATGGACATACTACTAGTGGCGAAAGATGTGAAGCCGGTGTTTATTTTGTAATAGTTGAAGCCACAGGTTTTGACGGGAAGTCCTATAAATTAAAACATAGTTTAACGCTTGTTAGATAGTTATTTTACAGGTAAACAACATATCGTTTAATTATCACAATCAACATTATTTTAAGGGAATAAGAAATGTTTCGCTAAAAATAAACAATGGCGAAATTCTTTGTTTAGTTGGCAAAAGTGGCAGCGGTAAAACTACCTTAATGAAATGCATTTACGGCTTAGAAGATCTTGATGAAGGTGAAGTAATCTTTGAAGGCAAAAAAGTTCTTGGTCCTGCTTACAATCTTATTCCTGGATATAAAGACATGAAATTGGTGAGTCAGGATTTTTATGTTTTAGATTTACACACCGTTGAAGAAAATATTTTTGATAAATTAATTGGTTATACCGACGAGGTAAAACAAAAAAGAGCAAACAAACTATTAAAATTATTAGATTTAGTAGCTTTAAAAGATTCAAAAGCGAAGTATTTATCAAGTGGCCAAAAGCAGCGTGTAGCAATAGCTAGAGCACTAGCAATTATACCAAGAGTATTATTATTAGATGAGCCTTTTAGCAATCTAGATACAATTTTAAGTGAAAAATTATTTGCTTTTATTACCAGAGAAGTTAAAAAAAATAAAGCATCGGTAATATTAATAACGCATTTAGCAGACGAGGCTTTAAAATATGCCGACACACTTGCAGTAATTGATAATGGCAAAATAATACAGATGGGTGAAAAATGGCAAGTTTATTATCAACCAAAAAACACAAAGCTTGCAGGCCTTCTAGGTTCTTTTAATATTATTAAACCAGAAGACTTTGAAAATAAATCAAAACATAAAACTAAACTTTTTGTTAGACCAGATAAACTAAAGTTAGTTACTCCTAAATCGCCAATAGATTTGCGATTAGTAATTCTTAACTGCGTTTATAATGGAAAATGTTTTGAAATTTTGGCAGAAACAAAAACAGGAAATTCTTTAGTAATCTATAGCACAAAAAAGTTAGAAACAAATACTGTGCATTATTATACGGTAGAAAATTAATTTACCATTCTTCTTTATCACCATCAGCAGATGATTTATTCATACCTTCTTTAATATCTTCGGCAACAACACCAACACCTTTAAGCGCAATACCTCTTAGTTTTTTCCAAACAATATCGCCCATAATCATACTCCCGCATTCTGGCACTTTATTATCAATACTACCCGCTGAAGTTCTACCGCTTGTGCTAATATGTTTAATATTAGAAATCGTGTATTTGTATTTATTATCCTTACACTCAATAATTACTTTCATACTTATCTTTCCTGTATAATCAACTTCAGGATTTAACTCTTTTGGTTTAACTGGAAATGTTGCAGTACACTCAGCTTTTGAACCTGTTGTAATACCGCTTGTTTTACCATAGCGACTACTTTCAAGTTTAACCCAGTTTACGGCACGTTTTAATAATTCACTTGCAGGTAATGAATCGGTATTAACTACCTCAGAAATTTTTGTTTCGTTTTTCTTTTTCGGTGCATCATCTTCTGTAACATTTTGGGCTAAACTTGTAACACTAAATAAAACCAAAAAACAAAGTATAAATTTCTGTAAATATTTTTTCATGTATAGTTTTTATTATTTATAATCCTCTCATCCATTTTTGTGCCGAGATGATAAAATTACAATTTTTTAGTAAATTTTAGGGTATTGGTTTGGATTAACTTCTGACATTAAATTATAAATAGTATCAAAAACATCATCAGAGTTTGGTTTGCTAAAATAATCTCCATCGCTACCATAAGCTGGTCTGTGGTCTTTAGAAGCTAGTGTTAAAGGACTTGAATCTAAAAACTTATACGCGCCCTGTTCCTCAACAATTTTTTGTAGGATATAAGAGCTAGCTCCACCCGAAACATCTTCATCTAAAACTAACAAACGATTTGTTTTTTTAACAGATTCAACTATTGAATGATGAATATCAAAAGGAATTAAGGTTTGTAAATCTATTAATTCCACTGAAATACCATGTTTTTCTAAATTTTTAATTGCTTCTTGCGCCACTCTAATACTACTGCCATAAGAAACTAATGTAATATCAGTTCCGGTTGTTAAAACTTCAGGAATACCTAATGTCATTTTATACTCACCAAAATTACTTGGTTGTTTTTCTTTTAAACGATAACCATTTAAAGGCTCAATAACTAGTGCCGGCTCATCTGATTCTAATAGTGTGTTATAAAAACCTGAAGCGATAGTCATGTTACGAGGCACACAAATATTTATTCCTCTGCATGCATGAACAATCATACCCATTGGCGAACCGCTATGCCAAACGCCTTCTAATCTATGGCCACGCGTGCGGATAATAACAGGGGCTTTTTGCTTACCCTTTGTTCTCCACTGCACAGTTGCTAAATCATCGCTCATTAGCTGTAATGCGTACAATAAATAATCTAAATATTGTATTTCAGCAATTGGACGTAAACCGCGCATGGCTAAACCAATGGCTTGCCCCATAATTGTTGCTTCACGAATACCTGTATCAAACACACGGTGTTCGCCATATTTTGCTTGTAAGCCTTCCAGGCCTTGGTTTACACCGCCAATTTTTCCAGAATCTTCTCCAAATATCATTACTTCGGGATATTTAGAAAGAATAGCATCAAAATTATCGCGCAATATTTCGCGACCATCCATTTGCTTATCCTCATTATATTCAATAGCAGATGGAGATATATTTTTTATTTGTTTTAAGGATTGAGAATATAAATGAGAGCTAAATCTATCCTCATTTTCAACACGCGAATTATTTAACCAAGAAATTAATTTTTCGCGTGCATCGGTAGATTCATTAACTGTTAAACGTAAAACATTTTTAATCGCTACGTGAATTTCTCTGCGAATTGGTTCTTTAACAGATTGTAATTCGGTTTTTATTGCTAAAACAGAATCTCCACCAATTACATCAAATAAAGCGCAAACCTCAGCAACTTCATTTTTAATTGGCGTTAAATAATCCGACCATGCATTTGTTTTTGCAATTTTTACAGCCTCTTTTGCGTCTTCTTCAATTTTATTTAATTCGGCTTCATTTGCTAACGCATTATTCAAAATCCATTCGCGCATTTGTTTTACGCAATCAAAATCAATTTCCCACTGCAAACGCTCTTTGTTTTTATAACGTTCATGCGAACCGCTTGTACTATGCCCTTGCGGTTGAGTAACCTCTTCAACGTGAACTAAAACAGGCACATGCTCTTCGCGACAAACTTTAATTGCTTTTTCGTATGTTTCGCAAAGGTGAGCATAATCCCAACCCTTTGTTTTAAATATTTCGTAGCCCTTGCCACCGTTTTCGCGTTGAAAACCTTTAAGAACTTCGCTAATACTTTCTTTTGTTGTTTGGTATTTTTTTGGAACAGAAATTCCATGTCCATCATCCCAAACGCTTATTAACATTGGTACTTGAAGAACACCTGCGGCATTAATTGTTTCCCAAAATAAACCTTCGCTCGTAGAAGCATCACCAATTGTACCAAATGCAACTTCATTTCCTTTATCGCTATAAGTATTAAAGGGTGCTACATGTAACTCTTTATTTATTTTATAAAAATGTGATGCGTATGCTAAACCTAATAGGCGTGGCATTTGCGAGCCTGTAGGTGAAATATCACTGCTAGAATTTTTTTGATCTTTTAAAGCTTTAAAAGATCCATCATTATTTAAACTATGAGTAGCAAAATGTCCGCCCATTTGACGGCCAGCGCTCATAGGCTCTAAATTAATATCAGTATGACCATATAAACCCGCAAACCATTGTTGTAATGTAAGTGCGTTAATAGACAACATAAATGTTTGATCGCGGTAATAACCGCTTCTGAAATCGCCATTTTTAAAGACCTTGCTCATAGCTATTTGAGCTAATTCTTTTCCATCTCCAAAAATACCAAACTTTGCTTTTCCGGTAAGCACTTCTTTTCTACCTAATAAACTTGCCTGTCTACTTTCATTCACTAATTTAAAATCTTCCAAAACAATTTTCTTGAAATCTTCGAAACTTAAATTACTTGCTTTTACGTCACTATCTTGTTTTCCCATTATAAAACCTTAATATACAAATATAATAGATTGAGTGGAATGGCAAAAATATTTTAGACTATTTAAGCCTACAGCCTGAAAATAATTGAAAAACTAACCTTTACTTAATGTAAAAGTAATTGAGAATGGTTTAAAAATTTAGATTAACAAAAAGAATTATCGTTTAACGTATTGCTCTTCGTAATACTTTGCGTAGTTGCCAGAAGTTACATTATTTAACCATTCGTCGTTAGCTAAATACCAATCTACAGTTTTATCTAAACCTTGCTCAAAAGTTACTGAGGGCACCCAGCCTAAATCTTTTTGTAATTTGGAAGAATCAATTGCATAACGCAAATCATGCCCTGCTCTATCTTTTACAAATGTGATTAGTTTTTCGTTGGTTCCTTCTGCACGGTTTAATTTCTTATCCATTATTTTACATAATAAACGAATAACATCAATGTTTGTCCATTCGTTATGCCCACCAATATTATAGGTACTTCCTAATTTTGCATTATGAAAAATAGTATCAATAGCAACTGCGTGATCAACTACATACAACCAATCGCGAACGTTTTCGCCCTTACCATAAATTGGTAATGGTTTATTATTTTTAATATTATAAATGCAAAGCGGAATTAATTTTTCGGGAAAATGATTTGGACCATAATTGTTACTACAATTAGAAATTACAATTGGTAAACCATAAGTATCAAAATAGGCGCGCACAAAATGATCGCTACTTGCTTTTGAAGCAGAATAAGGACTGTGCGGGTCGTAAGAAGTTTCTTCAGTAAACATGCCCGTTTCGCCTAAGGCACCATAAACTTCATCGGTACTTACATGGTAAAATTTAGAGAACTTAGAATTATCTTTTTTATATAATTCCTTTGCAGCGTTTAATAAATTTACGGTGCCAATAACATTTGTCATCACAAACTCTAATGGGTTGGTGATACTTCTATCAACATGACTTTCGGCTGCTAAATGCACAACCGCATTGTATTGTTCTTTTTCGAATAAAGCGTTTATAAAAGCAGCATCTACAATATCTCCTTTTATGAATTTATAATTTGGTTTATTTTCAATATCAGTAATGTTGGCTAAATTTCCTGCGTAGGTTAATTTATCTAAATTATGAATAGTATAATTTGGGTATTTGTTTGCGAATAAACGCACAACATGCGAACCAATAAAACCTGCAGCACCTGTAATAAGAATTTTCATTTTCTAAAATTAAAATTAGTTTAAAGACTCCAATAGGTTAAACCCTTTATTTTGTCCTTGTACATTCCTTTTATATCAACTAAAACACCTTTATTTGAGAGAATAGATTTAAAAAATTTCTCGTCTAACGGTTTGTATTCTTTATGATTTACGGCAACAATAACACCATCATAACCTTTACCTAATTTATTTAAACCAAAACCATATTCGTGTTTTAATTCATCGCTGTCAGCATTTGGATCAACAATTTCAACTTTAACACCAAAGGATTTTAGCTCTTTTACAATATCGGCAACTTTTGAATTACGAATATCGCTTACATCTTCTTTAAAGGTTGCGCCCATTACCAAAACTTTTGATTTTGATAAGTTTTTTCCAGCGGCAACAATTCTTTTAACGCAAGTTTTAGCAACATAAAAACCCATGCTATCATTTACGTAACGCCCGCTATTAATAACACGCGCGTGATAACCCATTTCTTCTGCTTTATAGGTTAAGTAATAAGGGTCAACACCAATACAATGTCCACCAACTAAACCAGGAGAAAATTTTAAGAAATTCCATTTTGTTCCGGCAGCCTCCAAAACGTCATAAGTATTAATTCCTATTCTAGAAAAAATAATTGATAACTCATTCATCAATGCAATATTTACGTCGCGTTGCGTGTTTTCAATAATTTTTGCAGCTTCGGCAACTTTTATGCTTGATGCACGGTGCGTTCCAGGCTCAACAATTATTTCGTAAGTTTTAGCAATATTCTCTAAACTTTCTTTATCACAACCCGATACAATTTTTAAAATTTTAGTAATGGTATGTTCTTTATCTCCTGGATTAATACGCTCGGGCGAATAACCCACTTTAAAATCTTTTACAAATTTTAAACCAGAATATTGCTCTAAAACAGGAATACAATCCTCCTCGGTACAACCAGGATAAACAGTAGATTCATATACTACATAATCACCTTTTTTAAGCACTTTACCAACCGTTGTTGATGCACCAATTAAAGGTTTTAAGTCAGGTAAATTATGTTCGTCTATTGGTGTAGGAACAGCGATGATAAAAAAGTTAGCCTTTTTTAAATCTTCTAATTTGTGAGTAAAGGAAATATCAGAACCTGCAAAATCTTTTTTAGTTAATTCCTGACTTGGGTCTATTCCCTTTTTCATCATATTAACGCGTTTTTCGTTAATATCAAAACCTATTACTTTTACTTTTTTTGCAAATGCAAGGGCAATTGGTAAACCTACATACCCTAAGCCAATAACGGCAACTGTAGCTTCCTTCTTTAAAATCTTATTGTAAATACTCATATATTAAATTCTAATTTTCTAAACTGTAACTTCTTTAACTTCTTTTATAACGTTTGCTGGCCTTAAGGCATATATACGTTCAATTATATCTACAACCTTCAATCCTTCTAAAGCATTTGTGGATATTTTATTTTTTCCTTTTAAAGTATCTACAACATTTTCGATAACATTATGATGATTGTTAGCGGAACCTTTGTAAGCACCGTAATCATTAGCAGGATTAGTTTCATTTAAAATTGGCATAGTATAATCTTTTATATTACACACATCAATTTGATCCATATACTGACCGCCAACTTTAACGCTTCCTTTACTTCCAACAATGGTTAACGACGATTCTAAATTTTTATCCCAAACAGCTGTAGAGTAATTCACACAGCCCATACCACCATTTACAAAATCAAAACTTACAAATCCACTATCTTCAAATGCTGTGGTTTTTTGATGATTAAAATCTGCAAATTTCGCTTGAATATTTGTGATATCACCAAATACCCAATACATAATATCTATCCAATGACTGAATTGAGTGAATAATGTTCCGCCATCTAAATCCTGAGTTCCTTTCCAATTATCTGGTTTATAATAACGCTCATCACGATTCCAATAGCAGTTTAATTGAACCATATAAATATCGCCAATAATTTTTTTCTCAACCACTTCTTTTAACCAAACACTAGGAGGAGAATATCGATTTTGCATAACACAAAAAACGGTTTTATGGTGATGCAAGGCAGTAAAAATTACTTTCTCACAATCGGCTTTGGTTAATGCCATTGGTTTTTCTACTACCACATGTTTATCGGCATCTAGCGCTTTTAATGCATGTATAGCGTGTAATCCATTTGGAGTACAAACATTAACCACCTCAACCTCTGGATGAGCGGCAATTAATTCATCAATAGAATTATAAAATTTTTCCTGTAGATTATCTAAACCCAATTTTTCTTTTGGAAGTGAGTCACAAACTGCTATTAACTCGCAATCAGGATTTCTACGAATCATCTCTGCATGGCGTTTACCAATATGCCCTTGCCCAATTACTGCAAACTTTATTTTATTCATTTAACTTATACGTTTTACAGTGTTATTTTCTAATTTATATTTTTGGCTGCTCTCTTTGCAAATTGCAAAACCTTCCTTATCAAATTCTAATCTATGTCCATACTCGCTCATCCAGCCTATTTGACGAGATGGATTTCCAACAACCAAAGCATAATCTGGTATGTGTTTAGTAACAACAGTGCCTGCGCCGATAAAGGCAAATTTTCCTATATCATGACCACAAACAATTGTTGCATTTGCCCCTATTGAAGCCCCTTTGCCAACATGTGTTTTAGCATACTCTGATTTACGATTAATTGCACTCCGTGGATTAATTACGTTGGTAAATACCATACTAGGCCCTAAAAATACGTCGTCATCACAAGTTACACCTGTGTAAATAGAAATATTATTTTGAGCTTTAACGTTACTACCAAGCACTACTCCGGGTGATACAACAACATTTTGACCAAGATTACAATTTTTGCCCAATTTGCAATTAGGCATAATATGCGAAAAGTGCCAAATTTTAGTACCCTCACCAATCTCACAACCTTCGTCGATAACCGCAGTTGGATGTGCAAAATAATTTTTAGTTTCCATCATAAAAAGGATTACAAAAATAATAAAATTGGGGGGATAGAAAAATATAATTTGAGTTTTAATTTATCCCACAAATAAAGCCAAAAGAACAATATTTTAATATATTTGTCGTTGCAGAAATTATTATGAAATTTAACTACAAAAATTACCTCCCACATGGCTTAGCCATTGTTGTTTTCGCCATTATTACCTTAATTTATTTTAAACCATTATTTAGTGGAAAAGAATTAAAACAAGATGATATCTCGCGTCACAAAGGTATGAGTAAGGAAATTGTAGATTATCGAAATGCTCATAATAATGCCGAGCCTTTATGGACAAACTCTATGTTCGGCGGAATGCCAGCGTACCAAATATCCACAAAATACCCAGGTAATTGGATTGGAAAATTAGATAATGTCTTTAAACTTTACATACCTCTTCCTGCTGGCTATTTATTTTTATATTGTTTAGGCTTTTTTATTTTACTGTTGTGTTTAGATGTTAACCCTTGGTTGGCGCTAATTGGAGGCTTAGCCTATGGCTTAAGCTCTTACTTTTTAATTATATTAGAAGCAGGACATAACTCAAAAGCCAATGCTTTAGGCTATTTACCGGCATTATTAGGTGGCGTTATTTTACTTTTTAGAGGTAAGCCTTGGCTTGGTTTATCAATAACGGCCCTATTTACAGCCATGGAATTAAATGCTAATCACGTTCAAATATCTTATTATGGTTACATTTTAATTGGCTTTGTAATTGCTGGCTATTTTTTCTCTCATTTAAAACAAAAACAATTGCCTGTGTTTTTTAAAGGCTTGGCTTTATTTTTAATTGCGACGTTAATTGGAGTATTGCCCAATTATGGCAGTTTAGCAACTACAAACGAATATGGTAAATATAGCACAAGAGGAAAATCGGAGTTGACTATAAATAAAAATATGGTTGAGGATGATAAAACTCCTCTAAGCCTTGATAACGGCGGTAATGCGAAAATTGCAAAAGTTAAGGGGGATGAATCGTTAGCTAAAAAACATGAGAAAAATAGCACTACTGGTTTAGATGAAGATTACGCAACACAATGGAGTTATGGTATTGGCGAAACCTTTACTTTTTTAATTCCAGATTTTAAAGGTGGTGCAAGCGCAAGTGTTAGAAGTGCCGATGGTAACGCATTAAAAAAAGTAAATGCTGATTTTAAAGAACAAGTAGCAAGTAGCAGCGCTTATTTTGGTGACCAACCTTTTACAAGTGGGCCTGTTTATATTGGCGCTATTATTATTCTTCTGGCGATGTTGGGCATGTTTGTTGTAAAGAACACTATTAAATGGCCAATATTTTTAGCAACTGCCTTAACAATAGCTTTAGGCTGGGGTAGCAACTTTATGGGTCTTACTGATTTTTTCATGCACAATGTACCCGGCTATAATAAATTTAGGGCTGTAAGTATGATTATGGTAATTGCAGAACTAACCTTGCCATTACTCGCCATCTTAGCCTTAAATGAAATTATTAAAATAAAAAATTGGGATGATAAAATTAAATTAGGCTTAATTAAAAAAGAAGTATCCCTTAAAAAATTAGTGATTATTTCCGTTTCTGTAGTTGGTGGGTTTTGTGCGGTAAGTTACTTAATGCCAGATGCTGTTAACACATTTCATGCATACGGCGAAGAACAATCAATCATACAACAAGCAGTTAGAGCAGGTAATCCGGAAAACCAAGTAAGACCCTATGTAGCTCAATTAATGCCACAATTAGAAATTGCACGTAAAGCCATTTTTAAAGCGGATGCTTTGCGCTCACTAATCTTTATAATTTTAGGTTTTGGCGCATTGTTTTTATACTTCACTAATAAATTAAAAAAAGAATTATTTTTTGCAGCTATAGGTATTTTTATTGCAATAGATCTTTGGACTGTAGCCGCAAGGTATTTAAATGATAAATCATTTGTAACCAAAGAACAAAATCAACAAAGTTTAGTTGCCAAAACTGCTGCGGATGAGGAAATATTAAAAGACAAAGATATAGACTACCGTGTTTTAAATTTAACAGTAAGTACATTTAATGACGCGGCAACTTCTTATTACCACAAATCAATTGGTGGATACCATGGAGCTAAATTGAAAAAGTATGCAGAGCTAATTGAATTTCATATCGACAAAGAAATAAATTCTTTTTACCAAGATGCAGGAAAAGCTTTTTCAAGCGATAGTGCTATGCGTGTTTTATTTAGCAGTTTAAATGTCATTAATATGTTAAACACTAAATATTTTATTATTCCTGGTGGTGGAGAAAACCGCACCGAAATTCCATTAAAAAATCCTGAAGCAAATGGAAATGCTTGGTTTGTAAATACAATTTATACAGTTCCAAATGCTGATGATGAAATTGTTGGATTAGGAAAAATTAATACTAAAACACAAGCCATTATGCAAACTACTTTCAAAACAGAGCTTGGATTAATAAACACTTATAGTGGTGAAGGCACAATTAAATTATTATCCTATCAGCCAAATGAACTAGTTTATGAAAGCGAAACAAAAGCAGATGAGTTTGCTGTATTTTCGGAAATTTATTACCCAAAAGGTTGGAATGCATATATTGATGGTCAATTAAAACCTTATGCGGGTGTTAATTATGTATTAAGAGGGATGCAAATTCCTGCCGGTAAACATAAAATAGAATTTAAGTTTGAACCTAAAACCTATACAACCGGAAATACAATTGCCATGATAGGTTCAATACTAATGTTAATTACAGTTGGTGTTGGCTTTTATTTAAACAAAAAGAACAATGTTATTGTTAGTTAAAAGGAGATAAGATTTAAGAATTTAGATTTAATATTTAGGAACAAACCAGTAACTTTAAAATAGAAACAAGAAATAATTACAAATAAATTAAAACACAAGATTATGGCATTAGAAATTACAGACGCAAACTTTGAAGAGTTAGTATTAAAAAGCGAAAAACCAGTATTAATAGATTTTTGGGCAGAATGGTGTGGACCATGTAGAATGGTTGGACCAGTAGTTGAAGAGTTAGCTAAAGAATATGAAGGCAAAGCTGTTATAGGAAAAGTTAATGTAGATTTAAACTCAGGCATTAGTGCAAAATATGGTATTAGAAATATCCCTACTCTTTTATATTTTAAAGGTGGAGAAGTTGTAGATAAACAAGTTGGTGTAGTACCTAAAGCTGCATTAGCGGCAAAGTTAGACGCACAAATGTAATCTTAACTAAACAAAATATTAAAGCCCAATCAAATAATGATTGGGCTTTTTTTATAAACTCAAGAGTAACTTCAAAAAAATTATTCAGCATAAATTTTCAACTCGTATCTATTTGGTGCCTTTTTGGGCGAAACTAAAGTTGTTACTTCACCAGAAATTAATAGTGTATCAATTTTGGCTGTTACATAAAAAAAATAATTGTCGCTTGCAAGATTCTCAAAAGAAACTTGCCCAAAAGAATTTCCAGTGACACTTAAATCATAACTAGATAAAGGAATGTTGGGATTTTTTGTAACCCCTTTTTTCATATAAAAAACGGGATTGGAAACTACTTTTCCATCATTTGTAACTGTAATTAGGACTACCCCATCCACATTTTTCTTTTTACAACTTAAAACAAAAAGTAAACAAACAATTGCCAGAACCTGTTTCATACAATAAAGGTATTAATTTTTTTATATTTTTAATTAAAATTTAATCTTTCATTTCTCTTACACGCATAAATTTACATTTACATCGTCAATTTTAATTTTAAAAATTGATGAAGATAAACCGCACGCTTCATTTTTCAATTTTTTATTATTCAAAACAATTAAAGATAGCGAAAAAAACATCAAAATTTTAAAATAAATGGTCTACATTGGAAATTATTTAGCAAAGGTGAAAAACCTAAATCTGAACCAACAACAACAGTTTTAAAGCCATTTAAGACTGCTCTAACAAAAGCGAATCTTATCACCATAATTTACTAACCTGTAAAATAAATCATAAATGTCAATAATAACTAAAATCTAAAATTGAAAAAATAAAAAAACCCTCAAAATAAATCGAGGGTTTTTTTAAACAAAAAAGGTTTATTATTTTTCTACTTTTACTCTTACTCCTTCGCTATGGCTAGTAAATTCTGGGGCGTACATACATTGAATGGTTGTTACACCATTACTAAAATCACCATAATGATTAACAACTAATGGATATTCAAATACATAAGTTCCTTTATTTAAATAAGAGAAAAAGAAATTGGTAGCTGCGTCGCGAGTGCTTTCATAATAGCCCAATCCATCTTGATATTTGTATCCACTAAAAACATTTGTTGGTTCAAATCCTGCAGCGCGCATATCTTTCATGTGAACGTAACTCATATCTCTATCAACACGTAACTCAATTCTAACTTTTATTTTATCTCCCGGCTTAAGTTTTGTGCTTGCTAATATAGGCTCTATCACAATTCCGCTAGCGGTATTTTTTTGTAAGAATAATTGTTTCTTTAATTTGAGCGGCGTTTCATGTGGCGTTATTTTATCTAACTGCTCAAAATATTGCCAGTACATTGCTCCATAACTAACGCCTACATCTTTCTTAACCACTTTTACTTTCCCCATACTCTCTGGTTTTATATCACTTCCACTCCATGTCTTTTTAAAATAACCAGTTCCAGGTTCAGCCCCTAAAGATTTATCATTTTTAGGGTCTAACTTAATATCGCCAACTGTTATTTCCACATTTGGTTCGGTTGCTAACCAATCAGTTCCTTTTAACAATAACGCATAAACAGCTTCTGTAGTTGCACGAGTTGTTCCCCAATGTTGCGTTTGTTTACTTTTAATTAACCATGTTTTTAAATCATCTACCGATTTTGTATCATTATTTATTTCGTCAAATGCTTCAATCATTAATGCCTGCATTTCAATTGGAGCTTCGTACCAGTAGTAACCATAATTTTCTTTCCAGTACATTCCCATCTCTTCACTATTAATGCTATTTTCCTTTAATGATTTTAAAATATCTTTTGGCGTTTTAATATCTCCAAATCTATTTAAGCTCAAGGCAATCATACCTTGCATATATCGTCCATTATCCAACCAATATTTTTGCTCTTGCGCTTTGTAATATTCAAAGTATTCAACGTTTCGTTTATCTCTATCAATATCTTTATAAAAACTACGCATATATAAATATTGAATGGCATTATAACTCAAATGATTTTCGGTTTTATATTTTGGGTTATACTTTTTCATGTATTCATACTCTTCACGCATTCGGTTATCACAATACTTAACAGCCTTGTACAACATACTCCACACCTCAGAATTATCGCGCACTTTAACTACACCTAAATTATTTAAGTGCCCAAAACCACAAGTAATATGTTGCGTGATATACCAATCATCAGGCATTCCATCAAACCACATAAAACCGCCATTAGAACTTTGTTTTTTCATTAACTTTTTTAGCGCCGAATTGGTTTCATGACTCATTCTGTTTAAATCAAACAATAAGCCAACTCGTTTTTTATTTTCACTCTCGCTTTTCGATTGTAATACCCAAGGAGTTTCTTCTAACACAACGGCTTTTAATTCTTGATTTTTTTCAAGGTTAGATAAAAAAGCATCTGGACTAGAAGATTTCCACGCGTCAAAAATTGACTTTATTTTTGGTTTAGAATTTACAACATAGGTTGCCAAACTATTTGCATAATAACGAGAAAAAGTTTGTTCAGCGCATTCATAAGGATATTCCATTAAGTATGGAAGCGCTTGAATAGCATACCACGCAGGATTTGCAGTAAATTCTAAAGTGTAAGCATGATTTTTAAGCGTTGTAGACTTATTGTTTTGATTCGTGAATTTTGTAAAATTAAATTCTTTTGTTTGATTGCTTCTTATAGGCATTGGCATACTTTCTGTTACCAACATTCTGTTTGTTAAAACAGGTACAGCAACTTCTTCGCCATCAGAAAAATTTCCTGCCTTAGCAATAACTTTATACTTTATGGCGGAATAACCTTCCGGAATATTTAAATTCCATTCGATAGAAGTACTTAAACCTTTTTTAACCGTAAATGTACGCGAGCCGATATTTGGAAAAGGTCCACTAACTGCTTCAATTATTTTTGTAGAAATTTCTTGCTCAGTTAATGCATCAAACAATTTTAACTCAGCCATTCCAGATAATTCTTTTTCGGATAAATTAGCAATTTTAGAAATGAAAGTTATTTTATCGCCCTCTCTAAAAAAACGTGGCGCATTAGGTTGTACCATTAAATCTTTTTGGGTAACAACTTCTTTTTGAAATTGTCCAGACTTCAAATCTTTAGTATGGGCAAGTCCCATCACTTTCCATTTAGTTAAACTTTCTGGAACTGTAAATTTGATGATTATTTCTCCTTTTTCGTTTGTTTGTAATTCCGGAAAAAAGAACGCTGTTTCATTAAAATTAGAGCGTGCTTTTACCTCACCTAATCCTTCTCCTCCACTTTTATCCACTCCCTTAGATTCTCCAGTAGCAGCATTTCTTGTAGTTACAAGTCCGCTAAGATTATCTTTTGCTCCACCGGCTTTATCTTCACTTTCTTCTTTTGGAGAGTTGGCATCCATTTTACCTGAATTCTTAGATTTCTCTGCCGACTTTTTTGGCATATTTTGACCTTCTTCATCAGCAGCAGTTGATGGCATAGCCGTTGTTTCGCTCATCACATAATCTCCATCATCGTATCCTCCTCTATAATAACGATTATTATAAAAATTTAAACCATAGTAATTTAAACGATCATAATATCGTGAAGGCAAATACTCATAAGGTCGTGTTATATTATTAAGTTCGCTTGAATTAACTTGTTTATCAGTACTTGCAGTCCATTGCATGGTAGAATAATAACTTTGAAAAATATTAAAATTCCAATAGTTTGGTTTAAAAGCATCCAACGAAGCATCGTACATACTTGCCACCATTTCTGCGGCAACCTTTTCTCCTTTTTTATCTTTAATAATTAATTTCCATTCTTCTGCTTGTCCGGGTAATAATTTATTCCTAAAAGTTTCGAATTGTATGTCTAATTCTTTATTAGTATAAGGCACATAAATTATTTGAGAGTTGGAATAAAAACGATTGTTTCTAATAAAAGAAGTTTGAACAACCAGGTTTCCTCTGTCTGCTTCCTCCACTTTTATTTCATTTAATTTCATACTAGCAGCTTGCACTTTAGATGAAAGTAATTGACCCTGACGCTCAACTTCCAATAAATAATTAGTATTTGGATAAGCTGAATTATAAATAAAATTAACAGATTCACCTGGCTCGGCTGTTGTTTTATCAATATAATACCACTCAGGTAAAAGTTCTGGCATTTCAGTTCCGTTTTTATTAAAAACTGTGATATAACAAAAAGCAACAATTTCTTCGCCAAACTTATCTTTACAATTAGCTTCAATTTTATAGTTTCCGGCCTTTAAACTTTTAATTTCAGTAGCAAGATCGTATTCTGTTTTTGTTCCAGTATCAAAAGTTTTATCAATTACTTTGGTATCTTTTTCCCATTTATATTTATTTGTTTCATCGGCATATAAATCAAGCGGGAATTTTTTATAATATTCATCTTTATTTAAAATATGTCTGTCTGGTTGGGTCCACAGTCGACTTCTAAAAACTTTTTGAGGTTGTTTTAATCTATAAACAGCAAATGTTCCTTTAGTAGATTCTGCCACACCATTTAAATTAGTGGTGGTAATACGAATAGGTTTAGAGTTATTTTGTTCAATAACTTCCTCGCCAAAAACACTTAATTGTAAAGCTTGATAACCAACCGTAACATAACAACTTGTGCTATGAGTCTCGCCATTTATATCTGTAACATCCGCACTAATTTCGTAATTGTAGGTTGCATAACTTTTTTTAGAAACAGATTCATCTGCAAGAGCTTTAAATTTAATCATGTATGTGCCAGTATCATTTGTGGTAATTTCACCATTAGTAATTTCAACTTCTGATGATGCAGCAGAATAATATGGCCGATACCACCAATACCAATATGGATAATTAACGCGGCGAACAACTCTGTATTTAACCTGAGCTCCATCAATAAAATTGCCGGCATAGGCCTTTGCAAATCCGCTAACCGTTACTTCATCATTTATTCTATAACTTCCTTTAACTGGATTAAACTGAGTTTCAAATTTAGGACGTTTATAATCTTCAACTGAAATGTAAGAACTGCTATAACCATCTGTAATGCTCATTTGTCCATTTAACCCTCCTTGAGGAGCAATAAATGTTCCATTTACAGTACCATATTCATTAGTAACTAAATTTAAAGAGCCCACTTTTTGATAATTTACATCGTAAAAAGTAACTGTAACAGGGTAATTTGTTTTTAATTTATGGTTTTTGCCAGCTGTACTTTCTAAAACAATGCCTTTAAAATAAACTGCTTGTCCAGGACGATAAATAGCTCTATCAGTAAAAATATGTGAGCTTATTCTTGTTTGTAAATCTTTATATGGCTTATAGGTATAATAACTATTATTATTGTAGTAACTATCTTTTCCATTTATAAACTCAATAAAAAATTGTCTCTCGTTGGCAGAACCACTGCTAATATTTAAAAATCCTTTTTCATCTGTCTTGTAAGTTGCTCCTTTTCTAATAACATAATCTCGCGCTTTATAGTCGTAATTTTCGTACCAAAGTTGGGCTGTAATATTTGCTAAAGGCTCTCCAGTTTGGCGATTCAAAGCATAAAAATCATAAGAGCCATCTTCTTTACGTCTTTCTTTAGAAGCAATATCAGAAATAATGCACGTTGAATATGCGGACAAATTATTTTCATACTTAAAATCTTCATTTAAAGAACTTAAAATAACATAGTAGCCATTTTCCAAATCAGGTAAAACAATTTCAGTATTATGCGATTGAAAATCTTTATCATCCACTAAGTTTTGAGTAAATGTTTTAGCTGTTGGGAAAGACAAAAATTTCTCATACAATTCTTTACCATATTTTTTTCGAATTAATAATCGCAATTCCTGATTATTCGTTTTGACTATTCTATAAAAAACTTTATTTATGTTTTGCGAAGTAACCAAAGCTCTAAAAGATTTATTAGGCTCATTAACTTCTTCTATAATTAGATTATAATTTTTTGATTGAATTGTATAAATTAAATTTTTACACTCCAAGGCTCCATAAGATTTAGGATATTTGAGTATAGCTGCTTCGCAAATTTCTACTGCAGTTTTTTTATACCATTTAAAATTATCGTTTAATAATGGCTTGTACTCATGAGCATTATTATTATACCAAGATGCCATTTTAAAATCAATTTCAGTTACCCTTTCGTTTTTAGAAAATTTATCTTGTAAAAACTTTAAAGAACTAAAATACAAAGTATCCTTTTTTGGATTTTGAGAATTAACATGAACATAATTTAATCTTAACAACTCTAAATCAATTAACGCATCCGATTTATCATCATTAATATGAAATAAGGTAAGATCTTGAATTAATTTTAATGCATAATATTTTAGCTCTAATGAATCTGAAGGATTGGTAATTTTTACTTTCACAAATTCAGAAAATGGTTTTGCTAAATCTTCGTTATTTACATTAAACTGAGAGGATGGTCTTGAAACATCGGGCTCTGAATTCATGAAAAAAGAAAGAGCACGATGCGCTAAAAAATCATATAAGGTAGGGCGCCATGAACGACAATCCCGAGTTCCTTTATTTAATACATCATCATAAATATCAATTTTTGTTCTTTTTAAACTATCTACATTTTCTAAAGAGGCCTTATAATTTACTATAACAGCATTTGTAATTGTTTTAAGATCCCAAGTTTCAATATCATCATTCTTAAAACCAACAGTTGTGGTTCTATTATAAAATTTCCAACGGTTATTTTGAAAATATTGCCAAAAAGCATCGGCTAAAATACTTTGTAATACCGGTTTTATTGGGTATTTGGCCTCCTTAGCCTCATCCCGTAATTTAAAAATAGATTTCTCTAAAGAAAACTCCTCCTTGTAGCTTTCAAATTTCATTCGGTTAAGCACAGCTTTTACAAATTGAGCTGAATTATTTTCTGCCTTAGCTTTATCATAAATAACCTCAACTATTTTTAAAGCGCTTTCTGTTAGTCCTTTATTCTGACAGCTATCTACCTTTTTCCATAATTTAAGGTAAGAATCGCCTTTACTGTATAAAATCATCTCTTTTTTTGGAGAAAAATTATAAAACAAACCTAGACTAAATGCAGCCGAAGCAAGCATAATAATTAAAAAACTGATTGATTTTTTGTTAATCATAATGTATCTTTTTTATTTGAGATGCTTATAAATCTAAAATTCCATAAGCAAATACTAAAATAATCCAAAAAATGATAATAAAATAGTGAAAAAATCAATCAAAAAAGGCGATATTAGTAGCAATCAAACACAAATTTATGGAAGGATTAATTGAAGTTTTAAAAATATTTTTACCGGCTTTGGCTGTATTTGCAGCGGCATTTTTTATTGTACAACGGTTTTTAGATAACGACCAGAAAAGACGAGATCACGAACTTAAAAAAAGTTCTCAATCACTAGTAACTCCCATAAAATTACAGGCTTACGAACGCATTATCATTTTCCTTGAGAGAATACATCCAAATACAATGGTAGTAAGAGTTAACAAACATGGAATGACTGCTCAGCAATTTCATGTTGAACTTGTAAAGACGGTTAAAAGCGAATACGAACATAATTTATCGCAACAAATTTATGTAAGCTACAATGCCTGGGAATTAGTTAAAACAGCTAAAGAGGAAATCATTAAACTAATTAATATCTCTGCAACAAAAGTCCCACACGACAATAGTAGCAACGATTTAGCAATGATGTTATTAAACATTACCGCAAACTTAGAAAAAAAATTGCCTAATGAAGTTGCGATTGATTATGTAAAAAAAGAAGTTAGTCAGATTTTTTAAATTATTTAGAATGCAAAAATTATTTACCGACTTTGCTCCAACAACAGCTGCCGATTGGAAAAATCAATTAATTAAAGACCTTAAAGGAGAGCCGTACGAAAATTTGGTTTGGAAAAACGAGAATGGATTTGATATTCAACCATTTTATACCGCTGAAAGCCTCATTGAAAATTACGAGCCTGCATTTACCCATAGCGATTGGGATATTTGCAGTCACAAAAAAAACAATAACTCAAAAGAACTTAATGCCCAGTTATTGCAAGACCTAGACCGTGGTGCAAGTTCTATCTCAATTAATGCAGACGAGATAGATTTTGAAATTGCTTTAAAAGACATTCAATTAAATTTTATTCAATCAACCTATTATTTAAATGAAGCAGATGCAAACGCGTTAAAAATTTATTTAGAAAAACACTATAACTTAAACGACTTAAACATTACGTTATTCGCGCAAAATCTTTCTTCACAAAAAGATTTAGATAATTGGCAAAAGGTTGTTTCTAGTTTTAAAGATTTTAAAAACATAAAAACAAATAGTGTAAATATTTTACCTTTTCATAATCAAAATTGTTTAGCCTATTATGAAGTTGCAATTGCGCTTTCCTATTTAACTGAATATTTACAAGCTTTTAAATCAAACGGAGACGATGTTAAGTTTGTAATAAAAACCGGTGTGAATTCTGATTATTTTATTCAAATTTCAAAGCTACGAGCAATTCATAGGTGTTGGAAAGTATTAAGAGCAGAATATAATTTAAACACCGATTTACATTTAATAATTGAAACTAGTTTAACCAACAAATCTATTTCGGATAAATACAATAATTTATTGCGCACTACAGTAGAAGCTATGGCCGCAATTGCAGGAGGTTGTAACGAATTAATAGTAACAGAATTTGATGTTTTATTTCCTGAAAATGAAAAATTATCTTCAAGAATGGCCATCAATCAACAATTAATTTTAAAGGATGAAAGTTATTTAAATTCAATGGCAGACATTTCTTGTGGCTCATATTATATAGAAAGCATTACTGATGCCATTGCAATTAAAGCAATAGAAACATTTAAACGTTTTGAAAAAGAAGGCGGGTATTTTAAATGCATCGAAAAAAATATTTTTTCACAAGAAATTGAAATCCAATCCAAACATCGAAACGAATTATTTAAAGAAGGTAAACAATTAGCAATTGGTGTAAATAAATTCAAAAACGAAAAAGAAAAAATCACTATTTCAAAAGAAAAAATTGAAGAATTAAAACATCTTCCACTAAACAACGCCATTTTAAATTTTGAACTCGAAAACTTCTTCAAGTAATATGCGAAAAGATATAAGTCATTTAAACTATACTCCAAAAGGAGAAACTGTTTTTCCAAAAGAAGAAGTATTTGTAACCGCCGAACAAATTGAAGTTGAAAAAAATTTACATTTCAACAACATTAAAAATTTTGAACATTTAAGTTATGCTGCAGGATTGCCTCCATTTTTAAGAGGCCCATATGCAAGTATGTACATTAAAAATCCCTGGACAATTCGTCAATACGCTGGATTTAGTACCGCCGAAGATAGTAATGCTTTTTATAAAAGAAATTTGGCTGCAGGGCAAAAAGGTTTATCAGTTGCTTTTGATTTAGCTACACACCGTGGTTACGATAGCGATAATGAACGTGTTGAGGGTGATGTTGGAAAAGCCGGTGTTGCAATTGATAGTATTTTAGACATGAAAATATTATTTGACAGTATTCCCTTAGATGATATGAGCGTCTCTATGACTATGAATGGTGCTGTATTGCCAATTTTAGCATTTTATATTGTTGCTGCCAAAGAACAAGGCGTTAGTCTTGAAAAATTAACGGGAACTATTCAAAATGATATTCTAAAAGAATTCATGGTGCGCAACACTTATATATATCCACCTTCACCAAGCATGAAAATTATTGCAGACATTTTTGAGTATACTTCTAAAAACATGCCAAAGTTTAATTCTATTTCAATTAGTGGCTACCACATGCAAGAAGCTGGTGCAACTGCCGATATTGAATTAGCTTATACTTTAGCCGATGGTTTAGAATATTTAAGAACAGGAATTAATTCTGGTTTAGATATCGACGCCTTTGCTCCGCGTTTATCTTTTTTCTGGGCAATTGGTATGAACCATTATATGGAAATTGCTAAAATGCGTGCGGCAAGAATGTTATGGGCTAAAATTGTAAAACAATTTAATCCAAAAAATAATAAATCACTTGCGCTTAGAACTCATTGTCAAACAAGCGGATGGAGTTTAACAGAACAAGACCCTTACAATAACGTTACCCGTACTTGTGTTGAAGCCCTTGCTGCTGCATTGGGACATACACAAAGCTTACATACAAATGCTTTAGATGAAGCCATAGCTCTACCAACAGACTTTAGTGCTCGTATTGCTCGTAACACACAATTAGTTTTACAACACGAAACAAATATTTGTAAAGTAGTAGATCCTTGGGGTGGCAGTTATCATGTTGAAAAACTAACCAATGAAATTGCACATAAAGCATGGGAATTAATTGAGGAAGTTGAAAAACTAGGTGGTATGGCAAAAGCTATTGAAACCGGAATTCCTAAAATGAGAATTGAAGAAGCTGCTGCAAGAAAACAAGCAAGAATTGATGGTGGAAAAGATATAATTGTTGGCGTTAATAGATTTAAAGTGGATGATGATACACCAATGGAAATTTTAGATGTTGATAATACTAAAGTAAGAACGCAACAACTTGAACGTTTAAAAAAACTAAAAGCAGAACGTGATAATACAAAAGTTGAAAATGCTTTAAATGCCTTAACAGAAGCTGCTCAGTCAGGAAATGGGAATTTACTTGAATTAGCGGTTAATGCTGCAGAATGCAGATGTACATTAGGAGAAATTTCCTCTGCACTAGAGAAAGTTTACGGCAGATATAAAGCTCAAATAAAGTCAATCTCAGGAGTTTATAGTAAAGAAATAAAAATGGATAAAGATTTTTCTAAAGCTAAAGAATTGGCAGATAAATTTGCCACTATTGATGGAAGACGTCCAAGAATAATGGTTGCTAAAATGGGTCAAGATGGACATGACAGAGGTGCAAAAGTGATTGCAACAAGTTTTGCAGACATGGGTTTTGATGTTGATATTGGTCCGTTATTTCAAACGCCTGCCGAAGCAGCAAAACAAGCAGTAGAAAACGATGTACATATTTTAGGTATATCGAGTTTGGCTGCAGGGCACAAAACACTAGTACCACAAGTAATTGCTGAATTAAAAAAATACGGTAGAGAAGACATAATGATTGTAGCTGGTGGAGTTATACCACAACAAGATTATGATTTTTTACATAAGGCGGGTGTGTCCTTTATCTTTGGACCAGGAACAGTTATTAGTAAAAGTGCTATTGATGTTCTAGAGAAATTAATAAAGTTATACTCTTAAGAATCTCTTTAGAATTATGAATTAGCTTTACTTAATGAAAATATTATTAATAGAGGATGAACCCGAATTGAGAAAATCAATTAAACAATACCTTCATCAAGAAGGCTATTTGATTGAGTCGGCTTCTGATTTTATTAAAGCACAAGAAAAAGTTAATGTTTACCAATATGATTGTATTTTAGTTGATATTACACTGCCTAATGGCAGCGGACTAGATATAGTAAAGCAATTAAAAGATGCCAATTCTAAAGCCGGTATCATTATTATATCTGCTAAAAACTCATTAGATGATAGAATTAAAGGCTTAGACCTTGGCGCAGATGATTATTTGCCTAAACCATTTGATTTAGCAGAACTAAATGCACGCATTAAAGCGTTAAACAGAAGAAGAAATTTTGATGGTAATAAATCTATAATCGTAAATGAAATTTCAATTATTCCCGAAGAAAGAACAGTAAAAGTAAATGACCAATTAGTAAACCTAACAACCAAAGAATACGAATTACTTTTGTTTTTTATAAGTAATAAAAACAGGGTTGTATCAAAAAATTCCATCGCCGAGCATTTATGGGGCGATGATTCAGACCAATTGGATAGTCACGATTTTATTTATGTACACTTAAAAAATCTCCGAAAAAAATTAGCAGATAAAGGTTGCGAAGATTATGTACAAACAATTTACGGCATAGGATATAATTTTAAAATTAATTAATGAAATTAATAACTAAAACCATACTGTATTATTTGTTAATTAGTTTGCCACTAATAATTATAGCCGGTTTTTTATCCTATCATTTAATTCGTTCAGAGCTGAGAGATGGGACAGATGAAATGTTATGGAAAGAAAAATTACACAACGAAAACATTTTAAAATTACAACCAGAAATAAAAAAAACCTATTTAAGCTTGGATAGTTTATCTATGATTTCGCCTACCCTATTTCATAAGGACCAATACGTATTTTCAGACACTACTATTTTTGATGTCGCCGAAAATGAGAACGTAAATTATCGTTTATTAAAAAGTTTTTTAAACACAAACAATCAAACTTATTTAATTGTAGTAGCCAAACCTACTTTTGAGGAAGAAGAACTCCTAGAAGGCTTATTTACATCCTTTGCTATAATTGTTGGGTTTTTAATGCTGGCGTTTTTTGCTGTTAATTGGTTTTTATCTAAAACATTATGGAAACCGTTTTATAAAACCATCAGTAAATTAAATGAATACAATCTTCAAAATCATTCTAATGAAAACTTTAGCGCTTCTAATACAAAAGAGTTTAATCAGTTAAATACTGCATTAAATAAAATGACTGAAAAAATCCACTCCGATTTTCTATTGCAAAAAGAATTTACAGAAAACGCTTCTCACGAAATGCAAACGCCTTTAGCTATCATTAAGGCGAATATAAATTTGCTAATGCAATCGCCAAACCTTAAAGCCGAGGAAATGGACCAATTACAAGCTATAGACAATACCACAAAAAAACTAGCTTCACTAAATAAAGCACTTCTACTATTAGCTAAAATTGAAAATAATCAATTTAAAGAAATTTCTGAGGTTAGCATAAAAGACATATTAAATAAAGTCTTAGCGCATTTTGAAGATCGTTTAATGGCTAAGAACATTCTCATTGAACACAAAATCATTTCTGATATAAAAGTAAAAATGAATTCTACTCTTGCTGAAATTCTGATTACTAACCTCATTCAAAATGCAATCCGACATAACACTACTGGTGGAAAAATAATTCTTGAAACAGAAAACAATTCATTAATAATTTCGAACTCTGGCGAAGCTTTAAAAATTAATACCGATGAGCTTTTTACAAGATTTAAAAAGAATGATGCGTCAAAAGAATCAATTGGACTTGGATTATCGATTGTAAAAAGTATAACTGAACTTTATAATTATAAAATTGAATACAACTATAAAAATTTATTTCATGAATTTAATTTACAGTTCTAGCTTTAGAATTACTTTAGATTCTCAATGTAGCTTTACTCTATAAACTAATAAAATATAAAAATATGAAAACTATCATCACAGCAGCAGTCTTAGTATTTGCAATAAATACCTTAAGCGCACAAAAAATTAAAGAAGCAGAAGTTCCAAAAGCAGTAACTGAATCATTTGCAAAAAATTTTCCTGGCTCTAAAGCAAAAGAATGGGAAAAAGAAAAAGATTTGTTTGAAGCAGAATTCGACCTTAAAAAAGTGGAGACCTCAGCAACATTTAGTGCTGATGGAAAATTAATGGAAACTGAAAGCGAAATTGCAACAAGTGCATTACCAAAGGCAGTTACAGAATATATTACTAAAAATTATCCTAGTTATAAATTATCAGAAGCCTCTAAAATTACTGATGCTTCGGGAAAAGTTTCTTATGAAGCCGAAATTAAAAAAGGTAAAGAAGAAATTGATTTAATTTTTGATTCGAATGGTACATTCATTAAAAAAGAAGTGGAAGAACATGATACAAAAGACAAAGATTAATTTCTTAACTAAATAATTTAAAAAAAGCCTTTGCTTAATCGCAAAGGCTTTTTTTATTACGGCTAAGCGAACTTTACATAGGGCCTTTTAAAATTTTGCGTAAAAAAAATCGTTATGATTCAAAGGCGTTGGCTTCTGTGGAGATGATTTTTGCATCTCGCGAAGCGCTTAAATCATCAGCTTGAAACATAACGATTTTTAGCAAAATTTTAATAAGCCTTGATTTTTTTGTTACTTTTTTGATCAAGCAAAAAAGTTAGACGAAAATCATGGCGAAACCTTGAAAATATTTTTTTTTGAAATCCCTCTTACTCCATTTTTTCAAAGGGAGAAATAAATTGATTTTATTTTCAAAACTGATTCTCACTCTGAGAGGGGTCGTAGAGTTGTAAACTAGACTGATTCACAAAGTTTCGACTCCTCTCAACTAATAATTAACTTATTTTTGTTTTTCCTCTACCATTACATCACCCATTAATTTTGGTTGTGGTTGTGGCTTTGGTTTAGTTTTAGGGGTATTATTTGTGCTTTTCACTCTGCCCTTAATCATAGTTTTTTGAGTAGTATCCTTAGTACACTTCTTAACAGTATCTTGAGGCACATAAGCCACTTTTCCCATTTTTATATGGCTATTGTTATTTGTTTGTCCGTACCCAAATAAATTAAAACCAAATACAAAAAAAGCAATCAGAGCAAACTTTTGAAAATATTTCCAATTTTTAAATTGATTAAAAAAATGATCGAAACTCATTTCGTTTAATTGCTCTTCTTCAAATCTTCCGCAAACAGAAGTTGAATCTGTTTTTTCTTTAAAAAAATCTTTTATCTGAGAAATAGTTTTGTTACTAAAATCAACAACGTTTTTTTGACAAGAAAGACAAAAAGCACCTTTATCATTTGGTGTCATCTTATCCCAATTCTCATGGCAGGGTTCATTTATCGAAATTTTCATATACTATGTTTTATATTAAGATGCAATAGAAAGATTTATTCCATAAAAACATCCAAATTTAATGGCAGTTAATCCACTTTTAAAAAGATATTATCTAAATTTGAGTTATCATTAATTTACAATTAGAAATTAAGAAGCGTCTTACATTAAAATTTTGGCTAAAAAAACTTATATATTTTTTTTATTACTTTTCTCCAAAAGTATTTACACACAAATACCTTACACAAGTTATTTTACCGGTGATACCGCAAACGTTATTAAAACTACCCAATTAAGGGTTTGTTTAATGGGAGGGGCAACAGAAGATGACAACGCCATGAAATGGTTTTTAAATGGCAGCGGAGGTGGTGATATTGTTGTACTTAGAGTTACTGGAACAAACGGATATAACAATTATCTATTTACTACCCTTGGGATTCCTGTAAACTCTGTTGAAACATTAGTAATTCCAAGCATTTCAGCTGCAAACCACCCATATGTGCGCAGAAGAATTAGGGAGGCCGAAGCTGTTTTTATTGCTGGAGGGAATCAATTTGATTATGTTACCTATTGGAAAAATACTGCTGTTGATACTGCCCTAAATTATCTTATAAACACTAAAAAAACACCAATTGGTGGCACTAGTGCGGGGATGGCTATTCAGGGACAAGCATATTATTCTGCCGCATTTGGCTCTGTAACTTCTTCGGCTGCATTATCTAACCCATACAACAGTGCTGTAACTATTGGCAATAATGATTTCATAAAAAACCCTTTTCTCAAACGTGTAATAACCGACACACATTATGATAATCCTGATCGACGTGGGAGGCAAACAACATTTTTGGCACGTTTATTTCAAGACAGCGCAAAAGCTTTTTATGGTATTGCCTGCGATGAGTACACGGCAGTTTGTTTTGACAGCTCCGGTATTGCAAAAGTTTATGGTGGTTTTCCTACCTATGACGATAACGCCTACTTCATTCAACCAAATTGCATTTTACCAAATATTCCAGAAAATTGTAGCGCTAATAATTCTTTAACATGGAACCGATCTGGGCAGGCATTAAAAGTTTATGCCGTTAAAGGAACCTCATTAGGTGCAGGGACTTTTGATTTAAAAAATTGGCAAAATCCAAATGCAACCGGTGGTAATTGGCAGGATTGGTTTGCCATAAATGGGACTTTTTCTGTCACAAATAATGCATCTCCAATTATTTGCTTAACAACAGATATGAAAATCAACTCGGTTCAAACTTTTCAAATATATCCAAATCCAGCTAATACCTATTTTAAAATTTATTCAGTTAGAAGTTTTCCACTGCAATTAAAAATTAGAGATGGTGTAGGGAACTTAATTCTTGAAAAGATTATATTATCAGAACAAGAAATGATTGATATTAGTGAATTTGAAAAAGGAATTTACATTTTAGAGTTGAAAGGAAGTTTAAACGAGATTTATTATAAAAAAATGATAAAGGAATAATTACTGATTAAATTTACAGTGTAATTCTAAAAAAATATCTAAAATTAAAAGAAGTAATTCGTTCTTTTTTAGTGCGTATAAAAAGTTATTTAATAAAAAACCCGTTTTAGAACTACTAAAACGGGTTTTAAAATATACTTAATCTTATGCTTTAAAATCCCAAGTCTCCATAAACTTGGTAGTATAATTTCCCGCTTTAAAGTCTTCGTTTTGCATTAATTTAATATGAAAGGGAATAGTTGTTTTAACACCTTCAATTACATACTCGCTTAAAGCACGGTGCATTTTTGCAATAGCTTCTTCGCGTGTTTGTGCTACAGTAATTAATTTACCAACCATACTATCGTAATTTGGTGGTATTCTGTAACCACTATATACATGTGAGTCTACACGAATACCATGCCCACCCGGTGTATGTAAAGTTGTTATCGTTCCCGGTGAAGGTGTGAAGTTCTTAAAGGGGTCTTCCGCATTAATACGGCACTCAATAGCGTGCAATTGCGGGTAATAATTTTTTCCTGAAATTGGAACACCTGCAGCAACTAAAATTTGTTCACGTATTAAATCGTAATTGATTACTTCTTCTGTAATAGGATGCTCCACCTGAATACGTGTATTCATTTCCATAAAATAAAAATTACGGTGTTTGTCAACCAAAAACTCGATTGTACCTACTCCTTCGTAACCAATAGATAATGCTGCTTTAACGGCTGCATCGCCCATTAATTCTCTTAATTCTGGCGTCATAAATGGCGAAGGTGTTTCTTCCACTAATTTTTGGTGACGACGTTGAATAGAACAATCACGCTCACTTAAATGACAAGCTTTTCCATGTTGATCACCAACAATTTGTATTTCAATATGACGAGGCTCTTCAATATATTTTTCCATGTACATAGCACCATTACCAAATGCAGCGGTAGCTTCATGTACAGCGCTATCCCATGCAGCATGAAATTCTTCTTCCTTCCAAATAATACGCATCCCTTTACCTCCACCACCAGCGGTAGCTTTAATAATAACAGGGTATTTAATATCTTTTGCTAATTCCATTCCTTGGTCTGCACTATCTAATAAACCAACAGAACCCGGAACACAAGGTACGCCAGCAGCAATCATTGTAGCTTTAGCATTACTCTTATCACCCATTTGGTTAATCATCTCCGGACTAGCACCAATAAATTTTATTTTGTTTTGGCGACAAATCTCAGAAAATTTAGCATTCTCACTTAAGAATCCATAACCTGGGTGAATTGCGTCGGCATTAGTAATTTCAGCGGCAGCAATAATACTTGCCATATTTAAATAGCTGTCTTTACTTGGAGGTGGTCCAATACAAACTGCTTCGTCAGCAAATTTAACGTGTAATGAATCTTTATCAGCAGTTGAATAAACAGCCACTGTTTTTATTCCCATTTCGCGGCATGTACGAATTACCCTTAAAGCAATTTCACCACGATTGGCGATTAATATTTTTTTAAACATCTTTTTGAAATTTTAAATTAATAAATTTTAAATGTTGAATTAGCTGAATGATAATAACAAAGCGCCATTTTTCATTCAACATTTTGCATTTAACATTTCGTTAAGATGGATCTACTAAAAATAAAGGTTGATCATATTCTACTGGGGTAGAATCATTCACTAAAACTTTCACAATTTTACCTTTAATATCACTTTCAATTTCGTTAAAAAGTTTCATGGCTTCAATTATGCACACTGGGTTCCCAGGAACAATCTCGTCGCCAATGTTAACAAAAGAAGGCTTATCTGGCCCTGTAGAACGATAGAACGTACCTATCATAGGAGATTTAATAGTAATGTATTTAGACTCCTCTGATGAATTTGAAACCGGAGGAGTTGATTTGATTTCGTTAGTTACTGCTGGTGCTACAACGTTAGCTACTGGTGCTGTAACTGCAGGTGCCGCATAAACAGGTGCAGCTTGCATTACAACGGGAGGTGCACTTTTTGGAGTTCTTATTACAATTTTAATTTCCTTTGTTTCAAGCTCAACTTCGCTTACTCCACTTTTAGAAACAAATTTTATTAAATCCTGAATTTCATTTAATTTCATGTTAAATTGTTTTTTAGTTAGTGGGGCAAAAATAATGGTATTTTTATATAAAAAAAGCATTTTTTAGCTTGTTTCTTAACAAAAAGCTATATTTCTCATCATTTTCGTCAAAAAACCCTCATTTTTCGACAAAAAAAAAGCTACCAAAAGGTAGCTTTCATATACTTAAAGTTTATTAAAATAAAAGGCCAATATTAATTCTTATAGCTCTCATAAAATAACCTTGATTTAATGGGTCATAAACAGCTGGCTGAGTAGCTTTAACAAGATATTTTGAATCTTTTCTCATTAAATTTGTGAAAGACTGGAAATAATTTACAGAAAACATTAAGGAGGTGCTTCCGCCCAATCTATATTCAGTACCTAAGCCTAAATTCATTCCAAGTCTTAAAGGCACTAACGACGCATCTTTACTTAGGTTAATATTTGCTTTTGATAAATCCTCATCCGGTACATATGCGGTTGTAGTTGACGTACCATTTACAGTTGCTTTTATCCCACTAACGTATGTGTCATTACCCTTAATGCCCGCTCTAATACCTAATTCTCCACCAAATACTGCAAAATATCTAGCGCCACTATATTCTTCTGTCATCATTTTTAACAAAAACGGAATGGTTACCATAGTAGTTTTATATTTTCTGTCTTTTAAAATTACTTGAGTATTACCATTTGCTAATTGCACTTCGGATGAAAATTTTCCATCTTTCGATTCAACATATTCCCCTTCGCTAGTTAAAACAGCGTTAATATTAAAGGTTGGATCATTTCTATAATTAATATATCCTCCTTCAAAATCACCACCAATTCCTGTACTAAAATGTATAATTTTTGACAACTTAAATTCCATAATCATCCCAAAGCCAAAGCCAAAATATGCTCCGGCACCAGTAGAATTGTTATTGTCGCTTTTATACCATGTTGGTTCTGGTGTAGCTCTAATTCCAAAACGAAATTTTTTATCGAAATCAGATTGCTTTTCAGAAGGAGCCTCTTGAGCTTTTAGTGAAATGCTTAATAAGCAAAGTGAAATAAAAGTGAATAGTATTTTTTTCATCATTATTTTATTTAATAATTAACTTTACAAATATAAAAATTTACTTCATGTATAAAAGAATTCTTTTTTTACCAATTTTCATCTTACTTTTTACAGGTTGTAAAAACAATGATTTGGATATTGATATTTCTAATATTGATGTTAAACCACTAAAGGTATTGAGATTGGAAGATGATGTTTTTTCATTAAATGCCCTTAATTTTGAAGTAAAAAATAAAGAGATATCTTCAAAATACGGCTCCTTTTACGAGCACTATGTTGCCCGCTTTCTTAATTCAGGGGCGAACAAAGACAGTTTATACAAACCCGCTATCTTAAATTTTATTAATGATAAAGACATGCATGAAACATACCTTTATGTAAAAAAAATATATCCAAACAAAAATATAGAAGAGATAAATGTTGAATTAACAAAATGTGTTAAGCGTTTTAAATACCACTTCCCTAAAAGAAAACTTCCAACCAAATTAATCACCTGCACAACCGGCTATAATTATGCAGTAGCCTATACTGATAGTGCTTTAGTTTTAGGATTGGACATGTATTTAAACGACACAACTAAGTTTTACAAGATGCTTAATACACCTTTGTACCAGTTAAAAACAATGAACGAGCATTATATTTTACCTAACCTTGCCAAAGGATGGTTGTTAACTGAATTTGATAATGAACAACCAGTTAACACTCTTATTTATCACACTATTTTTTACGGGAAATTATTTTATACAATTAACGCTTTGCTACCAAATACCGAAGACAGTTTAATAATAGGATATAGCAATAAACAATTAAATTATTGTTTAAAGAACGAGAAAAATTTATGGGGATATTTTGCTGAAAAAAATAGACTTTATGAGAATAATTTAAAAACGGTACAAGAACTTACAAGCGATGGGCCATTTACAGGTTCTATAAGTAAAGAGTGTCCGCCACGCATTGCCATGTGGGTGGGCCTACAAATTGTACGAAGCTATATGAAAAATAATAAGGGTGCTACTTTAGAACAACTCATGAATGAAAAAGATGCGCAATTAATTTTAAGTAAAAGTAAGTATAGACCATAACTTACCTATTAACCACTAAGAACACAAAGTTGTACTAAGATTTTTAGTAACAACTATTTTTTCAAATTTTAAAAAATTGATTTTTATTTCGTCCCTCTGGGACTAAGATCTATTTGCTTTTTTCCCTATAAATATTTAATCCCTAAAGGGATTAAATACAGTCGGTTTAACTATTTTGGTGTCCCGTAGGGACAAAATAAATGTAGAAATATTTTTAAAAATAAAAAGTCCCGTTAGGGACTTAATAAAATATAAAACCGAAACAAACTATTAATAGTCCTAGCGGGGCTAAATATTTATTTTTTCTTAACCGCTTTCTTTTTTGCAGAAGATTTTTTAATCACTTTTTTTATTACTGCTTTGTTTGCCACTGCCTTCTTTACTGGTGTTGCTTTTTTTGACGCCGCTTTCTTTAAAGTTGTTGTTTTTGCTATCACTTTTTTTGCGGGTAAACTTTTAACAACCGCTTTTTTTGCAGGCGATTTCTTAGCAGCTTTTTTTGCGCCTTTTTTATCAAAAGCTTTAGGCACTTGTGCCACAATCATTTTCTTTACCTCTTCTAAATCTAATTTTGCCAACTCTTCTGGAGTATATTTACCACCACCTTCTTTTATTAGTTTTAAAACAAGTTTTCCAAATTTAATAATTGGTCCCCAACGAGCATTTTCAATTGCTATTTTTTCTTCCGGCCAATTTTGAATATAACGGTTTGCTTCTTTCTCTAATTTTTTTTCGATTAATTCATCCATATCACTTTGCGATAAATTATCAAAATCATATGCGCGAGGAACATTAATAAATAATCCTTCGTATTTAATAAATGGCCCAAAACGACCTTTACCTTTAGTGATAGGTTTACCATCATAATGCGCAACTGGCGCATCTGCTAATTGTTTTTCCTTAATAATTGCAATTGCTCCTTCCATATCCAAACTTAAAGGATCAATTGTTCTTGGTATTGAAATAAAAGATTCATCTAATTTAATATAAGGACCAAAACGACCAACACCAATTACTACTTCTTTACCTTCATAGGTACCTAAATTTAAAGGGAGTTTAAATAAATCTAAAGCTTCTTCTAGTGTAATAGTTTCAATACTTTGTTGTTTGCGTAAACTTGCAAAGCGTGGTTTTTCTTCCGAACCTTCAATAGTTTCACCAATTTGTGCTAATGGTCCAAAGCGACCAATACGTACAATTATTGGTTTACCAGAAACTGGGTCAACCCCTAAAGAACGTTCACCACTCGCGCGCTCACTATTTTCAGTTGTAGTTTCAACAGTTTTATGAAATGGCGTATAAAAGTTTTTCAACATTTTTTGCCAATCTAAATTTCCTTCTGCTATTTCATCAAACTCTTCTTCAACTTTAGCGGTAAAATGAAAATCTAAAATATTTGGGAAATACTGCAATAAAAAATCATTAACTACCATACCAATATCGGTCGGAAACAACTTTGATTTCTCTGCTCCGGTATTTTCAGTTTTAGTTTCTTTTTTAATAGTTTGATTAGCTAAAATTAGTTGCGTAAAATTTCTTGGCGTTCCTTCTCTATCAGTTTTTTCAACATAATTACGTTTTTGAACGGTGCTTATTGTTGGTGCGTATGTACTCGGACGACCAATACCCAACTCCTCCAACTTCTTCACCAAACTAGCTTCAGTATATCTTGCAGGGTGATGTGTAAAACGTTGAGTTGCCGTAATTTCTTGACTTACTAATTTTTCTCCAACTTTCATTGGTGGCAAAATTGATGAATTTTCTTCGTCAGAATCTTCATCATCAGTTCCTTCCATATATACTTTTAAGAAACCGTCAAATTTTAAAACTTCTCCTTGAGCAACAAATAATTCTGTAGCACCGCTAATTTTTACTTTAGCTGTAGTTTTTTCTAATTCCGCATCGCTCATTTGAGAAGCAATTGTACGCTTCCAGATTAAGTCATATAAACGTTGTTCATTACGCTCCCCCTCAATTACAGACCTATCAATATAAGTAGGGCGAATAGCTTCGTGAGCCTCTTGCGCACCTTTACTCTTAGTTTTAAATTTACGGGGGTTAAAATATTTAGCGCCATAATTTGCATTAATTGCTTTACTGGCTTGTTCCATGGCTGTCTCCGATAAATTTACAGAGTCAGTTCTCATATAAGTTATTTTACCGGCTTCGTATAAACGTTGCGCCACTTGCATAGTTTGAGCAACCGAAAAACCCAATTTACGAGCTGCTTCTTGTTGTAATGTAGAGGTAGTAAATGGTGCAGAAGGCGAACGTTTCGCAGGTTTGGTCTCTAAACTTTCAATAGTATAAGCGGCCGCTTTACACTTTTCCAAAAATGCTTGGGCTTCAGCTTCTGTACTAAAACGTTTGTCTAGTTCAGCTTTTAAAATGCCGCTCCCAACTTTAAATAATGCAGATACTTTAAATGCAGAAGTAGATTTAAATTGTTGAATCTCTCTTTCGCGCTCAACAATTAATCTAACTGCAACAGATTGAACACGACCAGCTGATAAACTCGGACGAATTTTACGCCATAAAATGGGTGATAATTCAAAACCAACCAATCTATCTAATACCCTACGTGCTTGTTGTGCATTTACAAGGTTAATATCAATTTCCCTGGGATTCTCAATTGCCTTTAATATGGCGGGCTTAGTAATTTCATGAAAAACAATACGTTTTGTATTCTTTTTTGTTAAGCCTAAGGTTTCATATAAATGCCAACTAATTGCCTCTCCCTCACGGTCCTCATCGGATGCTAGCCAAACCATATCGGCTCCTTTTGATAGTTTTCTTAATTCAGCAATTACTTTTTCCTTTTCGGGCTGAACTTCATAAGTTGGCGTAAAGTTATTTTCAATATCAACACCAAATCCCTTTTTCACTAAATCTCTAATGTGCCCAAAGCTTGATTTAACTGTAAAATCTTTTCCTAAAAATCCTTCAATTGTTTTGGCTTTCGCCGGGGACTCAACTATAACTAAATTTTTCGCCATGTATATATATAGTATTAAACTGTAAGATTACTTATTAAAAAGCTCAAAAAAGAGCCGTTTTATCCTTTTATTTCAGTTTTCAGACTGTTCTAAAAGTTTGCAAAGGAAAAAAATAAATAACACAAATTCCAAAAATTTCATTTTTTCGTCTATTATTTTAAAAAAACCCATGAAAAATGTTAAAAATATGTCAATTTGGCATAAAATCGTTAATTTTGTGAATTCAAAATGAACTTAGAAGAAAAAATAATAGACGAAAGTATTCAAGGCAAACCTTTAATGGTTGATTCAAAAAATACCGCCATCAAAACAAAAAAAATGTTTTTGGAGAGCTACGGATGCGCCATGAATTTTAGCGATAGCGAAATTGTTGCTTCAATTTTAATGGACAATGGGTATTCTACAACTCTTAATTATGAGGAAGCCGATATTATTTTTGTTAATACATGCGCTATTAGAGACAATGCCGAGCAAAAAGTTCGTAATAGATTAAACGATTTTAAACGTGTAAAACAAAAAAATCCTAAAGCGCTTGTTGGTGTATTAGGTTGTATGGCAGAACGTTTAAAATCTCAATTTTTAGAGCAAGAAAAACTCGTTGATATTGTTGTTGGTCCTGATTCATATCGCGATTTACCGAATTTAATAGAAGAAGCCGAAGATGGTCACAAAGCAATTAACGTAATATTAAGTAAAGAAGAAACTTATGCCGACCTAACGCCTGTTAGATTGGGTACAAACGGAGTAACCGCATATATCAGTATTATGCGTGGATGCGATAATATGTGTAGCTTTTGTGTTGTGCCTTTTACCCGTGGAAGAGAAAGAAGCAGAGACCCCGAAAGTATTGTTGCCGAAGCAAAAGATTTAGTTGAAAAAGGATATAAAGAAGTTACTTTATTAGGACAAAATGTAGATAGCTATTTATATAGTGGTGGCGGTTTAAAAAAAGAAACTTTAACAGAAGAACAAAAAAAATTAGCAACCAATTTTGCACAGTTATTAGAAAGAGTTGCATTAGTTAGTCCAGATTTAAGAATTCGTTTTTCTACATCACATCCTAAAGATATGGGAGATGATGTGTTAGAAGTAATTGCTAAACACGAAAATATTTGTAAATACATTCATTTACCAGTACAAAGCGGAAACAGCCGTATTTTAGAAGCAATGAACCGCGGTTACACAAGAGAATGGTATTTAAATAGAATTGCAGCCATTAATAAAATAATACCAGAATGTGGAATAAGTACTGATATCATAACAGGATTTTGCACCGAAACAGAAGAAGAACATCAAGACACTTTAAGTTTATTAAGAGAAGTAAAATACGATTATGCATTTTTATTTATGTATAACGAACGACCAAAAACTTTAGCCGAAAGAAAATTTAAAGACGATGTACCTGATGCCATAAAAAGCAGAAGACAAAGTGAGATTGTTGCAATTCAACGCGAAAACAGTGCAATTAAAACTAAAGCCGGCGTTGGTAAAGTTCATAAGGTTTTAATTGAAGGCTTTTCAAAAAAATCGGATGATATGTTTATGGGAAGAAATACTCAAAACACCGTAATTGTTTTTCCTAAATTAAATTATAAAAAAGGAGATTATGTAAATGTATTGGTAACTAGCTGCACATCGTCAACAATGATTGGCGAAATAGTAAGCCACTAATTTCACTAATTACACGAAATAATAACTAAAAAATTAAATAAAAATTAGTGGTAATTCGTGTAATTCGTGGCAAAAAACAGTATAAATGAACACACAAGATATAAAACAAAAATTCGGAATTATAGGCAGTAACCCTCTTCTTGAAAGAGCTGTGGATATAGCTCGTCAGGTGGCGCCTACTGATTTGAACGTTGTTATTAGTGGCGAAAGCGGAACAGGTAAAGAAGTTTTTCCACAAATAATTCATCAAAATAGCGCACGCAAACACGGGCAATACATTGCAGTAAATTGTGGCGCTATACCAGAAGGCACCATCGATAGCGAATTGTTTGGTCACGAAAAAGGTGCGTTTACGGGTGCTACAGAAGCTCGTAAAGGTTATTTTGAAGTAGCTAACGGTGGTACCATTTTTTTGGATGAAGTTGGTGAATTGCCATTTGCCACTCAAGCAAGATTATTACGCGTTTTAGAAAGCGGAGAATATATTAAAGTAGGAAGTAGTAAAGTTTTAAAAACAGATGTTAGAGTTGTAGCCGCTACCAATATTAATTTTTATCAAGCCTTAGAAAAAGAAAAGTTTAGACCCGATTTATATTACCGTTTAAATACTGTTCCGATTTATCTGCCACCATTAAGAGAACGCAAAGAAGATATTCATTTGCTATTTAGAAAGTTTGCTAATGATTTTGCTGCCAAATATCGTATGCCGGTTATTAAATTAACTCAGGATGCCGAGCAGGTTTTAATAAATTACTATTGGCCCGGAAATATTCGTCAACTAAAAAATATTGCGGAACAAATTTCTATTATTGAAAAAAACAGAGAAATAAATGCAGACTTGCTTTTAAAATATTTACCGCAATACAATTCAAGCAATGTACCTTCAGTTTTAAGAACAGATGGCTCTAGCTTTGAAAGCTCTGATAAAGATATTATTTTTAAAGTTTTAAGAGATACTCGTGCCGACTTAAACGATTTGAAAAAAGTAGTTTATGATTTAGTTTCTGCTGCAACCGGAAAAATTGGCGGCATAAATTCAGAAGATGTTCAAATAATAAATAGAATATACAAAGGTGGTGAAATTGGTAAAGACAGCGCTGCTTTAAGCATTCAGAGTGGTAATTCTAACGCTCAAGTAATTGAAGTTGAAGAAACTTTATCACTTCAAGATAAAGAAATTGATATGATTAAAAAAGCTTTGCGTAAACATAAAGGCAAACGTAAATATGCTGCCAAAGAACTAGGTATTAGCGAAAGAACCTTGTACAGAAAAATTAACGAATATAAAATAGAAGAATAGTTGCTTACATAAATGCGTAATTTATTTTTATATATAATTTTATTAGCCTTTGCTTTTACTTCTTGTAAAACAAAAGTATCGTTAAGCGGCGCAACCATTCCGCCGGAAGCAAAAACAATTAGCGTTGGTTTTTTTACTAATAATACCAGTTTAGGTTTACCCAGTTTATCGCAACGTTTTACCGAAAAATTAAGGGATGTTGTTTCGCAACAAACCAATCTTGCCCTAATCAAACAAAATGGTGACTTACAATTTGAAGGATATATTTCTGACTATAATGTTTCGCCAATTGCAATCTCTGCCGATCAAGCAAGTCAAAACAGAATGACAATTTCTGTAAATGTAAAATATATTAATAAATTTGAAGAAGCGAAAAATTTTGAACAAACTTTTACGCGTTTTAAAGATGTGGCAAGTGATAAAAATATTTCGAGTATAGAGCCCGAATTAGTGACTGAAATTTACAGACAACTAACTGAGGATATTTTTAATCGCGCGTTTAATAACTGGTAAAATGCAAGCAACCGATTTATTAAAATATATAAAAAATCCGAATTTGCTTGATAAGCAAAGCACCACTGAATTACAAAAATTAGTAAACGATTTCCCCTATTTTCAAGCAGCTCATTTATTATTAAGCATGTCTGCCAAAAAATGGGACGCTTCTATTTACCAACAAAGTCTTAAAAAAACCGCCATCGTTGCAACCAACCGTGCGCATCTATTTCAATTAATTCATAATATTGAAAATTCTATAGTAGTTGAAGAAGAAATTAAAATTGTAACCGAAGAAAAAGAAATCGAGTTAAAAAACACTGCCGAAGATATAAAACATGAACTAGATATATTAAAAGCTACAGATGTTGTTACAGAAATTATAAATGAAGAAATAGTTGTTGAAGTAAAAAAAACTCTTACACCAGAAGAAGTTTTTGAAAAAGAAATTGAAAAAGAAGTTGTAGAATCTTTTATAGAAACCGAAGTTTTAAAAACTCAAGAATTTTATTATCCGGTTTCCACTCAAGAACAACCCGAAAACTTTAGTGATTGGCTATTATTTTTGAAGAAAAATAACGGACAACCTTATCAAAAAATTGAAGAGAAAGTAATCGCCGAAAAAGAGAAAAATAAAATCATCACCAAAAGAGAAAAAAATAAAGCTTTAATTGATAAAATAATTGATAGCAATCCAGGCTTAATCCGAAATAAAGAAGAACCTAAATTTTATGCTCCTGATACTAAAGCAAAAGAGAGTCTGATTGAGAACGAACACCTTGTTACGGAGACTTTAGCTAAAATTTATGCTTTGCAAGGTAGTGTAAATAAGGCAGTTAGGGCTTATGAGATATTAAGTTTGAAATTTCCACAAAAAAGTGCTTACTTTGCATCCCTGATTCAAAAATTAAAAAATAACCAATAAAAAATACAACATGATCTTTTCAATTTTAATTATAATAGTTTGCATTTTACTAATATTAGTAGTGTTAGTTCAAAACTCTAAAGGTGGCGGAATTCAAAGTCAATTTGGTGCTGCAACTCAAATTATGGGTGTTAAGCGTGGTACTGAGTTTATCGAAAAAGCAACTTGGGGCTTAGCAATGGTTTTAATTTTATTAAGCATTTTAATGGCTCCAAAAAGCAGCATGACACCAACAACTACTAGCGAAGAAAGTGGTTCATTGGCTAAAAAGAGAGCAGGAACTGCAGTTGCAACTCCTCAACCTCAACAAGCTGCACCAGTACAACAAGGTGCACCAGCTGAACAACCAAAATAATTAATACTCAAACATATTTAAAAGCCATCCTCAAAAAAGGGTGGCTTTTTTTATGAAGCTCTCTCGTCCTGGAATAAGCCATCGAGTAAAGACCTTGAAGGTTTTGGAAACCTTCAAGGTCTAAACTAGATTAAATATCAAATTAATTTCGATGGGCTCAATGACCGATATCGGTTGCTGAGAAGGTTTCGACTCCGCTCAACCTGACATAGAAACGTCATTACGAGCGATAGCACGGCAATCTGCTCTAACTTGAGTTGTTCTCGATATGCTTCACTCTGTTGTGCTACTCGAACTAACAGTGCAATAGTCATCCTGAGGGGATTCGAAGAGTTTTAAATATATTTTCATCATCAAGGTTTCGACTCCGCTCAACCTGACATTTATTTAATATTTGTTCTTAAAACCTTGAAGGTCTAAAACCACATTTAACGCTTTTAAACATCCCTAATGTTAACACATATTTAAGTTTAATCCCGTTTAATTTATTTGTCTTATTACCTTTGTTTAAAATTAGTTATGCAGGTTTTTAAATTTGGTGGCGCATCGGTTAAAGATGCAGATGCAGTAAAAAATGTTGCTGCAATTTTAAAAAAACAGGCCAACCAATCTACCATTGTTGTTATTTCTGCAATGGGAAAAACCACCAATAAATTAGAGCAATTAGTTAATGCCTATTTTTATAAAGAAGGTGATATTCCTACAATATTAAACGAACTTAAAATTTTCCACCTTTCTATTTTAAATCAATTAATACCAACAAAAAATCATACTATTTATGATGACATTGAAAATGTTTTTGTTGAATTATTATGGGCAATTGAAGAAGAAACATCAGGTTCATACAATTATCATTATGATCAATTAGTTTCGCAAGGCGAAGTGTTAGCCACAAAAATTGTTTCGGCTTATTTAAACGAGATAGATATAAAAAACAAATGGCTCGATGTTCGTGGCTTTATTCAAACTGATAATTCTTACAGAGAAGGAAAAGTAGATTATGAATTAAGTCAGTATTTAGTTAAAACAGAATTACTCCCAATTTTTAATTCGCATAATATTATTATTACGCAGGGCTTTATTGGCGGCACCTCCGAAAACTTTACAACCACACTCGGACGAGAAGGAAGTGATTATACCGCTGCCCTACTCGCTTTTTTTACAGATGCCAAACAAGTTATTATTTGGAAAGATGTACCGGGTGTTTTAAATGCCGATCCAAAATATTTTAAAAACGCAAAAAAAATTGACGAATTAAATTATCACGATGCCATTGAATTAACTTACTATGGCGCATCGGTAATTCATCCAAAAACAATTAAACCTTTACAAAACAAAAACATTCCGCTCTTTGTAAAATCATTTATAAATCCGCAAGAACCCGGTACAGTTATAAAAGATAGTGAACAAAGAAGTAATGCAACCTCTTATATTTTTAAAGTAGATCAAATCCTTTTATCTATTCAACCAAAAGATTTTAGTTTTATTGCCGAAGAAAATTTAAGCAACATCTTTACTATTTTTTCAAAATATAATGTTCATGTTAACATGATGCAGAACTCTGCCATTAGTTTTAGTGTTTGCACTGATTATGACGAACATAAAATTGAACCACTATTAATTGACCTTCAAGTAGAATTTAAAGTTCTTTATAATAAAAATGTAGAGTTAATGACTGTTCGTAATTACGACCAAGATATTATTACTAACCTAACAGAAAATAAACTCGTAATAATTGAACAACGCAGTAGAAATACTCTGCAAATGGTTATGAAGGAAGAAAAAGATTAAGCCTCACCCTTACATCCCTCTCCAAAGGAGAGGGAAACAAAAAAAAATAAACAAACTCAGATTGAAGTCCTTCTCCTTTGGAGAAGGATTTAGGATGAGGCTGCACGTCTTACATCTTATAATAAACAACCTTTTTAGTTTCAAAAAATTCTTCGTCGAAGTAATCTTTTAAATTATAAAATTTTGAATGGGCATAAAACTTCCCGAATTCGGCTTCTAAATCTCCGCCCTTTAAATATAAAATACCATTAGGTAAATCATTAATATTATCTCTTAAAATTTTACCCTTTACCCAACTATAAAACACAGGAAATTCTGTTACGGCTCTACTTACCACAAAATCAAATTTCCCTATAATTTCTTCGGCTCTTGAATGTTTGCCTATTACATTGGTTAATTTTAAACCTGCTGCTACCTCATTAACCACTTTTATTTTTTTACCAATACTATCTACCAATAAAAAATCAGAGTCTGGAAATAAAATAGCTAAAGGTATTCCCGGAAAACCACCACCGGTGCCAACATCTAAAATTTTTGTACCGGGCTTAAACGAAATTACTTTTGCTATTCCTAATGAATGTAATACATGGCGTTCGTATAACAAATCAATATCTTTTCGCGAAATAACATTTATTTGATTATTCCACAAAGTATACAAATCAAACAACTGCTCAAATTGTGCCAATTGAGTGCTTGTTAAATCTGGAAAATATTTTGTGATAATTGAAAGCACCTTAAATTTTTTCGTTTCTGTTTTTTAAAGCATGAAATAATAAATCGCGCGCCCTAAATAATTGTGCTTTAATAGTTCCTATTGGTAAATTTAAACGTTGCGAAATTTCTTCATGACTCATTTCCTGAAAATAAAAAAGCTCAATCATCTCTTTGTATTTAGGTTTAAGATTCTCAACTAACAACCTAACCAAATCCACTTTTTGTTTTCTAATAAAATGTTCTTCAGGGTCTAAAGTATTCGATTTAATATTGCCTGCATGGTCCGAATTTTCATCGTTGGTTTTATTATCTATCGAAATAGAATACTTCTGTTTTTTTCTTCTAATAAAATCAATGGCATTGTTACTTGCAATCTTAAAAAGCCAAGTGCTAAAAGCAAAATCCGGACTATAATGGTCTAATTTTTTAAAAGCCCTTCCAAATGCTTCAATCGTTAAATCCTCAGCGTCATCTTTATTGTTACACATCTTTAGCATCATAAAGAAAACGCTCTCTCTATAACGATGTAACAATTCAGCATAAGCTTTTTGGTCCCCCTTATCTAAGGCAGATCTTACCAATCTATAATCATAAACAGCCTTGGTGGTTAAATGCTGTTCTTTATCGCTTAGTTCGTCCACTTATTGGGTTTATTAAATCGTTTAGCTATGTGAAAGATAGGATAAATAAATAAAAGAATCAACTCATATATTACACTTCCTAATAATAAATCATTCTCATTTAACTTTTTTGTGATTTTATTTAAAAAAATCCACTGAAAAATCATCTTTAAAAGCAAAATAATCGGAATTAATAAAAGCGTTTTAAATGTAAATGCTAAGGCAATTAAAGAGATGTAAAAATAATATTGCGAGAAATATGAAAAGCCAATTTTTGTTTTTGATGAAGAGCTATACAAAGGGGCAGTGCTTAAATGCCTGGCTTTTTGTAAACGCCACTCTCTAAATGTTTTTTTTGCGACCGAATAAGTAATGGCATTACTATCTACACAAACATTTACATTTTTTGCATTGGCCGCTTGGTTTACAAATAAATCATCATCGCCAGAATTAATGTGGTAATGTTTTGAAAAACCTTTTTGTGCATAAAACAACTCTTTTGTGTAAGCCATGTTTCTGCCAACACCCATATAGGGCTTACCTTTAATTGCGCCCGATAAATAATTAACGGCAATCATAAAAGCATCAAAGCGTATTAATTTATTTAAAAATCCTTTTTGCTTTTCATAAGCACCGTAACCCAAAACAACTTCTTTATTTACGGCAAAGCCCATTGCCATTTCTTTTAACCATTGGTTTGAGGATGGATAACAATCGGCATCTGTAAACACTAATAAATTATTTTTTGTTGCTTTAATGCCAACTAAAACAGCAAACTTTTTTCCATGTTTATAGTAACCATCTTCTTTAATAGAAACTTTTTTAAGATTTGGGAAAATCTTTGCGAACTCATCTATCACATTTTCTGTATTATCCCAGCTGCAATCATTTACAACAATCACTTCAAAATCAGGATAATCTTGCGTTAATATTTTAGGTAAAAACTCCGTTAAATTATCGTCTTCATTTTTAGCACAAATTATAAGCGAAACTGGCTCTAATTTTTCACTGCTTGCCAAACGCGTAGTTTTAAGTAAACCAACAGGCAAACAGTTGATGATATAATTAATTACTATAAACACAAATCCTAGTGCAGCTAAAACAGTCAACAACTCCGACAAACCAAATTCTTTAAATTCCGGGAAAAACATAAATGCAAAGTTATTACCTATGCAAGAGGCAAATTAAGATATCTTTGTATTTATTAAACAAAATAATTAACAATGCTAAGTGCAATAAAAGCAGTTATTTTTGACATGGACGGGGTAATAATTGATAGCGAACCCCTATGGCGAAGAGCTATGGTAAAGGGTTTTAACCATTATGGCCTGCCAATTTCTGAAGATGATTGCCGCTCAACAATGGGCATGAGAATAAACGAAGTGGTAGATTTTTGGGTAAAAGAGCATTCAATTACAAAATTTACAAGTCCCCAAATTGAAGCCACCATTATGGCTAATTTATTTGAATTGATAGAACTTGAGGGCAAGCCAATTAATGGGGTTTTAGAATTGTTCGCATTTTGTAAAGAGCATAAACTAAAAATAGGCTTAGCAACATCTTCGTCCGAAAAATTAATGGCTGCTGTTTTAAATAAATTAGATTTAAATACCGTTTTTGATTCTGCGGTTTCGGCGCAACATTTAAAGTATGCTAAACCAAACCCCGAAGTATTTTTACTTTGCGCCAATAATCTGGGTATTAACCCAAATAATTGTTTGGTTATTGAAGATTCAATAAACGGTGCTATTGCTGCTAAAGCAGCCCAAATGAAACTGATTGTTGTGCCCGATGAAGGAACTAAACATCAAGAAAAATTTGCCATTGCAGATTACACGCTAAATAATATGACAGAAGTATTAACATTATTTAAATCGCTACTCAAATGACAAATGACGCAGGACTCAAGATATAAGACATCAAAACCTCTATCTTTTGAACTTTCTAAACTTTTAAACTTTACAACTTAATATTATCTTTAAGCACCTTGAAATTTAACCTTTTACATACCGACAAAAACTCTAAAGCCAGAGTTGGCACACTTGATACAGACCACGGCCAAATAGAAACTCCAATTTTTATGCCCGTTGGCACCGCAGGAACAGTTAAGGCTGTTCATCAACGCGAATTAAAAGAGGATATTAAAGCCCAAATTATTTTAGGCAACACTTACCATTTATATTTAAGACCGGGATTGGATGTAATATCTAATGCTGGCGGTTTACATAAATTTAATGGCTGGGATAAACCTATTTTAACGGATAGCGGTGGTTATCAAATTTTTTCTTTATCAAACCAACGTAAATTAAGCGAAGAAGGGGCTACGTTTAAAAGTCATATTGATGGCAGTAAACATTTTTTTTCGCCAGAAGGTGTAATGGATATTCAGCGCACAATTGGCGCAGATATTATTATGGCTTTTGACGAGTGCACGCCCTACCCTTGCGATTTTAAATACGCTAAAAATTCTTTGGCACTAACACACCGTTGGTTAGATAGATGCGTTACACGATTTAACGAAACCGAACCAAAATATGGTTACACGCAAGCGTTATTTCCTATTGTGCAAGGCAGTGTGTATAAGGATTTAAGAATTGAATCTGCAGAATTTATTGCTTCTAAAAATTGTTTTGGTAATGCTATTGGTGGCTTAAGTGTTGGCGAACCTGCCGAAGAAATGTATGCTATGACGGAAGTTGTAACCAATATTTTACCAAAAGATAAACCGCGTTATTTAATGGGTGTTGGTACACCGGTAAATATTTTAGAATGTATTGCTTTGGGTATTGATATGTTTGATTGTGTATTACCAACGCGTAATGCACGTCATGGTTTATTATTTACCGAGAAAGGTATTATTAATATTAAAAACGAAAAATGGAAAAACGATTTTTCGGTGTTGGATGAAAACGGAACAACCTTTGTTGACTCTGCTTACTCTAAAGCTTACTTAAGACATTTATTAGTTTGCGAAGAAATTTTAGCGGCCCAAATTGCCAGCATACATAATTTAGGTTTTTATTTACGCTTGGTTAAAGAAGCCCGCACAAGAATACTAGATGGCTCTTTTATGGAATGGAAAAATAAAATGGTAATACAATTAGCGCAGCGTTTATAAAAAATGTTTTTAAAAAAATTAGATATTTATATATTAAAAAAGTTTTTAAGTACTTTCTTTTTTTCTATTACCCTAATTTTATTAATTTTTATTGTATTTGATATAAAAGAAAAAATTCAAACATTTACCAATGGTAATATTCCCTTAAAAGAAATTATTTTTGATTACTATTTAATGTTTGTGCCTTATTTCGGCAATTTTTTCTCGCCCCTATTTGCTTTTATTGCTGTTATTTTTTTTACATCCAAAATGGCGCATCAGTCAGAGTTTATTGCCATATTAAGCAGCGGCACAAGTTTTAAACGCATTATGCGACCTTATATTATTGGCGCATTAATTCTTTCTTTGTCTTCTTTATTTCTTAATCACTTTATAATTCCTAAAGCGGTAAAACGTAAAATTAGTTTTGAAGATAAGTGGATAAACAATTCTTATAACAACGAAGAACATAACATTCACAAAAAAATTGGGGCCAACCGTTTGTTGTATATAGAGAGTTATGATAACAGAATTAATACCGCAACAAAAGTGAGTATAGAGGATATCGTTAACAACAAACAAACTTATTTTTTAAGTGCCGATAATATGCGTTGGGATAGCCTTTCGCGAGAATGGTTATTAACCAATGTTTATGAGCGCAGAGTAATTGTGCAAGACAGGTTAGATACTTTAAAAAACCAGAAACCAATTTTTAAACAAACCAATACTTTTACGCCAAGCAAAAAAATAAAAATACCCTTTACGCCAAACGATATGTGGCGCTACGATAGTAAAAAAGAAGTAATGCCTTATTTTGAATTAAAAGAATACATTATTCGCGAAAAAATGAAGGGCTCTAACCAAATAGAATTTTTTGAGGTAGAACAATATCGGCGTTCATCCTTTCCCTTTGCAACACTTATACTTACTATTATTGGTGTGTGCGTATCATCCCGTAAAGTAAGGGGCGGTGTGGGTTTACAAATTGCCTTGGGTTTATTATTAAGTTGCATTTACATTATGCTCATGTATGTTTTTACAGCCATAGCCACCACAGGTTTTGCACCTGCTATGTTAGCAGTGTGGACACCCAATATCATCTTTTCTTTTGTGGCACTTTATTTTTACAAAACTGCTCAGAAGTAATTTCTCTTAGAGCCAACAATTATTTATTTTATTTTATTTTATATATTTGATATACAAATATGCATTTTTACAACTGAATAAACAGTTATAATAACATTAGCAAAAAATAGTACTTAATCAATAAAGACAGCAACAATGAGAAAATTCATATTTCTTTTGCTCACAATAGCAACAATAACATGCTGCGGACAAACACGTGCTAGAAAAACACGCAGCGATAAAGGAGGTACTCATAAACATTCGTCTTCGTATTACTCGAAACATGGTTATGGGACAAGTTCATCCTCGCATAATAAAAATCATACAACATCAACAAATCATCATTCAACTTCATCAAACCCTAAACATAATGCGAAAACCGATACTATTTCTAGTGGTAGTATAAAAGCATCAAACACGCAATCGGTTTCAAGCAGCCCTACTTTGGAAGAAATACGTAATGCAAGGTATACTAAAAACTTAATTTTTGGTGGCTGTGTGGTAGTGCTTCTTATCATTATACTGGCGATTAGTTTAAGTAAAAAGAAAAAAATTAATAAATAAATTATGACCTTAGAGACTAAAGAAGAAAATAAAGAAAGTTTAGGTTTCCTAAATTTGCTTATTCTATTATTATCCTTTTATGTTTTAATTGCATTATTAGTAGATACACTATTTAAGCTTCCACCTGAAATTTCTAAACTATTAAATTACATTGATAATATTATTTGCATTGTGTTCCTACTCGACTTCTCCATTCGTTTTAGAAAAGCAGAAAACAAATTAGCTTTCATGAAATGGGGCTGGATTGATTTAATTGCAAGTATTCCTACTTTTGATTTTATGCGCGCTGGCAGACTTCTAAGAGTAATACGTTTAATTAGACTCTTTCGTGCATATAGATCAGCTAAGCATATTGTTCAACACGTATTCAAAAATAAAATTCAAGGCACTTTAACTTCAGTAGCTATAATTGCTGTATTAATGCTTTTATTTTCTTCGATTGCAATTCTTCAATTTGAAACTGAACCAGAAAGTAATATCAAAACTGCCGAAGATGCAATTTGGTGGTCATATGTAACTATAACAACCGTTGGTTACGGCGATAAATATCCAGTAACAACAGAAGGTAGAGTAATTGCAGTAATATTAATTACAGTTGGGGTTGGACTTTTTGGAACATTTACTGCGTTTGTCTCTTCGTGGTTCGTAAAAAGCAATCAGCAGATTTCCGAAAGGGAAGAATAACAAAACTAGGAAAACAAAAATAATTTATAATTAAAAAAATGACTGAGAGAAAAGTAGTTTTATATATTTCGATGAGCTTAGATGGTTATATTGCAACTAAAGATAATGAGCTTGACTTTTTATCGCTTGTAGTAAAAGAAGGGGAAGATTATGGCTATTTAGATTTTGTAAAAACAATAGATACAGTGATTATTGGCAGAAAAACTTATGATAAGGTAATTGCCATGGGTTATGAATATCCTCACAGAGACAAAGATGTTTATATTATAACAAGAACAGAAAAACCAGCAATTGGTACTTTTAAATTTTATACCGGCAATCTTAAAAACCTTGTTACAAAATTAAAACAAGAGGAAGGCAAAAATATTTATTGTGATGGGGGCGCAGAAATTGCCAACGAACTCATAAAAAATAATTTAATAGATGAATATATTATTTCGGTAATTCCGATTTTACTTGGCGATGGAATTAAACTTTTTAAAGATGGTAGACCCGAACAGAAACTAGAACTTATTTCAACCAAACAATATGATACGGGCTTGGTTCAGCTTCGTTACGAACGTGCAGTTTAGTAGGATAATTTTGAACTTTACAAAAAAAAGGCTATTTTTGATAGTATCAAATGATAGTATCAATGAAACCTCCTTACGACATTAGCCCAAAAATTTTAAAATTAATAAGCTCAATTTCCGAAAAAATTGGAGAGGTAAATGCTAACTATCTCAGCAAACAATCGCCCCAACTGCGAAAACAAAATAGAATTAAAACCATTCATTCTTCTTTACAAATAGAGGGCAATACATTAACAGAAGAACAAATAACCGCGTTAATCGAAAACAAAAGAGTAATTGGTCCGCAGAAAGATGTTGTAGAGGTTTTAAACGCTATTAAAGTATATGACAAGCTAAACAACTACGAATTTTTATCTGAAAAAAGTTTTCTAACTGCACATCAAAATTTAATGACCGGATTAATTAACAAGTCTGGCGAGTACAGAAAACAAGGCGTTGGAATAGTTAAAGGAACTAAATTAGAACATGTTGCTCCGCCCTATAAAAATGTTCCTTATTTAATGAAAGACTTATTTAAATATCTTAAAGATACAAATGAACTTACTTTAATAAAAAGTTGTGTTTTTCATTACGAAATGGAATTTATTCATCCCTTTATTGATGGTAATGGAAGAATGGGCAGATTATGGCAAACATTAATTTTAATGTCGGAGTATCCAATTTTTGAGTTCTTACCATTTGAAACATTAATAAGTAAAACACAAAAAGATTATTATAAATCACTTGCTGTCAGCGATAAACTAGGAAAATCAACTATTTTTATTGAGTACATGCTTAACGTTATTAACCAATCCTTAGAAAGCCTATTGTCCTACAATAATCGGATTTTAAAAGATACAGATAGATTAGAGCATTTCATTTCTTTACAAATAAAATCATTTACGCGCAAAGATTATATGAATGTGTTTAAGGACATATCGTCGGCAACAGCAAGTAGAGATTTAAAAAAAGGAATTGTCTTAAAACTGTTTAAAAGTGCTGGTACTATGAATAAGACCGAGTACCTTTTAAAATAATTACTTTTTCTAAGACAAAGAATTCTTAAAACACAAAAATTTATTATAACATCTTAATTAGATTAAAAAAATAAAATGGAAGTCGTTTTTTTTGAAACACCGGCAGAATTTAGAAAATGGTTAAAAAAAACCATAAATCAAAAACAGAACTTATTGTGGGTTATTATAAAGTGGCTAGCGGCAAAGCATCCATGACTTGGTCGCAATCGGTTGATCAAGCACTTTGTTTTGGCTGGATAGATGGCGTAAGAAAATCAATAGATGAAGAAAGTTATTGCATTCGTTTTACACCAAGAAGGCCTACAAGTATTTGGAGCGCAATAAATATTAATAAAATTAAAGAACTTACCGAAGCAGGTCTTATGACTCCAGAAGGACAAAAAGCTTTTGCATTAAAGAACGAAAATAAATCGAAACTATATGCTTACGAAAAAGAACCAATAAGTCTTGCACCGAACTATGAAAAACAATTTAAAAAAAATAAACAAGCTTGGGATTTTTTTATGAAACAAGCGCCCTCTTATAAAAAAGTAATACTAAATTGGATAATGGCTGCAAAACAAGAAAAAACGAGGCAATCACGTCTTGAAAAAACCATAAAAACAAGCGAGCAACAAAAAAGAATTTTATAATAAATAATTATGCTAACCGAAAATACATTATCAGTAGTAAACTCATTTCATACCGACCTAAAAGTTGCAATAGAATTAGTTTATGATAAATGTGGTTTTGAATTTAATAAGCCCAAACTAAATCTAGAAAGTATAGAATATGGCGCTTGCTCCTTTGAACTTAACAAAAACAAAATTATTCATAGAGTCTCTAAAATCACACCAACAAAAGCCGGGCAGTTTGTAACAATTTGGAAAAGAAAGCAAGACGGAATAACCGAGCCCTATTCTATTTTAGACGATTTTGATTTTATTATTATAACTGCTAGAAGCGGCGAAAATTTCGGACAGTTTATTTTTCCAAAAGCGGTTTTAGCAGAAAAAGGAATTATTACCAAAAAAGATAAAGAAGGAAAGCGCGGAATACGTGTATATCCACCTTGGGACAAAGCAACAAATAACCAAGCACTAAAAACTCAAACTTGGCAAACGAACTATTTTTTAATAATTAAAAACAATAACTTAACGGATCTTGAATTGGCACAAAAATTATTTACAACAACTAGTTAAATAACTGACAAGAAAAAACTGGTAAAGTGAATGAACTTATTCCTTAACTAAAATTTACGATTATGAAAACATTTAAATTTTTTTGTCTCTTAACAATTTTAATTTTTGTTGAAAGCTGCAATAACCCATCAGTAAATGAGCAAACAAATAATGCTCCTGATATTTCATCAAAAAACTATGTAAGCACAGCCGTGCTTATGAATGACTGGGATTGTCCAGATAATATTGATTTTCCAGCTATAGATATAAAATCGTGGAACCAAGTGCCAATAGTTAATGGCAGACTTCCAACCTATGAAGAAACACAAAACGGAACGGCGCTGCTTTATATTGATAAAAATGTAAACCCAGATTTACAAGAGGCCAAGCCTTATGATATGATGTTACCAAAATTGGCTTACTTTACTAATCCAAGAACTAAAAAAGAAGAAATTGTAATTGTTATTCAAATTGTAGAATTTACAAATTTTATTTGGGTGGGTTTTCGTTATTTAACAGGAGGAAATGGAGCTTCTAAATTTAAAGAGTTTCGTTTTTTAAGCGATAGCGAAGTTGAAAATGCAGTGAAATAATAACCTTTTTGCGGCCTTTATCATTTAAGACATTTACATAACGCAAGAAATTTCCTACATTAGATTTAATTTTATAAATTTAAGTATGAAAAAACTCTTCCTTGCAGCCACACTTTTTTTGTTCATGGGAGTTTCATACTCTCAAAAATACCAACCAATTGATTCAACATTAGTTTGGAATACCAGCAACTCGATGAGAATTGCTAGTGGGTTTTGTTGTTATGTTAACGAAGATGCAAGCTTTCAATTTAAAGGATTTGTTTTAAATAATGGTAATACATGGTTGAAGTTATTCGAGTCGGCACTTTATACTCGTGTTGCTTGTTTTCCACAATGTACTGACGGAACTGTGCCGGGTAATTTTACTAACAGTTTTCGTGGTTACTTAATGAATGATAGTGTAAATAAAAAAGTTTATTTCACATCCACACTTACTGCAAATTATACACCAACAACAAGTAATATTGTTTATGACTTTGATAATAAAAATATTGGAGATAGTTTAAACTGGAAACCTATTTTATCACCTTTTTCGATGCCCAATATTCCTAAATTCAAAATACTAACAATAGATTCATTCTCATTCGCTGGAAAATATCATAAGCGATATAGCGTGGTAAATAACACTATATTCAGCCCTACAAGAATCATTTATGTAATGGAAGGTATGGGTAGTTCACTTGGCCCATGGAATTCAATTTTTACAGATTTCGAATTTAATTCATCACTAACTTGTTTTTCTAAACCTCAAAACGCAGTAAGTGTTACAAGCTACACTAATTTTGTTCCTACCTCAGCTCCATACTGTGCAACGATAAATGTTGTACCTGAATTTGAAACTGCCATTTTTACTGTTTATCCTAATCCGGTAAAAAATTTAATAAATTTAGAAAATATTAATGTCAACTCCATTTCAATATTTGATGTAGTTGGTAAACTTGTAATTGAACAATCAGAAATTCATGGCTCAATCAACGTTGAAAGTTTACTGCCTGGAACTTATTTTTTAAAAATAAGAACCAATAACAGGATTTATTCTTCAAAATTTATAAAGGAATAAATTGTAAGTTCTTAATCCATTTCCTTGAAATATCGTTTTAAAAATTTATTTTGATAATCTTAAAGTATATATAAAATATTTTGCTGATTGGATGAAAAAATAGATTATTTGAAAATCATAAACCCTAATTTTCTATTGCAAGAGAAAATGTCAGCTAAGAAACCTAATGGGTTTTAAGCTATAAGAATTCTTAATTTATTACTATTTGCTTGTCCGATTTTTTTAAGGCCAAAGCAATACAACTTGGATTCATGTCACATGTACGAAATCCTTCGGGTGGTGGCATTAAAACCACTACAATTTTACTGTCAGTTTCAAGGATATAATCAACAGTTAGTTTAAAAGAACCAGAAGTAAGAATTTTAAAAACCACAACAATCATTTCCTTGTCAAAATCAAATCTAAAATCCTTTGGGTACGATCCATAAGTTTGATAATAAAAATCAAAATACTCGTGAACATTATTTACAACAAGCGGTGGCTTTTCTTTATATTCATATCTACCTTCCATAACTATTTTATAAGAAATTGTATCTGAAATATCAATATCCATTTGCCCTTTAAAGCAATTGGCTAATAAGCATAGGAATAAAACGAATAAGACATTAATTTTCATTCTAAAATAGTTTATACTAATTTAATAAATTAAATGCAATAACTAGTAAGGTTTTGAGCACTTAACATAAATTAAGGTAACAAAACCTTAGCAACAATAACTTTGAACTTTACATAAAAAAGCCAGTTTTTGATAGTATCAAATGATAGTATCAACAAGCCCCAATTTTTTCTACTAAACTATAAGTAGTAATTTCCTAAAAGTAAAAAAAGTATCTATGTTGTTATTAATTACTATCGCTTAAGTAGAAAACAACATTTCAAATTTAAAACCATTGAAGTGAAATAAAACAACTATCATTGTGCAATGAAAAATTTGATGCTAAACATATTTCGGTATATTTGATAAAGAGTTTTTTTTTAAGTACCAGAGAAAAAATTGAAGCTTTTATCTTAGCGAGAACTTAGCCTTAAGCATTAACTAAAAAAAATAACTAAAAGTGCGGTGTCAGCACCTAAATCACTGACAAAAATAAAATGAAAAAATTTATTGTAATTTATCACACGCCACCAGAAGCAGTTAAACAAATGGAAAATGTAAGTCAAGAAGATCAAGCAAAGGGAATGGAGGGTTGGATGACTTGGGCAAAAAAATGTGGTGACAATCTTGTTGATATGGGAGCCCCTCTTATAAACGGAATTCAACTTAGTCCTGATGGAAAAACAAATCCAAGTAATAAAAATGTAAATGGTTATTCTATTTTACTTGCCGAAAATATGAATGAAGCAACTGCACTTCTAAAAGGACATCCACACTTAGGATGGAATTCTGAATGCACAATTGAAGTACATGAAACCATGCCTCTTCCTGGTATGTAAGATAATACACACACCTTTGTTTTTTACGAATTTTGGATGAGATGATATTTTAATTCTCTCCAAAATTCGTGGGAACTAAAAAAATGTTATTCACGCTAAAGAGTTATGCTACAGAAATGCGCTCCTCAAAATAATTGAAATGAAAAAAATAACTTACCTCCTACTTTTCTTTCTACTTTCTATTTCGGGCTTTGCACAAAAACCATGCGACGATAGAAGTGACTCCGTAAAAAAAATTGTTCTTAATAATGCAAAATTGATTAGTGAGCTTATCGCTAACTTTCCGGCCAATGAATACAATAAGATGATTGATTATGTTTCGGTTGAAATAAAATGCACTAGTAATGGAAAAGAAATAACTGCAGAAGGACTAAGCGATACTTTAAATTTAGAACAAAAAAATATTCTAAAAACTGCCGACATAGGTTCGAGAATAAAAATAAAAATTAAGTTCAAATATAAAGACTCTAAAAACGATGACTATGGTAGCTCAAGAAAAATTAAAGAAATGAAATATGAAGTAAAAGCCTCTACGCTTGCGCCAAGTGGATTGCCGCCATGTAATTGTTAAAGATTTTAAGTAAGATAAATTTACTTAATAAATTAAGATATATATTTCCTGCAGAAATATTTACAACACCCTAAATTTTTGGTTTTTTATTGTCACTTTTGGCGCTCAAAAGTAACCAAAAAGCTTTTGACCTTTTGGAGGAGATTTTAATTTTGGCGATTTAGAGGCAGCCAAAATAAAACCGTTGCCTGTCTAAACGCTTGTCTGTATGCTGAATCAACTAACCGCAGAGTTTAGACAGCAACTATCTCTGCAAAAGCCCAAAATAACATTGCGTTGAAAAACTGTGCGCTATAACATTTATTTTCTAAATTGACTTTTTTGAGACTTGACTTCTTAGCATGCAGCTACGTCTTGGAGAGTGCGGCTGCTAACGGCGATTTGGTGCAGGAACTTGCAAAGCAAGTAGCCAGCATGTGTAAAGCAATTTTTCGTTAGGTGGGTGTTGAATTTAGCAAACAATACGAAAAATTCAGGTTGGCAAATCGCCTTGATTTCTTTTGTTACACTTCGCACAAGCCGGCCTAATGCAAAACGCATTATCCTCATCAAGGAAGAAAAGTAAGGCTAAAAACAGAAATTCGTCTTTTTGAGACTCTACTAATTAATACCCCAATAAACTTTCAATTGCTGCTTCTACTTTATCAGCATTTGGCAACATTGTTTTTTCTAAAATAGAATTTAAAGGAATAGCCGGTAAATTTTCGGCACCAATAACTTTTACAGGCGCATCTAAAGCTTGAAAACAATTTTCGCTAATACGCGCAGCAATGCTTTGCGCAAAACCATTATGTACTGGCTCTTCGGTTAACACCATTACTTTATTATGCAAACGTGAACTTTCAAAAATACATTGTTCGTCAATTGGTGCAAGGGTTCTTAAATCAATAATTTCTACTTGTCCCTCAAATTTTTTGGCGGCTGCTTTAGCCCAATAAACGCCCATACCATAAGTAATAATGCTTAATGATTTTCCGGCTTTTATATTTTCTTCGCTGGCTTCAATTACCTTGCGCGCTTTTCCGAATGGAATAATATAATCTTCATCGGGCTCAATTGTTTTTGCATCTTCGGTGCCTTTAATTTTACTCCAATACAAACCTTTGTGTTCTAACATCACAACGGGATTTGGATCGTAGTATGCAGACTTCATTAAACCTTTTAAATCTGCACCGGTACTTGGATAAGCAATTTTTATTCCTTTTATATTTACTAAAACACTTTCTACACTACTAGAATGATATGGCCCACCACTTCCGTAAGCACCAATTGGCACACGTAGTATCATGCTTACAGGCCATTTACCGTTTGTTAAATAACAACTTCTGCTAACCTCAGTAAATAATTGGTTTAAGCCTGGCCAAATATAATCTGCAAACTGTACTTCAACAATTGGCTTTAGGCCAACTGCGCTCATACCAACCGTAGAACCTACTATAAAGGCTTCTTGAATGGGTGTATTAAAAACTCTGTGTATACCAAATTGTTGAGAAAGCGTTGCGGCTTCTCTAAATACGCCTCCTAATCTTGCGCCTACATCTTGTCCGTATAACAAACACTCCGGATGTTTGGTCATTAATTCTCTAATGGCAAATAAAGCGCTATCAACCATAACTGTTGGCTGTTTGCCGGCAGGAGAACGTTCACCTTTTTCTTCGGTAACCGGTGTTTCGGCAAACTCATGCAAAAATAAATCTTCTGGTCTAGGATCCTCTTCTAATAACGCTTTTTGATAATCTGCTTCAACTAACTCTTTTGCATTCTCTTCCATCAATTTAATTTCAGAGGCATCAACACCAGCAATAATTAATTGATTTCTTAAACGAGGTAATGGGTCGCGCTTAGCAGCCTCTTCCAAATCATCACGGTACCATTCTTTACGCACACCACTTGTGTGATGGTTTAGTAATGGCACTTTTGCGTGAATAAGCATTGGTCTGCGCTCTGTGCGAATAATATCTAAACACTCTTGTATTGTATTATAACTCAAAATAAAATCAGAACCATCAATTGTTCTGGTTTCTAATCCCTTAAATCCCTTAGCAAACTCAGTAATATCTTGCGCGCGGAATTCTTCAGAATGAGCACTTATATCCCACTCGTTATCCTGCACAAAATATAAAATTGGTAATTGTTTTAAAACTGCCATTTGAAAAGCTTCAGAAACCTCGCCCTCTGTACAGCTGGCATCACCTAAAGAACAAACAGCAACAGGTTTATCTCCTTTATAATCGGGAGCAATATTTGTATTTTCCATGTATTGCATACCCATTGCAATACCGGTTGTTGGTATAGCCTGCATTCCGGTAGCACTTGATTGGTGCGGAATTTTTGGCATATTATCTCTTCTTAAACTTGGGTGACAATAATAAGTTCTCCCACCCGAGAAAGGATCGTTACGCTTTGCCAATAATTGCAACATTAACTCAAAAGGCTGCATACCAATTGCTAACAGAATACTATCATCGCGGTAATACGGACTAACAAAATCTTGGGGTAAAAGTTGTAATCCAAGTGCAAGCTGCACGGCTTCATGTCCACGACTTGTAGCATGAACATATTTGGCTGTTATTTCTTTATTTGCCTCATATAATTCAGACATACTTTTAGCCGTACACATAAGTGAAAAAGCTTGTTTAAGAATATCTAAAGGTATTTTAGTTTTCACTGCAGTTGCTTTTAACGTAAAATCGTCCATTTTAAATGTTTAGAGATTTTAAAAATAGGAAAAAATATCTCCAAATCATAGAAAAATAGCCCTGTATTTAACATCAGGTAATTAACAGTCATATGTACAAAATTGCTTTTTATTTCCCGAATAGACTTGCTGTAATAGATTATTTTTATAGTATATGTTGGGTTTTAGATATAATACGCTGTTAATTGTTAGCATTCTCTTGTTTGGCTATGGTTGTAGACATAAAAAAGATGCGATTAAAACTGTAAATAAACCTAAATCTAATGTTGTTTCCGGTTCAGCTGCTTTTAAAGAAAAGATGGGGCTAACCAATAAGGAAATAAAAGACAATAAATTATATTCCTTTATAAACGACTGGTACGGAACCCCTTACAAGTATGGAGGCTGCGAGAAATCAGGAGTTGATTGCAGTTGTTTTACTATTAATTTATTTGAAAAAGTATATAATAAAAAAATGCCTCGCACAGCTTCAGAAATTTACAAAGAAACTGAAAAAATAAAAATCGAAAAAGCACAAGAAGGTGATTTAATTTTTTTTAAAATTAACAGCAAATCTATTACACATGTTGGTGTTTATCTTCGCGACAATAAATTTGTGCATGCCAGCACCACCAGAGGCGTATTAGTAAACAGTTTGACAGAAACTTATTATCAAAAATACTTTTACGCGGCAGGTAAGTTAAAAAACAAATGATAGAAGGCTTAACAATTCCAATTCATCAGCGTTTATTATTGATTAGAGTTACAGTTTGCATCTCGCTAGTAATTTCTGTTTTATTATCATTTAATTTATGGGCTGGAGATAGAATTTTTCCTTATGCCAGTGTAATTAATATAGATTTTATAAGGTCGCCTTTTGATTATTTGGTGATTGGTTTTTTTCTGATTTTTATTGTTGGCTCTTTATTTTTAAAAAAACACAGACTCTTAATTTTTGTGGCATTAATAATCGCAACATTTTTGGTATTAGTGGATATGAATCGTTTACAGCCTTGGTTTTACATTTACTGTACATTTTTATTTGTTGTAATGTTTTATAATGGCAGAGTTGATGATGCTAATAAATTTACCTCGTTTTTTATTGTTCTTCAGCTAGTGTTTTGCTCTATTTATATATTTAATGGCATTAGTCAACTAAATTCGTTTTTTACACAAACAGATTTTTCTGATGTAATTTCTCCTTTACAAAAAATGATGAGTGAGCGCCAATTTATATTTATAAAAAAAATAGGTTTGTTTATTCCCTATATTTTAATTTTTATAGGACTGGGCTTATTAATACGACCAACAAGATACCTCGCCATAACATTTGCAATTATCTTACATGCATTATTGATTATTTTTTTATTCCCTTCAAAAACAAATCAAAATTACGCCCTCTGGTTTAGTAATGTGGCATTTATTCCAATACTATTATTACTTTTTTCCGGCAAAACAAAACAGAGGTATTATAGCCCTACTCTTTTATTGCAGTTCCCATTATTTTACTTAATCATTATTTTATTTTGGATAATGCCCTGCTTTAATCAAAAAAATCTTTGGCCAGATAATTTATCGGGCAATTTTAAAAGCGGAAACATGAATGCCGTTGAAATTAAATTCACTAAAACCGTTTTAGATAAACTACCTAACTATGTTAAATATTTCTGTGTTGAAAACCAAAATATGTTTGTTTTAGATTATAACGAATGGTGCCGACATGAACTAAAGACCAATTGCTACCGCGAAACCATTACATTTAACAACATTTATAGCTTCATTAAAAACAAAAGTCAGGCAACTGTTAATGAATTACAAATGGTTGTAAAGCCAAGGCAAAATATATTGTTTAAACCATAAGGTAATTTTATATTTGCATTAAATATTATTTTAAATGAACAAAATTATTATAGGAGTTAACGCGTTATTAGTTATTGCAGTAGGATTTTTATTTTACAAGCTTAATACAATGAGTTGTTCCTCATCCGAAAAACAAGAACCAGTTACTGAATCAACAACTGAGGTGAAAACTAAACCAGTTCAAGCAGTAGGTAATACACCAACAGGCAAAATTGCTTTTGTAAACATAGATGTATTAAACGACAAAAGTTTAGAGGTAATTGATTTGATTGCAGAATCAAAAAGAAAAAAGACAAATATTGAAGCAAGTGTAGAAAATTTAAGTATGCAATACCAAAAAAAGGTAGAAGAGTTTCAAATGTCTCAAAAAGCCGGGATTGCCCCTCAAAGTGAATTAGAAGCCAAAGCAAGAGAAATTCAAGCCATCGAAAAAGAAGCTCAAAACAAACAAATACAAATGGATAATTTATCTATGGATATTGGCGAAAAAAATGCCTCATTTCAAAAAAACGTAAAAGACTTTTTAATAAAATGGAACAACGGAAAATATGATTACATTTTATCATATAGCGATGCAGTGCCAACAATGTTATTAGGAAATCCTACTTTAGAAATTACTGACGAAGTTGTTGAACAATTTAATGCAGAATATAAATCACGTAAAACAAAAAAATAATTTTAGCATGAGTAAGTTATACGAAAAAATTAAATGTGTTGAAGAATTTCACGAGATTTTTAAAATAGGAAATTCTTCAGAGATGAAATTAATTGAAGAAAGAGATTATACCTTACGATACAATTTGATTAAAGAAGAAAATGATGAGTACTTAGATGCTTGCAAAAAAGGTGATATTATTGAAATTGCCGATGCTTTAGGTGACCAACTATATATTTTATTTGGAACCATTTTAAAACACGGCTTACAACACAAAATTGAAGAAGTTTACGACGAAATACACCGCAGTAATATGAGTAAGTTAGATGAAAAAGGTGAGCCTATTTTTAGAGAAGATGGTAAAATTTTAAAATCAAACTTATACTTTAGACCAGAAATAAAAAGGATTCTTGATAAATAAAAATTAAGCCTCAGATTTCGCTCATTCACACAGGTGATTGGTAAATAATTTACGTTTTCTTTGAAATCTGCGGCAAAAAACTAATTATTTTGACTTTTTCTTCTCCTCTAGTTGTGCCGCAGTTAAAGCCACAACAGTCATTGTAAGATTATTAGATCTACTTTCTTCCACAACAACATCATTCATTACAACATCAGCAAATTCAGGATTCTGAATCTTTACTTTATAAGTTCCTCTATCTAAAGAAATTCTACCCAATAAACCATTGTTGCCAGAAGTTAAATTAACCTTCATTGTATCGTTAATTGTAATTTCAAAAGACCTTCTTTCAACTGGGACTTCAGCACCTTTAATGTTTTCAGCAACATAAATTCTTATGCATTGGGCTTTACAAAAAAAAGCTGCTAATGTAAAAATGCTTATTAAAATTATCTGTTTCATAAGTTTTTAATATTAAGCTAATTTAATAATTTAATCAAAAGCATTGAGTATTTGATTAATAAAATTTTGCAAAACCTCGTGTTTAAGAATTAAAATAAACGCCATTCCATATAAGGCACCCCAAAAGTGCGACTCATGGCTAATATTATCACTATAACTACTTGTTTTTTTACGGCGTATTAAATAATAACTTACTCCTAATAGTAATATTCCAGCAATCCATCCCTGCATCGGAAAAAAGAATAAAGAAATTTGACTTAAAGGACTAATCATAATATAACAAAACATGATGGATGAAATTGCACCGCTTGCTCCAAGAGAAGAATAGTCAGGATTATTTTTATTTCTAAAATACTCTGTAAAAGATGCAGCATAAATACCTCCTGTAAATAATAAAATATAATATAATTTACCCAACTTTACATTTTCAAAAACATTTGGGTTACCAAAATAACATTCTTCTAAAGCCAAACCAAAACTATATAGCGCCAAACAATTAAATGCTAAATGCATATAATCGCCATGAATAAAGGCATGCGTTAAAAAACGATAATGCTCATTGTTATGATAAATAGAATAAGGATGAAATAGATATTTATTCATCGCGTTTCTATCGTTAAAACAGTAAATAGAAAAACCCACAATTAAGGCTAAAAATGTATACGTAATCATAGTTTATTTTCGTTTAATTTATGCTTTAGGCAACTTACTTTTTATCTGCGTTTAAAAATTTATTAATAGCAAAATGCCCGATGTAAATAAAAGGTATCAAACAAACTGCAATTATTAATTTAAAAGAATAACCCCAACTTGCATTATGTAAAAATGTATCCAAAGTCCATACCCCGGGCAATACAAAAGCCACATATTGCACAATAAACGTATCAATTAATTGACTAACAACGGTACTTCCGGTTGCTCTTAACCAAATCATTTTATTTCCAGTTCTATTTCTAAATAACCAAAAAACATACACATCAACTAGTTGCGAAACTAAAAAAGCAATAATACTTCCAACAATAATCCACTGACTTTGGCCAAAAACAATTCTAAAATTTTCGTCATTTACCGGACTAAACGGAACAGCATTAATATTTAATCCAACAGAAATTAAAATAAAAGTATAAGCTATTAAACCAACTGTTATATACGTTAACTTTCTTACACCTTGTTTGCCATAATGTTCATTAATTAAATCCGTTAAAATAAAAACAACCGGCCATAATATTATTCCAATACTTTGAGTAAATAATCCAAAAAACTGAATTAATTTTCCTCCAATTAATTCGGCAACAATTGCATTGGTAATAAAAAATCCGGCTAAAATTATGAAAACTAAATCTCTACGCTTGTTAAAGTCCATAAAAACTAATTCAAATTGATTGTCTGCTAAAAATATAAAAAACAAACAGACTTAAAAACGTGCTAAAAACAATATTTAAAATCCCGTATAAATGTAATCCTTGTTTAAATAGCATAAAGGTTTCGTAACCAAACGTTGAAAAAGTGCTTAGGCCCCCACAAAAACCAGTTAAAATTAAAAGTTTATAGTTAGAGTTTAAAGTTTCGTCTGATTGGTTTAACAATTGTTTAGAGTTAATAAACCATAAAGTCATTGCAAAAATTATACAAGCTACAGTATTTGAAACAAATGTTGCTACTGGCAAAGTAATAGTTGCTTTAAGAAAACCTAAACCAATTAAATACCTAAGAACACAGCCTATTCCACCACCAATAAAAACCAATAAAAAATTCATTTTTTATGTTTAATTTTATCAAATTTAAGGCATTTTATGAAAAAATAGTGGCTATTTGATTTAAATTTTTGATTTTGTATATTCGTACACAAGCAAAACCTAGTTATGACCCAAATTCAATTAAAAAATAAACTAAGTACAATTTTCAATATTTTAATAGTAAGCGATAAATTTGCAAATTCTCCTGATTTTTTATTTCCAAAAAACGTAAGTGACTATATTGAACACGAACTAAAAAAAGAAGATAAAAAAAGTGTTTCGTTAAATTATTTAGGAAGATATATTTCTGTTTTAATTGTTGATAGTAAAGGAGATATTAATTCTTTAAAAGAAAAAACAAGAAAACATTCTGCAACAGTTACAGATGCATTAAACGCGCTAAAAGCAAAAGAGGTTTTTGTATACAATCAAACTAAACTTCCTGCATTGTCAATTGCAGCAGCAGAAGGTCTTGGATTAGCAAATTACCAATTCAATCATCATGTTACAAGCAAGAAAAAACAAGTAAACACTTTAAAAACAATTACTATCGTTCATCCAACTTTAAAAGCAGATGCGATTAATGAGTTAAATATAATAATTGATGCTACAAGCAAAGCAAGAGATTTAGTAAATGAACCTGTAAATATTTTAAATGCAACCGACCTTGCAAATGCTTTTAAAAACATGGGCAAAAATGCTGGCTTTAATGTCGACATATTAAACAAATCAAAAATCAAAAATTTAAAAATGGGTGGCTTACTTGCTGTAAATGCAGGTAGTGTAGACGAGCCAACATTTTCAATAATGGAATACAAACCCAAAAACGCAAAAAATAAAAACCCCTACGTTTTAGTTGGAAAAGGTGTTGTGTATGATACTGGTGGTTTAAGTTTAAAACCTACTCCAAATAGTATGGATTTAATGAAATGTGATATGGCTGGCGCAGCTGCTGTTGGTTGTGCGATGTATGCAATAGCCAAAGCAAAATTAAATATTCATGTTATTGGATTAGTTCCTGCTACTGATAATCGCCCAGGATTTAATGCTTTTGCTCCCGGAGATATTATTACTATGATGGATGGAACAACTGTTGAGATGCTAAATTCAGATGCTGAAGGCCGAATGATTTTAGCAGATGCTTTACATTACGCTAAACGCTACAAGCCAGAATTAACAATCGATTTAGCTACTTTAACAGGAGCAGCCGCGGCCGCAATTGGTTCTTTCGGAATTGTTGGGATGGGTACCGCTAAACAAAAGCAAAAAGAAAAATTATATACGAGTGGTTTTAACGTTCACGAAAGAATTGCAGAATTTCCTTTTTGGGAAGAGTACGATGAATTAATAAAAAGTGATATTGCCGATCAAAAAAATCTTGGTGGTCCTTATGGCGGTGCAATTACTGCCGGAAAATTTTTAGCAAAATATACTGATTATCCATATTATCATTTAGATATTGCAGGCCCGGCCTTTGTTACCGCCAAAGATAGTTACCGTGGTAAAGGCGGAACTGGTTATGGTGTTAGGTTATTATTTGATTTCTTTAAAAATTTATAAAATGAAAAAACTATTACAATTTATTTTTTTGTTTTTATTGACAACTCCTTTTTTAGCACAAGAAGTTAAACAAGGCTTAATTGTTGTTCATGTAGACCCAAATGGAAAATCTGAATTTCGTCAGAAAATAATGGTTTACCACTTTATAAATGGCTCTTACATTGGTAGAGATGAATTAATTACTGTTAGTGGTAAGAAAGATGGTAAAGATAATATTCGCACAGACCTTGGCGTAAACACCTTATACAACAACCGTTATTTAATTACAGGTATTGGTAATATTATTGACCTTAAAGATAAAAAAGTATTATTTGATGGAAGAGCAAATTTAATAAGATGCAGTAACGATAGTGCTATTTTTTACACCAACGATATTTTTAAGGGAAAATATTATTCGGTTTACAATTTTAAAACTAACCAATATGGCGAAGTAAAAAATTTAATGTTTAAACCAAAAGTTGGACAAGATGTTGAGTTTGATAAAACAACACCGCCGTTTAAACTAAATTTTTATCCTCAAAACAAACCTAAAGTTTTATTGGTTGCCGATGCAGGTTATGGGCAATCAGGAACAAAAGAAAGTCGTGTTCCAGACCCGCCAATGTATTGGTTAGATAATTCAAACTTTGTTTATACTAACTTTAATAAAGAAAATACAGAATTGTCTTTTTATAAAGTAAATGTTGAAGCAAAAAGCAACTCTCTTATCGGAAAAATTGCCGTTAAACCCGAATCACAATTAGCACAATTACAAAAAGTAAATGATACGCAAGCCATTCTATTTTTTGGAAACAAGCAAATTTTAGTTGATTTAACTGCCAATACAGTTACCGATTTGCAATTTACAAAACCTACAAATGGTTTTAGTTTTGAATACAAAACCAATTCATATGGACACTTAGTAAAACTAAATGATAAAGATGTTGGGAAATATCATTTTCAACCAAAAAATTTTAAAACAGAAACTAATATTGCATCTTTTGTAAAAGAATTAATTATTGGCACCGAAAGCTATCAACAAGGCATGGCAGTTTGGAATTATAATAAACAAGGTTGGCAAAGCGTCGATTCAGAAGACGTGTTAACATTAGTTGGTTGGATAAAAGAATAAAATTAATTTATCATGATTCCTGAATATACAATAAACTTTACCCCAGAAAATTGCCCGCGCTGCAAAGATGAATTCATTTGCAAACCAAAAAATTTAAGTACTTGTGATTGCATGAAAATTAGACTTTCACCCGAAGAACAAAATTTTATTAGTGAAAAATTTTCAACTTGTGTTTGCAACAAATGTTTAAAGGAAATGAAACACGAATATTTATTAAACTACCAAAAAAATAATCCTCAAAAACTTGAAGCCTAAAACTATTTATTTAAAACTAGCCCTATTAGCATTCTTATATAGTTTTAATACAACGGCTCAAATATACGCGCCAGCAGTAGGACAACCCGGCACAAGCGCAATGCATAAAGATAGTTCGGCATTTATTAATTGGGTTAATTATTGCTCTGTTATTAGAGGATATCAAGATATCTCAAATTCTAGCTTAGGTTACGCAAGTGCTGGAGATAGTTCGATGGTTATTGGACAAGCCGCTACTAATGGCGTTGTTAGTTTAGGAGATGGTGGTTATGCAATTTGCACATTTCAATTTCCAATTAAAAACGGACCAGGTAATGATTTTGCAGTTTTTGAAAATAGTTTTGATGATACTTTTTTAGAATTAGCCTTTGTAGAGGTTAGTAGTGATGGTGTAAATTTTGTCCGCTTTGCTTCACATTCCTTAACAGATACAACTTCCCAAACCGGAACATTTGGAGCAACAGACGCTACTAAAATACATAATCTTGCAGGTAAGTATAGAGGCTCTTATGGCACACCTTTTGATTTGCAAGAGCTGGCAAGTAATCCTAACATAAACGCAAATTCAATAACCCACGTTAAAATAATTGATGTAATAGGTTCTGTAAATAAACAATACGCAAAAAGAGATAGTTATAATAATATCATTAACGACCCCTGGCCTACTCCTTTTCCAAGTGGCGGTTTTGATTTAGACGCTATTGGTGTTATCAATCAAAACACTGCTATTGGATTAAAAGAAAATATTTCTGAAAAAAATATGAGTGTATATCCAAATCCCGCAAATAAAGGAGAACAAATTAATTTTAATTCTAGTTTAGAAATTATTTCCGCAACGCTTTACACTATTGAAGGAGAAAAACTATTAAATACAAAAAATAAGTATATTAATACAACCTCAATTCCGGAAGGAATTTACTTTTTAGAAATAACCACCACTAAAAACGCTATTACAAAAAAAATTATTATTCGTTAATACAACAAATAATTATCAAGATTAATTTATATGAAAAAACTTCTTCTTGTTTTATTTTTGTTTGCTAACATTTGCTGTTATAGTCAGCTAAAGGATATAAAAATAATTATCCCGAAAGAAACAGGATTTAGTTATTACGACTTTGTACAATTTTTTCCAAACGAAAAGTATTTTGCTGTTTGCGGTAATGCTCTTTCTATCATTAATACCGAAACTTCAGAAGTTATTGATGAATATGATTTAAGCTATGGCTCAAAAAACATTTCCATTAGCCCAGATGGCAATTCCATACTTCTATCCATTAACAATGATCTATATGTATTTAGTTTCATCAATCAAAAAATAAACCTACTCTCCAAAATAAATACTGCAGAATTAATTAAAGGACTTCCTAATAGTCAATACTACTCTTCTTTGCCAATTGGTGGTTGTTTTTTTACTAATAAACCAAACGAAATTTACGCTAGCATTGGATCTTTTACACTTAAATACGATTTAGAAAAAAAAGTTTCTACTAGTTCACACGCATTTCCAATATCAGATTATATTATTCACTCATCCTATTACCCTAAAAAAAACGAAATCATTTTAGCAAAAACATCCGGTACAATTTCAACTATCGTAAAACAATCACTCGATGATCTTTCAAAATTTACCGAAATGATTTCCGATCCGGCAACTCCAACAAAAATAAAAGTTCGCGATTCATTAGCATTTTGTTTTACTGCTAACAAATATTTTATTTTAAATCTTGAAACTGAAAAAATTGTACACGAAGTACGTATGCCTAAGTACGAATCGCATGGTATGTATGATAAAGCACTCCTAAAAGACATTAATAAACGTCCATCAATAACAAAACCCGATACAATTAATTTTGCAAAAGATGAATATGTTTATGACATAGATTATTTATCAAAAACCGGTACCGCCGTTTACGCCACATTAAAAGGTGTGAAGTTTATAGACTTAAAAACAAAAAAACTAGTTAGACAAACAAAAGGACTTGCTTTGAGTTTAAAAATTTCTCCTAGGGGAAATAGAATGATAACCAATAGTTATTCTCCATACCGCTCGCTTCGTGTTTTTGATCCGACAGATATGAAATTAATTTCTGAACGACCATCCATGGGAAATTCAATTTACTCTGCACATATCAGTCCTAATAATCGCTGGTTATACACCAACGGAACGTCCTCCGGATTTTTTTGGGACTTAACCAATTTTACAAAATATGTAGAGTTAAAAGATGTTTCAGGGAGCGACACTTCTTATATTAGCAATGTGTTTTTCTTGAACGATTCTGAAGTAGTTGTAAACTCAGGCAAAAGTTTTCAAAATTTAAACTTAACCATTTACAATATAAACAAAAAAAAATACGGTAAAACTATTAAGAAAAATGTTTACTCTATAGCTTCTGGCTTTTTAAATGGAGAATTTTATTATGTTGATTATACAAGTTTGCACATACTAAATTTAAAAACTCTGCAAGAAGAAAAATACGAGGGTTTATTTAGTCTGGCAGCTTCGCCCATATACAAAGTCGTCAACTTTACAAAAAATCTGGTATTTGTTCCCGAAAGTGGAAAATATAAAATCATTAATCGAAAAACCAAAAAGATAGAATACGAAAGTACCTCATGGTCTATGACCGCTAATGTAATTATTAGTCCGGATGAAAAATATGTTTACACAAGCAGTAACATTACAAAGAAAAAAAATATTAATGGTACCGAAATAGACTTTCCCACAAATGCAATTGTAAAAATTGACATGACAAAAAAGGAAATTATTCAGGACTATGCACAAACATTTTATCCTTATGATTTTAAAATAAAAAATGAGGGTAAATTGATTGGCATTTGGTATGTAAAATATGATTTGGGAACTGGCTATACAGATGGTTACGAAACTGTTTATTCAGAATATGATACTGAAAGTGGAAAAGAATTATTTTCAAAAACCCTCATAAAGACTAAAGAAATTATTTCGTTTCATACAACCAGCGAAACGGGAAAATATTTTACCTTAAACAATCCGTTTGGCGATTTTTTTAAAGTGTTTGATGAAAAAGGAGATTCGCTTATTGATTTAAAAGAATTAAAAATTTCGATGCCGAATTGTTTTTTTGTTGAAAGATTAAATCAATTAATTATTACAAGCTCTATTAACTCATTAGTTTCGTTTATTGATCTAAAGAAAAGAGAAATTATTGGTCAGCTTGCAAATGCTAAAGACGATAATTTTTTTCTCATAACTTCCGATTTACATTATTTAGGCTCAAAAGAATTTGTAAAAAGTATTCGCTTTAAATACCAATCAGAAATCTACAGCTTCGAACAATTTGATGCATACTTAAATCAACCACATAAAGTATTAAGAGCATTTGGTTGTTCTGATAGTTCACTAATACAAGCTTATGAAACAGCGTATTTAAAACGCATGCGCATTTTAGGATTTAAACCTGATAACAAAATTAATTTTTCATCCTTGCCAACATTTCAAACAGTTAAAATGGAAGAAGAGAAACCGGGTTTTGTAAACTTTTCAATAAGCGCCAATCAAGGTAAAAACAAACTATCAAAATTAGAAGTGCATAATAATGGAACCACCATTTATTCTGAATCAATTGCAGCGGAGCAAGCCGCTCGTTACGACAAAAACTTTTCGTTTGAAACTTCTTCGGGCATCAACCGTTTTGAATTTATTATTAAAGATGAAAAAGGAATTGAAAGTCCGAGGTTGACAAGATACTATAACAATACATCTACCAACAAATCAAATTTATTTTTAGTAGTTATTGCCAGCGAAAAATTTAAAAACAACAAATATGATTTAGCTTATGCGGAAAAAGACGCAACAGATATTGCCAATAACATGTCTAATTCCAAATCTTTTAATACTATACAAATTAAAAAATTATTCAATAAATCATTCAACGCAGATTCGGTAAAAAACTTAACTAACTTTTTTTCTAAGGCTGGCGTAAATGATGTTGTTATGGTATTTTTTGCAGGGCATGGCTATTTAGATGAGGATATGAGTTATTATTTCCCAACTTATTACACCGATTTTAGCGACCCAAAAATAAACTCAGTTGCCTACAAAAATTTCGAAAAATTATTTCAGGACATAAAACCACTTAGAAAATTAATGTTTATTGATGCTTGTTTTAGTGGAGAAGTAGATGAAGAAGGTTTGTTTCAAGAAAATGAAAACAAAGGAAACAACCAAAAAGATAGCTCAAGAGCCGTTAGATTATCAGGTAATATGTTCACACAAAGTACAGCATTAGAAATGTCTAAAGCAGTATTTTCTGACTTAAGGCAAAATTCTGGGGCAACTATTATTTCATCTGCAGGAGGTACAGAAGCAGCATTTGAAGGAGAGAAATGGAATAATGGTTTGTTTACTTATTGCTTATTAAACGCTATGAAAAATTTTAAAGCTGATTATAATTCTGATAAAAAAATATCATTAAGCGAATTACAAAAATTTGTAGCAGAAGAGGTTTATCGTCTCTCTGAAGGAAAACAATCGCCTACTTACCGAATGGAAAATACGGTGTTGGATTATGAAATTTGGTAAACACTAATTAATTTTATTTTTCAAATCGTCATTACGAGGAGTTTTGCGCTTACGCAAAATGCTGACGAAGTAATCTCAACAATTAGTGAGATTGCTTCCTTCGTCGCAATGACGAGTTAAAAGCTGGTCGTTGAACTTAATACCTCCTAACTAAATATTTTACAAACTTTCTTTTTAGACGGCAATGCAAAGCATTGAGCGGGCTTGTGCGATAGTTACAAAGAAAAGTCTGCTGCTATTCTTTTTCTTAATTTCTACGTTTGTACCGCGTTAGCAAACACAGCTTGTCCTCCTCTGGAGGAGTTGCCCAAAGGGCGGAGATGGATGAAATTATTCTTTCTTTTCTTGGTATTCAGTTCTTATAAATTTCTCGTCTCAACTTTTTCTTGACAAAAAGTTGAATAAAAGTCAAGGCTTAAAAAAAATTCTTTGATTTTATTGTTTTGATTTTTATAGTCGCCCTGAATGTGACTTCTTTGGAATTATAAACTAGTCAGGGCTCATTGAAATTTTAAAATGGGATTATGCAAAAATGTATTAGCTTAATTACATTTTAAAATTACCACTGACTGAAAAACCAAGCCGAAAAATCTTACAGAATTTTTTTAATGCCACTAAACTGTATTTACTCCGCGTAAGCACACATAGCTTATCCTCCTCGGGAGGAGGTGTCTGAAAGGCGGAGGAGGAAAATGTAAACTTCTTTCATTAAAAAAATCAATCAGCGTCATTGCGAAGCTTTTCGCCCGAAGAAATCTCAAACTATGAGTGAGACCCGATAGCTATCGGGTGCTTTCTTCATCGCAATGACGAGTTAAAAGCTGGTCGTTGAATTTAATAACAGCTCCGCAGAATTTATACTTCTGCGGAATATTTACTTTGATATAATACACTGTTTATTAAATAGCAAACCTCCCTCGGCTTTCAGCCACTCCCTCTTGAGGGAGATACCGTGTTTGCTAACGGCTTATTACAAATCGTTTACTAAATGCCCCTCCCTTATCTCCCCAAAGGGGGAGAAGATAGAACAGCTTCTGCTATGTAATTTTGTTTTATCATCTCGATATAAAAAAACGTTTACTAACGTTTAGCATATTGTCATCCTGACGATAGGAAGGATCTGTATTTAAATCCCTCGTGCCTCGGGATGACAGTTTTAAAAAGTAAACTCCATTTGCTAGCTCCATAGTGTTTATTAACACAGTCTTCACTTTGACTCCGCTCAGTGTGACATCTTTAAAAACAATTTCTTCTTCTCGTATTACTTGCCCTAAGGAATTTATAATTTGAATATGCGCATCTCGATACGCTTCGCTACTCGATGTGACAAATTCTACATTTAAAATTTCATTTGCAGGATTTGGATACAGCCTCACCCCCAACCCCTCTCCGAGGGAGAGGGGAGTTAAGCCTAAGCCACTTGCGTGCACCACAACCGTATCATATTTTATGTTGCCGCAAATATCCTGTTTTACCATATAGGTTTGGGTTGTTGTTGCAACTGTAACAGTAATACCTGCTGCTGTATCAATCGCTGTTGTTGTATTAGGTAATTTATACCACATACAAGCCTCATCTATACCAACATCTTGTGGCCTGCCTAAATAAACGGTGTTGGTTGGTATGCCCCATACATCTGCTCCTGCATAGGCAGGTAAATCAATATCAATAACACTTACGTCGTCTATATTTGCATCGCACCAAGCATAACTGACAGTTGGTTGTATTTGAGTTTTCATTGTAGCAGCATCACTTTTAAAATTTCCAATTACCATAAATTTTTCTGTTCCTGTTGCAACAAATGTCCCAGTAATTAATCCCCAATTTAAAGTGTCAATAATAATATTTCCTATTGGATTTTGTATTTGAGGTGTTAAATAAGTTAGAGGCTTTAATGTATAATTAATTGTATCTAATCCATTATTGCCAAAATATGCGCCATACGAATCAATACCAAATGCCGAAATATTAATATTATTAACATAAAACTTCACACAGTAAGTAGATCCTGTATTTAATTTTGCCTTGAGCCTATTCTTAAAGTAATTTCTATTAATATTTGGATTGCAAAAATTAACATCACATAACATTGTTCCTAAAACAAATCCATTACCATGGCGTGGATGTTGATATGTATAACCACTATTCGGAACATTTCCATAACACACATTTAAAGCTTGAAAACCAGGCTTAGTAGTGTCGATATTTCCCCAAGATTTTATTTTAAAATAGAAAGGGTTATTGCAATCAATCAAATCTTCAAATCCACCATTACTAACATAATTTGCTAGTTGTGCTTTATAATCAGTGGATAAAAGAAAAAACAAAACTTTTTATTATTTGGCAATAACCAATTTTTTAGTTGTGCTTTCATTTCAGCCCCCTTCTGCATTCGCACAGTCTCGCTCAAAAACCGTTTTAGGTTTTTGCCGTCCCAAAGGGGGAATAATAGAACAGCATGTTTTAACTCTTTATCTAATCAAAGTAACATTTCCTTTAAACGTCTTCTTTTCGCCGTTTAATTCAAAGTTGATGAAATAAAAATAAATTCCATCGGAGCAAACCTCACCGCTTGTTGTATGGCCATCCCATTTTATGGCTGGGAAATTTACTTTAACATCATCTTTTTGCGATTCGTTTGGTGTTTGTAAAATGGGCACTCCCCAACGGTTAACAATATTTAATTGAAAATTTTTAATGTACTGCGTATTGCTAAAATTCACACCCCATGTATCATTTACTCCATCGCCATTGGGTGTAAATATTGTAGGTATAGTATAAGTTGGCTCACAGTCTTCTACTGTAATTGAAACCGTACTATTATTAGTTATATTACATTGGTTGCGTTGCAAAGTATAGGTGATATTTGAAATTGGGTTTGCATAAGGCATTGCACAATTAACGCAACTTAAACTAATGTTGGGCTGCCAAATATAATTTGTAAAGTAAGTGCTATCTGCCACCCCTAACCTTGCATTTTTACCCAAACAAATTGTATCGTTTATTCCTGCATTGGCTAAAACACTTGGTGTAGTTACCGTAACGGTAATGCTATCTTTTGTAATAAAACTGCATAGGGTTTTTGTAACATAATATTTTGTTGTTGTTGTTGGTGTGGCTATTGGGTTAGGGCAATTAGTGCAGCTCAAGCTTGGGTGTGGTTGCCACGCTAATATTGAACTGTCTTTTATATTGTTACTGATGGATACACTTGAATTAAAACAAATAATCGTATCATTTTTACATTGTGCTTTACCGCTATAATAACCGAGATCATAGAGGCTTAAATCGTCAATAAACAAATATGATAGATCATTATATAATATTCCTGGATCATTAAAAGCGGTGTTTCTATTAACATTAATATATTTCGATTTTACACCATCTCTAAAATTCCCAATTGTGACATACTGCTCTCCACCATTAGAGATAAAGCAACCATTTAAAGGCTGCCAATTCATAGTATCAGTTATAAAAATAGTAGTATCATGTTCAATTTGGCAAGGCAAGTTATTAAAATAAGAATTTAAATTGAGTGGATCGTAAAGAATCGCTGTAAATTGACTAACAGAAAAATATGCTTGTAATTGGTTACTGGCAGTTCCACCGCCATCAGCCAAACTATAAAACAATAAAAAATCATAAATATGATCTTTTATTAATTGTTGTTTTAAAGGAGTTTGCATTAGCTCAATATAATTTGAGTAAGCAGGATAACCTGCGCCTTGTAATCCTGAATTTTTTGTTACTATTCCAGTATAAAAATTACCATGCTTTGCTTTTTGATAACCAAAAACATTTTTAGGTATTGCAACGCTAGCTCCGGGAGATATTACAAATGTGGGTGAATAAACAGAGTAATAGTCAGGCGTTGTATTATTTGGAGAAAGCCAATTATTGCATTTATTTATTTCAGAATGGCTTGTTGGAATACTAATACTATCCTCAAAACTCGGATTTGTAATTAAATTAATTTGCGCTTTTAAAGAAAATAAAAAGAATAAAGTAAAAAGGGTTAAAACCCTTTTTACTTTAAATAAAGAATAAACTATTTTTTTAGAACCAAACATTATTTACTGATAATTAATTTATCGGCTTTAATGATCTTATTATCTATTACAATTTTATAAATATAAGTACCGTTTTTAAACTCACTTACGTTTATTTTCGTTACACTATTAATTTCGCTTTCGATCACTAGCTGTCCAACTAGGTTAAAGATAAGCAATTTTGCGCCATCTAAATCAGTTGTAACCGTTAACTCTGTACTTGCAGGATTTGGAAACACAAGAGTAGATAAAGCTTCTTTGCCAGTATTTAAATCTGTTGCGGTGTTCATAAAACGGCTACTGCTATTTTGCGGCTGGCTATATTCACAAGCGTTAAAAAACTCAGTTGTGTCAAAACGTTTCACCATAGCTCTTGCCTGATAAACGCTTGTGCCATCGGTAAATGGACAAAGTGCGGATAAAGTCTGCAATGAATTAATCTGAGCGTTAGTTAACAGACCTTGGTTTTTAATATAATCAAAATAAATTACGTTAAAACTTTTTTGATTAGCCTCTGGGGTGTTGGTTCCGTTAATAGTTAAATTTCAATATTAAAATTTTTAATGTAAAAGGTCTTACTTATTAATAAATACAATTTTAAATCACTAAAACTGCTTATTCAAATTATCCCTTTGCTATAATAAAAATAAATTAGCGCTGAACAATTACCTTTTTAGTAATATTTTTTTTAAGATTGGTTTCGTAAAAAGTAAAATGATAAATACCTATTGGTAAATTGGCAAGGTTTACTTGTCTGTTGCTTGTTACATCATTAATATCTATTAGCTTTTGCCCTAATGTGTTATAAACAGCTATGTTGTAATTACTACTTGCAGGGAGTGCAATTGTTACAATATCGTTTGTTGGGTTTGGGTAAATGGTTATGTTATCCCAAATTGTTTCGGGTATTGGCGTTAATGTGGGGGTGGTTGGTGTAATTTTAGCAGTACTATCAATAGTCATTAAATAAAACACGCCTTTGTAATTGGTTTGGGTGCTATCTTTAGCTTCACTTACTAAATAGTACATGCCACTTCCAGTTTGTCCTATCTTAATAGTACCCCCATTTGCCATTTTTAATTTAGCCGTAGTGTATTTTAAAACATCAAATTGGTTAATTATTTTTAAGTTACTGTCAATTATAAAAAATTTACCTGTGTTATAAGGATCTATGCCGTTAGAATAATTATACTTTGAACCTAGACCTATATAGCCATTGTTTTTTGTTTTTTGCAAATAACCAATATCATTAAACGTATAGCCAGTACCAGGTCCACCAACAGAGTTAAAGCTTAAAGGGAAAAAAGTTGTATTTATAGTATCCTCATTTTCGTTTACCCTAACATGGTATTGTTTTATTTGATATAAAGGATATGTTTGTTGCGCATAAAAATAATCATCAAAACTATAGGTATAGCCATGTTTATCTTTTACTATATTGCTTGGAAAAAAATAATTAAATGGAGGGGTACATCTTTTTAACAGGCAAGTATATGTTAATACTGATAAGTTTGTATCTAAAATTAGCAATTGCTTTGTAGGGCCTATAGCATTGCCAGCACCATTAATAAATAACCGTAGATTATTAGCATTATCGAAAATTAGCTTTCGGCAAAAATATGAGTTTGAACTATCACTTACCACTTTAAAATTTAGTTGTTGTAAGTTTAAATCTAACACCGTAATATTTATTTTTTCGAAAGTATTAAAATAGTTATTGTTGTGGCCTACCACGTAAAGTTTATTATGATTTAATACCATTGGGCCAGGGTCGTATAAGGTAGAGTAGGTTATTATTGTTGAATCAAGTATGTTTAAATCATAATCTAATTTAAACACTACCCCATGCGAAAATTTGAATAAAGGTGGCCTAGGGCCGGAGCGTGAGAATGTAAAAATAAATTTATTTACTGTGTCAATGCACATATCTGCCGCCTCAATATATCCGCCAGTACCCACAAACTTTGTTTTTTTTATAAAACCTTGGCGATGTGTGTATTTATAAACGTAATGAATAGAGCCACCTATTGAAATAAAACCAAATAACAAACTATCGTGGTGTACGGGAGGATTATTGTAGCGCACATTCCATGCACCATTATTTACTCCATATTGATCAAAAAAATACCACTCTTTTACAGTTTGCGCTTTGTTTATGTTAAACAAAAAACAGACTAAAAAGAGTGGTAGTATTTTTTTAAATTTCAATTAGATAATTTAGTTATTTAAAATTAATGATTTTTTTACAAATTCGCCAGTTTTTGTATTAGTAAGATTAACAATATAGCTGCCTTTTGGTAACTGGCTTAAATCAATTTCTTTACTATATACAAACTCACCTTTTGCCACTTCTACGCCTAATACGTTTGTAACGCTAAACTGGGTTAAATTAGTGTGTGCCACAGCTAAATTTATTTTTCCGGAGCTTGGGTTAGGATAAATTGTAGCGCTGTTTAGTGTATTTGCTACAATTGAATTTATATTACGGCTATTTGATTGCGCTAACGTTACCACCGCACTACTATCTCCCCAATTAAAATCCATGTTAAAATCTGCATTTAAAATGGCACGAGCGTTATAAACTGCAGGGCCAGCTTCTAAGGGATGTAATTTGGCAATATCAATTAAAGTTGTTTTTTCGGCGCTGCTGGCTAAACGGAAATTTTGCGTTTTTTTTGCTGCAATAATATTATAAACAGTAGCTAAATTATTTTCGTATACATTGCCAGTACTCGTGTTTTGTAATAAAACCGCAGCCATACTATAATTTTTAGCAGTTAAATGTTCGTTAACAGTTACTAGGTTTACCAAGCGTTGATTGTCTGTTGCCGATAGAGATTGTATGGTTAAATTTTTATTATTGCATTTTGCTGTAAACTTATCGTGCCACGCTTTATAATTAGCCAATAATGTTGCATTGGCAACCGACATTTTCATTGCCATATTTTCAGTTTCATTTTGCTCATTACCATTATTGCCACCAGCCATTCTGCTGCTGGTGCCGCACACATAATTATTAGGTGTAGCATTGGCATCAGCTATAATGTTTCCTGTAACACCCGTATACGTTATTTGATTGGTGTTAGGTGTAACCCATTGGTTTAGCGATGGAGAACTGTAGTAACATTCCATATCATATCCTGGTTGTAAACCACCAACAAATGTATTTTTGCGGTTATAAACATTTACAATACCATGAACATCTCCCGTATTACGTAACCACTCCCATCCAAGTTGAATGCCGATTACGCAATTACTTAAGGTATTACACATAACATTAGCATTTGTCATATTCAAGCGCTGTTCTATCCCTCTACCAGCACTAATATTATTGCTCCAAACAAACATCATTGGCGAGTCGCTTACATCAATACCAATGTTTTGCCAATCTGCACTATTACTGCTATTTACAGTGTTTGTTTTTATTTTTGTTTGTGGGCTATTGTAATTACGAATGCCAGTAGCTCCAGCATTAATATTGCTGCTATAATTAATAGTGTTAAACTCTATATTCGCAAAATTATTAGTTAAATCACTAGACAAGAGTGGATTTAAGGCATTGTAATAGGGTGTTCCCTGAGTAGGGTCAATATTCCCTTTTATATTTTGTAAAGTAATGGGCATTGCCAATTGATTAATACTATTATTAGCAATACTAAATTTACCAAATGTTTGGTACGCACTTGTTAAGTTAGTTTGGTTTAAATAAATACCACCGGCCCATGATGCATTTTGCATGGTATTGTAGTTAATTTGTATGTTAGTATTTATATCCTCATTATCTAAACAATAAACCGTATTCCAATTACAACCATTAAAGCTATTAGCGTCTGCAATATTACCAGCGTTTGAACCCGATGTATTATCACCACCAACTAATAATTTTTTTCCCCAATTGTAGTTCCAATTAATAGAGTTAGCTAAACAATTATTTAATGTACTTTTTTGCACGGTTAAGTTATTCCCAAAATAACAATCAATATCTCGGTAATTAGCATAAAAATAATTGCTTTGTACATTAATGTTTTGAATGCTAAAATTTGCATTACTTCTAATACCCGTTCCCTTTATATTTTGATAGGTATTAAAATAAGAATTAGCAGAACTAGAAATACAATCAACCCCTAGTTGTCCTCCATAAAATGTATTAGGGCTGCCGCTTATTAAAGCAATGTTTTGTAAAGTGGTATTTTGAATTTCAATACCTGTAATACCGTATTTACTTGAATAGCCATTATTACTTCCATAAGCTTGATCACGTAATGGATTAAGTTGCTGAAACGAAGAACTAGAAAACTCATTACTTGTATTTCCATTTATAATTACTACAGATTTTTCGTTATCATACATGTTAGTATTTGTAATAACTTTAATAATCGAATTATTTTTATTAGAAAAAATGCCTTTAATTGCATCGCTTAATCGGGTTGCCGGTTGACCCTTACCAGCAATTCTTTGTAGAGTTAAAAATGTTGATGAGGCAGAATTATTATCATTAACTACAATACCATTCCACATTAAACCACAAGGGTGTGCATGTAAATAAGAACCTGAAACAGAGAGATTAGAACCACCATTCATTTTTATTGTGGTGTTTGTGTGTTGTTGAAATTCCATCCCCCTTATATCTAAAACAACAGGTGAGGTAATAGTTAAATCACCACCAAATCTCACTAATGGAAAAGATGTAAGAGAACCTAAATAAGAATTTTGCTGTAGCCCAAAGAAAGGATTTGATGTAGGCAACCAAGTACCTCCAGTCGAAGCAGTATAATTATTAACATCAATATTAATGTTCGGATTTAAGTCATAATTTTCCCCATCTATTTGGTCTGGCATTAATATGAAATTAAAAGAAGAGCCATTAGGTAATGCGTTAGATACAGATAATAAAGAAGTAAATAAGTTTGAAGTTGTATTTATAGACCGAATTGCGGTAGTTGATGCGCAAATTATTTCGTTTCCATTATAACTTTTTTCAAGCATAGAATTTGTATACGCGGACGAACTCCCAATTAATGTTACTGGGGAGGTAGATGGTTGAGTTAAATCTTTATAAATAACACCAGTGTTTCTGTTAGCAACGTATAGAAAATTTCCAGTCTTATCAAACTCTAACCCTTTAAACTGATTTGCACCAGAGGTATTATATCCTGAATTAAACGAATACAAAGTAGTTGATATTGGTAAACCAGTACTTGGGTTTAGAAATAGCATGTTAACATCATTACCTACTGCTCCTCCAAGAAAAGTACCTTCAGTCCATGCTAACTTATCCCCAGCATCAGAAATTTCTAATTCGCCTGTTTCTGTTTTATCATTGCTATTACTTGTAAAAATTGTTGTGCCAACACTTACAGAATTAGTAACATCATATTTACGTATACCGGAACCAAAAGCAGTATATAAAAAACGTGTATTGCCAACTTTTTTAGAGAGAGCTAAATTTTGAATCCCCGCAATTAGCTGATCAACTAGTACAGAAGGCCCTGCGCTTCCATTTCCATTGTTGGCTTGCATATCTATTATTTTATATCTCAATTCATCAGGTGAACCGCAACATTTACCCTCAAGATAAAATACAAAATAATTTGCTATACATGGTGAATTATCGCTTGAAGGTGCAATAACATATGAGATTGATATCCCTAAGGGACCTGGAGCCAAAACAGTTATGAAAGCTCCAAATTTATTATAAACATTGTTGTTGGCAATGTAAAACAATAATTTCCCCTCAGAATCGTACATACTATTTATTCCGATATTATTATGCGGTGTTGATGTTGAATAAGGTGCGTTAAGAACTGGTGTAGTTGTTCTTAAATCTAACAAATTGTTCCCAATGTGCCATCCCTTTAATTGGTTTTGCGCAGTCAACACTATGGATAAAGTTAGCCCGCAGGTTAAAAATAGTTTTTTGATGTTTGTTTTCATATTTTTTATTTTAGTTATTATTTAATTTACATATGATTCTCATTTCTCTAAATACTCTTGTTTCGATCAAGATTTTGCTGGTTTTTGCATTTACCCACCCCTCCTCTTAGTTTATTCCAAATCAGAATTTACTGATATGGTTTTGAAGCCTTAGAGGGTGTCTTTCTCTTAGTTAAGTTGTTATTACTTTGTAGTATAACAAATTCTATTTCAGAAAACGAAACAGTTAACTCCTGAGCAAGCAAAAACATAATTAAAAACTTAGTGCTACTATCGCTTAACTCTCCCATTTTTATAATTAAACTTTGCTAAAACATATTGCCCTTGCAACGATTCCTCAATAGCTCCCAGCTATAAAAAGCTACAGAGAAACCATGGCAAAATGGGCAGTTAATTTTCAAATGTAAATGAATTATTATAATTATATATAATTATAATGTTAAATATTAGTTATTGTTAATATCTAATATAAAAGGCATTTTTTTTCGGGGATTTATTAAGAAAACTAGTGATTTATTATAAATTATAATAATAAACAATGTTTAAGTAGGAGGGTGACCAAATGTTTTTTTACAGAAAAGCCAATAAATACTATTTCTTAATAATAAAGTGGTAATACAAAAAAGAAGAAATGTAAAATTGTAGAAAATGCTATTTAGATTTTTTTTGAAGAAGGGTAATTAAATCTAATTTTTCTAAACTTAAATTTGCAACAAGTTGTCTTAGCCTAAAATTTTCTTCTTCTAACTCCTTCGTCTTATTGCTTGGTACAGGATTATTTGCTGCTTGAAATTTCTTTTTCCAATTATAAACTGTAGCTAATGTAACACCCATTTTTTTACAAGTATCCTCAATAGAAGTCCCTTTCTCTATCTTGCTTAAAGCCACTTCAATTTCTTGATCTGTAAATTTACTTTTTCTCATTTTAAACTATTTTAAACTTTACTAAAAAAAATTGCGTTAAAGCAATCAATAAATAACTTTTCAATCAACCATTTTTAAGAAACTATAAATTATAATTATAAAATAGCTTTAAGAGTAAAAGGTATTTAAATAAATTATAGTAGCATGGTTTTCAACTAACGTGTTCTTAATACTATTAACTTCCGAAAATAATTCAGAATATTTTGCCTTTAATTCAACATTTTCGGCATAAACAGTATGATAATTAATTACTTCATTATGCATTTTAATATGCAACTTACTCCAATCATATATGCTTAACATACTTGTTCCTGTTGCGTTACAGTATTTATCTAGCAGATCAGAAACCTTAGGGTAATTATCAGAAACATTTGTAGCATTGTAAAAATCATCAATGCATACAGCCTCCTTTACAATTAACTCCCAATCTCCAATAGCCTTCTTGTCTTTTTTTAATTTTACTTTCATAAACTAATCACCATTAAAAAACAATTACTCTATCAAAAATAATAATAATAATTTAATTTTAAAAATTAGATAAAATAAGTAATTTAGATGGAGATAAGCACAATAACATCTTTTACAAATTTCATGTGCAATTTAAATTAACACCCTGGTTTATTAAATGAAAAAAGAAACTATAAGTATTTTATACGTTGATGATGAGCCCAATAACTTAAATTCATTTAGGGCAAATTTCAGGAAAAATTACACTGTTTATACTGCTGAATCTGCTGATGAAGGCCTGGCAATATTAAGAACTACCCCCATACAAATAATTATCACAGACCAAAGGATGCCAGTAATTACAGGTGTTGAATTTTTAGAAATGGTTATTAAAGAGTTTCCTGAACCTATTAGACTGTTGCTTACTGGCTACTCGGATATTAACATAATAATTGATGCTATAAATAAAGGATTGGTGCATATGTATATGATGAAACCCTTTAATGAATTAGAAATAACAGTAACTATAAACAATGCCTTTGAAGTTTATTTATTACGCGCAAAAAACAAAGTGCTCTCGCAACAACTTTTAAGTGTAACAGAAGAGTTAACTACTATTTTAAATAAAAAGTAATTTTGTTAGATGAATGATTTTCTTCTTTTGTCCTCCTCTTGAGTAGGTGCCTTATTGCGATAACTCCTATGTTTGACATTGCTTCCTTCGTCGCAATGACGAGTTAATAAGTTGGAGGTTGAATCTGTAGAATCGTATTTAAGTTTCTAAAGTAATCCATTTAACCTTCCCCTTTCTTTTGTCTTGACGCAAAATTTTAAAAGGCCATTATGCTTTGGGTGCTCCGCTTAAGTGCACGCAGTTTGTCCTCCTCTTGAGGAGGTGCCCAAAGGGCGGAGGAAGATGAAATTATTCTTTCTTTTCTTAGTATTCAGTTATGATAAATTTCTCGCCTCAACTTTTTCTTGACAAAAAGTTGAATAAAAGTCAAGGCTTAAAAAAAATTCTTTGATTTTATTGTTTTACTCACACACTTTCTGGCTCATCGCTAAAAATGTTTGCCAAACATTTTCTTAACGCTCCGCCCTCTTTCGCCCTGAATGTGACTTCTTTGGAATTATAAACTAGTCAGGGCTCATTGAAATTTTAAACTGGGATTATGCAAAAATGTATTAGCTTAATTACATTTTAAAATTACCACTGACTGAAAAACCAAGCCAAAAAATCTTACAGAATTTTTTTAATGCCACTAAACTGTATTTGCTTCGCGTTAGCAAACACAGCTTGTCCTCCTCTTGAGGAGGTGCCTGAAAGGCGGAGGAGGAATTGTATACTTCCATCATTAATCAAAACATTCAGCGTTATTGCGAGGAGTTTTGCGTTTAAGCAAAATGCTGACGAAGCAATCTCATCTATTGTTTGAGGCCCGATAGTTATCGGGTATTTCCTTCGTCGCAATGACGAGTTAACAAACTGGTCGCTATCAAGCCAGTAATAAATATAATGCTCTTATAATACCCACAATTTGTAAAAAATTAACGTAAAAAGTCCTAACTATTTATTTTATTTGCACCTTAAACTAAAGCCTTAAAATTGTATCAAATACTTAAAAAATGTTCATGAAACATAAATGCAATTTTACATTTTTATTATTTCTTGTTTTTTGTATAAAAGGATTTTCTCAAATAAAAGTTTCGGGTTTTATTTCTGATAAAACTGGAACTATTATTCCAGGCGCTATTATTAAAGTTAGCACCCAAGATTCTATTTATGTTACCGGCACCCAAACTGATAGTTTAGGTAATTTTATATTATCTCTTAAGGAAAATCAAAAATATGTATTTAATTATTCTTACTTCGGTTATGCTAACCGTATTAAATTAGTAGAAATATTTAACGAGCCTTTACAATTAGGAAAAATTGTTTTAAAAGAAAGTGCTCAGAATTTAAAGGAGGTTGAAATTAAAACTACACAAATTCGTGGAGAACAAAAAGGCGATACCACACAATTTAATTCGGATAGTTTTAAAACAAACCCAGATGCCAATGCCGAAGACCTCATCAAAAAAATGCCAGGTATCACTTCAGATAATAACGGTTTAAAAGTAAATGGCGAAACAGTTCAAAAAGTATTAGTAGATGGCAAACCGTTTTTTGGTGACGATCCAAATGCTACATTAAAAAATATTCCTGCCGATATTATTGATAGGGTTGAAATATTTGATAAAATGAGCGACCAATCTGCATTTAGCGGTTTTAACGATGGCAATCAACAAAAAACAATTAACCTACGCACAAAAAAAGGAAAAAATGTTGGCACTTTCGGGAAAGTTTATGCAGGTTATGGCACCGATGAAAGATATAATGCAGGAGCAGCCATTAATAATTTTAATGTAAAACGCAGAGTTTCATTATTATTATTATCCAATAACATTAATCAACAAAACTTTAGCGCATCAGATATTACAGGCGCCATGGGTAATACTGGCCAAAGCTCTAGCAGAGGTGGTGGACGAGGTGGAAACTCTGGAAGTTCGTCATTACTAACTTCACCACAGAACGGAAACAGCACAACACAATCGGCAGGATTAAATTATAGTGATGCCTGGGGAAAAAAAATTAATGTTTCCGGAAGTTATTTTTACAATTATACAGATAATTTAAACCATTCAGATATTACACGAAATTATTTTACTCAAAATGGTTTAGTTTACAACCAAATAAATAACGACCAAAACATTAATCAAAATCACAGAGGTAATTTAAGATTAGAGTATGCTATTGATTCTGCCAATAAACTAACTATAACACCAAGCATCAATTATCAAAACAATGTTGCGAAAAGTAATTTGGTAGCAAGCAATATTCTTAGCGACGGTAAATTTTTGAGCAATACCAATACAAACTCCACCATTAATAATATTGGTTACGATTTTTCGAACTCCGTTTTATTTCAACATAAATTTTCAAAAATTGGGCGCACCATTTCATTAAACATTAGCACACAATTAACAGAAAAAAATAATGATGGCACTTATGTTTCCATTAATAATTATGGTGACACTACCACATCCGGCTTAGACCAAACTTTTGCAGCCTATAGCAATAGTAAAAAAATTACCGGCAGTATTTCCTACACTGAACCTCTTAACAAAAACGCGCAGTTACTTTTTAATTATAATCCGTCTTATACAGAAGCTTTATCCAACAAAAGCACCTCCGATTACGACAGCTTAATGAAAGATTACGTAGATTTTAATGCTTCCTTATCTAACAAATATAATAACGTTTATCAAACCCAAAGAGCCGGACTCAGTTACAAATATCAAAAAGAAAAATTAAATTTTACATTTGGTGCAGATGCCCAACAAGCTACCTTAGAAGGTGAACAACTATTTCCGGTTGAATTAAAAATAAATAAATCGTTTCAAACTATTTTACCAAATGCTCAGTTAAATTATAAATTTTCTAAAAGTAAAAATTTACGAATCAACTATCGCACCTCAACCAACATCCCTTCCACTTCGCAACTACAAAATGTAATAGATGTTTCAAACCCACTTCAAATAAAAGATGGTAACAGCGATTTAAAACAAACATTCGAAAATAATTTATTTGCTCGCTTTGGTGGTTTTGATACAAAAACATCGCGTAATGCCATGATTTTTATTAGAGGAAATTATGTAGATAATTATATAAGCAATGCCACTTATGTTTTAAGAACAGATTCAATCATGCAAGGTTATACGGTTAAAGCTGGGAGTCAACTTACTAAACCAATAAATTTAAATGGTTATTACACCGCCAGCGCATTTTTTGTTTATGGTTTTCCGGTAACTGCATTAAAAAGTAATTTAAATATAAACGGTGGTGTTACATATAATCACACGCCATCGCTAATTAATAACGTTTTAAATATCTCAGATAATTTTGCATATAATGGTGGGGCCTACATTGGAAGTAATATTAGTCAGAACCTTGATTTTTCTTTAGGTTATAACGGTAGCTATAATACGATTACTAATTCAGTACAAAAATCATCAGATAATAATTTTGTTACGCACGCTACCACATTTAAAATAAACTGGATATTTTTAAAAGGTTTTGTATTAAATACAGATGTAGTGTACACGGTATACAATGGTTTAAGTCAGAGCTATAATCAACAATATTATTTATGGAATGCCTATGCAGGTTACAAATTTTTAAAAAACAAATCGCTTGAAGCAAAACTATCTGTATTTGATATTTTAAATCAGAACCGTAGCATTGGAAGAACAGTAACCGGTAACTATACTGAAGATTTTAATACTACAGTTTTAAAACAATATTACATGTTTACGCTCACCTATACCTTTAAAAAATTTAAAAGTGGCACGCAGCCTGTGGCAGAAGAAGATCCAAATCCAATGCGTAATATACCGGGCATGCCTCAGCGGCCAGGTGGCGGTGGGCATTAATCCTTTATTTCTATTTTTTCCACTTTTAGCGCAGGGCATATGAGTCGAAAATATTTGAGCCAGCATTATGTGGCGGCACAATTTTTCTTCTTTACTTTTCCTTAGTCGAAAAGTAAACAAAAGACAAGGCAAAACGATCTTTCTTCCCACTCTTGATTTTTCTTGAAAGGCTAATAAAGTAAAAAATTCTGTTTCTCGTTCTTATTTGGAAAGAACAGAATTTTAAACGGCAAGCGCCTTTATTGCCTTTCCACAAAAAATCAATTCACCCTACCCCGCACCAAGCGTTTTGCCTACCCGACGCACAGATAACTCAAACACCTAACCACGAAGCTACAGCCGTAAACCTGTCCGCGTAAGCACACCACGCGAGCCGACCTCATAAGATTTTGCACAGCAAATGTGTATTGCACATTTGAGCGAGGAAGTGCTTTGGCTTTGTTGTTTGCTTTCGCACGTGCCCGCTCAATGCTTCGCATTGCCGTCATCAAGCAAAAAGTGACGACAGAAATAAAAGTTCAGGAATTATTTACATCTTGATTTTTTGGCTACCAACACATCGTCTCGCTCAATGCTTCGCATTGCCGTGGTCAAGAAAAAAGTGACGCCAAAACCTATTAGTGCAATAACTTTTTGTCGAATGATAATTCTATTTTGGTCAAAACGAGAAAATATTAATGCAACAATTTTACGATCTCGTTTAAATCTAAATTTTTTACGTATTCAAATAAAATTTGATTATTTTCTTGAATTTCTATACTTACAATTATATTTTGTTCTCTGTTAAAAAAAACTTCTACGTAAAAATCCTCTACCAAAAACAAAGTAATATTACATTCGTAGTACACCTTTTCGGATATTACTTCGCTGTAGTTTAATAGAAACTCAGTCTTATCTGCAATAGTTAGCTTTATAAATTCTTCTTTGTTCATTTCGTTACTCATTCAAAGTTACTCTATAAAAGAGCTAATTATTGCTACAATATATAGTATCTTAATAAATAACAAAAAAAACTCCAACCGTAATTGATTGGAGTTTTTTTATTTAAATTTTATTATTGCGGTTTACTCTTTAATTATTTTTTTAGTTATTGATGAATTACCATCTGTTACTCTTACAACATAAATTCCTTTAGGCTGATTGTTTAAATTGATGTTAATGTTTTTTTCTGTTACATTTTTATTCTCATAAACAACTTTCCCTGCCACATCATAAATATAAATGTCTTTTATTGACTCTGAATCTATAGTCATATCAAAAACACCATTATTAGGATTAGGTGAAATTACAATCACATGTTTATCTATTAATTTTACAGAATTTATATTTGTAGCAATCATAAGATCTTTTGGCATTGGAGGAGAATAAGGATCATTTTCAACTATAAAAACTGGTCCATTAGTACTTTTACAACTTGAACACATATAAATAGATTTCGACATGCTTGCCCAAGGCGTACAATCTCCCCATGTACCTCGAGTAATTCTATATCTGTGATCTAGCTTAAGAAGACCTGGTGCTGGAGTGGTGCCAATACCATATGGAGGAGTTGGTATCGGACTACTTGGCGGCCACGCTACATAATTCAAATAATTATGGTTATATCCTGGAAAAGTATTATTACTCGTAAAGGGATTGTACCACCATGTTTGAGCATTTGTCATTGTAGTATTTGGAGTAACAATAGTTCCAGTAGCTAAATCAACTTCGGATATTTCCCACCAAAACCCTGGAGGTGTTGATACCGGAATAGCGTGTATGGTATAATCAGAAGCACTGATATCATCGCCGCCTATTGTAAAATTAGGATCCAAAACCACAGTCGGTAATACTGTAACTGTAGTTGTTGTTGAAACTAATGATGGAGAGCATGCACATCCTCCCATACCCTTCACAGTATAAGTGGTGGTTGAGCTCGGTGTAACTACAATACTTGATCCTGTAATCGCACCAGGATACCAAGTGTAAGATGTTGCTCCGGTTGCTGCTAGTGTTACTGTTGTTCCTGCACAAATAGTTTGACTTGCACTTGCAGATATTGGAGGGCAACAATATCTAAACGATACATCATCAATTGCAAAATCTCTATCCATTCCGGGTGAGTTTTGTTTGATGTCTAAAAATATCACCCCGGAGGCAGGCGTAGCGGGTGCCGTCCAAACTATCTGATGGTACTTCCATGTACTGTATGCTAAATTAGAAGTTATTGAACTTGTTGTTCCGTATGCGCCGGAAATAATCATTGTTAAATTAAACGCGGGTAAGCGTGCGCTATTCGACCAAAATGAGAATGTATAGGTCTTTCCTGCACATGCTGTCACACTTTGCCTCCATACAATTAGAGGTGTTGGGCACACCTCTGCGCCATCCGTAACTAATAGGTTCGTACCACCGCCCGGTGTATGATCAGGTACATTTGGCCAGCCTGTGCATTTCAGATTTAAATTCGATGTGAGAAGTCTTGTACTGTCAGCACAAGCTGAGCTGCTTGGAAAATTAGTGCCAAAGCCGCCCGGCAAGGCAAAATTGCCATTGAAAACTAAGTCAGCAGTTCGACATGGCTTTGAAGCAAACTGTCCTTTTGTTATAAATGACAGCAGCGAAAAGACAATTAATAAGTTTAAAGTTACTTTTTTCATAAGTGGTTTGGTTTATTATTTGCCACAAAAGAAACTTTAATCTTTTCATTAATCTACCTATACTTCAGGTGAGGTAGGTTTTTGGAAATAAATGGCGGGTTTTAGAAATAATTGGTTACACAAAAAAATGAAACAAAAAAAAAGGGAGTTATTTAAATATAACTCCCTTTAGTAAATTTATCATTTAATTACATCACAACCGTACTATAAATAGCTGTAGCAGAACCACTCGGGTATGTTGTACCCATTGATGTACTGTAAAATAGGTAAACCGTTGTCCCTAAAGGATACGCAGGGCTAACCACGTAAGTTGCTTTTGGGGTAACCCAAGACACAGGAAGAACTCCGTTGCTCCAAGGACCTGCAGCGCTGGCTGAATAATGTGCATACAAAGTTCCTGGATAATAAGCTGACGTATAAGTATCAAAGGTTCCGATTAAACTTTCTTGTCCTGCTTTAATTCGAATTAAATTATTTGTTGAAACAAGTGAAGGCACACGAACATTGCCATTAACCTCAACTAATTCACTTTTAGATTCATTTGGTGTAACTAAAACTGTTTTTTTACAAGAAACAATTGTGATTGTTAATAATCCTAAAACTGCGATTGATTTAAATAATGATTTCATTTTTATTTGATTTACTTTATGCTTACTCTATATGGTTTTCAGCTTTCCCAAAAAACTTATTTTATTTATCTAAGTTCCTGCGTGTAAAAGTAAATTTTGATCTGGGGATATAATATAGAGAACCTATATTTGGATATATTTAAAAAATAGATGGCAGAATTTAGAAATATTTGGCAACTACATTTGCACCAAAGAAAGCTTTGAAAGTAACTCATTCTTCTTTCTGCGGGATACTTCAACACTCGAGCCATCAGACATTACTACATAACCACCCTCGCCTTTAATGTATTTAGTGACATGTGCTAAATTAATTAAGCTAGAATTATGAACCCTAAAAAAATTAAGGTCGGATAATAACTCTTCGTATTCTTTTAGCAAACGCGAAACGGTAATTTTAGTATTATTAATTAAAGTAATGTGCGTGTAACTTTCATCGGCAGAACACTTAATAATATCTGCAGCATTAACCATTTGTAAGCCTTCAAATGTTGGCACTGCAATTTTTGCATTATTACCTTTTACTTTTAGATTAGATAATAATAATTCGAATTTTGAATCAGATATTGCAGAGCTTGGTTTATAACCTTCTACTTTAGCAATTGCCGCCTTTAAATCGTCAGAATCTATTGGCTTTAATAAATAATCTAAAGCGCTATACTTAATTGCTTTAATGGCATAATGATCATACGCAGTTGTAAAAATAACTTCGAATTTTGGATTCTTAATTTTTTCGAGTAGGGTAAATCCATTATGAAAAGGCATTTCAACATCCAAAAAAACTAAATCAGGTTTTTGATTAGCAATTGAAATAAGTGCTGAGTTAACCGAATCGCATAAATCAATTACCTCAACAGTTGGGCAATACATTGTAAGCAAACTGTTAAGCGTTACTCTGCTTTTTTCCTCATCATCAACTATTAGTGCTTTTATCATACTTTACTAAAATATATAAAATTACTGAAAAGGTAAATTTAATTCTATCCTTGTGCCAGCAGCCATTCCTTGCTCGTCCTCTAAATCAATTATCTTTACTGTTAACATACTATTATTTTGTTGATTGAGAACATCCAAACGCTCTTGAGTAATTGACATGCCAACCGACTTATGAAATTCGCCATTTTTTTCTTTAACTATTTGTTGCGATTTTTTTCTTCCAATACCATTATCTTCAATTTCGCAGATTAATGCCTTTTCCTTAAGATCAATCCTAATGCTAATTTTACCTTTTGTATCTTTATGCATTAAGCCATGCCAAATGGCATTTTCAACATAAGGCTGTATTAACATAGATGGTATTTGAACATTTTCTATATCAACGTTATTGCTAACATCAATAGTATATTCGAATTTATTTTCGAATCTAAGCGACTCAAGATCAAGATATATATTAAGCGCTTCCAACTCTCTACTTAAAGGAATGGAAGAAGGTTTTGAATTATCTACAACATACCGAATTAATTTTGCAAATTTTGATAAGTATTTTTGAGAGGAAATGGGATCGTTATTAATAATAAAATATTGAACTGAATTAATTGCATTAAAAACAAAATGCGGATTCATTTGGGCACGCAAGGCTTTTAATTCGGCATTTGCTAACCTAGTTTGACTAAGCGACTTTAAGCGTTCCTTTTTCTTAATAATATCTAACCGATATATAAAAATTAAACCAATTAAAATAAAAATTAATAATACAGATGCTATAATAAATGTCCATGTTTTCCACCATGGAGGTAATATTACAAAAGAAATTGCCGCAGGAGTTGAACTCCAATATCCATCATTATTTTTTGCAGCTACTAAGAATCGGTATGAACCAGAAGGAAGCGTAAAATAACTAACATTCGTATGATTTGAATATATCCAATTAGAATCTACACCCTCCATTTTGTATTTATATTCAATATTCCCAGCATCTTTGTATGAAAGACCAATATAATGAAAGGTTAAATAATTTTGATTATAAGATAATTTCATAAGATTATCTTTTTTACTCAACGTATCATTAACGAAAATTTTTTCAATATATATTGGCGGTGGATATTTATTAGGTTTAATATTTGTTATATCAAAAACCGACACTCCGCTATTATGAGCTAACCATAATTTGCCCTGATGCTTTAATATGGCATTTACTTCGTTTGTTAGTAAACCATTTTTCGCATAAAAATTATCAATATTATAAGTTCCATTTCTACCAATTAAAATTCTGCTTAAACCTTTATTAGTGCCCACCCACACTATATTTGAATCAATAAATAAACACCTACACATATTTCCCGCTAAGCCGTCTGTTTCTGTAATTTGAATAATTTTATTTCCATCTTTAACAATCACTCCTCCGCCCCTTGTAGCTACCCAAATACTTTTGTCGGCCGCTTCTGAAATCTCAGAGGCTCTAATTTTAAATAATTTATCAGAAAGTCCTAAAAAATTTATTTTTCCATTTTCATAAACACGAACACCATCAGGGCAACTTAACCAAACTGACCCATTACTAGCTTCAAAAATATTATCTACTCTAGCATTTATTAAAAAGGCCTCAATTTTATTAGGTGATTTTTTCATCTCAAATTTTATGAGTTGGCCATAATTTAAACCCCAAAAACATCCATCTCGACTTTTAATAATTCTCTTAAAAGCAATATTTTTAAATTCAGGAATTAGTTTTAATGATTTGTTGTTTAATTCATAAACACCTCTCATTGAAGTTACAATTGTTCTTTTATTATTATTATTTTTATTATTGTTATTAGTAATACTTGTAATCCTTTTAGATTGAGCAATATTACCTGTTGTTTTAGGACTCACTATTTTATAAACATTATCTGAACAAAGAATACTCATAGACCCATCTAAATGGCCAATAACCACGTTTGTATCACTATGCCCGATACAAACTATTTTAGATTCGGAAACTCCATTTTGATTGGTATAATAGAGAAAATTACGATGTGGAATATAAAACAATCCTTGCCCTTCACTTGTCATCCATAAACCATTTCCGTTATCTACGCAAACTCCTGTAATAATTTTATCAACCAGTTGATTAATACGCTTATTGAACTTTATTTTATCTGAAGAATAAAAAGAAATTCCGTTAAAAGAACAGGTAATAATATTGTTATTATCCTCAAGTAGACTAATGACTATAGTTTCATCATCTGCTTGATGTAATATTCCCTTTGAATTGAATTTAATAATTCTTTGATTGAGAGATGCTAAATACGAATGATCTTTCAATTCTATTAAATAATATCTTAAATATTCCTGTTTTTTTGCTTTTACACCAGGGTCAATTTTAAAAGTTTCGCGAATACCTTTATCATTATATCCAGTTATTGTACAGTTTTCATTTGTACTTCCACCAAAAATCAGCCCAATACCTTCTACCTTAAAAAAATATTTCCCGGGATTCATTTTCACTTTTCGCAAATCATTTTTTCGCCAACCAGGATATATTTTTACATAAAAAGAATCAGTAACTCCAAGCCAAATAGTATCGCCTTTATCAAGATATATAGAATTAATAAATCTCTCCTTCATAATTAACCCTAAAGTATCGTTACAAGCCAATTCTTTAATTGAATCATTTTGATAAAATGATAATTTGCACGAAAATGGCTCAAACCATATTCTGCCTTTTATATCTTCATACATTGCAAAAACACTATTGTCTGGCAAACCATTTTCTGTACTAAAATTTTTAAACTCATAGCCGTTAAACCTGCTAACGCCCATATCGCCACAAGACCAGATATAACCTTTTGAGTCTTGTAAAATATTATACATTTCTGAGCTCGATAAACCATCTTTTACATTATAATTTATCAATTTATCAAATTGTCCAAAAAGGGTTCTTGGAATAATTATAATACTAATAAATAAATAAATTTTAAACAGATTCAACATAATGTTATTTATGGAATATTTTTATTACGAAGCTATCATAAAAATATAAAAAACAAATTTCTTTTTTTCACGAAAAAAATGACTCCTTTAAGAATAGTGACTTAATTCGTAAAGATAAAGACTACAAAAGGTACAAAAATTAATAAAAATTAGTGCTAATGTAAACTCAATTCGTGGCTTAGTAAATTAATTGAACGAAGCCACGGTAAATTTTAGTTTCCTTACTATTTACTTTTAATAAGTAAAAGTACGTTCCTGCGCCTAATTTGCCTGAGCCTGTTTTGCCGTTAACATTCGGACTTCCATCCCAAGTATTATTATAACCCGGCATTTGATAAACTAAATTTCCCCAACGATTATAAATTAATAATTCGTTGTCCGGAAAAAACTCAATGTTTTTAATATTAAATACATCATTTTTACCGTCACCATTAGGTGTTAATAGTTCTGGAATTTCAATCTCGCTGAAATTAACATTTATCACAATTTGAGTTGTATCTGAACAAAATCCATTAGACACTAATAAAACAACCGTGTAAGTTCCCGGTTCTGTAAAAACATTTGATGGATTATATATTCCGGTCGAATTTCCATCTCCAAAATTCCAATTAATAGTGTTGCTTGGATTTATACCAATACTTGTATTCGTAAATTGTATTGCTAATGGCGCCTGACCAGATATAGTAGAGCTAGCAATTGCTGCAACAACATTATAATAATTTGCAATGATTGGTGTTACACTGCTTGTACAACCATTTAAAATACCCTGAGCATAAAATGTATAAGTTCCAAAAGCCCCAAAAATTGGAGCAAAGGTGTTTGTGTTTGACGCTAAATTTGTGGTTAAGCCTAAATCTTGAAACCAATTTACAGATACGGAACTACCAAAATTTGCACTTAATACTAAGCTTTGTCCAAAACAAATAATACCACCATTACTGCTTACTAAACTAGGTGTAATATTTATAAAAACATTTGTGGTATCAGAATTAGAACAATTATTTGAATCAAAAACAGTTAGGGTATAGATACCCGCAGAGTTTACTTGAGCATTATTAATTACCGGGTTTTGAATAGTTGCCGTAAAACTATTTGGACCAGACCAATTATATATTGAAGCATTGGAAGAACCCAATAAATTTATTGTTGTTCCTGTGCAATAGGTATTAGTTATTGCTCCAGCTGATGCATTTAAAGGTGTTAGCGAATAAACAAAAACAGGAACTACTAAACTTGATTGGCAAGTATTATTATCTATAACAGTAACAGTATAATTCCCAGAATTATTAACAGAAGTGTTTGTTATAGTTTGAGAACTACCCATTGCAGTATATGATACTGGTCCACTCCAAGTATAAGTTGCAATATTATTTCCATTTGCAGTTAATTGTATTGGAGAATTACTACATACACTTGCAGAACTTGTCGCAGCTGTAAAGCTTGGTAAAGAATAAACATTTACAGGAATAATTGTGTTAGTGCTACAACCCGTTAAAGTGTTTGTTACACTTAAGCTATAATTGCCGGCACTTAAAGTACTTGTAGGGGTAACCGTTGGGTTTTGTGTTAAAGAATTAAATCCGTTTGGTCCGCTCCATAAATAACTATTTCCTCCAGAAGAATTTAAAACAATCTGATTTCCAGAACAAATTGCAGTATTTGTTGCAAAAGCAACTAACGAAGGATTTGCATTGATGGTTATAGAAACATTTGTTGTTCCTGTGCAATTGGCTGCATTAGAAACTACTAATTGATATAATCCAGAAGATGCTACAGTTGCAGGTGTAATTGTAGGATTTTGAACTGATGAAGAAAAACTATTTGGACCCGTCCAACTATATGTACTTGCACTTGAAGAAAATAATAAAACGGTATTACCTGCACAATAATTTGTAAAAGATGAATTAGCCGTTGGTGTTGGATTATTGTTAACTGTAACAGTAACATTTGTGGCAGGGCCGCTGCAACCAGATGCAGTAGCAAAAACAGAATAAACGCCGCTCATTAAATTTGTTGCATTGGGAATTGTAGGATTTTGGTTAGAAGATGAAAAACTATTTGGTCCACTCCAATTATACGTTGCACCAACGGCAGGCGAATTTGAAAATAAATTAATTGTACTACCTGCACATAATTGCGAATTTGAAGCACTTGCTGTTGGTGCAGCTGGAGCTCCAGGATTAACGATTGAGTATGGACCAAAACTATTAAAACATCCATTACCATCTTTCACTAATAAATTATAGGTGCCGGCTGGTTGTGAATTTAAATTGGGACTAGTTCCAACTAATGCGCTTGTTCCATTTGTCCAAGAATAAGATAAAACCGGCGAACCGCTAACGGTAACATTATTAATTGTACCCGTTGATGCAGAACAATTACTTGGTAAAACATTTGGTACAGTATTTAATTGCGGAATAGCCAATACCGTTACCGTTGAAATTGCAGTATTGCTGCATCCAGTTACAGCAGTACCGGTAACAGTATAAGAAGTTGTAACGGATGGACTAACTATAATACTTGGACCAGATGAACTCGTACTCCATCCATATACGTTGCCACCGTTAGCTGTTAAAGTAGCAGAACTAGTATTACATAAAGTTGGAGAGTTTACCGAAATTGTGGGTAAAGCATTTACACTTACTTGAGCAAGAGCAGAGTTTGTACATGAATTAGCAGCGGTTCCTATAACCGAATAGGTTGTTGTAATGACTGGAGATAAACTTACTGTGTTTGTAGTTGCACTTGTATTCCAAACATAACTCACTCCCCCACTCGCTGTTAATATGCCAGATTTACCTGCGCAAATGGTAACAGAGGTAGCATTAATAGTTGGTAATCCATTTACACCAACATTAACAGTTGATGATTTTGAACAACCAAAACTATTTGTACCCGTAACAGTGTAAACCGTTGCTGAAGGTGGAGTAACTGAAATAATTGTGTTTGTAGAACCAGTACTCCAAGTATAAGTGAGTCCACCACCTGCAGAAAGAGTTGCCGAAGATCCAGAACATATTGTTGGCGAACTTGCACTAATAGTTGTGGAAGGAACAGGATTTACACTAACCGTTGTAACTGTTGAATTAATACAACCTTGAGAACTTGTACCGGTAACCGTATAATTTGTGGTTGTGCCAGGAGAAACATTTATAGTTGAAGTTGTTGGTCCTGTATTCCAGGTATAAGTTGCAGCACCGCTTGCATTTAAAGTAGTGGTTTGTGTACCACAAGTACTTATTGCACTTCCTGAATTAATTAAAATACTTGGCAAAGGGTTTACTACAATTTGCTTTGTTAGTGTTTGCTTAAAACCACAAACACCTCCCGCAATTAAAGTATAAGTAATTGTACTACCTGGATTTACTAAAATACTATTAGTGGTTGCGCCACTTGGCAACCAGGTATAGCTGCTTGCACCTACTGGCCCGGTTAAAACTACACTCCCACCAGGACAAATAGAATTATTGGAAGCTGCAATGTTTGCAAAAGAAACTCCCGTTAAAGCATTGATATTATAATTACAAATATCGCCTGCAAAACCATCAATCATTAAATAATAATTATTTCCTACTACTAATCCATTTGCATTTACCGTAAATGTGCTACTGCCTTCTTTAAAGTCAGAAACAGGGGTAAAACTGCAACATGCAGCGGCAGCACTAAAAATTTGCATTTGCAAACCACCACTAGGATAATTACCTACCCAACAATTTCCAACATTAACTTTGAATGATGCTGTTGTTGATGCTGCTGTAAATCTAATCCATGAATTATTATTGATGTTTACATCAAAAAAAGGAGAACCAACACCCCACGGACCACCTTGCCCAAAAGGTCCGCCAGTATTAATACCATTTGGTTGATCTACTCCAGCATTGGTTTCATTATTACCAAACATATTACAAGGACGGTCTGCCGTGTATGCTGCACTGGTTGAACCTGAATATCCATTTATGTCACAAATAAATAATGCGTTTGAGCAATTATCATTTGTTGGAGACTGTACGCAAATACCAAAACTACCTTGTGATGATGCGTAAGCCCAGTACCTTAAATACACAGTAGCGCCTGGCGTTAATCCAGAAGCTGCAATGTATGGCAATAAATCATTTGAAGTACCAGGATAAGCTGAATAATCATCAGAGCAACTAATCTGCGTTAATGCCGAACAAGATGGTCCGCCATATAAAGCCATTACACCATCACCAATATAACCTACTCCTAAATTTGGTTGTGGTGTAATAAAAACACTACCGGTTGCTGGCACAGTTATTTTAAACCATACGTCTTTAGAAGTTGCAGAATAACCGCCCATAAAAGGAGAACTACCCCCTGCACAACTTGCAGGTAAAGGCGCTAATAAAGACGATGTAGAAGTTGCACCAACTGTAGAAAATTGTAAATAATTACAACCAGAAGTAACAGCAGGTAATTGTAAAGCATTACAAGGATTATCATTTGGTTGGCCAGGCCCAATTGCATTTCCAGTTACACAAATACTAAAAGGATATCCACCGCCAGAATAATAATCATATACTCTTATATAATAAGTTGACCCTGGTGTTAATCCAATTGCATTAATAGTTTCAATTCCATTCGTAAAAGTGTTGTCTTGGCAATATAAAGAAGTTAAACCACCACATGAGCCACTAAACAATTCAACCACAGCATCCATGTTTACTGAAGAAGTAACCTGAATGGTTTGTGTATAATTATTAGCGGTAAAACTAAACCAAACGTCATCATCGGCAGTACCTGCACATGCTGCTTGCGATTGTGTAGCGCCATATGATGTAGTGGCTGTATTTACACAGCTTGCATTTACAATTAAAGGTTTTGCGCTAACACATGCATCATTACCAGGTGCTGGAGGTGCATTTGATATACAAGTACTAAAAGTACTAGACCCACTCCCTGCATAATAATGGTATATTCTTAAATAATAAGTTACCCCAATTGAAAGACCACTTACTAAAACATTCTCGGCAACACCAGTTAAACCGGCATCAACACAATTTAAAGAAATAAAAGAAGAACAATTACCCGAAAAAATTTCAACTACAGGGTCATAACCTGCAGACGGAATTACTTGTATTGAATGGCTAGTTGCAGTTGCTACAAACTTGTACCAAACATCATCATCGGCATTACCAACACAGCCGGCAATAGACTGTGTTGCGCCTAATGAGGTTCCTGCAAGAGGTGTAGAACAAACTGCGCCAATGGTTAACGTTGGAGCAGAGGCACAATTATCACTTTGCGAAAAAGAAAAATTGATGCCAAAAAACAGAAAAATAAAAAATAAAAAATGTCTCATGTAAAATATAGTTTGGGAATTAAATAATTATTTAAGAGAAGTAACGGTAAGTTCAATTGGTTCTAAATTATTAGAAATAAGTAATTTTTTTAATTCAATTAAATCAAAGCCTTTATCTTCTTCAGAACTAATCGCTTTTTCAGAAGTATGCAAAAACAATTCTCCTTTCTGAGAATCAGCTTTATATTTAATTTTAGCCATAGTAACAAATACTAAAGACGATAATCTGTTTTCCAAGTCTAAAATACTTTGCGAGTTTAGTTGTCCCTTAAAAGTATAATTATATTGTTTTTTTAAGTGATTGCTATCACTTTTAGCTTGAGAAAAAATTTTTGAACTTAATAGAATTAAAATAATAAAAAAGAATTTTGATGCATATTTCATACGAAAACAGATTTTAAAATTAAGGTGACAAAAATATATATAAAAAAGTCAAGTTTTTGAATAAAAAGAACAAGGATATTACTACTTTTAACTAAAACAAATTAGAATTAGCCTCCTAAACCCATTTAATAATTATTTGTAACTAAAGTATTTAGTTTAAAAAATATTTGAAAAGGTAAGTGATAATTATCAATAACATAATTCCCAAAATATTATAAGTTTTAAGTACATTAGTGTAAACAAAATAACACTCATAATTATGAAACATTTCGGCGATGAAATTGCTGCATTTTTAAAAAATGCTTCAACAAAAATAGAAGAACTTCAAGTGCAAGCAACTCTTGGAAAAGCAGAACTTGCAGATAAACTGGAAGAAATTAAAAAAGATACAAAGGACAAAATAAATCATTTTAAATGGGATGTAAACTCAGCAGTTGAAGAAGGTAAAGATGTTTACACAACTCTTAAAACAAAAATGGAGCATTTGCAATTGCAACTAGCTTTAGGAAAAGCAGAAACTGCTGATGAACTGAGCGAACAAAAGAAGAAATTATCCAATGCCATCAGAGACGTGAAAAATCTAATTGCAAAAGATTAGTTCTATAAAATAATTTATTCTCCTTATAACTTAATTTTTCTAAAGTAAAAAGTCATTCCAAACAAAACAGGGAATGACTTTTTTAATTTCCAAATAACGTATATATCTCTTTATTTTAAATTACTTATCTTAGCACAAACTAAAATAAATTCTTATGTCTAAAACTAAAATTACAGTAAATAACAACGGCTCAATTAGATTAGAAGGTGATTTCGAAATTGTAGACAAGATTGGAGCCCCTTATGACTTAGGCGGAAGAGAAATTGTCTCGCTTTGCCGTTGCGGGCTTTCTAAAAACAAGCCTTTTTGCGATGGTTCCCATAATGGGCATTTCGAACATGATGCTGTAGCCTTTGCGTTACCTCCAAAAAAATAATTGCCTGTTTTTTACAGACAAGTTGTATTTATTGCTGAAATTAAAAAATCAGGTAACTAAAATTTATGATATAAAATAAAATTTTCTGAATAAATCAAAAAGTTAATTATTAAACACCATCTGATAATTAGAGTTTTATAGATTTATAAACATTCGGAAAATTTTAGCGAAAAAAATAACTTTCATGGGGATTTCATACTACCTTGCAAATCCATTGCAAAATATAATGTCTCATTTTAAACAAATAAATACAAAACCTAACTCGCTACTAACTTTTGATAATTACTTTAACAATCAAAAGGAAGTTATAGCGTTAAAAAAAACAACAATCACGAATGAAGCAGAGTCATTAATTTTCTCTGGCTCAAACGGCAGCGGAGTAACACATCTTTTAAATGCAATTTGTAATTCACAAATTAAGCAAAATAAAAAAGTGTTTTTCATTACTGCTCAATGGCTTATTTATGTTAAAAAAAATCTAAAAACCCAAGCAGATAAAGAAGCATTTATTAATTCAATTTTAAAACATGATGTAATAGCGATTGATAACATTCAATTTTTTTATCGTAAGACAAAACATCAAAATCAATTTATTCATAATATTATTAGTAAAACTGCTAATTCAAATAAACTAGTGTTTTTAGGTTGTAGCGAGCCGCAAAAAGACTTTTCCAAGTCGAAAAAAATTAAAAAAACACTGGCGCTTAAACGAGTTGAATTACTGCAATTAAGTAGTTTTGATGTCTACTCTATTTTAAAAAATCTCTGTTCTTTAGAAGACAATATACCAGATAATCTACTATATGCTATTTCAGGTTATAATGGCTCAATTCAACAATATATTAACTGCTTAATATCAATTCGATTCAATATTAGCTCACAAAACATTCCATCACAAGAATTATCCATAGAGGAATTTGATGATATATTTAATTTAAAAAAATATTTTCATAAACAACAATTAAGAAAATGTTTTATTCAAACGCAACTAAAATTTCCGAAGCATCTATCGTTTATTTTGGAAAAAACCAACTAAAACACATAGCCAATACCAAATAAAACTCCTAAACTATTTATTCCAAGAGAATAGCTACTTCCAAAATAAATCACGAAATCTTCGTTCTTTATAAAACGGAAACGCCCAGCGCCAACCGGGGCAAAACGTAAAACATCATTTTCATTCAATAAAAAACTTGCTAATGGTCCCATTTCTAATTCAATGGCAGATTTTTCTCCAATTCTAAATTTAAAAATTCTAAATTGTAAACCTGTGCCAAAAGTTGGCGACGCGCGTTCATTTACAATTTGACCATTAACAATAAACTGTTTAGTTTGTGTAGGTAAATTGAAGAATACTGGAATTTTCATCTTTTTGGTGGGTCTAAATTCAGCAAAAAACAATCGAGCAGAAGTTGGGACAATTATAGCCGAATTGTTTTTAATTTCTTCTAATTTACTATCAGAAATAAACAAAAGTGTTTGACCAAGACTCAACTCAAAAAAACGTCTATCTTTTTTCTTTTTAAGGGAATCTTGCAGTTCTATTGCTTTATCAACTTGACACTCCATCTTTGAAGGAAAAATAAAACAAAAAACAAAAAAAATACCGATAATTTTTATAAAAAACTCACTATTCATAAGATAAATATACGTTATTTCCTTAAATAGATAATCGACAGATCGAGCCCAATATCTAAGAAATAGTGAAAAAATAGAGACATGGGCTATATGATGAAAAACAATCACATTATATCTAAAAAAAATTGTTATTTTCGTTATATATAACTAAAGGCAAATAAATGGAACTAATCCCATATGTAAAATTATCTATTCATCCTACTTACTAAAACACCTAAATGACAAATTTACTCATTGAAGAAACTCTAGAAACTCCTGAAATAAATTTCGACTCAGAATCAGGAATTCTTAAAATTTCAGGAAGAGCTTATTCTAGCGACATCTCTCTTTTTTATAAAAATATAGAAGCTTGGCTTGAAGAATATATACAAAACCCTAAAGAATCAACGATAATAGAACTGCATTTAGATTATTACAATTCTGTTTTCCATAAATTATTATTTAATTTTTTAAAAAAAGGCAAAACACTTACGGAAAAAGGAAAGGAATTAGCTATAAAATGGTTTTACCAAGAAGGAGACGAAGACAGCGAAGAAGCCGCCATGCATTATTCAAAAACACTTGATTTTCCATTTGAAAAAATAGAATTTGAGTAGTTATTTTAAATTGTGATATGGTTATTTAACTTGTAGTTTTTGAGAATAAAAATCACATACTTTCTCTCTTTATTAATGCTTAGCTATTCGCTAAAATCTCAACACTATAAAATTGATTCTTTAAATTTAGTTTTTAAATCCCTCAGTAATGATTCTGATAAAGTTTTACTTCTTCATCATTTGGCGTCAGCAAGTGATTCAGTTTATTATTCATTTAAAGCTTTAGAATTAGCTAAAAAACTTAATTTTAAAAAAGGAATTTCACAATCTCTTTTAGATATAGGAAGGCATTATTACTTTAATGGAAAGGAAGATGTTGCGCTGGATTACCTTATTAAGTCTGTAAAAATTGCAGAAGAAATTGGTAATAAAAAAATTATGGCAAGCGCATACCGCTACATTGGTTTTGTTTACAGAAACAACGATTCCTATACCGCCGAAGATTATTACAAGAAAAGCTTAAAAATGTGTGAAGAAATTGGAGATAAAATTTCGGCTTCCTATGCATTAAGCGCAATAGGAAATATTTACGAAGGTGGTTTTGAAGGTGCTACAGAAAAAAATAAAAAAGCGCTTAATTACTATTTAAAAAGTTTAGCTATTCGCGAAAAAATTGGTTCAATGGACGAAATTGCCTCTTCATTAAACGAAACATCAAGAGTATATAATTTAATTGGATTACATGATAAAGCTATTGAATTACGATTAAAAGGGTTAGAAATTGCAGAAAAATCACAAAGTTCTGAAAACATAGTTTACTTAACTAACCTAATAGGGAAAGACTATAGCTTTAGATTACATAACTATAATAAAGGCTTAGGATACCAACTTAAAGCGTATGAAATTAGTAAATCGTTAAAAAACAACTTTGACGTAATGCAAAGTATTACAAAGGGTATAGCATTTACGTATTCCTATTTAAAAGATTTAAAAAAATCAAATGAATTCTTTTTACTTTCAAATATATTAAGTGATTCTATTGAATCGCAAATGTCAAAAAACCAGTATAATTTATCTGGAATTAAACACGATTTAGAAAAAGAACTAGAAAAACAAAAATTACTTTTAAAAGATTCAGAAATACAAACCGCAAAGGCTGAAGCAGAAAGACAAACAACACTGCGAAACTCATTTTTTATTGGATTTGCTCTGATTTTAATTTTTTCAATTTTTGTTTTTATAGGAAATAGACAAAAACAAAAAGTAAATCAAGAATTAGCTTTAAGAAACAACGAAATCAGAAAAGCTTATCAAACACTCGAAACAAGCGAGAATAATTTTAAACAAATTACAGAAACAATCAACGATATATTTTATTTATATAATATAATTGAAAAAAAATATGAATATATAAGTCCTAATTGTTTTTCTATTTTTGGTTTAACTCCAGAATACTTTTATGATGGGAAAAGTATGAAAGTTGTCGTTCATACAGATGATTTAGAAAAAGTTATTGCCGCAAATATAAAAGTAGACTCCGGCATTGCATATGATATTGAATATAGAATAATAGTTGAGAACCAAGTTAAGTGGATCGAAGAAAAGTCATCGCCAATTTTTGATGATAACGGTTTATTGATTCGTAATTCAGGAATATGTAGTGATATCACTCAAAGGAAAACTGATGAGGCAATGTTGGTTAAAAAAAATAAAGATATTACAGATAGTATTTTATATGCCAGAATTATTCAAAATGCAATTCTTGTTCCAAGAGATGAGATATCAAAAAAAATAAAAGAATTTTTTATATTATCTAAACCCAAAGATATTGTTGGTGGAGACTTTTATTTTTATAAAGAAACTAAGAATAGCATAATCCTAGCTGTTGCAGATTGCACCGGACACGGTGTACCGGCTGGTTTTATGAGCATGATAGGGAATGCGTTTCTTAACGAAATAGTGAGTGCAAATGAAGATATTAGTCCTGCTGAAATCCTAGAACAATTAAGTGAAAAAATAATTAAATCTTTAAATCAAAACAGAAACGATTCTGAAAGTAAAGATGGAATGGATATTGCTATTCTTTGTTTCGAAAACAAAAGTTCAACTGTTCAATATGCCGGTGCACAAAACTCGCTATACCTTATTCGAAATAAGGAACTGACTGAAATAAAAGCCGATCTATTTCCAGTTGGGATAAGTTCATTTGACAAAGAAAGTATATTTACAAATAATAAATTAGAACTTCAAAAAGGAGATTCTCTTTATATATTTAGTGATGGTTATGCCGACCAATTTGGCGGCGAACTAAGCAGAAAATTCATGAAAAAACAAATGAAAGAATTATTACTATCTATCCAAGAAAAAAGTATGATTGAACAAGAAGAAATATTAGATAAAACTTTCAATAATTGGAAAGGTAAATTGGATCAAGTAGATGATATGCTTGTAATTGGTGTGCGTGTTTAAAATAAAATAATTCCAGAAAAAATAATGATTTCTAAATTATTAGGTTTCCTTAAAACATAATTAACCTTTTTATATTAATATCAGGCAATAGTTTTCCCTCTATAAAGCAAAAACCAACCTTACGGGGCTGGTTTTACTTTGCTTGTTCACAACTAGGAAACCTTAGGGGGTTAGCCTATTTACTTTTTTTTTTAATAAGGGACCTTACGGGGCCAGCTTGACTAAAATAGAATTCCGATTGAACCCAACGATACAAATATATATGAGATTATTTTTTTAACTAATAATTATAATCAACTCCTTAGTTGATTTATATCACTTTCAATTTTAGTTTTTTTTTAATAACTAATTTGATAAAAATGATAGCAGTAGTTAGCTAAGTTATATTTTTAATATTATTTTAAATGCTACCTTTTGAAAGAAGGAAATTCTACAGTGAAAGTTGTCCCCTGCTCTTCTACCGTGCTTAGAAACGTTACTTTTCCATTTATGAGTTCTAAATACTGTTGCACAATATTTAATCCTAGCCCAGTACCTTGGATATTACCTACATTTCCGGCTCTAAAAAACTGATTGAATATTTTATTTTGATCATCCTCAGGAATTCCAATACCAGAATCTTTCACACTTATTGTTACATGATTTTTATCCACTACAGTGTTAACACGGATCTCACTGTCATTTTCTGAATATTTTGAAGCGTTAGAAAGAAGGTTTAATAAAATATTTTTGATTATTTTTTCAGATTGATCAATAAGTTGCTCACCTTTATAAAAACACTTTATTTTTTGATTTTTTATCTTTAAAATCCCGTCAAATTCTTCAATCAAACTTCCCAAAAAAACCGCTAAATTAAAAGTAGTAGATTCTACCTTTATTTTTCCTTTTTCTAATTCTCCTAAAGAAAGAAAATCAGAAAGAATATCGTCAAGATTTTTTACTGCAGAGCAAATTTGGTTTATGTGCTTAAGTCTATTTTCTTGTTGCTCAGTTTTAGGGTACATTTCAATAATACTGGCGCTAGAAAGTATACTCGCTAAAGGGGTGCGAAATTCATGAGAAACTAATGAAACAAAACTAGATTTAATTGCATTTAAATGTTTTTCTCGCTCAAGAGACTCTGTGAGTTTTAAAGTTCGTTCTTTTACTTTTGCTTCAAGTTCGTTATTAAGCATTAATATTTTCTCATTAGCAATTTTACGAGGCGTTATATTAGCACGAACTGCTAGGTATTTAAAAATTTTCCCATTATCGTCAATAAAAGGCACTATTGTGGTTTCTACCCAAAAATACGAGCCGTCCTTAGCTTTATTCTTAATCTCTCCCTTCCATACATTTCCTTGAGTAATAGTTGACCATAAATTTCTCATAAATTCTTTAGAATGGTATCCAGAGTTAACCAACCTATGATCTTGTCCCACAAGTTCATCCGTATTATATTTTGAGATCTCGCAAAAGTTATCATTCACATGAACAATTATACCCTTCACATCAGTAATAGTAACTAGACTAGATTCGTCCAACGCAAACTTATAATCTGAAATGTTTTTGTAAACATCATCCAATAATTTATTTTGAAAAATTATTTTCTGTTCTAATTGGGTCTTAAGGCTATCATTTGCCTTATACAGCTTTATAAGTTCATCTCCTGAAACATATAATTCTGCAATTCGTTTCTCATTCTCTTCATTTCGTAATGCAAGTTCTTTATTTGCGGAAATTAATTCCTCTATAAGCTTTTCCTTTTCAGAGTCTTTCATAATTATTTGTCTCAAAAATTAAAAAAACAAAGATGATTTAAAGAGTGCGAAAAAATTATTTTATTAAGGTTACATGGCCAACATATTCTTTTTTGAACATTAAATTTAGTTTGACTAAAATGGTGTTAAAAAATAAAACAGAAAAAAACATCCGTATTGGTTTGTAGACTTCATTCTAAAGTATCTCACTACGAATATAAAACTATTTTCGAGATTCAAAACACTAAATGAGTGAAACTTGGTCACAATTTACTGAACGGCAATTAACAGATATGTTTGCCTGTAATAGTTCCTAAAAACTAATTAATCAACGAACGAAAAGCGAAAAAAAACAATTTAAACCAGTTCTTTCACGCGTTCTTTAAGCAGCGCTATTTTCAACACTTCCTCCATTTGACTAACATAGCTAAAAGTTAAACCCTTCAAATAATCGGGTTTAATATCATCTACATCCTTTTTATTATCGACACATAAAATAATTTCTTTTATTCCTGCGCGTTTGGCAGCTAATAACTTTTCTTTTATTCCGCCTACAGGTAAAACTTTTCCTCGCAAAGTTATTTCTCCCGTCATAGCCAAAGCTTTTCTTACTTTTCGTTTGGTAAAAGCGCTAGCTAAAGATGTAAGCATGGCAATACCCGCACTTGGGCCGTCCTTTGGAGTAGCGCCTTCGGGTATATGAATGTGTATGTTCTGATTTTCAAATGTATCGGCATCTGCATCAATTAAATGAGGTCGGGCTTTTAAATATTCCAAAGCAAGAATAGCGCTTTCCTTCATCACATCCCCTAAATTACCAGTTAATGTTAATTTTCCGGACTTACTTTTACTTAAACTTGTTTCAATAAATAATATATCGCCACCAACTTGTGTCCAGGCTAAGCCCGTTACCACACCGGCAATATCGTTACCTTGGTATTTATCTTTAATATGTGAAGGACCTAATATTTTTACAATACTCTCCTCCGTAACTTTAGGAATCTCTTCATCACGAGCAATATGCACTGCAATATTCCGAGCAATTTTAGAAATCTTTTTTTCTAAATTTCTAACTCCACTTTCTGCAGTATAAGTATCAATTACGAACTCTAAAGCTTTATCACTAATTTTTAATTGTGATTTTTTTAATCCACTTTCTTCGATTTGTTTCGGAATTAAATGACGTTTAGCAATTTCTAACTTTTCTTCAACTGTGTATCCATTTACTTCAATAATTTCCATTCTATCGCGTAAAGCGGGTTGTATTGTAGATAAATTATTACAAGTAGCAATAAACATTACTTTACTTAAATCGTAATCTAATTCCAAAAAATTATCGTAAAAATTTGAATTCTGTTCCGGATCCAATACTTCTAATAAGGCAGAAGATGGATCGCCATGAAAATCACTTCCAACTTTATCAATCTCATCTAAAATAAAAACCGGGTTAGATGTTTGTACCTTTTTTAAGTTTTGTAAAATTCTTCCTGGCATAGCGCCAATATAGGTTTTACGATGTCCACGAATTTCACTTTCATCCTTTAAGCCTCCTAAACTCATACGCACATATTTGCGATTTAAAGCTTTAGCAATACTTTTACCTAAAGATGTTTTACCAACACCTGGAGGCCCGTATAAACAAATAATAGGTGACTTTAAATTTCCTTTTAATTTTAAAACTGCAAGATGTTCTATAATTCGCTCTTTAACTTTTTCTAAACCAAAATGATCTTCATCTAAAACTGTTTCTGCGTGTTTTAAATCAAAATTATCTATTGTAGTTTCTTCCCAAGGTAATTCTAATAAAAGTTCAACATAGTTTGTTTGAATACCATACTCAGCAGCATTTGGATTCATGCGCTGCAACTTAGCAACTTGCTTCTCGAAAACTTCTTTAATTTCCTTACTCCACTTTTTTTTCTCGGCTTTTTCTAAATAACCACTTATTTCTTGCTCAAAATTATTTCCACCTAACTCTTCTTGGATGGTTTTAATTTGAGCATTTAAAAAATATTCGCGTTGTTGTTTGTCCAAATCCATTTTTGTTTTATTCTGAATTTGGTTTCGCAATTCCATTATTTGAAATTCTTTATTCAAATTTTCGAGTACTAATAAACTACGATCTTTTAAATTGGCAACCTCTAACATTTTTTGCTTGTCTTCGGTGGTGGCATTCATGTTTGATGAAATAAAATTCACCAAAAAAGTTGGGCTATCAATATTATTAATTGCAAAGCTTGCATCACTGGGGATGTTTGGAGAGATTTTTACAATTTGAACTGAAGTTTCTTTTAGATTAGAAATAATCGCAGTAAATTCTTTATCGGTTTTTGGTGGTTTAACTTCGTCAAAAGCAGAAACCTTTGCTTTGTGATAAGGCTCAGTTTGAATAAATTCATCTATTTTAAACCTACGTTTACCTTGTATAATTATAGTTGTATTACCATCAGGCATACGAAGCATTTTAATTATATGCGCTACCGTTCCAACAGTATATAAATCTTCTTCATTTGGCTCCTCTGTTGTATCGCTTCGCTGAGCAACAACACCAATCGTTTTATCACCCTTATTATAATCTTTTATAAGATGTATTGATTTATCTCTGCCAACAGTAATTGGTATCACAACTCCCGGAAATAACACCGTATTTCTAAGCGGCAAAATTGGCAGAATATCCGGAATTTTTTCATTCTGCATAGTATCTTCATCCTCAGTACTTAATAAGGGTATAAAATCCGAATCATCATCAATCCCTTGTTTAAAGGGCATATCATCTATATCTTGAAAATTCATAAGCTATTATCTTAAAGTTAACAATAATTAAAACACATTTTGTGCCATTAAAAAAACTAGACTAATTGGCAGTATTATTAGGCATTCGCACAAAAAAAGAAAAGCCATTTTTTGAATACAATTTTGTGAGTTCAGGATTTAAACTCAACTCTTCTTCATGTTGCTTTTTTGCAATTATATAAGCAGGTTTTTCAATTTCATAATGTTCCATCCAATACAAATTTGCTAATGGGAAACTTGTTAAGGGTGATAAGCCATCTTTTTCCCAATCGTGTAATAATTCTTCGGTAATTTTTATTTGGTTTTTATTAGAATAATCTTCCGGCATTCTATTAGAATAAAATAAATACGCGTAACTTTTAAAACCATGAGTTTCAATATGACAATCGTGCTTGCTAACTGCTTTATAAAACTCAATAGCAGCGTGTTGAGTGTAGAGCTCAATCTTGGGTACAATACAACTAATAATTAAGTAAATAAATATTAAATTAAAAAAAAAGCCATAATACAGTAATTTAATTTTGTGTTTGTTTATTCCTACAAAAATAAGAATAGCTCCAATTAAAAACACTAATGCAATAAGAGATTCAAAACCCGTCCAATTAACATCAGCTTGTAAATTCAACAAGGCAAATTCATCTTTTATAATACCACTTTTTATAATAATAGGTTTTAAAACATTTATAAAAGCAATAATCGTAAAAGCTAAAGTAAATACAACTGCAACCAGCCAATAAATTATTTTTAAAGCGGTATTAAATTTTATACGTTCAAAATTTTGCACTAATCCAAGTGCTGCAATAAAGGTTAATGGATAATAACATAACGAGGAATAGTGAACAATTTTAGTTTGAGCAAAAGAAAATAAAAGTATAACCACCCAAAATAAACTAATAAACATTTTTCGGAACTGTTTTTGATAGGGTGTTAAATCCCTAAAATTAAAATATGATGCAATGAAAATTAATGAAGCAGGAAAACAACCAATTAATAAAACAACAAAATGATAAATAAAAGGGCCACTGTGACCGCTATCTTCGGTTTTAAGTAAACGTATTTGGTAATCGATAAATTCTTTTATAACATCTTGATTCCCTTTAAGCCACTCTATAAAAAACCAACTACCTGAAACAATTATAGTTGTTATAGCGAAAATAATAAATGGCTTTGATAAAAATAACTTCAATTGTCTGTTCCAAATACTATAAACCAATAAGGTTAAACCAACTATGACAATGGCCGCAGGTCCTTTTGTTAAAACAGCCGTTCCTAAAAACAAGCCAGCCAACAGAGAATTATAAATTTCTTTTTTACCGTTGGGATTGTTGAGGAATTGAATGCTATTAAATACTGACAGAAAAATAAATAAATTAAACCACGGGTCAATTAAGCCCGATTTAAAATATAAATGTGGAAGAAGTGTAGCGGCATATATTAAACTCCAAATAATTCCAAATTTTTGAGAGTGAAATTTTTTACCAATTAAATAAATTGCTATTAAAGATACTATGCTGCAAATAGCATTCGGGAAACGCGCTGCAAATTCGTTTACTCCAAAAATAGTCATACTGGCAGCCTGCAGCCATATAAAAAACGGGGGTTTTTCCCAAAATGGTCTAAAATTTAATTGTACCCTCGAGTAATTTCCTGAAACTACCATTTCGCGGGCGCACTCTGCAAAATTAACTTCGTCCCAATCAAATAAGGGGCAATTTCCTATAAAAGGAATAAAAATAAGTGCGGCAATAAGCACAATTAAAAAAATAATGAGCGCGTTATTTTTTAAGTTTAAACTCAAGATTTTTTAAAATTAAAAAGTGGCTTATTCAATTTTTCGAGTCTGCTGTTATTGATAAAAATAAAATAAAACACAATTGCAAAAACAGTTCCAATTAAACTGCCAACCGTAATATCAACTAGCCAATGTTGCGAAAGATAGGTTCTGCTAAATGCCGCTAAAAGCCCAATAGTAAAAAAAATAATTTTAGTAAATTTGTTTTCTGTAATTAAAGCCAAGCAAGTAAATAATGCGAAAGCAGAGGTTGCATGCCCGCTAGGGAAACTATTTAGGCCAACCATATCAACTCCGTTTACTAAATTAAGTTTAACTTTTTGTACAAAATAACCAAAAACAAAATGTGGGCGGTTAACATCGCCAAAACAAAAATTCTTTAAAAAGGAAGTACATAATCCAGAAACAATATAAGTAGCCAAAATAAAAATACCTTTTCTGATGTTAAATAATAAAACAATGAGCCCAATTATTATAGCAAAAATGCCATCGCCAACATTTGTAAAATATTTAAAAAATAAATCGATAATTGGATTACCGACTAATGAATTTAATTTAATGTGAAGCGCTACTTTATCAAATTGAAATAAATAATACGCAGCCCAAATTAGAACCACCAAATAGAGGATAAAATAAAGCCAATTATTACGAAGAAATTTTTTCAAATTATAATTTTTTTGCTTCGTTCCAATAACCATCTAACTCTTCCAATTTACAGTCGGCTATTTGTTTGCCCTGCTCTTTCACTTTTTCTTCCATATAACCGAAGCGTTTAATGAATTTTTTATTAGTCTGCTCTAATGCATCTTCGGGATTAATATTTAAAAAGCGACCATAATTTATTAATGAAAACAAAACATCGCCAAACTCTTTTTCAGCCGCCTGTTGATTTTTGTTTTTTATTTCAACTTCAAACTCATCCAATTCTTCTTTTACTTTTTCATAAACTTGTTCGGGTTTGTCCCAATCAAAACCCACCGCCCGTGCTTTTTCCTGAATGCGATAGGCTTTCAATAACGCTGGCATGCTATTTGGCACTCCAGACAATACAGAGGTGTTACCTCCTTTTTCTTTTTGTTTTAATTGTTCCCAGTTTTGTTTTACTTGTTCTTCAGTTTCAGCTTTTACATCTCCATAAATATGTGGGTGTCTGAAAATTAATTTCTCGCATAAACTATCAATTACATCTTTAATATCAAACGCTTTGGTTTCGCTGGCAATACGAGAATAAAAAACAATATGAAGTAAAATATCGCCGAGTTCTTTTTTTATTTCAGTTAAATCATTTTTAAGAATGGCATCGCTTAACTCATAAGTTTCTTCGATAGTTAAATGTCTAATGCTTTCAATGCTTTGTTTTTTATCCCAGGGACACTGTTCCCTAAGTTCGTCCATTATTTTTAAAAGCTTTAAAAAGGAGCTTGCGCGTTCGTCCATATTGCAACAAATTTAACAATTTATAAAAAACAACATGAATGTTAAAAACTGATGAAGGTTTATTTAACTTAATTTTAAGTTTTAATTGAATATTTAGTTAATTTAGATTATCATAAATCATACAGATATTAAGATCAAAAAAATCATGAAAAAAAGAATTCATAAACTTTCAAGAATTAAACTAGTTTTAATTGTATCAATACTTATTGCTACATCTTTTAATAAGTCAGGATCTTGTTTTTCGCAAGGTTGGCAGTGGGCTAAAAGTCAAGGAGGATTGAATAATGATGCGGGGAGAGCCATTTGTACTGACCCCTCTGGAAATGTTATAGTAGCTGGTGGTTTCTTTGCACCTTCTATACAAATTGGAACCGTTACCATAAATAGCTTAGGCGGTGGAGATATTTATCTTGCCAAATTTGATCCAATTGGGAATGTTATTTGGGTTCAAACAATTGGTGGAACTGGATTAGATGTTGTTGGAGGTGTTTGTACCTCTACAAATGGTGATATATACATTAGCGGTTCTTATGATAGTCCAAACTTAACGGTTTCTAGCTATAATTTATCACAAGCAAGTACTATTGGCAATATGGATATTTTTGTTGCAAAATATAATACAAATGGCGCAGTGTTATGGGCTCTAAAATATGGCACAACAGGAAACGAAAGAGCCACGGGTATTAATTATTCAAATTCATTAGGGAATGTACTTTTAACTGGATATTATTCAAGTCCAACTTTTACTATTGGTGCCTACCCTATGACAAACTCAAGTGCTTCTGGTAGTAATGATTGTTTTGTAGCAAAATTTAATCCTACTTTTGGTACCCCTACTGGAGCCTTTAGTTTAGGTGGTGCCAATGCAAATGATTACGGTTACTCAATTAGATCAGACGCTTCTAATTTTTATTTAGGAGGTTCGTTTTCGCCAATAACAGGAAATGTAAGTTCGATTGGAACGGCGGTAACAAGTTATGGCTCTCAAGATGTATTTATTGCTAAATATACAAACGCTAACGCTTTTCAGTGGGTAAGAACAGGTGGATCGAGTTCAACCAGTGCAGATTACTTTACAGGAATGGCTATTGATGCTTCAAGTAACATCTATTTATCTGGCAATTATTATGGTTTACCCCTTGTTATAGGAACAGCTACTTTGGCAAATTCTGGAACAAATGATGGTTTTATTGCAAAGTATAATTCGTCAGGTACTTTTCAATGGGCTAATAAAGTAGGTGGCCCAGCATCGGATTTAGCCAATGATGTAGCTGTCGACGCTAATAATAACGCTTACTTAACTGGTTCTTTTGCAGGCACATTAGTTACAGTAGGAAGTTTTAGCTTAGTTAATACTACTCCTGGTACAAACCAGGATATTTTTGTTGTAAAGTATAATTCTACTGGCACACCGCAATGGGTTAGTTCAGCAACTAGTATTGGCGGAGAAACCGCCTATGGAATAGCTACAGATGCATTAGCTAATGTATATATTACTGGCTCATATAATATTTCAGGGCCAATTGCATTTGGATCAACTACTTTAAGTAGCGCAGGAAACAATGATTCTTTTTTGGCTAAAATTGGATGTTTAACTGCAACAATTAATGGTTTATCAAATGTATGTGCAGGTACATCTGCTACTTTAACTGCTGGCGGAGCAACAAATTATACCTGGAGTACAGGAGCAACAACCCCTTCAATTGTAATTACACCAACAGCTAACTCAACATATACTGTAGTTGGTGCTATTGGAACTTGTACTGATTCAAGTAACCCTTTTAATATTACTTTTTTACCAGCAATTATAAATGCTGGTCCAAATATTTCTTTAACCTGTGGGCAATCTCAAATTATAAATGCTACAACCTCGCCTTCTAATCCAACAAGCGTTGCTTGGACGCCAACAACAGGGTTAAGCAGTAGCACTATTCTGTCTCCAACAATTTTAGCCTCTGGGCCCTCCAATCAGTATACAGTAACTGCTAATTTAAGTAATGGTTGTGTTGCAAAAACAACTTTAATAGTTTCTCATTATGCTCCTACTCCTGATATTTGTATGGTAACTGTAGATAGCTTGAGTTTAAACAATGAAATTTTTTGGGATAAAACGGCCTATTCAAAAATAGATAGTTTTATTGTTTACAGAGAAACATCCTCAAATATTTTTAGTCGTATTGCTGCTGTAGGCAAAACTGCATTGAGTATGTATACTGATACTGCTCGTAGTGTAGGGCCTGCAAATGGAGATCCAAATATTACATCTTACAAATACAAATTACAATTCAGAGATAGTTGCGGTAATTATAGTGCATTAAGTCCTTGGCATCAAACTATTTTTGTTCAAGATCAACAAAATGGAAATTTTAATTGGAATAGTTATGCAATTGAAAATTCAACCTTAACACCTGTCTCAAATTATGTTTTGAATAGAAGAAATTTAAGCAGCGGTAATAGTACTACAGTTTCAGCAACAACAGGCTCATCTATTTCTGATCCGCTTTATAGTTCACTATTCTCAACAAATATTAAATGGTTTGTTGATGCCCTAGGATTTAACTGTACACCTACTGCTAAAATGAATAGTATATTGATTACAAAACAAAGGACCAAAAGCAATAACACCAACGAAAAAACCTTCCCAACTATCGGGATTAAAAAAAATAGTTTAAATAATGAATCAATTAGTATCTATCCTAACCCTACGAATGGAGTTTTGAATATTGATTTTATAATTTCAAAAGTGCCCAATTGCAAACTTGATCTAATAAATGTGTTAGGTCAATCAGTTTATACAGAAAACATTAAAGAATCAAATAGCTTTATTAAAACAATTAATACAGAAAATATTGTAAGTGGTATCTACTTCTTAAATATTAGCCAAAACGCAACCATTATTATAACAAAAAAGGTTATTATTAATTAAAAGATGCGGGTTTAGTATCTCCAAAAAGGCACGGATTTTATTCGTGCTTTTTTTATTACTTTAGTGCCTGATTTGTTTAAAAAACTCCCATATTTAATATTTCTTTTTTTTATTATTTATAAAAATGGTTATTCGCAAAAAGGAGACCATTTTAATATTAATTATTTACCTCGAGTATATAATTCTGGCGCCAATAATTTTGCAATCACTCAAAACGAAAACGGACTTATTTTTGTAGCCAACGATAATGGAATTTTAATTTACGATGGTGGCAAAAACTGGCAAATTTGCAAGCGTTCCGATGAAGTTACTATTACTTACATTGCAAGAACACCTGAAAATAAAATTGTTTATGGCTGTGTTGATGGTGATTTTGGTGAGCTCGAAAAAAATTCTAAAGGGAAATTTTATTTAAATTCTTTTAAGCAAAATTTAAATGAAATTAATCAACCAACCGAACCGATTAGACAAATAATAAATTTAAATGGCAAAGTTTATTTCCTTTCTTCTGACAAATTAATTGAATATAGTAATTCTAAATTTCAAATATATACCCCTACAAAAAAATTCCATACAAGGGCTTTAGTAATGGGCAAACATTTGTTTTTAGTGGATGTAGATAACACCATTTTAGTGTTGCAAAATGGCGTGTTAAATTCGCTGCCCAATACAACAGAACTTTCTAATTTTAAACCTTTTTTTTGCTTACCATTAAGCAATAGAGAATTTGCAATTGGCATAAGAGATGAGGGATTCTACAAAGCTAATTACGACTCGCTTAACCCAACCAAAACTTCTTTTATAAAAATAAACTCTCCTTCGAATAAAGAACTACAAGATGCAGAATTTAATAGCGGCTTAGTTTTAAAAAACGGAAATTTTGTAATTACCACGAATAAAAAAGGAGTCTTTGTTTTAAATAAAAAACTTGAAATTATAGAAAAGTTTAATTCAAAAAATGGTTTAAACGATGATAATGTTAAGTCAGTATACGAAGATTTTAATGGCAATTTATGGTTCCCATTATATTATGGTATATCTTATCTAGAAACAAATTCAAGTTTATACAAATACACTAAATCTAACAACATAAAAGGACCAGTCCAAAGCGCTTGCTATTATAATAATCAACTTTATATTGCCACCGATAAAGGAGTGCAATATTTTAATGAGAGTTCTCAATCATTTATAGATTTACTTGAGTTTGATAAACAAAGTTGGTATTTATTAAATTACGATAATAAATTATATATATGTACTCAAAAAGGAATTTTTATTTATAATGGAAAAAGTATACAGCAAATAAGCGAAAAAAATACTCACTTTATTTTTAACGACCCTCACCAATCTAATATACTTTATGCCGCGCTTGATGATGGTGTTGACGTTTATACTATTTCCGGTAATAATCTAACACTTATAAAATCATATTTTTTAAATCACAAAGTTCAAAGTATTGCTAGCGATTCAACAAAGAATATTTATTTTGGAACAACAGATAATGGTATTTATTTTTTAAATCATTCTAAAGCAAACTTAATTGACTCAATTCAAGAAGCAGATGGATTACCAAGTCAAATTGCAGAAAATTATTTAACCACTTATAAAAACAAATTATTAATTGGAACAGGCAAGGGAATATTTACAGTTAAACCCGATGCTAAGGGTAAATATAAATGCGTAAAATTTCCTAAATTTTGGGAATTAACCAAAGGCTCAGAAATATTTAGGGCAGCAGAATTAAATGGAGATTTAATTTGTTCTAAGTCTTTTGAAAATAAAGTAACTGAACGCATAGAGCAAAGAACAATTTATTTATCAGAAAACAAGGGTAAATTCTCAATAAACAACAAAGGAGGTATCTCACACTTAAAAGATATAAAATTAAATTTAATTAGTTATGATAGTAGTAATAGGATAACGTTTATCTGTACAAACGAAGGCTTATTTCTTATGAATAAACAAGTTGAACTGGAACCAAAAAAATACAATTTGTATTTAAGTGCCTTCTACGCTAAGCGAGATACTGTTTTAGAAAATTTAATAGCCCATGATGAAAAACTAAAACTTAAATCTATAATTGATTACAAAAATAATGATGTAAGGTTTTGCCTTGGATATAATTGTTTTGAAGATATTGGTAATACAGAGTTTAGTTATTACTTAGAAGGAAAAGAAAACGAATACAGTGCTCGCGATAAAAAATTTGAAATCACCTACAATAACTTAACTGAAGGCAGCTATACATTACATTTAAAAGCCTATAATGAAAATACTGATGATGTTTTAGAGTTAACCGTACCATTTAAAATATTGCCGCCATGGTACCGTTCTTTTTGGGCATACACCGCTTACATTATTTTGTTTATTTTGTTTTTACTAATAATTATCAAATTAAATAGTAAACGGTTAGTTGCTAAAAATATAAAACTTGAAGAGGTTATTAAACAACGTACTGCTACAATCGAAGATCAAGTTATTTTACTTGAACACCAAAAAAAAGAAATTATTGATAGTATAAATTATGCTCAACGAATTCAACGCGCATTATTAGCAAGCAAAAATCTTTTAGATAATTATCTATCTTCAAATGAAAAAAACAGAGAGAGAGAGTACTTTGTTTTTTTTCAACCAAAGGATATTGTAAGTGGCGATTTTTACTGGGCATCAAACTTAGTGGATAATAATTTTGCAATTGCAATTGCAGATAGCACTGGTCACGGTGTGCCAGGAGCAATTATGAGTATGTTAAATATTAGTTGTTTAAAAGAAGCTGTTATTGCTCAAAAATTAACACAACCAAATGAAATTTTAAATTATACTCGAACAAAAATTATTGAAACACTTTCAAATGATGGAAGTTTAGATGGCGGAAAAGATGGTATGGATTGCAGCTTGCTTTGTTTTGACTTTAAAAAAAGGCTTTTGTGCTATGCAGCTGCAAATAATCCAATTTGGATAATACGAAAGAAAAACAACTCAAACGAATTAGAATTTGTTGAATTACGTGCTGATAAAATGCCAGTAGGTAAACATGAAAGGGATAACATTTCATTTACTCAACAAACTATACAGTTGCAGAGTGGAGATATGGTATATGCCTTTACCGACGGTCTGCCAGACCAGTTTGGAGGACACAAGGGTAAAAAATTTATGTACAAACAATTTAAAGAAGTATTGTTCTCTATTTCTCAACTTCCATCTAAAGAACAGTCAAAAATTCTTAACGAAAAGTTTAACGATTGGAAAGGTACTTTAGAACAAGTTGATGATGTTTTAGTTTTTGGGATTAAAATTTATTAATTTCACATCGTGTTCAAAAAGCATATTCTTCATAGTATTTTATTTGTTTTCATAAACGCGGCTGTTTTTGCGCAAAATAGCACAAGCTGCAATCCTCAATGGCAAATTAAACCGGTAATCAACCAAGGTTTTATTTTAGTTCATCGTATAAGTATTGGGCATCTAGTAAAAGGCTACCCAACTATTTATGAGTTAAACGTATCTAAACCTACTTGGGGCGATAAAATTTGGCAAATTGAAAATAATAAGCCGGACGTTGGGATTTCTTTACAATGTATTGATTTTAAAAATCCACAACAATTGGGTTACTCATTAACAGTTGCACCTTATGCTGAAATACCTTTAAATGTAATAGCAAAAAAATCAAGAGTAGTTATGCGCTTATGTTGGGGCTTAAACTATATTACTAAACCTTTTGATGTGCAGACTAACCGAAAAAACATTGCTATTGGCAGCCATTTTAATTCTTTTGTTCAATTTAAATGGTTGTGGCATTTAAAAATAAACGAAAGTTTGCGTTTTGAGCCTGGTTTTGCATTTTCGCACGTTAGCAATGGCAAAGCAAAAAATCCAAACTTAGGATTAAATGTGGTGAGTTTAAATGCGGGTTTAAATTATTTAATACCCTCAAAAAAATCTCGTTCACAAACAAGTTGTGTTGATTCTTCTACTTGTGTAAAATCAAAAAATGAACTTTTAGTATTTGCGGCGATCGGCTTTAATCAAAGAGAAATTTCAACACCCGATTTAAAAGTGATTACGGTTTCTGGAGCTTATCAGCGAAATGTAAGAAACACTCATAAATTTAGTGCGGGACTGGATTTGTTCTATGACGAAAATTATCAAATCGATTATCAAAATGAATTTTTAAATAAACCAACTGGTTTTGATAAAATGAGAGTGAGTGCACGACTTGGTTACTCATATAATATTGGCAGAATTAGTTTACCAATTGAAATGGGTTATTACCTGTTTCAAAAATCAAAACCTGATGGTTATGTTGTGAGTAGAATTGGCGTTAGGTATTATAGTAAAAGTGGGCTTGTTGTGCATTTTGGATTAAGAACACATTTTGCAGTTGCTTATAATTTTGAATACGGGGTGGGATATCGTTTTTATTTAAAATAATTGATTAAAAAAAGTATTACATATTTAATTTTAGTTTTATTCTTTTTTGTTGGCTGCAAAAAAGAAAATGCTTTAGATTGTTTTAAATCTACTGGAAGTGACATTACAGAAACGAGAGATTTGGGGGCATTTACGAAAATAACGATTTATGATAATATTGATTTAAATATTAGTAAAGGAACCTATTTTAAAGTAGATGTTGTTGCAGGCAAACACATTATTAAAAACATTAAAACAACCGTAGCGGATGGCGTTTTAAGTATTGAAAATAATAATAAATGCAATTTTGTGCGTGGTTATAAAAGAAGAGTAACCGTAAATGTTACAATGCCATATATTGTGAAGGCCGAAAGCCAAAGCGTTGGAACGATTAGATTTGCCGATGATTTTACGCAAGATACTTTACAAGTAAGAGCCGAAAACTCGGGTGACATTTATGTTAATGGCGTTTTTAATGAGGTTAGAACTAGCTCACATGGCAATGGGGATATTTATGTAAGTGGAACTTGCAATCGTCTTTTTGGTTTTATGTATGGCACTAATATATTACAAGCAGAAAATCTAATAATTAATTCTTATGTATTTGTTGAAACTATAAGCATTGCCGATTGTTTTATTAACGCACCAGTTAATGGCCCACTTGAGTATAATATTTGGCGCAGCGGTAATATTTATTATCGAGGAAATCCAACCCAAATAAATAGTTTTAGTAACAATGCTGGTAAAGGGCAATTAATAAAATTGGATTAGAGATTTTATTTTTTATTTACTTTGAAATTGTAAACATTAAATTTTCGGTAGAAAAAAGTTCTTTCGCTAAACTTGAGTTTTTCAAATAGCGTTTCTTTTATTTTATTATTTGGCGAAGAAAAATCAGCTTCTGCATCAAAATATATTACTTTATCAAACGAATTTATCTTATTTATTAGTGAATCATTAATTTCATTTATAAAATAAATATTTTCGCTTTTAAACGCATTTTCCAATTCAGAATACTCAGTTTTTTGATTCTTTAATTTAAAATAGTCGATATTATAATAATACGCGAAATTTAATATAAAATCATAACCACAAACAAATACAATCGTTTTTTCATTTTTTTTTGCCTTGATATAATCTACCACATCCCTTACTTCTCTTTTTTTGCTAGGGTTTAAAGTGGCGCTAAAAAAGAAAACCCCAGTTAAAACAATAATGGCACCTGCTTGAAATTTAGGTTGTTTAAACAAATACAAAACAGAAAGCGCTAATAAAAAATAAAATGCAGGGCTTGTGAAAAGCAAATACCTTTCAATAAACATTGGTATTTTGTACGAAATAAAAAACATAAGTAAAAAAGGGATAATAAACCACATTGCAATAAATATCGCGTATCTGTTTCCCGACTTCTTATTTTTAGATAAAATATATTTTACTAAAGCGCCAATAAGAAGCAATATGCAAATTACAGTGGGAATTGGCTCGTTACAAAAATACCATAACATATTATAAATACTTTCAAACCCATCAGGTGCTTCTACCCAAGTTCCATTTGTAATTGATGCTTTCGTGCGATTAAATAAAACTACAATTTGAGGAATGTAAAAAAGAAGACTTAAAATAGAAACTACACTGTATTTTTTTAGTATTAAAGGGGATTTTAAGAAGAAAGAAACAACTACTAAGAACTCTACCAACCAAACAAAAAAACCAAAATAATGTCCATAAACCAATAATAAATTAACAATAGCAAATAAAATAAGGCTTGACCATTTAAATTTTTCTTTTTCCTTTAAAAACTCAAAAAACAAATAAAAAGAAATAACAGTTAATAAAACAAATAAGGAATAAACTCTACAATCATGCGCATACCAAATATTGTAGGTAGAAAGGCTAAATAAAATAGATGTGATAATTGCGGTGCGTTTATCGAAATTTTTTATACCAATTTGATAAATAAAGAAAACAGAAAAGGAACTTAGCAACATCGGCAAAGTCCTTACACTTTCCGGGCTAATTCCAAAGATTTTAATCCAGAAATGTAATATTATTTCAAAAAGAGGAGGATTGTTGTAATTTTTTAAATAATGAATAAGGTTGACAAAATCGAATTGAGCATGATAAATCGTAAACGGTTCATCTATGCAAATTGACTGAGTAGTTAAATACCATGATTTGGTTAAAATATTGATTAAAACAAAAATGATTGGTAAAAACCATTTTTTTGAAAGTAAATTCATTAAGGGTAAAAATAGCGAATTATGCTCGCTTTAGGAAACACAGAATTTATCGAAATTAATTCTCAATAAACCTATCTTTAATACGCTGCTCGGTATTTATGATATGAACAATAAACTTTATTTGATTGAGTAAAAAAAACTGTGGGTTTCTGTGAGCAATTAATTGATATTTTTCTGTATTAGTTAATTGTAAAGAAGAGGCAACATTAAATACAGTTAGGTTAGATACCGTTTCATAATCAATAAATTTATTTTGAACGGTTCCAAAATAATTCACAACAGCATCTTGCAAACTATTTAATATTATTTTTTGGTTTACAGGTACATATTCTATTAAACCGGCGCCATATAATTTAGGTGTTAAAACCTTAGAATATTCTATTAAATGAAATAAGTTAGTGCCTTCAATTAAAATTTCGATATCGCCGTTAGCAAAAGTTTTTAAAACCCTTTTTATTTTAACCTCGCAACCATATTTTTTTACCTTACCTTTTTCAAAAAAAGGAATGCCAAAAGAAGCATCGTTGGCCAGGCACTCTGATACTAATTGTTTGTAACGTTCCTCATAAATGTGGAGTTTAGATGTTTCCCCTGGAAATAAAACCATGTTTAATGGAAACATTGGAATAGTTATTTGTCGAGTTGTCATAATATTATGTTTAAATACAAAAACCGTGCTAAAATTGTTTTTCGATTTCCCAGGTGTGATCGCTGAGTAATTTCACGCTACTAACGTACTCTAAATAAGTACGTTTAGACCTACCCCATTCGTTGGGTGCAATTAACATTAATTTATAAGTATTGTTGATTTTATATAAATGATAGGTATTTCCAATAAAAGGCTCAAATGAAAGCTCGGCTTGGTAAATTTTCTCGCTAACCTCAACTCTTTCTTTTAATTCGTTGGCCTGTTTGGCTAGTAATTCTGCTTGTTTATGTATTTGAAGCAATTGCCGGTTGGTTTGCTCTCGCATGGCGGATAAAGCTCGAGATTTTAATTTACCTTGATCTTCGGGCTTAATAACAATGCTCCCAACATTGTGTGGATAGGCAATTAAGCCTGGGTTTTCGGCAACCTTATCTTTATCAATTGGATTAATCATTCTGTTAAGAACAATTAATCCAATAATAAGTTTAAATTATTGAGTAATTCCTAATTTTTTAGCTATTGCTGCAGGAATTGCTTTCTTGTGAATCATGATGCTGGTAGTTTTGTATAAAACATAACTTTCACTTGCATAAAAATAACCATCGCATTGATTATTATCTTTACCCCAGCTGTTTTTTACATAATAATAGTTGGTATTATTTTGGTCTTTTACCATCCCTAAAACATGCATTCCGTGGTCATCCTGCGTTTCGTAATTATCAAAAGCTTTTTGACGCATTTCTTGAGTTATTGTTAATTGCTTAACTGGTTTTATTGAAAGACTCTTTTTTTCCTCATCTGTCATTGCAGAATATGGAGTTTCTGGTACTATTGCAATACCATCACGAAACATAAATCCTTTTTCGCTTACATCAGCAGCCCAAGCAAAAGAAAAACCAGTGTTAATAGCGCTGGCCATTACTTCTTGTAGTTCATTTAAAGGTATGTTATGCATTAGCTCCCAATTCCAATTATCCGGCACTTCTAAAACAAATTTAGAGTAAAATGGATGGTGTGTAAAAGAAGTCAAAAACACATAGTCATTTGGATTTAATCCCGTTGCTTCTGCGTAGGTTTTAGGTGTATAACTTTTCCCCTTAAAATCAAATTTTTCTGGCGCTTTTCCTAAGAACTCATCGCACACAGCATTAACAGAATTATGAAGAAAACTAAAATCAATTTCTTGCGTTTCAGGAAGTGCAGCAGGACGTAAAATATTAATAAGGGTAGTTTCTAATAATTTATGATTGTGTTGGTCTTTTACATCTTTTTTGCCGGTATAAGCCTCTTCCGGAACCATTCCGTAATTTTTTAATACATTAATTACATCCGGAAAACCTCCACCCTCTCCAAAATTTGTTTTGCCGTGCATGCGTATAAAATTATCTGCCTTAAGCGAATACGCTTTTCTTGCAACAAACATTTCGCTTAAATTAAATTCCTTGCCTTTACCCAAACGAATTATTTCACTTTCAAAAAATGATAATGCCGAAAAAGACCAACAAGTACCAGTTACATTTTGATTTTGAACAGCAGTGCCGTCTAAATTTTTTATAGTTGTAAATTTATATTCGCTGCCTTTTTTATTTGTTAACTCCTGAGCAGAAAATAAAGTGGAGATTAAGAAGAAAGTAAATAATAAATTGTTTTTCATTTTTGTTTAATTTTAATTAGTTGCAGCAAATATCTAATTTCAAATACTGTAAACAAAATATAATGCCCTATAAAATGGAGGAAGAAGCTAAAAAATCCCCCTTTTAGGGTGAAAGAATACACTACAATTAACACTCCTGATAAAATAAATTTAATAATTCCTGTGGCTAATAAAATACCGGCATAAGTTTTGGCATCTGTTTTAATAAAATAAATAAGATTAATAATAACAAACATCCCTGAAAAAAAAACAAAGCTATGCCACCAAATAGTAGATTCTTTATTAAATTGAAAGTTTAAGAGAAAAGAATAAAGGATAGAAAAGCCTATAGATAATAAAATGGCGGATATGCTTTTTAAGATCAATTTATTTTTGTGATTTAATAAGGTCTTTTAATACAATGTATAAAGCTGCCCCTATTCCTAAAAGTGACAATACAATTGTATAAATTGGTGTTTCATTTTTATAATAAATATCAAGTTTATTTCCGCCCCAGGCAGCTAAACCAATAATTACACTCATTTGAATAGCTAAATTGCTATATTTTAGAAGTTGATTAGGCTGTTTTGGAGTTGGCATTACTAGCTTCCATATTTTGGTGTATGTTTTTTACTTTGGCACCCATATTGCAAGTTCCACTAAAAACTGCGCCAGGTTCAATTGCTAATTTACCGGTAATAATATCTCCGCTAACTTTTGCGCTTGCTTTTAACGATAGCATTTCAGAAACATTTACTTTTCCTTTTATTTCTCCACTTATATCTGCATTACCACTAGTAACATTTCCGTCAACAACGCCGTTAGTGCCCAAAACAAATTTACCTGTTGTAACAATATTGCCTGTTAAAGTACCGTCAATTCTAACGTCACCTGCAGAATTTATATCTCCAATTATTTTAGTGCCATTGCCAATTAAATTTACTGAACTAGCGTCTAGATTTTGGTTTTTATTTAAGCTTTTTCCTAACATATTATTTTATTTTATTTTCAGTTAAGTTTTTGTAATTATCTAAAAAGAAAACTTTATAAGATTCTATATTTTTCTTTTTATATAAAAACGGTAAGTTATTTGCTAAGATAGGATAAATATCTATTAATTCTCTTTTAACCTCATCTGTAAAAAGTTGTGGATCTTTAATTAAATATTCATAGTAAGTAATAACCTCTTTAGCATTTGCAAATGTTTTTAGTACTACTAATTGTTTGTTGTCACCAAATAAATTACTAGTTAAGTTAAATACTTTTGTGCTATAATAAGTATTATTAAATGTGTTTAAACGTATTTTAAAACTCTCGGCAATTTTTGGATCGTCGGGTACAATTGCAATTATAAAATGTTCTGCTTCTAAATTTACGCTAAACGTATCTAGTTGAGCAAATCCTGGTTCCGCAGCCTTATACAAATCAGGATTTTTTTGTTTTTTTATTGAAAGTAAAATCTCATTTGCTAAAGGCGTTACCTCTGCTTGTGGATGCTTGGCAACTAATAATTTTAAATAAAACTCAAGGGAATCTACACCTTTTAATTTTCCAATACTTAAAGCTTTAATAAATTCAAATTTTGGCACATAAATATTTTTTCCAAATTTAGAAAGTCCTTCACTAGCCTGAGCTGCAGATTGAGAATAATTTTTTTCGTGATAAGATTTATAAACTATATCATAAAAATCTTCAACCTCACTTTGTTTAGAGTTTGCTTCCTCTGCATAGCTAGGGTTTTTAATGATTAAAGCAAATTCACTATCAGGAAACTCATTCAATATTTTTTCTTTATAATAATCTGCTCTGGGTTGATTTTTATCTGCCAAATTTGTTCGATACAAAATATAATAAGTATTTAGTAAGTATTTATTTTTCGGAAAACGCGTGTTTAATTCCTCAAAAGTAGCAACAGCTTTTTTATTGTTTTTTAATTCTTCTTTATAAATTGAACCCATAGTGTAATAGGCATAAACAATTTTTTTATTGCTTTTCTTAATCAGTGAATCATTAACCGGCAAATTTTGTTTATAGTAATCGCGTGTTTTATTAGAGCTAATTGAATTATTTGTTTTTGTTTTTGCAGTGTCATTTACGTTAGTAGGCTCATCAATTGTTAGAGCTTTGTTTGACCTTCGCCAATTGTCTTCTAATTTTCGGTTACCCCACTTTTTTGTAAAATCGGCAACGCCAAACGAAACTGTATTTTGGTTGTAAAAATAAAAGGATGCACCCATTCCGGGAGCTCCAATATCTTGATTTATTGGCTGATTAATTGCTCCGAGTCCATTTCCAGGCAATTGATTGTTACCCGCCGAACTTTCCTTTTCTTTTAATGCAAGCTCCTCTTCTTTTTCAAGATCATAAATTATTTTATCAATAATTCTATTTTGATCGCTTTCACTTAACTTAACAAATCTCTGCAAACTATCTTCGTTACTAATTGTGCGAATATGAGTCACTAGAGTTTCCAATGTTTTTTTTCTGGCAACAATAGTTTCATAATCTGGAAAGTCTTTTGATAGAGTTACTACTGCGCTATCGTAATAAGCTCCGGCGGGCTGGTAATTGGTTAAATCAAAATTTATTTCACCTAACCTTAAATAAGATTGCCCTTTTTGATTGGGATTGTTTAAACTAGTTTTTACAGATTTTTTGTAATAATATATTGCTTGATTTAAATTCCTTTCTTTCTCTTCAATCTCTCCTAAAGTATAATAAATAACATCATAGTACTCGTTATTTTTAAACTCTTTAGCCATTTTTAAAAGGTCTTTTTTTGTTTTTTCAGAGTTGTTACGTTTAACATCGAGCAACTTTGCCATTTTAATTTTACTGTAAAAAACCAATTCGTAATTTGGTTTTAGTTTGATAGTCCTTTTATAAAACTCAACTGCACGTTTATTGTTTTTTTGTTGTTCAAATAATTGAGCCACAATAAAGGTATAACGAGCTCTTTTTTTCCGAGAAATGCCAGTAAATGGATTAGACAATCTTGAGGCGGCCATTAGCTTTGTTGCAGCCTCGGTATATAAACCGCGACGCATATAATAATCGGCTTCAAGTACGGGAAGTTCTTTTTTGATTTTACTTGGTAAATTTTTCTCGTTCTTTAATAAACTTAAAACTTGTTCAGAACTGGTTACTGATCCAATTTCGTTATTGGTTTTTACCATCCAAGCCATTGCCGTATACTTATCTTTTGATTTTGTATAGGTGCGCGCAACGTACTCAAAGGCTTCTAAACCACTAAACAACTCGCGCTTATATACATGAGCAATACCAATGTTTATCCAGTTATTATCAATCCATTTACCGGAGGATGGAATTTCATTATTTTTTTTATCCTTAATTGCATGACGTTGTATGCAGGTTGACGACTTTTTTATAGCCTTATCAAATTCTGGAAAAGTAGCTTTAGCTTTGTCTCCTTGGGGATAAATGTAAACCGGAAGTATTTTATCGAAATTTTCTTTATTGTTTTTTTCAATTTTAAATATTCCGTCATCTATATTAACACAGGAGTAGTAATACCCATTAAAGCGCGCAGTTAGATTATGATAACCTCTACCAACAAAAGTATTCTTTTTGGTGCTGCACGCAACAAAAAACAAGGCTATTGCCAATAAATATATTGAGCGTTTAATTAACACCAGTGTTTTATAACGGCAAATAATAAGATTTAGTATACATTTTTTAGTTTGAAAATTAAACTAAAGCAATGTCAAATTGAACCAAGTCAATAAATTCTTGAACTCTTTCATCTACCTCACTTTGAGAAAGGCCAATTAAGCGCTCCGTACCAAATTTTTCAACGGTAAAACTTGCCATTGCGCTTCCAAAAATAATAGCGCGCTTCATGTTTTCGAAACTGATGTCTTGAGTTTTAGCCAAGTACCCTATAAATCCTCCTGCAAAACTATCACCGGCACCAGTTGGGTCATAAACATCTTCTAAAGGCAAGGCTGGTGCAAAAAACACTTCTTTTTTATTAAACAATAAAGCGCCATGCTCTCCTTTTTTTATTACCAAAACAGTTGGCCCCATTGCCAATATTTTTTGCGCAGCTTTTACTAAAGAATACTCTCCAGATAACTGACGGGCTTCTGAATCATTTATGGTTAAAACATCAATCATAGCAATGGTTTTTTTAAGTTCATCCATTGCAATATCCATCCAAAAATTCATGGTATCTAATACAATTAATTTAGGACGCTTTTTCATCTGACTAATTACTCCTCTTTGAATAGCTGGAACAAGATTACCAAGCATTAAAAAATCACATTCTTTTGCTGATTCTGGTACAATAGGATCAAAAGTTTCTAAAACATTTAACTGAGTATCTAAAGTATCGCGGGAATTTAAATCGTTGTGATATTTTCCTTTCCAGAAAAAAGATTTCTCACCTTTTTTTATTTGTAAACCTTCTAAATTAACCCCCTCTTTTTTTAAGAGGTTTAAAAAATCTTCGGGAAAATCATCACCAACTACTGATACCATATGGATATCTCTTGTAAAATAAGAAGAGGCTAATGCTATGTAAGAGGCCGCTCCGCCAACAATTTTATCGGTTTTCCCGAAAGGTGTTTCTATAGCATCAAAGGCTACTGTACCAACAACTAATAAACTCATTTAATTATATTTTAATTATTTTGGTAAAGATATTGTTTATTTCATAAAAGTGATGTAAATTTGCCACCCTAATCAGAAAAATTGCATCTAACTTTTTTGATAACTACGTGAAAGCTAGAAATATAGAGGATTAGGGAAGTTCTTTTTAATAAATTAATAAAATAGATTGTAAAAATAGTTTACAATTTTAACCAGAAATATTCCTTCTTAGCTCAGCTGGTTAGAGCACATGACTGTTAATCATGGGGTCCCTGGTTCGAGCCCAGGAGAGGGAGCAAATGAAAGCCATACTGAAAAGTGTGGCTTTTTTGTTTTATATGTTTTTCTAACTCTCAAGCCTTCATTTTTTTGAACAAATTAGTTCAGCTAAAAAGTCTAAATTATTTAGGCTATTTTTATTAACATTTAACTCTTTTCGACGAAATATTAGGAATTTGAAATTCCCTGATTTAATTTCAAATAACTAAAAAAACACACCATGAAAAAAATTACATTTTTATTACTTTTTTCCTTTCTACTAACTAATTTATTCTCTCAAGAATGGGCAGAAAAAATGCAAGACCCTAATGCAAATTTTTATCAAATACAAACTGCTTTTAATAATTATTGGGCGGCTAGGGATAATACAGAAAAAGGAAAAGGTTATAAAGCATTTAAACGTTGGGAAAACTTTGTTGAAAAGAGAGTTTATCCTTCAGGCGATTTATCTTTATTATCATTAACAGCAAAAAATTACCAAGCATTTTTGGATACTTATGAGCCAGAAAATACTGGTAGTAAATTTACAAGTAATAGCATGCTTGCATCTACCACTTGGACTGCTATTGGTCCAATGGGTCCAATTAGCGGTACGGCTGGTGGTCAATTATTAAAGTCTGGAAGGATGAATTTTATTACAATTGATCCAACTAATTCAAATAATTTATGGGTGGGTGCTCCTGCAGGTGGCTTATGGAAATCTACAAATGGAGGAACTTCATGGACAACTAATACAGATAATTTAGCCGTTATAGGTTGCTCTGATTTAGCCATAGACCCTACTAATACAAACATTATGTATTTAGCCACGGGCGACGGTGATGCTGGTGACACCAGAAGTATTGGCGTTTTAAAATCAACAAATGGAGGAACAACATGGGCCGCAACAGGTTTAACAAATGCCGTAACAAACAATTTTACTATACGTAGATTAATTATTAATCCTTCTAATCCTTTAATTGTTTTAGCAGCAACTTCGGGTGGTATTTACAGAACTATAAACGGAGGCACTAACTGGTCGCAAGTTGCCACAGGGAGTACTTTTGATTTAGAATTTAAACCAGGAGACCCTACTATTGTTTATGCAGGTGGAACAACTTTCAGAATTTCTACTAATAGCGGTGCCGCATTTACTACAGTTAACGCGGGTATTCCTACTACTGGTGTAAATAGAATGGCTATAGCTGTAACACCAGCAAATGCTAATTACGTTTATGTTATAGCTTCTCAAAGCGCTGGAAGTGGCTTTCAAGGTTTTTATCGTTCAACAAATAGTGCAACAGGTTTTACACAAATGGCAACAACTCCAAATTTATTAGGTTGGGCTACTGCAGGAAACGATACAGGAGGGCAAGGCTGGTACGACTTATGTATAGCGGCTTCTCCACTTGACGCAAATGAAGTTGTTACAGGAGGTGTTAACGTTTGGAGAACTACAAATGGAGGAACTAGCTGGGCAATATACGGTCACTGGACAGGTTCAGGAGCCCCATTTACACATGCCGATCATCATGATTTGGAATATGATGCGACAGGAACTTTGTATAATACAAATGATGGCACAGTATACAGACGAACAGCTACTGCTTGGCAAGAAATATCGGGCACAACAAATATTTCGCAGATTTATAAAATAGGCCTTTCTTCATTAACTCCAAATTTATGGATTACCGGACATCAAGATAACGGAACAAGCTCATGGAATGGGACAACTTATCAAGCTCGAATTGGTGGAGATGGAATGGATTGTTTTATTGATAGAACAAATGATCTTAACATGTTTGGGGAAACTCAAAATGGAGGGATGCGTAAATCAACTAACGGTGGCGCTTCTTGGGCAACATGTACATCTGGATTAACTGGTACTGCTCCTTGGGTAACTATTTGGAAACAAGACCCTCAAGTAGCTACAACATTATATTGTGGCCGCGTTGACCTTTTTAGATCAACAAACTCAGCAGGTACATGGTCAATGGTAACTGCTATTCCTGGAACAGGTTCTATTAGAGAATTTGCAATTGCACCTTCCAACAATCAAGTAATTTATGTATTAAAAAGTTCGGGTATATATAAAACAACTAATGCAGGAACATCATGGACAAACGTTACAGGAACTGTGCCTGTAGGCTCAGCAGCGCCTGAATTTGTTACTATTGACCCATTAGATCCTAATAATGCATGGGTTGTTTTAAGCGGTTATTCTAATGGTAATAAAGTTTTTATGACAACTAACGGTGGAACAACATGGACTAATTTCACGGCAAATTTACCTAACATTCCTGCTAACTGCAGTGTATATCAGCCAGGCTCTAGTGATAGAGTATATGTTGGAATGGATGTTGGTATTTATTATAGAGATAATGTTTCTGCAACATGGACATTGTACAACGCAGGTTTACCAAATATGCCAATTTCAGACATGGAAATTTCACCAGCAGACCCTACAAAATTAGTTGCAGCATCTTATGGAAGAGGCGTTTGGAAGGTTGATGTTGTTGGGGCAGTTCCACCTCCAGCTCCAGTTACAAATTATAGTGTAACTGCAGCAACAAAATGCGTTGGTACTGCGGTATTATTTACAGACCAATCTTCTAATACACCAACGGGATGGGCGTGGAGTGTTCTTCCAAGTGCTGGAGTAATTATTGCATCAGCCTCATCACAAAATCCAAATATTACATTTCCATCAGCCGGTAATTACACGGTAACTTTAATAGCTTCAAATGGCAGTGGGCCGGGAACAAATTATAACCAAGTAGTTGCTGTTACAGGTGTACCAAATGTTGTTGTTACTAATTCCGTGCAATCTGTTTGTCCTGGAAACGTTGTAAGTTTTGTTGCTTCAGGCGCCAGTTCTTACGCGTGGAGTAACGGTGGTGGTTCAGCATCAACAGCATCGTATGCGCCTGTAAGTACAACGGTATACTCTGTTACAGGAACAACAAGTGGATGCTCAACTCTAAAATCGGCAACGGTAAATTTATTACCATTGCCAACAATTAACGCTACGCCAAATAACAGTGTTATTTGCCAAGGACAGTCTGTGATACTTAGTGCTACCGGAGCAACAACTTATTCTTGGTTACCAGGAAATTTTAACGGAAGTTCTGTTACCTATACGCCATCAACATCTACAAATTATACTGTTACCGGTACAGGTGCAAATGGTTGTAAAAATTCAACAATAGTAAATGTAAACGTCTCTACATGCACAGGCATCAATGCTGTAACAAATAATTCAGGATTTTCATTGTTTCCAAATCCAACAAGTGGACTATTATTATTAAAATTAAATACAACGCAATCTAAAAGCTATGTTATAGAAGTAATGGATGCTATTGGAAAATTAATTATGAGTAAAGAATTTAATTTTACTGAAAAAGAAAGTTCAACTGAAATTAATTTAGAGAAATATTCAAACGGAACTTATTACATAAAGTTAATTGGTTCAGATAAAACAACTCAAACAATGAAAGTTATTAAAGAATAAAAATTTCATTTTAAATCTCACTAAATAAAAAACCCGATTCAATTGAATCGGGTTTTTTACTTTTATAATACTATATCAGAATTAAACAGTTCTTGTAACGTCCCAATTTTCCATATAATCAGCAACTTTTCTTAAAAAAGTTCCACCTAAAGAACCGTCTACAACTCTATGGTCATAACTTAAAGATAAGAACATAAACTGGCGGATACCAATCATATCACCTTGGGGAGTTTCAATAACCGCTGGTTTCTTTTTAATACTCCCAACAGCCAAAATTGCAACTTGCGGTTGTAAAATAATAGGTGTTCCCATTACGTTACCAAAACCACCAACATTAGTTAAAGTAAATGTTCCGCCTTGAATTTCATCGGGTGTTAATTTATTTCCACGAGCACGATTAGCTAAATCGTTAACAGCTTTGGTAATGCCCAATAAATTTTTCTCATCAGCATTTTTAATTACCGGTACAATTAAATTACCTGTAGGTAAAGCAGCTGCCATCCCAACATTAATATTTTTACGTTTTATAATTTTTGTTCCGGTTTGATCTACAGAAACATTTATCATTGGGAAATCTTTAATTGCTTTTGCAACACATTCAATAAATAACGGTGTAAAAGTTAATTTTTCTCCTTCGCGCTTTTCAAAATCCTTTTTAACTTTATCTCTCCATTGAACAAGATTTGTTACATCAGCTTCAACATAAGAAGTAACGTGTGGCGCAACGTGCTTACTCATTACCATATTATCGGCAATAATCTTACGCATACGATCCATTTCAATAATTTCGTCGCCTGCCCCAACTGACACCGCAGGGCGGTTAACAATTACTGTATTATCACCAACAATAGCAGAACTTGTTTTCGCAGGTGTTGAAGTTGTATTAGTTTTAGTTTCTGTGTTTGGCGCAGATGTAGTTTGTTTATTTCTGTTTGGTAAATAAGCTAAAATATCTGCTTTAGTAACTCGTCCTTCTTGCCCAGAACCCTTAATTGAATCCAATTCAGCAATAGAAATTCCCTCTTCTTTAGCAATACTTTTTACTAAAGGAGAATAAAATTTATTAGAATCACCATAATTATTGTCTAAAGTAGCTTTTGGAGCGCTAACTGCAACATTAGCTACTGTTTCTTCTTTTTTTGTTTCAGGAGTGGTTGTTTTTGGGCTTTCAGAAGCTCCTGCGTTAGCATCGCTGCTAATAACACCAATTACTGCACCCACTTGCACCACATCGCCTTCATTAAACAAACGCTTCAATAAAGTTCCTTCAAACGGAGAGGGTATTTCGCTATCCACTTTATCGGTAGCAATTTCTAAAACTGTTTCATCAATTTTAATTTTATCACCTTCGTTTTTAGTCCACTTAATAATTGTAGCTTCTGCTACACTTTCGCCCATTTTAGGCATAATTAAATCAAAGCTTGCCATGTTTTTATTTTATAGAGTTACAAAAATAGGTTTCTAAACAAGAAAACCCAAAAATATTACGCACAACTAGTTAAAATCCTTGTATAAAAGGTATTTTATTCGCGTTTGCTTGAATTTTTCAATGTCTTTTTGCCACGATTTCCTGATTTCTATCTCAGAAAGCTCATTTTTAATTTGAGATTGAAGTTCTGTATTACCAGAATGGTTATTAAAATACTTATCGAAAAAATTATTGTTATGTAAATCTGTATATAAATTTTGCATCCAAGTAAGATTAATTTTATGTGGATGATTTTTTAAATAATTATCATTCCTCAAATCAAAACCAAAACATTTTTCATTTAAATATTTTGGTGTTTTTGATAGTTTAGATTCTTTTGGAATAAAATAAAAAGTAGTATCGCTATATTTAGGATGACCAATAGCCTGAAAAGGAAATTCAGTTCCTCTTCCAAGACTCATAATTGTGCCTTCGAATAAACCTAAACTAGGATACAATAAAATTGCTTCTAAATTTGGAATATTTGGAGAGGGTTTAACAGGTAAAGGGTAAGTTGCATTTCTGTCATAATCTTTCATAGCAACAACTGTTAACTTACATTTTACTTTGTTTTTTAACCAGGCTTCTTCATTCACCATATTTGCATATTCGCCGCAAGTCATACCATACACAATTGGAACAGGATGTAATCCTAAAAAACCTTTTAGTTCTTCTTTTAAAACCGGACCATCAATGTAAAAACCATTTGGATTTGGCCTATCCAAAACAATAAACTCCTTATTGCTTTCTGCACAAGCTTCCATAGCATAACACATTGTTGAAATGTAAGTATAAAAACGAACACCAACATCTTGAATATCATAAATCAAAACATCAATATCTTTTAGCTGTTCTTTAGTTGGTTTTTTATTCGTACCATAAAGAGAAATTATTGGTAGTCCGGTTTTGGCATCAACATTACTATTAACTTTTTCTCCGGCCTCTGTGTTTCCTCTAAAACCGTGTTCGGGCCCGTATATTTTTTTTACATTAACTTTTAATTTAATTAGAGTATCAACAATACTTGTACTATTTATTACACCGGTTATGTTGGTTACAATACCTACTCTTTTTTTATTTAATAATGGAAGATACTTTTCAAATTGTTGCGCGCCAATACAAACCGATGTGTAATTTTTTACAGAAAGATTATTTTGCGAAACTATAAATTGAGATAATAAAATTAAAGCGCTAAATAAGCCAATCAATTTGTTATTTTTGTGACAGAAGTCCATTTTTTGAGTATAGAAAAATTTATAGCGGATAGGATATCAAATCCTAAACTAGACAAAGGTAACATCTCTAAGCCTATTGTAAAAATAGGCATTATTGGCATTGCTTTGGGCGTTTCAGTCATGTTTTTAACCGTGAGCATTGTTCTGGGTTTTAAAAAAGAAATTGTAAATAGAATTACTGGTTTAACTACAGACCTTGTTATCAGTAACATTAACGTAAATTCAAGTAACGAACCAGAGCCAATTTATTTAAATGAAGATTCGTTAAAAAAAATAAAAAATTTACCCTTTGTAAAACATCTGCAAACAACAGCTTTTAAAAATGGCATCTTAAAAACGGAAACAGAAAATGAAGGCATAGTTTTAAAGGGAATTACTGAAAATTATAATTTTGATTTTATAAAAAAACATTTAATTGAAGGTCGTTTACCAATTTTTAAAAAAGACGAAGCAAGTAAAGACATTTTTATAAGTTCAAGTTTAGCAGAAAAATTAAACTTAAAGCTGGATGAAAAAATGTTGGTGTACTTTATTTCTCAACATGAAGTATACGATAGCACGATTAAAGATTTCATTACAAAATACGAGCAGCGTTCTCGTAAATTTACCATTTGCGGGGTGTTTAAAACGAGTTTTTCTGATTTTGATAAAAGTCTTGCATTTGTAGATTTAAAACAAATACAACGTTTAAATTTTTGGAATGAAAATCAGGTTGGTAATTACGAAATAAGAATTAACGACTTTGAAAAATTGAATGAAAATTTAGAAACAATTCAAGAATTTTTAGGCTACAATTACAATGTGAACAGCGTAAAAGAACTCTATTCAAACATATTTATTTGGTTAGATAAACTAGATATAAATGGCATAATAGTTATTGTATTGATGATAATAGTAGCAACTATTAATATGATTACAGCTTTATTAATTTTGATTTTAGAACGCACCAACATGGTTGGTTTGGTAAAAGCCTTAGGCATGAATAATGCTCAAGTGCGGAAAATATTTTTATTTATAAGTTTAAAATTAGTTGGCAAAGGTTTGTTGTGGGGCAATATTATTGGCATTACGGCCTGTTTGCTACAACAATATTTTAAAATAATAAAGTTAGACAGTGAAATTTACTATGTAGAATACGTAGCAATTGATATTAATTGGTTGTATTTTATTGGCTTGAACATTGGCACATTTGTAGCCTGTTTCGTAATGTTATTTTTACCAACCTTAATTCTCACAAAGCTAACGCCAATAAAGACTTTGAAGTTTGATTAGCTATTATGTTTTATGTTAAGCAACTTAAAACAGATTTAGTCGCGGAAATTATTAATACCCAAAATTATTTAAGCGTTTATCATTACTTCTCCAATCCTTATCAACCTTCACAAACAATTCTAAGAATATTTGTTTTTTAAAAAATATTTCAAGGTCTTTACGCGCCTGCACCCCCACTCTCTTAAGAGCTGCACCTTTGTCGCCAATTATAATTCCTTTTTGACTATCACGTTCAACTAAAATATCTACTTGCGTTTTAATAATTTTCTCTTCTTCCTTAAATGTGTTTACAACAACTTCTACACTATAAGGAATTTCTTTTTTATAGTTTAATAAAATTTTTTCGCGAATAATTTCACTCACAAAAAAACGTTCAGATTTGTCGGTAAATTCTTCTTTACTATAATAAGCATTACCATCAGGAAGCTTTTCGATAATGCGCGACATTATTTTATCGATATTAAATTTCTCAAGTGCAGAAATGGCAATAATTTCAGCTTTCGGTAATTTTTCTTTCCACTTTAAAAGTTTTTCCTCCAATTGTTCTTGAGTGGAAATATCAATTTTATTAATTAGGAGTAAAATTGGTGTATCTGTTTGTTGAAGTTTTGTTAGATAAGACTCTTCTAATTGAATATCTTCAAAAACATCAGTAATTAAGAGAAAAACGTCGGCATCTGTAAAAGCTGTAATTACAAATTGCATCATTTTCTCTTGCAATCTATACAAAGGCTTAATAATTCCGGGAGTATCGCTAAATACTATTTGGTAATCCTCGCCGCTAACAATGCCCATTATTCGATGCCTTGTAGTTTGGGCCTTTGATGTAATAATGCTCAACCTCTCTCCTACCAAGGCATTCATGAGTGTTGATTTACCTACGTTAGGACAACCAATAATATTTACGAACCCTGCCTTATGCACATTACTCATGTTGATAAAATAAATTTGTTATACAAAGAAAGTAATTATATATTTGCGCTCCAATTTAAAGCATTATTTAATTAAAAGATATAGTGCGGGATAGAGCAGGGGTAGCTCGTTGGGCTCATAACCCAAAGGTCGTTGGTTCGAATCCATCTCCCGCTACCAACAAAACCCTTCAGCAAAGCTGAAGGGTTTTTTATTTTACACTAAGCCGCAAGCTCGCTTGAAAGGCGCAAGTGGAAAATAAAAAACACTAATCGCCGAGCGATTAGGTTTTGTTGAGTTCCAGCCCTCCTCATTGGATCTGCTTTAGCTAATCCATCTCCCGCTACCAAGAGAGACTCCCATGTGAAAAACACATGGGAGTTTTCATTTGCAGCCTCCCAACCTCCCTGTTTATCGGCCGTTAGACCAAATAGCATGTTCATTTTTTTGGTTCGAAGTGCCCTATTTTTCACATCAAGTGTAATTCCTTCTGAATATATCAATTTTTGTAAGCGCAATTTTATATCCATCCTGCCGGAAGCCCTTTCTTAAACAACGCTCTTAGCAGGCAGTTTTTCGTTTAGTGAACGGAAAACCTGTAGAGATATAAGCAACCAAAAATTCCGACATATAGGTTTAAATAAAAAGTAAGGACTATTACTTGCGTATAATCTTATTGATTTATAAGAGGTATAAAATAAACATTGCTGACTAGTTAACTTATTATTTGATAAATATTTATCTAAGGCTAAAATCGTAAATGAGAAGTTTCAAAAAAACAATTGAGTATTTGGTTGAATAACTTATTATTTAGTAATTCAAAAAGAATATGATAACGTAATTTTGTAATCTAACTTATAAATTAATAAACATGAAAAAATGTATCAGCATTATCCTAACAGTCTTTCTTGTAGCATGTGGCGCGCCTGCCTTAAAGGAATATCAGTTAACTGAATTAGGCCTGAGTATTACAACTCCAGAATTAAAAAAAGAACCAAAATACAAAACACTGAGTTTTGATAAAATGCTTGGTAAAGTTGAAATAACAACTGATAAACGAAGATTTGAAATAGTAGAAATTGAAGAATCAATTTACCCAAAAAACCTAGAAGATTTAATTTCAGCAGTATCTGGAGGTGATAATTTTAAAGGAATGATTAAAGATGGGAAATATCCAGAGGGCAAAATTTCAATGGCTAACGGAGCATTCGGTCTTTTGTATACCAACAAAAAGGGCAATGACTTTTTAATATATTATAGTAAAGGTTCAAGGTACTATAGATGTAGGCCAATTCTTAATTCTGAACTTAAAGAATTAGACACCCATCTTGCGATAATTGAAAGTTTTAAGTAATTAACAAGAACAAATAATCAATTAAATACATAATGAAATAATTTAGTGAAAAGCATTACTATTATTAATCACTTAATTTATAACATCATTCAATTTAAAATTTAATAAAAAAATTATGTCAAAATACAAATATCACATCGACGGCAGAAGTACTGCTAAAGGAGGCTTAATTACTCTAACGGTTTTTCTACTTATTTTCATAGGAGTGTTCATTTTTTTCTACATAAATTACGACTCTTATAGTGAGACTGTTTTTTCTGTTAGAAAACAACGTAATATTGAACGAGGCTTAGCACCTAGTATTATAGGTTGGGGGATTTTTGTAATTCCGTTTACTTTGTTCGGAATATTTGCCTTATCAATGACTCGTAATTTTAAGCAAATTTCTTGTGGAATAGCCGAAAAGGAAATACTTTTTAATACAAGTATGATTAAGGAAACAATTATACCTATTTCAAATATTAATGAAGTTAAAGAATCAGAACATATTATTGAAATTACGTTAAAGGATTATTCTAAACTGATCCAAGATCAATTTTTTCTATTTCGAGGTATAGTAAAAAAGAAATATGTCAAAAAACAGAAAACACTTACTCTTATAAAATCCGAGTTTGAAGAAAACAAAGGTAGTGAAGTAGCGGCCTTTCTATTGGCTCAAATGAATAAAAGTTAATTCGAACTAACAAAGATTATTAATAGCTAAGTTTTTTTATTAAATAAATAGTGTTCTTAAATTTCTTGTAACAAATAGTTTTTTCACTTGAATTACGGAATAAATACTATCGTAACAGATACATATTTCTTATATCGAGGTGCCTGACAAATTGATTTTCGCGGTTAGATATTTTTAATTTGAAAGAGAATTTGAATGTATGTTTTGTTTTAAATGTTGGTACAACCACAATAGTTGCTTCTTTTAAGGAATAATAAATAATTAAAAGCGCATTAATTTTAACACTGATAAGAAAAGGCTAAAGACATTTTTTCAATTTTTTTTAAAGTATCTGATTAAAATCAACCGACTTATTAATACTATAAAGAAATCTAATTAAACTGATTAATTCCCCTATAGTTTAAAAAAGAAATTAGAGGACGGAAAAAATGGTTCGTTTGAAAAAATAATCCCATTCATTCCTAACTTTTCTTGAACAAAAATTACTCCTTAATAATTTTCTGTGTAATTGTATTTATTTGAATAAAGTAAATACCAGCAGGAAGTGTACTTAAGTTTAGCGCCATTTCTTCATCTACTATAACATCCTTGTAAATAAGTGCGCCTAATGAGTTATATATTTTAATTGGTTGATTTAAATAAGATGATTTGATTGTGATAATATCTCTGAATGGTATGGGGTAGATTTGTAAAATATCTGAACTACTTAATACGGCATTATTAATTCCAGTACAAATACTAACATTTAAATTCATAACTGCGCTATTTGAACAGCCGTTAGCATCTGAACCAGTAACTGTATACATTGTTGTTACAGATGGCGAAACAACAATAACTGAAGTGATAGCACTTGTATTCCATGAATATGAAACAGCACCATTTGCAGTAAGTGTGGCACTTTGTCCAATACAAATTAAAGTTGCTCCATTAATAACAACTGTTGGCAAAGCATTAACAGTAATATTTGAAACAGCAGATGCTATCGAAACACAACCTGCACTACTAGTACCAACAACTGTATAACTCGAATTAACAGTTGGACTAACCACCGCATTACCACCTTGAAAAGTATAAGTGCTTGCGCCACTTGGTGTCATTGTAAAAGATTGGCCATTACAAATAGCAACACTGTTAACCGTTATAGTAGGAGTGGCATTTACCGTAATAGTAGCTGTTGCAAATGAATTAGACACACAACCAAGACTATTTGTTCCAACTACTGTAAAATTTGTATTTGAAGTTGGACTAACCACAGCATTACCTCCTTGAAAAGTATAGGTGCTTGCGCCACTTGGCGTCATTGTGAATGATTGACCATTACAAATAGCACCACTGTTAACCGTTATAGTTGGACTTGGATTTACTGTTAATGTAATTGCAGTACGCGTTAAACTTTGGACACAACCAAACGCCTCTGCATAATAAGTGTAGGTGCCCGCACTTAATGTTGGTGTTATGTAGGCGGTGCCTGTACCTAATACAGTTGTTGATGAAGGCGTAGCAAACCAATTAATAGTGGAAGTGCCACTTGTTGCTGTGAGTGTACTTGTATTATTTGCACAACCACTCACATTAGCACCTGATGGATTGGAAGGAACACAATCTGAAAACTTAACTAAAAAGGCGTCAAATGTCCCACCTCCATATGAATTTTGATGAGCTCCTGTTGTTGCTATAACGGTTCCGGATGTTGCACCTGCCATACCTGCTAAATAAACATTTCCATTAACGTCAGTTGCACAGTCAAGTCCGCGATCATCGTTCACTCCTCCATAATAAGTAGCCCATTGCCTTGCACCATTGGAATTAAACGCAACCAAATAAGCATCAATGTTTCCACCACCATGCGTATCTTGATGAGAACCAGGGGTTGCAATAGTTGTACCTACAGTACTTGTTGTATAGCCAGCCATAAAAACTTCTCCGTTTGAATCAGTTGAACAAGCATAACCATAATCACCGCCAGAACCTCCGTAATATGTACCCCATAGACGATTTCCATTTCCATCAAATTTTACTAAAAATGCATCTAGTGTTGAACCTCCATAAACACTCTGATGAGATCCTGGTGTTGCAATAATAGTACCAGTAGTGCTATTTGTATAACCAGTCATAAAAATATTTCCTGCAGCATCTGATGTGCAACTAAATGCTCTATCCAAAGTGCCAGTACCACCGTAATAGGTACCCCACTGCCTCACACCAGCACTATTAAATTTCACTAAAAAAGCATCAGTACCTGTCCCTCCCCCAAAAAGTGGTTGATGTGATGCTGGCGTAGCCACCCCCGTACCAGTTCCTGAACTTGTTTCTCCAACAATATAAACATTACCTAAGGCATCAGTTGTACACCTAGCACCTTCCTGACCGTTTGTGCCACCATAATAAGTGCCCCACTGCCTCACTCCAGCACTATTAAACTTTACTAAGAAAGCATCAGGACCGCCACCAATAACATCAGAATGTGATCCAGGAGTAGCAATAGCTGTTCCACCCAGTGAACTAGTACCGCCAACTAGGTAAATATTCCCGCTTAAATCCGTAGCACAGCCAAATCCTTGATCTGTGCTGGTTCCTCCATAATATGTTCCCCATTGCCTTACGCCGTTTGCGTCAAATTTTACTAAGAATGCATCATAAGGGGCACCTCCATATGTATCTTGATGTGAGCCTGTAGTTGCGATACTCGTGCCTCCAGAACTGTTTGTGTATCCTGTCATATAGATATTACCACTTGCATCAGTAGTGCAGCAACGGCCCTGATCATCATTACCCGAACCTCCATAGTAAGTCCCCCATTGCCTTACACCATTCGAATTAAATTTTACTAAAATTGCATCTAATGATCCAGCTAAAATTGTTTGATGCGCACCAACCGTTGCTATAATATTCCCACCAGTACTATTTGAATAACCTGTAATATAAACATTACTATTGGCGTCAGTTGTGCAACCCCAGCTTCTATCAGAATTACCCGAACCACCATAATAGGTTCCCCAAAGTCTTGTAACAGGATCAATAATTAATTCAAAATTTGGGTTATAATCATCAACTTCAAAACTTAAAATATTTTCTTTTATTATCCATCTTGCTTTTAATTCTTTCCCATTTTGATATACAATTGGCTTTCCTTCTTCAATATTTCCTAATGGTGTTTTTAATAATAAACTTCCATCAGCATTTTTTATTATGCCGGCACCCTTAATTTCTAATTGTATTTGTTTGTAGTTTGCATGCGGGGCAACAATATAATCGTATTTTAATTGTCCGTTTTTTTGGTAATAATGTAAATCAATATTTGTATATATATTTTCCAACGTCACCCCTTCATAGCTCTTAACGTTTAATGCGCCATTGGGGCATTGTGGTAAATAATAATTATTAAACCCTGTTAAGGCCTTATCGGTTTTTATTTTATAATTGTTATTGGTATTTAACCAATTAATATCTATCCTGTAAATAGTTTGCTTTTCAATTTTATTATTTTTTGTTTCATTGTTAGGTAAGCCAAGTTCGTCTTTGTTAGCTTCAACTTCTTTCCATTTGTCAACTCTATTTAGTTGATATGAAATGCCATTGTTTTTAATATGAAAAGTTAAGTTACCAGAAGTACCTCCAAACAATACATCGGTCCTTGGCTGCTTATTTTGATCAGCAATTTGACCTTTATTTTCGGTAAAACTAATTTCATTAAATGTTTTTGGTATTGAACGTATTGGACTGATTTTATCTTTCGCATGTGCAATTGAACAAGCTGTAAGAAAAGTGATAATGGAAATTTCTCTAAATAAATTCATAATGTTTTTTTTAGTATTACAACAGCGTTTTAATTCGCAAATTAATCAACAAAAGAAATAAACTTGATTGAGTTTTATAGAATCATTTAGTATTTGGTAGAGTTAGTTAGTATTTGGTTTTACTATAGATGTGTTTATATAGAATTGATTAAGTTATATTTGTAATAATTAAATACTAATGCCCATAAAATTGCTTAAATATATTCTTGCAGCACTTTTCCCTTTATTGACAAATTTTATTATTGGCCAAAATAGTGAAACGCAACTACAAAATGTCTATACCATTAGTGATGGTTTACCTAGTGATGAGATTTATCATATCGTTCAAACAAAAGATAAATATTTATGGATAGCCACCGAAAATGGTCTCGCTAAATTCAACGGTACTAATTTCAAAATATTTAATACAAGAAATGGTTTACCTGATAATACGGTGTATAGATTATATCCTCAAACCGATGGCAGTTTATTAGGAGAAGCACAAAATAATAAGCTTTTTTTTGTGAAAAATGATAGTGTTATGCCCTATAAATTTAATGATACCATTTCAAAATACTTTAAAGGAGTTAAAAGAATTTATTCAGTGTATTATGATGATGAACAAACCATGCACTGTGGTACATTTTATGGGTATTTTTACATTACAAAAAATGGAAAGTACATTGGAGAAAAGATGTACAAGAATTATATACACACCTCAAACGGACTTGGATTTAAAAAGTTTAAAAATTATGTTCTTAATTTTAACACTGTGCTTGAAAAGGATAGCACTAACATTTATTTAACCAATTTTTCTCTACCAATCAGAAATGCCATTACAACTTATACTATTCCAAAGAAAAAGGTAAGCCATGAGGCAAATTATTCAAGTCTCTTAAATGATTCAATTTCTGTAATCATGTATAATCATGGAGTACATGTAATAAGTAATACTAAAATTATTACATCCCTCGAATTAAATGAAATACCAATTGGAGTGCACTGTTTTGATTCTTTAATTTGGATTTGTACAAAAGGTAATGGCGTATACTCCTATGTCTTCAACAAACAACTCATACGAAAGAAACATTTATGCCGTGGTTTAACCGTGACTTCTGTTTTAAAGGATCATTCGGGGAATTATTGGTTCTCAACTCGAGAAAAAGGACTTATTAAACATTATAATTCAACTATTAACTACAAATATACTTCCACAAAAAATTCAAATCTGAATGCGTTTTATAAGTCGTTAAACTTAAGTATTGTTGGCTTTGATGATGGTTTGCTGCAGAATATTGCTGACTTAAAAGATAGTATAAGACTCAATAGTCATGTAATGGATGTGACTGGTGATAACAAAGGCAATATGTTTGTAATAGCAGGTTATGCCGTTTATTATCTTCAAAATAATTTAAGTATAAATAAAACTGTTTCAAGTTTTATTTATGATAATCAAGGAATAGCTCGCATTAAAAGAATTAACGATACTTTAGTTGTAATTAATGCGCTAAAACACATTGCTATTTATAATACTTTTAATAAAGAAATAATTTTTAAAAGTTCCGATTTGCCTTCTGAGGATGTGATTATCTGCATTGAAGTTATTAATGACACCCTATTTGTGGCTACAAAAAGGCAATTAGAATTATTTTCTAAAAACGGCGATTTACTTATAAAATTTGCGATGCCTTGCCTAATAACAAAAATAATTAACGCAAAGCAAAATGGGGTTTTGTTTGCTTGTAAAGACGGACAAATTTACTCAACTCAAAAAAGTAAATTAGCCCCTCTAATTTTATCTAATGATAATAAGCTTGATAGAATTTACGATGCTATCTTTGATGGCAAATTAATTTGCATTTCGGATGGAAAAAGTATTCGAAAATATGAAATAGATAAAGAAGGCTTACAATTGGTTAGTGTCGAAAATTTAAGTGGCGTAACTAAAATTTATTTATTTCAAGATTCTTTGTATTATTTAACACATGAAAGAATTTATTCAGAATACGTTAGAAATATTAAAAAAGCTCAAATTCCCTTTTTAAAATTAAATGCAATTAAGGTGAATAATCAAAAAGTAAATGAGTCAAATAATTTAGAATTAAATTATAAAGAAAATAACTTAGAATTTGAATTTGATATTATATCCTATAGTCATGGCGAAAAAATTATTAAGTATAAATTGTTAGGATTAGACTCAAACAATTACAATTCTAACAATTTTACTCTTCATTATTCAAAATTACCACCTGGAAGTTACACGCTAATAGCACGGTGCTCAGTAAATAATTTTGATTATTCAGAAGCAATAATTTTTGAATTCAAAATCAAAAATCCTTTTTGGAAAGAAGTTTGGTTTGTTATTGGATTCATTTGTGTTTTCTTGTTTATTGTGTTTATAATTGTAAAATCAGCTATTAGAAAGCAAAATGAAAAATCTAAACTTGCTGAAACTATTGCAACTCTAAAATCAAAAGCACTTGCCTCTCAATTAAATCCACATTTAGTATTTAATATATTAAACTCAATCCAAGGAATTATTTCTGAAGGAAACATTGAAAAGTCTAATATTTATTTGGCCAAATTTGCAAAATTTATGCGCAATACGCTTAATTTATCTAAGCAGTCTATAGTAACGTTGGATAAAGAAATAGAAATTACGCGCCAATATGTTGAACTTGAACTACTGCGCTTCTCAAAAGATGTACAAATCAATATTCAAAAGCTTAGCCATCAAAATTCAAATTTAATACCCCCATTAACTATACAACCATTTATTGAAAATGCAATTAAACATGGCATCATGCCATTAATTAATAAAAAAGGAATAATTAATGTGACATTTGAAGATCAAACCAACTACTTTAAAATAATTGTTGAGGATAACGGAATTGGCATTAATGGTGAATTAAATTTCACGAAAGGTGATGGCTTGAGAATTACTTTAGAAAGACTTAAGATATTAAATAATGAAAATACTATAATTCTGGATTCAAAAAAAGAGCCAACTAGAATAATTTTAAAAATTAATAAAAATGTTTAATGCAATAATTATTGAAGACGAATACCCAGCACGAATAACCCTGAAAAGTTATTTAGAAAGGTATTTTAGCAATATAGAAGTTGTAGCAGAAATAGAAACAGTATTAGAAGCAATTCCATTTATTAAGAATAATAAAATTGACATTATTTTTTTGGATGTGCAATTAAAAGATGGAAAGGGAATAGAGGTTTTAGAAAATATAGATTCAGAAAAATATAAAATTATTTTTACCACTGCACATGAAGAATATACTCTGAATGCATTCAAACATAAAGCATTTGGTTACTTATTAAAACCACTCGACCCAACTGATTTTAAAGAAATTGTTGAAAGAGTACTAAATGATTTAAATGCGAATAACGCAATTGATTTAGAAAAGAAAATTAAAATACCAGAAGGTTCAGGTTATATTTGGATTGAGTTGAAAGATATTATTAGATGTGAGGCTTATGGAAATTATACTAAAATAATTACGAAAGAGAATTTAAACGCCATAACGGTATCAAAAACGTTAAAGTATGTTGAACAAAATCTAATTAAATCTGATAAATTCATAAGAGTTCATCAATCACATCTTATCAATTTAAGTTTTATCAAAGCCAAGGAAATAAAAAACAACACTATTGCATTGCTTAATGGCGAAAAAATTCCTGTTTCTAGAGCTAAAAGAAATAATTTATTTGATAATTTTCAATAGTTTTTTTTATTAAAATAACCTTTGTTTCGTTTAACTTCAAGTAGTGTTTTAGCATATACTAACGGCTAAAAAAGTATGATTAGAACCTTTACCAAACTTTCTATTTTCAATTTCTTTTATGCACTTTACGTTTTTCTGAAAGTAAAACTTAGGTTTACCGCTGATTCGCTTTCAAAAAAACCTGAAAGAAGAAGTCAATCTTAAATATTAAAAATGATATTTGGGATTAATTCGCACATTTCTTTCCAAACTAAAGAAGGGGTAATAAAACGAAAAAAATATTTTAAATCAATAAATGATTAATGAAAATTCCTCCCACCATAAAAAACATCTCCTTGTTCAGCTTTTAAAATCTTATCTGCTCCGGGGTATCTGCTCATGTCGTAATCCTTCGATTGATCTTCGGAAGCCCTCGCTTCTACATCACCAAGCGGCATTAAAAGTCCTGTTAAATCATAGCAACGGCTTGCTATAACATGTATTACTTCCCCCTCTTTCTGCAATTTACCTTCAACCATTAAAAAACGGCTGTGCACTATCTCTTTGCGGTATTGTGTAAACAGCTTTTCAAAAACAACCAAGTTAGCTACCCCTGTTTCATCTTCAATGGTTATAAAACAAATGCCGCTCGCTGTTCCCGGCCGCTGTCTTACCAATACAAGTCCTGCGACTTTTATAAATGAGCCATCATTACGGATTGGTAATTCTTGGTTGGCAACAACGTGTAGATGCGAAAGTTTGTTTCTAATAAAACTAACAGGATGCGCTTTTAATGAGAGAGAAAAAGATTTATAATCTTCAAAAACGTGTTGAAATAAATTCATTTCCGGAAGCTGAATATCTTTTTCTGCAGAGGTATCAATAGGTTGTCCTGCAAATAAACCTGTATTATGATCCTTAAGTGCAGAAATTTCCCAAAGTGCTTTACGTCGCTCCAAACCAATAGAGCGAAATGCATCTGCATTAGCAAGTAATTCCAATGCTGATAAGGAAACACCTGCATCAAATAACACGCCTATCCGGTGGCTCCCTGTTTTCGATTTTGAACTTTGTGTCTTATCTTTTAAATTTTGTGCTTTCAACGTTTCTCGCATTGCCACAAGTAGCTGCATGTCTTCTTCCCGCAATCCTTTCACTTGCCTGAAACCCAAGCGCAAAGAATGGTACTTGCCTTGTTTTTCTTCCAATGTATTATCCCAATTACTATAATTAACATCAATAGGCCTTACTCCTACCTCATGTTTGCTAGCGTCCGAAATAATTTGCGCAGGTTGGTAAAAACCCATTGGTTGACTATTTAATAATCCTGCTGCAAACACATCGGGATAATGGCATTTAAGCCATGCAGAAACATAAGCAAGCAATGCAAAACTGGCAGAATGGCTTTCTGGAAAACCATAACCGCTAAAACCTTTCAATTGCTTAAACGTACTTTTAGCGTATTCTTCTGTATAGCCTTTGGCCATCATGCCCTTTACAAGTTTCTCTTCAAACATCCCAACACGACCATCTGCTTTAAAAGAAGCCATGCTTCTTCTTAATTGATCAGCCTCTGCATCTGTAAATCCCCCCGCAATAATGGCCACTTCCATTGCCTGTTCTTGGAATAAAACAACACCCATGGTTCTACCTAAAATTTCTTCCAGTTCTTTAGATGGATATACTATTGGCTCTTCGCCATTACGCCTGCGTAAAAGGGGATTAACGGCCCCCCCCTGTATCGGCCCAGGTCTTACCATAGCAACTTGCATCACAAGGTCATAAAAACATCTGGCTTTCATGCGTGGCGACATGCTCATTTGCGCACGGCTTTCGATTTGAAAAACACCAATTGTATCGGCTTTGCATATCATATCATAAACCACTGGATCATCTTGCGGTATATTCGCAAGCGTTAGGTCAAGGTTGTAATGCTGTTTCACCAAATCAAAACAAATGCGTATACAAGTTAACATACCAAGTGCCAACACATCTACTTTTAAAATTCCTAAACTCTCTATATCATCTTTGTTCCATTCTATATTGGTACGGTTTTCCATTCGCGCATTTAATATAGGACACAGATCAGATATTTTGTTCTCCGTAAGTACAAAGCCGCCTGTGTGCTGCCCTAATTGCCTTGGAAACCCTCTGTATTGATTTGTCAAATTTAATACCTTTATTAAATGCGGATCTTTAGCATTAAATCCGGAAGATGTGGCCCCTTCACCTTCAAGCCATTCTTCTGTAAATTCCCAACCCGAAGATGCAAGGCTGTCGATTGCATCCAATGAAAGTCCCATCGCTTTTCCTACATCACGCACAGCGCCTTTAAAATGTACCTGCGTAACGGTTGCAACAATTGCGGCATGTTCACGCCCATACTTTCCATAAATGTATTGGATAATCTCTTCACGCCGGTCATGTTCAAAATCTACATCAATATCAGGCGGCTCGTCTCGTGCATCACTCATAAATCTGCTAAAAAGCAAACGATGTTTAGTAGGATTTACTGGGGTAATTCCAAGGCAATAACAAATTACAGAGTTAGCCGCTGAGCCACGCCCTTGGCACAATATGCCAAGCCGCCGCGCTTCCCAAACATAATCATGTACCGTTAAAAAATAATAAGCAAGATCTTTTCGTGCTATAAATGCCAATTCAAATTCAATACTCTTTTTTACTTTCTCCGGTATTTGCTCACCAAACATTTTGTGCGCACCTATCCATGTATGATGAGTTAATTCCTCCTGGTGCGTTCGTCCTTCTGTGGTAAGACCTTTAGGATAGGTGTATTTTAATTCGCTTAAACAGAACTGGCAGGCATCAGCAATTTTTTTTGTGTTCGTAATTGCATCGGGGTATTGTGCAAACAAGCGTTTCATCTCTTTGGCTGTTTTTAAATAACGCTCCGCGTTTTGATACAATTTAAATCCGGCATTTGTGATGGTGCATTTTTCACGGATACAAGTAAGTACATCTTGTAATTCTCTTCTTTCAGGCGCATGGTAATGCACATCGTTTAGAGCAACTAAGGGTACATTATAAATTTTAGAAAGTTCACCTAAACGGAATAGTTTTTTATTGTCACTGGCATGATACGAACGTGTTGCTCCCAAATAAAAATTACCACCTAGTTTCTGTTTGTATTCTTTCAGGCATTCGATAAAAGGTTCTTCTATTTCAAAAGCAGTATTTAAAGAGGCCGGAGGAACCATAATAAATAACAGGTCTTTTGAAAATTCATACACATCTTTCTTATATAAAAAACATTTTCCTTTTTCGGCACGCAAATTTCCTTCTGATAATAATCCTGATAAATTCGCATAAGCCTGTTTTGTTTTAGGATAAGCAAGCAAAGCATGTCCATCCAATAATTCTAAACGGCACGCAGGTATGATTCGTATATTTTTTCCTTTCGTAGCTGAGTACGCTCTTACAACTCCGGCAAGTGTGTTAAAATCAGTAATCGCAATTTCAGTATAACCTAAAAGCAAAGCTTGCTCAACCAGTTCTTCAGGATGAGAACCACCTCTTAAAAAAGTAAAATTGCTTGTTATTTGTAGTTCAGTATAATCCATCACGTAAAAAATCCATGTATAAACCATTTTACATTACCGCTATCATAATCGCCTGAACGAAAAAGCCAGTAGCGTGAGCCGTGTTCATCTTCCACGCAATAGTAATCCCTGTATAATCCTTGCTGTAGCCACCATTCCTGTTCAATGCGTTCGGGTCCATCTGCTTTTTTTACATTATGTATAACACCTTTATATCGAAATAATAATGGCGGATAATCAGGAATAGGAACACTCACTTCTATTAATTCTGGAACAGGTAAAATATGTAATGGCCTTGGCAAATCTGTTCGCCATTCGGTACTCGCTTTTTCGCTTAACGATGTTGCATTTTTAAAAGACCGTTCAGGCCAGTAATGTTCTGCGGGTAAATAACGATGTATAGCTTGCACACCTGTTTTACCTGATAGTCTGTCTAGTAATTCAGCAATAACGGATTCGTCTTTGCCGCTTACTGTCCATAAAGCATCTTGCGAACTATGTAACTCTTCTACAACTAAAGCATCCATCACAAATAATTCAATTCCTAGATCAGGTTCTATTTGGGATATTTTATTTTCAAACAGTTTATATAAATGTAATGTATTCCTAGATGGCTTACTTGTGCCTATTTCTGTTTTTACAACAACACCATCTAAACGATAACAGGTTAAGGTGCATTTACGCAATCCTTTCATTTCCTGTTGCAAACGTTCACATAACATCTGCAATAAAGTTTTAATAGCAATTTCAATACCCTCCGCGGTGCGTATTGGTTCTAAACTTGGTAAACGTTTCTGGAAAGGTATAAGAGGTTGCATAGGCTCTGTAATTTCCATTTCTTCACCAAGGGCTTGTGCTAATCGTTTTAATATACTTTGTCCAAAACGTCTTTTTAATGCGCTACTTGGCATGGTAATAAAGCTGCCTATGGTTTTTAATCCAAGCTTATCCAGTTTATCTATGATCGAAGGTTCTAATCGCAAAGCAGTATTGGGTAAAGAAGTAAGGGCTTTTACTTCTTTACCTGTTTCAATAATACTTCCGCTATTTCCAAAATGGCAAACCGCCCATGCTGTACCTATTGTATCTGCCATAGCACTTCTTATTGTATAACCAAAGGCATTAAATTTTTTATGAATATCATTTAGGTAATTTTGTTCACCTCCCCACAAATGTGTGCAACCGCTTACATCCAATATTAAAACATCTGGCAGGTCAATCGAAATAAAAGGCGAATACCGGATACACCATTCAGCTAATGCAGTTAATAATTTCTTAGGTTCAGCTTCATCGTAATCACATACGGTTAATTCGGGTAATAACGCTTTGCAGTCTGCCAGTACCATATCAACCCGAATTCCTTTTTCTTGTGCTAATGCATTTATTGCTTTAACAACACGCCTACCTCTTTCATTCACTACTAAAACAAAAGGTATATCTTTTAACTCAGGCTGTTTACGTAAGAACCTATCAGTTACCAAATGAGGAAACCATATCACCGCAATCCTTCTACTCATATCTAACCAATTTGCCTTTCATCAATCTCATCTATAATAATTTGTTCGGGCAATATGTATTCTAATCCCTTGGGCGACCATTGTACCTGCCAATTTCCTGTTTTACCGTTTCTTACTTTTAATAATTCTACATGCCATCTCGAAAACCCAACGCCAGGTGTTTCACCGGCTGCACTTACAATAGATTTTATTTTCCATCTGCTCACACAAGCAACCGCATTTTCTGTCTTTGGTCTAAAGCGATGAATGAATCCAGTAACATGGCTTTTCTCAACTGCTAATTGCAATCTTCTTGAATCATTAAAAGTCAGTTCTGTAATTTCTCCTACAACGGCCACAAGCGCATTGCATTTTAAAGCTTCTTCAACAGCCCACAATGTATCTTTGGTTCTGCCGGCATCTACAAATAAAATGCGTTCAGGATCTATTCCAAATCCTTTTAATGCGCTCGGAAAAACACTTCTCCTTGGCACAGTGCTTATCCATAAACAATATCCTGAGTTGGGCATTAGCTTTCCAAGCACAACCGAAATAAAACCACTGGTGCAGGTGGCTTCTTCGGCAGTATTGCTTATCAGTTCATGAACCGCTCCTTTTGTAAATACTTTTCCCGGAAAAGCGGCTTCCATAATTCCTAAACCAATGCTTAAAGGTTGATCGGCAGGAGGCACATGGTTCTGTTGCAACTTCTCAATTTGTTGTTGCAATTGTTCAATCATGACTCTGTCTGCTACCTTTCTCATTCCGCTTATTTGGAATAATAAAGGTAACTACATATAATAGCAATTTTACGCTACAAATTATAGTAAGTTAATTTTTTAACACTTGAAGCCCAGTATGTTATTTTTTCAATAATACATTTTCAAAAAAATTCCCACAGGCGGGTATCAGATAAATTATCAAATACATTACTTTTCTTCATCGTTGATAAAGTAAACTCTTCTTTTTACTTACTAAAATATTACACAATAAAAAATACCAGTTTGCAATACCCTTTTGTGTACCACAGATTCGCTTTCAGAAAAACCAGAAAGAATAAGTCAATCTTAAATACTAAAGATTATATTAGGATTCATTCACACATTTATAGCCACCGTAGCTTTAATTCTACCTAAACGCCGAAAACTTAGTAAACACAAAGGGTTTGGTTTTTTTTGATACGGTTTTGAATTGTTGTTTTTATTTATAGTTGTTAAAGGGGTTTAACACACTAAAAAAAATAAAATCATGCAAGCCTACAAAACACTTTCTTATTTCTTATCTTTAGTCCACTTTATGCAGGCTATTTACAGGCAGTAATAATTTGAATGCGTAAATGGCTTTAACAGTTGTTTGTTTATCTCTTCAATAATTCCATTTTCGAATAAAGGTTTGAGACAGTGTCCATCAAAACCTTGTTTCAAATACCATTCTCTGGAACCTGAGGCTGCTGTTACAGCTATTATTTTAATATGATTGTATTTTCTATTGTATCTGATAGTTCTCATGGTTTTTGGACCATCCATTGCTGGGTCATCTAGATTAATATCCATTAAAACAATATCAAATTTTGTTTTTTCAATCATGATTAAAGCATCATATCCATTTGTTACTGAATGGACTTTAAAATGGGCTTTAAGATACGTCTCAGCTAAAAAGATACTGGATGGATCGTCCTCTACAATTAATATTTTAAAGGGTTGAATTGGTTTTTCGTTTAGTTCAATATTCATAGTTTCAATTGCTTAATAAACTAATATTCAAAATATTTGTGACTTTTATATTAACCAGAAATTAATTCTTAGTGCGGGCAAGAATTGGTTTATAAAGCTGTCTTTTCATATTCGCGGTGTATTCTTCGTTATAATAAAACCATTCAGCATCTTTGTCATAGTTAATTATGGCTATTGGAAAATCAAGAGCATCTTGATCTATTGCCTGAGCACCGGTTAGAGGAATAAGCTCTGTGTCAAAATGGAATTTGTACAACCCATTTTTGTTTTTTGGGAGGTCGGTACAAATACTTATGAGGCGCTGGTAATATCCCGATTTACTTATTCGAATAGTATACCAATGGTTTTTTAAGAGTGAAAACTTGAATGAACGCCTGCCTTTGATAGTTATTTGCTGTATTATTTTATTATCAAGAAGTAGCTCTGCTGTATACGAATCGTTTCCATCAACACTTTTAGCTTGTATATTTCCGCTAATGTCAAGGCAAATACTCTCTGGATTATTTGAGTTATAGAATAATTCACTTGAAAATGTCAGTGTCATCTTAAACACCAGCATAATAATCATAAATTTTGTTTTCATATATTCCGGATTTAATAAATTAATTTTAAAAAAATTTCAAAACCACTACAAATAAGGGATGTAAACACCTAGTCCAAAGACTTAGGCAGTAAAACTTCCCGGTCGATGCATACTTTCATTATAGCTGAAATAATGAAAAAAAAACATAAAAATCTTCGCTTTTTCGAATAATATATTTTTCATAATAATTAGGTTTAGACATTTCAAATTTCCGGCTATTGAGTTGTAATAAAAAGGTAAGCTGTTGCTTTTTTCTACATATGTAAGAATATTATTTTTGTTGTAGTTTAAACATAATTTTACACCAGAAAAGCTTTTGTACATTTATGAATACTTATAAATCTGCCCGCCACACCTTTTTTGCAGGGTGGGAGGTTTGATGCTTCGGAAGGAAGAGCAAAAGTGCGTTGACTTGTGCGATTGTTGTCCTAATGGGCTTCGGCTAAAAGAGCGTCTGCAGGCAAAAAATAAACATCGGTAATTGTCCGCCCAAATGGTTGTTTGGAAACTTTCCAGAAAAGCCGCTGACGAAATTATTTTATTTACGAGGAATTATCTTACGAAGACGAGTCCAACAAAAACAGAATAAAAAAGTAGACTTGCTCAAATGTTTATTTCAAAAAAATTGGGGTTCATAGGTATATTAGATTTATATTTTAAGAAACACAAAGAATAACTTAAAAACCCAACAAATTTAAACTCTAATTTATTGAAAATCAAAATATTAACGGCCAATACCTATTTCTTATCGCCAATTTTCAACATTTCGTCGCAATTCCATTAAAGTCACATGCCGATTACTTACATTTATCTTTAAATAAAATACTTCGATTTTTCTTACATATGTAAGATTTAATTTAATAAATGTAATATGAAAAAAGTAATTGCTTCTTTAGTAATTGTACTATTTGTTTCTTTCGGACTATTTTCTCAAACAAAGGTTTCCAAAAAAAGCGGAGGCTGGAGCAAAGCAGCAACTTGGATACCTAGTGGCGTTCCTACAGCCACTGATAATGTTTTAATTTCAAGTGGACACAAGGTTTCAATTGATGGCAATTTTGCTTGTAATTCTTTAACTGTAGGCACAACAGCCCTAACAATGTCAACATTAGAGTTTAAGGGCAATACTGCTCGCTCTTTTACAGTTTTTGCAGATATAATGATAAATAATGCCGATACTTTCGATATAAAAAACAACTCAAACACCACGCATACAGTTACTTTTTTTGGCAACATAGTAAATAACGGAGGTATGCAATTTTTTCCAGATGCCAATAGTAAATGTATAGCCTTATTTAAGAAAAATGGAAATCAAACAATTACAGGAACGGGAAGTTTTTCAAAATTTAGTGATATAGTTGTTGATATGGGAGCTTCTGCTGCAAATATTCTTGACGTTTCGGTTTCAAATTTCTCAGTACCAATTGATTTTCTAAAACTAAATAATGGAACATTTAAAATTTCAACCACAAACTTGCAGAATATTACAACCTTCACTGCGCCAACCATTATACCTTCGAGTGCTGGCCTTTGGTTAAACTCAAGTAATGTGACTGTTAATACTCAAAACAGTATAATCAATTCTGGATTAGTTAGTATAACAAACGGAACGTTAAATATTGGCGATGCAATAAATGAAGATTTCCTTTACGCATCGGGTAGTTTTAGTATGACTAACGGAGAATTAAATGTTGCTGGCAAATATAGCGGTATAGGCAATACAAATTTCACTTTAAATAATGGGAATGTAAAAGTCGCAACTATTGGAAGCAGTGATTTAATCAATGCTCCTTTTCAAATTACAACTACAGGCTCAAATTTTAACATGACTGGAGGATCATTAATTATTTTAAGAGAGGGAGGATTAGGTCCTCAAGATTTGGGTTATATTAATTTAGCTGGATCCGGTTCTGTTACCGGTGGTACATTGCAAATAGGAAATTTAACATCCCCAACAAATCAAAATTTTAATATAAATACAACTTTACCAATTGGTAATTTACTAATCAACAATTCTACTGCCACTGCAATTTTAAATACAAATTCAATTACAGTATTAAATAATATTACGCTTAATTCTGGTGCACTAAACTCAAATAATCTATCAATTACTCTTGGAGGATCTTGGCAAAACAATAGTGGACTTTTTACACCAGGTAATAATACCGTTAATTTTAATTCTTCATCTGCGCAAAGTATTTTCAAACCAGGTGGAGAAACGTTTAATCAAATTGCCTTTTCAGGAACTGGAGTTAAATCTTTGTTATCTCCAATAACTGCTAACAGTAATTTAATTATTAATACTGGCTCTAATCTAGATATTAGTGCCTCTAATTTTTCAATTACATCAAAAGGAAATTTCGTTAATAACGGCTCATTTAATTGTCGTAGTGGATTAGTCTTTTTTAATGGCTCTGGGTCTCAAAACATTTCAGGTACCAGCACCACAGATTTTTTTGATATCACTTTAACTAATCCAACCGGAGCAAGTTTAGCAAACCCCATGAAATTGTACGGAACAATGAAACTAACAAGTGGTGTTTTTAATACAAACTTTAATTCATTTACCATGGTTTCTACAGCCACTGCTACAGCACGAATTGACCAAATAACAGGCACAGGAGACATTAACGGGTTTATTACGGTACAACGGTTTGCACCTGGTGGCACAACAGGATGGGCTTTAATTGGCGCTCCTGTTTCAACTGGATTAAGCTATAGTGATTGGGATGACAATATTGCAATATCTTGTCCAACTTGCCCAGATGGTTATGTTGCAAATTTTCCTTCAATCTATACATATGACGAAACTGCAGTAGGCTCTTATTCAAATCCAATTTCTTATATTCCAATTAATACTATTAACGACCCCATAACACCTACTAAAGGCTACTGGGTATATCTAGGCGATGGCCAGTATACAACAAATGACATAATGATTGATGTAATTGGACAAGTTGGGAAATTTAATATAACTATTCCTTTAAATTATTCTAACTACGGCTCGCCGATTGACGACGGCTGGAATTTAATCTCCAATCCTTATCCTTCCCCAATAAGTTGGACAGCACTAAAAGGTGCCACACCAAATATTGATAATGCTATTTATGCTTACAATGCAGATTTAAATGGTGGAGCTGGAGCAAATGCAACTTTCATAAATGGCATTAGTAGTCCAGCAATAGGCTCTGGTGGTATTGGCGATGTTATTCCAATGTGCCAAGGCTTTTACGTTCATTCAACAGGTGCTACTGTTTTAAATGGAACTGAGGCTGTTAAAGTTGCAGGCAACCCAACATTTCTAAAAAGTTCTTCTACTCCAAATACTTCTGGCATTGTTCGTTTAAATATGAATGGACCTTATGGTTTTAATGATGAAAGCGTACTTTATATACAATCAGGTGCTACCAATAATTTTGATGGAAGTTATGATGCTGTTAAATTAGCTGGTCAAAATCCATATGCTCCAACAATTGCAATTCAAGAATCAACAATTGATTTTCAGGTAAATGGTATTCCTCCAATTTCAGGAAACTATACTACTTCTTTAAAAACTCTAACTGGATATACCGGAAGTTACACCATTAGCGCTTCAGACATAAATAGTTTTCCTGTTGGTACATGTTTTAATTTGTACGATAAGTACACTTCTGTTTCTACAAATCTTATCAATTCTGATTATGTATTTAATTTAGAAGACACTACTACCGCAGCGCGTTTTATATTAAGTATTACGCTCAACCCTTTACAAATTACTTCAAATGTAAGTCAACCAACTTGTCAGAATATTAACGGTGGAGAAATTATTGCAAAAGGTTTAAGTGCTGGTCCTTGGAATTACTATTGGAAAGATGCTAATAATACAACTATTCAAACATCCTTAAACAAAAGCACAGCAGATACTTTGAGTAGCTTATGGACTGGTAACTACACTTTAGATATAACCACAGTTGGTATGTGTGATAATAACCAATCAACTTATTCAATCATTCAAAAAAATCCTGCTTACGCCAGTTTTTCATGTGTTGATACATGTTATTTAAATCAGAATCCAATTGTACAATTTAATAATACATCTTCAAACGCGGCTTCACAAAGCTGGAATTTTGGCGATAATTTTGGAACCTCTTTTGTTGTTTCTCCATCATACCAATATGCAGTTCCTGGATTGTATTCTGTAAGCTTAATAGCAAATAGCAGTAATGGTTGCATTGATACAGTGGTAAAAAACATTTTTGTCTTAGATAATCCTGTAGGAATAAAATCTAATTCACTAGCTGATTTTGGTTTGATTGTGAAAACATTGACTGACAATAAATTTATAATCGAAAAGGAATTAAAAGAAACAAGTGTTTTAAACTATTATTTATATGACGCTTTAGGAAAAGAAATAATAAGAGAAAATGGTATTCGTACTACTAAATTAAATATTGCTTTAAATTTGAATTCATACAAAGCAGGCATTTACTTCCTAAATATTAATCTGAACGGAGAAAATATAACAGTTAAATTACCTGTTAAAAATTAAATATCACTTATTCATATTAAACAAGATTAGAAATAACTATCTCTAATCTTGTTTTTAATTTGATACACTTATAAGTATTCAAACAAGTAATTTGAATTAATTTTTCACAACCTTAATTGTTTTCATTCCACTCTCACTTTTTATAGAAAGATAGTAAATTCCTTTTGAGAAATTTGAAATATCAATAGTAATTTTTTCATCAACAAAATTTTCAGAAAGAATTATTCTACCAGCTACATCGACTAATTGAATCATTTTCATTTCGTTATTACTAGTCTCAATATGAAATATACCCTCTGTTGGGTTTGGATAAAGATGTATTAGTGATGATTTGTTTTCTTGCTGATTAATTCCGGTACAAATTTCAACTAAAATTGCTGTGGTTGTAGTATTGCTGCAGCCTGTGTTTGGATCGGTATAATTGTATACTGGTGTAAATGTGCCGCTCATTATTGGCGTAAATAAATTGTTTTGTACATTCAAACCAGAAAAAGATCCACCAGAAGGTATTCCTGATAAAACAATCTGATTACCATTCAAACACATTGTACCAGTAGAAGCTGAAAGAGAAATTACTGGAAGAGATTTTACTGTAATGTTTATTGCCGCTGTAGCAGAGCATCCCGTTAAAGTATTGGTGCCAGTTACTATATAAGAATTAGTTGTACTTGGTGCAAACGCAACTCCATTGGTAACTCCCCCACTCCATGAATAACTATTTGCACCTCCGCCATTTAATAAAACAGTATTACCAAAACATACAGAAGTATTATTAGAAATTGCAGTTACATTTAAGGGAGCTGGTTGTGCAATAACATGTGTACTTGATGTAACAAAATCATTATTATCCTTTACTATTAAAGTATAAACACCTGCCGATAAACCATTAGCTATTGAAGAATTACCGCCAGTTGGCAACCAAGTGTATGTATATGGAGCCGAACCACCATTAACTGTCGAAGATAAAGCGGCTGTAGAAAAACTATTGCATTGAATAATTGCAGTTTGTGAAATATGCACATCATATAATAAAGTAATTAAAACAAATCCATTTTCTGCATTTATTCCTGAAAGATTTAGTTGATTGCTTCCGCTATTATAAGATCCACCACCACCACCTGGACATGCGGGAGAAGAATTTAAAGTGCCTCCTTGTCCACCAGAATAACCGCCACCACCACCACACCTGTTTATTGAATTATGCCATCCTGAACCTCCTCCTCCAAATCCACCAGCACCACCATAATATATTCCATTTGTTCCGCTATTGCCGCCATTAGCACCATTAAGAAAAGACTTTCCACCTTCGCATACATTCTGCGCAAGGTTAGAAGAGTTTTGTCCATTAGTAATAAATCCTCCACCGCCTGCTGCATCACCATTAGTGATACCGCTGTATCCGCCATTGCCATTATTACCACAACCTCCAAAATAAGATGAACCGCCAGAAAGAGTTGTTAATCCATTACCTCCAACTGCTCCGGTTAAACCACCACCTCCACCTCCGGCTATGGTTAAGATAGAATTTGTACCTGAAACAACAAAGGAACCACCACCACCACCACCGCCATTATTATTAGCATTTCCACCTGTTCCATTTATACCTTGCTGTCCAACAACAATTTGTAATACTTGCCCAGCCGCCAGATTAAAATCACCCTCAATTTTCGCTCCTAAACCACCATTACACGCTCCTTGCGCACCATAAGATGTTATTTTATATGGACCAGAAACTGGCACAGTCCAAGTTTGAATGCCGTTATTGGAAATCACTTTTCCATGTAAATTAGTGTTATTATATGATACATTTACTTGCGCTTGAGTTGGCCCCAAACTTCCACTTGCGCTAGCATTAGTAAAAATATAAGTTGTTTGGCTATAGAAAAAATTAATTAAGAAAAATGCCGTGCTAAAAAAAATTAATTTAGAAACACTATTGTTTGCTGATTGTGATGTAATTTTCATATGCATTTTTTTTGTTAGACTTATTTACTGAGATAAAAGTAGTAAGTGATAAAATCTAATCCTTTAGAAGAAACTCAAAAATCTTACATGTGTAATAAGAGTCAAGAAATAAAAAGTGGACAAAATTTGTTTAGAATTATGTCTGAAAGCATTGATATAAAAGGACCATATCAAAATCAAATTAAAAAAAAAGTTAAATCAAGGTGGTAATTTCTAATGTAAGATTTAAAGAAAATAGTCACCGAAAACCGAAATTTATTTATCGAATAATAATTCGCAAAACATCCAAACAAAAAAATACTAAAAAAAATTATGATTGTTATCACCTGTTCTGTTGAATAATATCATTTAAAAACAAACAATTTCTCTTTTACTTTGGGCGATACATTATTAAAAAAAATATTATTATCATGAAAACCGATTTTGAAATTCAAAGAGATGTGATGGATGAATTAAATTATGAGCCGTCATTAAAACCAAACGAAATTCTATTGCCAGATTTTAACAAAAGATTCAATAAACGATTAAATGGAAAGCTAAATTGAACATTTAAAATTAGTCTAGGAAAATCACCCGAAAATTAAATATCTGTAAATTCAAAAAATGAAAATTCCACTTGTTAAAACAACAGCCTAAATTAATGCTACGACTAAAGAAAATGGAGAAAAAGCAATAAGAAATAAAGCATATAGGACGTAGACAAATACAACTACCTTGAACTAGCAAAATTAGCTCCAAGACGAGAAACTATAAAAAAAATGTGATGAACTAGCAAAATGACTTTAATGTGTCTGAAAAAATGCTGATCTATTTTGTTGAAGAACTCTCTGCCTTATAAAATTGCATCAACATAAAAGTAAGAATAAAACCAGAGCTTAATCCTTCAATAGTTAAAATTCCAAAAACACTAATAATAATTTGTTGGGTGGAAAATAAATGTCCGCTAACTATATTTTCACTTAGAAAACTTAAAAAAGAAGGGTCAATTATTGTTTCATATAATATCATAAATAGATTAAACATAAAAATCGAAATCAAAGTCACTATAACTCCAGATTTTAATCCTTCAAAATATCTTATCTCGCCATTTTTAGAAATAATATGTTTAATAGCATACCTTAAACCAAAAAATAAAACAACAATATTAAAATAATGAAGTTCAATAACTTGATGAAGATTTAAAAGCCTCATTACTATAAAATAAAAAACTAAACCTAAACCGCAATAAATACCAGTTTTGATACTAATCGAATTGTTGCTTTTCCCAATATTTTCAGTAGTGGAAGAATATATATTTTCCGTGTTTTTCATAATAGTTTATATTTTATTGTTTATATACTAAATATAATAAAAAACATTTATAAATATATTGACAAAAATCAACCTGAAATAAAATTAAATTTTTATCATGAATATTGGTATAATACACAACATAATTTAATTAAACGTAACAAAAAAACTTCCTATAAGAATATTGAATAAAAGTTCGAATAGATATTAATTTAACTTAAATAAAAATAAGTCCAAAAAAAGCTTGGCAAGCATAAAAAAACAAAAAATGCTCCTAAAATTAGATACGAATGCCAATAACACAAACATCATCTACCTGCTCTAAATCATGCTTCCAAGAATCAAAAGTACTTTTTATATTTTTCTTTTGAACCGACATTGGAAAATCTATATTTTTCAATAGCAATTGTTGCATATTAGCAATCATGAATTTTTTACCTCTTGGTCCGCCAAATTGATCAGCAAAGCCATCACTAAATAAATAAATACAATCGTCCTCAAATACTTCAACACTGTGTTGAGTGTAGGCTCTATTAGTTTCAAACTCAATACCTCCAATTGGAAATTTATTTGGTTTTATTACTTCTAATTCAAAATTCTTATTTTTACGATATATCCATAAAGGACGATTCGCACCAGAATACTCAATAACATTTGTATTTAAATCTATAACACATAAAGCAATGTCCATTCCATCACGTCTTTCCGAATCTTGATTCGTTTGATTTAAAGCAATTTTAACCCCTTTGTGAAGTTCTAATAAAATATCTCCAGGGTTATGAATTTTTTTCTGTTCAACAATTTGATTAAGCAAAGTATTACCTATAATACTCATAAAAGCGCCAGGTACTCCGTGTCCTGTACAATCTGCAGCAGCAATAAATTGTTTATTTTCAATTTGATAAAACCAAAAAAAGTCTCCACTCACAATATCCTTTGGCATATATAAAATAAAACAATTCCCAATTGCATTTTCAGTTTCAAATAAAGAAGGCAATAGCGCTTCTTGAATATTTTTAGCATATTTAATGCTATCAGTTATCTCAATATTTTTATGTTCAATCTCCGCCTTTTTTTGAATTACATCTTTATTTATTACTTCTACCTTTTCTTTTTCATCTCGTAATTCTTTTGTACGTTCATTAACCTCATTCTCTAATTTAACTTTGTCGGCAATTAATTTTTTTGTTTTGGTATAATTATATAAAGTAATACTTCCTATTAATGTTGCAATACAAATTAAATAAAACCACCAAGTTTTATACCATGGAGGTAAAATTTCAAAACTAAAAACGGTAGGTTCTTTATTCCAAAACCCATCATTGTTCATAGCCTTAACTTTAAAAGTATATTTACCAGGGGGTAAAGAGGGATAAGTAGCTTCAGTTAGACTAACTGCGGGTGTCCAATCTTCGCCTAATCCTTCTAACTGATATTGATATAAAACTTTTTCCGGAGCTACTAAACTAATACCAATAAATTGAAAGGTTAGATTGTTTTTTGAAAACGGAAGTATTAAATTTTTTGGTAACAAGGTAATTGAATCTACAGATTCTGAATATTTTAAAATATCTTCTTCACCAAAAAATAATTTAATGTCAGAAATTCTAGTTTTTGGTTCTGCTAAATTTACAGTGTTTAGTTTAGAGTCATAAATTTCAAGTCCGTTTATTGTGCCTATCAAAATTCTACCCTTTCTATCTTTACAACTTGCATTGAAATTAGATTCTAAACTAATTAAACCATCATCTTTTCCTAAGTGCTTGGCAAATGATTTTCGTTTATAAAAACTATTCAAATCTAAAATATCAATTCCATTATTAGTTCCAATTATTAATTGGTTGTTATTATCAATTTGTAACAAATTGATGAACGCTGAATTAACCCCATAAGTTTTACCTATTTTTTTAAAAGCTATATAATCGTACAAATACAAACCCTCTTCGGTTCCAAACCAAATATTTTTTTTTTCGTCAACCACACCACAAACCATTAAGCTGCTAATAAATTTATTCTCTTTATTAAAAATTTTTGACTTGTTCCCATCTAATTGAATTAGCCCTTTTTCAGTTCCAAACCATTTTCGTTTTTGCTTATCCTCAAGTGTAAAAAATATCGAAAATTGACCTACATCTTTCTTATATTTTTCTATAGATGTTTCTTTGGTGATTTCGTTACCTATAAGTTTATAAACACCTTCTGTTGTGCCAATCCAAATATGTTTTTCAGAATCTTCATATAATGAGAAAATATATTTATGGTTAAAATCAGATGTTTGAATTGTATTAATAGTTTCATTTTCAAAATAACATAAACCATCAGAAGTTCCAAATAGAATCCTTCCATTTGCGAGAGGAAGGATGGCATTTACATCATTATCACAAAGAGCCTGAGGATGTTTAATGTCAAATAGATATTTTGTTAAACCTGTATTTGATATTCTTACCAAACCATTTTTTTTAAGGCCTACCCAAATATTATTGTTATTATCGGTTGCAACAGAATTAATATAATTTTCTGTAAACCCATTTGTTTTACTATAAGAAACTATTTTATCGTTAAAGTATTTAAAAACTCCTGAACCATTTGTACCTATCCACAAATTATTCTCTCTATCAATAAATAAGCATTGAATTGGATTATTTGTTAGACCGTTTGATTTATTATACTGAGCCGTTATTTTTTTTGAATTGAAGTTGAATTTTTTTATCCCTTCTGAGTGAGTTCCTAAATAAAATTCATTTGTACTTTTCGTGGGGATTAAACAATTAATTGAGAAATTATCATTTCCAGGTATTTCATTTGCCTTTGTGATATTAAAATTTGAATTAATTATATTTAAACCAAATTCTGTTCCAATTAAAATATCATTATTTTCTTTTTGAGAAATAGAAAAAACATAATCGCCATTTAACCCATCTGTAGTTTTAAAATGTTTTATTTCTTTTGTATTTACATTATAGAATATAACACCATTTTGAAGAGTGCCAAACCAAATGTTATTTTTTTTATCAATAAAAATTGTATAAACTGATGATTTGGATAATTCAGCATCAATTTCGAACGGAGTTATTTTATTATTTTCAAATAAATAAACGCCCTCTTGAGTTCCTATAAATGTTTTATGTCCATCATTAACTAACTTATATATTAAAGGGTTTTTTAACCCTTGCTTTTCATTAAAATTAGTTATTCGTATCCCATCATAACAACTTAAACCTTTGCTTGTTCCGAAAAGTAATTCTTTATCATTAACTTCAAGAATAGAAAAAATTATATTATCAACTAATCCCTCGTTAGTTGTAATATTATGGAATTGCTTACCATCAAACTTTGATACACCGCCGCCATTGGTTCCAAACCACATATAACCTTTTCTATCTTGGCAAACTGAAAGAACTTGTGATTGTGCTAATCCATCTTCAACATTATAATTTTTAAAATTGTGCGTTTGAGAAAATAGGTTCCAGCTAATTAACGCTAAAATAAAAACAAAAATATTTTTTGATATAAAATTCATTATAGTTTTAATAATAAAAGCCAACACTTTTAATAGGCTGGCTTTTAAAACTTTTAAATATTATTTTATTTTGTAATAATCAATTTAGTGGTAATTTCAGAAGTGTTAATTCTAATTTTAATAAAGTAAACACCTGATTCTAATTCTCCTAAATCTGTTTTTATACTCACGTCAGTTTCCTGTTGATAAAATGATGGCAAAATAGTTTTAATTTTTTTCCCTAAAATATCGCAAATTTCAACAGTAATATTTGCCGCTTGATTTAATTCAAATTCAAGATTAATTATTCCATTTGTTGGATTTGGATATAGACTAATTTTATTTTTATCAAGAAAAATTTTATTTATACCAACAAAATTATAGATAGGATTAATTTTAGCAGAATCAACCACAAAATCAAGATTAGTAAATTCTGAATTGGTTAATGTAATTACTCTATGGTAAGTTGTATTTGTATCTAAGCCTGGAATATCAACTAAAATAAAATAATCTTCGTTTGCTTGATTTACTGGAAAACCAGATAAAGTAAATTGACCAGAAGCATTTGTTCTTGATTGAGCTGTAATATCGCCACCAGGATTGCGTCCGCCTTTTACACTCACTCCTTTTATTGGAGCACCTGGAACAAGAATGCCATTGCCTTTTTGACCATACCCTATCCCCTCGGTAATTTGACCAGACAAAACACCCGTGCCTGGCCCTAAATTTGTTAGAGGAATAACATTAATATTTTGAGTAGAAGTAATTACACAACCATGATTAATTACGCCTGCATTAAACCATGATATAGCATTTGGAGAATAAGTAGTTTGTAACGTACTATTAGTTGGCATGCATTGAATAATATAACTATTAGAATTGATAGAAGAGAACGTAAATGTTCCTGTTGGAGATAAAGGTTGAGAAGTGATAGAATCGAACTTAGTTAGAAACGACTCAAATTTATATAAAACTACATCTCCGGCAACAGGATTAATTGTATTTGTAGTTACTTGTCCGATTAAATTTTTTGATGGATTAACTGTAATGGAAGCTGTAACACAACTAGTAGGTGTTATGCAACCTCCATTTGCTCTAACATAATATTGTGTATTAGTTGTTGGAGAAACGACAATAGAAGTTCCTAAACCTAATGTTGATGAACCACAAGCCACATCACTCCAATACCAATTTGTTGCTGAATTTAATGTTCCTGATAAACTTAAAGTATAAGATTTTCCTTCACAAATTGTTGCATTAGTGGTGCTAAGTGTTGGTGTAGTAGGACTAATACACTGGCTATATTTTGCAAAGAAAATATCATTCTGACCATAAACATTTACTGTATTTGTAGTGGCAGAAAAATCAAAATCAATTGGAGCGCGATAAGTTCCAGCTAAAATGATATCATTATTAACATCAACTTTAATTGAAAAGGCCACATTTCCGGAATTTGAGCCACCGCCCAATTGGTTTGCAAAAATAAAATCGCCTGAAGGAGAGTATTTTGATAAAAATATATCTGAACTTGAAACTGTAACTGCAGTGTAATTTACAGTTCCAGTTAACGAATAATCTAAGTCTACCGTATCAGTAAACGCTCCGCATAAATATATGTTATCTTGCGAATCTAATGTAATATTATAAGCAATAAGATCACCAACGCCACCAGTACATTTTGCCCATAAAAAATTTCCATTGCTGCCAGAATATTTGGCTATATAAGAATCGTTAGTTCCAGTGCCTACTTTACTTAAAGTATACGTACCTATAGGATCGAAATTGACAACTGGACTTTGAAGATTTCCTGTAATAAGAACATCTCCTGCGGAAGTTAGTTTAATTCTATAGCCTTGGTCTTTATTAGCACCTCCAAAAGATTTGGCCCAAATATAATTTCCGGTTGATGAATATTTAGCAATATAGATATCTTCTTGCCCAACTGAAACTAAGGTTGCAGTTGCAGCGCTTGGGTCAAAATCGATGACATCCGTTATAGCCCCAGTAACAAATACATTTCCAGAAGCATCTTCTGAAACACCATAGGCTACATCATTATCTAGAGAATTACCAATATGATTTACCCATGAAAAATTTCCGGCATTATCGTACTTTAATAAATAACCGTCGTTATTACTAATGCCAGCTGCCAGCGTGTATGTTGCTGCAGACGCATCGAAATCAACTACTCCATCAAAATCTCCTGCAATAAAAATATCGCCAGCTGCATTTACATGCATATTGTTCGAATTAACTGCAATAGCAGACCCTCCCCCTATACCTTTAGCCCAAGTAAAAGTACCGGCAGATGTATATTTCGCAATAAAAATATCGGCCACAGATGTTAAGGAAGTTGTGCTAACAGATGGGTCAAAATCTATATCTCCATTAAAATTTCCTGTTAAATAAACATTGTTTGATGCATCAATTCTGATATTACTTCCAACTGATGTTCCTGAACCTTCGTGTACATGAGCCCATACCAATGCTCCAGAAGAATTATATTTTGCGAAAAAAGCCTTCGAGGAAGCGGTAAGCGTATAAGTCCCCGGCCCTGGATCAAAATCAAGGGTTGAATTAATCTCGCCTGTTATATAGACATTACCGGCTGCATCAACCTCCGAGCTACTTATAGCTTCATTTACTGCAGAGCCAAAACCGTAAACCCAAGAAAGGTTTAATGTTGTTTGTGAAAAACAATTAGCAATAATAATTGTAGATAAAATGAGGAATAATCTTTTTTTCATAGTTACTACTTAGTTAAAATAATTTTTGATATTCTTTCGCTTTCACCAATAGAGATTTTTATAAAATACACACCAGATGTAATATCGTTTAAATTTGCATTTAATTTAATCTCGTTTTCGTTTTGATAAGTTGATGGTAATATTGTTTTAACTATTCGGCCAAAAACATCACAAACCTCAACCTTTACGCTAGTTGGTCGACCTAATTCAAACTCAATATTAATATAGCCATTTGTTGGATTTGGGAATAATTTAACTTTGTTTTTATCAAAGGTAATTTCTTTTACACCTACAAAATTATTTATAGGATTAACTTTAGCAGAATCAACTACAAAATCAAGATTAGTAAATTGAGAGTTACTTAACGTAATTACTCTATGATAAGTTGTGTTTGTATCTAACCCTGGAATATCAACTAAAACAAAATAATCTTCGTTTGGTTGATTTACTGGAAAGCCAGATAACGTATATTGCCCTGCCGCATTAGTTCTCGACTGAGCAGTAATATCACCACCCGGATTTCTTCCTCCCTTCACACTTACACCCTTTATTGGAGCACCAGGAACAAGACTGCTAAATCCCTTCTGTCCATATCCGATCCCCTCTGTAATTACACCAGAAAGAATCCCTGGACCTGTACCCAAATTTGTTAAAGGAATAACATTGATGTTTTGTGAACTACTATTTATACAACCATGTGTTAATACAAAAGCGTTTTGCCAACTTATTGCGTTATTACCATACGTTATTTGCAAACTTGAAGCGCTTGGAATACATTTAATAATATATGTTCCGGAATCAATTGTTGTAAAAGTATAATCTCCACTTGCGTTTGTTGAAACATAAGTTACAGAATCAAACTTAGTTAAAACTGGTTCGTATTTGTATAAAACTACGTCTCCAATAACCGGCAAAGCTGTAGCCGTTGTTACGGCACCACTGATATTTTTAGAAGAAAAAACCGATAAACTAACAGTATTACTATTGGCTACACAATTATTTATATCCTTTATTTGAAGAAAGTAATTATAAACTCCTGGATTTGTAACACCAACTAAAATATTTTGAGTAGAATAAGTTCCTGAACTAAAAATTGGAGTTTGTGTCCACGAATATGTAATCGTTCCAATTGCATTTACATTAGTTGATGTAATTTGGAACGGAGTATTTTGACATGCCGTTGGAGGTGCATTAATTGTTGATGAAACAGAATAAACGTTAGGCAACATTTTTAAAGTGTCTTTTTGAGTGCCAGAAATAGCAATTAAACCAAGAGTATGAGTTCCTGCTGTTGTAAATTGAAACGTAAAACTGTTGGCGGTACTGGCGTAATAGTTATTATCTTTAATCCACCTAACAGAATCAGAATTTAAACTGGTACTTACAACAGTATAAGAAGTGTTTAAACAAAGTTGATTGGCAAGTGTAAAACTTGCAACAGGAGGAATAAATTTATAGATAAAAGTTCCAAACTCATGGGGAGTCTGAAAATTACTGATATAATTGCCCGTATAAATAAGTTCAGAATTAAGTTTATTTAAACGAAATGTATTTGGATCGCTATGTTCTTTACCAATGTCTGTAACCGAATTAATTTCAGTTGTAAATGATGTGCCAGCAAGGTAACGAACCGTTGGTCTATTTGTACTCGTAACGGAATACCAAATAGATTTACGGTGTTTTTTTAAGCTGGTAACTTTGCCAATAGTTAATGGGATTAACTGCGTAAACGTAGTGCCATTTGGTGTTTTATATATTGCATATGAACCATCACCATCTTCAATAGCAAAATATAATTCGTTATTTAAAGTATCTGCAGCAACCATTCTAAAAGAACCAACATTGGTTGTATAACTTGTTACTTCATTAAATGTTACACCGTTGGTGCTAGCAAATAATGCTCCATACGAAGTTGAAACATCAGTGCCTGAAACATACAATACATTATTAAAAACAAAGGATAACGAAATGTAATTTAATGGTATTGACAAGTTATTTGTATTTGAAAATCCAACTTGATTATAATGCTTTTTAAAAATGCTCGTTTTCATATAGGCCGAATCAACAAACACTAATAACGAATCATGATTTGAAAGAGGGCTAAAGAAACACATATTTTCAACGCCATCATGGAAATCAAGCGTTGGATAAGCCATTTGCTCATAACTTACGGCATTATTTGAGGTGTTTAATTTAAATACAGAAAAACTATTTGTAAGTACACTATTATTTAACTTCCCGCCTAAAAATGTATAAGAAACATTAGGTGTCGAAGTTGTAATGGTTGCTTCCCCTTTAAAACCATAATCATCAGCTGGACGAGTATAATTAATTGGGCTAAAGATTGATGTTGTTGGATTAAAAACAGCAAGATAGGAATTTCTTAAGCTTGAATTAAATGAATTTATTGTATCACCACTTAAAAATAGTTTTGAATTGCGAACTACTAAATTACTTTGTTCAAAATAATTTGGCGGAGAAACTGCAGTTGTGTTATAAAGTGTGTCCCACCTATCTGGCGGGGTTTGAGATTTACAAACGAAAAATAAATTAGTAAAAATTAAAACTAAACTAAATTGTAAAATTGTTTTTTTCATGCTTTTAAAATTGTAACACGAAATTAACAAAATCTAGCTAAAAATGAAGACAAAATTACTATCAATTATAATTTATTTTAAAGCCATATAGTGCTAGAAATCATTAACTTAAACATTAATTAATGTAAAAAGACTAATTAAAAGTTTTCAGCAAAACAAAAGCAGCCCAATAATATGGTTGAGGATATCTACTTTTTACAATTTGTTGAGCTTGTTTAAATGATAGTTCAACATTTTGAGTTTCAGAATAATTCTTATAAAACTCTGTCATTAATAATTCAGTTGCAAAATCATCTACCGGCCACAAACTCATAATAATATTTTTGGCACCAGCAATTGTAAATGAGCGCTGCAATCCGGCAACTCCTTCACTACCCATTTCATCGCCCAAACCAGTTTGGCAAGCAGATAAAACAACTATATCTGTATTTGACAAATTTAGAAAGGATGCTTCCTGAGCGGTTAAAACACCATCGTTTTCGGAATTTATATTTAGAGAATCTGCTGTGGATGGACCTGCCCCCGCCAATATTAAACCCGATCGCAACAATGAATTTTGTTTTAGAGTTGAATTATTAAATCCCAAAAATAATTTGTCATCATTGTCGATATCTTTCAAATAAAAGCCATGGGTTGCTATATGTAAAATTTTTGGTGAATTAACCTTTCGCAAATTTTCTTCGCTGGCAAATTGCTCAGTGAAACTGACAGTTTTCCAATTTTTAGAATTTAAGTTTTTTGCAATTTTCTCAACCTCGGTTTTTGTTCCCGGAAGTTTGGATAGATTAGTTAAACCATATCGTTTTGCTACTAATTGTTTTGACTCAACGACATTATTAGACTTCGCTTTCTTAAAATCATAATCATAGTCGGGATATCCGAATAAAGATGCTGTTAAATTTTTATTCAAATTATCGTTAGCGTTTTTGGAAATAGATCCAAGATTTGAAATCTGATATATTTCATAATCATCAATTAAATATTTTTTACTTTCTGGATTATACAAACTTAAAAAACTTAATTTATGGAACAACCCATCAGAGCTAATATAAATTCGTTTTATCCCTTTTAAAGATTTTTCCAAAGGTTTAATAAATGCGTTATAACTTAAACTATCTTTTACTTGTTCGTCGATACATCTTAAATAATTCTTAAATTGAACATCTTCTAATTCGTCGCCGTTTTTGTAAATAATAAAATCGGGCTGTGTTAATTTATTTTTTATAACCAACATACCATATTTAATTACACCCTCAGAATCATTAACTATTTCATTTACTTTAAATATTTCAATTGCAGCTTCATCATCATTTAAGTTTTGTTTAACTAGATCAAATGTGGTATTAGTTGTTGATATCAAATTTTTTAATTTAGATTTTAATTTAGCCTCCAAGTCTGAAGCCTTTTTATACAGCTCATTATTATCTATTGCTGCATCAGCAGACTTATAATTATTTAATAATTCTGTTTTTACACTTAGCCAATTTTGATAAATTGACTTCATATCGGCATCATTACTGTTTTCAATTTCTTTTTTTAATTGAGCCGATCTGTTCGCCAGCATAGATTTTAATTGTAACTGATACCTCAAAGCACGCTTTAAATATTCTCCAAAATCTTTAGTTGGTTTACTTAATTTATAGTTGATTAAATACACGTTATAACTTTCAAAAGCCGGGCTGATAAATTGAAGATAATCCATTTGATTTTCTTCGCTCATAGAATTGAAATAACTATTTATTTGTGCCGAATAATAGTCTAAACATTCAAAATATAAAGGAGTTGCTTCTTCAAAACGACTTTGAATCGAATACACCTCGGCCAAAGACAATTGGGCTTGCGCAAACAATTCATGCTTACGTCCTAAATTTCTTTCCACCAAAAACAAAGCTTCTTTTAAATTTTTCTCCGCTTTCTGAAGCTGTCTTGTTTTCAAGTATAGACCAACGGATGAAATTAAATAAGCAGAATAGCGGTAATGATTTTTTCCAACACTTAATTCAATAATATTGAGGGCTTGTATTTTATACTCCTCAGCTTTATCATAATTCTTATTGTGCAAATAACAAATTGAAAGGCTATTTAAAGAGTTCCCGTAACTTTGGTGATTTTCGCCTACAACTATTTGATAAATTTCTTTTGCTTTTAAATTATATTCAAGAGCTTCTTTAAAATTACCCGAATCAAAATAAACATTTGCTAGGTTTGATAACGCATTCGCATAATTTTCAGTTTTATCGCCATAACGCTCTCTTCTAATCTCCAATGCAGTAATTAATAACTCCGAAGCTTCACCGTATCTTCCTAACATCCTTAATAAATCTGCTTTATTACTTAATGTACTACAATAAGGTTCAGTTTTAGTTTCATTATTAGCTTTACGAATTTCTAAAGAATTATTATAACAATCTTCAGCCAATTTAAACTGACTAGTATTTTTATAACAGAGCGCCGAATTATTTTCGATTGTTGCTAAAATATCCCTATCTCTCAACTTATATTTAAAATACAATGCCTTAGCGTTTTTTAAATTACTTATTCCAAGATTATATTCTCCAACTTCTCTATAAACATCGCCAAGGTTTGACAATTGAATGACATGACCGAGCGTATCACCTAAAAGAAGCAATTTATTTTCATTAATTAAATTATTATAAATATCTATAGCCTCTTTATAATTGCCGGTATTTTGATAAATAATAGCGTTACAATTTAACAAGCCAACGTAGCGTGTATTATTTTCGCCATCTAAAGTTTTATAATAAAACAACAAAGCATCTACATATGGTTTTGCTTCCTTATATTTTTCAATATCAATTAATAAGCGTGTGTAGTCATAAAAAATGCCGGTATACTCCCTGCTTGACTGGCCATATATGGCAGCCATACCAGACATACATTTAGCATAATATTTTTCAGCCTCCAATAATTTATTTAAATTTTGATTTAAATACGCTAAGTTTAATTCTACTATATGTTTTAAGGTTGTATCGGCAGCTAGCAAAGAGTATTTATATGAATTTAAATAATTCTCCTCGGCCTTTTCGAATTTAGAATCATTATAATAATTATTTGCAAGCAAACTATATAGTTGCGTACTATTATCTGGAAACTGACTTAATTGGTTTTTATATTTTAAAAGAAAAAATTCAGCTTCATTAATTGAAATTGGAATATCACTTTCGATTTTGGCATTTAAGGCGCTCCAATCCTTTTGATAAGTTTGGGCTCTTAAACAATTAATAAACAGAATAAAGATTATTATTTCTAATTTTGATTTCACATATCAAATTTAACCAAAGTTTTTATGAATAAAATATTTTATCTTTCTAGTTGCGATACCTGCAAACGTATAATTAACGAATTAGAGTTAAAAGAAAAGGCTTTTAAATTTCAGGATATTAAAACAGAAAAAATAACAATTTCGCAATTAGAGGAACTAAAAAACAAAACTGGCTCTTACGAAGCTCTTTTTAGCAAAATTGCCAGAAAATACAAGGAGTTAAAATTGAATGAGAAAAAATTAACGGAAGAAGAAATGAAAAACTTAATATTAAAAGAATACACTTTTTTAAAACGACCAGTAATTTTAATCAATGAAAAGATTTTTGTTGGAAATTCTAAAAAAACGATTGAAGAAGCGAAAAAAGCTTTATAAACAAAAAAACCTGCTAAAATAACTTAAGCAGGTTTTTTGTTTTAATATTAAAAACTATCCTTCTATATCACTCTCTAAATCCCCTTCTTTAGCTTTTCCGGCTTTTACTTTTGCCTTGTGCTCGCTTTGTTTTTGCGCTTTAATTGCTTCGTATTTTGTTTTTTGCTCAGGAGTTAAAAAACCATTTATCGATGTATCAAAAGCATCTCTATTTGTTTTAATTTGAGTATGCAATTCTTTTCTCTCTTCAGGAGTTGTTGAACCTTTAAGTTTTTCGTGTATTGGCTGATTTACCATAATACGCTTTAATGTAGCCGTTTCCCAGTCAGATTTCTGAGTAGCTGTTAAGCCTAATTTTTTTTCAGCCCAATTGGCACCTTGTTTTGCTTTCTCTTCTGGTGTTTTATCTTTTCTTTCTTGTTTTCTTTCTTGTTTTTTAACAGGGGTAGCTGTTGCTGCATCCTGAGCAATGCTCAAATTAGTTAAGCCAATAACTAAGGCAATTGATAAAATTACTTTTTTCATAATTGTTTGTTTTTTGTTTTTGATGACTTAAAGTTATGAAGGTTTAACAAGTATTACTAATTTATTTTATCACAGACATTTTCATTCTTATATCTTTTATAGGTCTATCACGTTTGTCGGTATTAACTGCTATTATTTTATCAAGTACGTCTAACCCCTCAATTACCTCACCAAACACAGTATATGTACCATCTAAATGAGGGGTTCCACCAACAGATGTATAAGCATCTATTTGCTCTTTATTAAATTTATATTCGGGTTTTTTAACATATTCGGTTTTAATAAAGGCTTCAATTTGAGCATTAACAAATATTGTGCTATCCTCTTTATTTTCGGCTTTTAGACGGGAATATTTTTGTTTCAATTTCATACCTTCCTCGGACTTCATAAACTTACGAGCACAATTTGTATAATACGTTTTATTAATCCTTTCTTCGTTCTTTTTAAGATCTTCAATACTTCTTATTTTTCCCTTTACGATATAAAATTGAGACGCGCTAGACTCAAATTTTGGATTTATATCGTCGCTCTCTCTTGCGGCAGCTAAACCACCTTTTTTGTGTATTAATTTTGAGTTAAATTCTGCGGGAATAGAATAACCCATATCGCCATGACCTAAAGAATCTCCAGCTTTTGCTCGCTTACTTAATAAATCACCACCCTGTACCATAAAATCATTTATAACTCTATGAAACAAAAGAGAGTCGTAAACTTTTTCTTGAACAAGCTTCAAAAAATTAGCTTTATGCAAAGGAGTTTCTTCATATAACTTAACTTTTATTTTACCATAATTTGTCTCGATTAAAACAGTTTCTTTACTCAACGTCTGACCCTCTGCGCTAAATAAAACGGTGCTAAAGGCTAAAATTAGACTAATAATATTTTTCATTTAAAATAGTTTGCTTATATTTGTTAAGCTAATATCTATATAATTTAAATATGAAACCAATAGCATTGCTTTTTGCTGGATTTTTAATCGCAACACTTGCCCTTACAAGTACATCTTGTCAGAAAAATACAGACTGCAAGGCCTCTGTAAAAGTTATTGATTCCTTAGGTATTCCTGTAAATAACGCCTCCGTATTATTATTTGCTACCATTAAAACTTCTAACGGAGGAACAGTTACAGCTGATGTTAAAGCTAGTGCGGTTACAGACGCTGGAGGAGAGGTGAAATTTACTTTTAAATTACCCGCTATTTATGATATTAGAGCAACCTTAATTACTTCAGCTCCATCAAGAACGCTAGTTGGTACTGGGATTATTAAGCTTGAAGAAGGTAAGGGTGCAGATAAAACAGTTACTTTAAGATAATTCAAATAATTCATATTATATTTTAAAATCTATTCTTGAAGAATAGCTTTTTTTATTCTAAAAACTATCTATAATCAAAGAAAATTAGTTTAATCACAAGGATTATCGATCTTTTACAAACTTTAATAGACACCCTATATACTTTAACTTATCCGATTCCGAAGGGTTAAATTATTAGTCAAGATTCGCCCTATTAATTGCTTTTAAATATGTAAGAAAAGGAATTTCTTAAGTATTAAATAAAAATCACCAACACCCTTGGGAAAGCCAAATTTTGACTAAAGCTTAAAATAGTTTTATTTTTAATCTTAATTTAATTTTATACATTAGCCGACTATAATTTTGACCAAATTTAACTTCATAGCCAAGTACCTGACCATTTTAATGGCTGTTTTTATCTGTATGTCCTGTGAGTCAAACAAGACTAGCGGTAAGGAAGAAGGTATTATTGAATTTGACACAAAAGCCATTGATGAGCAACACCCTCTTTATGGCTTAGCTCCGAGCTCAGCGACTTTAAAATACAAAAATGAAAAATTTGCAATGGAAATGAGTACCATGGGTATGTTTAATACTTCTATCATTGGAGATAGTAAATTAAAAACCTTGGCTCAAACGGTTAAGTTTATGGATATTAAACAAGCTTGCATTGAAAACGAAAAAGACATTATCATTGATAATCTTGATTACGCTATAAAAATTGAAGAAACAAAAGAAACTAAAAAAATAATTGGCTTAAAAGCACACAAACTAAAAATTACTATGATAAACAACCCTACAATTACCTTTGATGCATGGTATACAAAAGACTTAGGGCTTGAGGATTGTAACGCATTAAATCCTTATTCACAAGTAAAAGGTATTTTATTAGATTATAGAGTAAAGAAAATGGGACTTGAAATGCATTTTGTTGCAAAATCTGTAAAACATGTCGAAATCCCCGAAAGTACCTTTGAAATTCCAGCATCCATGAAAATTGTTTCTAAAGAAGAAATGGCTAAGTTTTTTGCCAATCTTCAATAATTACACCCACTCGTACTTTTAAAGAATTTTAACACCAACTATTTTATACCTTGGTATTATATTTGAATACTACAATAATAAATTTAAAACAAATAAAATGAAAAAAATAATCACTTCGGCTGCATTCTTATTTATTACAGCCTTTGCAGTTGCGCAAGATAATTATACTGTTAAAATGAATATGAAAATTGAAGGTTTACCACCTGAATATGCGGGTTTTGGTGAACAAGAAATTGTAAATTATGTGAAGGGCGATAAATATAAAAATGAAATAAGCAGTATGATGATGACATCAGTTAGCTCATTTGATGGCGCCAAACTTACATCTATTACCGAACAAATGGGAAATAAATCTGGGTTTACAGCAACTAAAGAAGAGTTAGATGCGGCAAGCAAAAATGACAAGCCAGAAGCTAAACCAAAAATTGAATACTCAACAGATAAAAAAACAATTGCAGGATATGAATGCACTAAAGCAATCGTTACTACTGTTGGAAAAGATAAAAAAGAAAATAAAATGACTGTTTGGGTGACTGAAAAAATAAAATCTAATCAGGCTCAAGGAAAAAAAACAGGTGGTAGAGGAATGATGATGGATTTAGGTGATTTAAAGGGTTATCCATTAGAAATGGAAATGAGCCAAAGTCAACAAGGAATGGATATGAAAATCTTAATTACTTCTACCGAGGTTTTAACTACTCCTATCGACGATGCAGTTTTTACTGTTAGTACCGAAGGTTATAAAATGATGAGTTACAAAGAAATGCAGGAAAAAATGAAAGCTGCTAAAGAATAAATTAATATTTAGGTTTTCACCAGAAAATAAAAATAAAAAAGCCCTTCAGAGTATGAAGGGCTTTTTTATTAAATAATTTTTTCGCTAAAAATAATTTTATGTTCTTCGAGCTCTTTTAACAGGGGTATATAAATTTCTTTTTTTGTTGGTATCTGTATACCGTTTAAATTAAATTGTTTGGTTAAGAAATTCTTTACCGTTATAGCCAAAGGTAAACCTACGGTTAGTGCCATTGCTGTATGATTTTGATCTTTTCCAATTACAACCAGCGATGAGTTTAATTTCTGTTTTGTTTTGTTAGCTAACGTATATTCAAACTGATGTTGCATCACAATCATATCTTTATCAGTTTCTTGCAATTTCCATTTCTCCTCCAGCAAAGCTTGCAAGAGTTGCGCCGGCGTTCCTTCTTGCAATTCAATTTTTTTATCTGAAAACAACTCCAAGTAATCCAATTGCTTTTCAACTTGTTCATCCCAAGCTGCGCCCATAAAACTTTTTAATCTATCTCTTAGATTACCATTACTAGGAGGTAAAAATGAAGCTAATAATGATGTATACGTTAATTTATTTGCGTGACTAATAATAGATGAATCATCAGTTAAACCTAATTTTACAAAAACGTTCCAACCTTTACAATAACCATCTTGCCTGAGAGTACCCCTTACCATGGTTTTAATGTTTCTTAAGTCATAAGCATCAATATAACTTATACTATCGCGATTTGCATACGCATCAAATTTACCATATCCATCCATTTCAATAACATCATGTTGAGTAAATAAACGATTGTAGGGAATAAATTTTAATTCGCCTTCGTGTAAATATTGTGCTGTACCCTGCCCTGCTAAAATCACGTTTCTCGGATTCCAACTAAATTTATAACCCCACGGATTATCATTGCTCTCCGGCGCCACTAAACCACCTGTGTACGATTTAAATGAATTGATTTCGCCGCCTTGATGTTTTATTTCATCAATTAATTTCATGGCGCTTGCGTGATCAATTCCTGGATCCAATCCACATTCATTTAATAAAATAATATTTTTTCTTTTTGCTTCATTGTCTAAGGCTTTCATATCTCCACTAACATAACTAGCAGTGGCCATGTTTTTCCCAAACTCAACACAGTCTCTTGCTACGTCGCCATGCATAAAGGCGGGTAGCATAGAAATAATAAAATCATGTTCGTGAATTATTAATCTCCGCTTTTCATCATTTTTAATATCAAAACTAATTGCTGTTCCATTTGGGTGACTAGCAACTTTTTCTTGTGCTAATTTTATATCTACATCTGATACTGTTATTTTCCAACTATAAGTTGTTGAATTTTTCAATAAATAATCAATTAACGAAACAGTAGAGCGACCTGCTCCTAATATTAATATTTTTGTCATACTGGGTAAAGTTACAATTTGAAATAGTTTTTTAAGAATTAAAAGTCAACCTTCATATAAAATAAAGGTAAAAAACCTAATTGATAATTTTTAATTAAAGGGTCGGCATTAATATTTGCAGGGTCTGGCGCATAACTTAAAGCTAAAATATTTTTTGTGCTTAATACATTAACTAAATCTAAAGCTATTTCTGTTCCAACTTTTTTTCCATTTATCTTATAAGAAATTTTAAAATCTAAACGGTTATATGGGGCAAATTGCAAAGTATTTACTTTATCATCTTGGGCTACAACATCCATAATTGCATTACTTGCGGCAATATTAACAGGCGAATATCTTTTACCTCCACCATAAGTAACTTTGCCTCCAAAACTAATAGTGTTTTTCTTTTCTCTTCCAACTCCATATTCTACTCCACCCAATAAATTCATCATATAGTTTCCATTAAAGTCTGTATTCGCGGTTTCACCATTGCTCGCAGTATATTTACTATCATACAAACTTCCACTAAACATAAAAAAATAGTGTTTGTAAAATAATTTTTCTACAGTAAACTCTAAGCCATAATTATAACCCGTGCCATTATTAACCATTGTATATTGAGGAAAAAAACGGTTAAAAGTTGCCCCTCTATTTAACGTAGAAACACTAGAAGGCAAAACATATACAGGCACATTCCATAAATATTGATAATACAATTCGGTTTTAAATTTCAAGTATTTGGTTGCGAAAATATCATAACCTAAAACAAAATGTTGGCTCTTACTAAAATCAAGATCTTTATTACTCAAGACTTTATCAGTATTTGGAACTAAAACGCCAGTGTTTGGTGTAGTTCCAGCATTAACAATACTATCAGGTACTGCAAAATATAAATAAGTAGATTGCATTTGACTATGTAATCCATAAGCTAAACTTAAGACTTGATTTTGTTTAAATTGATAACGTAGGCTAGCCCGAGGCTCAATAGTATATTTATTATTTAAGGTTAGGTATTGCGAAAACACTCCTGTAATTAAACTAAGCTCTTCGTTAAATTTATGTACATAACTAACATAAGGTTGTAATAAATAAAAACTAGCTTTTGAATTAATTCGCGTTTTGTATGGTTTATTTTCAATTGCTAAAGCAAGTGTATCATATAAAGAATTTATTTTTACTTTATCATAAAAATCAACGTCAATTCTATTAGCAAAAAACCCTGCCTTAACACTATTTTTAGAATTTAGTTTACTTTTTATGTACCATGCTAAAGTAGATTTTCCTTCATAAAAATCATAACCTAAAATTTGAGGTAAGGTGTCGTTTGGTTTAAAATTATCGTCTCTTAAAACTAAATAGTGATCTACATCCAAAGTTGATACGCCATAAGCAAGACTTGTTTTCATCACAGTTCTACTATTTAACGCATAAACATTATTAATAATACTCACACCCATTTTCGAATTAAAATATTGATCTTTTGTTTGATCACCATACAATTCTTTTGGTCTTGTAGTTTGTTTACTTAAAATAATTTTAATAGTACTTGCACCACCAATGCCACTAAAGGAAAATACGCCTGCTTTTTTTGTTGGAAAATTAAATCTGAATGCTGCATCTTGGTATTGCGGAATAGCACTTGTACCAAGTTTAATATTTAAGAACCCCAATAAGTTTAAGGTTGAGTATCTATAATTGATTAAATAACTACTTCCTTTTTCTTTATTAATTGGTCCCTCTAATGAAAGCTCTGTGCCCAAAATACCAAATTGAAAAGTGCGTTCGTGCTTTTCGTTATTTCCATTTCGCATTTTTAAATCGAAAACACCACCTAATGCATTTCCATAATTTGCAGGAAAAGCACCTGTATAAAACTCGCTATTGGATAAATATTTATTGTTAATTATGGCTGTTGGTCCACCCGCAGACCCTGCAACAGCAAAGTGATTGGGGTTAGGGATATCTATATCCTCTAATCGCCAAAGCAAACCAGCAGGACTATTGCCTCGTATAACTATATCATTTCTAGAGTCGTTTGTGCCTTGAACGCCTGCAAAGTTTTGTGCCATTCGGGCGGGGTCCTGCCTACTTCCAGCATAACGCTCAGTTTCTTCAATACTAAAAGACTTCATGTTTATAGATTGCATCGTATTTACTATATCGGTATCATTAGAGGCCTTAACTTCTACCTCCGACATAGTAATTGTACTCTCCTCCAATTCAATATTTAAAATAACTTCTTTGCCTGAACTTATTATTACATCATTTAATGGGACTGATTTATAACCTGTATAAGAATATAAAATTGTTTGTCTACCAATTGGCACTCCAATTAATTTATAATATCCATCTACATTTGTAGTAACTGCATTTACGTTTAAGTTTGATTTTATTTGAACAATTGCGCCCGGAAGTCCAATACCAGTAACCTTATCTACAACCTTACCCTTAACTGTTTGCGTAATTTGAGCATGAAATATATTTGCAAGAAAAATAAAGAATATTAATTGTAGTTTTATTTTCATTGTTTTTTTTATCCTTTTTAATAGCGCACTGTTAAGTCTGGTATTTTAAAGTGTAAATAAAATATATTTTTTTGTTTTATCGGGGAAAATAAAATAAAAATTTACACAGAGAGTGTATTAAGGTTGTTATAAATAAAAAATGCCCATAAAATGGGCATTTTAACAGTGACTGCTATTATTACTTTATTTATTTTTTATTTTCAATAATTGTCCAACATTTAAATTGTTTGATTTCAAATTATTCAAGCTTTTAACGTCCGCAGCCGTTACTCCAAAGTTTTTCGCAATGATATACAATGACTCACCTTTTTTTACTTTATGCCAAACAACTTCACTTTTCGTAGAAGAATTATTTTCAGCCAATGTCTTTACATCTTTTTCTTTTTTTACTGCAACATTTTTTTCGCTCTTAACATCAATTTCTTTAGGTTTTGAATTTTGTTGCTCTCTAACATAAACGGTTAATGTTTTTCCTGGTTTTATTCCATTTTTCCCAACATAATTCCAGTTTTTAAGGTCTGCAACCGTAACTCCATATTTTCTCGCAATGGAACTAAGCTTTTCTCCAGATTTTACTTTATGTGTTTTCTTTATTTCGGCTAATGATTCAACAACTAAACCTTCTTTTTGTTGGGCTTTAATTGCGGCATATATATCCTGCTCGTTAGTTAAAAATATTCCGATTTTATTTTTGGGTAAACACATAGTGTTACCACCTGCCGGAATAATATTTTTACGGTACTGAGGATTAAAATAAAGTATCTCCTCTTGAGAAATATCTAAAGCTTGAGATAATTGCTCAAAATTCATTTGCTCTTTTACAACAACAGTATCTACTTCAAAATAAGTTTTACGAGGAACTGCAGCGTATATATTATGTTCCGCTCCATAGCACATTACGTAATTAGCAGCAATAAATGCCGGTACATAACCTTGTGTTTCTGTTGGTAAATAGGGTCTAATTTCCCAATATGTTTTTTTACCCCCACTTCTTCTAATAGCTTTACTAATTGTTCCTGGCCCTGCATTATAAGCCGCTAACACCATTTGCCAATCACCAAACATTCCGTAAAGAGATTTTAAATATTCTGCTGCTGCAACCGTAGCTTTATAAGGATCGCAACGCTGATCAACATAAGATGTAACATTTAAACCAAACATTTTACCAGTTGGATACATAAACTGCCATAAGCCGGTGGCCCCCGCTTTAGATTTTGCGTAAGGAATTAGGGCGCTTTCAATAACTGCTAAATGTTTTAATTCCAAAGGAATATTATATCTATCAAATACTTCTTCAAACATAGGATAGTATAATTGCGCAACTCCCATCATCCTGCTTACACTCTCTCGCTTACGCATAGCATACATATTAATAAATCCTTTCACATGTTCATTATACACTAAATCAAATGGAGAAACGGCATCTAATTTCGCTAAACGCGATTGATAAGTATAATCATCATACTTTGGAATACTATCTACCGCAAATTTGTATTTATTGTTTTTAGGGAAGATTGGTTTTGAAAAGGCTGTTTCAAACATCTTTTGCGACAACAAGCTATCCAACATCGCTGCAATAGGATCATCTTGACCAATTGTTTGCGCATTAACAAAAACACTAACTGAAAGACTAAGTAAAACAAAATATTTTTTTAGTGAACCCATGCTTATACTGATTGAATGTGTATTTATAATTATTAAACGTTAAATATTAAAAAACGTTACAATTTAAAATTTTTATTTTAATTAAGCAATATCCGCAAGTTTAAATATAATTTGATAGACATATACACTAAAGAGTTTTTATTTTTAACTTTACACTGTGAGAAACAAAGAAAAAGACGAAGTTGCATTAGTTAATTACGATCGTAATCCATTGATTTTACTAGCATCTATCGGAATAAGCGCTATTTTATCCTACATTTCTGTAACTTTTATTTTAGACCTAAATCCTTGGGGATTTATTATTATGATACCCGCTGCATTTTTATCTTTTCAAACAATTTGGCTACTTTTAACACCCTACGCTATGGTTTTTGAGAACAAACTCGAATTAAAGCGCTCACTTTTTAGTAATAAAATGTTGTTTTTTGTTGATGTTAAAAATGTAGGCTCGATAAAAAAAAGTAATTTGTTTATTTCTTATAATGATAATGAGGTGGCTAAAATAAAACTTTTCGGCATAAAATCCTCTCAAATAGCACCTTTAAGACTAGAGTTAGAAAAGCAAGTATTGCTTGTTCTCAAAAACAGACTTTAATTTCTGTACCTTTTTTACTTTTTCCCATTATAATAAACATAACACTGTTTAAAATCATTTATTTGGGCACATTTACCTGTTTTTATTAAACCTAATTTCGTACCTAAACTACTTAACAATGTTAAATTTTATTTTACAAGCAGGCGCTGCTGTTTCATCATTAGCAACCTCAACAGACTCAAACAGCAATTCTTCGGTTGTAACCGGAATTCAGACTGCGGCAACATCTCCGGAAATTACTGAAACTAAAATTTCTTTATTCGAGATGATATTGAAAGGCGGTCCAATCATGTATCCTATAGGACTACTATTATTAATAAGTATTTATCTTTTAATCGAGCGTCTTTTGGTGATTTCAAAAGCTTCCAAGAAAAACGAGACTCTTGTGCTTAATTTAAAAGAAATGATTCATAGCGGCAATATTGATAATGCTAGAAGTATGTGTAAAAACATGAATACACCAGAAAGTACCATGCTTGAACAAGGGATTTCTAGAATTGGTCAGCCGATAATAGAAATAAGAGAGGCTATGAATAAAAGTGGTGTAAATGAAATTGGTAAACTCGAAAAGAATTTAAATGTATTAAGTATTATTGGTCGTATTGCTCCGATGTTTGGTTTTGTTGGAACTATTATAGGAGTTATTACAATTTTTAGAAAAATTAGTCAAAGTGGTACTGTTGAAATTGTTCAGATTTCAGATGGATTATATCAAAAGATGGTATCCTCTGCTGGCGGATTAGTAGTGGGTGTTATTGCATTTATTTTTTATTATTGGTTAAACTCACGCTTAGATAGACTTGCGCACAGAATGGAAGATACGCAAATCAAGTTTTTAGATATGCTTAACGAACCTACTAAGTAATGTTAAATGCTAAATTTTAAATGCTAACCAGCTTGCAGATAAAATTTAAACAAAATTTTTAATTTATCATCTAACATTTATAATTTTAAAAAAAAATGGCTTTACGCAAAAAACATAGAGAAGCAGAAGTTAGTACAGATTCATTAAGTGACATCATGTTCTTCCTTATGCTGTTTTTCTTAATATTATCAACTATGGTTACGCCAAATGCGATTAAAGTTAGTTTACCCAACTCACAAGCAAAACCAACTATTGATAATACAAAACCAATTCACTTAGCTGTAACAAAAGATAAAAGATATTATATAAATAATACAGAAATTGCCCCAGCAAATTTAGAAGCAGAAATCTCAAAACTATCAAGTTTACAAACAGAACCAGTTGTGTTGATGCATTTAGATAAAGAACTTTCTATTCAAGATGAGATTGATATTATGACAATTTGTTATAACTTAAAATGTAAAACTGTTTTAGCAACTGCTGCAACAAATAAATAAATGCCACGAATTACACCAATAAATTTGTAGGTTAAGAAAAAAATGGAACTCACAAGAACAGAAGAAAATAAAAACCGAATTATTTCGGGACTAATAACCTCAGTAATTTTTGGGTTATTACTTTTGTTTTTAATCTTATATCAATTAATTACTCCCAATCCTCCCTTTCCAGAAACCGGTGGTGGTGGTGGACAAGAGCTATCATTAGGCATGATGAGTGTGGGCAATGATGTTATTGATTATGGCTCTATGGGAAGCGTAACAGATGTTGTTACAGAAAAAGAAACGCCAAAAGAAAATATTGTAACGAATGAGAACGGTGATCCTGTACAATTAACTGAAACAAAACCTGAAGTGAAAAATAACACTACCGTTATTACACCAGTGAAGCCAAAAGTTATTGTAAAAGAAAAAACGGAAGCTGAAAAATTAGCTGAAAAATTTAAAAAGAATAAAGGGAAAGATGGTGGTGGAATTGGAAACAATGATACTCCAGGTCAAAATGGTGCACCAGATGGAGACCCAAATAAAAATGGAACAGGTGGGCACGGAAATGGAAATGGGACAGGGGATGGCGATGGTGATGGCCCAGGAACTGGACCCGGTAAAGGACCCGGCATGGGTGGCAAATATGGAATTGACTTGAAAGGAAGAGCCGTAGTTAAACCACCAGTCCTGCCAAAAGACACAAAAGAAGAAGGTAAAGTTGTTGTAGAAATTACTGTTGATAGCGAAGGAAATGTAATTGAAGCTAATCCAAATGGAAGAGGTACAACTACAAGCTCGGCATTATTAAAAGCTAAAGCAAAACAAGCTGCTATGGCCACAAAATTTAATATTGAAGGTAAATTTGAAGAACAAAAAGGTACCATTACTATTATATTTTCATTCAACTAAAAATGACTTATACTCAAACGCTAGATTATTTATTCGCGCGTTTACCAATGTTTCAAAGAGTTGGTGCTGCTGCTTACAAGGCCAATTTAGACAATACTCATAAAATTGTTGAATTGCTTGGCAAACCTCATGAAAAAATAAAATGCATTCATGTTGCGGGTACTAATGGTAAAGGCTCTTCTAGCCACATGCTAGCCGCAATTTTACAACAAGCTGGATATAAAACAGGGTTATACACTTCGCCACATTTAATTGATTTTAGAGAACGTATAAAAATTAATGGGAAGATGATTCCTAAAAATTACATAACAGAATTTGTAGAAAAATATAAAGAATCCTTCGAAGAAATTGAACCAAGTTTTTTTGAATGGACCGTTGGTTTGGCATTTGATTATTTTGCAAATGAGGAAGTTGATGTAGCTATTATTGAGGTAGGTTTAGGCGGTAGATTAGATTCTACAAACGTGATTAAGCCAGAAGTTTGTTTAATAACCAATATAAGTTTTGACCACATGAATTTGTTAGGTGATACTCTAGAAAAAATTGCGGCAGAAAAAGCAGGCATAATTAAATCTAGAGTTCCTGTAATCATAAGCCAATATCAAAGCGAAAGTGGTCCGTTATTTAATGCAGTTGCAAAGGATTTAAAATCGACTATTGAGTTTGCAGATAAAGTTTTTAAAATAATTGATTACAAAATTGCAGATGGATTTTTAAATACTACTATCCTAAATAGAAAAGCAAACACTTCTTTAAATATTGATTTAGATTTAACAGGATTATATCAATTAAAAAATTTGTTAGGAGTTTTAAATACAATTGAATTTATTAAAAATGTAGGGTTTATAGTTGAGCCCGAAAATATTAAGCAAGGTTTAAAACATGTGGTTAAACTAACAGGATTAAACGGCCGCTGGCAAATTATTAGTGAAAATCCTTTAATGATAACAGATACTGGGCATAATGAAGATGGTATCAAAAATGTAATCGCAAATTTAAAAACCATTACATTTAATAATCTGCATTTTGTTTTTGGGGCTGTAAATGATAAAGATGTTTCAAAAATATTAGAATTATTACCAAAAGAAGCTACTTATTATTTCACAAAAGCAAACATTCCAAGAGCCTTAAACGAAAACGAATTACAAGAACAAGCTCAAAAAATAAAATTAAAAGGTAAAGCATTTGAAACTGTAAAATCTGCAATAGAAGCAGCAAAAAAAGCTTACAAAAAAAGCGATTTAATTTTAATTGGCGGCAGCACCTTTATTGTTGGTGATGCTTTAGCGGAAAATTGTTCTAATAAATAAGCTACTAATTGCACGAATTAACACTAAACTATTTTTTAATACCCAAAATTTACTTGGTGGTTTTCCTGGTAATTATTAATCTTATAACAAAAGCGAAAGCAATTACAATATAAGCCACTAATTGCACGAATTAACACTAAACTATTTTTACTTAACCAAAATTTCATTGGTGAAATAATTGTTCTAGCTATACATCGCTCTGAACAAATAAATTACACAAATAATAATTAGCGATAAGAATAATCAAATAACACTTTGTGGAATTAGTCTTTTTCCGTTGATGCTTTAGCAGATAATATAGCTGAAAACAACTCAAATAAATAAGCCACGAATTACATGAATTAACACTAAACTATTTTTTAATAACCAAAATTTACTTGGTGAAATAATTGTTCTAGCGATATATCGCTTTGAACAAATAAATTACTCAAATACAATTAGCCTTATGAATTTGCAAACAATAATTTGTGAAATTAGTGTAATTAGTGGCTCTGTTATTTAGAAGGATAAAAGTGATTCTATCGGCTCCACTCCTATTCCCGGCAAATCATTTAAGTACACATTTCCATTTTTATAAGTAATCCCTGTAAAAGGGTCGTTCTTTAACAAATTTGGCGCGTCTAAATCTATATAATCTGCAAACTGCATTAATTGTGCCATAGCAGACGTACCACAAGAACTCTCCGCCATACAACCTAATAATACTTTTAAATTATTTTGTTTTGCATAACGCGCCATTTCAACAGCTTCGGTTAAACCTGTGCTTTTCATGAGCTTAATGTTTATTCCAGAAAAAGAACCTTTTAAATTTTGTAAATCCTTAAGTCGTTTTATACTCTCATCAGCAATAGTTGGGATTGGACTTTGCTCTGTAACCCAAGCCATTTCATCAATCATAGATGCTGGCATAGGTTGTTCAATTAAAATTACATTTTTATCATGCAACCAAAATATCATATCTAAAACAAATTGTTTGTCTTTCCATCCCTGATTTACATCTATATATAAAGGTTTATCGGTGTATCTTCTAATTAAATTTATTAAGGCTTTATCATCTTTTGTTCCTGCTTTAATTTTTAAAACAGAAAACTCCTCCGCCTCTTTTATTTTTTGTTCAATCTTTTGTTCTTCATCAATGCCAATAGTAAATGAAGTTGGCATACTCTTACTTTTTCCAAAACCCATTACATCATAAAAAGGTTTATTTACAATTTTACCTACAATATCATTTAATGCAATATCAATTGCAGCTTTTGCAGCGTTATTTCCAATTGATAATACATCAATCTCAATTAAAATATTTTTTACTAAAAATGGACCTGAAATTTTAGCTAAAACTGGTTTAGCTCTTTCAAAAAACGCTATTGTTCCTTCAACTGTTTCCCCGAGATAAAGCGGTAAACAGGCTTCGCCATAACCAATTTTTCCCTCAAACTCAATTTTTATAAATACCGATGTGGTTGAAGTTCTTGTGTTTGAAGAAACTCCAAATGGATGTTTATATTCTAAAATAAAAGGTTTATAGCTTAAAATCATCATTTTACATTGTCAAATCACGTAAAAAAATATCCAAAAATAAAATATTGCTTTATCTATTTTTTGCTTAACAAAAAGAAAAGTGCTTGAATATGAATTTTAGCTTCATTTTTCGCAATTTTCTGTTATTTTTGTGTCATTCTAAATACATAGCATTATGGCTAAAACATTGACTGAAAAAAAATTAAAGTTTAAAAAAGAAGATTATTTAAAGTGGTACGAATCCATGTTGTTGATGCGTAAGTTCGAAGAAAAAACCGGACAAGTTTACGTACAACAAAAAATCAAAGGTTTTTGTCATCTTTACATTGGTCAGGAAGCAATCGTAGCGGGTACTGTAAGCGCAACCAAATTAGGTGATAAACATATTACAGCTTACCGAGATCACGCACATCCAATTGGCTTAGGTCTTCATCCAAAATATGTAATGGCAGAAATGTATGCTAAAATTACGGGATGCAGCAAAGGCAAAGGCGGTAGTATGCACATTTTTAGTAAAGAATATGGTTTTGTTGGTGGGCATGGTATTGTTGGCGGTCAGGTACCATTAGGAGCTGGAATTGCATTTGCAGAAAAATATAATGGAACAGATAATGTTTGTGTTTGCTCTATGGGTGATGGCGCCGTTAGGCAAGGTGCTTTACATGAAGCCTTTAATATGGCAATGCTGTGGAAGCTACCGGTTGTTTTTATAGTAGAAAATAATGGATATGCTATGGGAACTTCTGTTGAAAGAACTAGTAACGTTCATGATTTATGGAAATTAGGATTAGCTTATGATATGCCTAGTAAACCTGTTGACGGTTTAACCGTTGAAGCTGTACACGAAGCTATGGAAGAGGCAGTTGCGCGCGCTCGTAGAGGCGACGGACCAACGTTTTTAGAAATGAAAACTTATCGTTACAAAGGGCATAGCATGAGTGATGCGCAATCTTACCGTACTAAAGATGAAGTGAAAGAATATCAATTACAAGATCCTATTGATAAAGTTTTGGTAACCTTAAAAGAAAATAAATGGATTGATGAAGTAGGTATTGAGGCTGTAGAAGCAAGAGTTAAAGCTTTAGTTGAGGAATCTGTTCAATTTGCAGAAGAAAGTCCGTATCCAGAAGCGGATGAACTTTATAAGGATGTTTATGCAGAACCGAATTATCCTTTCATTATTGAATAGTTAAAGAGTAATTTTAAATGTTGAATTTTAAATTATAAATGGAGCAAAAACAAAATTTAATAGTTACAAAAACATTTAACTTCTCTAAAGAAATAATTAAATTATATATACACTTAAAAAAAGATAAAGTATTTGAATTAGCTAGCCAATTATTTAGAAGTGCCACAAGTATTGGTGCAAATGTTGAAGAAGCTCAAGCCGCTCAATCTAAAAAGGATTTTATTTCTAAGATGAGCATTGCCGCAAAAGAAGCCAGAGAGACTAGGTATTGGTTAAGATTGCTAGATGAAAGTGAACTTACAACAAAAGAAGTAAAACACTTATTAAAAGATGTTGAGGAAATAATAAACATCCTGACAAAAATTATTAAAACATCGGCAGGCAGTTAATTTAAAATTTATCATTCAAAATTTAACATTACGTAATATGGCTGAAATAGTAAGAATGCCCAAATTAAGTGATACCATGACAGATGGTGTAGTTGCAAAATGGCATAAAAAAGTTGGCGATAAAGTTAAAAGCGGTGATTTACTTGCCGATATTGAAACTGATAAAGCAACAATGGAATTTGAATCTTTTCAAGACGGTGTTTTGTTACACATTGGGGTTCCAGAAAAATCTGCTGTTCCTGTTGATTCTATTATCGCAATTTTAGGTAAAGAGGGCGAAGATATATCCGAAATTTTAAATTCTAAATTAGAAATTAAAAATGATAACACTTCAATTAAAAATGAAAGTATGTCTTCTAAAAACGAAGGCACGCATTTAACATCTAACATTCAAAATTTAACATTACCCAAAAGTATTGAAGTGGTGCGTATGCCAAAGTTAAGTGATACGATGACGGATGGTGTTGTTGCAAAATGGCATAAAAAAGTTGGCGATAAAGTTAAAAGTGGAGATTTATTGGCAGATATTGAAACCGATAAAGCAACTATGGAATTTGAATCTTTTCAAGATGGTGTGTTAATGCACATTGGTGTTGAAGAAGGAAAAAGTGTTCCGGTTGATAGCGTTTTAGCAATACTAGGTAAGGGTGATGAGAATATGAAGGATGTTTTATCTTCCGTAAACTCTACTCCTAATAAAGGAGCTAAACTGGAAGAGACTAAAACTGCTACAAGTTCAACAGCGACTCCAACAAAAGCTGCTGTCAGTTCGAGCGTAGTCGATAACAATTCGTCTAACGATGGTGGAAGAATAAAAGCTTCTCCTCTTGCAAAAGCTTTAGCAAAAGAAAAAGGAATTGATTTAAGCAAAGTAAAAGGCACCGCTGATAACGGAAGAATTACAAAAGCAGATATCGAAAATTATAAACCTTCAGCTGCTTCTTCAAAAGGTGGTTCTTCATTTGTTACGGGCGCAGAAAGTTTTGTGGATGAACCAGTTTCTCAAATGAGAAAAGTAATTGCAAAACGTTTGTTAGAAAGTACAAATGGTGCTCCTGCATTTTATTTAAATATAGAGTGTGATATGGATAATGCTATTGCTTCTCGCAATTCTATTAATGCAATTCCTGATACAAAAATTTCATTCAACGATTTAGTTATCAAAGCCTGTGCTGCTGCCTTACGCAAACATCCTCGTGTAAACACTTCTTGGATGGGCGATAAAATTCGTTCATACGGTCACATTCACATTGGTGTTGCTGTTGCAGTTGAAGATGGTTTATTAGTTCCTGTAATTCGTTTTGCAGATCAAAAATCTTTATCACAAATTTCTTCTGAAGTAAAAGATTTAGGTAAACGCGCAAAAGAAAAAAAATTACAACCTTCTGATTGGGAAGGAAATACTTTTACAGTTTCTAATTTAGGAATGTTTGGTATCGAATCTTTCACATCTATTATCAATACTCCTGAATCATGTATTTTATCTGTTGGTGCAATTAGACAAGTGCCTGTTGTAAAAAATAACATGGTTGTGCCAGGTAATGTTATGATGTTGACTTTAGCATGCGATCATAGAACTGTTGATGGCGCTACTGGAGCAGCATTTTTGCAAACGCTTAAAGGCTTTATAGAAAACCCTGTAACAATTTTAGTTTAATCTTAATAAAAAAAAATGAAAAAAAATTTATTAATTCTAGCGACGATATTCCTGTTTTTACAAAACTCGGTTGTTGCACAATGTATATCAATTACGTGTCCATCAAACATTTCAATGTCAAGTGCTTTAAACTCTTGCTCTTCAACAGTAAATTATTCTGCTCCAGTAGTAATAAATAATTGCTCTTCAAATTCATTTACTTTTTCTTACACAGGAGGTACGCAAACTTTTATTGTACCAAATGGTGTAACCAATTTAACAATGGAAGCTTGGGGTGCTCAAGGAGGTGCTAATTGGGTTAATAATACAAACTTTGGCGGCTACTCAAAAGGAGATTTTTCTGTAACACCTGGTCAAACTTTAACTATATATGTTGGAGGTCAAGCTACATCAACAATTGGCGGTTATAATGGTGGCGGAATAGGCGAAGGACTGGGCAAAGGTGGAGGTGGTGCTTCTGATGTTAGGATAGCAAGTTTTACTTTAAATGACAGAGTAATTGTTGCTGGCGGTGGCGGTGGTGCTGGTTACTGGAGCTCTCTTCATGTTGTTGGTGGTATTGGTGGAGGTTTAATTGGTGGTGATGGTTATAGAGACACTCCTGCAAATCCGGGTGGTCAAGGCGGAACACAAACCGGTAGCGGAAATGGAACTTGTGTATCTTTAAATAACCCAGCTATGGCTGGTGGTTTTGGTTTTGGAGGAAATGTTTCGGGTTGCGGTTGCGAAGGATACGGCGGCGGCGGTGGATGGTACGGTGGTGCTGGCAGCGGTAATTGCAGAGGCGGCGGTGGCGGAAGCGGTTATTTATTACCTTCTGCAACTAACACTTTATTTACAAGCGGTGTAACAGTAGGTAACGGAAAAGTAATTTTAACTTATTTCAATACTTCTACTTATACTACTTCTTTAGTTGCAGGTTTGGCAAGTGGCTCTAGCTTCCCTAACGGAACAACGGTACAAACATTTTCTGTTGTTGATAATAATTTAAATTCAAATTCTTGTTCGTTTTCTGTAACTATAAATGATGTGCAAACACCTACTATTGTTTGTCCAACAAATTATACTTCTTGTGCAACTTCTGTAAATTCAATATCTCCCGTTTCTGTTTTGGATAATTGTTCTGCTACTGTAACTTATAGTTTAAGTGGTGCTACCACTGGAACTGGTGTAACATCTGCTAACGGCGTTTTTAACCTTGGCGTTACAAATGTATATTACACAGCTGCCGATCCTTCTGGAAATTCTGCTTCGTGTAATTTTAGTCTTACTGTAAATATTTCACCAACTGTAAATATTGCAAGCAGCAATTCTTTAATTTGTTCAGGTCAATCTGTAACATTAACTGCTTCAACAAGTACAGATGTTACATCATATAGTTGGACGCCAACTTCAACAATCAATCCAATTGTGGTTACGCCTACTGTTACAAGTACCTACTCTCTTTTAGTAACTAATAGTGCTAATGGATGCTCAAGTTCAACCAACATTACTCAAAATGTTAGTGCTTGTACAGGATTAATTAATCAAAACAAAAGCGCTTTTAAATTATCCGTTTTCCCTAATCCAAATAAAGGAAGTTTTATAATTTCTGTAAGTGATAATGCTGAATTACAAATATTAAATGCTTTAGGCCAAGTTGTTTTAAGCAAAATTTTTGAAATTGGCGAAAACGAAGTAGACCTAAAAACACAACCAAACGGTTTGTATTTTGCCGTTGTAAAAATTAACGAAAATTTTTATTTCGAGAAAATAATTAAACAATAACCAATGCTTATTTGAAAAAAAAGTCCCTATATAACGGGACTTTTTTTTTATAAAAATTTAAAATTCAAATTACATTATGGAACCATTTGTAAAATCAGAAATTAAAAACGGAATAGGAACAATTACTTTTTTTCATCCTCAAAGTAATTCAATGCCAGGCACACAATTACGTAATCTTGCAGCCGAAATTGAAAAACTTGGCAAAGATGCTACTGCAAAAGTGATTGTTTTAAAAAGCGAAGGCGATAAAGCATTTTGTGCTGGCGCAAGTTTTGACGAATTAATTTCTATTAAAGATATTGATACCGGTTTAAAATTTTTCTCAGGCTTTGCAATGGTAATTAATGCCATGCGCAAAGCACCCAAATTTATTATTGCTCGCGTGCAAGGTAAAGCTGTTGGTGGTGGTGTTGGTATTGCTTCTAGTGCTGATTATACCTTTGCTATTGATGCCGCTTCAATTAAATTAAGCGAGTTAGCAGTTGGTATTGGTCCGTTTGTTGTTGGCCCTGCAGTTGAGCGTAAGGTTGGAACTTCTGCTTTTTGTCAGTTAACAATTAATGCTACCGAATGGCAAACAGCGCAATGGGCAAAAGAAAAAGGTTTGTATGCTGAATTATTTTCTACCATTGAAGACATGGATAAAGGCATTGATGCTCTTTCAACTAAATTAGCAACTAGTAATCCTGAAGCTATGAGCATGCTTAAAAAAGTAATGTGGCAAGGAACAGAAAATTGGGATACACTTTTAGTTGAACGCGCGGGAATGAGCGGCACCTTAGTATTAAGCGAGTTTACAATTAATGCGATAAATAAGTTTAAGGGAAAATAAAAAAACGCCTTTATATACGGCGTTTTTTTATTAATCTACATTATTTTCTATTGTTTAATACATAGGCTTCAAACCTCTTAAACCCATATCCACAACCGTTTCTCCAATCTCTGGTTGAAACAAGCCGTCATAGGTTAATTCTTTCCACTCAAAACTTTTGTTAGTTGATAGTGATACTGTAATAATAATATCTTGGGTTTCGCTTCCTGTAATTGTAAGTGGCGCTCCAACGGTTTGATTTGCATTAGTTACAAACTCTCCAGTTACTAAACAGCTTCCTGCAGGTATCGGAGAATTTGCATTGTTTGGATTAACAACCGTAGTTTGGGGTGCTTGCCCTTCTGATTTAACTTCTGTACTTAAAACATTGGCGTAAAAACCCCAATAACCTTGTAATTTATTGCCGGCCCCATTTAATGTTGGTGTCATTACCGCATTATGCATTTTATATTTTGTTAGGTAAGTGTTAAAACCAACAAAGGATGCAATAGTGCCATTGATAACTCCCGCAGATGTTGTTTTTATTTTAATGTCATAATTTTGGTAGGCTAAAGAAACTCTTAACCATTTATATGTTCCAGGTGTAACGCTGGCAATTGGTACAGAAAAAAATACGTCGCCATCTTTTGCAACAACCGATTTACAAAAAACAATTGCAGTACTTCCACCACACATAGTTTCTTCAGCTTTATATAAAACTTTTCCTTGTCCAACTGCCGTAAAATCATTTTGGGCCATTTCAATATAATGTGCGCTTAAGCCATTAAAAACCGGAGATTGCGCAGCATTTGTACTTGGAATAGTACTAGCTAATCCTAAATTATTTAATCTTATTTGAGTGCTATCAAATTTAAATTTAAAAACCAATTTTGGTCCTGTTGCAGAACTTGTCCAAACAGTATCTGGAAAACTACAAGTTGGACAACTAACTGTAGGCGTTGGATTAGGTGTTGGCTCTTCCACAACAGTTTCTTTCTTTTTACAAGAAATAAAAATTAATAAAAATAGCGAGGTAATAAATAGATTCTTCATTTTAGTTATTTTTGTTAAAGATAAAAAATTATGCGCATAGTTTTACAAAGAGTACAAAAAGCAATTGTTAATATTGAGAATAAGCTATACTCCTCTATTGGTAGAGGATACTTTCTTTTAGTGGGGATAGAAAATGAAGATACTCATGAAGATATTATGTGGCTAGTTTCTAAAATTTTGGGACTGCGTATTTTTGCAGATGAAGAAGGAAAAATGAATTTGGACATTAAACAAATTGATGGCGAAATTTTAATTGTGAGTCAATTTACACTACATGCTTCAACAAAAAAAGGTAACCGCCCGTCTTTTATTAAAGCCGCCAGACCAGAAGTTGCAATTCCTTTATATGAAAAATTTATTGAAGAAATAGATAAACTAAACCAAAAATCTCCTAAAACAGGGGTTTTTGGAGCAGATATGCAAATAGAATTGATTAATGATGGACCAGTAACAATTATTTTAGATAGTAAAAACAAAGAATAATTTTTATCTTTAAAATCTAATACCATAATAAAGTGCAACCAAAAATTTTATTAGAAAAAAATCAGTTCGACGTTAAAATAAAACGTTTATGTCATCAATTAATCGAGGCGCACAATGATTTTAGCGATACCGTTATTATTGGTCTACAGCCACGAGGAATTTTTCTCGCAAAGCGTATTCAAAAAGAACTTCAAAGTATTTTGAAAAATAAAAACATACATTGTGGTACATTAGACATTACATTTCACAGAGATGATTTTAGAACAAAAGAACTCATACCCAACCCAACAAACATTGATTTTACAATAGAAGACAAGAACGTTGTTTTAGTGGACGATGTTTTATTTACAGGAAGAACAATTAGAGCCGGCTTAGATGCTATGCTTGCTTTTGGAAGACCAAAAGATGTTGAATTACTTGTGTTAGTGGATAGAAGACTTTCGAGACACGTTCCTATACAAGCAAAATATATTGGCATTACAATAGATTCTATTGCTTCGCAAAACGTAAAAGTAGAATGGATGGAAACAGATGGGAAAGATAAAATAACTCTTTTTGATAAATAATTATGAGACCAAAAGAAAGCGAGCATCCCAAATATTATAATTATTACATTGATCTTATAACGCAAGAAGATGTATTAAATGCATTAACCGAATCAAAAAAAACAACTTTAGATTTTATCGATACTATCCCTATTGAATTAGCAAACTATGCTTATGCAGATTTGAAATGGACAGTTAAACAAGTTTTAATTCATTGTGTTGATACTGAAAGAATTTTTGCAACAAGGGCATTGGGCTTCGCAAGGGGAGATTCTCAAAAACCAAATTCATATGATGAAAATTCATATGCAGTAAATAGTCACGCAAATTTGCGTTCAATTACAGATATTTCAGAAGAATTTGAGGCAGTAAGAAACTCTACTATACTTTTATTTAAATCCTTCTCCTTCGAAACTTTAATGGCTAAAGGAGATACACCATCCGGCTTTGCTACAGTAAACTCAGTTGGATTTACAATTTGCGGCCACACCAATCATCATTTAAATATTATTAAAGAACGTTATCTAAAAAAATAATTTCGTAATTAAAAATTAAAAGCTACCTTTAGCTTTTGAATCCCGATAGCTATCGGAACAGATTTCAAAAAAAAATGAGCCACTTAAGCGTCAATCATCTCCTCGGAATAAAAAATCTCACCAAGAACGACATTGAATTAATTTTAAGTACTGCTCAAAACTTTAAAGAAGTCATTAACCGTCCCATCAAGAAAGTACCTTCGTTAAGAGACATTACCATTGCCAATTTATTTTTCGAAAATTCAACACGCACGCGTTTATCTTTTGAGTTAGCTCAAAAACGTTTAAGTGCAGATACCATTAATTTTTCAGCATCCAACTCTTCTGTAAAAAAGGGGGAAACCTTAATAGATACAGTTAATAACATCTTAGCCATGAAAGTGGATATGATTGTGATGCGTCACGCAAGTGCTGGAGCAGCAGTGTTTTTATCTAAAAAAGTAAATGCAAAAATAATTAATGCTGGCGATGGCGCACACGAACATCCAACTCAAGCCTTATTAGATGCATTTTCAATACAAGAAAAATTAGGCGATTTAAAAGGTAAAAAAATTGTAATCGTAGGCGATATTTTACATTCACGTGTTGCGCTTTCAAATATTTTTTGCCTACAAAAATTAGGAGCCATTGTAAAAGTGTGCGGGCCATTAACCTTAATACCAAAACACATTCGCTCTTTAGGTGTTGAAGTTGAATTAGACCTTAAAAAAGCCCTTGAATGGTGCGATGTAGCAAATATGTTGCGCATTCAGTTAGAACGTCAGGATATTAAATACTTTCCAACGCTAAGAGAATACACTATGCTTTATGGCTTGGATAAAGAATTGTTAGATAGTCTTTCTAAAAAAATAATTGTAATGCACCCTGGCCCAATTAACAGAGGTGTAGAGATCACTAGCGATGTTGCAGATAGCAAACAATCCATTATATTAGACCAAGTAGAAAATGGCGTTGCTGTTAGAATGGCTGTGATGTTTTTATTGGCTGGAAGACAGGGGTAAAAGCCAGATCTATCCAAAAATTTTAAACCACATAGTTCGCATAGGATTTTTATTTAATTCTCTAATAAAATTCGACCTAATAATGCTTCATTGCGAGGAGGAACGACGAATCAATCTCAAAAAATGTTCAAACTGTGTATGGGATTGCTTCGTTCCTCGCAATGACGGGCAGTTTAGAAAACGAATCTGTGAAATCTGCGGCAAAAAAATCAAATCAAAAATTTCCCAACATTAAATTACAACCACGTACATCGCTGTTATCATACCTTCCCATTAATTCGAGCTTATTATTTTCATTTAATTTTCCTAAATCTTTTGTGGCAATAAATGAGCATGAATTAAAATTTGCTAAATCAATAACATTAATGCCTCCTGTTTTATTATCAGTACGAATTTTTAAAGGGTCGCTAACTTCCCTTATTAAAAATTTCATCCATGGGGGAGAAACAAATTCACTATTTCCTAAACTGTATGCTTGACTTAATAATTCTGTCATACCATATTCACTATGAATGGTATCAATTTTAAATCCTCTTTTTAAATAGGCATGTAGCTCTGATTTCAACAATTCTTTTCTGGTTCCTTTCATCCCTCCTGTTTCAATCACAATAAAATTTTCATTTAACTCAATTTCTTTATCACATAAATCCATTAGGGCATAAGAAACGCCAATTAAAATTACTTTTTGATTGCTTTGCTTTAAGTGATTTATTTTCGAAATTAAATTATCAATGTCATCCAAAAAAAAACCACTAAAAGGATGGTCAGATTCCTTAATTAATTTATCGCACATATAAACTAATGAAGAGCCTTTGCGTTGTAAATAATTTGGCAGTAAAGCTAAAAAACAGTAAGCAGAAGGCTCGCCATAAAATAAATTAAAGGCTTTTAAAAAACTTTTTTCATACGTCGAAACATCATTCACAAAATGAGTTGCTGGTATTTGCGAAGTAGTTGAACTACTTGTAAATTTTATTGTGTTTGAATTTATTGCGGTACTCACAACCTGATGGGTTTTAAAAACCTCAATTGGCAAAAATGGTATTTGCTCTATAGAATTTACTTTTTCAGCATCAACATTTAAAAGCTTTACCCATTTGTTATAAATAGCGTTTTCTCTATACTGAAAGTTAAAAATACTTAAAGAAAGCTCCAGGAAATCCTTTTCAGAAGCAATATTAAATATATCATCCTTATAGTTTTGCAAGTTGTTTGGTTGAAAGGTTTTAATTTTGTAAATTTATGTATTGATTTTGTATTCATGCGATTTATAATATTATTTTTATTTGTTGGCTTTAGTTATTCTTGTGTTAAAAGACAGAGTAAAGACCCTATCCCTACCCTTGAATATATCGATTTTAGTTCTTCCAAAGTAAACGGTATTGACAATGGTTCATTAATTCTTGGATACGAAGATGGCGATGGTGATATTTTTAGAGATGAAACAACTAATATTCCTAATTTAATAATCAAGTTTTATTATTATAATTCAGGCTCAAAAAAGTTTACTGGCTTTTTTGACACAAACATTTCAGATACTTTTAATATTGCTAAAATAATTAAGCAACCTGGTGATGGATTTAAAGGAAAACCAATTAAAGGAGAAATTTATATTCCAATGAATGAGTTTAGACCAGCAGACTCCATTAAAATATTTAAGTATGTTATTTTTGCTGTAGATGAGGCGGGACATAATACAAACATAGTTATTACGCCACAATTTACAGTTAACTATTAATTCTTAAAGCCTTAATTATTTTTTGGGCAATTAGTTTACTCATTTTAAAATTACTCTCGTGGGTCCATCCTCCAATATGCGGACTCAAAACAACTTTATCAGAATGAATTAAATAGTTTAAAGGCTTTGGAATATTGTCGCTATCCAATTTTTCAAAAGAAACACTTTCGTATTCAATTACATCCAAACAAGCGCCTATGACCTTACCACTTTCAAGAGCGTCAACTAGATCTTTAGTAATTAAACTTTTACCCCTTGCTGTATTAATGATGTAAATATTTTTTTTAAATTTATTAATGAAATCTTTATCTACCATCCCATTAGTTTCTTCTGTTAATGGTATGTGCAGACTGAGCACATCACACTCTTCAAAAATTTTATCTAAGCCAGTCTCGGTTATAAATTGGTTTCCAAAGCCCGAAATATATTTATCGTAAACTAAAATTTTGCATTCGAAACCAATTAATTTTTTCGCAAAACTGCTACCCATATTTCCATAACCAATAATGCCAATAGTTTTATCTTTAATCTCTATACCTCTGTTTTCAGCACGCAACCAAATTCCCTTTCTAACTTCCTCATCTGCCTTTTTTAGATTATTAAATAACATGAGCAGCATTCCAATGCAATGCTCTCCCACTGCATCCCGATTACCTTCGGGCACACTCAGACATATAATATTTTTACTTGAAGCATAATCAACATCAATATTTTCCATTCCCGCACCTACTCTTCCAATACATTTTAAATTTGGACAATTATCAATAATTTCTTTTGTGATTTTGAATTTACTTCTAATAACAAGTCCATCGTAATTTGGTAAAATTGAAATTAATTCACTTGCGCTTTTATCCCAAAATAAATCACAATCTAACCCTGCATTTATAAGGGTTTCTTGAAGAATTGAATGATTAGAATCTGCTACTAAAATTTTCATATGAATAAATGTATTTATTATTTTTTAATTAGAGTACGATTAATGTTTTAGAATAAATACAATTTGACATTTAAACATGCACTATCTTATAATCACTATTAAAAATAACCGTAAATCAAATACAAATTTTCATCCAAAAGTTTAATCAATTGAAAATGAACCGTATTAAACAATTAACAATTACCTAACATAAACCTTGTTGAGAATTGCTTTTTGGATTTATGAACAAACTGTATCGTCTGCAAGCCCTGCTATTAATGGCCGGAGACCTGTACGCAAAATTTATGCACAAGTTATAAAGACTCTTAAAGATTTCGTAAATTTATTATGAGTCATTTTTTTGCATTTTTGACTCCCCTAATAAATTAGCTTTATTTTAAAAGATTAAGAGTAGGAGATAATAAAGTTTTATAAGGCAATTAAAAATAGTTACAACACATGAACCAAGAGAATCAAAATAAAACCCGCAAACGTACTTTTACTAACCCTACAACCGGAGCAAATGAAATTGGAAAACTTCCACCACAAGCTGTTGAATTAGAAGAAGCGGTTCTTGGAGCAATGCTTTTAGAGAGAGAAGCGCTAAGCACTGTAATTGATATTTTAAGTCCAGAGGCATTTTACAAAGATCAAAATAGTCGTGTGTTTGCAGCTATGGTAGCTTTATTTAACCGTTCAGAACCTGTTGATATTTTAACTGTAACACAAGAATTAAAACGCACCAGCGAATTAGAAGTTGTAGGTGGTTCATATTACGTTTCTGCTCTTACAAACAGAATTGCTTCTTCTGCAAACATTGAATTTCACGCACGTATTGTAGCTCAAAAATACTTACAACGCGAGTTAATTAGACTTAGCACAGAAACTATTAAAGTTGCTTACGAAGACGGTACAGATGTTTTTGAATTACTAGACGAAACAACAAAAAATATTTTTGAAATTTTAGATTCTAACGTGCGTAAACAGCACGATAAAATGAGTACTTTAATTACAAAAGCAATTTCAGAAATTGAAACAGCTGCCAATCAAACTGATGGTTTATCTGGCGTACCCAGTGGATTTAGCGCTATGGATAGAATTACCGGCGGATGGCAAAAATCCGATCTTTTAATTTTAGCTGCAAGACCAGGTATGGGTAAAACTGCATTTGTAGTTTCAATGGCTAAAAATGCGGCAGTTGATTTTAATAAACCAGTTGCTATTTTCTCCTTAGAGATGAGTAGTATTCAGTTAGTAAAACGTTTAATTTCGAGCGAAACAGAAATAGCTCAAGATAAAATATTAAAAGGAAATTTAGATAATCATGAGTTTGTTCAATTAAACGAACGCATTAAAAAATTAGCAGTAGCTCCTTTATACATTGATGATACTCCGGCCCTTTCTATCTTTGAATTACGCGCTAAAGCTCGTCGTTTAAAAGAAAATCAGAAGGTAGAATTAATCATTATTGATTATTTACAATTAATGAGCGGTGGTCCTGATGGAAAAGGTAATCGTGAACAAGAAATTAGTTACATATCGCGCGGCTTAAAAAGTTTAGCAAAGGAGTTAGAAATTCCTATTATTGCGCTATCACAATTAAGTAGACAAGTTGAAAATAGGCCAGGAGGAAGTAAGCGCCCACAATTAAGTGATTTACGTGAATCTGGAGCAATTGAGCAAGATGCCGATATGGTAATGTTTATTTACAGACCAGAATATTATGGTTTAGAAGTAGATGAAAATAACGAGCCCACCAGAGGACGCGCAGAAGTTATTATAGCCAAGAACAGGCATGGTGCTTTAGAAACCGTTAAATTGAAGTTTATTGGCCAATATGCAAAGTTTGCCGACCTAGATTATACCGAAGGGCAAGATATTATTTACAATCAAAATAATCCGGGTCCATTACAACAAAACAGTGATTTTTTAAGCTCCGGTACAAAAACGGTAGCCTCAAAAAATTGGGATAGAGTTGAAGAAAACAATACAGATATTGTTAAGCGTAATGATATAGAGGATTTTAAAGAGCCTCCGTTTTAAACTTCTTTAATAATTAAATATTAATTTTTACTTCCTGAAGTTTCATCAAGTTTTTGATCGATAACAAAATTAGGTCTGTTACGTGCAGCGTCAAGTGTACGATATAAGTATTCTCCAATTATTCCTAAAGAAATCATAATAAAAGAAGACGTAAATAATAATACAATCATTAATGATGACCAACCTGCAACCTCAACACCTGAAATAAATCTATTTAATAAAATACTCAGAGCGTAAATAATAGATAAAAGTCCAAGTGTAATACCTACAACGCTTATCATTCGCAAAGGCAAATATGTGAAAGCAACAAAACTATCGATAAATGTTTTTAGTTTTTTTGAGAAGGTCCAACCCGATTTACCAATTTCTCTTTTTCTTCTGGTGTAGGGAATACTAACATATTCAAAACCCAACCACATAAATAAGGTTGGTAAATGAAAATTTCTTTCGTTCATATTCATAATCTCATCTCTTAATGTTTTATCAAATAACCATAAATCGAAACCACCTTTAGGAGAATTCTTTAGGATTATTTTTCGAACAAGATTATGATATGTATTAGAAAAAAATTTGGTGATAAATGAATCTTCGCGATTTGTTTTTTGAGCCAAAACTAATTTATATCCTTTTAGCCAGTGTGAATATAATTGCGGAATAAGTTCTGGCGGATCTTGAAGATCTGCAGATAAAATAACGCAACAATCACCAGTAGCATTACAAATTCCTGCAAAACTTGCATTGTTAGCGCCAAAATTGCGTGATAATTTTATAACTTTTACTTTGCTTGGATATTTTGCCTGAACAATTTTTAATTGCTCGAAAGTGTTATCTTTTGAACCATCATCTACAAAAACATATTCAATTTGCGTTCCCTCAGGAAAATTCTTTTCATTCTCTAGTAATACCGGAAAAGTAACTGGAATATTATCTCCGTTATAATAGCAAGGGGTTATGATACTTATTTTCGGCATTTATGAAATAAATCTTACTAAATTATTACTATTTTCTATTTTGACTTTATAATAAAAGTGTGCGTGTATTTTAGCTCCCCAACCTTCTTTCCATTCACTTAAGCCAAAGTTAATATCATTTCCATCATTATTGGCAGTACCTAAGCTAAAATATTTTTTAACTGGTTGGTATAAATTAATTAAATTATTAAATAAAAAATCAATTGCTCCACAATCACGCCCATAATCTGTTGATGAAATATATTGGCAATGAACGGTTCCATCAAAATCCATAAGGGTTACACCTGCTGCTATTTCGTTATTTACATAAGCATTTGCCTGCAATATTTGTGAAGGGAAACGAGAGTGCAAAAGATTTATTTCTTCAAGAGAATGAATGGGCTTTGTTCCAAATTTATCTCGCAAATTCGGAATTAAAACAGAGTTCCAGAATTTTTCAAAATCGTTATCTATTTCAACTCGAGTATTTACTTTATCTCCTTTTTTAATGCTCCTTCTTCTTCTCTCTTGAAATTTTAATTCATCTTTCAAGTCAATAACAAACGATGTATCAACTTTAACAACTTCGGCTTTAAGTTCTGCAAAAATAAAATGCTCTATATCGTTAATCGTTTTTGAAATATAATTTGGTATTGGTTTATAATAAACTTCATGGATGCCTTGCGCTTGAAAGTAAGAAAAAAGATCGTTAAAATAATTTATCAATTTTCTTGGGTTTTTTCTTTCTTGAAGTATTAATCCACCGTAGGTTAAACCTTGATGAGAGTATACATTATTTTCTTTTCTGTTAGCAGGAAAAACACCACAAACAACCTTTTCATCCATTAATAATACCGAACAATCCGTAAAACGATTGTTATGATATTCCATAAAATCTCTGTTAAACAAAAAATTGCTATTGTCGGCGCTCTTAATAAAATCGTTCCACTTTTCTTTGTGTTCAGCGCTATAAGGAATTATTTCTATCACTATTAATTTTTTAATTCGGCCAATCCAAAGCCAGTTGCTCCTTGATTATTACCATTATAAAACATAAACGTTTTGTTTTTAACTTTTAAAACCGCGCCATAACAAATCATTTCACTATCCCAACCAGTATCAGAAACATAAATACCAACTTCGTTATCTTTTCTTACCCAGTTAATACCATCAATAGATTCGGCATAACCCATGCTGTAGGGTAAATTCTTTTTACGAATTGAGTACCACATCCGAAACAATTTTTCATCTTTATAAACCCAAGGTCTTCCAAAACCAAATTCTTCATCACCTTCAAATTCAATACTGGGTTTTTCAAGTGCGGTCCAATTTATTCCATCAATAGAAGTAGCATAACGAATAGTATGCACTGGCATTTTTTTATTTTGAAATAATTTTGTGTTTAATGTTTCCCAAGTTACTCCCGACACATACCAGCTTTTATAAATACCATTATCCTCTAAAACACTTTGTCCCGCTCTATCAAAATACTCAAGATTAGTTCTATCTAAAACAGGCACTTTACTGTACTTTTCGTACTTACCATCTTTATTCATAATGGCTAATCCCGAAAAAATATGGTAAGGCGATTGGTGCGAGCGACAAAAACCACTATAGTATAAAAAATCTTTTCCTTTTACATTAACAGCGCAAGCCGGTGTTGCTCCACAGTCGTCAAACGTTCCCATGATACCTAGATCAATAACAAATTCTTTTGGGTCATGCTTAATTATCATTGGATTGTCTGCATCTAAATCAATAAATGCAGTTCGTCCATAAAAATTATCATCAACAGTTCCGTAAAACACACGAATTATATTTTTTTCTGGAATGTAATATGGACTTGGATAAAGGGCGTACTTTTTACTCCACCAAAGACTTCCGTCTGGGTTAAAAAGTTGTCCCTTTTTTATCCATTCCATATAAAATATTAATGATTAGTTCTTATTCAATAATAAGAAAAGATCTATCAGGTGTGTACATTGATCGCTCGATTTTATATTTACCTAATCCAAACACTTCCATTAAAGCGGTAGTTTCTCCTGGCATTTCAGGACAATTAATTTCATCAAAAACCAAAACACTTCCTTTAACAAGACGAGGTTTTAATGCCTCTAAAGTTTTTTTAGTTGCGTCATAAATACCAAGATCTAAAAATGCCATAGCCACAATTGTTTCAGGATGATCGATGAAATATTGAGGTAAAGTTTTTGTTACATCTCCTTGTACAAGATCAAATTTCTTTTTGTGAGGAAGAGGATTTTCCTTTTCGTGATAACCCAATACTTGTTCTAGATATGATTTATAATCTTTTGGGACCGCATAATTACCAGTTTTTAACCAAGGAGATTCTTTATCTTCTTCTTTTAAAATATCTGGATAACCAGTAAAAGTATCAAAACCAATTACCTTGCGACTATAGTTATATGGTTCATAAACGCCACGAAGGTTATTAAAGATTGTAAGATTACTACCCCACCAAGTACCAAACTCCATAATAACTCCTGGGATAGGAAGAATTTTTTTATAAATTTCGTCCATACACAATACATTTGCAAGGTATGAGCTACGCATGTATAACCCAAAATTTACAAATATATCCTCAATAGGAATTGGGCTATGTACATACATTTCTCTAAATGCTTTACGTGCTTCTAATTGATCTTGCGATGCTCTTGTCCATTCAATTTGTGCCATAATCTCTCTTATATTATTTTTTAATGTTTCTCAAATTTAAAAATTTATTTCAGCATAGCCAAATCCGGTTGCACCAAAGCCATTACCATTGTAAAACAGGTAATTTTTATTATCTATTACAGTTAAAGTGGTGTAACACATCATGTCTTTATCCCAATCATCAACACTTTCAGACACTTTAAGCTCGCTATCATTCCTAAACCACACTTTTCCATCTTTTGACTCGGCATAACCAGGTTTATAACTGTCTGTTGCTCTATCCCTCACCGAAAACAACATTTTGTACAAATCATCCATTTTAAAAATAAATGGCCTTGATAAAGAAAACTCATTGGTTTGAGGTGATAAACAGTTTATAATTTCACTTTCAGAAAAATTTAAAGGCGAGTTAGATTCTACCCGCCGAATATTTCCTACAGGAAGTTTTTTTCCTTTCACTTCTGTCCACTCACACACCCCATTATACCAAAGAGAAAAACTATTTTTTTCTTCCATCATGAAAGGTAAAGAACGTATAAAAGGGTCTTTATCTAAACGATCTAATAAGGGAGTTTGCGAACACCTCTTAAAAGTTAATCCTTCATCATCACTCACTGCAACACCAGTAAAAAGAGAGAAACGAACTTTTTTCAATAACTGAAAGCCATAAAAATAAAGGTATTTTTTGCCATTGTAATTCATGATGCAAGACGGTATAACTCCATTATCATCAAACATGCCATCATCACCTATATCTAAAACTGGTTCTTTTGAAACAGTAATTATTTTTTCAGGATTATTTTTATCAAGATCAACATAACCAATTCTTCCAACATTTTCTTTATCCAAAGAAGAAAAATAAACTCTAATTCTATCATCTAACACATCCACAGTTGGATTCATAGCATGCGTTTTTGCCCACCAAAGACTTCCATCTGGGACAAAAATTTTTTTCTTTCTTTTAATCTCCACTGTAGGAATTATTTTTTTCGATTTAAGCGTTTCATTCGCCACGATTTTACATCGTTGTCTGTTTCGCTATCATAACCAAGGAATAAATTTAAATAAGCATCATCAGAATATTTACCAGCTAACATTTTTGGAAAACTAATTGCTTGTTTGATATATGGTTGAACATACATGTTGTTTATACCAATTCTATCATTTTGTGACTTATTATGTCCCGCTCTATGATATAACATCGAATCAAAAACAATAGCAGAACCAATAGGTGCATTAGCACAAATTTCATTTCTTAAAATATATTCTTCTGACGGAAAAGCTTCTGTTTTTTGACTTGCCGGCAAAATATAAGTCCCGCCATTTAGTTCATTAAAATCTTGCAAACAAAACAAAGCGCTAACAGCAAAAGGTCTTGAATAAGTAAAGTGCTGGTAAAGCAAATCGCGGTGCCATTTTAATTGATAATTGGCAGAGTTTGCACGGTTAATAATTCCATTTTGCTCACGAATAATATAATATTTCCCTAATACTCGATTAAGTACTGCTGTAATTTTTTCGTTGAGTGCAACTTTATGCAAGAAGAAATCATCATAAACTAACAATGCTCTGGCGATGTCTGTATCATTTATTTTTTCAATTACCCCCGGCTCCAATTCATCCAACTGTTTTTTGTAAACCTCTTCCATTTTAATTTTTGCAATAGCAACTTCATCTGAACTTAAAACATTTGGTATAATCGTAAATCCTTTGATAAGAATTTCTTCTGCATGTATTGCACTTTTATCTTCTTCTGCCTTGGTAAATTCGTTTACTCCGTAGTGTTGTATTTGACTCATGACTTATAATTTTAAATTTATTTGATACCAAACTTATCATAAATACTTAATTCGTCAGGCTTTGAAGGCGTTCCTTTAAACAATTTACCATCACCTGTATCTTTTACTATTAAACACCCTGCTCCTATCAAACAATCTTTTCCAATATTAATGTTATTACCAACTGTAGAATTTACGCCCATAAAAGTATAATCACCTACTGTACAAAAACCACTTATTACAACGTGCGACGAAATAAATAAATGATTACCTAATACAGAATGATGACCAATGTGATTACCACTCCATAAAACAATATTAGATCCCATTTTCACAAATGGTTGAACCGTATTATCTTCAAAAATAAAAATATTATCACCCATAGTTACATTTCTCCAAACGAAAGACCGTGAGCTTATGTAATTAGCAAGAGTATATCCTTTTTGCTTTGCATCATTATAAAAATTTTCTCTAGTACGATTTAAGGTATTATAAACTAAAGCAATGTGCATTTCAAATTGATTAGTGGGATATAATTTTTCAATATCCTCATAAGGCACAACTGGCAAGCCAAATAATGTATCTTTTTTAAGAAACTCCTTATTTACAGTAAAAGCGACTACTTCATATTCAGAATCGTGAGTGAAAAGCTCGTAGGCAACTTCTGCAAATGCACTATCTCCAAATAAAATTAATTTTTTTGATTTATTCATAACAAATTATCTTTTAACAACTAAAATATCTTCTCGGCGATTAGCCATTGGTAAATCATTCGATTGAGGCATAACATATGCTTCGCAACCAAACCTACGCAACCTAGTAATAATCGCTAATACAATTGTATCATCCATTTTTTGATCACGATTTTCGTGTGCTGTTGAACCCTTTACTTGATTATTGTTTTGTAAAAATTGTTTTCCTTCCTCAGAATTTAAAAATCTGTCGCGCTTATCGATATTTGGAATATCACCAATTAAAAAATGTCCTCCGGCTTTTAAAAGATTTACCGATTGATGAATAAAATCATATAAATTATCGTTAGCAAACACATAAAAAATTACACTGTAGCATAAAACATAATCAACTTTACCTATATACTTATTTAATCTATCATCATTAAAGGGGAATTTTCCGGCAAGCTTAATTATCTTATCGCTTGAAGGCAAATCTTGTATCATTTCTTCAGAATCAATTAAAATTAAAGTGTGATTGTTTTTCTTACAAACATCAATTAATTCAAAAGTCAATTCATCGCAACCGCATCCAATATCTACAATTACCTTATTGGTAGTATTATAAATTGGAAGTTTAACATTAATATCATTTAGGATTATTTTAGAAAAGCCTTTTCGGTATGAATCGGGAAACCCAATTTTTTCTGAAGCGGAAAGGCTCTTATCAGAAGCCATTTTTTTAAAATCATCAAAATTTAACTCTTTATTCGAACTCATTATGCAATTTTATTTATTTAAAATTAACTATAAATTTTCAGCTATTTATAATCTAAATAATCTTCGTAGTTTCTAATATAATCCTCCTCGCTATATTCGTGAGAAGCTAAAACAAGACAAATTGAACCCGACGAAAAATTGATTTCAGAGGCCCAAATTCCTGGTACAATGTGAAGCCCTACATTTGGACTTCTTAACATAATAGTTCTCTTTGATTTCCCATCATCTAACAACACCTCAAAAGAACCACTAACGGCAACTAATAATTGATGACACTCCTTATGGGCATGCGCTCCGCGAGACTCACCACCCGGAATATCGTATAAATAAAAAATTCTTTTAATTGCAAATGAAATTTCTGCATTATTATTTAATGCTGTAATATGGCCACTTCTATCGCCTATTTGAGGCAAATTAATAAGATTGCAATCGTTTACACTAACTTTTACCATTACAAAACCCGGTTTTTAAATGTTTCAAAATTGCGTATATAATCATCATCATTATACTCTAAACTAGATAAATGAAAGCCAACTGAGTTGGTTGAAAAATTTTCGATATGGCGCCACGTTAAAGCAGGTACAAACAACCCATAATACGAACGATTTAAAGAGAATTTTTCTTTTGTTCCGTCAGGCTGAGTGATAATAACATCAAAACTTCCACTTAACGCTATAATAACCTCGTCTTGTTTTTTATAGGCATGCCCCCCGCGTAATTCTCCACCGGGAACATCATACAACCAAAAAACGCGCTTAATTTCAAAAGGTATATGAGTTGGATTTTGAAGGAAAGTTAAATTACCTCTTGGATCAAGAATTTTAGGGAAATCAAGGATTTTAACCGACATTTTTTGTTTTCTTCAATTTTGCTAAAGATATAATTTTATAATTAATTTTGAAAATTTATTATGACTTTAGATTTATTGAAAAACCTAATGTTTAACCATTTAAAAAGTTATAAAAAAAATCTTTTTTCATATTTGTTTCGTTCATTTTTTTATCTTTAATCATTGAAACAAATTTTATTTATATCCTCGCTTTTATTTTTAGTTGCTTGTAAAAATGGGTCAAACGATACGTCCCAAAAAATAGAAGTAAAAATACCACAAGCCGTAAATTTAGAAATACAAAAAATTCTTACTGAAATTTATAGTAATTCTATTGGAGACACACTCTTAGAAATAAATAAGGACACCTTAATTTCTTACAGGTTTTTCGATAAACTAAGAGATAAAAAAAATATTCTGTTTTCTAATAAAGGAAAATTAACCTCGTTTGGAGATTCATTATTTTTTATAATCAAAAATGCACGCTTTTATGGCCTATACCCTAACGATTATCACTATACAAAACTTGAAAAATTAACAAAGAAATTTTATAATCAAAAGGAAGATTATTATGACGCAGCAGCACTTGCCGAGGCGGAGATATTATTTACAGATGCTTATTTAAAGTTTGGCGCACATTTAAATAAAGGTCGTTTTAATCCAGACACAATTCTTATCGAATGGAATCCTAAAAAATTAGATACCAATTGGGTTTCAATTTTAAAAATGGGTATACAACAAAATAATTTGAATTTAGCTTTTGATTCTTTAGAACCAAAACACGCTGGTTATCACTTTTTAAAGAAGGCTATCCGTAGTTACATTAATGAAAATGAAAAATTAAATTGGGACACTATTTCTTTTAAAAATATTAGCGACACCTTAAAGTTTAAAGAAGACCTTAAGCAAAAATTAATTGCAAGTGGAGATTATAATGATTCATTAAACTTAAACGACAGTTTAAAATTGGCTAGCGCGGTTAAATCATATCAGAAAAAATTTAATTTAGAACCAGACGGAAAACTAGGGAAATTAACGCGACAAACACTAGCTTTATCAAAAGAACAAACCATTCGCCAGATGGAAATGGCTTTAGAGCGTTGGCGATGGGAACCCACAAAATATCCTGAACGATATGCAATCGTAAATATTCCGTCTGCCGAAATAAATGTTTATGAATGGGATAAAAAACACAAAATAGATACACTAGTTTTAAACAGTAAAATTGTAGTTGGAAAACCCGAAACACAAACCCCTACTCTTAAAAGCAAAATAAATTATATGCTAATTTATCCATACTGGAGCGTTCCTTACACAATAGCTTGGAAAGAAATTTTACCAATGGTGAAACGCGACACTAACTATTTGCACAAACATAATTTTGAAGTTATTAATTGGAAAGGTGAAGTGGTTCATGATCTTAGCACGTTAAACTGGAAAAAATTTTCGAAAGAATATTTGCCAGTAAAATTTAGGCAACGAATAGGTGACGAAAATAGTTTAGGTATTTGTAAATTTAATTTTAATAATAAATATGGCGTTTATTTACACGATACAAATAGTAAGCGTTATTTTAAAACCTTTTACCGTTATCAAAGTCATGGCTGCATGCGTATTGAAAAATTTGTGGACTTAGCGCGTTTTTTAATTCGCGATGACACTATAAGATTACCTTACGACACTTTAAACGCATATTTTGCAAGAGAAGAACAAAAACAAATAAATCTGCGTAAACCATTACCAATATATGTAAGGTATTTTACAGCCAATGTTGATGAAAATCAAAAATTAAATTTATTTATAGACATTTATCGTAAAGATGAAGAAATGATGAAATTAATTTATAAATAACTAATTTTTTGAAGCGACTAATTCCTTCAAATTTTCAAAATCCATTTTTAGACTTATTAGTCTTTTAAATTTCATATTATTCATCCTAAAAAAAGCTGTTCCAATTGCCAAAGCAACAACAAAATAGGCAATATTAACAGTATAAGCTGCGCCATCCATATCATACCTCTCAATTAAAATTGGCGCAAAAATTAAAGAAACAATAAAACCAAAACTATTACAATACAAAATAAGTTTCAGCTTGCCGAGTGCGGAAAAATAATGGCTAATGATTCCAAAAAAACTAGCTAATAATATCCCAGGAGAATACAACATCATTAAACGTTTAATTCCAACATATCCATTTCCAAGTAAATAAATAAAAAAATCTTCTGGTAAAATAAAAATAACAGCAACTGCTATAAAACTAAAAACAAAACTTGCTTTACTTAAGCTTAATGTTATTTCGGATGACTTAAATGTATTACCTGTGTTTGCAACCCTTGCCAAAAGAACTGGTGCTATTCCATTTGCTATAATTAACACCGATTCAATTAATGATGAAGCAGATGAATATAATCCAACTTTTGCAGTACTTGGTAATAAATAATAACTGTAACGATTACAAAATATATGCATGAGAACAGCAGTCTGACAAATTAGTCCGTTTACAATAATAGGTTTTAAATAAAAAGGACTGGTAAATGACGATTTTAAATCAAACTTAAATACAGAAAGTGTTGAGAAAATAAACGCAACTAAAAAGGAAAACAGTAACGGATATAGGTATGCATTAAAAGTAAATTCTTTTAATACTAATAAAGAAAATCCCAATCCACCTAACAAAATCAAAGGTTGAATTAGATTTAAAAAATTATAAGTTTTTACTTTTTCTTTTCCTAAAATTAAAACGCAATTAAATGTATTTATGATTATTAATACAGAAATTACGTAGCCCAACCATCCATATCCCGGAACTTGTTTATTTAAGAAAACAACTATTACATTACTTAATGAAGCAAAAATAAGAGTATATATTATGCCAAATATGTAAACTTTTTTTAAATTAAATTTTGGGATAAAATAAATCAAACTGTAACCTGTATATATTTCGTTTACAATTTGAATAATAGCAATATTCAAAATAAAAATACTTATCTCACCTCTAGAACTAACACCTAAGTATCTTGAAGAAATTATTAAAATAAAAAAATTAATAACCGCAACCAGTCCTTTTGTAAATAAACTGTGTACTATATTTTTAAACATTGGGGCTAAAATTCTTAAGTTTAACGTAAAAATTTAAGAAATATTACCAAATAAATTCTACAACCTGTTTTAAGTCAGGATGTAAACTCTTGGCTACAGGACAAGTATAAGCAGCATGTTCGTACATTTTTTTTTCTTTCTCTGAAAAATTCTTTTTTGGAAAAGTTATTTTTACATAAATTTCTCCAATCCTTCTCGGTTCGGCGTACATTACTTTAGTTACCTCTGCGATTGCACCATCAATGGTAGTAAAGCCTTCCTTCATAGCTACAATTCCCATTATGGATATCATACAGCTCGCCAAAGCAGTTGCTACAAGATCTGTAGGCGAAAACGCCTCTCCTTTGCCATGATTATCTTTGGGTGCATCTGTATTTATCAGGGTTCCTGATTGAAGATGAGTAGCCTCAGTTCTTAATTCTCCTACGTATTTAACTAAACTTGTTGCCATAATCATTGTTTATACAAAAATAGGATAATACCTTGTAATTCTTTAAATTTGTTATAATGTTTAGAACACTTTATTTATTTCTTTTTTCCGTTATTTTTTGCGGTTTTATTGCTGGTCAAGATAAGCCCGCGAACGCTTTAAATATGGATGAAGGAACCACTTTAAATGTATTATACAGAAATGATGGTTCGGGTAAAATATATGCCAACACAAGGGGCTTAGGCGTTTTATATCGCAGAGGCAGGCATATTACTGCTAAAACCCGTTCTTATTACGAAATAGACTTTCAATCATTAAAACATCCTAAGGAAGTAAAAATTAGTGGGTCTGCGACTGATAAAAAAAGATTTGTATACGGTAAAATAAACCAAGTATTACTTATTAGAGGTGCAGTTGGCATGCAAAAAGTATTATACACAAAAGCAGATAATAAAGCTATAGAAGTAAGATATAGCTATTCTGTCGGTCCTACTTTAGCATTTGGAAAACCTTATTACGTTCAGGTTTATAGAAATCAAAACTTAGGTGGCCCATCAGTTAGTCCTGATGTTGTTAAATTTGATTCAGAAAGTTTCACACAAGACAGTGTTGTTGGGAGAGGGGCATTTACAGATGGCTTGGCTGAAACAAAAATATATCCAGGAGCAACCGCTAAACTTAATTTAAGTTTTGAGTATGCTCCATACACCAATCTTATTAGAGCAATTGAAACCGGCATTTCTTTAGACTATTTTCCAAAAGCATTGCCTATAATGGCAAGAAATCCAGCAGAAAACTTTGTTGTAACATTTCACATAGGATTTGTGTTTGGATCCAAATGGTATTAAAAATGGAACCTATTCAAGAAATTCAAAAAATAAAAAAACCAGATTGGTTGCGCGTAAAATTACCCACAGGCGAAGAGTACGTTAAAGTGCGCGGTATTGTTAGTAAACATAAACTACACACAATTTGTGAAAGTGGAAATTGCCCAAATATGGGCGAATGCTGGGGCGCAGGCACAGCTACTTTTATGATATTAGGCAATATCTGTACACGCAGTTGTGGTTTTTGCGCCGTTGCAACTGGTAAACCAAAACCTGCAGATTGGGATGAACCAAAACGCATTGCAGATTCAGTAAAATTAATGGGTGTTAAGCATTGTGTAATTACAAGTGTTGATAGAGATGATTTGAAAGATGGCGGCTCAATTATTTGGGCAGAAACTATAAAAGAAATAAGAGCAATAAGTCCTGAAACAAAATTTGAATGTTTAATTCCAGATTTTGCCGGTAAGTGGGAAAATTTACAACGCATCATTGATGTTCAACCAGATATAGTTTCTCATAATATTGAAACCGTAAGACGCCTAACGGCGCAAGTAAGAATTCAAGCAAAATACGACCGTAGCATGGAAGTATTAAAGCGCTTAGATGAAGCTAATGTTAAAACCAAAAGTGGTATTATGGTTGGTTTAGGCGAAACAGATGAAGAGGTTTATGAAACTATTGATGATCTTGCAAACGTAAAATGTGATGTTGTAACAATTGGACAATATTTACAGCCAACTCCAAAACATTTACCAGTTGCCCGTTTTGTACACCCAGATGATTTTAAAAAATATAAAGAGTACGCATTAAATAAAGGATTTAGATTTGTAGAAAGTGGACCTTTAGTTCGTTCTTCGTACCACGCAGAAAAACATATTTTTTAAATGCCTACCGATTTACTTTATAAATTCCCAAAGAATCCATTTCAAAAATTTTATTACTCAGTAAAGGAGCAATGTTGGTATCACTTACCATACCTGGATCAATAAGCACAAGATATTTAATGCTCTTACGAGAATTAACAAACGCTGTTGCATTTTTCACTTTTGTATTATAACTTGTGTAACCTAGTCTGTTAAGTAAATACAACGACCTATTAATTGTTTGATCGCCGAGGCAAAGTATCGTATCAGACTTTTGAATACCAATTTTTTCAAGATTAATTTTATCGCTTTCTAAAAGTTTATACATTTTTCTATCTAACCAATAAATCCAAAAGTAATTAAATTGTTCGTGTGCATTAAACACAACTGAATTTTCAAAAGTTGTAGCATTACAATTAATCTTTTTCCACGTTTTAAGACCACTTGTATAGGTGTTAAAAGCAACAATAAAGCTTAGAACTAAGAAGACCCATTTTATTCTTGTAAAATCAACTGTAGTATAAATTATCTTTAAAATAAAAAATAATGAAATCATTAAAACACCAATCATATTAATTAAATAATAATCGTGCACATCAAGTGTTTCAAAAAATAATAAAACAAACAATACAAACATCCCTAAACAACTTAAGAGAATTAATGAAGACGATACTTGTTTTTTAAAATTAAAAAAAGCGTTTGTAATAATAAAAATTAAAACAGAGTATAAAATTACAGGCGTTAATATTCCAGGAATTAGTTCGTAAATAAACGCACGTAGATTAGAATAAATTCTTTCTGTTTCAAGTTCCCAAATAGGCAAAACGCCAACTAAAAAAAATTCACCATTATTTTTAGAGTTATAATTTTTAGCATGAACATACCAAATTAACCAAACTACAAACGGTATAACTAAAACAAATGCTTTTATTACATTTTGTTTATTAAATAATTTTACAAATTGTTTTCTTGTTTCAAAGTAATAAAAAACAAGGTATAATAAACAAAGTACATAAATCATTGCGGCAGATGCTTTTAGAAGTCCTGCAAAGATGAAGGCAACTATGAATATATAAAATTGGCTATTAGCCTTCTTCTTTATCCAACTATAAAAAAAATAAAAGCCAATAGCACCTAGCGAAAAAGACTGTATATCACTAATAGTTGAAATACCATAATAAGATAAAGCTGGGGAGCTAAAAATTAAACCTCCTATAAGAGCGGCAAAAATTTTATTCTTAAACTCGGCTAAAAAGAGTTTATAAATATAAAATAATCCAAAAAAAATAAAAATTAAATTAATAAAACGATAGACAAATGTATTTATACCGGTTATTTTCCAAATATGTCCGACTACCCAAGGTACAATGGGGAACTCGCTAGCTGCTTTACCATTTTGTTTTGAGCCTAAATTGTTAAGGCAAGGTTCTACCAGTGTTCCTCTATCATTATAAAAATTTTGGGCAAAAGATAAACAATCAAATTGGCGATGAGCGTGGATTGTTCTAGGCTCAATTTTTGCAATGTAGGGATAATTATATATCACCATTTGCAAAACAATAATCAAAAAGAAAAATAAATGTTTGTAATTTAAAACCTTAAGCATTTTACAAATCGTAATTTAAATTTAGAAAACAATTTTCTATAATTTATAAATTTACAGATTTATTTGGAGTAAGACGAAATATTAAATTACTCCAACATCGCTAACCTTAAGCCAGCCTTCATTTCCATTATCAAGCTTAATTAGCAGCCAGTCTCCATTATTTTCAACCACGCGAATTTTAGTACCTTCATGTAAATTAAACTTTGAATTCGCACTTGAAGTAGGTTCATTCATTACTTTAACTTCTTTAGACGTAATAATAGCAAATTTATTTTCCACCTTTGATTTTAAAGCAGAATAACCTAAAAAATAAGTTGCAATAAATGTAACAAATAATAAACAACTTAATAAAAACGAAACTCGTTTTACAAATAGATTAGATGAATTAATAAAAACAAAAAACAACACACAGACAAGTGCAAAGGCGGAAATTGTAATCCACGCCCAAGAATCTGTTGTAAACGAGGATAAAACATTCGTTTTCACTGCGCTTATGAAAAAGTTTTCTTTAGAGTCAATTTTATCAATGGTTTTTGCCGAAGCTATTCCTAGATTAATTCTTACGTCCTCATCATTTGGATTAATCTTTCGAGCTAACTCATAATAGTAAATAGCTTTTCCTAACTCGTTATTTCTATAATAAGAATTTCCTAAATTAAAATATAACTGATAAGATTTAAAGCCATCGCTTACTAATTTTTCATAATTGATAATTGCCTCTTTATAATTTTTCGAGTCATACGCCTTTTCAGCTTTTTGCAGCAATTCGTTGCTAAATCCATTAATTGCTAAAGACAAAAAACAAATTAATAAAAACAATATACGTTTACCGTTTTTCATTTTTTGATCATTAAACTTTTTTATTTAACTGTTCTTCCAAATCCGTAATTAATTCAACAGTATTTTTATACACTTGTTGTAAATCTCCACTTACAGCGCCGGGTGCATACTTTGCATATTCGCTTGTTTCTAAAGTCGTTATTAACTTCTTTAAACATTGTATATCAACTTTTTTGTTTTCTAAAACATTTTTTATCTTTTCATGTGAAAGATCTGATGCTGGAATATTTAATTTATTTCCTAAATAACTATTAATTGCCATTAATATTTCGGTATAAAATTCATCTTTACTATTTAATTTCATTAGCTTTTCTGCATTTACCAATTGTTTTTTAGCCAACCTAGCAGCCTTTCGCTCTTTAACCAAAACCAAATTACTATTATTTTTAATATAATTTCTTCGTATGAATAACCCTACACCTAATGCAAAAAAAGGAAGTATTAAAAATAAAATGTGTTTAGAAGAATTAAAAAATTCTGTCTCAGATTCAGTTAAAAGAAAATCGCCTTTCTTAATGTAACGAATATCATTTTCGGTTTCTTTAACTTGACTTTGTTGCGTGAACACTTGTGCGCCTTTACTATTTGGGTCTGCGGGAAGAACATTGATTTTTATTTCCTGAGATGGAATAGTAATGTATTTTTTAGAATCTAAACTAAAATAAGAAAAATCTAAATTTTCTAATTTAAATTCTCCCTCATTTCTTGGAATAACTAAATAATCAAATGTTTTGGAATTTCCAGATTCTGATATTTTGGCATCATATGTCTCAAAACTTTCCGGTAAATTTAATTTAGGAGAATCAAGCAGTTTTAAATTTCCCTTACCGCTAATTGTCATTTTTAGATTAAATGCGTCATTTGCTTTTAGTTCATTTCTTGTTACTTGAACTTTGTAAGAAAAATCACCAACGGCTCCAAAATAATTTGTTGGCTTTCCTTCTTCAGGAACTGGTAAAACATCTATAATTAAGGGCTTACTCTTAACTGTTACAGGAACATCTTCGTAACCAGCAGAACCAAAAAACTGTTCGAAAACATTTTTTGGCTTCGCATTTGTTTGCCTTCTTACAATTACATCACCCTCAACAGAATTTAAACTAATTTTTCCAGATTTATTGGCAATTGCCGAACTCCTAAACAATTCATAGGTATAATAATTTACTCCATCTAAATTTTCGACAACTGCTTGTCCCTTACTTACAGATTCTTGTGCTTGAGAATAAAAACCGTCATAGGTTGGCTGAGCAAATTTTTGAAAGCCTATCATTTGAAGACGAGAATAAATTTTTTGCGTAATGGTTACTTGTTCTCCAACATAACATTTATTCTTACTAATGCCAGTTCGAATAAAAACATCGCCTCCACTAACTTTGCTATTAAATTTTGGATCATCATTTTGATTAAAATTTGATTGATTACCAGTGCCTCCTTTAACAACTTCAATAGTAATCGGTTCGCTTTCGAGTTTTTGTCCGCCAGACATGACACTAGCAACACCAATCGTTATTTTCCCTTCTTTTTTGGCAACCAAACCATATGATATAACCATTTGTTGCGTCATAACGCCGTTGGTATATTGTACACTATTACTTTGATTTGGGCCACTTACAATATCAAACTCTTTTAAATTTGCCGGAGCATAGTTATTAGCATTTACAGTAATAACAACAGCATATTCGAATGGAACACCAACTTGTACTTTTTTTGAACTTACCTGTGCATAAAAACCTTGTGAATGAGCCGTAAAAACAAAAACGAATGACGCTATTATCGATAGCAGCCACTTATTATTTATTTTATTAATTATACTCATTAAAATTATTTTTACTACCAATCCTTATCTACTGAAGTTTTTCCAGCATCTTCTTGTTTTTGTTTACGCTTATCTTGCAATTTTTTCTCTTGGTTCATTAAGGCCTTTAATAATTGTTCGGCTTGCTGCTTATCCATTTTATTTTGCTGTGGATTAGCGTTTTTATTTTTATCCTTTTTATCCTCTTCTTTTGGACTACCTCCTCCTCCACCGCCTTTTTTATCTTTTGGTAAATTTTTTAAAGCATATGCCAAATTGTAACGGGTTTCTTCATCCTTTGGATTATATTTTAAAGATTTTTTATAGGCATCAACTGCTTGTTGATATTCCTTTTTTTGTAAATAACAATTCCCAATATTATGCCATGCTTGATGTAATGTATCTTTATTTGAAATTGAATTAGCAACTTGAGCAAAACTTTGTGCAGCTTCATCAAAAACTAAATTCGCTAAGGAATCAGGCGTAACCTTTTTTCCACCTTGTATGAAATTTTCCTTGCTTGCTTTAATTTGTAAAGCATTTTTATACAAAGAATTTCCTAAATTAAAATGTGCCTTTTGATTATTCGGATTAATTTTTAATGCTTGTCTGTATAAGTCGGTAGATTGAATTGTATTGCCTTCATAATATAATTTATTTCCATCGTATACATGCATAGCATCCTTTTGCGCAAACACAAAACTAGTTGCGCAAAACAAAATAGCAACAAAAATATATTTGATTTTACTTTGCAACATTTTCAAATAAATTTATTTTTTTAAACCACTCACTTATTCTTTCGCTAATTAAAAATTCTATAAAAAATAAAACCAAAGCTAAGCCTAAAAACCATTGAAATTGATCTTCATAATCTGTATACATTTTATTTTCTAGTTGTGCTTTATCTAACTCCCCTATTTTATCTAAAACAGCACCAAGTCCAATATCAGCTTGGCTAGCTTGAACAAATACACCATTTGCTTTTGATGCAATAGTCTTTAGCAGATTTACATTTAATTTAGTTATAACGGTTTGTCCTTCTTTATCTTTTCTATAACCTTTGATGACACCATTTTCTATTAAAGGAATTGGCACACCACTCTCGGATCCAATCCCAATTGTATTAATCATTATTCCTTTTTTATCGGCGTCCTCTGCAGCTTGTATGGCTTCTGAATCATGATTCTCGCCATCAGTAATTAATATAATTGCTCTATTTTTACCCTCATCGTTGCTAAATGATTCTGAAGCTTTAGTAATTGCGTCTGAAATATTTGTGCCTTGCACCGGAACCATACCAGGACCAATAGACTCTAGAAATAATTTTGCAGCGCTATAATCAGTTGTGATAGGAAGTTGTACGTAGGCCTCCCCGGCAAATATCACTAAACCTAAACGATCACCTTCTAGTCCATCAATCATTTTCTCCAATGCATATTTAGCACGCGTTAAACGATTCGGACTTAAATCTTGAGCCAACATACTATTACTAACGTCAATACAAACTATGATATCAGCCCCCTCACGCTTAACTTCAGTTAATTTACTTCCTGTTTGCAGATTACATAAAGCCAAAATTAAACTACTAAATCCTAACATAAATAAAATAATTTTTATAATACGCTTGCCTCGACTAGAATATGGAATTAAAGCATTAATTAAATTTGCATCACCTAAACGTTTTAATTTATTTTTGCGGGAAATAAAATACACTATCACTAATATCAACATTAATGGTAATGCTGAAAAAGCGTAAAAATATATTGTATGTTCGAACTTAAACATTTATGGTATTGATTTGAATAATGTAAAACGCAATAAAAATTCTAACAATAATAAAATAGCCGCAGCTAATGCTAATGGTAAAAAATGTTCTGATTTATTACTAAAACTTTTTTCACTAATAATAGTTTTTTCCATTTTATCTATTTCATTGTAAATATTTATTAAGTTTTCTTTATTGGTAGCTCTATAATATTTTCCACCAGTCATATCAGAAATTTCAGTCATTGTTTTATCATCAATATCTACATCCACATAATCATATTCATATTCACCCTGAGCATAAATAGCAACAGGTTGTAAAGCTTTACCTTTAGATCCAACGCCAATACAATAAACACGAACGCCATAAGTTTTTGCTAACTCACCTGCTGTAAGCGGAGCAATTTCTCCAACATTATTTACGCCATCACTTACAAAAATAACCACCTTACTTTTAGCTTTACTATCTTTAATACGCGCAACTGCATTTGCTAAGCCTAAACCAATTGCAGTTCCTTGATCTAAAGAACCAGCTTTAATTTGAGGAAACATATTTTTTAAAACTTTATGGTCGCTAGTTAAAGGGCACTGAGTAAATGCTTCTCCACCAAAAATCACTAATCCAATTCTATCATTTTGACGAGCATCTATGAAATCAATAATAACTTCCTTAGCGACTTCCATTCTATTTGGTTTAAAATCTTTTGCTAACATAGACAATGAAACGTCTAAACTAATAACAATATCAATTCCTTCATTTTTACTATCTTTCCAGCTACTACGAGATTGTGGTCTTGCGAGAGCGCCAATAATAAAAGCAAAAGCAATTAAACGTAAAGCAAATAATGAATGTCTTAATTTTGCTTTACCAGAAGTTTTTATTTTATTAAATAATGAAAATGATGAATAATTAAATTCTCCTTCATGTTTTTTTAAACGCCATAAATACCAAATTACCATCAATGGCAACAAGCACAGTAACCAAAACCATTGCTTTTCTGCAAACTGAATATCGTTAAAATAACTTATCACTGATTGGGTGGATTAGTTGTTTGAGTTTCTTCTGGTATAGCAATTTCTTCTTCACGTTTTGTTCCGTTCACGAAATCATAAGCATTTTGTAGTGTGAAATTATGCTCATCCTCAATTGGTGTTAATTTAGCAAACTTCACTAAATCACTTAACGTTAATGTCTGTTGAAGTTTCTCTTTACTTAATTTATCAACAACCTGTGTTCTAAAAGCTGTCATAATTTCATCAGTTGTACTTTCTAAAGCATGAACATTAAAACGTTCTTCAATATATAATCTTATTGCATCAGAAATAGAAGAATAATATTCCTTAACATTTCCTTCTTTCCATATTTGCTCCAGTTTAATTTTATCGAGTGAAGCTAAAGCGGTTATGTGAGCAGGTATTTTAGGCTTTTCGGGTACAATAACAATTTGTTTGTTTCGTCGTGTAAAATAAACGGTTAAAAGAATTATAGTGGCTATAAAAATAATTATCCCTATTCCCCAATAGAAATAATCCAAATACCATTTCCAATTAAATTTTTGTTCGAAAGGAGGTTTAATATCTTTTATTTTAGTCAAACTTGTATCGGTTGGTACAGTGTGAACTTCTAAAATTAAAGTTTGTGTAAAAAATGGTTTAGTAGTATCGTCATTAACAATAAATTTAAAGCCAGGTATAGCGAAATAACCACTATCATAAGCGCTCACAACAATTTGTTGATGTTGTTGAAAAAGATTAGGATTATTTTTATCAGGAATAGTTGTGTCAATTTGATTAATAGAAATCACTTCTATCTTACCCGTAATAGTATCTCCAATAGTAGGCCATTGTATTTTAAGATCGCCTTGATAAGAATCGTAGATAACATATAAATCTAATTTTACTTGTTCACCAATTCTAATCTTAGAAGAATCTAAAGCAGCATCAACTCTAATTTGCCCAAAAGAAAACTTTGCGCAAAAGACCATTAATAAGGTAAATAATATATTATTAAAATATTTCAAAAAAATTGTCTAAAAATTATTATCTGTTTTTAAATAAATTCATAAGCGGCTTAACATAATTTTCGTGTGTGAAAATATTTGTTGCATCAATACCACTTCTATTAAACACTTCTTTTAAATCGTCTTCAAATTTTAAATGATTAACAGCAAATTGTTTTCGAAAGGCTTTATCATTCGTATCTACCCAAATTGATTTACCTGTTTCGTTATCTTTTAATTTGATAAGTCCAACTTTTGGCAATTCAGTTTCGCCCTTATCCACAATACGTAAAGCAACTAAGTCGTGTTTTTTGTTCGCGATTTTTAAAGCGTCTTTATAATTATTGTCGGTTAAAAAATCGCTTATTAAAAAAACGATGCTTTTTTTCTTAATAACATTAGTTAAATACTTAAGCGCTAATTCTAAATTAGTTTTTTTATTTTGAGGTTTAAACTCAATCAGCTCGCGTATAATTCTTAATACATGTGACTTACCTTTTTTTGGAGGAATAAATTTTTCAATTTTATCAGAGAAAAATATCACACCAATTTTATCATTATTTTGAGAAGCGGAAAAAGCAACAACGGCACATAATTCTGTAATAAGATCTTGCTTAAATTGCTTTTGTGTACCAAATTCTCCGCTTGCGCTTATGTCAACTAACAACACCACACTTAATTCTCTTTCTTCCTCAAAAACTTTTACAAAAGGAGTATTAAATCTTGCTGTAACATTCCAATCAATTGTTCTTACATCATCACCTGGAGCATATTCACGCACCTCAGAAAATGCCATACCTCTTCCTTTAAACGCACTATGATATTCGCCCGAAAAAATCTGGCTGCTTAGCCCGCGGGTTTTAATTTCAATTTTACGTACTTTTTTTAAAAGCTCTGAGGTTTCCACTTAAATAAATTCTAAATTTTAAATTCTAAATTTTAAATGAGAGAATTATTAATTTATAATTCAACATTAATAATTTACAATTACTATGGTACTTCTACTGTATTTAAGATTTCTGTGATAATATTTTCAGATGTAATATTCTCAGCTTCGGCTTCATAAGTTAAACCAACACGATGACGCATAACATCTAAACAAATCGCACGGACATCTTCAGGAATTACATAACCTCTACGCTTGATAAACGCGTAGGCTTTAGCAGCTAAAGCTAAATTAATGCTGGCCCTTGGTGAACCACCATATGAAATTAAACCTTCAAATTTTTGAAGTTTATATTCTTTCGGAAAACGAGAGGCAAAAACAATATCTACTATATATCTTTCAATTTTTTCATCCATGTAAACATCTTTAACAACGGCTCGCGCCTTTACAATAGCATCAGTAGATAATACGGTATTTGCTAAAGGCATTCCGCCCGGCTGAATATTTGAAGTAATAATTTTACGCTCTTCTTCTTTAGTTGGATAACCAATTACAACCTTTAACATAAAACGATCCATTTGTGCTTCAGGTAAGGGGTAAGTTCCTTCTTGATCGATAGGATTTTGAGTAGCTAAAACTAAAAAAGGATTTGGTAATTTAAATGTTTGATCACCAATGGTTACTTGCTTTTCTTGCATAGCCTCCAAAAGTGCAGATTGTACTTTTGCGGGAGCACGATTAATTTCATCGGCCAAAACAAAGTTGGCAAAAATTGGTCCTTTACGAATCGAAAAAGCTTCTTGCTTTTGGTTGTATATTTGCGTTCCTATAACGTCGGCAGGTAACAAATCGGGCGTAAACTGAATTCTACTAAATTGCCCGTCAACACACTTTGCCAACGTATTTATTGCTAAAGTTTTTGCTAAGCCCGGCACACCTTCTAATAAAATATGGCCGTTACTTAGTAAGCCAATTAGCAAGCGTTCTACCATGCTTTTTTGACCAATAATAACTTTGTCCATTTCAATAGTTAGCATGTCTACAAAAGCGCTTTCTTGTTGAATGCGTTCGTTAATTTCTTTAATATCTACCATAAGATTAGTTTATAACAATGATGGGTAAAGATAATATTGGTAAGGGTTACCCACGATTTATAGGTAGTTAAAATTTGTTAACTAAAATTCTTAAAAAAAATAAAATAAAAGGCTTTAAAAAGACAGTTATTTTCTAACGTTCTTTTTTTATTGTGCTGATATGTAAAGGATTTTCGGTTAATTCAGAATGTAATTTTCGGTTTTTGAAAATATCTATTGCAGCATACATCGCCTTCTTAAAGGATTGTTCGTTTGCTTTACCTTTTCCTGCAATATCATACCCTGTTCCGTGATCGGGACTAGTCCTTACGGCATCTAACCCAGCCGTAAAATTAACGCCATCATTAAAAGCAATTGTTTTAAAAGGTATTAAACCTTGATCGTGATACATGGCTAAAACAGCATCAAACTCTTTATAAGTTCCGTTTCCAAAAAAACCATCTGCAGAATAAGGTCCGTATACTAAACCATTGGTTTTTGTTTTTTCAATTGCTGGAATAATAATTTCTTTATCCTCAGTTCCAATTGCACCATTATCTCCAGCATGAGGATTTAAGCCTAACACCGCTATTTTAGGTTTACGAACCCCGAAATCTTTAATTAGCGAATCGTTTAATTGAGAAATCTTTTTTGAAACTCCATCGATTGTAAGTTGAGAAGCAATGTCTTTAACGGGTAAATGACCAGTAACTAATGCAATTCTTAAGCCATTTTCAGCACACATTAACATCATCGGATCGCCAGATAATTTTGAACCTAAATACTCTGTATGGCCGATAAATTTAAAATCATCGCTTTGAATATTACTTTTATTAATTGGTGCTGTAACTAAAACATCAATGTGTTTTTCGAATAGAGCAAGAGTTGCTTTTTCAAGAGATATAAATGCATATTTACCACCTACCTCAGTTGACTTTCCCATTTCAATATTTACCTCTTCTTCGTAGCAAATAAAAACATTTACTTTTTTAGAATTTAATTGTGAAAATTCGCGCATAGGATTAAAGCTAAATTCTTCTAAACCCAAAACTTTTCTGTAATACGAAACTGTTTTTTGGGAACTAAATAAAACAGGTATACAAATATCTGCAATGCCTGGTTCTAATAATGTCTTTAATACAACTTCTAATCCTATTCCGTTTATATCTCCTTGAGAAATACCTACTATTACTTTATTATCAATCATAAATTTATTTAATTCCGTATTTAGTTTTATATTTTAAATAGAGTTCTGTTTGCTTATTTGTTAGATTTACGCTTTTGCCAGATATATAAGCCAAAATAATATTGTTAGTTTTCATATCTAAAATATCACCATCACTTATAACTATCGACGCAAGTTTCCCTTCTTCTAAAATTCCAATTTCTTTATCAACACCTAAAATTTTCGCAGCGTTATAAGTTATACTGCTCAAGGCTTGTTCTTTTGTTAAACCATAAGCCACAGCAACGCCCGCGTTAAATGGAAGGTTTCTGCTCTGCATAGCTTCCATATCTCCTTCTAATTGAAGGCAAAACAAAACGCTATCTTTTTGCAATAAATAAGGAGTTTTAAAAACAATATCAATATCATCATCCGCATTATCGGGTAAATCATTTACACGGTTTAACATCACCGGAATATTTTTTTGCTTTAATAAACTGGTAATTTTATAACTTTCTTTCCCTCCAACAATAACAGATTTCTTGATATTAAACTTCTCTGCAAAATTAATGGCACTAATAATGTCTTTTGCTTTTTCGGCACGTAAATATAAATTTGCAGTACCATCAAAAACAGAACGCATAGCTTCAAAACGGATATTTTTTTCTGTAATATTATTAGTTAAACAATAGGCTTGCGCATCTTCAAAAAATTTATTTAAATAATTAATTTCAGAGATATAGTTTTTATTTATTGAAGTAGAAACACCTTCATCCTCACTAAAACGCTTATTTACAGCTTTAGGAAAATTTAAATGAATACCGTCGTCGGCCTTTAATACAGCGTCTTCCCAATTCCAACCTTCCAATGCCATAATAGATGATGAACCACTAATTAAACCATCGCGTGGAGTAACTTGCGTGTATAAAATTCCGTTTGTTTTTACAGTTGGCGTAATAATATTATCTGTATTGTAGGCAATTAATGCCCTAATGTGAGGGTTAATATTTCCAACTTCAGAAAAATCTCTAGTTGCTCTAACGGCTTCAGCATCGTGCAAGCCAAGCACATTGTTTGTGTTAATTATTCCAGGATAAATATGTTTTCCTTGCAAATCAATTACTGTATCATAGGCAGCAGGATTTAAACGAATTCCAGTAATACTACTCACAATTTCCAATTTAGTTTTATTAATTACCACTAAACTATTTTCGATTATTTTACCATTACCAATATGCGCAGTGGCATTAATTAGCGCTATGTGTCTATATGTTTTTTGGGCTAAGCAATTTAAACTTAGAAGTAAAAAGAATATATAAATTAATTTTTTCATCTGTTACATTTTTATCTTTGTCCTGTTATTTCTTCATCAACTCCTTCTAAAGTATTACAATGATATAATCTATCATGTTTTATTTTTGGTTTTTCAACCTTAGCGCCACTTTGTTTTTCTATTAGTAATTTCGCGATTAGTCTTGCTCTTTCTTCTTTAATATATTGCTTTAATTTTACGTCTTCATCTCTATCAAAATAAATCTGACCATCAATTATTGTTTTGTCAGCCATTGCATAAACACTCATAGGATTGTCGGTCCATAAAACTAAGTCAGCTACTTTTCCAACCTTAATGCTTCCAACTTTATCATCAATGTGTAACATTTTTGCAGGATTAAGAGTCACCAATTTTAAAGCTTCTACCTCTGTTAAGCCACCATATTTTATTGATTTAGCAGCTTCTTGATTCAATCTACGAGCCATTTCAGCATCATCACTATTAATAGCAGTGTTAACACCCATTTTAGTTAAAATAGCAGCGTTATAAGGAATAGCTTCAACTACTTCATTTTTATAAGCCCACCAATCTGAAAATGTAGATGCGTTAACACCATGAGCTTTCATTTTATCTGCAACTTTATATCCTTCTAAAATATGTGTAAATGTATTCACCTTAAAACCAAAAGTATCTGCAATATGCATCAACATATTAATTTCGCTTTGCACATAACTATGACAAGTAATAAATCTTTTTTTATTTAAAATTTCAGCAACAGCTTCCAAATCCAAATCTTTACGAGGAACTTGAATTTTATTTTTTTCGATTTCTTTTGCGCTTAATTTTAAAAACGACTTCCATTGTAAATCATATTCTCTGGCACGTGTAAAATAATCGTTGTATAACTGCTCCACGCCCATTCTGGATTGGGGAAAACGAATTGAATTTTGATCGCCCCAATTACTTTGCTTTACATTTTCTCCTAAAGCAAATTTTATAAAATCATCTGCTTTCTCATATTTTAAATCTTCTGCAGAATAGCCCCATCTCAATTTTATAATCGCACTTTGACCACCAATAGGGTTTGCAGAACCATGTAATAACTGAGCACAAGTAACTCCTCCAGACAATTGACGATAGATATTAATATCTTCCGGATTTAAAACATCACCCATTCTAACTTCGGCACTACTAGATTGCGCTCCTTCGTTTACTCCTGCAGTTAATGCAATGTGACTATGTTCATCAATAATTCCCGGTGTTAAATGTTTTCCTTTAGCATCAATAATTTTTGCAAATGCCAATTTTGGAGCATCAATATTTTTTGCAATTCTTACAATTTTACCATCAACAACATAAACATCATGTTCCATTAAAACACTATCGCCGTCATTCGTCCAAATGTTAGCGTTTTTTATTAAAATAGCTGAATAACGATTTTTAAATTTATTCCATTGCTCTTTAAATAGGCCTTGTTCCTCTGGTAAAGATTCACCATAAGCGTTAAAAGGATAAATAACTTTACCCAAGTTTAATTCTGTTTTTTTCTGAGGAACCTTTGATTTTGTTGTAGTATCAATTGAAGATTCAAATACTAACTTAAAATCAAACCAATCGCCATTCGTCCACTGCCCTTTACCATCCAATGATTTAGTGGAAGAATTATAATTTCCATTTGCGCGAACAACATTTATTGAATCTTGAAGGAAGCTAAAGGTTAATAAATTATTTAGAAAAGTAAAGTTTAAATTCTTCTTAGTTGTATCGATTGTAATTTTTGCACGAGGCGAAGTTGCATCCCCAGAAAATTGAATCTTGTACTTTTTAGCCGGGGTAATTAACACATAATTTCCGCGAATATCTTGTGCATCAATATCTGCAAAAATAGTTGGTTCACCGGCAACCCAGTTTTGCATAATAACAGCGTCATTTTCAAAAATAGATTTATTACTAATGAAAAAATTGGCCAAATATTCCTTTTTTAATGAGCCTATTTTATCCTGTAGATTGATAAAAGTTGCAGGATTTACGGTTAACGCTTTTAAAGCCGCCTTCTCAGAAAGTCCATATTTTATAGCCTTCCTAAGATTAGGCAAAAAATCTTTTTTTTCTTTAAGATCAGATGTTGTTAAACAAAATTGAATAAAGTTTTTTTCGAATTGCGCAGGATTTGTTGGTGCCAATTCCCAATGTTTTAAATCTGCTAGCGAAACGCCTTCAGCATCATAAGGATCTTCCACATCATAAGCAATTGGAAAATTTAAAGGAACAATATATTTTAATTGTGTGCTTTGAACATCATTAATTCTTTGATATTCATTTCCTCCCGCTTTAACAATATATTTTACATTAAACTCTTTACCAACTTTGGCAGCTCTTAAATCATTAAATTTATCATTCCCTTCAAAAATACTAGGTAAGTCTTTGATTTTATTAAATGCCTCTAAAGAAATATTATATTCTGTTTTGTTTTTATTTTGAGCGTACCAAATAGCATCATAATAAGTTTGTCTAAATAAAGCAATACCGCCAGTTAAAGAACTTGGGTAATCTTGAGTTGAAGTTCCTTTCGAGAAAGAATAAAAACCTGCTGCCTTGTCTAAAATAACACTCTCATTTTCATTTTTATTACTTAGGTTTACAAATACACCGCTACCTCTTACTACACCATCTTTTAAACAGGAAAGAACTGAACCAAAACCTAATTTTTTTAATTCATCAGCTTTATCCTTATTTTTAATAAAAAATTTATTTGCTTCGTAATCAGACTTTATTGCTTGATTCCAGCCATAGGCACCTTTAACATTACTCTCCATTTGTGGAGGATGAGATTTACGCTGTCCTTGCGCCAAACCTTTTTCATGAGAAAGACCATAATCAGAATAAAGATCTATAAAAGAAGGATAAATAAATTTTCCTTTTAAATCATAAACAACTGCATTTTTAGGTAATTCTAATTTTTCGCCAACATTTAAAACTTTACCGTCTTGAATTAAAAGTGTTCCGCTTTTTATCACGGTTTCAAAATCAACGAAAATTGTTGCGTTAACAAAAGCATAAATACTATGCGTATTAAATGGTGCTGAGTTAGTAGGGAAAGTTGTTTGACTGAAAAAACTTAAACTAAAAAAACTTAGTAGTAAAATTAATATGGAACTTTTTTTCATTTATAATTAATTTATGACTTAAATAATTTCATCAAAACATTTAGCATCTTCTAGATATTTGACAAACCCTCAAATTTAAACAGATTTACCAAAATTACTACTCTATATTTGCTTTTTTATCTAGCTTTTATTGCTATTTTTACGGTAAAATTTCAAAATATGTATAAAGGTATTTTACACACTCATTATTTAGTCGTAATTCTTTTTTTATTCATTTATGTAATAAAAACGGTTTTACTCTTAAGTAACAAAACTGACCTACTTGCAAAATTCTCCAAAAAAATAAAAGTGCCTGAAATGATTGTCAGCTTTTTATTTTTAGGCACCGGAATTTATTTAATGACGCAACTTCCTTTTGGCAGCAAATACGACTATTTATTATGGATAAAATTGGTAATGGTATTTTCTTCAATTCCTATTGCTGTAATAGGTTTTAAAAAATCCAATAAAATGTTGGCCGCTTTAAGTCTTCTTTTAATAACGGGAAGTTTTGGCTTGGCTGAAGTGTATCATAAAAAGAAAGGCATTGCAAAAACCATTGAAACAACTAATCCAGAATCAACTGATGGAAAATCTTTGTATTTAGCAAATTGCGGTTTATGCCATGGTGATGACGGAAAACTTGGAATGTCGGGCGCAAAAGATATAACGGCATCTAACCTGGATGTTTCTGGAATTAAAGAAATTATAATGCATGGTAAAGGCGCAATGCCTGCCGCTCAAGTTAACGAAGAACAAGCAAATGCCATTTCAGAATACGTAAATAGTCAAATAAAAGGACACTAAACTTAATGAAAGAAACTCTTTCTACCGAAATTCCAAATCACTGTTGTGTTTTAATTGGTGTAATAAATAAATTACAAGATGATGGGCTTGCTAAAGAATATTTAGAAGAACTCGCCTTTTTAGCAGAAACTTACGGACTTGAAACAAAAAAAACATTTACACAAAAGCTCGAAAAACCAGATAAAGCAACCTTTATAGGCAAAGGTAAATTAGCGGAGATTAAAGCCTTTGTTGTTGAAAATAAAATTGACGTTGTTATTTTTGATGATGAGTTATCTCCATCTCAACAACGAAATTTAGAAAAAGAACTTGGTAAAAAAGTTTTAGATCGTACCACATTAATTCTGGAAATATTTGAACAGCGTGCGCAAACTGCTCATGCTAAAACTCAAGTACAATTAGCACAATACCAATATATGTTACCCCGCTTAACCGGTATGTGGACTCACTTAGAAAGACAACGTGGTGGCACAGGAACTCGCGGTGGAGCCGGTGAAAAAGAAATTGAAACAGATAGACGTATTGTAAGAGATAAAATTGCGCTTCTTAAAGAACGTTTGCGAGAAATTGATAAGCAAATGGCCACGCAAAGAAAAAATCGTGGAGAATTAATTCGTGTTGCATTGGTTGGTTACACCAATGTTGGGAAAAGTACCATTATGAATTTATTGAGCAAAAGCGCTGTTTTTGCAGAAAATAAATTATTTGCCACTTTAGATACAACTGTTAGAAAAGTAACTATTGATAATGTTTTTTTTCTATTAAGTGATACTGTTGGTTTTATTAGAAAATTGCCAACTGAATTAGTTGAAAGCTTTAAATCAACTTTAGATGAAGTGCGAGAAGCTGATGTATTAATACACGTTGTGGATATTTCTCATAAAAATTTTGAAGAACATTTAAATGTTGTTAAACAAACGCTACAAGAAATTGGAGCCGGAGATAAACCAGTTATTTTAGTTTTTAATAAAATTGATGCCTTTACTTATACCCAAAAAGATGAGGATGATTTAACACCAACCACAAGAGAAAATTTATCGTTAGAAGATATTAAAAACACTTGGATGAAAAGTTTAAATAATCCTTGTTTATTTATTAGTGCCCAAGACAGAGAAAATATAGATGAATTTAAGAAAACTGTTTACGACATTGTAAGGGATTTACATATTAAACGTTATCCATATCACAATCTTTTATATTAATGCAGGTTGAATTTAAATACGCATCTATAAACGACCTCCCAAAAATTGTTGCAACTTATAATTCAACAGTTGCTTCTCGGATTGTTACTGCAGATTTAGAACCCGTTTCTGTAGAAAGTAAAATGGATTGGTTTAACAATCATAATCAAAACAAAAGACCATTATGGATAGTTACAATTGATGGCGAATATGCAGGTTGGATGAGTTTTAATTCTTTTTATGGTAGACCAGCTTATGATGGTACGGTTGAAGTAAGTATTTATTTAGAAGAAAAATCAAGGGGGAAAGGTTTAGGTAATATCTGTTTACAAAAAGCAATTGATTTTGCGCCATCCCTTGAAATTAAAAATTTACTTGGTTATATTTTCGGACATAATGGACCAAGCCTAAATCTTTTTTACAAATTTGGTTTTCAAAAATGGGCGCATTTACCTGGTATTGCCAATATGGATGGTATTTTAAGAGATTTAATAATTGTTGGGAAAAAACTTAGCTAATTTGACTTTGCTTATTTTGCTCAATTAAGTAACTTGCATCTAATTACATGTCTTTCTTTTCAGAAATAGCGAATGAATTTTCAAACCAAAACTCCGCGTTTTGGACTTACACAAAAGACAGCTTAAAACATCCAGCTCTTAAAAATGTTTACTACGCGGTTTTTTTAGCTTACTTTTTTTGTTTTTTTCTTGAAGTTGTTTTACCAAGACAAAGAAAACACGGTGTAATGACTAGGAAAAATTTTTGGCTAGATATTTTTTACATACTATTTAACGATATTCTTTTAAATGTTTTAGGTTTTTTTGCTTTATGCGCAGTAACAGAATTTGTTTTTTTAAAATTCATGCTTCTTTTCGATATACACACTCTTAAAATTATCGATATCACTCACATTAACCCCATCTTTCAAATTTTAATTTTATTTGTTTTACAAGATTTTTGCGAATACGTTGCTCATATTATTCTACATCGCTCCAATTTTTTATGGGAGTTTCATAAAATTCATCATGCTCAAGAAGAGCTAGGAGCTGCTTCTACTCGACATTTTCACTGGGTTGAAATGATTATTTTTAAACCATTAATTTATATTCCTTTTGCTTTAATTGGATATTCAGCCGTAGATTATTTTTTGTTTCAAATAACTGTACAAAATGTATGGGGCTTTTTTACTCATTGCAACATTAAAGTAAAGTGGGGCTGGTTAAATTATATTTTTAATACACCAGAAACTCATGCTTGGCATCACGCCAAAAATATTGATAAAAAATACGGAGTTAATTTTGCTTCAATTTTAAATATCTGGGATTTACTATTTGGTTATTATTATTTACCTAAAGACAAACAGCCTGTATTAGGTGTTGCTGGCGGTAAAGAGGTTCCTGAGACCTTTTTGGGTCAATTTTTCTATCCCTTCAAAAAAGTTTTTTCCAAAAAAAAGTAATCAAAGTTTTAGAGTATTTTCAGTGTTAAAATCATTCAAAACACCAATAATTAACATTGTTTCATTTTATTTAAAAAAACAACTCATTCTAATAAAAATTGTTGTTAAATTTAACGCTACTAATATAAAAGTATGACACATCTTTCGGATAGAGTAAACAAAATAAGTGAATCGCAAACAATTGCGATGGCGCGAAAAAGTCGTGAACTTAAAGCAGCAGGAATTGACATCATTAGTTTAAGTCTTGGTGAACCCGATTTTACAACTCCACAAATAATTAAAGACACAGCAAAAAAAGCGATTGACGATAATTTTAGCTACTACACACACGTTTCGGGATATCTAGAATTAAGAGAAGCTATTTGCGTAAAATTTAAGAGAGATAATAATCTTAGCTATACACCAGATGAAATAGTAGTTTCAACCGGTGCAAAACAAAGTATTGCTAATGCCGTATTATGTTTAGTAAACCCAGGCGACGAAGTAATTATTCCTGCTCCATTTTGGGTAAGTTATTTAGAGATATTAAAACTTGGCGAAGGAGTTCCTGTAATTGTAGATACTAAAATTGAAGCAGATTTTAAAATTACGCCCGAGCAATTAGAAAAAGCAATCACGCCAAAAACAAGATTAATAATGATAAGCACACCTTGTAATCCAACAGGAAGTGTTTATAGCAAAGCAGAATTAAAAGCTTTAGCAGAAGTTGTTGCAAAACACAAAGAGCTTTATATTTTAAGCGATGAGATTTATGAACACATAAATTTTATTGGCGGGCACGAAAGTTTTGCTCAATTTGATTTTATTAAGGATAGAGTTATTACTATAAACGGTGTATCTAAAGGTTTTGCTATGACCGGCTGGCGTGGTGGAATTATGGCTGCTCCCAAATGGATAGCGCAAGCTAGCGATAAAATGCAAGGTCAATTTACCTCAGCAACCTGCAGCATTACTCAAAAAGCAATGCATAAAGCAATGGAGTTAGATTATGAAACCTACATTAAACCAATGCGCGATGCTTTTTTAAAACGTAGAGATTTAGTATTAAGTTTAATGAAAGAAATTCCAGGATTAAAAACTAACGTTCCACAAGGTGCCTTTTATGTTTATCCGGAAGTTACTTATTACTTCGGGAAAAAATATAAAGATTATGAAATAAAAAATGCAACAGACTTATCTTTATTTTTACTAGACGAAGGTCATTTAGCGCTCGTACCTGGTGCTGCTTTTGGAGACGACATATACATTCGTTTTTCGTATGCAACAAGCGAAGACAAATTAAAAGAAGCTTTAAAAAGAATGAAAGAAGCTTTAGCAAAACTTAAATAATTTTTGAGATTATAATGAAAAAATTTTCTATAAAAAAAGAACACATTCGTGAAATTTTTAAATCTTTCAATAATTTAAACGTCCTTATTATTGGTGATGTAATGATTGATAGTTATTTGTGGGGAAAAGTAAATCGCATCTCTCCAGAAGCGCCAGTACCAATTGTTGCTGTAACTAAAAAGGAAAGAAGACTTGGTGGCGCAGCTAATGTAGCCTTAAACATTCAGGCATTAGGCGCTAACCCTATATTATGCTCTGTAATTGGAGTTGATTATGAAGGACAAGCTTTTTTAGACCTTTTAAAAACTCAAAAATTAAGTCAAAAAGGTATTTTAAAATGTCGTGATAGAATAACAACAGTAAAAACAAGAGTAATTGGCAACAATTCGCAACTTTTAAGAGTTGATGAAGAAGTAGAAAACGAAATTGAAGTTTCAGAAACTCAACAATTAATTACCTTAATTTCGTATATTATTAATCACGATAAAATTGACGTTATTATTTTTGAAGATTATAACAAAGGTTTAATAACTCCAAAATTAGTTAGTAAGGTTGTTGAATTAGCTAAAAGCAAAAACATACCTACTTGTGTTGATCCAAAAACAAAAAACTTTAATATCTACAAAGGCGTAAGCTTATTTAAACCAAATTTAAAAGAACTACGCGAAGGCATTAAAATGGATGTTAGCGCTGACAATATCAACGAACTTCAAAGAGCGGTTAGTAGTTTTAGAGTAAAACAAAATGCCGAAACTATTTTAGTTACGTTGGCAGAGAAAGGTGTAATTACCAACTCAAGAAAAATAAAAGAACACATTACTGCTCACATTAGAAGTATTGCAGATGTTAGCGGCGCCGGCGATACCGTTATTAGTGTTGCGGCATTGTGTAGAGCTTTAGAATGTAATGATATTGTAACCGCGGCCTTAGCAAATCTTTCAGGAGGTTTAGTGTGTGAACAAGTTGGCGTTGTTCCTATCAACAAAGAACAATTGCTTGAAGAAGCTTTAAAATTAGATTTTATAAAATAATGTTACACGATACCGTTACTCCTTATAAAAATGACGATTCTAAAAAAGAACAGGTTGCGCAAATGTTTGATAACATTGCCAATCGTTACGACTTTTTAAATAGTCTTTTATCCTTAGGTACTCATAAAGGCTGGCGCAAAAAATGCGTTAACTTATTAAAAACAAAAAAACCAAAAGTAATTTTAGATGTAGCTACAGGCACTGGCGACTTTGCAATTGAGTGCGCTAAATTAAATCCCGAAAAAATTATTGGCATTGATATTAGCGATGGCATGATGCAATTTGGAAGAGAGAAATTAAAAAAGCTAAAACTAGAATCTTTAATTACTCTCGAAAATGGAAATGCAGAAACCGTTGCCTTCCCTGATAATACTTTTGACGCGATAGTTGTTGGTTTTGGTGTTCGTAATTTTCAAAATTTAGAAATAGGTTTAGATAATTTGTACCGCATTTTAAAACCAGGCGGACAACTTGTGATACTTGAGTTTGCCTACCCTACGAATTGGTTTATTAAAGGATTTTATAATTTTTATTTTTCATACATCACACCTTTAGTGGGGAAAATATTCTCCAATGATAATCGTGCTTACACTTATTTAACAGAGAGTGTAAAAGCATTTCCAAACAACGAAAAATTTGTTGCCATTTTAAATAAATTAAAATTTAAAAACACCAATTTTAAAAGTTTAAGCTTTGGTGTAGCAGCAATTTATTACGCTGAGAAATAGTTTTATTATTAAACATTTCGCAGAATTACAAATTCTTTGCCGCAGACATTGTCATGCTGACGGAGGGAGCATCCGTTCTAGCCCAGATTCCTCATTCTTCGGAATGACAATTGGATTAAACATTCATTTAAATTGATATAAGAAAATGAACCTTCAGCAGAATTACAAATTCTGCGGAACAGGGGTTCTTTAAAACGGGATTCAATATACCTGTACGAAAATAATTTAAGTTCTTTTAGTATATTTATATAATGAAATGGATAATTTTTAATTTATATTTTTTATTAATTGCACTTAATTTCCACGCTCAGGAAAAGAATGATTTCTTTTATTTTCAAACTTGCTACAATATTTCAAAAACAAAAAAAATAGATAAAGAAGTAGAAAAATATTTTAAAGCTATCGGGAAATTACAGCCTAAAGTTTATATCTACTTTTCTGATATTGCTTATTATTATCTTGAAAGACAAAATTACAATAAAGCATACCTCTATATGGTAAAGGCTATTGAACATGGATTGTCGTTTGAAATGACGCGTGATTTTGAGATAAATAATTTTGATGAGAAACACAAACTATTGATTCAAAAAAAATTTCTTGAAAATCGTAGTAAAACCATAAACTATTTTTATACACACGGAAGTGGTGATTTAATGAAATTTTTATTTATTAGAGACCTCTTCACTTCTGACCAAACTGCCAGACAACAGCTGGATTTTGCAGGTTACAAAAATAAGACTGCATGGAATTATATTGGCTACGTTGATTCTTTAAATATGGATACTTTAGTGAAATTTATTAAAGCTTTTGGCATGGTTAATGAATCAAATGTTGGAGGTGATGCGCTATTGAATATATTATTACTTCATTTAAAAAGATACGACAATGAGTACCTAGATTCCTGCATTAAAGATAATTGTGCTAAACATTTGCTGCATCCTGACTTTTACACACTTGCTATAGATCAAGCGCTGAAAGAAGGTTCTACACTTTATGGCACTTTTGATATTACTGACACAACTATTTTTTTAGACATAAAAAATTTGGATAGTTTAAGAAATTCAGTTGGATTAGCAAGTCTTTACGAGCAGTCTTTATACCAAACGTTTAATTTACCAAAGAATTACATTATTCCTGATAACCTGAAAAGGAAATATGAAAAATTTTTATTGGAGATTGAAAGAAAAACAAGAAAATGATAAATAAAAAAACAAGCATACTGTTGATTGTAATGTTATTTACCGAACTTTGCTTTGCACAAAAACTTGATTTTAAATCATTTTTGATAAATAACAAATTTGTTTTAATTAAAATCATGTACAATAACTATAATCATACAGCAGACATCGACGCAGGTGTTGTTTATCCTCGAAATTGTACATATAGAGCCAAATTCGAAATGCGCGCCATAATTTACGATACATTAAAAGTAGAACATAAAAAATTATTAAAAAACTTAAAATTTAGCGTGAAAGATACAGTGTTAATTTACGATTGGGATCAAGAAACGGATCCATTTCCGGCTAATGTTGCCGCCTGCAAATTTAAATATTTCGCAGCCGACTCTACTCTTATTTTTTTTAACGCTCAGGATATTTCACGCAATTATAAGCTTTATAAAGCCAGTATGCCTTTACGAAAATTTAAATTAATAAATTTGGAAAAAGACCGTTTTACTCTGCTAGATAAAGATTTTACAGACGTAAGGAGGACTTACATTTTCAAAAAAAGACAAAGTAAATTTAACTGACATCATTTCGGAGAACTGTTTAAATAATTTATGTTTTCTCAGCCTGGAATGTGATAAAGTGGCAATCACAAACACAGTATAAAAGATTGCTTCAGCCTTCGAAATAATTGAGAGAGGCTTCGCAATGACGACAGTACTCCGTCATTGCGAGGAACGAAGCACCCGATAGCTATCGGGTCTCAAACACAGTATTAAAGATTGCTTCAGCCTTCGAAATAATTTAGAAAAAATATTTTCAAGAACACTACATTTCCTCCTCCGCCCTTCGGGCACCTCCTCAAGAGGAGGATAGACGACTTCTCGATACGTCTTGTGAAAAGCAAGCCTACTCGAAGAGACAGCAATTTTGAACTTTTCATTATTTTATCTTGTTAGACCTTCAAGGTTTTTAAAACCTTGAAGGTTTACAGCTCGATATTATAATGCTACGTCAGGTTTATAAACCAAAAAAAATCCCTCCGGTTTTCACCGAAGGGATTTCTTACATACATATAAACCAAAAATTATTTTACTTCTTCAAAATCAACATCGGTTACGTTTTCGCCGTTTGCTTGCCCACTATCTTGCCCTTCAGCATTTGGGTTAGCATTTGCGTTTTCGCCGCCAGTTTGTTGTTGCGCCTTATACATATCTTCGCTAGCTGCACTCCATAAAGTATTAATACTTGCTAAAGCTGCGTCTATTTTAGAGATGTCTTTTGAAGCATGCGCTGCTTTTAATTCAGTTAACGCGCTTTCAATTGGTGCTTTTTTCTCTGCAGGAATTTTATCGCCAAACTCTTTTAATTGTTTTTCTGTTTGGAAAATCATCGCATCAGCCTCATTCAATTTATCAACTTCTTCTTTCGCTTTTTTATCTGAATCAGCATTTAATTCCGCTTCGCGTTTCATACGGTCAATTTCTTCTTGACTTAATCCACTCTTCGCTTCAATACGAATGTTATGAGATTTACCAGTTGCTTTATCTTTTGCGCTTACATTTAAAATACCATTTGCATCAATATCAAAAGTTACTTCAATTTGAGGAACACCACGTTGTGCTGGAGGTAAACCATCTAAGTTAAATTCTCCTAACTTACGGTTATCTTTTGCCATTGGACGCTCACCTTGAAAAACAACAATCTGAACAGAAGGTTGATTATCTGCAGCGGTACTAAAATCTTGCGATTTTTTTGTTGGTATAGTTGTGTTAGACTCAATTAATTTTGTGAAAACACCACCCATTGTTTCGATACCTAATGATAAAGGAGTAACATCTAACAACAATACATCTTTTACTTCTCCGGTTAAAACACCACCTTGAATAGCTGCACCTAATGCAACAACCTCATCTGGGTTAACACCTTTATTTGGTGATTTTCCAAAGAATTTTTCTACTGCTGCTTGAACTGCAGGTATACGAGTTGAACCACCTACTAAAATAATTTCATCTACTTCAGAAGTTGATAAGCCTGCATTTTTTAATGCTGAAATACAAGGCTTAATAGTACGTTGAATTAAACTATCTGCTAATTGCTCAAATTTTGCACGTGTTAAACTTTTAACTAAGTGTTTTGGCATACCATTAACTGGCATAATATATGGCAAGTTAATTTCTGTAGTAGTTGTGTTAGATAATTCAATCTTAGCTTTTTCTGCAGCTTCTTTTAAACGTTGTAAAGCCATTGGGTCTTTACGTAAATCTAAACCTTCATCTTTTAAAAACTCTTCTGCTAACCAATCAATAATTACTTGGTCAAAATCATCACCACCTAAGTGAGTATCACCATCGGTACTTTTAACTTCAAACACACCATCACCTAATTCAAGAACAGACACGTCATGAGTTCCACCACCACAATCAAACACTACTAATTTTATATCTTTTCCTTTTTTATCCATACCATAAGCTAAAGCAGCTGCGGTTGGTTCGTTAATGATACGTTTTACATTTAATCCTGCTATTTCGCCAGCTTCTTTAGTAGCTTGACGTTGAGCATCATTAAAATATGCCGGAACAGTAATTACTGCATCCGTTACTTCAGTTCCTAAAAAATCTTCTGCTGTTTTTTTCATTTTTTGCAAAATGATAGCTGAAATTTCTTGAGGAGTATATTTTCTTCCATCAATTTCAACACGTGGCGTATTGTTATCGCCTTTAACTACTTTATAAGGTACTCGTCCTACTTCACCACTAACTTCATCAAAAGTATGCCCCATAAAACGTTTAATTGAATAAACTGTTTTAGTTGGATTTGTGATAGCTTGACGTTTTGCAGGATCTCCCACTTTTCTTTCGCCACCTTCTACAAAAGCCACAACAGATGGTGTTGTACGCTTACCTTCATTATTTGGTATAACCACAGCTTCATTACCTTCCATAACTGATACACAGCTATTTGTGGTTCCTAAATCTATTCCTATAATTTTTCCCATTTTATTTATTTTTATTTAGTTTGTCTATTTATTTGATTAGTGTATCTCAATTAATATGCCAAAGGAAATCAGCTAAAAATTAGCGACAACCTGTCACATTAACCCCTAAAAAAGGCAACAAAATGACGTAAATAAATGATGGGTTTGCGAAAAAGGCAGTTTAATTACACCAATTCTGGGCAATTCCAGCTGATGTGAAAAAATGAAATTTACAAGTACTGGGATTAAAAGAAAACTCAGAAATAAAGGTACTTGCCATTTCTTTAAAAACAGACCTTCTTGTTCTAAAGGTAAAAATTCCCATAGCCTCTCTATTTTCAAAATTTGAATAAATTGGTTTTTCCTGTGCGATACTTAGCGAAGGAGCTGTGAATTGCAAATAATCAACATATTCTTGAGTAGAAGTATAGATGATAGGTTCCATTTTATACATTTTTCTTCCTGGAATTGCATTACTTAAATTCATTTTAGCTAATGAAAAACCAAGGCTATTAAACAAATCGGCTTTCCTAAAATCAAACGCGAATAATTTTCCAAAACTAAAAGTTCGCATATCTTTTATATACTGATTACCAAAGTTGTAATCAACAAACTTATATTCTTTAGAACCATCATTTAACGAATCAAAAAAATGAAATCTTAACACAACAGTGTAAATTGCTGCTTCGTTATTTTTAAATTTCATAGAATAAGTGAGGTTCGGGGTTGAATAATCAGGGTAAAAATCGGGATTACCAGCGGGAGAACCTGCAGGAACAGGATAATAATGTGGCCCAAAAGGAGCATATACATTTTGATCAGGAATACTATCAATTGCATTAGCTTTTGCAGTAAAAATTTTTGAAGTTTTATTGTTTTTTACTTTTAAAACATACTGTCCTGTTACAAATAATCTGTCAGAACTAACATAAACACGTTGGGTGGTATTAAAGGCGCCAGGATTTGCTTGTATAACAGAATCTCTAAAAACGATTGTTAGTTTATTACCGGTTGGTGTAGCAGCAACTTGCGTACCATTTACAAAACGCTCTAAAGTTACCGCTAAGTCACCTGCTTGGTAATTTATTGAATCTGCCACTTGCGCCATTTCATTTGCATTTCCCTCGCCCAAAAAAACTTTATTAACCCTAATCATTTGTATTGTTTCTTGAGGGTTTAATACAGCGTATATAGTTGGAATTTCTTTATAAGGCGCATTAATTTTTAAATCATTTTTACATGAAGCAAAAAACAAAAGACAAAAGCCAACTAAAGAATATATTAAATTAGAAAATTTCATTGCTTAAAGATAGTTTAATTTTCATCAAATTATATCGCATTTAACTTTTGAAATAATTTTTTATATACATGGTCGTAACCGGGGTATAGGTGGCTAGAAAAAGTACGTTCGTGAAAAACTGTAATAAAAAAACCATTCACTTTTTTAACTTCATTAGCCAAATCTAGTAAAGAATTTAACATTACTTCTGGACTAACTTTATCATAAATAAAATAAGCCCCATCCATCGCGCAAAATGGCACCAATAATAAATCCATTTGTTTCTCCGCAGCAAAATCGTAATAGTAAAACGGAAAAGATGTGCCGGCTCTAAAACCGATATCGGAGGCAAAGCCCATTGTAAAATCGGCAATAATACCGTTATCTAATAATAATTGTGGGGTTGTTTTAATATCAAAACGCAAATAATGCTGACGAGATATTTGAACAGGTTCGCCCAATTTATTAGAAAAATCGTTTACTTCTTGTTTTAGAATGTCGTTATCTTGACAAGAAAAATAAGATGGATGTATGCCAATACTAGCTTGTTTTTCTTTAATCAATTTAAAAACTTTATTAAAGGAGTTAGAATTTGGATTGACAGTTCTATCGTATTTTGTACCCGACTTAAACAAGAAAAAATAAATTAATGGGATGTTGTTATCTAAACAAAATTCAGAATTAGAAGTGTAAATATCAAAAGGGTCTTGAGATTTATTAGATAAAACTTTTATTCGGTGCTTTAAGTTAGTAAAATCAAATTTTAAAATATCTTTAAAAATTGCGCCAGTAGTTCTTAAATATCCTTTGGCTTTATAAGCATATAAGTTATCTACATCAATTGTACTTATTGCTTTAAATTTATTTTCCGGAAATTTAATTTCAGGATAAAAATTTTGTAATTCTTTTTTAAATTCAAGTATCCAATAATCTACAACAGGCTTTAAATACATTTTGTTTTCAAAAAGAATACTTGCTTTGGCTTCAAATCTACCATGACTGTCAGCTGTAAAAGTCTGCAATTCCTCATATCTTGAAATAAAATAAAAAACAGAAGAAAAAATATCGTAATTAAATTCTAAAGAGTTATTACTTGTTTTATTTTTAAAAAAATAAATAAGATTGTTTTTTAAAAAACTTTCCGGTTTACTTATCGAAATTCCTGATTCGAATAAAAGGGCATGAGGAATAATTTGAAAAGAATTTGGAATACTTTTTATAGAATAATTAATCTTAAAAAAACGAGAACTTTGAAATTCAGAAATGTTATTTGTTATGCTAAAGTTTACTTTTAAAACATGGTTAAAAATAAAATGAGCAACATAATCTAAGCGCTGACTTATCTCTTCTGAATAAATAATAAAATTTGGTGAATCGGTATTTACCTTTAGGTTAAGTAATGTATGTAACCTTTTTTTATCCACTAGAGACTATTAAACTGATAATTACTCGCATAAAATTAAATGCGAAAAAATTTTAATTGTGTTTATACTTTATAAAACTCAAATTAAATTTTGGTCTTAATGCGGTATTAGCGTTATTACTTCCAACTAACACAACTCTTTCTGCATAATTATCGCGACGAACAACAATTGATCCGGCAGGATCGGCAACAACTAAACGAAAACCATAATTTTTTCGTTGTTTATTTAAAATTGCTTGAACATGACGTGCGATATTAAAAACGTATCTATTATTAGCTTCGTCAAAAGTACCACCATATCTTCCAAAATCTGTAGAGTTTAATTGATCCACTGCGTAAGCCTCTTTCCCTAAGGAATCTAAAGGCAATAATGCTAACTTGGGTGGTGTAAAATAATATCCATTTCCAACAATAGAAGCAAAAGAAGGATCTACATTAAAAACAAATTCAGCTCTATTAATTGCAATTGGAAAGGAATCAGAATAATTTTTTAAATGATCTAAAAAAGGAATTTGTAAATTAATTTTAGTTCCACCAATGCCTTTTAAAAATAAATTTTGTTGTCCTAAAATTGTGTTTCCTTGAAGTTGTTGATTTAAAATATAATTACCACCTTGGTTGGACTGGTACTTAATTGTATTAAACCTTACTGCGTTTGTTCCGGAAAAATTAAATTTATAATCAATATCTTGTTTTGTTGCCGATGGAGTACCATGTTGATAATGCAAATAAAATCCACTAGTAACGTCTTCTAAATTAAATTTTGTAATTACACCTTGCGCACTAACCGGATTTAAATTACTCCCGGCCGCAGTGATATAAAATCCTTTATAATAACTTAAAAAAGTTCCATTGTCGACAAGATATTGGGGATTATTTAAAATTGATTTTGCGTAGTTAAAATCAATGGGGATTCGTAAAACTAATTTTCCATCCAACGCACTATAACTTGTTGTATGAGTTGCTAGGATTAAATTTTTATTGTGAAGTTTTGTATTGTCAGAATAATATAATCGTGAAGTATTTAAAGCCGAATCAAGTGCAAAAACAGAATAGGTTAAGGCCGTGCTTTGATCGCCAACAAAATTTAAAGTATTTACAACCAAAACTATTTCCGCTGAAACTAAATTGGCATCATCTCCAAAAGTAGTAGATGTTATTCCGTTTGGAATATTTGCGTTTAAATACAAACCAACATCCGTCCTACCAAAAGTGGGGTCTTGATTACTTCCTAAAAATTTTAAATTGTCGTTATACGACGGAATTGAATCGTATCCCAGAGTATAACCCGAAATAATTGCTGTATCACAATGAGTAGCATTAATTGCGTCAATCTCGGGTTGCACATCAACACCTAAAATACTATGATCTTTTTTACAAGCGGTTAATGCTAAAAGAAAAATAAATAATAATCCTGTATTTTTAATGATTTTCAATTTTAAGTAATAAGCGATAAAAATAGGTATTTATTGTGCTTAACCACTTTATTATTTACTAAAAAAATAAAAAAATAACCCCAACTAAAAGCTGGGGTTACATTATTAAGTTTTAGAATTTAAATTAATTAGCTTAAAACGTTAGCTTCTTCAAGCATTAAATCATAAAACTCATTAAATGAATCCATATACTCTAACTCGTTCTTATATGGTAAAAAGGGCTTTCCTAATTTTTTAACGAATTTTTCTAATTCAGGATTAAGGTTTTCTGCTCCTTGAATAATACCATCAGCATATTCTAAAGCTTGTTTCATCATATTGATATGACTTGATTCCTCAGAAATATGTTTTAAATCTTTTTTATTAAATCCATCAAAAGCTAGCTTATCAAGGAATTTTTTATTTAAAGTTTTTGGAAATTCATCTTCATAAAGAGACACTATAACTTTAGTGTCAGCAAATAAAGGATCTTCTGAATAATATTTCTTGATATATAATGGCAATAAAGCACTTAACCAACCATGACAGTGGATAATATCGGGCTGCCAACCAAGTTTTTTAACGGTTTCTGCCACTCCGCGAACAAAAAACATCGCACGTTCGTCGTTATCGTCGAAATATTTACCGCTTGTTTTATCGGTTAAAATAGCTTTTCTGCTAAAATATTCTTCATTATCGATAAAATACACTTGCATACGCGCACTTGGTATACTAGCAACCTTAATAATTAATGGATGATCAACATCATTTATCACCATATTCATCCCCGAAAGGCGAATAACTTCGTGTAATTGATGTCTACGTTCGTTTATGCAGCCGTATTTTGGCATGAATGTGCGAATCTCTTTACCGCGCTCCTGAATACCTTGTGGCAGCTTTCTGGCAATTTTTCCAACATATGTTTCGTCGAGATAAGGGGTAATGTCTTGAGAGACAAAAAGAACTCTGGCTTTCTTCATACTAAATTTTTAGTTCCTAAATTATTATACAAAAGTAATCAAAAAAAATCCATATTTCAAAGTAAAATGTACATTTGCCCTCGCAAAACATGTTAATATTCAGCAAAATAGTAGATATACAACGCTTTTTAAAGGAAATAAAAAGTCAAAAGCAGTCAGTGGGCTTTGTGCCAACCATGGGCGCTCTACATAAGGGTCATATATCACTTATTGAAGCTTCTAAAAAAGTCTGTAATATCACAATTTGCAGCATTTTTGTGAATCCAACACAGTTTAATGATAAAGGAGACCTTGAAAGATACCCAAGAATGCCTGAAAAAGACACTCTACTTTTGGAAGAGGCAAATTGTGATGTGCTATTTTTACCACCTATTAATGAGATTTACCCTAAAAAAGACGAAACAACTTTTGATTTTGGGTTTTTGGATAAAACATTAGAAGGAAAACATAGACCAGGGCATTTTAATGGTGTAGCACAAGTTGTAAAACGTTTATTAGAAATTATTGAGCCAAATAAAGCTTTTTTTGGAAGTAAAGATTTTCAGCAGGTAATGATTGTTAAGGCATTGATAAAACAAATGAATTCAACTATTGAAATTATTGCCTGTCCAATATTAAGAGAAGCGGATGGATTAGCCATGAGCTCACGAAATGCGTTATTAAGCAGCCAAGAACGAGAAATTGCCGCATTAGTTCCTAAATTAATGAATGAGGCAAAAAACATTGTTAAAAAAGATGGAATAACAACTGCGAAATTATTTATACAACAAGAAACAAATAAAATTTCTTTAATGAAATTAGATTATTTTGAAATTTGTAATGCGGGAACTTTAGAGGAAATGACCGACTTAAAATCAGGAAAAAAAGCAATTGCTTTAATTGCTTTATTTGTTGGCAAAATTAGATTGATTGATAATTTAGAAATTACTTGATTTGATTTAATTGCCAAATTGCATCAAGGGTTGTCATCGAATCGATGCTTATATTTTTTTCTTTTGCTTTTACATTTATTTGTTTCATCCAATCAGCATCCTTTTTAATTCTATCTTTTAAAAGTTTAATTTGTAAGTTTTTATAAGAGTTTTCTTTAAATATTTTTATGTCAGCTAAATAAACAGCTGTTCCGTTTAAAAGCGAGTCAAAGTTTTTATTTTCTCTTTCAGCTTGTTCTTTAATCTTTGTTATCCAACTTTTATCATTTAAGATTGTAGACTTCATCATATAAACCACATTGTCATACTCTAAATCCTCAGGACGTATTTTACCATTTAAAAGGCCGGTAGCTTTTTCTAAAAATCCCCAGCCGTATTCTGCAATATTAAATTCTGCGGTAACCAAGAGTATTACTTTATGGTTATTTATTTCCTGCATTAAATTTAATTTGTACAATGCCATCGGATCATCTGAATTAGGAAATACCTGTTTAAAATAATATAGAAATTTATAACCGCTAAAAACTTCATTATGAAAATTAGTTTTCTCTAACCCAAAGTTAAAACTATCGCCGATAACTAGCAATGATGGACTTTCAGTTTTGTTTTTTGGATAAGAAACCATTGGGTAAGCAGCTTCGAATGGCTGTTGCTGAAATAATAAATTCATCGCATCAACAAGATCATTATCTGGGTCTCTTAAAGAATCACTCAATACAATATCATCCCAAACCATTTTTCTTGTATTTAACTTGTAATTAAAATTTAAATAACTAATTATACTATCAGTTGCAAGGGTGTGTCCGTAAACACTCCAGTGAGTGCCAAACTTTGTATATAAAGGGTATTTAGTTTTTTTATACGCTTGGCTAAAATGCGCATTAAAATCAATGTATTTAATATTAAATTTTTTAAATAAACTAATCAGTACTTCGTAATTTGAACTATTCTTTTTACAAATATCATTCGGTAAAAATTCGTTTAATACCCTTACTTTATTTGGCGCGAGAACCGGCAAAAAAATCTGTCCACGTTGTTCTAATCTATCTTGAAGCTCTTTAACTAAACGACATTTATTAATTAACGTATCAATCCCTACAAAATCTTCTCCGCAATATGATCTTAAATAAGTATTACCAAAAAAATAACCATTTTTCCCTAGCAATACTTCTTCGATTGCAGCTTTTTTAAATAAATTAAATCTAATTTGATTATTAACTCTAACCAATAAATTTCTACTCCCAAAATTTTCATTTAAAAAAAATCCTTTTTCTTTTTGAAAACTTTGGTTTAGCCAATCGGTAAAAGAAAACTTAATGTCTGAAGCGTGATTAAAAACTCCGTTTAATTCCTTTGCCTTAAAAAAATTAAGGTTGTTTTGTAGGATAGGAAAAAAAAGAAACAAAAAAACTATTACAAGGAGGCTCTTTTTAAACATATTTACTGAAAGTTTCATTAAAACCTAAAATAAATAAAAGGATTAAAACCCGAGGATGTTATGGAACTTACTGATAAAACAAATAAAACTAAAGATATTGCAACGATAGTAAGGTGTCTTAAATTACTGTAAGAATTAAAATAAATATTGTCTTGTATTTTTTTAGTGTAGTTTGTAATTGCAAAAAATGAAAAGAAAATTGCGATAATAAAATAAGTAATAAATTCGTTATCAAATTTAATTTCTGATTTAAAATTAAGCGTAAACATTTTTTTTAGATAGTTAAATGCATCAGATATTTTATCAACCCTAAAAAACACCCAACCAATATTTACAATAAAAAAGGTTATTAAAATTGCCGGTATCTTGCCAATTGCTATAAGTATTTTTCCTAAAAAAGCGCGCTCTATCACTAAAAAAAATCCATGAAAAGCTCCCCAAAAAATAAAACTCCAACTTGCACCATGCCATAAACCTGACGCTAAAAAAACTAACCATAAATTAAAATACAATCTACCCTTGCTCACTTTATTTCCACCAAGAGGTATGTATAAATAATTTTTCATCCAACTTCCTAATGTCATATGCCATCTACGCCAAAAATCTGTTATGCTTTGTGAGATGTAAGGATTATTAAAATTTTCAGGAAATTTAAAGCCCATCATTTTTGCTAAGCCTATTGCCATATCACTATAGCCACTAAAATCAAAATAAATTTGAAATGTGTAAGCTAAACTTCCTACCCATGCAGTTATAGTATCTAAATCATTATAATTAGTTCCAAATATTTCATCAGCAACAAGGCCCATTTGGTTTGCGATTAAAACCTTTTTTGCTAAACCAAAAACAAAACGATAAAAGCCCGTAAGCTTATCATCAATTAAATCAACTCTTTCAGAAATTTGGTCGGCTAATTCATGATAACGTATTATTGGACCGGCAATTAATTTAGGGAATAAAATAATATATAATTGATAATCCCAAAACTTAGTTAAGGGTTTATGAACTCTTCTATAAACATCTACTACATAAGTAATTGTTTCAAAAGTGTAAAACGAAATGCCAATTGGTAATATCAACTTTGTCCAATGTATTTGTTTATCACCAAAAACAGATAGCACGGCGTTTACATTTTCAATAAAAAAATTGGAGTATTTAAAATAAACTAATAAACCCAAGTTTATTGAAATTGATAAAACAAGCATTAATTTTCTTTGTCTTTCATTGGTAATTCTATCCATCCACCCTACCAGATAAAAATCTAAAAAAGTGGTAAATAAAATAACAAAAATAAATTTTGGAGCGCCCCATGCATAAAAGAAAATACTTCCTATAAGAATAACAGCATTTTTATATTTTGTATCTATAAAAAAATAGACCAACATAAATATTGGCATAAAATATAAGAGAAAAACAATACTGCTAAAAACCATAAAAGAGAAAGTTTACTAAGATAAAATTTATTTTATTATTAATCATTGAGACCAATTATTATTAATTCAATCAATCTGGATGTTCAATTATCCACATCGCATCAAGCGTTAGCATAGAATCAACACTGATGTTTTTTTTAATTGCTTTCTTGTTTATATCTTCCATCCACTTCTTATCCTCTAAAATTTTCTTTTTTAAGTCGTTAATATGATTGGTTGTATTTTTTAGGTTTATAACTCCTTTAAAATTGCGTTCCATCTTCTCAAAAAATCCCCAACCTATATTAGATAAATTAGCTTCTGTTGCCATAACAATAAAAACTTCGTGTTTTATAATTTCAGTTTTAATATCTAAATCTTCAACAAACAATTCGTTTTTAAATGTTTCGGGGTAAACTTGTTTGTTATAATACCAAAAATGATTATTACCAAATGAATTTGCAATTCCAAAATCATACATTCCCCAATAAAAACTATCAGAAACAACTAATACGCTTGGCTTTATTTTATTTTCTGCCGGCTCAGTTTTTATTTTTGGGTAAGCCATATCAATACTTCTTAATTTAACTAATAAGTTCATGCCATCAGCTATATCGTAATCAATACCGAAGGATGGTTTTAATTCAACTTCATTATAAATTAAATTAGGCATATCTATTTTTCTAAGAAACTCTATCTTTTTTATAATTGAATCCGCAGCTAACACAGCACCATAATTACTCCAATGAATGCCATATTGTGGATACAATGGGTATTTAGATATAGCCTTCTGCGCCACGAACCATTCATTAAAATCAATATAATTTACACTGGTATTTTTAATTCCGGTTGAAAGTATTTTGTAATTAGTTTTTCCTTTAACCGGCAAATAATTATTAGGAATGTATTCTGGATAATAAGATGCTTTTCCTGCTGCAAAAACAATAATTAATTGTTTATTTAGTTTAGAAAGTGTATCAGAAATAAAATTTATGCGACTAACAATTTTATCGATACTATCCTCCCCAATAAAATCAACGCCAGTATATGCCTTAATGTAATTCTCTTCGTAAAAATAATTTTCCTTTCCAATTACTACTCCTTTGGCGGTTGGTAAGTTAAATACCGAAAATTTTAATTGATTGTGCAAACGAACAACTAATTCTCTAAATCCAAAGGCTGAATTTAGATGCGTTTCTTGTTTTTCTTGATAAACACCCGAAAACCAACCTGTGTTATTTAAATATGCGTCTTCAGCAATACTAATATCACCATGAAGTGGTAATATTTCAAAAATTTTAAATTTATTCTGTATGAAAGGAATAAACAATATGGCAAAAATAATTGCTAATAAACATTGCTTATATATGCGAGAAAAACTCCTCATTAGTTTCTATAAAACATATTAAATTATATATTTCTTACTATTACTCATATGCAGGCAACTAAGATAAACTTAATTTGTTAATGAAACTTTAGATAATACTCTTAAATAAGAGATAAAAAATACTATTTTTGAGCCTTTAATTTATTAAACATGAGCAATATAAAACCCGAAGATTTTTTTAAGAATATCATTTCCCATAGTAAAGAGTATGGCTTTATTTTTCAGAGCAGCGAAATTTATGACGGACTAAGCGCTGTTTATGATTATGGACAACTTGGTGCAGAGTTGAAAAAAAATATTCGCGATTATTGGTGGAAGGCCATGGTACAAATGAATGAAAACATTGTTGGAATAGACGCCTCTATATTTATGCACCCAACTACATGGAAAGCCAGCGGGCACGTGGATGCTTTTAACGACCCTTTAATTGACAATAAAGATAGTAAGAAGCGTTATAGAGCCGATGTGTTAATTGAAGAGTATGTTGCTAAAATTGAAGATAAAATAAACAAGGAAGTAGAAAAAGCTGCTAAACGTTTCGAGAATTTTGATGCCGTTATGTTTAAATCTACTAACGGGCGCGTAAAAGAATATCAAGATAAAATTGATTCGATAAACAATCGTTTTAAAACTGCATTAAACGAAAATAATTTAGAGGAAGTAAAACAAATTATTGTTGATCTTGAAATTGTTTGTCCTGTAAGCGGAAGTCGCAACTGGACAGATGTTCGTCAGTTTAATTTAATGTTTAGCACATCAACTGGTGCTGTGGTTGACGAGTCAAATATTATTTATTTAAGACCAGAAACAGCGCAAGGTATTTTTGTAAACTATTTAAACGTTCAAAAAACCGGACGAATGAAAATTCCGTTTGGTATTGCGCAAACCGGTAAAGCTTTTAGAAATGAAATTGTTGCGAGACAATTTATTTTTAGAATGCGTGAGTTTGAACAAATGGAAATGCAATTTTTTGTAAAGCCAGGTACAGAAATGGAATGGTATGACTATTGGAAAAATGCACGATTAAATTGGCATTTATCATTAGGCTTAGGCGCAGAAAAATACCGTTTTCACGATCATTTAAAATTAGCACACTATGCAAATGCGGCTGCCGATATAGAACACCAATTTCCATTTGGATTTAAAGAATTAGAAGGCATACATAGCAGAACCGATTATGATTTAAAACAACACGAACAATTTTCCGGAAAAAAATTACAATATTTTGACCCGGAATTAAATCAAAGTTATGTACCATATGTTGTAGAAACATCTGTTGGATTAGATAGATTATTTTTAGCTGTTTTATCATCGGCCTTAAAAGAAGAGGTCTTGGAAGGCGGCGATACAAGAACTGTATTAAGCCTACCTCCTGCTCTAGCGCCATACAAAGCCGCTATTTTTCCTTTAGTTAAAAAAGATGGTTTACCTGAATTAGCAGAAAGCATTATGAAGGATTTGAAACTTGATTTTATGATGGCTTATGATGAAAAAGATACAGTCGGAAAACGTTACCGCAGACAAGATGCCATTGGAACACCATTTTGCATTACAATAGATCATCAAAGTTTAGAAGACAAGACTGTAACCATTCGCGATAGAGATACCATGAAACAAGAACGAGTTGCTATTGATACATTACATGCAATCTTAACCGAAAGAACAAGCATACAAAGTTTATTAAGGAAGTTGTAAACACTGTCATGCTGACGAAGGAAGCATCTGAAAAAAGATCCCTCGTTCCTCGGGATGACATAAAATTAAAAAACAAAAAAGCCACTTTAATAAAGTGGCTTTTTTGTTTTTGAAAATAATTTATTAAGCTATCCCTTGTCCGTGACAGCTTTTGTATTTTTTACCGCTACCGCAAGGGCAAGGGTCGTTCCTTCCAATTTTTGCTTCAACGCGTATAGGTTGTATTTTTGGTTTTTGTTGTGCGTTTTGTTCTTCTACAATATTTTCATCACGACTCTCAAGCAATTTTTCTTTCTTTTGTTTTGGTTGCTCTTGTGTGAATTTAGCTTGAGAAATTTGTTGTTGATTATCGTTTGGCAATCCGCCTTTCATTAAAAACGAAATAACTTCTTTATTACTCTTAATAATCATTTCTTTAAATAAGTTAAACGATTCTAACTTATAAATAACTAAAGGATCTTTTTGTTCTAAGGATGCATTTTGAACGGCTTGTTTTAAGTCATCCAATTCGCGTAAATGTTCTTTCCAAGAATCATCAATCATTGCTAAAACAACCGATTTCTCGAAGCCCAAAATTAATTCGCGTCCTTTTGTTTCGTATGCCTTTTTTAAATTAGCAACAACTTGAACACCTCTAATACCATCGGAGAAAAGAGTTACAATGTTTTCGAAAGTATTGTTCGGGTTGGTAAAAACATCTCTAACTACAGGAAAAGCTTGCTCACATAATATTTGCGATTTTTCGGCATAGTACTTTTGAACAGCGTCAAATAACTGATTGGACAATTCTTCTTCTTTACCGGAATTAAATTGCTGTTCGGTAAACGGACTTTCAATTCCGAAATTTTTCATGCACTCTAAATTAAATCCTTCGGCATCTTTCGTTCCCTGAAATTCTTCAATTAAAGTTGCAGCAACTTCGTAAATCATATTAGCAATATCTATACTTAATTTATCACCATATAAGGCATTACGTCTACGCTTATAAATTACGTCACGTTGCGCATTCATAACGTCATCGTATTCAATTAAACGTTTACGAGTACCAAAGTTATTTTCTTCTACTTTCTTTTGCGCACGCTCTATACTTTTGCTAATCATGCTATGTTGAATAACTTCTCCTTCTTTCAAACCCATTCTATCCATTAGCGAAGCAATACGCTCGCTACCGAATAAACGCATTAAATTATCTTCAAGAGAAACAAAAAACTGAGAGCTTCCCGGGTCACCTTGACGACCAGCACGACCGCGTAATTGTCTATCCACACGACGACTCTCATGACGCTCAGTACCAATAATTGCTAAACCGCCCGCTTCTTTAACGCCTGGCCCTAGTTTAATATCCGTTCCACGACCTGCCATATTAGTGGCAATGGTAACGGTTCCGGCTTTACCAGCTTCGGCAACTATATCCGCTTCCTTAGCATGTAATTTTGCATTTAATACGTTATGTTTAATACCGCGTAACTTTAACATTCTGCTTAATAATTCAGAAATCTCAACCGTTGTAGTACCAATTAATACAGGTCTTCCAAGCGCAACTAATTTTACTACTTCTTCAATAACTGCATTGTATTTTTCGCGTTTAGTTTTATAAACAAAATCCTGCTCATCTTTACGAGTTAAGGGGCGGTTAGTTGGAATTTCAACCACATCCAATTTATAAATACTCCAAAATTCTTGCGCTTCAGTTGTTGCAGTACCTGTCATACCAGCCAACTTATTATACATACGGAAATAATTTTGTAAAGTTACTGTTGCGTATGTTTGCGTTGCAGCTTCAATTTTTACATTTTCTTTTGCTTCAATTGCTTGGTGCAGTCCATCGCTATAACGGCGACCTTCCATAATACGACCAGTTTGCTCATCAACAATTTTTACTTGCCCACCATCAATTACATACTCAGTATCTTTTTCAAAAACAGTGTAAGCTTTTAATAATTGGTTAGTTGTATGAATACGTTCACTCTTAATACTGAATTCACGCATTACTGCTTCTTTAGCTAATAATTTTTCTTTAGGGTCAAGAATATTTTTTTCGATATCAGCAACTTCATCACCCACATTTGGAATCACAAAGAATTTAGGGTCTTCTGTATTTCCTGTAATAAAATCAATTCCTTTTTCAGATAATTCTACATGATTATTTTTTTCATCAATTGTAAAATAAAGCTCTACATCAATTTTATGCATCTCCTTATTTTGATCTTGCATATAATGATTTTCGGTTTTTTGTAACAGAGCTCTAACACCATTCTCACTTAAGAATTTAATTAGCGCCGTGTTTTTTGGTAAACCTCTGTATGCCCTTAATAATGGGATTCCCGCCTCTTTTTCTTTTCCTTCGGCAAATAATTTTTTTGCTTCGGTAATACACGTATTTAAATATTGTTTTTGAACATTTACCAGTTTTTCAATTCTTGGTTTATATTCTAAAAACTCGTGTTTGTCACCTTGAGGAGTTGGTCCGCTAATAATTAATGGTGTACGAGCATCATCAATTAAAACTGAATCGACCTCATCAACAATAGCAAAATTATGCTTGCGTTGTACAAGTTCGTCAATGCTGCGTGCCATATTATCACGCAGGTAATCAAAACCAAATTCGTTATTAGTACCGTAAGTAATATCAGAATTATAAGCCTTACGACGCTCATCTGTATTAGGTTCGTGTTTATCAATACAATCAACACTTAAACCATGAAAATAAAATAAAGGAGCGTTCCACTCACTATCACGTTTCGCTAGATAATTATTCACAGTTACAACGTGAACACCTCTGCCTGATAAGGCATTCAAAAATACCGGTAAAGTAGACACTAAAGTTTTGCCCTCACCAGTTGCCATCTCAGAAATTTTTCCTTGATGCAATACCATACCACCCACTAACTGCACATCGTAATGCACCATGTCCCAGGTAACTTCTGTGCCGGCAGCCAACCATTTATTTTTATAATTTGCTTTACCGCCTGATATATTAACGCTTTTATAATCTTTAGAAAGTTCTTTATCAAAATCGTTTGCTGTTACTTCAATACTTTCATTTTCTTTAAAACGACGAGCGGTTTCTTTTAAAATAGCAAATGCCTCTGGCAATATTTCATTTAAAACCTCTTCTATTTTTTTGGTAATATCTTGCTCAATTTCATCAATATTTTTATAAAGCTCTTCTTTAGTATTTACATCAATATCAGGATTTGAATTTACTTCAAGTTTTATTTTTGCGATTTCATCATTTTGCGGTTTGATAGCAATTTGAATTTTCTCTTTTAACGCTGAAGCTTTTGCTCTAAGCGCATCATGAGAAATCGAATTTAAGGAAGTATAGATTGTATTTATTTCTTCAACTCTTGATTCAAGACCTTTAACATCTTTTTCGCTTTTAGTACCCAAAAGCTTTTTTAGAAAATCGAACATGTAATTATAAATTTTTAGCCAATAAAGGTAACAAAATTTGAGAGTTAAACGCCACTTAATTTTGATTTGTTAACAGAATTCTGATATATAAACTTAACCTTAAAAGAATCATTATTAAGTCTAATAGGCAATTTTAAATTACAGTTTTATTGTGCAGGAAAAAGCATAAAAACAATTTATTATTGCAATTTTGATTGAACCACTATGTTATCTAGAAATTATCAATTTACAGCAAATAAAAAGTGTTTGTGAGATAAAAAAACACCCTCAAACAACTAGTTTTAGGAGAAAAAACATCGCTAAGATGAATAAATAAAAATTGCATATAATTGTCTTAAAGAGATAGTTTAGCATCCAAAATCTGTCTTCCAATTTAATTCGCTCAAAATTAACGTATTGACAAACAATATTTTATCCAAAAATTGGGAAAGATGGGGTAAAATGATATATTTGCACCCTTAAATTAAAAAAATTACAGTATAAAATTATATTATGCAAAACAAAGGTGCAGTTAAATTATTTGCCGTTTTATTAGGCTTAGCATGTTTATTTTATTTATCATTTACATGGGTAACAAATGGAGTTGAAAGTGAAGCTAAAGCTTACGCAGAAAACATAGCAGGTTCGGCCAAAACAAATATGGCGGCAAATGAATTTGCAAAAGGAGATAAATCCAAAATTGCAAGTTACACTGATTCTGTAAAGAGTTATTTGACCGATCATTATTTAGACTCCATGAAAAAAATAACAGTATATGATATCCTCATTGCTGAATATACATACGAAGAATGTAAAAAGAACGCTATTAATTTAGGTTTAGATTTACGTGGTGGTATGAATGTTACATTAGAAGTTTCGGTAATTGACATTATCAAAAATTTGAGTAATAATAGTGCTGACGTACCATTTAATACTGCTTTAGCTCAGACCCAAGAAAATTTAGGTAAAAACAATAATGATGATTTTATTACTTTGTTTGATAAAACCTACAAAAGAATTGCACCAACTGGGAAATTAGCGCCGTTATTTCAAACTATCGAAAACAAAAGTAAGCTTCCTTATACTTCTTCAAATGAAGAAGTAATTAAATTTTTAAGGGAGCGTGTTAAAGAATCGATTGGAAATGCTGAGAAAACATTCCGTAGTCGTATCGACCGTTTTGGTGTATCACAACCAAATATTCAACAAGTAGGTACAGCTGGGCGTATTTTAGTTGAATTACCTGGGGTTAAAGATAAAGCACGTGTACGTGAATTATTGCAAGGTACTGCTAACTTAGAGTTCTGGGAAACTTATGAAAATGGTGAGATTGCTCAATTATTTGATAAAGTAAATTATTTAGTTAGAAGTACAATTAGTCCTGAAACTATTGTTGCTAAAAAAGATACATTAGCTGGTGATTCAACAGCAATTGCAATTTCTACTTCAACAAACCCAATAGAAAAAGCAAAAGCAGATTCTGTTAGAGTTTCTGATTCTTTAAAAAATGTTGTAGCAACAGCTTCAGTTAATCCTCAAGACACTGCATTAAAGAATTTTATTAAGCGTTACCCTTTATATTCAATGTATTCGCCTTTAAAACCAAATGTTATTACAGATGAAAAAGGGCAACCTAAAAACTATGCAGAAGGTCCGGTTTTAGGCCGTTCGTATTCTAAAGCAGATACTGCATTAGTAAATAAATATTTAGCATTAGCAAAATCAAAAAATATTTTTCCTTCGAAATTAAAATTCATGTGGGGCTCAAAAGAAGTTGAGCAAAAAAATGAAGAAGGAAAAGTTGTTGCAACTTACTTTGAATTATTCGCAATTAAAATAACAGATAGTAAAGGTAAAGCTGCTTTAAGTGGTGATATTATTACTGATGCACGTAAAGATTATGAGCAAAGCCAAGGTGGAGTTCCTTTAATTAGCATGAGTATGAACGCTGAAGCTGCGCAGAAATGGGCAACAATTACAGGGGCAAATGTTGGTAAATGTGTTGCTGTTGTAATGGATAATATGGTGTTTTCTGCACCTCGTGTTAATGGCGCTATTACTGGCGGTAATTCTCAAATTACTGGAAACTTTACAGACTCTGAAGCTGATGCCTTAGCTGCTATTTTAAGTGCCGGTAAATTACCAGCTCCGGCGCACATTGTTGAAGAAAGTATTGTTGGGCCAACATTAGGTCAGGAAGCTATTGATTCTGGTTTAATGAGTTTTGGTATTGCGTTGTTAGTAATTTTAGTTTTCATGGCTGGTTATTATAACAAGTCGGGTATGGTAGCTAATATTGCCCTAATTGCCAATATGTTCTTTATCATGGGAATTTTAACCTCTCTTGGAGCAGTTTTAACTTTACCTGGTATAGCAGGTATAGTCTTAACGATTGGTTTAGCGGTTGATGCGAACATCTTAATATTTGAGCGTATTCGTGAAGAGTTAGCTTTAGGAAAGGGCACTAGCCTGGCTATTAAAGAAGGTTTCAAGCATGCAATGTCTTCAATTATTGACTCTAACGTAACGCTTGCAATATTAGCGGTTATATTATATGTATTTGGTTCTGGTCCGGTGCAAGGTTTTGCTACAACTTTATTTATTGGTATTTGTACTTCATTATTTTCTGCAATATTAATTACGCGTGTTATTTTTGAATGGATGTTAGAGCGTAAAATGGAAATTCCATTTGATACTGCAGCAACACGCAATGCATTTAAAAACATCAAAATTGATTTTGTTGGAAAAAGAAAATTATACTATGCAATTTCTACAGCTATCATTATTCTTGGAATAGTTTTTTACTTTAAAAATGGCGGATTAAATTTAGGTGTGGACTTTAAAGGTGGTCGTACTTATCAAGTTCAATTAGACAAGCCAGTAAATACAGAAGATGTAAAAAAATCATTATCTACATTATTTGAAGGAGCTCCAGAAGTGAAAACTATTGGTGGAAGTAGTGCTAAATTAAAAATTACTACAACTTTCCGCGTAAGTGATAACAATCCTAATGCCGATAAAGAAGTTGAAGAAGCTTTATTAAAAGGTTTATCTGAATTTGGAGCAACAAGCAAAAGCATTGTATCGCAACAAAAAGTTGGACCAACCATTGCAACAGATATTGTTTATGGAGCTTATGGTGCAATATTATTCTCTTGTTTAATGATGTTCTTATACATTGTTGTACGTTTCAGAAAATGGCAATATGGTTTAGGGTCGGTTGTGGCATTATTCCATGACGTTTTAATTGTATTATCATGTTATACTATTTTCCATGGTTTATTCCCTACTCTATTAAACTTAGAAATTGGTCAAGATTTTATCGCTGCAATTTTAACTGTAATGGGTTATACCATGACAGAAACAGTTGTTGTATTTGACCGTATCCGTGAAAAACTAGCAGATAGTGGTAAGTCTGATGTTTTTGGAGAAGAGAGAAACAAACTAATTAATTTTGCTTTAAATAGCACATTAAGTCGTACTATCTTAACATCGTTAACTGTGTTCTTTGTACTATTAGTAATCTTTATATTTGGTGGAGATAGCATCCGTGGATTTATCTTTGCTTTATTAATTGGTCGTGTTATTGGTACTTATTCATCATTATGTATCTCTACTCCAATAGTTGTAGATTTAGATAAAAAGTAATAAAAATTAATCATTACAAAAAAACCTCCGCTAATAAACGGAGGTTTTTTTATTTATAAATTATGGGTAAAGCTTGGTTAGGATATTTAGGATCGTTTTTTATTTTATTAGCTGGCGTACTACAGATAATTGGAGATAGAGTAATTATTGGCAGTTTATTGATTCTATTATCTATTGTAGGAGCAATAGTAAAATATTACATTGCCCGAAAACAGAAAAATCAATAATTAAAAAAATTATTTATTCAACGTTTCTAGATTACGATGCTCGGTTTTATTTAATTCGTCTTTACTTAAAGATTTAAAATAATCGAAAGTGATTTTTAAACCCTCTGCTCTATTTACTTTTGGTTCCCACCCTAAAATCTCTCTAGCCTTTGTAATATCTGGTCTGCGTTGTTTAGGATCATCTTTTGGTAAGGGTTTTGAAATTAATTTTTGCTTTGCACCCGTTAATTTTAAAATCTCTTCGCCAAATTCTTTAATAGTTATTTCGCTTGGATTGCCAACATTAACTGGCATATAATAATCGCTCATTAATAAACGATAAATTCCTTCTACTAAATCATCTACATAACAAAAACTTCGTGTTTGACTTCCATCACCAAACATCGTTAAATCTTCACCCCTTAATGCTTGACCAATAAATGCAGGTAATACACGACCGTCGTTAAGACGCATGCGTGGTCCGTAGGTATTAAATATTCTTATAATCCGTGTTTCTAAGTTATGGGTTTCGTGATAAGCCATTGTTAAAGCTTCCATAAAACGTTTTGCTTCATCATAACAACCACGTGGTCCAACAGGATTAACATTTCCCCAATACTCTTCTGGTTGAGGATGAACATGTGGATCACCATAAACTTCGCTCGTTGAAGCAACTAAAACACGGGCTTTTTTTACGCGTGCAAAGCCTAAAACATTATGCGTTCCTAATGAAGAAACTTTTAAAGTTTGAATTGGAATTTTTAAATAATCTATTGGACTTGCAGGAGACGCGAAGTGTAAAATATAATCGATATTACCCGGAACATGAATAAATTTACTTACATCGTGATGATAAAATTCAAACTGCGGTAACTTAAAAAGATGTTCGATATTTTTTAAATCGCCAGTAATTAAATTATCCATGGCAACCACCTGCATGCCTTCTTTAATAAATCTATCACACAAATGCGATCCTAAAAATCCTGCTGCCCCTGTTATTAATATTCTTTTTTGCATTGAATTATTTATTTAATTTCTATAAGTTCAAATTTACTAAGAGCGCTAACTTTTATTATAATTGGCATTTCAGCATTATCAAGTATCCACATCTCGTCACCAAAAGTTCCCCATGAGGCATTTACACAATTTACAGCCTGCTTTTTTCCTGCTATTGTAATATTCATAGGTTGGATATCTTTAAAAACCAATTCTTCTGATTTTAATTGGCAATCGATACGGATTTTAGTTTTTTTATTCGCTTTTAATTCAGAAAATGTTTTTTTACTAACTATAAATCCAAGTAAAACATCACTTAGCTCATCATTTTTTGAATTGATGGGGAAATTAAAAACAATGTTTGTTGCCGATTCTTTTGCTGAACTTTTAATGATAAGCGTTCCTTTATCATCATATTTATTCTTTTTGTTCCAACTGATTTTAATGTCGGGTTGAATAGTTTCAAGCGTAATTGTTTGTTCAACCGGACCATCATATTCATTTAATTTATACACTAAAGTATTTCCGGCCTTAATTGATACCTGTGAGTATAAGCCTACACATAGGCAAAAACTGCTCATTAAAAGTACTATCTTTTTTTTCATTTTATTTTTAGTCTAATTTGTTTTTATCCCAATACAATAATAACTGTACCCTAATTTTTTCATGTCTTGTGGATCAAAAATATTTCTACCATCAAACAACACTTTTTGTTTTAAACGTTTATTTATTTCGTCAAAATCTGGCACTCTAAATTCTGGCCACTCAGTAACAATTAATAGTGCATCGGCATCATTTAAAGAATCGTACATATCTGTGGCATAAGAAATTGTTTTTCCTAGCATACGCTCTGCTTCATGCATGGCTACAGGATCATAGGCAACTACTTCTGCACCTTCAGATAATAATTTTTCAATGATAACTAAAGACGGAGCTTCGCGCATATCATCTGTTTTTGGCTTAAATGACAAACCCCATAAAGCAAATTTCTTTCCTTTAAGATTACCTTTAAAATGTGTTTTTACTTTATTAAATAAAACTTCTTTCTGACTATCGTTAACTTCTTCAACAGCATTTAAAATACGCATGTTGTAATTTTTTTCTTTCGCTGTTTTAATTAAAGCTTTTACATCTTTTGGAAAACAACTTCCACCATAACCAACGCCAGGATAAATAAATTTTGTTCCAATACGAGCATCACTTCCAATACCCTTACGCACCATATTTACATCTGCGCCCATTATCTCACAAAGATTAGCGACATCATTCATGAAACTAATTTTGGTTGCCAACATAGCATTTGCAGCATATTTGGTCATCTCTGCAGAAGGAATATCCATGAAAATAATTGGATGTCCGTTCATTAAAAATGGTTTATATAACTTTCTCATAATCTCTTCCGCCTCTATTCTATCAGTGCCTACAACAATTCTATCAGGCTTCATAAAATCATCAATTGCTGCGCCCTCCTTTAAAAATTCAGGATTAGAGGCAACATAAAAATCTATTTTTACGCCACGTTTATCTAATTCTGCTTGAACTGCTTTCCTAACTTTTTCTGCAGTAGTAACCGGAACAGTAGATTTTGTAACTACAACTAAAGGATGAATCATATGTTGACCAATAGAAGCTGCAACAGCAAGTACATATTTAAGATCTGCCGAGCCATCTTCATCAGGTGGAGTTCCAACTGCAATAAAAGCTACTTCAACTTGTTTGATGCTATCTATTAAAGAAGTAGAAAAGTGCAAACGTTGTTTTTGTGTGTTACGCAAAACCATTTCTTCTAATCCTGGTTCATAGATTGGAAGAATACCTTTATTTAAATTTTCAATTTTCTTTTGATCAATGTCAATGCAAGTTACATCAACACCAACTTCGGCAAAACATGTTCCGGTAACTAAGCCAACATATCCTGTTCCTATAACTGTAATTTTCATATTTTTATTTTAAAAGATCTAAAACATTATCTGTAATATATTTCAACATATCTTCATCCATTTCGGTATGCATAGGTAAAGATAAAACTGTTGCACATAATTTTTCAGTAATCGGAAAATCACTATTTTTAAATCTGTCGTTTTTGTAAGCATTTTGCATATGTAAAGGAATAGGATAATAAATCATTGCCGGAATTCCTCTTTCAGCTAATTGCTCTCTTAATTTTGTTCTATCAACACCATTTAATTGCAAAGTATATTGATGAAAAACATGCGTAGAATTTTTTACGCGAATAGGTGTTTTAAGTTTTGAATTATTTGCAAAAGCTTTGTCATAATAATCTGCAACTAAATTTCGCGCTGCCGCGTATTCATCAAGATGTTTTAATTTAACCTTAAGTACAGCTGCTTGAATAGTATCTAATCGAGAATTAACACCCAAAACATCATGCACATATTGAACGCTTTGTCCATGATGAGCAATCATTCGCATTTTTTTCGCTAATACATCATCGTTAGTATACATTGCTCCACCATCACCATAACAACCTAAATTTTTACTTGGAAAAAAAGATGTACATCCAATTGTTCCAATTGTTCCGGCTTTTGCAACAGTTCCATTTGAAAAAGTATAATCTGCGCCAATTGCTTGAGCTACATCTTCAATAACAAATAAATTATGTTTTTTTGCGAGTGCCATTATACGTTCCATATCAGCACATTGTCCAAATAAATGAACTGGCACAATTGCTTTTGTTTTTGGAGTTATATTGCGTTCTATTGCTTCAATATCAATATCAAAAGTATTGGGGTAAACATCTACCAAAACTGGAGTAAGACCTAATAGACCAATAACCTCGGCGGTTGCAACATAAGTAAAACTTGCAGTAATAACTTCATCACCAGGTTTTAAATCAAGCGCCATCATCGCAATTTGTAAAGCATCAGTACCATTTGCACAAGGTATTACATGCTTAACATTTAAATAGGCTTCTAAATTTGCTTGAAACTCTTTTACGGCTGGTCCGTTAATAAAAGCAGTGGTATTTAAAACCTCTTGAATTCCTAAATCAACTTCGTTTTTAATTTTCTCATATTGACCCTTAAGGTCAACCATTTGGATTTTTTTTGTAGAAATCATTCCTTATTACTTAGATGAGCGAAATTAAGGAATTTTAGCTATAAAACGTTTAAAAAAATGGATTAAAACCATTTTGAAACCAATCGGGAATCTTACACATTTTATTAGTGGCTTTGTCAATTAATACAAGCGTAACTTTACCAGTATTTAAGAGTTCCCCAGCAGCATTAAAACATTCATAATCAAAAACGAGCCTCAAGCCACTTGGCCGTTCTTTCATATAAGTAACCACTGTAATTTCGTCGTCATAAAAAGCAGGTTTTTTATACGAAATAGAAAAATCTATAACTGGCATTAAGATACCTCTTTCTTCAACATCCTTATAACTAAACCCTAAACTACGCATCGCATCTACCCTACCCACTTCGTAATATTGCGCATAAACGCCATAATAAACGTAGCCCATTTGGTCTGTTTCTCCGTAGCGCACTCTAATTTTAGTTTCTGATTTTATCATTATTAAATAATATTTGTTTTACCTAATGTAACATTAATGTTAATTTTTTTTATCGATTAAATATAATAAAACATGGCTGTTTTAAAATGTTATTTTTACAAAAATAAGTTTTTTAATGAAAGCCAGAATAATATCTCTTTTTTTTACAGCCTTACTATTATTTTCTTGTTCAAAAACTTATGTAAAACAAAAAGAAGATTTTACACATAATTCTTTAAAACAAAATTCAGAAAGTGAAAACGCTAAAATTACCATCGCAGAATATAAAGTAAAAGTTGATTCAGCAACGCAAAAAGTAATTGCAATTACAACTAACGAACTTTTAAAAGATAAAGAAGAATCTACACTCGGTAACTTTGTTTGTGATGCTTTAAATTATTCTGCACAACAAGAATTTAAAAATACACCAATAGATATTGTATTAATAAATCGAGGAGGTTTAAGAGTAAATTTACCAAAAGGAGAAATTAGAGTCATTAATATTTTTGAATTAATGCCCTTTGAAAACGATTTAGCTTTAGTTAAAATTTCGGGAGAAAAATTATTAGAAGGATTACAAACACTAGTTGAAAAAAAACATTCCTTTTTGGGCTTACAACTAAAAGTTGAAAATAATAAATTAATAGAAGCTAAAATTAACAATGAAGTGATTGATAAAACAAAAAATTATACTGTAGTAACCAGTGATTATTTAGCCTACGGTGGAGATAATTTTATTTTTCTTAAAGATCCAATAGAGCTACAAAAAAGTAATTTAAGAATAAGGGATGCTATTATTAATTATTGCTCCTATTTAACTGAAAATAAAAAACAAATTATTCCTTATACGGATGGCAGATTTCAATTTTCAAAATAGACGTGATTTTTTAAAATACACACTTGGCTCTGCTGCTGCGGTTTACGGACTCAATAGTCATGCTCAGTCCGAATTATTATTGGAGAAAGGATTAACTAAACTTACTATTTTATATACAAACGATCAACATAGTAGAATAGAACCATTTCCTGAAAATGACACAAAATATCCGGGCGAAGCTGGCTTTGCAAAAAGGGCCTCATTAATTGAAAAAATAAAATCTGAAAATAAAAACGTTTTACTTTTAGATGCAGGAGATATTTTTCAAGGCACTCCATATTTTAATTATTACCATGGCGAAATAGAATACAAATTAATGAGTTTAATGGGTTATGATGCTGTAACCTTTGGTAATCATGACTTTGATTTAGGTTGTGAAAATATTGTGAAGCAAATGCCACACGCCTCGTTTGATTTTATTAATTGCAATTACAGATTTGATGATACCCCATTATCAAAAAATAAAAAAATTACACCCTATAAAACTTATAAAAAAGGGCATTTAAAAATTGGTGTTTTAGGTATTGGAATTGATCTCGAAAACTTAGTAGATATTAAATATACAAAAGGAATTATTTATAACGACCCTATTTCTTGCGCTAATAAAATCGCCGACGTTTTAAAAAACGATGAAAAATGCGATTACATCATATGCCTTTCGCACCTAGGATTCAAGTATGATACAAATAAAATATCAGATGTAACATTCGCCGAAAAAACCAAAAACATTAACTTAATTATTGGTGGACACACACATACTTTTTTAGATAAACCACACTCCATTTTAAATAGCGAAAATAAAGAAGTTCAAATTACACAAGTAGGCTGGGCTGGCATTTGGCTTGGTCAAATAGAGGTTTTCTTCTCTTCATATAACAAAAAATCCTTACAAAACAATAAAAATATTAAGATTTAGGAGGCAAAGCAAAAAAAACTAAACTTGCAAGTATTCTAAGAAAATTTTATTAAACTTTTTTTTTGTTTTTTTTGTTGCAAAGACAAATAATCGCATTATATTTACAAACACGAAATAGTTAATTACTTTTACACAACATAATATTTAAAACTTTTTACAAATGATGAAGGAGAAAACTGCAGAACAGATTTGGAACGGATGCCTAGAGATAATAAAAGACAATGTTAGCCCTCAGAATTTTAAAACATGGTTTGATCCAATTAAACCAATAAAATTAAACAACAGTGTTTTAACCATACAAGTTCCTTCTCAGTTTTTTTATGAATGGATAGAAGAGCATTATATTACATTAATTAAAAAAGTGATAAAAAAAGAATTAGGTGCTGAAGGAAGATTAGAATACAACATCATTATGGATAATGCTTCGGGTAAAACTGAAACACCTATTACTTTTAAATTACCAAACATTAGCACTAACTTAAAAAACCCTACAGTATCAATGCCAATTGATATTGGTTCAAACCCAATTAAAAATCCATTTGTAATACCAGGATTAAAAAAGGTTCAAGTTGAATCTCAATTAAACCCTAACTATAGTTTTGAAAACTCTGTTGAAGGTGATTGTAATCGTTTAGCCCGCAGCGCTGGATTTGCAGTTGCACAAAAACCAGGAGGAAATGCATTTAACCCATTATTATTATATGGTGGTGTTGGTTTAGGTAAAACTCACTTAGCGCAAGCAATTGGTATCGAAGTAAAAAAGAATTTTCCAAACAAAACAGTATTATACGTTCAATCAGAAAAATTCATTACTCAATTTATTGAATCTATAAAAAACAATAATCAAAATGATTTCGTTCATTTTTATCAAATGATAGATGTTTTAATTATTGATGATGTTCAATATTTTGCAGGTAAAGAAAAAACTCAAGACGTTTTCTTTCACATATTTAACCACTTACACCAATTAGGAAAACAAATCGTATTAACTTCTGATCGTGCTCCAGTTGATATTCAAGGAATTGAGCAACGTTTACTTTCTCGTTTTAAATGGGGACTTAGCGCTGACTTGCAAGCTCCTGGATTAGAGACTAGAATTGCAATTTTAGAGAAAAAAGTTTATAACGAAGGTATACAATTACCAAAAGAGGTTATTGAATATTTAGCTTACAGTATTACTTCAAACGTGCGTGAATTAGAAGGCGCATTAATTTCATTATTAGCACAATCTAGCTTAAACAAAAAAACAATCACTTTGGAATTAGCCAAAACAATGATTGATAAATTTGTAAAAAGTACTGCTCGCGAAGTTTCAATTGATTATATACAAAAAGTTGTTTGCGATTATTTTGATTTAGCAATTGATACCATGAAATCAAAAACTCGTAAGCGCGAAGTGGTTCAAGCTCGTCAAATAGCTATGTATTTTGCTAAAAGCATGACTAAGTCTTCTTTAGCAACCATTGGAATGCATTGCGGAGGAAAAGATCACGCTACAGTTTTACACGCATGTCGTACTGTAAATAATTTAATGGATACAGATAAGCGTTTTAAAGCTTATATCGAAGAACTAGAAAAGAAAATTAGTATTACCAACTAATTATAACACTAAAAAAACCTCAAACCAAAAGTTTGAGGTTTTTATTTTACAACTATAAATCTTTAAAACTTTCTTTGTTAAAATCAAAAATCTAAATTAGATTTAAGGGTACAAAAAATTAAAACCATTTAATAAATTTCGCACATGAAAAATATTACAGTTATAGGCAGCGGCACAATGGGAAATGGAATTGCACACGCATTCGCTCAATCAGGCTACATTGTAAACTTAGTTGACATTAGTGAGTCGGCTCTCCAAAAAGCAATTGCTACTATTACAAAAAACTTAGATCGTCAGGTTCAAAAAGGAACTATTACTGAAGACGCTAAAAGTGCAACCTTAAAAAACATCACCACATTAACAGATATAGTTGCCGGTTCAAAAAATGCCGATTTAGTTGTTGAAGCCGCAAGCGAAAATCTGGATATTAAATTAAAAATATTTAAGCAATTAGATGAAGTGTGTTCGCCTAACACAATTTTAGCAAGCAACACATCATCTATTTCAATAACACAAATTGCAGCTGTTACTAAACGTGCAGATAAAGTAATAGGAATGCACTTTATGAATCCGGTACCAATTATGAAATTGGTTGAAATTATTCGTGGTTACAGCACTTCTGATGAAGTGTGTGATACAATCATGAATCTATCAAGAAAATTAAATAAAGTTCCTGTTGAAGTAAATGATTTCCCTGGTTTTGTAGCTAACAAAATTTTAATTCCAATGATTAATGAGGCTATCATTACTTTAAATGAAGGTGTTGCCGGTGTTGAAGAAATTGATACAGTTATGAAGTTAGGAATGGCCCATCCAATGGGACCATTACAATTAGCGGATTTTATTGGACTTGATGTTTGTTTAAATATTTTACGTGTTTTACAAGATGGATTTGGTAATCCAAAATATGCTCCTAGTCCGCTATTAGTAAACATGGTAGCTGCGGGTCATCTTGGAGCAAAAACAGGAAAAGGTTTTTACGATTACACCGGCGGAACGAAAGAGCTGGTGTTAGCCGACAGATTTAAAAAAAAAATAGCTGAACTAGCTTAATCTAAACTAAAATTGAGCGCTCCAGTTTATAAAAATATTCTTCCAATTGAATACCCTAATATTCCAAGTGCGGGTGTGTATTATTTTAATACAAAAAGTGCCCTACGTTATGAAGTAAGATTTGGTAGATTACAAGATAATATTTTGCATGCTAATATTGTTTTTGGTGTTGTAAACGATGAGTTTGAAGGCGAAGAATATGTTGCCACAAATAAAGGCGAAGTTTATCAGGTAATGAATACAATTGTTGAGATTGTAAAAAATTACATGCACGAACATCCAAAAGTAAACGTATACGAATTTAATGCTGTAGGACGTGATAACGAAGATGATTCTGCTGAAAATGCGCGTATGGTTTTATACCGCCGTTTCCTTCCAAAAATATTCGAAAAAGGCTGGAACTTTAAAATTGAAGGTAATTTTGCTTTGGTAACAAAGCAGTAATATTTTATTCAAGCTTATTAAATTTTCTTAAATGAGTTCAAGCAATAAATCGCAGTCCTTTATTACTCATCAATTAGACTTACAAAACATTTCATATCAAGTTTTATCGGAAGAAGAACTTAAAATGATTGAATTCAAATGGAAAGAAAAATTCATAAATAAAAAAACTGCCCCAGATTTAGATAAATTTAAATGGCATATTTTCAGTTTTTTTCCAGATAAAAAAAATGAAGGAAATAATGCAATTCTTGAATATAAAAAACAGTACGCTTCTGATATCTATATTTTTAATGAGAGGTTAGAATATGGCTTGAAAATTATTTCACCTTCAATTCTACCAAATATTATTTTGAGTGATTTTATAGATGATGTTTACATTTGTCACTATAATATGAAATGGACATATGTAATTCCCCATGAATACCCAGAAATGGGGCCATACTTTAAATCTTAAATCTCATTAAAATTTTATAAATTGGAATTTACTTCACTTTTTCGTAAATTTGATTAACAAATTTCAACAAGATGACAACTACAGCTATAAAGAAACAATTTGATAGTTATTTACCACTATTGTCTGCCAAACAACAAGAATTACTTTTAGAGATGGTGAAAAGTTTTTTAAATGTTGACAAAGACATTAAACGAATTTCGAAAAAACAATACAACAAAGAAATCGATGATGCTGTTAATCGTATTGAAAAAGGTAAATTTATTACACATAAAGATGCTCTTAAGGAATTATCTAAATGGTAAAGAAAAATTCATTTAAAATTATTTGGGACAGAAATGCTCTTGATAATTTCAAAGAAATTCTTACTTTTCTCTCCAAACAAAGTACACTCGCTCCAAAAATCGTTAAAGAAGGTGTTTTAGAACGACTAGACATTATAAGAACAAATGCTCTTATTTGTGAAATAGATAAGCTGAAAAATAATTCAGATAAAGAATTCAGAGCATTTATTATTTATAGTTACAGAATTACGTATCAAATAAAATCAGACGCCGAAGAAATTCGAATTATACGAATTAGGCACACAAGTAGAGAGCCATTAGGTTACTAAATCCCCAACCAACTCTTAGCACTACTTCCTAAAATCTTTTCTTTTTCAATATCAGAAATTGGTGCACTTCTCACTAATTCACCAGGTACTGCTTCACCTAAAGGAAAAGGATAATCACTTCCTTGAATTACTTTATCTGCCCCAACTAAATCTATTACGTATTGCAACATTTTATGATCGCAAACATGACTATCTACCCAAAATTTTCCTAAATATTCTTTAGGATTAATTGGATTGTCGATGGCAACCAAGTCTGGCCTACAATCCCAGCCATGCTCTATTCTACTAATGGTAGACAAAAAAGAACCACCACCATGCGCAAAACAAACTTTTAATTTTTTATATTTTTCAAATACGCCACCAAAAATCATACTACAAATAGCGCGACTAATTTCTGCAGGCATACCCACTAACCAAGGCAACCAATATTTTGTCATGTGCTCCTGCCCCATCATTTGCCAAGGGTGAACAAGTATAGCTGCATTTAAACTTTCGCAAGCGGCAAAAAATTCATCAAACTGCGCTTCGTGTAAATTTAAATTATTGATGTTACTTCCAATTTGCACTCCTTTAAAACCATTCTTCATAGAACGCTCTAATTCTTGCACAGCAAGCTTTGTATCTTGCATTGGAATTGTTGCTAAACCAATAAATTTATCAGGATATTTATTTACAGTTGTTGCAATATCATCATTTAAAAATTTACTCACATCTAAACAATCGTTTGCTTTTGCCCAATAACTAAACATCACAGGAATTGTACAAATCACCTGCATGTCTGCCCGATGCTGTTCCATTTCACGAATTCTAGTTTCTGCATCCCAACAATTTTCTTCAATCTCTCTAAAACGATTGTTTCCTTGCATCATCCAAGCTTTCCCCGGTTGATGATGCTCTAATCTAATAAAATCACCATAACCAAATTTCTCATGAAAATTAGGAATGTGTTTTGGAATAATATGAGTATGAGTATCTATTGTAAACATGTTATAATTTTTATTTTTCTGTGTTACCCTATTTTAAAAAATTAAGATACACAAATATTATTCACCACTATAAACGACAAGCAAAAATTATATTTATTTTTTTCTGGCAAAAATAATTACATCTTTTTTGCTTCCCCAATGATAGCCTAAATGAAATGGTAATTTTTTTACGTTCAAGCTATCTTTATGAAACGCTTGCTGCAAATGCTTTTGTAAACTCAAATAAGGGAAGTCTTCAACCGGACGAGTATATTGGCCATATAATTTTACTTCAAATTTTTTATCTTCTTCAAAATACTTAAATGGTATTCCAGTGTCATCTTGAATAATACTATTAGAATTTTTTAATATCAAATTACGCATATTCGCCATAAAGCCTGCGTGTAATAAATAGGACGCACTTTTTATATAGGTAATGCAATTATTAGTATTAGCATTTAAATATTTATAAAACACAGTAGTATCATTAAATAATTTATTGCTCACGTCATATTTAAAATAATAAACCGATTTCTGTTTTCCTTCTTGTAAAAAATCTACTCTAACACCGAAGGGCTTACGTTCATCACTTTTAAAATCATAAGCCACTTCGCTTATACTATCTTGATTATAGCGCACTAAATATTTAATGTCCAAAATTTCATTGCCGGTTCTCTTAATAAAAAAAGTTAGTATTGGTAAAAGTCCATTTACTTTTTGCGCTTGAAAATCGCTCTGCATTTTACGAGTAATAAAATAACTTTTATCAAAAATATCGCCTAAAGATTTTTTAAAATCGTTTGAATATTCTGAAGGCTCACCTTTTTTAAATTTTGTTAAGTCAGGCAATTTACCAACTGGCTCCAGCCCAAGCATTATATATTTATCGGCATTTGGGAAAAAAGCATTCGCTGTTAAGTAATCCGGTCCGCTAAAAGGATAAAATACAATTTTAACTTCTGCATTTTGGGTTTCAAATTCTTTTCTTCCCCAATCTTTCATCGCCTTTAAACGCTTACGTTCTAAGCGATTCCAACTACTATCTATATAAACAGAGTGCGCTTTCCAAACTACAGTATCAAATAAATAATTTAGACTATTGGCTTTACCATTATTACCTGCAAGGACAGATGTAATATTATTGAACTGATTATCCGTATTAAAAGAATTTGTTACTTCTAAAATAACATTAGTGTCTTTTTGAAGCTTACTGATTACAGAATCATTTTTATGAATCAATCCTTCCTTAGCATTATCTTTTTCGGTTGTTTTAGAGTCACAAGCCAAAAGCAAACTAAACGTTAAACACAAAAAAAACATCTTCTTCATAATAGAATCAAAAGTAAGTAATTTGTTGCTATTTAGAATAAAAAAAACGCCTTCTCAAAATTGAAAAGGCGTTTAATCATTAAGGGTTAAAATTTTTATTTACCAATTTCGGCAAACCATTTTTGAAACAAATTTCCTAAAATAGGTATTGGTTTTTCTTCTGCGTTAATAGCGGCAACAAGACCTAATATCCATAATATTAATAAACAAATAGAAATGGCAGAGTTAATTCCAAAGCCTAAAAAAGGTATAAACAATAAAGGTATACGTATAAGTGAAGTTGCAACTGCCAATATCATTAATCCCAACATTTGGCGTATATGAAAAGCGCCTAAAGATGACTTTGCGTTGCCATGCATAATTAAAGCTACTATCCACCCTATTAAAGTAATATAAGAAACAATTGCGACCGTTTTTGCTTGGTCGGCTGATGTTTGAGGATTGCTATTGTTTTCCATTTATCAATCAGAATGATTATTTCCTAAATCAATCAACTTAGATTTAATTTCTTTTAGTTTTGCTATTACTTCTTCATTGGCACTAGAACCTTTTTTTACGGCAGGCTTAGCTTTTAATTGCTCTTTTGCGCCTTGAATAGTAAATCCTTGGTGTTTAACTAACTCAACAATTTGAGCAAGGTAATCCATGTCTTTCTTTGTAAATAAACGGTTTCCCTTTTTATTTTTTGTAGGACTTAGCATTTCGAATTCCTTTTCCCAAAAACGAATTGTACTTGCGTTCAGATCAAATAATTCTGAAACTTCACCAATTGAATAGTAGAGTTTTTCAGTTTCTTCTTTTTCATTAACAGCCATAGATTAAAAATACATTAAATTGTTTCAAAAACAAATTTTTAGTTTTCAACAGAAAAAGAAAATCAGTTAATAATACAGATAATAAAACCTAGTGCTAGTTTTACTAAATTGAATCGCCGGGGCAGGAAATTTTAGGATATTAATTACAGAAAACACTTTTTTTAGAACTTTTGATTTAGTTTTTATTCTTGTTAAATCAACATCTAAACTAAAATAATATCGCCTTTCGCGATCAAATTTTAAAACATTTCCCTCGGCATCTTGCACAACAAAATTATTTTGCGAACCTCCAATCATGCCATAAGCACTATATCCAAAAGCCACATTTAACCATTTAGGAAAGCTATTTTGCTTTTTTATAAAGGTGCTTGGATTAACACTTAACCAATAGGTTTGTCCATTATAATCTTTTAATATTTGAGTACTGAAATTTCCTCCAAGCAAATCAGGATTATATTTCGCAAGTCCGCTTTGAGCATACGAATATTTAAACTGAATGCGTTGCTCATTCCAAAATGCCTGCTGACTAATTGCAGCAGAAGCGCCAAGTATATTTGCAATTTCATCGCCGTAGGAAAATCCCCATCCATTGCTAAACCCATCCATACACTCAACCGCAGTCATATAAACCAAACCAATAGACCCGCCAATAAATAATTCTTGTTTTCTATTAAAACCAGCCCACTTAAAAGCTCCCATCATCAAACGTGAAGCTTGATAATTCGAATAAAAATGTCCAGCCTTATCCATTTGAAGCCAGTCATTATTATCATTAAAAAAATGAAACTTACCGGTACTATATTGCTTAAACCAAGCCTCCCTCAAATAAATTAATGAGCCAACTGTTATTGCACTTGAAGTAGTTGCTAAAATAATTTTCCTGTTTTTGTAATTTGGAAGAGTATCACTTTTTACTAATAATGAATCACTCTGCGCAAAAGAAACTTTTGTGATGACTAAAAAAGAAAAAAAAACTAATCTGAAAATCTTCAACATCTATTCAAAGATAAACCTTTTAATTTTGGAGCAAAAGTTTTTAAGGAAGATTTAAGGAAAACCTTAAAACTCATTGTAATCAATCAAATCTTGAATAGACGAAAGGTTTAGATTTTTTTTAACTTTTGGAGTAATTGGAATTTGAGGGTTGCCAGCAGATTGATTATTATCTCCAACTCCGATAGTATTGTTTAAGTCCATAACATCATACATATTTTTCTCATTGTAGAAAGAACGAGATTTTCCAAATTTAAAAACTAATCCAGCATTAAAAAACAAAGTAGGCCCTAAATTTTCAGAGAAAAAATATTTTTTATAAGGAAGTCTTGGCCTTGATTTATTGGCGGTTTCAGAATAAAAAGTAACATTATTTTTAGAGCAAAATCCAGTTGCTACGTAAAAATTAAAACGATTACTAACTCTAACATCTGCTCTAAACCCGGTGTTTAATTCATATCGAGTATAACTAAATGTTGCGTCGTTACTAATGTAGTATAAAGAGTCGCGGTTTGAAAAATTATACATACCGCCTTGTGGTTTTGTATATAAACTCATTGTTAATTTTGGACCAACAGGAATATTAAAATTTATACTTCTCGGAAACTGAATACTCAGATTTACTTTGTCTAATTTTCCAATTCTTATTCCAAGAAATGGCCAATAATTTTTATTACCCCACATAAATGATTTTGTAATTCCAATTCGCCAATTAAATTTTTCATTTGGATTATGGCTATAAACAATTGTGCTAGCTGCGCGAAAATAACCTTTAGAAACATAGGTAATATCTTTTGTAATGAAAGGAGAAGCATCTACAAACCAAACACCTTTTTTACCTGAATTAAAAATACACCTAATTCCAATTCCTGTTTTTAGTAAGGTATGTTGACTAATTCCGCTAAACTTTGGCTGCAACAACAAAAAATTTCCTGTTAGCAAAACATGTGTGCTTTTTGTGATGCCTTTCCCTTTTCCTTCAGTTATGTCAGTAAAAAGTGGTGTGTAAAAGCTCGCACTAAATTGTTTTATGCCGTAACTTTTCAAACGCTTAGCTAAAAAATCTGTGGTGTCTGTAAAATCTTGTTTTGCTTTACGATAGGAATCCAGATTAATAACAGTATTAAAATAATGTTTAGGCAATTTAATCTTTAAGCTATCGAAATTAGCTTGCGATTTTATTTCTGTATTAAATAAAAAAATGGTGCCAATAAAAATTAGCACCTTACCTATTTTGTTTTTAGTTTTCAACTAATCACTTTTGTCTTTAATATTTTTGATTATTTCAATTTTAAATTCTTCTTCGGCAACTCGCAATTTTACGGTTTTTTTTGCGCCAATAATAGCCTTAATTTTTTCAGCATACTGCTCATGAATCTCTGCCTCAGCTTTTTTTGATTTAATATCTAATTGATAAAGCTCTTCTGCCTCCCCATCAGATAAATTATCAACGCCTTTTTTATAACTCTGTCTCAGATTTCGTTTTATAGCTTTTATTTTATCATTATACTCGTTATAAACCGGCCAAAATTTCTCTGACTCCGAGTTAGTCATTTCCAATTTTTTTGAAATAAATGAAACGCGAAGTTCTGCTACTTTATCTCTAGACCCCTGAGCAAAAGAATGCCCCGAGTATAAAAACATACAAACAAAAACAACTATTTTAAAAAAACGCTTCATTTATATTTCGTCCAATAAATCTTCAGTTGACACATTTTTCAAGCTTGTATCCAAATCCTTTTTATTGTTTTTATTGTTTTTATTGTTTGTTTTATTTTCTAATTTCTCTTCCAACTTTTCGGTATCAACCAATTCATATAATTGTTCATTATCAATATTTTCTAAAGCCTTTGATTTTAAAATATCAATTTTATCTATGCAGGCTAAGGTTCCGCAATCTCCTACTGCTTCTGGTTTAAAATACTGACTGTAAATCCATAAGCCTAAAGTAATGGTTAATAAAGCGGCGGCGGCATACCAAATCTTAGAAGAAAATAAATTAATAACCTTGCCCGATTTTTTATTTAATAACAAACTAGTTATTTTATTTTCGGAGTTAACAAAATAATTACCATCAACCTTAAAATTATTTTGTTTTGGAATTGCATTTAATTTTTCGAATGAAAAACTACTTCTTTCAGCATCGTTTAATAATTCTGCAAACTGTTTCTCTTCTAATTCTTCGAAATAATTTAAAGGTGTTATAAATCCATTTACTTTTTTTATAGAGGCTAATATTGGAAAATCAATTAATTCTATTTCACGTTCTTTTGCAATAAAATAAGTTTCAGGCACAATAAAACCACTTTCTTTTTTTAATTGACTTAAACAAGAAAATGTTTTATGCTCTTCTATCCATTCTATTTTATTCATAATAGCATTAGCAGAATATTGAAAATACTCAATTGGCAAACCAAAGTTATTTGGCTCGTTATTTAAGTTGTTATTTTCGTTATTCTCGCTCATTTACACTACTATAGATGCTTTTTATTCCCCAAAGTTTAATGGCTTACTAGAAATTCTTCTATTTTTTTTGCCGCAATATGATAACTTGCTTTTAAAGCTCCAACAGAGGTTTCAAGGATTGCCGACATTTGTTCGTAAGGCGTTTCATCATAATACCTCATATTAAACACAATTCTTTGTTTTTCGGGTAAGGTTAAAATTGCTTGTTGTAGTTTTAATTGAATTTCGTCGCCTTCAAAATACACATCGCTTTCTAAACTTTTACTAAGTTGGTATTCAATAGGGTGAATAGACGTTGTTTGTTTACGTTGTTTTTGTTTTAATAAGGTTAAAGCCTCATTAGTTGCAATTCTATACATCCAAGTATATAACTGACTTTCCTCTTTAAAATTATCTAAACCCTTCCAAATTTTGATGTATGTATTTTGTAAAACATCATCGCTATCATCATGGTCTATTACAATTTTTCGGATATGCCAGTATAATCGCTGCTGGTATTTAGCAATTAAATGGCTTAACGCCTCATTTCGGGTAGTTTCATCCCTAAATAAATTTAATATCGTTTTATCGTCTATTTTTGACACAAAATAATTTCTTATTTGACGTAAAAATAAAGTAAAAGTTTAATTTTGATTTGAAATTTATGTCACTTCTCGAGAAAATACGGAAATTTGAAAACTTACACATTGTTTTTTGGTTAATTAAAGATACTTGTTGGATGTTGGAATTAAGATGGCTAGGTACAATTATAATGATTCCAACCTTATTTTTAGCCACTTATTTGATAATTAAAACTAAAGGAACACCCAATTTTTTAATTAATACCTCTATTTTCTTTTGGATTTTTGCCAATAGCTTTTGGATGATGATGGAATTTTTTAATCACAATCACTACAAAAATCTTGCTGGTATTCCTTTTGCTTTAGGTATTGTGTTTTTTGCAATTTTCTATTTTAAATATGAGTTTAAAAAGTCTGTAAATTCTTAATCCTGCTCATTTACAACTGCATCCTACAGAATACCGCCTTTTAGCTAAAAAAATTGAAGAAATTGCTTAAAAATGCTAGCTTTATGGCTCAAATTTTCTGATCATGATTGAAACTGTACCTTACCAAACAAAACATAAAATTCGTATTGTAACGGCTGCCGCCTTATTTGATGGGCACGATGCTGCCATTAATATTATGCGCCGCGTGATGCAAAGCAGCGGTGCAGAAATTATTCATTTAGGTCATGATAGAAGTGTGCAAGAAATTGTTGATTGCGCTATCCAAGAAGATGCCAATGCCATTGCTATTACTAGTTACCAAGGCGGACATAACGAATACTTTAAATACATGTACGACCTTTTAAAGGAACGTGGATGTGGGCATATAAAAATATTTGGCGGCGGCGGTGGTACAATTTTACCTTCAGAAATTGAAGAACTTCAAAATTACGGAATCACACGTATTTATCATCCTGATGACGGAAGAACAATGGGACTTCAAGGTATGATTAACGACGTTTTAAAACAGAGCGATTATGCAACTGGAGCAAACATTAAAGATGAAGCAAAGCATTTAAAAGCACAAGAACATAAATCAATTGCAAGATTAATTTCTGCCGCCGAAAATTTTAATACTGAAAATAAATCTGTTTTAGATACTATTCGCACTGAAGCAAAAAAATCTAAAACTCCTGTAATTGGGATTACAGGTACCGGTGGCGCAGGTAAATCTTCTTTGGTTGATGAATTAGTTCGTCGTTTTTTATTAGATTTTCCAAATAAAACAATTGGTATTATTTCTGTTGATCCAAGTAAACGAAAAACAGGTGGCGCACTTTTAGGGGATAGAATTCGAATGAACTCTATTAAGAACGAAAGAGTGTATATGCGTTCTTTAGCCACTCGCCAAAGTAATTTGGCGCTGAGCAAATATGTGCAGGATGCAATTGATATTTTAAAAGTTTCCTCGTTTGATTTAATTATCATCGAAACTGCGGGTATTGGTCAAAGCGATACGGAAATTATTGAACATAGCAATATGAGTTTGTATATCATGACGCCGGAATTTGGCGCCGCTTCACAACTCGAAAAAATTGATATGTTAGAGTTTGCAGATATTGTTGCGATAAATAAATTTGACAAACGTGGTGCTTTAGATGCTTTGCGCGATGTAAAAAAACAATATAAACGCAATCATAATTTATGGGAAATTAAAGATGAAGAAATTCCAGTTTACGGAACAATTGCATCTCAATTTAATGATCCAGGTACAAACACTTTGTACAAAGCCTTAATGGATAAATTAGTTGAAAAAACCGGAAGCGATTTAAAATCTAGTTTTAAAATGACTAACGAAATGAGTGAGAAGATTTATATTATTCCGCCAAATCGTGTACGTTATTTGAGCGAAATTTCTGAAGCCTCTCGTGCTTATGATAAATGGACAAACGATCAAAGTCATATTGCAATAAAACTTCAAAGTATTAAAAATACTATTGAAACTTTAACAACTTCTAAAATTGATGATAAAGATCGCATCATTAAAACCTTAGAAGAACAATCGGAAATAATTCGTTTAGATCTTGACCCTCGTAACTTAAAAACATTAGAAACTTTCGACGATAAGAAAAAACAATATCAAAACGAATATTATATCTTTAAAGTTCGCGATAAAGAGATAAAAATTAAAACCCATTACGAAAGCTTATCACATTCACAAATCCCAAAAGTATCGGTACCAAAATACAGTGGCTGGGGCGATATTTTAAAATGGACATTACGCGAAAATTTTCCTGGAGAATTTCCATATACGGCGGGAATTTATCCTTTTAAACGTGAAGGCGAAGACCCTACTCGTATGTTTGCCGGCGAAGGCGGACCAGAAAGAACAAACAAACGTTTTCATTATGTAAGTAAAGGATTACCAACCGCACGTTTAAGTACTGCTTTTGATAGTGTTACTCTCTATGGTAATGATCCTGATCATCGTCCGGATATTTATGGTAAAGTTGGAAATAGTGGCGTGAGTGTTTGTTGTTTAGATGACGCAAAAAAATTATACTCTGGTTTTAATTTAGCAGATCCAAAAACTTCAGTGTCCATGACTATTAACGGACCAGCTGCAACCATTGCTGCGTTTTTTATGAATGCAGCAATTGATCAACAATGCGAATTATATATCAAAGAAAATAAATTAGAAAAAGAAGTTGAAAAAAAGATAGCGGATTTTTATAAAGCAAAAGGCACCACGCGTCCGAAATATAATTTAGACGAATTGCCTGAAGGCAACAATGGTTTAGGCTTAATGTTATTAGGCGTAACAGGCGATATGGTTTTACCTAAAGATGTTTACGAAAAAATTAAAATAACTACTTTATCACAAGTTCGTGGTACTGTGCAAGCCGATATTTTAAAAGAAGACCAAGCACAAAACACCTGTATTTTTAGTACAGAGTTTAGTTTACGTGTGATGGGTGATGTGCAACAATACTTTATTGATAAAAACGTACGTAATTTTTATTCTGTTTCAATTAGTGGTTATCATATTGCAGAAGCTGGTGCAAATCCAATTTCACAATTGGCATTTACAATCTCAAATGGCTTTACTTTTGTAGAATATTATTTAAGTCGCGGAATGGATATAAATGATTTCGCTCCTAATTTATCATTCTTCTTCAGTAATGGTATAGACCCTGAGTATAGTGTTATTGGTCGTGTATCTCGTCGTATTTGGGCTAAGGCTATGAAACAAAAATATGGCGCTAACGAAAGAAGTCAAATGTTAAAATATCATATTCAAACTTCGGGTCGTTCGTTACACGCGCAAGAAATTGATTTTAATGATATTCGCACAACGCTTCAGGCCTTGTATGCAATTTACGATAATTGTAATTCGTTACATACTAACGCATACGACGAAGCTATTACTACTCCAACAGAAGAATCAGTAAGAAGAGCAATGGCAATACAATTAATTATTAATCGCGAATTAGGTTTAGCTAAAAACGAAAATCCTTTACAAGGCGCATTTATAATTGAAGAATTAACCGACTTAGTGGAAGAAGCTGTGTTAACTGAATTCGATAGAATCTCAGAGCGTGGCGGTGTGTTAGGTGCAATGGAAACAATGTATCAACGCAGTAAAATACAAGAAGAAAGTTTGTATTACGAAACTTTAAAACACAATGGTGAGTATCCTTTAATTGGCGTAAATACATTTTTAAGTTCTAAAGGAAGCCCAACAGTTTTACCACGTGAGGTAATTCGTTCAACCACCGAAGAAAAAGAAGACCAAATTAATACCCGTAATAATTTATGGGAAACACATAAAGATAAAAGCGAAGCAATTTTAAAAGAATTACAACGCGCAGCTATACAAAACGAAAATTTATTTAATGGTTTAATGGAAGCAGTTAAATATTGTTCATTAGGGCAAATTACCAACGCGTTATTTGAAGTTGGTGGTCAGTATAGAAGAAATTTGTAATGCCGAGAATACTAAAACTATTCTTACTTAGCTTATTTTTTATTTTAAAAACTGAAGGTGTTTTTGCGCAGGATAGTTTGCGAAAAAAAATTCAGCATATGATTGGAGTCGGTTTAGATTACACTCCTTATTCAAAAGGCTTTCTTTTTCATAGAAACGCAACAGTTGAATATGAAATGCCCGAATATCACTTTTTTTATCGTCTTTTATTTTTAAATGAAAATAAAAAACATTCGACTTCATTACATTTTGGTATACATGATAGAAAAGGAACTTATTACTATTCTGAATCTTTTAAAATTGGCTATGTATATGAAAAGGGAATTTTTGACTTAAGACGAATTGAAATTGGAATTTTTGAACTTGCCAGATTAGGTAAACATAAAAATTTTAATCTTGGCGGTGGCTTTATTTTCGGAAAAACGTTATATACAAACGGAACTATTTATCATGATGAAACTTTAGCTGGTGTGTCAAAAAGCAGCATAAAAAAAGCTGAAAGCATTTCATCAAAACTATATTTTTCCTTAAATATTGAAATAAGTCAAGCATTTAAAATAATAAGAAAACATTTTATTGTTCTTGGATTACGTCAAAGCATCGAAACACCAGATTTCGGAGGAGCAGCGCCAAACTTCACCCATCATGCATTCTTAGCCTACAACATCCGCTAAACCATTTTAAGATTTTGAAATTAGATATATTTTAATAACTTTAGTCAGCTTAAAAATTAAAATGCAATTAGATTTTTCATCAAATAAATTCTCACTTATCATTTTACGAGGCTTGCCTGGCGCTGGAAAAACTACTTTAGCAAAAGTATTAAGCGAAGAAAACAAATGGCCCATATTTTCGATTGATAGTTATTTTACTGACCCAATTACAAATGAATACAATTTTAAATTCGAAAATAATCATTTAGCTTATAAAAATTGTGAAGAGCAAACTAAATTAGCAATGGAAAGTAAAACTGAAAAAATTTTTATTGATAATGTTTTTAGTTTGGATTGGGAAATTGAACCTTACTTTAAATTAGCATCACTATATAATTATACAGTTTTTGTTGCAACAGTTGAAAATTATCACAGTAATAAAAACAGTCATAATATTTCCAATGAACAACTTCTAAAAATGGCAGCAAAATATAAAGTGAAACTTCTTTAATTTTTATAGTCTTGTCATCCTGACTAAGGAAGGATTTTATTCTAGCTAAAACAGATGTTTCGTGCCTTCAACATGACAGTTTCTTTTAGGGCACTAAATATCAAAACTTAAACTATTACTAACTTCCATCGTTTTAACAAACCTTAGTTTCCGTCTAAAAACTAGACTTTATTTTAAGGCAATTTTGGCGTATCTTTAACAATTATATTTAGTTATAGATTTTATGAAGAAATTACTTTTTATTGCTTTTATTTTAACTAGTCTTTTTGCAGTTGCACAAACAACGGATGCTAATGGAAAAAAACAAGGCTATTGGAAACAAAAAGATGAAAAAACAAATAAATTAGTTTATGAAGGTGAATTTAAAGATGATAAACCAATTGGAAAATTTAAATACTATTATCCAAACGATTCTATTAGAGCAATCATAAATTTTAAAAAGGGTAATAAAATAGCTTACGCAAAATTATTTCATCCAACAGGAAAACGCATGGGCGAAGGAAAATACAATAGTGAAAATCTTAGCTCTATGAATAGAGATAGTATTTGGCTATTTTTTGATGAGACAGGCGTTTTGATTTCTAAAGACAATTATATTAATGGAAAAAAAGAAGGAGTTAGTTATGTTTATTTACCCGATGGAAAATTAGCTGAAGAAAAAAACTATAAAGCCGATGTTTTAAATGGCCCATTTAAACAGTATTTTGACGGAAAAATATTAAAAGGTCAAGGCACTTATGTTAATGGCTTATTAGAAGGAAAAGTAAGTTATTATTTTCCGAATGGTACTGAAGTTGCTACCGGTTATTATAAAAACGACAGAAAAAATGGTCCGTGGATTTACAAAGAAGAAAACGGAAAAATAAAAGAAAAAGAATTATATAAAGAAGGTAAAATGGCTTCTAAAAAAGAAACCGAAGAGTTTTTTAATAAAAATAAAACAAAAGAAACACCAAAAGAAACTACTCCAAAAAAAGGAGCAAAAAAATAATGAGTAAGCACGGGAAAGTTTTAGTAGCCATGAGTGGCGGTATTGATAGTAGTGTTACTGCTATGATGCTGCATGAACAAGGTTATGAAGTGATAGGGATAACCATGAAAACATGGGATTACGAAAGCTCTGGTTCTAGTAAACGCGAAACAGGTTGTTGTAGCTTAGATAGCATTAACGATGCTAGAACAATGGCAGTGTCTTATGGATTTCCACATTATATTTTAGATATACGAGGCGAGTTTGGAAAACAAATAATTGATAATTTTGTTGAAGAATATTTAGCAGGTCGCACCCCTAACCCTTGTGTATTATGTAACACACACATTAAATGGGATGCTCTTTTAAAAAGAGCAAACATGTTGGATTGCGAATTTATTGCAACCGGACATTATGCACGCTTGCGAGAAGAAAATAATCGTAAAATAATTTATAAAGGCTTAGATCAAACAAAAGATCAAACTTATGTTTTATGGGGATTAGATCAAGAATGTTTGAAGAGAACTATGTTTCCTTTAGGAGGATTTAAAAAGACAGAAATTAAACAAATGGCAAAGGATGCCGGCTTTTATGATTTAGCAAATAAGAGTGAAAGTTATGATATTTGTTTTGTGCCGGATAATGATTACCGTTCATTTTTAAAACATCGTATACCTACTCTTGAAGAAAAAGTGGCAGGTGGTGATTTTATCTTTAAAGGAAAAAAAGTTGGTAAACATCAAGGCTATCCTTTTTATACTGTTGGACAACGCAAAGGTTTAGAAATTGCATTGGGAGATCCTGTTTTTGTAAAAGAAATTATTCCGGAAACAAATACAATTATTCTTGGCGATAAAGAAGATCTTTTAGAGAATCATTTAACGGTTCGTGATTTTAATTTAATTAAATACGGAAGCTTGCCTGAGGATTTTGTTGGCCTAACAAAAATTCGCTACAAAGATCCTGGAACTTTAGCAACCATAAATACAATTGATAATAAACTCGATGTTATTTTTCATCAAGCTGTAAGCGGTGTTGCGCCAGGGCAAAGCGCTGTTATTTATGAAGGAGATGATTTAGTTGGTGGTGGTTTTATTAACAGGAAGGTTTTCTAACTTTAAAAAATTGAAAAACATAGTGGCCTGCACAATATTTTAATTATTCCGTAATGTTGTATTTGGCTAAAAAATCTTTTTTTGAAACTTTAGTACCTTCTCCTCTATTATATCCAATGTTTGTTTTAATCCAGATTAGGTAGCCTTCATTAAAGTCAATAAAAACAGGCTTTTTGGCATCCTGCCATGATTTCCTCGCACGTGTCCAACTATATATAATCGATTTAAGTTTTTGATCGATCTTTTGTGAATTGTAAAGTTCAAGTATGTTTGCTTGTATCCTTGCTTCAAGAACATGTGAATTATACATGCTATTTAAATCGTAGGTGTACACATCTCGCTGCCTACTATAAATAAATTTATGTTTATTCAATATTTTCTTTATTGCCTCGTGCCTTATTTGATTACCCTGTACAGTTAATACGCGTGCGCCAGGTTGAGAATTAGAAAGCTTTAAGTTTTGTATTATTTCTATTTTCAGCTGCCAATTTTCGGCGAATTCTTTATCCCAAATTGTAAAATTCTCTTTGAAGTGAACACCATTTATTACCCATATCATTTTATCATAAAATAATTCTCGCTCCATTATTGTTTCTGAAGAAATGTTCGAATTTTGAAACTCGATAACAAGATTCTCCTTAGTCAATACATCTGCTATGTGCTTTATCCCATCTTTCACTATGGAGATTTCCGAACAATCTTGACCAAAATTATTTTTCCAATCCCTGTGCCATTGTGTTTCTGGCTCGTACCAATTGTCGCAATTTTCAGCCGCAACATGTGCCCAATGCCAGACAATTTTACTACCACATTTGGCTTGCACTATGCCGTTGCAATGCTCGCAAATTGCTTTTAGTTTTGGTTGCGCTGTACATCTTAAGCCGTCTATTTTAGCGTATTGCATAATGTGAATTTAAATAAATTTTTGTTTTCACCGTTAGGATGATGAGGAATAAACAAAAAAGGCTACCGTTTCTGGTAGCCTTTTTAAATAAAAATTAATTAAATATTACTGAAGAATAATTCTGTAGTTAGCAGAGTTTTGATTACTCGTAATTTTTACAAAATACATTCCTTTAGCATATTTATCTAAATTAATTATTTCAGAAGTATTAGTTGTTTTAATAGTAGTAATTATTTGTCCAACTGAATTTGTAATTACAATTTCTTTTTGTCCTTCAAAATTAAACTCTGCATTAATAATTCCATTAGAAGGATTTGGGAAAACACTAATTAAATTACTGAAAGCAGAGTTTGCATCAACACCTGTACAAGTAGATACTGATTGGGTGAATACCACGTCAACCGAACATGAATTTGGTCCTGTACCATTAACCGTATAAGTTGTGTTAACAGTTGGAGAAACAGCAATAACAGAAGTTGTTGCCGAAGTATTCCAAACATAGCTCGAGGCACCATTTGCAGTTAATGTTGCAGTTTGTCCAACACAAATTAAACTTGCAGAACTTGATACGTTAACAACGGGTACAGAATTTGTTGTAATAGCGATTGAGTTAGTTCCTGAACAACCAGGAGCGTTCTCTCCAACAACTGTATAAATTGTAGAAGCAGATGGTGTAACAACAATAGACGCTCCATTGCCACCAGTACTCCATGTATAAGTTGTTGCACCAGTAACTCCAATTGTAACAGAACTATTAGGACAAACAGAAGTTTGACTTGAAGCAATTGTTATTGTTGGCTGCGAAGTTACAGTTAATGTAACAGGAATTAAAGGACTAGTACAACCTGGTTTACTATAAAACACATTACCATTAAACATTCTACCAGCATTTACGCCACCAAATAGCGAGCATAACCCTGCTCCCATTTGCATGCTAAGATCACTATTACTGTATAAATTAGTACCGTTAGTATAGTTTGCAGCATAATTTAAATAAATAGCATATAATTGATTATTAGGTAAATTAAGAACGGTTGTTGGTACTACACGTGTTGGTTGATTTGGACCAGCACTAGTTACTACTACAGTGTCCCAAGCAATCCATGCTGCAGAATTAGTTTCGCTTCCAAGGTATGTCCCCAACTTATAATATAATAAAACTGAGAAAGTGGATGCAGCTCCTACACTTGTGTGAACATCTAAACTATCAACAACAATTGCTCCATTAGTAGCAGTAACGTCAAACATATTTCCACCACCACAACCATTACCACCTGAAAATAAAGATTGTAAACTTCCACTTGAACTAGAAACTGCTTGTGCATAATAAGTAGTTGTAACTGGGGCGGTAGCAGTAAAAGTATTCCCAGAACCCAATACAACAGTTGAACTAGGTGTTGCGTACCAAGAAACCGGAGCAAATGCATTGGCCGTTAAGGTAGCTACCGTTGTTGGATTACAAACTGCAGTACCAACTCCTGTAATTGTAGGATTAATAACTGTTATAGTTGCAAAAGCAGTGGCCTGACAATTTGATGTTCCTGTACCAACCACAGAATAAACTGTTGTAGCAGTAACTGTTTCTACTATTGATTGTAAATTTGAATTCGTGCTCCAAGTATATGTAAGTGCATTACCTGTTGCAGTTAATGTTGTTGTACCACTTGTACAAACAAAATTAGGGTTTGCACTAATATCAAGAATAGTTGAATTAACTGTAACAGTAGTTGTTTCAGCAGTCGCAGAACAATTAGAAGCAGAAACTACCAAAGTATATATCCCATTTGCACTTGTTGTAACACTTGCAATAATTGGATTTTGAACATTTGAAGTAAAACTGTTTGGACCAGTCCAACTAAATGTATTACCAATATTTGTAGTACTTGTAAAAGTTAAATTCTGCCCTGCGCATATCGGAGCCATAGCAGCAACAGAAGCAGTTGGAACAGGGTTAATAGCAACTGTTGCTACATTTGAAACAGAGGTTAACGATAGAGAAGTACAAGTAGTTTGTAATTGATAATAAATATTACCTGTAGTTAAAGTGTTAGTTATATATGATGGTGTATTAGCACCAGAACCTCCTGTTACGTTTGTAAATGGTCCTGTTGCAGATGTAGAACTCAACCATTGATAAACAGTTCCTGCGCCAGCACTAACACTATTTGAAGTAACAGTAATTAATTGTCCATCACAAACACTATAAGAGTTGTTAGCTAACGTTCCAGAGCTTGCTGCTGTACAAGTAGGGGCAGAAAACTCATCCGCTCCTACATCTGGTGTTACTGCATTTCTAACTTGATTATCAATATCAACGGTTATACCCACAATTGGTGTTCCTGTATTATCTAATAAAGCATTTGTAGCCGGAACCAAGTGTAAATCACCAATGCTTGTAAAAGCAGGAGCAGTGTTTTGCGAATTTAAATTTCCACCAAAGCTCGCCTGCATAGCCGGTATATTTAATTGTTGAGTTGCATTAATATAACCCATAACAGGAATATTTGAAGTTCCACCTACATAATAGTCATTATAATCCATTGTTAAATTGGCAGCTGTTAAAGCTGATGAATAAACAGAAAAAGCCGCGTCATTTGTTATAGTTGTATTATCATAAGTATTTGATAAAATATTATTTGTAATATTAATATTAGCACCACTCGAATTCAAATACAAAGCTGTTGAAGCCGTTGCAGTTGTTACACCAGCAAAAGAACCCGCCATATTAACACTATTGTTATAAATATTTATTCCGCCTGAAGTTCCTTCGATTGCAATACCAATCGGCCAGTAGATGGCTGTGTTACGACCTGTTCCAGTAATTTCAGAAATCATATTATTATAAATAATATCATTACTTGCACCATTTGCAGTATTAACAATTATTCCTCTTCCTGCATATCCTGAAACCTGGCTATTTACAACATTATAAATTTGATTTGCATTGATTGAAGAGTTGATAACGTTGCTTCCAACATAAATACCATTAAGTGCACCTGTTCCAGAAGCAGCAATTGTACATGACAAATTAGCAATAGTGTTTTGAGAAACACTTGCACCTGTAATACCAGTATTTAAATAAACTCCACTTGCACCCGAAGCGCCAGGGAAAATATTTTGAATCATGTTATTTGAAACATTTACACCAGGAGCATTAGATACAAAAACACCTCTGTAACCAATGTGGTTTGTTCCAGAAGTAACTGGCCCAATTTGATTAGAAGTAATATTTAAATTATCTAAACCTCCAGCAGAAACTGTAGCACTTCCTGCCGCATAAACACCATAGTATGCATTTAAAATTGTATTACCTTGAATTGTAATATTATCATTATCAATTCCACTAATAGTTGTTGGTGTAACCGCATCTTGAGCGATTAGAATTCCATATTTACCAGAAGCGTTTAAACTTCCAGTAATACCTAGACGTTTAACGCCAATAGTATTGTTACCTGGTCCAACTAAAGAAGTACTAGCTAACCAAATAACAGTTGATGTACCTATATTTGGATTTTCAACTGTAAGTGAACTACCACTGGTATTTAACCCATCAAATGTTATATGATTTGCATTTAAAAATTTAATTGTAGCAACCGCCGAACTAATACCTGCAATTAAAACATTGTTTCCAACAGAAGGAATTACAAGTAAAGAATTTGTACTACTTGCATCCGGATTATTTGTAAAAATAATTGGAAAAGTTTCATTAGTAGAATAATTGGCATCAATTAAAGAAAATGTAATTGGGCCGACTAAACAACTCGTGTTATAAGCATTTGCAGCAGCTGTTAAAGTTGTGTAATTACCGGCAGCTCCAATTGTGTATGTACCGCTTAAAACTGAGTTAATAACATAAGAATTTGGAGTATTTGGAGGCGTTGTAACATTGTTTACACTTGTACCAGAAAATCCAGCGGCAGGAGAAGCTCCTAAATTTGGCGTTGCTGCAATATCTTGTGCCACTATATAATAAGAAATAACGTCGTTTACACTTGCTGCATAAGACATACTAAATGTCCAAACACCATTTGTTGATGTACCTGCAGTTAATGAACCTTGGGTACTTGAGTATGGCGCAGCATTTACTTGGAAATAAACACGTGGAGATAGTGACCCACTTGCAACACCCGAAGCGTCAGTAATATTTACAGTAAATGTACGAGAGGTTAAATTACAAGCAGAACTTGTGAAACCAGAAGCCAAAAATCCTGGAGCTGAAATATCTCCACTAAAAACATAATTGCCTTCCCATGCTCCAATATCCGGAGTACTTACATTTCTAATAGTTCCAACATAATCATCAGTGATACCAGCAATTGTAACAGCACCAGATTCAATTTGAGTTGGTACAACTGTATTTACATTTAAAAAATTAGGGTTTGAACCAACTGTACTAACGAAAGTTGGGTTTTCAGTCACAGAGTTCGCATCTCTTGGCGCAACTGTAGTTTTATATCCACCTAACGTTTGGTTACTTGTAGTTCCATCGTAATAAATTAGATTGTTTGGTCCAGCTACACCAGCATAAAATAAATTATTATTTGATGTATTAGAGTAAGATGCAATAGCAATAGAACTTCTTCTATATGCTGTAGCAAATTCTGTTCCTGTAGGTGTACAATTATTTACAAAAACATTATTACGTAAATTTACATTAGGTGTTGTTGATGCATAAATAGCATTTGAACCAAAATTTGCTCCAGTACTTGTACCATCTATATAAACCGAATTATAATACATATTAATGTTCGTACCACTCGCAATATAAACCCCATTTAATTTATTAGCGCCAGTTGTTGATGGGGTGGATAAACTTCCTATTAAATTATTATAAATATTACTTAAAGGGGATGTTACAAGGTACAAACCAAAAATGGTACCAGTTGTTCCATTTTGAGTTATATCTACAATTTTGTTTTTGAAAAAATTAATACCAGCTCCACCACCACCAATATAACCCCCATAAATTGCAGAACCTACTCCGTTGGAAGTAATGTTGCTAACGGTATTTGTGTATACACTTGCAGGGTATGTTGGAGATCCAAGAGTCGACGCATAAAGACCATAAATAGCTCCGTTTGTAGCAATATTATTAATATTGTTATTAAACATATTAGAGCCGGAGGTAGAACTTCCATCACCAAAATAATTAAAATATAAACCGTAACCTGTTCCTGTTGACGCATAATTTATATTGGAAATTGTATTCGAAGTAATTGTTTTTTTAGGATATGGAGATACTGAACCATCAGTATTATAAATTCCATAAAAAGTACCAGTGCCAGAAACTGTTGCTGTAATATTTGAAACTATATTATTACCAATTGTTTGAGTACATGTTGGTAGTGAACTTCCTAATAAATAAAATGCATAAAACGTACCCGCGGCACCGGTACGCGTAATATTTGTTACAGAGTTACTCGATATTGTTAATGAATTTTGGGTAGCTGAATTATTATAAAAATAATATTCAGTACCGCTATGATTTAGAGTTAAATTATTTATTGAATTATTTATTAAATTAAAATTAAATGAACTTCCTAAATTATACATAAAATAAATTATTCCAGTACCAATAACATTATGATTATAGCTACTAAAATTATTATTATTAATATTTAAAGATGTAGTAACTGAACTGCCCGTATTATAAATATTATATAAGGCACCAGTGTTTGCTGTAGCGCCAACATGATTAAAACTCAAATTATTATTATTTATATTAATTGAAGAATTAACTGCGCCTGTGTTATAAATTAAATAAGTTGCGCCAGATGTAGCATTAGTTGTATTGTTTAAAAAGGAATTATTACTAATACTCAAGTTTGCACTTGAAGCTCCATTATTAAAAATACCATACCATATACCTGTAGTTGTTGTTGAATTTGTACAGTTTGCAATTAAATTATTGTTTATTGAAACAGAATTACTTGCCGCAGTAGCTCCAGATAAATTTTCTATAATTGAAACTTGGGAAGTAGTTCCGCCACCATTAATAGTTAATGTATTGTTATTAATAGATGAATTAGCGCTTACGGCTGTGTTTAAATAAATACCCCTAATAGTTGTAACGTGATTTACACCAGAACCATTATTGTTATTTATGATATTGTTGGATGCATTAAAATTATATTGCGCCAAGGTTCTAATTGCAGCTGCTGGATTAGTTGCCGAAGTTCCTCCTCCAAAATTCACAATTGTATTTCCCGTTAAAGTAGATGAACCACCAACATCATTTCCTGTATCTGCATTTGAGAATGGAGTTACATCTGCAAATCCAATCATTGAAACACCAACATTACAATTTTGTATTGTATTACTATAAACTTTATTATTAGAGTTTGCGCCACTTGCAGCTGTAATTGATAATACAGTTGTATGAGCACCTGTTAAAGCATTTACAAACTCAATTCCACGAGAACCATCTACAGCTGGATTTGTTCCAGTAGCATTGTTGTTTCTATTTAGCGTAATTACACAATTTCTAATCGTATTATTTTGACAGCCATCAGTTGCACTTGCTTTAAAAAAACCATAACCAAATTCCATGGTAGATGGATTAGATATATTTGGATCATTTATATCAATACCATCAACGGTAATATAATCCGAGCCAACAAAACGCCAAACTCCATCTTGAAAAGCTGTACCTGGTGTTCCAGTACCACCAACATAAGCAGTAATCAAAGGATTAGCACCAACTCCATTTTTCTTAAATGTAATTGTGTTAGCGATTGAACCAGTTGCTGTTAATGTAAAACCACCAACAGGAGCTGTTTCTGTATACCCAGCCGAAATATTAATAGTAACTGCGCCATTAACACCTTGAATATTTAAGTCGTTAATTGCAGCCGCAATTGAAGCGTAAGAACCAGGAACTGTAAACACCCCTGATATTTGCGCTTTTGTTGTGGTCATAATTGAAAAAATCAATCCACATGTAATAAGTAATACTTTTCTCATTTTATTTTTCTTTTTTTTAATTTATCTTAAAGTGGTCGATCAATGTTTTTTTACATTGATTTTGTTTCATACCCCAACAAAGTTCAACAATAAAAGTTTTAAAAAAATAAAACTTAGTTAAAATAATTACGTTTTAAAATACACAGTTACAACAGTAATATACTGATATACAAGATTTTAATGTAAAATACTTTACATTTCAAAAGAATTAGTTAAATTTACTTAATTAAAAAACTAAAATGTCGCAACAACTAATTCAACTTATAAAAACTTTAACTCGTAGCGAAAAAAGATATGTTAATCTCAATCTAAGGGCTTTTTCCTTTGACGAAGATTCAAATAAAATTTTATCGGATTTTAACAAAATTGAAAAGCAAATTGGCTTAAAAAAAATAAAAAGCGAATTATCTATAGAGGGAAACCCAACCAGATTGTATTATAAAATTTTAGATATCTTATTTCAATTTCACGAAAATGAATTACCAAATTCTGATGAATCAATAAAAAATTTAAAACGTGCAAAACTTTTAATATTTAAAGGTTTCTATCATGATGGCGTGAAAATCCTAAACAAAATCACCAATCAATCAGCTAATTTCGATTATTTAATAAAAATGGAAGCGCTTGAGTTAAAATTAAGTAGCGCAATAAAATTTGTAGATATAAAATATTTAATTGAAGGTTACCCCGCTGATAAATTATTGTTTTCGAAATTTCATGGAGAATATTTTAACTTAATGGAGTTTCAAAGTATACAGGCAATAATTAAATTAGAGTCTAGCACACTTTATTTTAACGATGAAGAACATCAGCTAACCAAAGAATACAAACATCTTCTAGAAAAAGAAAGCAACGCCTTTCACCCATTAGCAAAAATATATTTTAATATCGCTAACGGATTTTTATCATTAAAAAATAAAAACCTTAATAATTCTTATGTTTATGCTAAACGAGCATTAGATTTATTTGATCAATATCCAAATGTAAAAAACAAAAACACTCTTACCTTTTTAAAATCAATTCGAAATTTTTGTCTTGTTTTAATTCATATGCATAGGTATAGTGATGCAGAAGATTTTCTAAAAAAAATAAAACCCAGTTTAGAAGTCTATAAAAAATACAAAACTACAGATATAAATACTGAATTATTTACGCTACTAGTTTTATTAAACTTAGATATTATTATTTCAAACAACTCAATAAAAGTAAATTTATCTTTAATTAAACATTTTGAAAATGAATTTAAATTAAATGAAGATTATTTGAATGACGATGAAAAGGCAAGCATGCATTATAACTTAAGTATTTTTTATTTATTTTTAAATAATTACAGGAAAGCTTTAACACACACGATTCAATCTTTAAAAATAGCTGGGCTAGTTCGAAAGGATATATACCACTTGTCATTAATGAATGAATTAACCTTACATTATTTTTTAGGAAATACTGAAGTTTTATTATCAAAACTTTTAGCCTATAAAAGAATAATTTCAAAGGGCGATATAGTTTTTGGTTTTGAAAAAGAAATGCCTGCTTCACTAGATAAAATATTTAATGATCCACAAAACTCCAGCTTGTATAAAAAATTATTTGCTAAAATAAATTTATCGCTTCTTGAAGAAAAAAAGGAAGTTTACAAACCATTCATTCCTTTATTTTGCCTAAAACCTTTATAAAAAAAAGCCCTCCAATATGGAGAGCTTTTTAGTTTACATTCAATTTAAATTTATTTTATTTTAAAAGCTGCTTTTACTTTTGCAACATAATCTAATTTTTCCCAAGTAAACAATTCTACTTTCATAGTCTTTGTTTTTCCATCAGGAGATTTAAATACTTTAGTAACCACTTCGTTCTTACGTCCCATATGTCCATAAGCAGCTGTTTCGCTGTAAATTGGCGTACGTAATTTAAAACGTTGCTCAATAAAGTATGGACGCATGTCAAATACTTTTTCAACTATTTTGGCAATTTCGCCATCCGTCATTTTAACTTTTGAAGTGCCGTAAGTATCTATAAAAATACCCATAGGTTGAGCAACACCAATTGCGTAGGAAACCTGAACTAAAACTTCATTACAGATTCCGGCAGCCACTAAATTTTTTGCAATGTGACGAGTTGCATAAGCTGCAGAACGATCAACTTTACTTGGATCTTTTCCTGAAAATGCACCACCACCATGAGCACCTTTTCCACCATATGTATCAACAATAATTTTACGACCCGTTAAACCTGTATCGCCATGCGGTCCGCCAATTACAAATTTACCTGTTGGGTTAATATGGTAATTAATTTTATTATTAAATAAATGTGCGTACTTAGGATATTTCTTTTTTACTCTTGGAATTAAAATATCAACGATGTCCTTTTTAATTTTTGCTAACATTTTTGGCTCGTCAGCAAAATCATCATGTTGAGTAGATACAACAATTGCGTCAATTCTAACTGGAACATTATTGTCATTATACTCTAATGTAACTTGTGATTTTGCATCTGGACGTAAATATTTTATTTCTTTATTCTCTCTACGCAAAGCTGCTAACTCTATTAAAATACCATGTGCCAAATCTAATGCTAATGGCATATAATTTGCAGTTTCGTTAGTTGCATATCCAAACATCATACCTTGATCACCTGCACCCTGCTCTTCTTTCTTTTTACGATCTACACCTTGATTAATATCAGATGATTGTTCGTGTATTGCAGAAAGAATACCGCATGAGTTAGCCTCAAACATATATTCTGATTTTGTATAGCCAATTTTACGAATTACTTCGCGTGCAATTTCTTGTACATCCAAATAAGCTTTCGATTTAACTTCGCCTGCAAGAATAACCTGACCAGTTGTTACAAGCGTTTCGCATGCCACTTTACTGTTTGGATCAAATGCCAAAAAATTATCAATTAACGCATCCGAAATTTGATCGGCTACTTTATCTGGGTGTCCTTCCGACACTGATTCTGATGTAAATAAATATCCCATATTGGATTTTAGAATTAAGATTTATGAATTAAGATTTAATAAGTTTTCAAATATAGAAGAATGCCATGAATAATCAAATTATTTAGAAGGAGTTAGCTTAAACTCATAAAACTCCATAATTTGATTAGCAAGTAATTTTTTACAAGCCTCGTCTACCTTCGCTTTAGCTAAAGTCTCATTATCAGCAGTTACTTCTAAAGTAATGTGTTTACCAATACGAACATTTTCTATTTCGGGTAAATTAAGGTTTTTCATAGAAGCTGTAACTGCCTTGCCTTGTGGGTCTAATAATGCTTTAAGAGGCATTACATCAATATCTGCAATAAATTTTGCCATTGTTTTTTTAATTTAAGAGTAACAAAAGTAGAATTAAACTTTATTTTTTAAAAATATGTTATCCACAATACTTAACAAAATATAAAGAATAATAACCAATGGAATACCAAAATACTGAAAGAAAATTAAGAGAGTAACAGATAATCCCAAAAAGATAAATCGTAATTTATTATCTGTCCAGCCAAGGTTTTTAAATTTTAAAGCTATTAAAGGTAATTCCGAAACCAGCAAAAGACTAAGTACTAAAGACAACGAACATAAAACATAAGGTTGTAATACTATTTTACCAATATTAAAAATATGCTCATTTGATAAAAAGCTTTGATTAATATTAAAGATTAATGGAAGTGAGCATATAAACATAGCATTTGCGGGAGTTGGCAAACCAATAAATGAATCTGACTGACGGGTATCGTTATTAAATTTAGCTAAACGTATTGCAGAAAAAATTGGAATTATAAATGCAAAATAAGCTGGCCAATAAATAGCGTTATCATTTGCAACTCCCCCCATACCTGGTATATCCATTCCCGCAGTCATGTTCACAATTCTTGAAGTATCAATAATTTTAAACATTATTAAACCCGGCACTACACCAAAAGTTACCATATCTGCAAGGCTATCTAAATCTTTACCAATTGCAGAAGATACTTTTAACATTCTTGCAGCAAAGCCATCAAAAAAATCGAGTATCAATGCTATACCAACTAAATAAGCAGCCCAAACTAAATTACCTTCAAAAATTTTTACAATTGCTAAACAACCACACAATAAATTGCCCGATGTAATTGCATTTGGTATATGCTTTTTTATCATTCGTTATATAGTTATTTTGAGTAGTTAATATTGAATAGTTAAAATCTCATTTATTCCCTATTAACTATTACCTGCTAACTTAGCAACTTTCCACTCAACTCTTCCCACTTCTCCATTTCTTTTTCTAAATTACTTTTTAATTGATTGTAATTTTCAAAGAATGTTTTATCGTTAACTAACTTATCATATTGCGATGCATCATTCAATTTAGTATCGCAGTCTTTTATTTTTGCTTCTAGATTAGAAATATTTTCTTCTACCTTTTTTATTTGACTTTTAATTTGTTTTTGCTCAGCATCATTTATGTTACTAGCACTAACAACTGTCGCAGTTGAAATTTTTTCTTTTTTAACTTCTTCTTTAACAACTTTTTTATCTAAATCTAATTCGTTTAAACGCTCCACTTTACGCAATTGCATAAACTCTTCAATGTCGCATAAATGTTCTTTTACATGACCATCTCTAAATTCAAATAAACGGTCGCAAATTCCTTTCATAAAATCTCTATCGTGACTAACCATAATCACAGTTCCTTCATAATCAATCAATGCTTTTTTCAAAATATCTTTCGAACGAATATCCAAGTGATTGGTTGGCTCATCCATCAACAATAAATTGTAAGGCTCTAACAATAATTTACACAAAGCTAAGCGCCCGCGTTCTCCTCCACTTAATACCTGAACTTTTTTATCGATATCTTCTCCTCTAAATAAAAACGAACCTAATAATCCTCTCACTTGTTTACGAACTTCGCCAACTGCCGCTTCATCAATAGTTTCAAAAACAGTTTTTTTAGGGTCTAATTTTTCTTCTTGATCTTGCTCAAAGTAACCCATCATCACACTATGTCCTAATTGTACTGTGCCATCAAAATCTACTTTTTTCGCAATCATTTTCATCATGGTACTTTTTCCTTCACCATTTCGTCCAACTAATCCAATCTTTTCTCCTTTAGTAACAATAAATTCAGCGCCCGAAAAAATATGTTTTGGTCCGTAATGTTTACCTGCATTTTCTACAGTTAACACAATTTTACCACTATGTGCCGGTGCAGGGAAACGAAAATTCATACTCATGTTATCGGCATCATCTACCTCAACAATTTCCATTCTATCTAATTTTTTAATTAATGACTGCGCGAAGGCTGCTTTACTTGCTTTTGCACGATACTTATCAATTAAAACTTCGGTTTGGTTAATTATTTTTTGTTGGTTTTTTGCTGCATTTTCTTGTTGTTCTTTACGCTCTTGACGTAAAATTAAATAACGAGAATAGTTTGTTTTGTAATCGTAAATTTTTTGATTCGAAATTTCTATTGTACGATTAGTAACGCTATCTAAAAATGTTTTATCGTGACTGATTAACATTACAGCACCCGCAAAGGTTTCCATAAAATCTTCTAACCACATAATTGCCTCAATATCTAAGTGATTGGTTGGCTCATCTAATAATAATATATCAGGACGTTGTAACAATAATTTCGCTAATTCAATACGCATTCTCCAGCCGCCACTAAACTCAGCAGTTTGTCTATCAAAATCTTTTGGGCCAAAACCAAGTCCCTTTAAAATCTTTTCAATCTCCTCATTTCTATTACTTGCGCCAAGCATATCTAAACGCGTATAAACTTCTGTTTGCTCTTCGATTAATTTAGCATAAGCATCGCTTTCATAATCGGTGCGCGTTTCCATTTGATGATTAATTTCATCAATACGTATTTCTAATTTTTGAATTTCTTCATACGCAGTTGCGGTTTCTTCAAACACAGTGCGCCCATGTTGATGAATCATGTCTTGTGGCAAATAACCAATTGTACAAGACTTAGGCATTGAGATTTCTCCCTTTGTTGGGTTTTGCTGACCCGATAAAATTTTAAGCAAGGTACTTTTACCTGCCCCATTTTTACCAGCTAAACCAATTCTATCTTTTGGATTTATTAAAAAGGAAATATTATCGAATAGATTATATCCACCAAAACTTACTGTTACACCGTTAACCGAAATCATTACTCTAAATTTATTAAGCCGCAAAGATAGGCTAATTTTGAGAGATATTAAAGGGTTGAATTATAATAAATTATAAAATAACAATGGGTGATAGAACACTGATAAAACAGATTAAACGGATTCACACAGATAAAAATAAATGATCAGTAAAAGTCAGTACAATCAGCATCATCTGTGTTCCATCTCCAAACTGAGTTCATAATTAACCTCAACCAATTTTAATTATAATAAAATAACTATGGGTGATTGAACGCTGATAAAACAGATGAAACAGGTTTAAACAGATAATAATTAAAAGATTAGTAAAAATCTATACAATCTGCGTTATCTGTGTTCCGTCTCCTAACTGAGTTCATAATTAACCTCAACTAATTTATCCATTTCTAGTAAAAAAGTATCATTAATTTCAATTTTATTTTTTTTAGAAAACAGCTTTACATTTTGATGTTGCTCCTCATCTTCCACATAAAATTCTACGCTGCTTTTACCTGCATTATTTGTCATTAATGCCTCTAACTTATCAATTAAAACATCGTTTACATTAGCCAATTTAACTTTTAAACGTATTAAATTAAAGGCATTGGTTTTTACATCATCCAACAACTCTACTTTACTAATTTTAATTTCTAAACTTCCCGGTTGGTTATAACGCTCTTGCACTTTTGCACGCACAAAAACAAACAAACCTTGCACCATGTATTTGTTGTATTCAATAAAATCTTTTCCAAACAACATTAATTCTGTTGAGCCAAAATAATCTTCAATAATTAATTTACCAAAGGCATTACCGGTTTTGCTGGTACGGTTTTCGAAGCCGGTAATAATTCCACCAAAAATAACTTCGCGGTTTTTAAATGGCTCTAAACCTGCTTTTAATTGTGCGCAATTGGCATTGCATTTATATTCTATAATTAATTTATAAGGGTCTAATGGATGGCCGCTAATAAAAAATCCTACTACTTCTTTTTCTCTACTTAATTGCTCTAATGCGCTCCATGGCTCAGTATTTGGCATTTGCGGCTCAGATATTTCAATTTCATTTTCCTCACCAAATAAACTAGCTTGGGATGTATCGTTACCCAAATTTTTCTGATTGGCATAACGTATCATTCTATCTGTTAAAGTAAATCCATCAGCATCAATACTAAAAAACATAGAGCGGGTCATATTTTCAAAACTATCAAAGGCTCCAGATAAAGCCAAGCCCTCTATACTTTTTTTACCCATGGCTTTACTATCTAAGCGAGACGCTAAATCAAACACATTTTTAAATGGTCCATTAGCATCACGCTCTTCTACAATTGCATTAACTACATTTTCGCCAACACCTTTTATACTCGCCATTCCAAAACGAATATTGCCATTGGCCATTACCGAAAATTTTCCAAATCCTTCGTTCACATCCGGTCCAAGAACTTTAATTCCTGCACGTTTACACTCTTCCATAAAGAAAGTTATCTTCTCAATATTACCGCTATGATTTAAAACCGAAGCCATAAATTCGCTTGGGTAATGTGCTTTTAAATAACCTGTTTGAAAAGCTAAATAAGCATAACAGGTACTATGAGATTTATTAAACGCGTAACTCGCAAATGCTTCCCAATCTTTCCAAACTTTTTCTGCAACTACAGGGTCGTGACCGTTAGATTTACAACCGTCGATGTATTTGCTTTTCATTTTATCAAGAACATCTTTTTGCTTTTTACCCATTGCTTTACGCAAAGTATCGGCATCACCTTTTGTAAAGTTGGCTAGCTTTTGACTTAATCGCATTACCTGTTCTTGATAAACAGTAATTCCATAAGTTTCTTTAAGGAACTCATCCATTCCTTCTAAATCATAAGTAATAGGCTCACGCCCATGTTTACGATTAATGTAATTAGGAATGTAAGCAATTGGACCCGGACGATACAAGGCATTCATCGCAATTAAATCGGTAAAGCTATCGGGCTTTAAATCTTTTAAATGCTTTTGCATACCCGGACTTTCAAACTGAAAAATTCCGTTTGTTTCGCCACGTTGAAATAATTCTAAAGTGGTAATGTCGTCAAAAGAAATTGCTTCAATATCTAAATCGATTCCTTTACCTTTTTTAATTAAAGCTAAAGCATCCTTAATAATGGTTAAGGTGCGTAAACCTAAAAAGTCCATTTTTAATAAGCCTGCATTTTCTGCAACGGAGTTATCAAATTGAGTAAGCAACATTTTACTGTCTTTAGCTTTAGTAACCGGTACAAACTTGGTTAACTCATCGGGCGTAATAATTACACCGCAAGCATGAACACCGGTGTTACGCACGCAACCCTCTAGTTCATAGGCCTGTCTTAAAACTAAAGCTTCAGGTGAATTTCCTTCGGCTAATTTTCTAAAATTATTTGATTGCTCAATAACTTCGCGTCTATCTTTAATTTTCTCGAGATATTTTGCATCTATGCCACCGGGCTTTAGTAAGGATTGTAAATTGGCTTCTAAACTATCAGGAAAAGCTTTTGCTAATTTATCAGCCTCCGATAAAGGTAAATTTAAAACCCTTGCAGCATCTCTGATGGCGCTCTTTCCGCCCATGGTGCCATAAGTAATAATTTGTGCTACTTGATTTTCGCCATATTTATTAATGACATAAGCAATAACTTTATCTCTGCCTTCGTCATCAAAATCAATATCAATATCGGGCATGCTTATACGATCGGGATTTAAAAAACGCTCAAAGAGGAGGTCGTACTTAATAGGGTCAACATTGGTAATTCCTAAACAATAGGCAACCGCGCTACCCGCGGCACTTCCACGACCGGGACCAACACTAACGCCTAGCCTTCGCGCCTCAGTTGTAAAATCTGATACAATTAAGAAATATCCCGGAAAGCCCATTCGCTCCATAACCGATAATTCAAAATCAATTCGTTCTTTTACTTCCTGACTCATTTCAGGATAACGCTTCTTTGCCCCCTCAAATGTTAAGTGTTTTAAATAGGCATTCTCTCCCCTATTCCCTTTTCCTTCATCATTAGGATCATTATCGCGTTCATCTAAAAATTCATCAGGAATTTTAAACTTAGGTAATAATACATCTCTACCTAATTTATAAGATTCTATTTTTGAAACAATTTCGCTGGTGCAAGCTATTGCCTCAGGTAAATCGGCAAATAAAGCCACCATTTCTTTTGGTGATTTAAAATAGAATTCGTTATTGGGCATTCCATTTCTAAACCCTCTGCCTCTACCAACGGGAGTTTCTTTCAGTTCCCCATCCTTTACACATAACAAAATATCATGAGAGTCTGAAGAGTTTTGTTCTAAATAATAATTATTATTTGCGGCAAAGTACCTTACGTTATGCTTTTTTGCGAAATTTAAAAGCACTGTGTTAACGTGGTCTTCTTCGGCTAATTTATGACGGTTTAATTCCACATAAAAATCATCGCCAAAATTTTCTTTATACCATAAAAAAGCTTCTTCGGCTTGCGTTTCACCAACATTTAAAATAAGGGAGGGAATTTCGCCTTGCAAAGAACCTGTGGTGACAATGATATCAGATTTAAATTTTAATAATAATTCTTTATCAATTCTTGGTACATAATAAAAACCTTCAGTAAAACCGTAAGAACTTAAACGGCAAATATTTTCGTATCCAGTTTTATTTTTTGCAAGAAAAGGAATGCTATAACCATTATCCTGTTTGCTTTTATCAGTCCTATCAGCAGTTACAAATAATTCGCAACCAATAATACATTTAATCTCTTTTTGTTTTTCGCCGGTTTTCTCGCCATTATCTATAGCTTCATTAGCAGCTTTGGTTTTTTTATTTTGTTTTTCAACTGCCTGCCAGAATAAAAAAGCGGCATACATATTTCCATTATCTGTTACAGCAACGGCCGGCATATTATAACCAACGGCTTTAGCAACAATATCATTTACACTACTTACAGATTGCAACACAGAAAATTGCGAGTGACTATGTAAATGCGTGAATTCAATCGAAGCATCAACGTTTACATTGCTTGCATCTATTGTCTTGTTTCCTACAGATTGAATCTTTTTTTCCTTAATTGCTTTCTCTTGTTCGAGTAAAGCTGTAAGGTCGACATCCTGATAATTTAAATTAGATAAATCATCAGAAGTTAATTCTTTAACTTTTGTAATTCCCCTTTTTATTATTTCAAAAAATACGCGCGAAGTGGCTTGCACGTCAAACGCGGCATTATGCGCCTCCTCAAATTTTGAATTAAATAATTTTGTATAAAGCTCCGTTAATGTTGGCCACTTAAATTTTCCGCCTCTTCCACCAGGGATTGCGCAAAACCGCGTGGTGTCATCATTTTTAGTATCTATTACGTCTTTGTTCTCAAAATAATTAGGTAAACCAACTCGTAAAAATTCAGCCCCAATAATATTTATATCAAATTCTATGTTATGTCCGCATAAATACCTAGTGTTTTTAACTATGTCGGCAAAATCTAGTAAAGACTGTTTTAGATCTAAACCTTCATTTAAAGCTCTTTCGGTAGAAATACCATGAATTTGAGCTGCATTAAAGGGTATTGTATAACCCTCGGGTTTAATAATAATTGAGTTATTATGTAAAAGTTTACCAGTTTTATCGTGTAACTGCCAGGCAATTTGAACCATCCGGGGCCAGTTATCAAAATCAGTTAAAGGTGCGTTATAATTGCGGGGTAGACCGGTGGTTTCTGTATCAAAAATTAAAAACATGTAATAATATGTGGTTTTAAATAAAAAATGTGCAAATAAAGTGGATTATAAATTTACGATTTTAAACGCCTTTATTTTTAGTTGTTGAAAAAATTGGAAAGCTTATTGTTAAAAGGTTTTTTAGGCAATAATTATTATTCAAAATCCTTAAAAAATGATTTTTCTGTTTCACTTAAACTGTTATCTTTGCCAGTCATAAAAATTTTGAACAAATGAGTAAAGAGAAAAACATCCAACCACAAGTAGATTCTAAACCTAAAAAAGAGAGTACTAGTGTATTACAAGCAATTAGAAAAAGAACTGGTTTACTAGTTGGTATTGTTGGTTTAGCCCTTGTTATTTTTGTTTTAGAAAGCCTTTTAGGTTCTGGAGCAAGTATTTTTGGTGGTAATGAAATGTCGTCAGTAGGCTCTATTAATGGTAAAACAATTGATAGAAATGAGTTTCTTACAAAATTTGAAAATCAATTAAATGTTATTCGTCAGCAAAAACAAACTAATGATATTGATGAAGCTACTCGCAGTCAGTTGTTAGATTATATTTGGCAACAATATATTGCTGATATGGTTATTAAACCACAATATGCTAAAATCGGTATTACTGTTGGCGAAGATGAAATATATGAGCGTGTTGTTGCACATCCCGTTCCTTCGGTAACTCAACGTTTAACTGATCCAAAAACTGGTCAGGTTTATGAGCAATTATCTGCGCCAGACGGAAGTCTTGACCCAGTAAAACTACGTTCGTTTGTTCAAAATGCAACAGGAGATCAGGAAATGTTTATTAAACAAATGGAAGACGATATTAAAAATATGCGTTTTGCAGAAAAATATGCAACATTAATTCGTAAGGGCTTATATGCAACAACTGCTGAAGCAACTGCGGCTTTTAAAGCACAAAACAATAAAATAAATTTTAATTATGTAATTAAAAAATACGAGTCAGTTAGTGATAGCGCCGCTAAAGTTAGCGCAGAAGAAATTAAAAAGTTTTATAACAACAATTCATACCTTTTCAAAAACACAGAAACAACTCGCAAAATAGAGTATGTTTCTTTTGATGTGTTACCTAGCCCTAGTGATGTTGAAGCTATTGCAAAAGACGCTCAAAGAGCTGCCGAAGAATTTAAAGGTAAATCTATAAGAGAAGATAGTTCTTTTATTGCTCAAGAAAGCGAGAATGGAGCAATTAACATTCAAGACATGAACAAGAAGAACATGATTGTTCGTGATTCTACAATTTTTACTTCAGCTGCAGGAACAGTTTTTGGGCCTTATAATGAAGGAGCTTACTTTAAAGTATACAAACTACAAGCAATTAATTCAATTGCTGATAGCGCAAAAGTTCGTCATATTTTAATTGGCACTAATGATCCTCAAACGCAACAACCAAAACGTAGTCAAGAACAAGCTAAAAAAATGGCGGATAGTTTATTGGTATTAATAAAAGAGAAAAAAGTAAGTTTTGATACTTTAGTGAAAACTATTAGTGATGATGGCGGAAGCAAAACAAACGGCGGAGATTATGGTTGGTTTGATGAAACAAAAGGTTTTGTTGAGCCATTTAAAAATGCTGGTTTAAAGGGAACAAAAGGAAACATCTCTGTTGTACCAACACAATTTGGATACCATATTATTGAAGTTTTAGATGTAAGTAAAACACGTCATAATACATACACTGTTGCTCAGATTTTTAAATTAATTGCGCCAAGTGATGAAACTAATCAAGCTATTTTTGGAGAAGCTAGTCAATTTGCAGGAGAAAATAATACAGCCGAATTATTTGATAAAGCTGTTGATGCAAAAAAATTAACTAAACGTATTGGTGATAATATTAAAGAGGGCGACCGCCAATTACCAGGTTTAGATGGCGCAAAAGATTTAATTAACTGGGTTTATACGGCTAAAAAAGGCGACGTAAACATTTTTACTTTTACAGATAAACACGTTGTTGCAAAGGTAACAAGCATTAAAAATAAAGGGATTTTGCCTTTAGAGGATGTAAAAGAAGAAGTTGAAATATTAGCTATAAAAGATAAAAAAGCCCAGTTATTATTGGCCGAGTTTAATGCAAAGGCAGGTACTTCTAAAAACGTTGAAGAAATTGCCGCTAAACTTGGATTGGAAGCTAAAAAGCAAGAAGCCTTACCTTTATCTAGTCATAATGTAGAAGGTTTAGGACACGATGATATTTTAATGGGAACAGCAATTGGCACAAAAGCCGGAACGACAAGTAAGGCAATTGCAGGAGATAACGGCGTGTTTGTTGTTAGTGTTATAAGTATAGAAGAATCAACAATGCCAATAGATATTAAAATGCAAAAAATGCAGCTTGAACAAACTATGGGTGGAAAAGCAGATTACGAAGCCTTTAATGCTTTAAAAGAAATAGCAAATATCGAGGATCACAAATCAAGAGTAAATTAAAAAAATAAAATCCCCTCAATTAAAGAGGGGATTTTTTATTTAAACTAATTTAATTTTTAAAAATTTTACTCATGACAGTTCACGAAATAATTACCGAAATTGAAAATTTTGCGCCACTTTCCTATCAAGAAGATTACGATAATTGCGGCTTAATTATTGGTCAAAAAACGCAAACAGTAAGTGGTGCTCTATTGACTTTAGATTGTACTGAAGAGGTTATTGATGAAGCAATAAAAAATAACTGCAATTTAATAATTGCTCACCACCCCATTTTATTTAGAGGTTTAAAAAAAATAAATGGCTCTAATTATGTTGAAAGAACAATTATTAAAGCTATTCAAAACAACATAGCCATTTATGCCGCTCACACTAATTTGGATAATGTAAAGCTTGGCGTAAATAAAAAAATGGCCGATAAATTGGGTTTAAAAAACTTACAAATTTTAGCGCCAAAAAATAACGTTTTAAAAAAACTAGTAACCTTTGTGCCGGAAACCCATCAACAAGTGGTATTACAAGCCTTATTTAACGCAGGTGCTGGTAACATTGGCAATTACTCTGATTGTAGTTTTAGCATTGAGGGAAACGGCACTTTTAAAGGGAATTCAAACACTACACCATTTATAGGGAAACCAAACGAATTAAGTACCGAAAAAGAGATAAGAATTGAAACTGTTTTTGAATTTAATAACGAGTCTAAGATTATTTCGGAGTTATTAAAAGCCCATCCTTACGAAGAAGTAGCCTATGATATTTATTCCATCACAAATAAACATCAGCAAATTGGAAGTGGGATGCTTGGCGAATTAGATGAAGCCATGGACGAAACTACTTTTTTAGAGCACGTTAAAAAAAGTTTGATAAGCGGCTGCCTAAAACATACTCAAAAAACCAAAAAAGCCATCAAAAAAGTGGCTATTTGCGGTGGAAGCGGTAGTTTTTTACTTAAAAACGCCATTAATTCGGGGGCCGACGCCTTTATTACCTCAGATTTTAAGTATCACGAGTATTTTGATGCCGAAAATAAATTATTACTGATAGACGCTGGGCACTTTGAAACAGAGCAATTTACACCTGAAATATTTTATGAGATTATTCAGAATAAATTTCCTACATTTGCAATCCGTTTATCAAAAACAAACACAAATCCGGTAAACTATTTTTAGAACATGGCTGCAAAAATTAAAGAAAAAATTGACGCTTCAGTTGAAGGAAAGTTAAAGTCACTTTATCAATTACAATTAATTGATAGTAAAATTGATCGTTTAAAAACTGTTAGAGGAGAATTACCTTTAGAGGTTAGTGATTTAGAAGATACTGTTTTAGGTTTAGAAACTCGTTTAAAAAATGTAGAAGAAGAAGTTGCAGAACTTGAAACTACTTTAAACGAAAAGAAACAAGCCATTAAAGATTTTCAGGCTAATATTAAAAAATACGAACAACAACAAGGTAAAGTTCGTAATAATCGTGAGTACGATGCTATTACTAAAGAAGTTGAATTTCAGAATTTAGAAATTCAGTTAGCAGAAAAGCGTATTAAAGAAGCTAAAGCAAGCGTTATTATTAAAAGCGAATTGCTTGAGAAAAGCAAAATAGAATTTGAAGAAAGAAGTAAAGATTTAAAAGCTAAAAAAGGCGAATTAGATGAAATTATTTCTGAAACTGAAAAAGAAGAAAAAGAATTAATCGTAGAAAGCCAAGAAGCTTCTGCAAATATCGAAGACCGCTTATTGAATGCTTATAGACGTATACGTTCAAACTCACGTAACGGTTTAGCGGTTGTAGCAGTAGAACGTGATGCTTGCGGTGGATGTTATAATAAAATACCACCACAACGTCAGTTAGACATTCGTTTGAACAAAAAAATTATTGTATGTGAGCATTGCGGTCGTATTTTAGTAGACGGCATGCTTATTCCAGATTCGGGTTTAGAAGATGTAAAAAAATAATTAATTATTTTTGAATAATTAATTATTATCTATTACATTTGCACACCAAAATTTGGGAGCTTAGCTCATCCCGATAGCTATCGGGAGGTTCATAGCACCAAAAAAAAGAGGGAGCTTAGCTCAGCTGGTTCAGAGCACCTGCCTTACAAGCAGGGGGTCACTGGTTCGAACCCAGTAGTTCCCACAAAGCCTCACAGAGATGTGGGGCTTTTTTATTTTACCTTTTCTTTCTTAAGCGAAAACTTCATGTCATCTGGATTTCCAGAAATTTTCATATTCACGTATTTAGTGTTTGCATTGGCTTGCTCTATTTCATCTTCCTTTTCAGGATCAATTTCCTCCTGCTTCTTTCCAAAAAGTTTTGAAGCAGCCGCTTTAGTCACCATCTTCCAAGGAACCTTTAAATAATATTCCATATTCATATTCAAATCTTGTTTTCCCGATATTTGAAAACAACCTAATGAGCTATTTATTTTCATATTAGGAATAGTTAAAATGCCCTTAGTCAAATCAAGGTGATTATCTAATGTATCAAAAGCAACTTTTTTAATATTCTTATCACAAAAATAATCAGCCATAGAATTTAATAACTCGTAATTCTCTAATTTCCCATGCGTGATGCTAGCATCCACATGAATTTCTGAATCATCAATTTTTGGAACCAAATCTGTATGCATGTGAATTTTTCCGGTTATTGTTCCCGTAAATTTTCCATGTATGTTTTCTGACACTAAATGATCCTGACCAAAATTATCGAATTTAAAAAGCAACTTATCTAAATCAACATCTTTAATTTTCATATCGGGTGAAAAGTAAATTAAGTGTGGATTTGAACCATTAAAATAGCCCCCAATATCAAAATGTCCGCCGGCTGCATCTAAGTTTAAACGTTCTAAATATAAATAATGCTTTTTTGTAGTTCTTAAATTTCCTTTAATGTTATCTATTAAATATTTATGATATTTTAAATGCCCGATGTTTAAATGATAAGTCATATCAGTAAATGGGATATCATAAATATTAAATACCGAATCGTGGTCTACTTTATTGGCGGAGGAAGGTATTGGGTGATAACTAAATAGCTCGTCAAAATCCAAGCGGTTAGATGTTATTTCGAAATGATTATCCCGCTTTTTTATTTGCTCATCTTTACCAAGGTAATAATGCAGGGTAGTTTTAAAATCTGAACTACCTAGTTTGCCTGAAAAATTATCTACCACTAAATGATCATTCTCGTAGTGAATTTTCCCATTAAAATTTTCAAATTTAAAAGGATGAATTTTCATTTTAGCATCAAACTTATCCAAGTCCAATGCAACTCCAACTAAACTATCCTGAAATTTTACTTTTAGTATACCATGAAATTTTAAATTTTTAAACTCCTCATGGCGGTAATCAATTGGAACAAAATTTTCTCCTCTATAAGAAAATAAATCGTGCAACTCTAAATGGTTTGAGTTTAAATTGAAATCGATAACGGAATTACCTCGAGAAATACTATCCATTAATACAGCATAATTTTGAATTTTTCCGTTAAAATGAAAATCACTTTTATCGATGTTACCAGAAAAATCTACAACCTTAAATTGATTTTCTTCAACAAATAAATCAGCATGAAAATCATGTAACACATGAGGATAGTGTTTTAATTTGGCATACAAATTATCTATAAAAAATTCGCCGTTTGGTAAGTGCTTTGATTCGGTAAATGCTTTTGCAGAGCTCTTAAATTCCAAGGCCAAAGATAAATTCTCTATTTGTTCGTTAAAAGATTTTAGTGAGTCGGAGCCAGTAAGTTGGTACAAATCCAAATATTTGCTACTAATATTTAATTTTGTTAAAACTGGAATGTCTGTATGATGCAATAAAGCAGGCAAATTATTTAAAGTGCCAGATATATTTAAATCAGAATTTCCAACCAATATTTTAAAATAATCCAGCTCAGCTTCTTTACCATTCATTTCTGCCATCAAATCCATTTGTTTGATAGGTATCGGAAAATCTTTAGATTTAAAACTTAATTTGTCTACTTTTAATTTTAAATAATAAGCTTGATTTAATTTTTCTAAACTTTTTTCTGGATGTTCTATATCAATAATATCATTAAACTTCATTGTTAATTCAATTTTCCCTTTTAAATCTTCGAAACCCTCGAGATTTAAAAATTTGGCTAAGAAATCCAATTGAAAATCAGTACTTACTTCCGTTATAATTTCAGGCGAATCAAAATTCTTAACAACTAATTTTCCTTTAAAAAGCCCGGCTTCTGGCCTTGCTCTAAAATCTAAAATACCAAATTCCATAGTGCTAGCATTTCGCTTTTCACCATTTGTAAAATAGCCCACAAAATTTAAATCATCTAATTTTTTATGAACGCTTGTATTTGAAATATAGGCATCAGAACAGCCAAACTTTGCATTTATGCTTGGATTATGATGATTTATTGATTCCCCTTTAATTGTTAGATCAAAATAAATTTTACCTTTATTATCGTACTGCTTCATTGCAGGCTGTAACTCTTCTGGAGCCATAGCCATAAATAAATTAAAATTTGGTTTATTTCCTTTCAGCTTTAAATCTAAGTACACATCATTTAAAAAATCTATTGAGCCCTCCATATTAAATTCAGAGTCTTCTAAATGAACAATAGTTGGACTGATAGTTAAAACTTGTTTTTCAGTAAAAAAATCTAACTCTGTATTAACAAAAAAATGTTTGTGTTTAATAAAGGTTGTATCCCCATCCTTTACTAAATTCAACATAAATTTCGCATCCAAAAATGCGTACACATGGTGCGGCGCTGTTTTAAATTTTGATTTTGCACTAGAAATAAAGGCATCTAATAAAATTTTATTTTCCTCATTATATTTAGTTAAATCAATATCAATTAAATCAACGCTTTTTAAATCCAAATGAAATTCTTCTGAAGGATTAGGGATGTCTTTTTTAGAACTAAGTGCTTTTGTGATATTAAATTCTCCATCCAAATGCTGCACCAGATTTAAGCTACCACTTTTAAGCTCAATCTTTTTAATTTCCATTTTGCCAGTTAAAATGGTCCATAAATCAAAGCCTACATACAAATCATCCACGTCTACAATAATCTTAGAGTTATGGGTTTTATCCTCGTATACCTTCACCTCCTCTAAATCTATTGAGATATAAGGAAAATTCTCAAATAATGAAATGTGGGAATCTTTTATCTCTACACTACCATTAAAATCAGCATTAAGCTCCGTAATTAAATGTTGAACCAGCCCATCTTGCTTATAATAAAGCACTATTACCAAAGTGGTAACTAGAAATAACGGGGCAAGAAACAAACTTATTAGAAGTCGTTTGAGTATTTTTTTTCTTTTATTCATTTTGCAATTATTATAGCTTAGGCTGTTTTATACTCATTATGAATTACAAAAAATGAATAATTTACACTCAATTATTAAAGTACTTAAATTACTACATCAGCTGCTATGAAACAAATTTATAAAATAATTGGCTTTGTTTTTACTCTAATAATTACTTTTTACGAAATTAAAGGTGCGGTAAATAGATATAACCTGCGCATCAAGAACAAGGTTGATGTTGCCCGATTCCAGTTTATTGATTAATGTAAAACTAAATTCGATTAAAAAATAAATGATAGGTATCATTAACATAATTATGTAACTTAAACAGTATTAAATTTATAATCTTTGTAAGATGGAGAAATTAGCAGATACAAAAATTTATTTACCCTTAGAAAATGTTGAAAGCGAACATTGCGCTTTAATTGTAGACAAAGGTTTGGATAAAGTTGAAGGAATTACAAAACATAAAGTTGAACTAAACAATAATCGTGCTTTAATTGAAGGTAAAGATATTGAAGCTTTAATTCCTAAAGCGGTAAAACAAATTCGCGATTTAGGTTATAATGTAACAACAGTTAAAAAAAATTATCCTGTTTTAAATATGACTTGCGCTTCATGCGCCAATAGTTCACAAGGCATTTTACAAATGCAAAAAGGTGTGGTTTCTGCTTCTGTAAATTTTGCAAACAATTTAGCTACTATAGAATTTATTCCAACTATTACCGATGCGCATAAATTAAAAGCAACTTTGCAAAGCATTGGTTACGATTTAATGATTGATGAAACTGAAGAAGCAAAAGAATCTCTCGAAGATATTCAACACAGCAATTATAAAGATTTACAAAAAAGAACAATTGGCGCAGTGGCATTTTCGTTACCAATAGTAATTTTGGCAATGGTGCCTTTTTTTATGCATCTACCTTATGTAAATTATATTATGTGGGCTTTGGCAAGTCCTGTAGTTTTTTGGTTTGGAAAACAATTTTATGTGGGCGCATATAAACAACTTAAACATGGCTCTGCCAATATGGATACTTTAGTAGCATTGAGTACCGGCGTTGCCTATTTGTTTAGTGTGTTTAACACCTTGTTTCCAGAATACTGGCAAAACAAAGGACTTGAGTCCCATGTTTATTTTGAAGCGGCGGCTGTTGTTATTGCATTTATTTTGATAGGAAAATTATTAGAGGAAAAAGCAAAAGGAAATACCTCATCTGCAATAAAAAAATTAATGGGCTTGCAACCAAAAACTGTTACCGTTATTCATGAAGGCGGACATCAAATGCAAATGCCAATTGCTACTATAAAAGTTGGAGACACTTTACTAGTTAAACCCGGAGAAAAAATTGCGGTAGACGGCAGGGTTACCAACGGCAATTCTTATGTGGATGAAAGCATGATTAGTGGCGAACCTATACCCGTTGAAAAAATAAACAACAGTAAAGTTTTTGCTGGAACAATTAATCAAAAAGGAAGTTTTCAGTTTAAAGCCGAAAAAGTTGGAGGCGATACGCTTTTATCGCAAATTATAAAAATGGTGCAGGATGCCCAAGGTAGTAAAGCACCGGTTCAAAAATTAGTAGATAAAATTGCAGGGATATTTGTTCCGGTAGTAATAGTAATTGCAGTTGTAAGTTTAGTTGTTTGGATTTTACTCGGTGGTGATAATGGTTTTACGCAAGGCCTACTCGCCATGGTTACTGTTTTGGTAATTGCTTGCCCCTGCGCTTTAGGTTTAGCAACGCCAACCGCAATAATGGTTGGTGTAGGTAAAGGGGCCTCAAATGGAATTTTAATTAAAGATGCCCAAAGTTTAGAGTTAGCAAAAAATATTAACGCCATTGTTTTAGATAAAACCGGAACTATTACAGAAGGTAAACCAACTGTTACAGATTTAAAATGGTTTGAAACAGAGACAGAAGAAACACGAAATATTTTATATAGCATCGAAAAATCTTCAGAACATCCCCTTGCCGATTCTATTGTTAATCATCTTAATAAATCAGCAACATTTTTAAATGCCGTTACTATCGAAAACATTAGTGGTAAAGGAATACAAGGCATCCTTCAAAATAAAAAATATTTTATTGGTAATGAAATTCTCATTAGGGAAAAAAACATTTCTATTAATAATCTAGCTCAGAATTGGATAGATGAAAAACTTGAACTGGCAAACACAGTAATCCTATTTAGCAACGAAACAAATTTGTTAGCAGCAATTTCTATTGCAGATAAAATTAAAGACACCTCGGCTGAAGCAATAAAACAATTGCAAACTAACGGCATTGAGGTTTACATGCTTACCGGCGACAACGAGCAAACTGCAAAAGCAGTATCGCAGCAAACAGGAATTGAACATTTTAAAGCTAATGTATTACCAGCACAAAAATCTGAATTCATTAAAGAGCTACAAGCAAAAGGTGAAATTGTGGCCATGGTAGGCGATGGTATAAATGACAGTAACGCATTGGCTCAAGCCGATGTGAGCATTGCAATGGGTAAAGGAAGTGATATTGCCATGGACGTTGCTAAAATGACAATCATATCTAGCGATTTAAATAAAATACCTCAAGCCATAAAATTATCTAAGCATACTGTTTCAACTATTCGTCAGAATTTATTTTGGGCATTTATTTATAATATTATTGGTATTCCAATAGCCGCAGGTGTTTTATTTCCTATTAATGGCTTTTTATTAGATCCTATGATTGCTGGTGCAGCCATGGCATTAAGCAGCGTAAGTGTTGTTACAAATAGTTTATTATTGAAAACAAAGTATTTGATTTAAAAAAAGGAATTTTAGAGATAGTTTTGGCTTAAAGAAAATTATTAAAATTAATTAATAATTACTTTAATGGTTTGTGAAATTCCTTCTGATTGTATAGTGCAATAATAAATGCCTTTAGCTGCTTGTTCTTTTAAATTAATTTGAACCTGATTATTTTCTAATGATTGCGAGTAATAAGTATTTTTAAAAATGATTTTTCCCGACTCAGAAACAATCACTACTTCTACCTCATGATTATTTTCGATTCCACTAAAATCAAAAGTAAATTGCCCGTTTCCTGGATTTGGAAATATTGAAAAAACTGTATTACGCGACTTTTCTATATTAACACTAACAATATTATACTCCTGAGAACTTGCATCTTTATTGTTTAGTTTTAATTTATAATAAGATACTCCATCAAGTGGCTCTTTATCTATTAACAAATAATTTATTGTTTGGTTTGAATTACCACTTGCTTGTTTAGTTCCAATATCATTAAAATTAATTCCATCAAGAGAACGCTTTACTGTAAAAAAATCGCTGTTTGCCTCGGTGGCAGTTGTCCATTTAACATGAACATTTTTATCTTGTAGTTGAGCCGTAAAATGTAATAAAGTAATTGGTAATGGCGTACTAGTTGAATTTATTGAAGCAACTGTGTAAAACGCTCCTCCCGTTGTTGGTAAAGAGGCTGTAAAATAAGGGGCAGCATAAGCTCCGGCAATAACTGAAGCTCCGGCAAAAACGGCAGAATTACTTACTAATAATCTTAAGTCACTTCCTGTTAAGGGTGCAATTCCCGACATATCAAATCTAACTGTAATAGAGTTTGCAATACCGGTACTTGTTTTTTGAAATTTCCATACGCGCTGTAATCTTGATTGAATTCCTGGAGGTACATCTGTAAAATTTGCACCTGTTGGAATTGAAATTCCATTGTGTCCTGTAGCAAAAAATGAATTATCATTTGTAATTGCAGCTACATTGTCAACTATCAACATAGCATTCCCCGTATTTGATCCGGCATCAACATCAGTATTCACGGATTTTCCTTGTGTTAATCCGGAAGCATCATCTCTTCCAATAACCGTTAAATTATTATGGTATAAATTATTTGCTGCAAAATTCCATAATACTGTTGTGCCATTTGATGCAAGATAACTTCTTTCATCTAAGCCGGCTGTTGTAGTATTATCTGTTAATGTTACTCCATATTTTATTGCTAAGTAAGATCTAACCTGCTGAATTTCTGTACTTGATAGCATGGTATTAAACACCATGATTTCGCTTAAGTTAGAATTAAAATGTTGACTGTACGCACCTGCTACATTTCTTCTAACACCCACTGTAATAAAATCCACATCTGCCGAACCGTTTATTGACGATTGATTCAGTCCGTTAATATCAGAAAGAGTTAACCCACTACTTTTACCATTTCCTGAAATAATATTTACCCGAGTACTTTTAGTTATTGCAGCATTATTATTTGCCCCCACTCCCGCTCCATTTGCAAATATTAATCTATCTGTTTGACCAAGGATGCGGCTATTATTCGTGCCTTGATGAGAAAATGGCATTAAGCCGTTGCTACCACCTTGATACACATAAAAAGCAGTTCCTCCTTCACCGGCTAGTGAGTTGTCTAAAAGATTTACTTTTGCTGTAATGTATTGCAAATATTCATTTGTTCCATTAAAAGTTATATAAGGATTATAATTTGCTACAAGATTATTAGCAAGACTTGCTAAGCCGGTAAAATAATTTGGTGAATTCGCACATGGCGGTGTAAATGGTAAAGAAAATAATCCCTGAGAAATCCAACAATTCACATTTGTATTATTAGCACTATTAATTGTTTCAGCTTTTAACCATAAAGATAAATTTACATTTCCTACACCACCTGGGGATGAAAGTGGAGTAATTGAAATATCGTCTACCACCGTTCCACAAGTATTAACGTTTCCAGGACTAGTTAATTGTAAAGTATGTGTAGTCGCTGCATTATTTGTAAACGTATAAGAAAATACTGTTAATACATTTTGAGTGCTTGGTATAACTAGATTATTATTTAATACTCCAGGCGCATCGGTAAATCTTATTAATAAGTTCGTTGGATTATTTGATGGCGCACATGAAGTTCTGTAGGCACAGCGAAAAGTTAATACGTATTGTGTTCCACTTGTAAACCCCGAAATTGTTTGCCTAGGTGAAGACGCATTATCAACTTCCATCACATAATTAGTATTGCAACCACCCGCCAAATAAGCACTTTCAAAGGTTCCGGCATTAAAAGGCGCTTCTTGTCCATTCCAATTAGCAGCATTAGAAATAGTACCATCAACTACTAAATTTTGAGATATTCCTCGACAAGTAAATACAAAAAATAATATACTTATAAAGGCATTTTTCATTTGAGACCTGAAGATAAAACAAATATCTTTAAAAATTCAAATTTTCATCAATTAATAATATAAATTTAAGATGAAACGAAGGTTAAGCTGGAATTCAAAAATTTGGTGATATATATCCTTTTTATTGAAAAACCTTAATGATATCAAGTAATTTGAATGAAAATGAAGGGGATAATTAACGAAAACAAACTATGAAAGCCCTTTTATTTCTTACTATAAAAAGTAATCACAGCATCTTTTTCTGCTCTCAAGTTTTCATATAAAATTCGCATTGTATTTAACAACCATTCATAATTTTTCTTTAAGAGATTTGATTTTGTAGGATTACCGTAACTCTCTTTTAATAAATTTAAAAAAACAAAGCCTGTTCCATTTTTTGTTTGGATAGAAATAGAAGAAAGTTTATCTTTCAAAAATGTTACACGTATATATTCAAATTCGACACTATCAATTTTAATATCGTTTTCTTGTAAGGAATATAATTTAGTATTGTCTTCGTCAATTTCTAAAGTCATATTTTTATGGGCACTGGGCGAATCACCAAATACAAAATCTTTAAAACCACTTTTGTTTTCTAATTTATTATTTTGAGTCAATCCAAAAAGCGGAATAATTAAAAGTAAAAATATTTTCTTCATGCGACCGGGCCTTTGGAGATTAAAACAAAGATATATTAATCACCAATTCCATTTTCCATTAATTGCCCAATTTACCAAAATTCTCTACGAATACTTTTAAATCTTCTACAAATGTCTAATTCTTTACAATTTTGTAGGCGCTTATACTGGTTCCTGATACATATAAAAAATAAATGCCAGGCTCCAAGCCACTTACATCAATATGAGAGGATATATAATTTACTTCTCCACTAACAACATTTCTTCCTGTATTATCAGTTAAATAATACTTTAATCCAACTAATTCTGGCTCTACACTTATATTAATTTTATCTATAGTGGGGTTTGGAAATAGAACAAAACTTTTAGGTTTATAAATTTCAGAAATTTTGGTTACAGGAGGTGTATAAAAAGAAACGCCATCCATTGTGCCAATCCATATATTACCATTGTTCTCACTAATTGAACAATTAATTTGGTATCCAATTAAACCATTATTAGTATTATAATTTATAAATGTGTTTCCATCAAATTTTGAAACACCTTCAGAAATTGTTCCAAACCATTTATTATTAAATTTATCTATAGTAATTGCCGTAACATTATTTCCGGCTAAGCCATTTGTGTTTGTATAACTTGTCCAAGTATTGCCATCAAACATTTTTAAATCTGTTGGTGTTCCAATCCAAATATTTCCATTACTAGCATCTGTTTTTATCGTTTGCACATAATTTACTTGATTATAAGTTGTCCAATTGTTATCTAAAAATTTTGATATTCCTCCACCCCAAGTTCCAAACCAAATAGCATTTGTAGAATCTATAGCTATACACGTTACAATATTGTTTGATAAACCATTTGCGGTTGTATAAATTGTCCAGTTAACATCATTAAATTTTGAGATACCCATATTAGTTGTAAACCACTTATTACCATTTAAATCTATTTCAATAGCATACACCAAATTATTTGAGAGTCCATTAAACGTGGTGTAATTAACCCAATTAACGCCATCAAATTTTGAAACACCTCCGTCTGTACCAATCCATAAATTACCAGCATTATCAAATTTAAGAGCTCTTACAAAATCACAAACTAAACCTTCGTCAACTGTATAAGTCGTCCAATTATTTCCATCAAATTTAGATATTCCACCACCATAAGTGCCAAACCACTTATTACCCGCGGCATCTATGGCAATAGCCTGCACATTGTTATTGGCTAATCCATTTGCAACGTCATAAGACATCCATGTTTGCGCCTTTAAAAATAAACCTGTAAGAATAAAACTTAATACTAGTACTTGTGTTTTCATGTTTGCTTTTGTTTTTAGATTAATTAATAATTATGAAACAAAATTCGGGTAAACACATATCAAAAACTTACGAAAAAACGATGCAAGAAATAGTTTGGTATTAAAATCTGACAAAAGAGAAGTATTTAATTTTATTAGGCAGTTGTTTTTGCATTTTTTGCAATTTTAGTCTTATAGAAAAGTAATTTTAGCAAAAAATAAACTAATAGATTGGAAATTTCACGAAAAAAATGTGCTTTTGGAACACTTTTATTCATCAACGTTTATTCTAATAAAACTAGAAAAATTAAGAGAAAACAGAAAGAAATTATCATTTAATACTCTTATGAGTGTGATTAATTGACTAGATTTTAAAGCCAATTACCAAAATATCGTCTACCTGCTCGTTATCACTCTTCCAGCTTAAATGAGCTTCTTTCAATTTCTGTTCTTGAGTGGCAAAATCTAATTCTGAATTTTCAATAATCAGTTCTTTAAATTTACCAGTACTGTATTTTTTATCTTTTGGTCCACCAAATTGATCAGCATAACCATCCGTAAAAATATAAAACGAATCGCCTTTATTTACTTTTAATGTATGAGTTGTAAACGCAATTTTATCTTCACGATCTTGTTGTTTAGTACCAATAGGAATTTTATCGGCCTTTATTTCAGTAATACTTTTATTATTCACTATCCAAATTGGTCGCATAGCACCAGCATAATCAACAGTTCCATCCTCATGATTTATTTTACAGATAGCTACATCCATACCATCTTTAGATTCAGATTCATTTTTATAAAGAGCCTCTAAAACGCCTTTATTTAATTCAAATAAAATATCTTTTGGGTTAACTATTTTTTGTTCGTTTACTACTTTATTAAGTAGATTATAACCTATTAAACTCATAAATGCACCCGGCACGCCATGCCCAGTACAATCAATTGCGGCAATAATACTACAATTATCAATGTGAGTAAACCAATAAAAATCGCCACTTACAATATCTTTAGTCATGTAAAGTACAAAAGAATTTGGAATGGATTGTTTAATAACCGACAATTCAGGTAAGATAGCATGTTGTATTTTTCTGGCATACGAAATACTATCTAAAATATCTTTATTTTTTTGTTCGATTATTTTTTGCTGTCTTTTTGATTCTGTAATATCACTATCAATTATTATGATTTTTTTGATGTTATCGTTTTCATCAAAAATTGGCGTTAAGGTAGAAGCCTCCCATACTGAATTATCAGGGTTTTTTTGATTATATGATTCGTATTTAATTGATTTTTTTGTGGCAATTGCCTCGCTTACAATATCTTTAATGCGAGAGTTATTGCTTGAAGTAAAAATATTTAATTTTTGCTCGAGAATTTCTTCTAAACTAATTCTGTTTAATTTACTAAAACTTTCATTTACATATTCTATATCACCATTTGGTTTCAAAATCAAAACAACATTATCAGTTCTACTTGCAACAATAGACAACTGTTCTAATTCTTTATTGGCTTCTGCAATAATTTCTGATTGTTTTTCTATTTCCTGAGTGCGCAGAGCAACTTTTTCTTCTAATATCAAATTCTCTTTCTGCAAAGCCTTTAATCTATATTTTAAAAAAGAATAAAGCGCTGAAGCAACAATAATAATTACTATAAGCCAAAACCACCATTTTTTCCAGATAGGCAATAATATCACAAACGAAAATGTTGCCGGTTCACTCCAAACATCCTCCTCATTTTTAGACTGTACTACAAACGTGTAGGAGCCTGCCGTTAAATTATTATAATTCACTAACTTACTTTCAGTGGCATATAACCAATCTTCATCCTGACCTTCTAATCGAAATCTATAAGAAAGTTTGTCGGGATTTTTAAGCCAAATACCATCAAATGTAAAGGCTAAATTATTTTGCGAGTGGTTAAATTCAGAAACAGAATCAATCGGAAATGGCTTATAATTAATTTGTAATGCTTTAATGAAAACCTTTGGCTTAACAGAATCTAAAGCAATTTTACTGGTTCTGTATATTAAAATTCCATTATTAGTTCCGCTATATATTTTATCTCCGCATAAAAAAACTGCGTTTAAACTTGGTTCTAAGTCCCCGTCAAATAAATCATAATAAGAAATGGAATTATTAATACAATCAATTTTATCGATGCCTTTAGAGTTGATTGAAAAAACCGTTCCATGCGAAGAAATAAGTTGAACAGGCTGTTCATCTCGAAGCCCTTCATTTAAGCCAATACTAATGATTGTTTTTCCATCATACTTAAGGATTCCGTTTGCATTAGATGATGCCCAAATTGAATTGAATTCATCTTTACAAAGAGAAATAATCGTATTTGATTTTATTTTAAATTTTTCTGTTAAGCTAATGAATTTATTATTTTGATATGTTTGTAAACCACCGCCATCTGTTGCTATATAAAGTTTAGAGTTGCTATCTGTAATAGCCGCATAAACGTAATTACTTCCTAATCCTTCATCCTCGGTGTAAATTTCATTAATTTTAAAATTAAACTTGTCAATGTCTACATTCACTTCAGCTTTAATTAAACCGCCACCAAGTGTAGAAATATAAGCCGTTTTATCATCAGCAAAATAAATGTTTGATATATTATCATTTGGTAAGGAGGATGTTTTAGAAGTGATGTTTGTTATTCCTTTTGTGCTCGGATTAAAAATGCTTATTCCATTACCATAAGTACCAAACCATACACTACCCTCAGGCCCAATAGTAGCGCATGACAAAGTGTATTTAGTTCCTTCTAAAATTTTAGAAATAACCAACTTACCTTTTTCATCCATCATCAATTTAGAAACCCCTTTGTTTGTTCCTACCCAAATTGCCTGATCGTTATCAGTAGCTATTGCTAGTATCTTATCATCTTCTAAACCCCTTGAAGCGTTAATAAAATCATATCTTCTTTCAAAAAACTGACTAATTCCTTTTCGTGAGGCAATCCAAATTTGTTTCGACCTATCAATAAACATTTGATTGATACTGCTCGTTTGCAAATATTTTTCATAATCATAAATTGATATAACCCCATCTTTTAATTGCAAGAGGCCATTTCTTTCTGTTCCAACAATTGTGTTATTAGGAACCTGTGTACTCGCATTAACAATGGCTCCTAAGGTCCAATTTGCAAAAAAAGAAACTCTTTCAAGTTTAGATTCGTTAATATCATAATAACAAACGCCTGAGTCTTGCATCGAAATCATCAGCTTTGATTTTTCGATAGAAATATCTCTTACAATATTATCGGGCAAGCCAACTTTATTAGAAATGATTTTATAGGATGGTTTGCTTAATACGTTTTTTATTTCGGTAAAACCGCCATCGGTAGCACACCAAATAGTATTTTTTGTGTTTGATACTATTTTATAAACAACGTCATCACTTAATCCGTTTTCAGAGGTAATATGTGTGGCTTTAGCTTTAGAGTAAATAAAAATTCCATTACCATAAGTACTGATGCAAATAGCAGAATCAATTTCGCAAATTGAAGTGATTTTGTCTTCGTTGGCTGTTAGAAAATTAACGGAATCAATTTTATTTCCAAAAAAAGTAAATACTTTGCCACTTTTAGTTCCAATCCACGCTTTATGTTTCTCATCGATATATATTGTAGTAATTGGCTGTTTAAATATTGAGCTACCTTTTGCTATTTGACTGGAAGTTTTTCCATCAAATTTATAAACTCCTTCATTGGTTCCTAACCACAAAAAGCCGTTTTTGTCTTGAACAACCACATTTACAGAAACATCTTTTTTTCCGGTAAAAGAAAAATAATTTTTTACGTAAAGTTGAGAAAATAAACTTTTTGAAAATAGCGCGATGATGAAAAGTATTTTATGCCCTTTTATCATTTACTATTTTATGATTTTTTTTTAAGAGTAGCCGCCACACTTACCATAATAACTGAGGCGATTTTTTGATTTACTACTTTGGGAACGCTAATGTTATGATCTTCTAAAGGCACTTCAAAGTTGGCATCTATAATTATCTCGGTATCAGTAACTACTATTTTTGCTTTTACAATTTTTTCTTTTTCAGTACCATGAATATTAAATTTTCCTTTTGCTCTTACCGTATAAGTACCATTTTTTTTAAAATCAATGTCTTCAATTATTTTACCTTTAAAAGTAGCGTTGGGATACTTCATGGTTTCTAAATAATTTTCTCTAAAATGTTCTTTTTGTAAACCGCTATTAAAGCCATTAAAAGAATCCACATTTACAGAAAACGCCACATTTTTGTTCCCACAATCAATTGCACCAACAGTTTTAACAGATTCAGCCTTAATTAATTCTAAAGGAGCCTCTGATGTAAATTTAGTTTTACCATCCTTACACATAAATATCTGCGAAAAAGAATAGTTTGCAAAAATAAAACAAATAGCTAAAAGAGTGTTTTTCATTAATTTTATAATATTTATTGTTTAAATATACACAAAAGTTTTAATTTTTAAAATCCATCCTCTATTAGAGTTTTCCTTCCTTATTGGTGCTAATAAAAATTCAAGTCCGTTTAGCTTTATTTCGTATAGTGTATTTCCTAAAATCAAATTCAAAAAAAGTCAATTTATTCGGATATTTTGTCAATATTAGCTTCAAATACTCCAAAAAAAACTTAAATCAAATCGCTTTTGGTAAACCCCATAATTCTTATTAATTTAGGCATATAGCAATTATTAAAATACAATTAAAACATCAGCTCTCGTTCTAAAACGTCTTTCAAATAAACTAAAAAAATCAATAAAATAAAATTTTACTTAATGAGAATCTTAGTCTTTTATTGCTTTCTTACCCCTTTACTTTCTTTTTCAATTAATATTGATTCTTTAACCTCAGTCCTTAGAAAAGAAAAAGAAGTTGATAAAAAAATTGATTTATATTCAATAATTTGTGAGAATTCAGAAGGCACACAATTGCTAAGAATTGCAAAAGAATATTATGCATTTAGTAAAACTAATCGCTCAGAAAAAGGCGTTGCTCAAGCCTGTGACAACCTTGGATATTATTATCAAATAAATAAACCCGATTCGGCTATTTACTTTTATAAACAAGCACTTAGCTTTTACGAAAAACAAAAAGACCCATTTCGCATTTCTACTTTTCATAATCAACTTGGTGTTTGTTATTTCACTAAAGGAGATCTAAATGCTGCGCTCGATCATTTTTTAAAATGCACTGAGTATACGGATAAAAAAAAGGGATTTGTTTTAAATAATATTGCACAAATATATGTTAAGCTAGGGCAATTAGATAAAGCCATGGCTACTTATTCGCAATCTATCAATTATTTTAATTTAGAGGGAGATACCACAATGGCTGCGGCAATAAACCAAAATATTGGAATGATGTATTTAGAAAAATTTGAATATGATAAAGCCGAAAAATACCTATTAAGCGCGCTTAATAAAATTTCGCCACAACACTATTCGTACACGCAAGCATTAGCAAATTTAGGTCTAAATTATTCATTAAAAGGAGAGCCCGAAAAAGGAAAAATTTATTTACTAAAAGCGGCTTCATTATTCAGAAAAGAAAATAACTTGCAAGGATTAGCATTTACACTTGCTAACTTAGGAACCACATATAGCCTTTTGGGGAAGGATTACGAGGCTTTAACGAATTGCATTGAAGGTTATGAATTAAGCAAAAAACTAGGCTTTCTTGAAAACATAGAAAAAACTTCGCGCATGCTTGCTCGCATTTATGAAAAAAAAGGAGACTACAAAAATTCATTAAAGTATACTAAAATCTATCATCAAAGTAAAGACTCTCTTGTTTCTGAAAAAATAGCAAACAAATTAAACGAATCAAATATAAAATATGAGACTACACTAAAGGATCTTGAATTAATTAAACAGGCTGAAAAAATAGGAAAAAGTGAAATAGTTATTCAAAAACAAAATGTTGAGGCAGAAAAAAAACAAAAATTTATTTTTATACTATCACTCTTTGGACTGTTTGTTTTTTCTTTCTCTATTTTTATTTTTAGAGCATACAAACAAAAGCAACAAGCAAACAAAGTTATAACTCAGCAAAAAAACGAGGTAGAAAAGCAAAAACAAATAATTGAACAACAAAAAGAAATTGTTGAAGAGCATCAAAAAGAAATTCTTGATTCAATTCATTATGCAAAACGTATTCAAAATACACTACTAGCGCATCAAGATTTTGTAGATGAAAATTTACCACAAAATTTTATATTTTTTAACCCCAAGGATATAGTAAGTGGTGATTTTTATTGGGCTGCAAAAAAAGGAGACAAGTTTTACATTGCCGCTTGCGATAGTACCGGCCATGGAGTTCCGGGAGCATTTATGAGCTTATTAAATATCGGATTCCTATCTGAGGCCATAAATGAAAAAGGAATTGAAAAACCAAATGAGGTTTTAAATTTTGTAAGAGAGCGTCTAATTGCCAACATAAGTAAAGAGGGGCAACAAGATGGTTTTGATGGCGTTTTAGTTTGCTTTGATAATAAGAACAAACAAATAACCTATAGCGCAGCAAATAACTCACCTCTCTTGATCCAAAATAATTTAATTATTAACTTAGAAGGAGATAGGATGCCGGTTGGAATTGGAGAAAGAAAAGAAGATTTTAAATTATACACTATTAATGCCAACCCCGGCGATACGCTTTACTTATACACAGATGGTTACGCAGATCAATTTGGCGGACCAAAAGGGAAAAAATTTAAATATAAACCATTGAACGAATTATTACTGCAAAATAATAGTCAACCTTTGCATGAACAAAAAAATAAATTGAAAATAAATTTCGAGAATTGGAAAGGAACTCTTGAACAGGTTGACGATGTTTGCGTAATTGGAATTAAAATCTAAGCGTTTTTATGTTGCTCTCTTTTTATTTGTTCCAACAAAAATTCAAGTCCGTTTAACTTTATTTCGTAAAGCGTATTTAAAAGCATCCCTAATTTTCCATCCGGAAAACCTTTGCGGTTAAACCATTCTAAATACTCAACAGGTAATTTATAAAGTATTATGCCTTTGTACTTACCATAAGGCATTTGCATATTTACAAGGTCAATTAATAATTGTGGATTAGCCTGCTCTATCATTTTAATTAATAATTTTTTCGATATCCACTAAAAAATCATTTTGTAAATCGGGGTGTAGGGTGTTTATTAAAGTATTAATTTTTTTTAATTGCTGTTCCATTAAATTAACTAACATCTGACTTTTATGATAAGGTATGCCGGAGTTTTTTAATTTCAAACAAAAGTAAATATACATTTCAGCAGAAAGACCTTTATCATCAATGTACTTAGTATACTTTGTAATTATTCGCAGTAATTTACGCAAACTCTTTTTTACATAATATAGATTCGATTGTGATTTTAAAATTTCAAAATGTTCATTTATCTCTTCTTTTACTCCCTTAATAAATTCTAATTTATCATGCGCATCAAATAATAAATATCCTAAATATTCTTTATTATCTTTTTTATATTTAGCAAGAGCAATACATAAATCCAACAACTCTTTTGGTGGTAAGTGTTCTAATTCTTTTTTTATGTCGCTTAAGGCAGCAGCTTTCATTTTAGATTTTTGATATTGCAGAAAATAAAAAACCCTTCCTGTTTACTAGGAAGGGTTACATTTTTACTTCATATGTTTTTGCTTTACATCGCTAAACGAAGGGAAGTTGTTATGATGCCAATTAGCAATTACAACTCCATCTTTAATTAGCATTAAACCCGGATTACTACGAATCATTGTTTTTAAAACAATTCCATCAACAGTAGCAAAATCGTATAGTGCATTATGTTTGTGTTTAAACTCATCAACATCGTTTGGTCCGCTTGCCGTTAATGCAATAAATTTAAATTTTTCTTGCGTCGCTAATTTATAAAAATCGCTTATTTCAGCTATTAGACTTGGATCATCTTCTGTTTTTTTAAGATCGTAAACTACTAACCAAAAACTGTAATTTTTGTCATTCAAAAGAGAATCTGTAATTGGCACACCATCACTATTATTCACAGTAAAATCAGTAATCTTTGGCGGGTTTATTGCCTCTTGTATAACCGCATTTTCTGTAGCCACCCATTTCCAAGTAACCGTATCTTGCCAAGGATAATTTTTTAAATCAAATTCCTTAACGGTATGGTCTTTTAAATTTTCATATTTAAATCGCGTTTCATATTTAGCAGGTTCATAATCGTCGCCGGCCTTCATGTTTTCTTTGATGTTTGCGCCCGGATGATAGGCTCTAAAATCCAGTGGCGGTAAGTTTCTATATGCATAAATTGGAAATCCTAAAGAAAAAACTACACCAATTAAAAATAAAGTACTAATTATCATTGGCGCAAACAATTCATTAATATGACTTCTACCGGCAAATAAAACTGTAATTAAAATCATGAGGGCAATATCTTTCCAGAAACTTTCCCAAGGTTTAAGTTGAAGAAAATCTCCGAAACAACCACAATGTGTTACCTTATTAAAACAAGCAGAATAAAAAGTTAAGAAGGTAAAAAATGCAATTTGAGCAAATAATAACCATAAGGTTAATTTGGTTCTAAAGCCAATTAACAACATTACACCCAAAATAATTTCGCTGGCACAAATAATAATTGCTAGTGGTAAAGCGATGTGAGCAAACCATTCAAAGAAAGCAAAACCAGTGTCGTTTTTAAAAACTTCAAAATACTCTTGTAATTTATACGAAAAACCTAATGGATCGTTTGCCTTAATAAATCCCGAAAAAATAAATAATCCTCCAACTAAAAACCTGGCAATATGAGTTACCATTGGTAATTTAGCAATATAACCGGCGCCATTAATTAAAACTAATTGTATTAATAATAATATAGCTAAAGTTGTTTTACTAAAACTATCATTAAAACAAGGTGGGCAAATAAAATAAATTATTGCAGCTAAGGCAGTCGACCAAATAAAACGAAATACATTTGAGGCGAAAAATTTTTTCATACTTATAAATTTATGTTTTAAAGGTATTTAGTAAAGGTTTTATAAAAATTAAATTAAATATTTTTAACAAAAGAAAAATAATTAAACGGGCTCATGCTCAATTTTAATCAAAGCAAAAACAGAATAATTAATCATGTCCATGTAATTGGCATCAACGCCTTCGCTAATAATAGTTTTACCCATATTATCTTCAATTTGCTTTACTCTAAACACTTTCATTAAAATTAAATCTGTTAAAGAACTTAATCGCATATCGCGCCATGCTTCGCCATAATCATGGTTTTTATCTTCCATTAACTGCTTAGTTTGCTTGGCATTTTTTTCGTACAAATTGGCAACCTCATCATAAGGAACATCAACCCTACTATCACCTGCTAAATCAAGTTGTATGAGGGCAATAATACAATAGTTTATAATCCCTATATATTCGCCTTTAATATCATCCACTATTTTTTGAGTTCCTTTTTCTTCAATACTTTTTATTCGTTGGGCCTTAATAAAAATTTGGTCGGTTAAAGAGGTTGGTCGTAAATTGCGCCAAGCAGTGCCATAGTCTTTCATCTTCTTTAAAAAGATATCTTTGCACTGAGAAATTGCTGCGTCGTATTGTTTAGATGTAGTTTGCATAAAAAAATGATGACTAAAAATAGCGAAATTAAACCAATTGAATACACTTGCAATGGCAAATCATTAACATTTATTAAACCTTTGGTTATGGCCATTGTAAACATTACTCCCGATAGTTTTTACGATGGTGGCAAATACAGCAATTTGGATGATGTTTTAAGGGATATTGAAGAAAAAATAGCCCAAGGAGCTGATATTATTGATGTAGGCGCCGCTTCTTCTCGCCCAAACTCTAAAGTAATTACCAAGGAGGAAGAATGGCAACGCCTGACGCTTTATTTACCAGAAATAAGAAAAAAATTCCCTAATGTCTTCATTAGTATTGATACTTTTCATTCAGGTATAGCTAAAAAAAGTGCTGAAATGGGTGTAGATATTATTAACGATATAAGTGGGGGGAATCTTGATGAAAACATGTTTGATACAGTGGCCAAATTAAATTTACCCTACATTTTAATGCATATACAAGGCACACCGCAAACTATGCAAAAAAACCCTTTATATAACAATGTTGTTTTAGAGGTAAAGGATGAATTATCAAAAAAAATTGAACAACTGAAAAATTTAAATTTTAAAAAAATAATAGTTGATGTAGGTTTTGGTTTTGGTAAAACACAAGAACACAACTATACACTCTTAAAAAACTTAACGGAATTTAATCACTATCCAATATTGGCGGGCTTTTCAAGAAAAAGCATGATTACAAAAATAATTGGTACTAATCCCGTAACTTCTTTAAACGGAACAACGGTTTTAAATACAATAGCTTTATTAAACGGCGCTTCTATTTTAAGAGTGCACGATGTAACTGAAGCAAAACAAGCTATTGATTTGATAGAATTTTATAAAAGTGTTTAATAACAAATTTTAAATAAACTTTTAAAAACAATAAGCTCAAATTACACGAATTATCACTAATTTAATGCTTCAAAAAAATTAAATTTATTCAAATGCAATTTCTCAAAAAAATAGTTTGTCTTTTTTTTATTTTATTTTTTTCAGAAGCAAAATCTGTTTTAAAAATTGGAGACTATTATGTTATTCCTCCCTACAGTTTTCAAATTGCAGTATTAAAATATAACGGCGGCGGCGATTGGTATGCCAATTTAGAAACCTCTGTTCCTAACCTTATTAAATTTTGTAACGATAACCTTAAAACAACTATTAATCCCGAACAAGCAACTGTGGATGCGGGAAGTATCGAAATTTACAATTATCCCTTTGTGCATATGACCGGACATGGGAATGTTATATTCTCAAATCAAGAGGCCGAAAATTTAAGAAATTATTTAATTGCTGGTGGCTTTTTGCATGTGAGCGATAATTACGGTATGGATAAATTTATTAGACCTCAATTAAAAAAAGTATTTCCAGAATTAGACCTTGTTGAATTACCTTTCGCGCATCCTATTTATCATCAAAAATATGATTTCCCAAACGGCTTACCAAAAATTCATGAACACGAAAATGGTGCGCCAAAAGGTTACGGCTTAATTTATAAAGGACGAGTTGTTTGTTTTTATGATTTTGAATGCGACCTAGGGGATGGCTGGGAAAGTCCAGAAATACACAAAGACAGCGAAGATGCACGAATAAAGGCTTTTAAAATGGGTGCCAATTTAATATCATACGCTTTTTTAGGATTTGATAAAAAATAATTTATGCTCAAACAAAAAAGTTATAAATTAAGTTTAGTTTTTATTTTATCTTTTTTTCTGCAAACGCTTTTTGCGCAACAATATACTTTATCTGGAAAAATTACAAGTAGTGGTGAGAATTTACCCTTTGCTACCATTTATTTAAAAGGAACAACCAAAGGTGTTACCAGCAATGATGATGGCAACTACTCAATAAAACTAGATAAAGGAAAATACACTGTTGTTTTTCAATATGTTGGATATTCCAAACAAGAAGTTATTGTTGATATCACAGAAAATAAAATTCTTAACATCAATTTAAAATCGGACGGAATTGCCTTACAAGAAATTATTGTAAAAGCAGGAGAAGACCCCGCCTACCCCATTATGCGAAAAGCTATTAAGAAAAGGAAACTATATTCTAATCAAGTAGAGGAATATTCTTGTCAATCTTATATAAAAGGCTTGCAGCGCTTAATTAATTTACCTGAACAATTTAAAAAACTAATTAAAATAACAAGCGGCGAAAAAGTTGACTCAAGCTTATATGGTGTTATTTATTTAAGCGAAAGCGAAAGTAATTATTATTATAAAAAACCAAATAAGGAAAAAGAAATTATGTTTAGTAGCCGAGTTAGCGGCGAAAGTAAAAGTTTTAGCTTTAATCAACTTAGTCAAATGAAATTTAATTTTTATGAAAATCTAATTTCAATAAGAGGCATTAGCGATAGACCTTTTGTATCACCACTAAATGCTAACGCTTTTTTATATTATAAATTTAGATTGCTTGGAACTATTAACGAGGACGGCAAAATATTTAATAAAATTCAAGTAATACCAAAACGCAAAACAGACCCTTGTTTTATGGGGATGATTTATATTCAAGAAAATTCGTGGCGACTTACAAGTGTTGATCTTAAATTAACCAAAGACAATAAACTTAATTTTGTAGACACCTTATCAATTAGACAACTTCACGCTCCTATTGCCGGCGATAGCATTTGGATGCCCATTAATCATAATTTTAGTTTCTATTTTAAATTTTTTGGTATTTCGGGAGATGGTTATTTTAATGCCACTGTAAAAAATTATAACCTGACACCAAATTTAGATGATAAATTTTTTAGCAACGAAATATTTGTTGTTGAAGATGGCGCCAATAAAAAAGATTCTAATTACTGGACATCAAATAGACCAGCACCTTTAACTTCAGAAGAAAATAAAGACTATAGAAAAAAAGATAGTACCGAAAAAGTTCAAGATACAGATAGATATAAAGATTCGGTTGACAAAAAATCTAACAAATTGCGAGCGGCAGATATTTTTGTAGGATACACCTACAATAAAACAAAAGATAGAATTTCTGTTTCAATACCCGGCATAATAACCAATGGTATACAATACAACACCGTTGAAGGGGTTAATTTAATTTATAATTTTTCTGTAAATAAAGAATACGAAAACTTAAAAGCTCATCGTTTTAATGGAAAATTAAGATATGGCTTTAGTAATTATTTGTGGGGTGGCGAAGTTGGGTACAATTATTTTTACAATCCAAAAAAATTCTCGCGCATTGGAATTAAAGCAAAATCTATTATTGAACAATACAATCAACTCGACCCCATCTCTCCCTTAGTAAATTCAATTTACACGCTTTTTAGAAACGAAAATTTCATGAAAGCCTTTAAAGAAACAGGTGTTGAAACTAGTTATTTTACCGAATTGACCAACGGAGTGTTTTTTTCATCCTTAGTAAAGTATGTTGAACGAGATGCATTAAGAAATACGAGCGACCGTTTAATAATAGATGATAAAACAAAATTATTTTCGAGCAACGACCCACGCAATGATTTTAACCACGATTCGTTATTTAAAACTAACAATGCATTTACGGGTGAAATAACATTCTCGTTTCGCTTCAAACAAAAATATGTAAGCCTGCCCAACCAAAAAATTGTTACAGGAACAAAATATCCAAAATTAAGTGTAACGTATAAAAAAGCTTTTCCGGTATTAAATACCACTGCCGATTATGATTTGGCAAGCGCCATGATTTATGATGAAATAAATTTAGGATTATTTGGTCGCTTAGGAATACGCTTAAAAGGTGGTGGTTTTGTAAACACCAAAAAATTATTGTTTATGGATTTTAAATATTTTTTAGGGAACCAAACCATCTTTAATACCAATGATTATTTAAGCAGCTTTAGATTATTACCCTATTATACTTTTAGCGCCGATAAATGGTTTACAGAAGCCCATGCCGAACATCATTTTAATGGCTTTATTATTAATAAAATTCCAATATTAAAAAAATTAAAATTTCAAGAGGTAGTTGGTGCACATTTGTTAATGAGCAATAAATTAAAACAGTATTATGAAATAAATTTTGGTTTAGAAAATATATTTAATGTATTACGAGTTGATTATGTACTTGGCTACGGAATTAATAATAAAGTAAATTCTGGCTTTACGATAGGCATAAATACAAAGTTGTAAAAGCCTTTTTTTTAGTTTAGAAATTTTAAATTATCTTTAAGTATGTTTAAGAAATACTTCCTTCTATTAATTTTAGCAATTGGAACAACTTCATTTGCGCAGACATCAAGTACAAGTCCAGAATATGAAGGAAAAGTGGTTGGTGGAAAAGAACAAATTGAACAGATATTGCAAACGCAATTAACCTTACCTAAAACAATTTTAACTTCTAATTTTGATGTTGAAATAACTTGCTTTTTTGATATTGATACTGCCGGAAATGCAGTAAATATTAAAATGGAAGGCGTTACAAACAATGTTTTGCGTAACGAACTAAAACGCATCTTTAATTTTTTTAAGTTTTTTAAAACTTTAAACTTACCCAACGAAAGCAGACCCTACTTTTTAATTTTTAAATTATCTACAGAAAAATACAATCGTTACTTTAAACAAAAAAACAAATTAAATTTTAAAAACCCATTACCTGCCGATACAAGCTTTGTGATTTATACGAAAGCAGATAAGTCGCCGGAATATTATAAAAATGGTGATGACGGATTAGCAGAACTTATTCTTTCAAAAATGGAATATCCAAAATTGGCAATAGAAAAATCTGTAGAAGGTACAGTAGTAATAGAGTTTGTTGTAGAAGCCAATGGCTACTTAAGTAATATAGCCGTAAAACAACCAGTGGGCGCAGGTTGCACCGAAGAAGCGTTAAGAGTAATAAAACTTACCAGATGGCAACCAGCAGTTGTAAATAATAAATTTGCACGATACAAAACCCAATACCCAATTACGTTTAGTTTACGAAATATAAATAAGGATAACACCGGTGCAAATTCAATGGGGCAGTAATATTAGAGAGTTAATGGTAATTTTTAAAAGGAAAACAAATAACCATGAATACGACATTGACAATAAACAGAATTAACAATATGAAAATAATAAAAAAACTTTTAATAATTGTACTGACCCTTTTCCTGCTAACAAATTGCAAACAGTACATTCAGGTTTTCGACACAGCCTCAAAGACAGTTAAAATATCAGACACCCTTGCAATTTTTGAAACAGACAGCGTTAAAATATCTTATACTTTTTGGTCCGACAAAGGACTAATGTCTTTTTCTATTTTCAATAAACTTGACAAGCCAATTTATATTGATTGGAAAAGTTGCGCTTTCATCGACAATGGTAATAAACTTAATTATTGGGATGACGGGCAGTTGACAATCACTGATATGAAATCTCGCTACGGCAGTTACTTTTATAGCGGACCTTTATTAGAACCTGGCTTTACATTAAACAAAGGTGTTCAAATTACAACTTCAACCTCAAAAGTAATTAAACCTGAACGAATCACATTTATACCACCTAAATCTAACTATACAAGGACACAATTCTATTTAATGCCGAACAGAAATTTCTATTCTATTGATCGGAAAGTTGCTACTAAAACTAAAGTTAAACGCAATGATAAACCTAGAAAAAAGACTGACATTCACGAACTAAAATATGATTACAATAATTCTCCTTTTAAAATCAGAAATTATCTAGCCTTTTCTCTTAGCGAAAATTCTTCTAATTTCTTTTATGTCGACAATGAATTCTTCCTAACATCTGTAAAAGAAATGGACTACAGGCACTATCAAGGACGCCACGTTATGGACAATGGAAAAATCAGTAAAAAAGAATGGATGCCATTTACAAAACCATCTTCATTCTTCTTAAAACTCGAAGGTGTTGACAACATAGAAAGTAGATAAGCAATGAGGCGCTAAAATCAAGCAATTGCGCAATGCGGGTTTTCGGCACATCGCAAGATTAATTCAAAAAATTTAAAATTTCTTTAAAGCCCAATTCTCTTTATCACGCATTAGTTTAGAATCTTTTGCGGTTTTATCTTTGTATCCACAAAGGTGAAGTATGCCGTGAATGATGACACGTTTTATTTCTGTTTCAAAATTTGCATCAAACTTTTTAGCATTTTCTTTTACGCGCTCTACGCTAATAATGATATCGCCGTTAATTAAATTTCCTTCGCAATAATCAAACGTAATAATATCTGTGTAGGTAGAATGATTCAGGAATTGAATGTTAGTTTTTAAAAGTTCTTCGTCCGTAGTAAAAACAAAATTTATTTGTCCTAATTTTTTCTTTTCTAACTCAATAATTTTTTTTACCCACTGTTTAGTTTTTATCTTTTCAGATAATTTAAAGTGAATTGGTCTAGAATCTATTTCTTGATTTTGAAAGGAGATAGCCATAATTATAAGGAAAGCGTGTCTTTAATGACTACTGGTAATTGCCCATTATTTCTCACTTTTATTAAAGCCTCAATGCCTTTTAAAGAGGTTTTAAATTCTTGTAGGCTAGTGTAAAATATTTTTTGTTGCGCTTGTCCGGCATCCACTAAATTATTGGCTTGTTTTTTTTCGAGGTTGGTATATTCAATTAATTTTTCCTCGTCAATTACTTTATTTTTGGCGTCGCTTTTTAATTTCTCTAATTGAGAGTTAACTAATTTTATTCTTGCTACCACAGACTTTCTATTTAAATCAAAATTTACTAAGCTATTTCCACTCGCATAAAACTGTTGTATAAAATCTGCTTCTGTTTTACTAACAGTATCGGTAATGTTTTGCTGAATAAATTGTTTGTATTGATTATAGCGTAAAATAGCTTTATTTAAAATAAGCGTGTCTGTTTTTTCAGACTCTTTTGCAAAAGCATTTACGGCTCCGCTTAAACTATCTAAGGCTTTTATTTCTAAGGCATAAATATCGTTTCTATTACAGGACTGAAAAATTAATCCAGCAAAAAATAAAAAAACAAAACAATATTTAAATCCTTGAATCATTATTAGTTTATAATATCAAAACCACAATATGGCACTAACACTTTTGGAATTTTTATACCCTCAGGAGTTTGATTGTTTTCTAATAAAGCAGCAACAATTCTTGGTAAAGCTAAAGCGCTTCCGTTTAAGCTGTGCGCCAATTGTGTTTTTCCATTGGCATCTTTAAATCTGCATTTTAAACGGTTGGTTTGAAATGTTTCAAAATTACTAACACTACTAACCTCTAACCATCTTTCTTGCGCTGCGCTCCATACTTCCATATCATACGTTAAAGCACTTGCAAAACTCATATCGCCACCACATAATTTTAAAGTTCTAAATGGTAATTCCAATTCTTTTAATAAACCAGCAACATACTCGCGCATTTCTTCTAACGTCTCGTAGCTTTTATCAGGATGCGTTATTTGTACAATTTCTACTTTATCAAATTGATGCAAACGATTTAATCCACGTACATCTTTTCCGTAGCTTCCTGCTTCTCTTCTAAAGCAAGGAGTATAGGCAGTATTTTTAACCGGCAAATCGGCTTCCTTTAAAATAACATCGCGGTAAATATTTGTTACCGGCACCTCAGCTGTTGGTATTAAATATAAATTATCAACGGTGCAATGATACATTTGTCCTTCTTTATCCGGTAATTGTCCGGTACCATATCCACTATCTTCATTCACAACAATTGGTGGTTGAATTTCTAAATAACCTTTTGCTGTTGCGCGATCTAAAAAGAAATTAATTAAGGCGCGTTGTAAGCGTGCGCATTTACCTTTGTAAACCGGAAAACCTGCGCCTGCAATTTTAACCCCTAATTCAAAATCAATTAAATTATATTTTGTTGTTAAATCCCAATGCGGCACAAAACCCGGAGCGAGTTTTGGTTTTTCGCCATGTTCAAAAACTACTTCATTATCTTCGGGAGTTTTACCTAAGGGCACAGTTAAATTTGGCGTGTTGGGAACTAAAACTAATAGCTGATGAATTTCATCTTCCACTAACTTTAATTGCTCGTCTAGTTCTTTTTCTTTTTGCTTTAATTCGGTAGTTCTAATTTTTACTTTTTCAGCTTCTTCTTTTTTACCACTTTTCATTAACTCACCAATTTGTTTTGCAATTTGGTTTGCTTCAGCTTTTATATTATCTCCTTCACCCTGAATAGCTCTGCGTTGCGCATCTTTTTCTAAAACCGAATTTAGTATACTTTCAGCATCTTTAAAATTTTTGATTGCCAAACGTTTTAAAACATCTTCTTTATTTTCTCTGATATTAATTAATTGCAACATAGTGTTCGGTTTTTATTTAGAGTACAAATTTAATTTTTTAAACGAAGGTATTATTTTTGAGGGGCATTGTTTTTAAGAACTTTAATAAACAGAAAAAGCCCACCAATTTAACGGAGGGCTTTATTCTAAAAAAAATATTTATTATCCTTCGATAGGAACAATAGATACATAAGATCTATCGTCTCTTTTCTTTTTGAAAACAACTTTACCATCAACTAAAGCGTATAAAGTATGGTCTTTACCAATACCAACACCTTCGCCTGGGTTATGTTTAGTTCCACGTTGACGAACAATAATGTTTCCTGCGATACAAGCTTGTCCACCAAAGATTTTAACGCCTAAACGTTTACTATGCGAATCTCTACCATTATCTGATGAACCCGCGCCTTTTTTGTGTGCCATTTTATTTTAATTTAAATTTATGATTCAAGATTTAAGAGTTCTTACATCTTATATCTAACTTCTTAAATTGGTTAATCTTTTTTCTTAGCTACTTTTTTTGCAGCAGCCTTTTTAGGCGCAGCTTTTTTTGCTGGAGCTTTTTTAACAGCAGCAACTTTTTCAACTACTACAGCATCAGCTTTTTTAACTAATCCTTGAGTACGAATTTTACGAGTTGCAGTTAATTCAGTTTCTTTTAATGTTTCACCTTTTGGCAATACACCTTGAATAAGAATTTGAGTTAAACATTGACGGTGATTATTCCATTTTTGATACCCCTTACGGCGCTTCTTCTTGAAAATAATTACTTTATCACCTTTAAGGTGACTGATTACTGTGGCAGCTACTTTAGCGCCATCTACGGTTGGGTTTCCAACTGAAATTTTTCCTCCGTTATCTAATAAGAAAACTTTGTCAAATTCAATTTTCTCGCCCTCGTTAGCCTCTAGGCGGTGAACGTAAACTTTGTTTCCACGTTCCACTTTAAATTGTTGCCCGGCTATTTCTACAATTGCGTACATTTAATTTGGTTTTAATTGTTAATAAATCCCTTAAAAAGGGGACGCAAATATACTTAATTCTTATTAACCTACAAAAATTAATCTCGGTTTATCAAATAAACGCTCAAAATAATTACCACAATGCTAAAAATCTGGTAAAAATTAACTAATTCCCCGTCAAAAAGTCCCCAACCAATAGCCACAATAGGTATTAAATAGGTGCAACTGCTCGCAAAGACAGTTCCGGAGTTTTTTATGAGAACATTATAGGCAATTACGGATAATGCAGTACCTACAATGGCTAAAATACTAATGTAGCCTAGCGAAGATAAAGCTTGCGGAGAGGTAGCCATGTGGGTTGTAAAGTCTGAAAAACCAAAGAGGTAGATTAAAGCAATTGGTCCGGTAATACAAAAAGCCCAAACTGTTGCTGTTATTGAATTTATATCGCTCAAATATTTTTTAATACCACTAATGCTAATGGCGTAAAAGAAAGTAGCGGCTAATACCAATAAACCATAGAGTATATTATTAGAATTATTACTCCCCGCATCAAAAATCATTAAACAAGTAGCCCCAATAAAACCAACTATTATCCCTACAATCTGCATTGGCTTTGGTTTTACCTTTAACCAAAACAAACCAACTAAAACCGTAAACAAAGGCGTTAAAGCATTAAGCATGCCTGTTAAGCTGCTGCTAATTTGAGTTTCGGCCTTAGTAAATAAAAATGCCGGAATTAAATTCCCAAAAACACCCATTAAAATTAAACCTTTCCAATATTTTTTGAAATCGATTTTATAATATTTTACTAGTAGAGGAGCTAAAAATATAAAAGCAATTGAGATTCTTAAAGCAGCCACTTCATCGCTTGAAAAGGCATCTAAACCTCGCTTCATTAAAATAAACGAACTTCCCCATACAACAGACAAAATAATTAATAATGTCCAGGCAAGTTTTTTGTTTTGCATGCGGCGAATTTAAGGGGAAATTGCGAGATTGCCACGGAATAAAATTAGCCACTAATTTCACTAATTACACAAATTGAATTTCTTAAAGCAAGAGCTTCCAAAAAAACCTGTATGAATCCATAATCCCGATAACTATTGGGTCTGTGGCAAAAATAAACCTTATCTTCGTGCAAAAATTAAAGAAGAATGATTGAGATTGGAAAAATAAATAACCTTACGATATTAAGAGAAACCACAGTAGGTTTATATTTAGGAGATGATGAACGCAACGATGTATTGTTACCTAACTCATTTATAAAAGAAGAGCATAAAGTTGGAGATAAGTTAGATGTTTTTATTTATAACGATTCGGAAGACAGAATAATAGCAACAACTAAAAACCCTTACGTTAAAATAAATGAGTTTGCTTATTTACGCGTTGTTTCTGTATCTGAAGTTGGCGCGTTTTTAGATTGGGGCTTGGAAAAAGATTTATTGGTTCCCTATAGCGAACAAAAACATAAAATGAGTGAAGATAATTTTTATGTAGTGTATGTTTATTTAGATGAAGTAACCAATAGGATTGTAGCTTCTAATAAAATTGATAAGTTTTTAGATAACGAAACCATACAATTAACAGAGGGCGAACCTGTTGATTTAATTATTTACGAAGAATCACCGCTTGGCTTCAGTTGCATTATTAACGGGGCACACAAAGGTTTAATTTATCATAACGATATTTTTAAGGAAGTTTTTATTGGTGATGAAATGGAAGGGTTTGTAAAAACCATTAGAGAAGATAAATTGATTGATATCAGCTTTCAAAAAAGTGGTTTTAAAAATGTTTTAGATTCTACTGAAGTGGTGATGGAATATCTTCAAAAAAATAATGGTTTTTTAAATTTACATGACAAAAGCACTCCAGAAGAAATATCTATTAGATTAAGTATGAGTAAAGCAACATTTAAAAAAGCTATAGGTATTTTATATCGCCATCGTAAAGTTTTAATAAAACCCGATGGTGTTTATTTGGTAAAAGAAGAAACTCCAAAAGAGGAACCAAAAGATGCAGAAGCAGAATAAAAATATATTAATTTTACAAAAAAAATAAATCAATAAAATGAAAATTGCAGTTGTTGGCGCCACTGGATTAGTAGGCACAAAAATGTTAGAAGTTTTAGCGGAAAGAAATTTTCCGGTTACAGAATTAATACCTGTTGCATCAGAAAGATCGGTAGGAAAAGAAATTACATTTAAGGATAAAAAATATAGCGTTCATTCGATGGAACAAGCTATTGCCGCTAAACCGCAAATTGCTTTATTTTCTGCCGGTGGCGATACTTCAAAAGAATGGGCACCTAAATTTGCAGCAGCTGGAATTACAGTAATTGATAATTCATCTGCTTGGAGAATGGACCCAGCAAAAAAACTAGTTGTACCAGAAGTTAATGCAAACGCATTATCAAAAGACGATAAAATAATTGCTAATCCAAATTGTTCAACCATACAAATGGTGGTGGTATTAAATCCACTTCATAAAAAATATAAAATAAAAAGAGTTGTTGTATCAACCTACCAAAGTGTTACAGGCACTGGTGTAAAAGCAGTATCACAATTAATGAACGAAAGAAAAGATGGTAAGAGTGATGAGATGGCGTATAAATATAAAATTGATTTAAATGTTATTCCACAAATAGATGTTTTTTTAGAAAACGGTTACACCAAAGAAGAAATGAAAATGGTGAACGAAACTAAAAAAATAATGCAAGATGATGCGATTGCCTTAACTGCTACAACAGTTCGTATTCCTGTAATGGGCGGGCATAGCGAAAGTGTAAATATTGAATTTGAAAATGAATTTGTTGTAGAAGATATTTTTAAAATGATGGCGAACACACCTGGAATTATTTTGGAAGATGATATTAAAAATCAAATTTATCCAATGCCATTAAACGCTCATAACAAAGATGAAGTTTTTGTTGGCAGAATAAGAAGAGACGAATCTCAACCAAAAACTTTAAACCTTTGGATAGTTGCCGATAATTTAAGAAAAGGCGCTGCAACCAATGCTGTTCAAATTGCTGAATACCTTTTAGCATCGAAGCTAATTTAAAACCACATAGGTCACATAGAGTTAGGCTAAGCCATAAATGAAATGCGCCATGTGTTTGAAGCGCAGCTTCTAACCTATATGAATCTTTTAAAGTCTCCTAAAGGAATTTCAATTTTTCGAATATTTTTACTGAAGGTCAAAAAAATTTCGTGAATAGCTTTTCTTAAAAAAATTGCCCTCAAATCTATGTATCTCCTATGTGGTTGAAAATTTTTTTATAAAACATTACTGATAAAACCATTTTAAATCGTAAATTTAGTCTATGGTAACTCGCCCCTTTAATTTCAAAAAATGGATTGACGAAAATCGTCATTTATTAAAACCACCTGTAAACAATAAAGTAGTTTATAAGGATGCAGAATTTATTGTAATGGTTGTAGGTGGACCAAATTCAAGAAAAGATTTCCATTACAACGAAAGCGAAGAGTTTTTTTACCAACTAGAAGGAAATGCTGTGGTTCAAATTCAAGAAGATGGCAAAGCAGTTGATGTGCCTGTAAATGAAGGCGATATTTTTTTATTACCTCCAAAAGTTCCCCATAATCCTAAACGTTTTGCAAATTCAATTGGTTTGGTAATAGAAAGAAAACGAAAAGCTGATGAAAAAGATGGTTTATTATGGTTTTGCGAAAAATGTAATCATCCTTTACATGCAGCTTATTTTACTTTAACAGACATTACATCTCAGTTTCAAACAGAATTTAAACTCTTTTACGAAAACAAAGATTTAAGAACTTGTAAAAAATGTGGGACTATTATGGAACCACCCCCAGTAATATCTTAATTTTCAATAAATTAGCGTTTTTTTAATAATTTTTTTTAGGCAATTCTATATCGCAAATTCAAAATTTATCTCGTTTTATTATTAACATTTATGTGAAATGTTGTGTGAAAGTTCGAAATTGAATGAGTAAACGACCTCTTTCACTTATTAAAATAGGGGCAGATTTATTTTGTTTTGAAGTATCTTAGTACAATAATTATTTCTATAAATTATGAAGACAAATATTAAACTACTTTTCATCGGCATTTTTGCTTTTATGTCGTTTTTTTCATTCTCACAAGACTGGAGTAAAATTAAATTAGACCCTACTAAGGAGCAAAAATTTGAACCGTATTTAGTATTCAGACATGGAAGTGCAGGACAAGATTATCAAACTTGGAAAGCCAACAATAAATTTCAATACGTAAAAGAAATGTGGTATTTCTCAGAATCATTTTATGTTAAACGTAATTATAGTAATGAAGGGGCTACACTAAATGAAGAAATAATTGATATTAGTCGCTTTGAATCTAACAGAAAAGCAAACGAAGAAGCCATTGTTACTCTACCAGGCTTTAAAGATGTTATTGTTCTATTACCAACTTCTAAATTAATTTACAAACCGTAATTTATTATTAAATGAAAAATATACTAAATAAAATAAGCTTTATTATACTGGTAGGATTAATGTTCTCTCAGGTAAAAATTAATGCCCAAGCGTTAGTTCCTCCAACACCTTATTGTTTTCCATTGTATTCTCAAATACCATGTAATCAGCCAGGGCCATCAAATTCGGCAGGTAATTTTATTAATGATTTTATTAATAGTTTTAGCACTACAGGTGGAGTATCTAATATTACAAATAACAACTCTGGTTGCAATGCTCAAAATTTTATTGGAACGGGAATTAGAAATTATTTTTATTTTGGTTGTTCTCAATATTTAGTGGCAAATCCAGGCCAGGTAATTACTTGTACTTTTCAATCAGGTAATGTTTACGCACAAGGAATGACGTGTTTTATTGATTGGAATCAAAATGGTGTTTATAATTTGCCTGGAGAACGTGTTTGTTCTATTGCAGGGGTACCGCCTGCTGCAAGTTTTAATAGTGCAAACTTTACAGTACCTATTGGTCAAGCACCAGGTGTTTATAGAATGCGTGTAAGATGTGCTTATGCGACTTCAGGCCCACTTATTGACCCATGTAACAACTATGGTTATGGTGAGACAGAAGAATACAATGTATATATTAGTACAACACCTGCAGGTGTAGTAACTGCAACAGCTTCTACTAGCACGCCTTCATTATGTGCTGGTCAAACAATTAGTTTATCTGTAGTTGGTTCAGGAACGGCTGCATTATCTTATACTTGGACTGGTCCGGGAAGTTATTCATCAACTACTCAAAACCCAGTAATTCCAAATGCTACTGCAACTATGAGTGGAGTTTATAATGTTACTGTTTCTCCAGGATCTTGTCCTGCAACGGGTTCAGTTAATATTTTAGTAACAAATTATCCAACTTATACAGTAGCTCCAATGACTGTAACTGTTTGTCAGGGTGGGATTTTCACACCTTCTGTTATTTTAGGAACTTTACCAGGTACGCCATGTTCAACAGTTGGTGTTGGTCCAGCTTGCGCTAGCCCACCATTATTTACCGTTGGAACTTCGGCCACCTTTAATTCATCATGGCAAACACCTTCGCCTTATAATAAATATTATTACGATCATCATCAACAAATTTTATACCGTGCTTCTGAATTATTAGCATCGGGGGTTTCCGCAGGTTATTTAACAAGTTTAGCTTTTGATGTTGCCACAACAAATGGCGTTTCAAATATGGCTAACTACACTATCAAAATAAAATGTACTACAAACTCAGTAGTAACAGCTTTTGATAATGCAGGATTGACACAAGTTTTTAGTCAAGCTTTATTAACTCCTGTTGTAGGTTGGAATACACATACATTTACAACTCCTTATTATTGGGACGGTGTTTCAAATATCTTAGTTGACATATGCAGAAGCAGTACTCCTTGGACTTTCGTTAATTCATCTGTAAGATATACTTCTACAACGTACAACTCTACTATTTGGGGTGGCGGTACAAATGCAACTATTGTTAGTTGCGGTGGTACAAATAGTAATGGATTATCAATGAATAGATCAAATACAAGATTTGGAAATTGTGTTTCAGTATTGCCAACTAACTTTACTTATAGCTGGAGTCCTGGTCCTGGTATCGCGGCACCTACTGCTACAAGCACACAAATAACAACTCAACCAATAACTGGAACTTTGGCGACAGTTTTTTACAGCATAGTAGTTACGCCTACAGTGTATAGTTGCCCTACATTACAAACTTTAACGGTTACTGTAATAAATCCATTATCACCAACCATAACTCCACTTCCGCCTTTATGTAATACAAGCGGGACAGTGGCATTAATAGCTACACCAGGAGGAGGCAGTTTCACGACAAATTCAGCAATTAGCGCACCTGGAATTGTTACGCCATCTTTAGCCGCAATTGGAACCAGTACAGTTTTATATACTGTTGGTGTAGGTTCATGTATTGCCACAAATACTGCTGCTATAAGCGTTTCGCAATTTAATACTGCTAATCTTACTGGTAGTATAGTGCCACTTTGTGTTACAAGTCCTACTCAAAATTTAATGGCGCTTGTGCAAAGTACCGTTAACGGTATTTGGAGTGGCTTAGGGGTTACTTCAAATGTTTTTGATCCCGCTACAGGAGGAGGTAATTATATACTTACCTATAACACTACCTCAAGCCCAAACCCAACTGTTTGTCCAAGTTCTAGTACATTAGCAGTTTCAGTTACTGCAACATTAGTACCTACTATTACGCCAGTTAATCCTATTTGTACAAATGCTTCACCAGTTACACTTAATGCCAATCCATCTGGAGGAAATTGGTTTGGAAACGCTGGTGTTTCAACTGCGGGTATTTTTACTCCCTCTTTAACATCAATTGGTTTATCAATAGTGAATTACTCTGTAAATGTTGGACCTTGCGTAGTAACAAATACAACAACGTTAGATGTTTCTCAATATAATACAGCTGCCTTAACAGGTTTAATAGCTAATATGTGTAACACATTTACACCAGTAAGCTTATTTAGTATCGTTCAAAGCACTGTTAACGGATCTTGGAGTGGTACAGGAGTTTCTGCAAACGTATTTAATCCAAACTTAGCAACAGGTATTTATACTGTAACATACAATACTACATCAGCTCCAAATGCAACGCTGTGTCCTGATGTACAAACAACAACTATTTCTGTATTAAATCCTCCTCAGCCCACAATTTCTCAAGTTGGACCGTATTGTAACAATGCACCAAACTTTCAATTAATTGTTTCTCCTACTAGTGGAACTTGGACTCCTACATTATACAATAACACTTCAGGAACTTTTAGCCCTGCCCTTGCTACAATTGGTAATAATGTGGTACAATATGTAGTTGGAACCAGCACATGTAATGTTCAAGATACCAAAACGATTAGTATTGAAGCTTATGTTCCTGCTGTAATTACTGGAAGTGTACCTGATTTATGCGTTACTTCATCGCCAGTAAGTTTATTTCCTATTACCACTAACAACCTTGGCGTATGGAGTGGCTCAGGAGTTTTAGGAACAATATTTGACCCTGCAACATCTGGTGTTGGAAGCATTCTTTTAACTTATACTACCGCCTCTTCACCAAGCGGCTTATGTCCTGCTCAGGCAACTACTGCTGTTAACGTTTATTCATTAGCGTTACCTGCCATTACACCGGTTGGTCCGTTTTGTAATACCGCAGCGCCACTTCAATTACAAGTTTCACCATTAGGTGGAGTATTTGGGGGTGCAAATAATGGTGCAACCACTCCAATCGGAGGTTTTAATCCTGCTTTTGCAATAATTGGTAATAATATTATTAATTACAGTGTAACATCTGGCCCTTGTATTGCTTTTGCACAAACTACAATTTCGATAGAGAAATTTATTTCTGCCGATTTTTCACAATATGCTGGACCTTATTGTAGAAATGATGCTCCCATTAACTTAAATAGTATTGTTCAAAATCCGGGAGGAGTTTGGACTGGACCGGGAGTTGTTGGGAGTTTATTCACACCAGCAAATGCTAATATTGGAAATAATAATGTTATTACTTATTTAACCCACTCTATGCCAACAGCTGGTTTATGCCCTGACACTAGTTCTGTTCGTATTCAAGTTAATGAAATACCAGTTGTATCGGTAGTTAGTAATACAGAAAAAGGTTGCTCGCCTGTTGAGGTAATTTTTAATACTCCAAGCGCAAATACAGGAAGTGGACAATGGAATTTAGGAGATGGATCAGATCCGGTATCTGGTTTAACAGTTACACACATTTATACAACTCCTGGTTCTTATACTATTACATTTAATTATCAAGATGAAATTGGATGTTCAACGCAGGCAATACTAAGTCATCCGATTGATGTTTATGAAATGCCTAGAGCTAATTTCAATTACAATCCAGATGAAGTAACTATTGCTAATCCAGAAGTTCAATTTTCTAACCTGAGCACAATTTTAGGAAACAATACATATCAATGGCAAATTTCTAATCTATATCAATTAAACGATGTTAATCCAAAAGTAATTTTCCCTTCTGCGGGTGATTATGAAATCATGTTAACTGCAACAACTATTCATGGTTGTAAAGATGTTGTTTCAAAAGTTGTTCAAGTATTAAATGATTATGGTATCTATATTCCAACATCATTTACTCCAAACTTTGATGGCTTAAACGATTACTTTATTCCAGTTTTCTCGCCATATGGCTTAGACCTTAAAACATATGATATGGAAGTGTTTGATCGTTGGGGACACTCAATGTTCCATACAAAAGACTTTACAAAAGGATGGGACGGAACGGTTAACAATAAGGGGGATGAAATTTTAAAACAAGATGTTTATGTTTACAAAGTTAGATTTAAAGACATTGATGGAAAAATTCATAACAAAACCGGACATGTTACTTTAATGAAATAATAAAACTTAATTTATTCAAAAGCCTTACCTTTACGGTAAGGCTTTTTTTATGGGACAAATAGAAGATTTTAAAAAACAACTTATTAAAGGAAATGATACAAGTGGAGAATTTATTACACTTGGCGCAGCTTTGTTTGAAAATGAACCACAAAAAGATGTCCAAATAAAACTTCCATTAAGAACATTAAACAGACATGGTTTAATTGCTGGTGCTACTGGAACTGGAAAAACTTTAACCCTGCAAGTTATTGCAGAGAATATGTGTAATGCAGGTATACCAGTTCTACTTATGGATTTGAAAGGAGATTTAAGTGGAATTTCTAAAGCTGGTGTTATTAATCCAAAAATAGAGGAGCGTCATAATTTAATTGGAATAGATTTTAACCCAATTGGAATAACCACTGAGTTCTTAAGTTTATCAAAAGAAAATGGGGTAAGATTACGTGCAACCGTTTCGGAATTTGGACCAGTTTTATTTTCCAAAATATTAGATTTAAACGATACTCAAAGTGGTATTGTTGCTGTGTTATTTAAATATGCCGATGATAAAAAGTTACCATTATTGGATTTAAAAGATTTCAAACAACTTCTTCAATTTTCAACAGACGGAGGTAAACTAGAAATCCAAAAACAATATGGAAACATTCCAACATCAAGTACCTCAATTATATTAAGAAAAATTATAGAATTAGAAAGTCAAGGTGCCGAATTATTTTTTGGAGAAAAAAGTTTTGAGGTATCAGACTTAGTTAGAAAAGATAGTTCTGGAAAAGGAATTGCTTCGGTTATTAGATTAACAGATATTCAAGATAAACCCAAATTATTTTCAACATTTATGCTAAGTTTATTGGCTGAAGTATACGCTTCATTTCCAGAAGCAGGCGATTTAGAAAAACCAAAACTGTGCATCTTTATTGATGAAGCTCATATAATATTTAATGAAGCATCAAAAGCTTTATTAGATCAAATCGAATCGATAATAAAACTAATTCGTTCTAAAGGAGTTGGAATATTTTTTATCACTCAAAATCCATACGATATACCCGATTCTGTGCTTTCACAACTTGGTCTCAAAGTACAACACGCTTTGAGAGCATTTACCGAAAAAGATAGGAAAGCCATTAAAAAAACAGCCGAAAATTATCCAATATCTGAATTTTATAAAACAGATGAGTTATTGACTAGTTTAGGGATTGGGCAGGCATTAGTAACTGCTTTAAACGAAAAAGGTATACCTACTCCATTAGCAGCGGTTCATTTAAGGGCGCCATCAAGTAGAATTGGGATTTTATCTTCGGAAGAGATTTTAGAAAATGTAAACGCAAGTAGCTTAGCTTTAAAATATAGTGAAGTTATAGATAGAGAAAGTGCCTACGAAATATTAAATGATAAAATAAATTCAACGGCTGATGAGGAAAAATCTGCTGACAAACCTAAAACAAAACAAAAGGAAGAAAAAACCGTTTTAGAAAAGGCCTCTGAAAACACAATGGTTAGACAAATTGGAAGAACTGTAATGAAAGAAGTTGCAAGAGGTCTACTTGGAGTATTAGGCTTAGGCGGAACCAACAAAAAGAAAAAAGGTTGGTTTTAAATTAAATCTTCTTAACAGTATGTTAAAAACCAATATTTTTTAATTTAATAGATTTGGTAATTTTGTAATCTAAAATAACAAAAATGAAATTTGGCGTAGTTGTATTTCCCGGCTCTAATTGTGACGAAGACATGGTGTATGTTTTAAAAAACATCATGAAACAAGAAACGATAAAACTTTGGCATAAAGATACTGATCTTCAAGGCTGCACTCATATAATTTTACCAGGTGGTTTTTCTTATGGTGATTATTTAAGAAGTGGTGCCATCGCAAGATTTTCGCCAATAATGGAGAGTGTTATTAAACACGCAAATAATGGTGGCTTTTTATTTGGAGTTTGTAATGGCTTTCAAATTTTATGCGAAAGTGGTTTGTTACCCGGTGCATTATTGCATAACAACACTCGTAAATTTATTTGTAAAAACGTTTATATTAAATCGCAAACACCTAACTCACTAATAACTTCTCAGGTTCCAGAAAATAAAGCATTAAAAATTCCGATTGCTCATGGTGAAGGAAAATATTTTGCAGATACAGAAACCATGAAAAAACTAAATGAAAACAAACAAATTTTATTTAGGTATTGTGATGAAAATGGAAACATTACCGATGAGGCTAATCCAAATGGTGCATTAGAAAATGTTGCAGGTGTTTGTAATGAAAAACGTAACGTATTTGGCATGATGCCTCATCCTGAAAGGGCAGCCGATGGATTACTTGGAAACGAAGATGGTAAATTTTTGTTTGAGAGTATTATTAATCTAGTAGTGGCTTAATTAGCTTTTTTTTCTGAAACTTTTTCTTTCAAAAGTGCAATTTCTTGTGCCAATTTTTTTATTTGCTCATGCTGCTTTGAGTTTACGACAGAAAGGTGAATTAAAAAAATAAAAATCATAAAAAAGAAGAAAATAAAAATAAGTGCCGGCGCATAATAAACACCAAAAAATTTTGCCAGCAAATCTAAACTCTCTCTCCACACAGAAAACACCAAGAAAATTAACCCCATCAATATCCAAATTATAGAATATTCAGTCCTTAATTTTCCCTTTATTATAAACCTAGAAATTAATCCTATAAAAAATAAAACTGCAATAATTGCTACGATTTGAATTTTATCCATTTGACTTCATTTTTAAATGTAAAAACAGTGTATTTAAAGATACCTTAATCATATAGTATATACTTGTAAATTTTCTTATTGAAGATACTCCAGCCAAACGTTCTTGCATCAAAACAGACACTTCTTTTATTTTTAATTTTTTATGCGTTAAATAAACAATAGCTTCTGGCTCTGGATATTCATCTGGATAATAATTAATAAGCTCGCTAATCGCCTTTCTATTGTATGCACGATAGCCAGACGTAGAATCCTTAATTGAAATACCTACCAGCAATTTATTCAACTTCGAAAAAAAATCAATACCAAATCTTCTCAGTGCTGATGATTGAAAGCCTTCCTTATCAATATATCGGGAACCTATAATAACATCTGCCTCATTGTTTACTAATGGTAAAATAATTTTATGTAATTCAGATGGAGGGTGTTGTCCATCACCATCCATTTGTATTGCAAAATCAAAATTATTTTCAAAAGCGTACATAAATCCAAGTTGAACAGTTCCACCTATACCCAAATTTATGGGATTGTCTAAAAAAGTAGCACCAATTTTTTCCAAGTTATTTAATGTATTATCACTAGAGCAATCATTTATGAAGAGTGGTGTTATTTGACAATTTTCAATTCTTAAAGCCTGCAATTGTTCAAATAAAACAGACACATTATCTTGTTCGTTATAACAGGGAATAATTATGAGTAGTTTTTTATTGATCACGATCTTCCCCACTTCTTAATTTTTCATAATCAGGACTTGTCAAATTATCCCAATAAAAACTTTCATCAATTTTTTTAAATTCTCTAAAATTTTTCCAATAAATTTTTTCATTCATAGCATTAAAATGAATGAAATTTTTTGTGTACTGATAGGTTTGACCAATGTTTAAACAAACACATAGTATTATAAAAACAGTAGTTGCTAATATTACAAGAGGTTTTAAAAAATATTTTTTATTGGAGTAGAAAATAAAATCTACAAAAAAAGCAATTGGGATTGAAAGGTATGCAATATGTTGACAAAAACCTCTAGCTCCAAAACTTCCTCCAAAAAACCAATCCCACCAACAACTTAAAACATAAATAAATAAACAAGTAACAAAAATAAATACCCATTTAGAAATAGGAAAATCTTTTTTGATAAAGAAAAAGCCAATGAAAGCAGTTATAATAATTGGGGTGTAGGTAAGCCAACCTTTTCGGTAACTAAATAAAATATTAATTATTTGCGGGTCGTTCCAAAAAAAACGTTCTCCGGGATATGAAAAATAAAGATATGTTCCTGTTTGATTTTTCCAAAAAATAAACTGTGGAGTCCAAAGCAAAAATCCAATAATTGCTATAATTATAAAATGAAAATAATTAGACAGAAAAAATTTAAATTTAGTTTTAAGGTCTGCCACAGACTTTACATTCCAAAAAATAAAAAATAACAGAATTATAATTTCTGTCGGTCGGATAAGCGAAATAAGACCTATTACAATTCCCAGCAAAACAGTATAAATAATTTTTTGTTCTTTATGCCATTTGTATGTTAAACTTAAAAAAGCAGAAAAAAGAAAAAACAAATAACTATGACTCATCTCATTAACACAATAAGTATAGTAGAAAAGCATGGTTCCAAAAAAAACTGATATCAATGTTATTGTAGTGACAATTTCATTAAAAAAATTCTTTAAAAAATTTCGAAGGATAATCATCCCAAGCATCACATAAAAAATACCTCCCCAGTAATTACAGGTTGCAAATGGTTCGCTAAAACCATCCATAGGACTTTTTTGGTTATAGGCTATTTTGTAGCCAAGCGCAAAAAAAGGAGCGTATAAAACAGACATGCCATAGGTTGTTTTTGGCATATGTGTTCCTTTTGGCCCAACTGCCAGATAACCTGCATATCTACTATCAAATTCAAAGGAATTGCTATTACAAAATTTGTAGGGCAAATAACTATAATAATGCATGGCGTCCCAAGAAAAACCAGATTCACCCTTAGATGAATTCCATGGACGCCAAAAGTCAACAAACCAAAAAGAAAAACAAAAACTAAAAATTAATAAAATAACACTTGGTTTTTTTAAAGTAGCTTCAGAAAAAAAATATTTAGAAAAATTAAATTTCATTTTATATCAATTATTTTCTCTCGACTCTTATCTTAGTTTGTAAATGATTAAACCTCGATGAGTTGAAATTACTTTATCACTAATATCTTTACCATACATTTTATTAAACATAACAGAGTCGGTTAAAACAAAATACTTAAATTTTGGGTTATTCATTGTGATATCTAAACCTTCTTTGGAAATTCCCTGATCAAAACTATAACCTAATTGATTTGAAAGGTACAATGCGTTACAGAAAGATATATCAAACCCGATCAAAACCTTATCAGATCTCCTAATTCCTAATGCTCTTAATTTTGGCTCCAGGTCTTCGAACTGCCTGTAATTCCCATAAAAATCTATTGCGTACTCACTATACCTATCATTATATACCAACTTTGTCCTTACTAAACATTCTTTCACATTAAAAAACAAAACTATGAATAAAATGAATTTAGTGATTGAAAGATATTTTTCGGAAATTGTATTTACTAGATCAGCAAATGTTAAAAACAAAAGGAAAACACAGGGTAAAATTGCTATGATATAATAATCATGCCATCTAAATTGGTTAAAGAAAAAGTAAACATAAAAGACACAACCTAAAACATAAAGTAAAGTAATTGAAAACAAAAAACGATTTACTAGCTTGTAACTTAGCGCAAAAAATAAAATTATACCGCAAATAAAAACATAAGTTTCATAAGGATAATAATCAAACATCCATAAATTTTTTACAGTATCAAAAATGCTTTTAGCAACTTCCAAATCATTAACCATTACTGGCGATAAGGAAAAAGTTTCGTTATGATGAGCCATGCTCAACCATGAGGCATAAAAATACCAAGCAAATACTACTAGCATTCCTCCAGTAATTCTTAAAAAAACTGCCTTTTTATTTTTAAATATGTGTAACTCTTGTTTAGTTTTAAAAAACTTTAAGTGATCCAAAATCAATAAACAAATAATGGCTACAAATCCAATAATTGCAATTGATTTAATTAAAGCGGCAAGAGTAGCAAAAAATATAAACCAATTAAGGTCTTTATTTTTATTTGAACTTAAGTACTTAAAAAAGAAATACCAAGAGGTTAGCGTAAATGCAAGACTGGGGACATCCGGCATAAAGCTTGGGGAATAATAGAGCAATACCGGAGAACAAATAACCGCCGCTACAATTCCAATAGAAAGCAAATAATTTTTTATAAACCGCAACACTAATAAATTAAAGAAAACTAAACCTAGTGTAATAATTAACAAACCAATAATTCTTAGATATATCTCATTAAACCCAAATAGTTTATACATTACAGCTCCTCCGTAATATACTATTGGAAATTCTAACCCAGTAATTCCAACCCCAACAGAATCTTTTTGAACCATTGGCTTAAAAAAATTCATCTCGTTCTCATAATAATTAAGAGCAACAGAAGCTCTCTGGCATTGGGCAGAAGAATGAATAGAACGAGGTCTCTTTTCAATATATTTATAGACGCCGACGTAGTAATAAAAAAAATGCAAAAAAATCAAAAATAAAAGAGTAGGTATTACTTTTTTTAACATTGGATTTTGAATTTCAAACTTCTTAGAAATCAAATTCACTTTGTTATTCAAATAACTTATATTGTTTTTTAATTTACTAAGCACAACTTATAATTTAGTTTTTATTTTAACTATTAAGGTATCTAAATCAAATTTCTCGATATTTGTATTACCCAAGCATGCAGAAACCTCAATAAAATTAAAAGTTTTATTGTCACGTTGCTGCCCAACCTCAATTGAATCAGAGAACCAACACCATTTATTCACATCAAGATAACTATACTTTAAAGGCATATTTTTCCATATCAACACTTTATTACTATCCTCTTGCAAAACTGTTATGTTAAAAAAAGAATTTGTATAAACCTGATTTGTTCTACCCTTTGCTTTAAAAATAATCCAAAGTTTTTTATCTTTAAATTCATCTTTTAGTTTATAAACGCTTCCTAAACCGTAAGAATTTGGCTTCACTAATCTTGAAAATTTAAAATTTAAAATAGAATCATGTAAAAGTGAGTCGTCTCTTAATTTTGCTTTATTTACCACAACTACTTCTTCATAAATTGTTATATACTTTTGGTTACACCCAAATAGCGTAAATGAAATAGCAAGACATATAAAAAACTTATTCAACATTATATTACCATCTCTTTTATATCACCATCAATAATTAATTTTCCGGCTGTAGCATTTTTAATTTGTTCGATACTTATTCCGGGAGCTCTTTCTAATAATTTAAAGCCGCCCTCGGGTAAAATTTCATACACACCTAATTCTGTTACAATTTTTTTAACGCAACTTACGCCAGTTAGTGGCAAATCGCATTTTGATAATAGTTTTGATTGACCAGCTTTATTAACCTGTTGCATTGCTACAATAATATTTTTAGCACTTGCCACAAGGTCCATTGCGCCACCCATTCCTTTAACCATTTTCCCTGGAATCTTCCAGTTGGCTATATCTCCATTCTCACTCACTTCCATTGCCCCTAAGATGGTGAGGTGAACTTTTTGAGAACGAATCATTCCAAAACTCATTGCGCTGTCAAAAATAGAAGCGCCTGGAAGTAAAGTTACTGTTTGTTTGCCAGCGTTAATAAGGTCGGCGTCTTCTTCTCCTTCAAATGGAAATGGTCCCATTCCTAAAATACCATTTTCACTTTGCAGCTCAACATTTATTCCTTCTGGAATATAATTTGCGACTAAAGTTGGGATACCAATTCCTAAGTTTACAAACATTCCATCTTTAACTTCTTTTGCAATTCGTTTTGCTATACCGTTTTTGTCTAACATAATTAATACGCTTTTTTATATTGTTTTGAAAATTGTTTCCTTAATGAGTCTGCTAAATTTTTCGCAATTATCATTCGTCCTTTATAACCATAATGTTCAGTAGTCCAAGTTTGATCTGTAAATTCTAATCCATCAACTTTTTCTAAATTATCTACAACAGTGCAATTATTTTTAGAATACCTTTTAACTAAAAAATCTCGGTTTTGTTTCATTAAAAATACTAATTCTTTACCAACTAAACTATCAGCATATTCAATATTCTCGGCCATTAAATTGAGATATAAATTAATCTCATTTTTATTGCACCAGTTAGCAATCTCATCAAAATCTTTAATTCTTGGATTATTTTCGCTTATATTAAATGCATAACCTTTAATATAATGACAAGCAAGGGTTATCTTTTCCGAGTCCCAACTTCCGTCTTCTCTCAAAAAACTTCCTTGACCCATTGCATTATCCCATTCTCTAACGGTTTTATATTTAAATGTATAAGGAAATTTGAGTTGAGTAGTGCTCCAATCCTTAAGCATGGCAGACTCACGTTGTTGCTCTATTTTGTTATCAAAGGCCTGAAGAGAAAGTAAAAATCGATTGATTAAATTAGGATATGATTGAACTAAAACAATCGATTCTTGAAGTTGCGTTTCTAATTTTGAATTTATCCATGCTGCGTCAAAGGATCGCATATTTAAAGTAACAATAACTGCTTTGGGTTTATGATCATTTACATCAATTTGTTTAATCCAATATTTATAAATTCCTGCGTGTGTTGCTGCTTTATTTATGGTGGTTAATTTTAATGATGGGAAAAACAAGCCCGTTATTTCTGAAATATATTTTTTTATTGAATCGTTTTCGCGAACATTAAAATTTGAAGATTCACCAAAATAAAAAATATCAGTTGAAGCTTGCGAATTTTGTATTTCAATTATTTGTTCACATTTCTCTGCAAGATCATTTTCATATAGAGTATAACTATAAATGAAATTAAGACCAATTATAATTACAATTAATGAGCCAATTTTTATGAAAATTTTATTTAGCATTAAAACTGAAAGTAAATAAATGTGAATTTTTGAGTACCCGAAAGCGCCATTAAACAAAATAAAATTAAACTGTAAAATGCCCATCTATATAGGGTTTTAAAGGTGTTTAACTTCGAATCAAATCTTGAGTTATAGAGAAAAATATCAAAAACAATAATTAATCCCGAAAACATTAAAGCATACAAAACATCTATATCGATAGCTGGAGCACTATGATTTTTAGCGATAGCTTTAAACATATCTTTTGCTTTTTGAAAATTTTCAGCTCTAAAAAATATCCAGATAAACGAAGTAATAATAAATGTTTTAATTACAAGAAATATATTTAATAAGCTCCACTTGCTTTTAATTTCAAACTTAAATAGTTTAGAAAAATAACGTTCTATCAAAAGCACAAGTCCATGCAATGCACCCCATACTACAAAGGTCCAGCTTGCACCATGCCACAATCCACTAATCATAAAAACTATCAAAATATTTAAGCTCCACCTTGGAATTTTAACCCTATTGCCTCCTAGAGGAATATATAAATAATCTCTGAACCAAGTACTAAGTGAAATATGCCAGCGTGTCCAAAATTCAGAAACACTTTTTGCAAGGTACGGAGTTTTAAAATTATCCATAATATTAACGCCTAATAATTTTGCGCTACCTAATGCAATCGTTGAATAACCAAAAAAATCGGCATAAATCTGAAAAGAAAATAAAAAAACTGAAAGTAATACTTGTGAAGAACTATATTTTAAAGGATCTAAATAAATTTGATTTACGTATGGAGCAATGTTATCAGCTACGGCCATCTTAATAAATAAACCAAAAAGAATTAATTTGAATCCATCTGAAAAATTTTGATATAAAGGTTTATGTTCTGATTTTAAACTGTTCCCAAGTGTTTCGTAACGCTCTATTGGCCCAGCAACCATTTGTGGAAAGAACAAAACATAATTTGCAAAATAACCTAAATGTCTTTCTGCTTTTTGTTTTCCTCTATACACTTCGATCGTATAACTCATTGATTGAAATGTATGAAACGAAAGACCTATTGGTAAAATGATATTGAAATTGGCAGATTGAAATTCCATTCCAAATAAAGAAAATACAGAAGCCAGATTCTCATTAAAAAAATTAAAATATTTGAAGAAAGCTAAAAGACCAATGTTTGCAGTTAAACTTGCTATAAGGTAAAATAATTTTAGTCTTCCGTTTACACGTTCAATCGTGAGTGCAGAGATATAATCAATAATAATAATTAGAAAAAGAATAAGAATGTATTCTGGCACAAACACCATGTAAAAGTAACAACTCGCAAAAAAGATTAATACCCATCTATATTTTTGAGGCAATAAATAATATAGACCAACAACAATTGGTAAGAATAATAAAAAATGAAGCGAATTAAATAACATTCCTTATTATTTTTTCCTCACCGTTCTTTGTTCAATTCTCTTTTCGTATTTCTCACCTTGAAAAATTCTATGTACGTAAATTCCGGGTGTATGAATATGATTGGGGTCTAATTCGCCGGCAGGAACTAAATGCTCAACCTCAGCAATTGTAATTTTTCCTGCCATTGCCATTACAGGATTAAAATTACGAGCTGTGCTTTTGTAAATTAAATTTCCGGCAGTATCACCTTTCCATGCCTTAACAATTGCGAAATCAGCTTCAAAAGCTTTTTCCATTAAATATTCTTTCTCTTCTCCGTTATATTTAAATTTTCTGGTTTCTTTTCCAATGGCTACTTCTGTGCCAACACCCGCAGGTGTAAAAATTACAGGCATGCCATAACCAGCAGCCATACAGCGCGTTGCTAAAGTACCTTGCGGCACTAATTCTACTTCAAGTTCTCCACTTAACATTTGACGTTCAAATTCATCGTTTTCACCAACATAACTAGATATCATTTTTTTTATCTGTTTTGTTTGAAGCAATAATCCCAAACCAAAATCATCTACACCGGCATTATTACTTATACAAGTTAAATTTTTAACTTTCATTTTAACTAACTCGGCGATACAATTCTCGGGAATACCACATAAGCCAAAGCCACCAAGCATAATTGTCATACCATCTGTTATTCCTACAACTGCTTCTTCAACATTTTTTACAACTCTATTAATCATATTATTGTTCTTTTAAATTATCAAATTCATTTTCATCACCAGAATCTTGAAATAAATCACTATCGTATTTACTACAATCCATTTCTAAATTAGGGTCTAAATTTTTTGGCCGCGGAAAATCTCCTTTGCTTACGTTTAATTTTTTATCGGCATAAACTTTACTAAAAAATTTACCCCAAATTGGTAAAGCCATACTTGCACCCTGCCCTTCAACCATCGAGTTAAAATGAACACTTCTATCTTCTCCCCCAACCCATGCACCTGCAACTAACTCTGGTGTTAATCCAATAAACCAACCGTCGGCATTTTTTTGTGTTGTACCGGTTTTACCAGCGATTTGATTCATTAATTTATGTCTGGAGCGTAAACGACTACCCGTTCCTCCATCCACAACACCACGCATTAATTGTATCATAACATATGCTTTTTCTTCGCTAAATATTTCATCAGAATTTGGGATAAATTCTTCTAGCACTTTACCATTCTTATCTTCTATTCGCGAAATAAATGTTGGTTGAATATAAGTTCCCTTATTAACAAACGTTGCATTAGCGGCAACCATCTCAATTACGTTTATATCTGCAGTTCCTAAACATATGGAAGGCACTTCTGGAATTTCGGAAGTAATTCCCAATCTTTTTACTAGGGAAACAACTGCATGAGGACCATATTGCTTCATAATCCAAACCGTTATATAATTTATGGAATTAGCTAATGCCTTTTTTAAAGTAATCATCTTCCCATTATTTTTATCGTTTGGTCCGTCAGAATTACTTGGACACCATTCTTTTCCATCAGGTAAAGAAATACAAGTGCGCACATTTGCAACCTGATGACAGGGAGAAAATCCTTCCTGAATTGCTAAAGCATAAACAAATGGTTTAAACGTTGAACCAACCTGACGGCGACTAACTTTAACGTGATCGTATTTAAAATGTTTATGATTAATTCCTCCAACCCAAGCTTTAACATAACCCGTTTGAGGCTCCATTGCCATAAATCCAGTTTGTAAAAAACTTTTATAATATTTAATACTATCAAAAGGTGTAAGAACAGTGTCAATATCTCCACGTAAACTATAAACAGTCATTGCAACCGGTTTATAAAACGATGCAATGATATCATCATGACTTAAGCCTTGTCTTTTTCCTGCTCTATAGCGTTCGCTTCTTTTTATAGAAGCATTCATGATGTTTTCAATTTCATCTTTTGAAACATTCCAGGCAAAAGGATAATTCTTTTTTGTTTTTAAATCTTTGTCGAAAATTTTCTGAAGATCTTGCATGTGCTCATAAACAGCCTCTTCTGCATACTGCTGCATTCGAGAATCGATAGTTGTATAAATTCTTAAACCATCTTTATAAATATTATAAGGCTTGTTTGTTTCTGGATTAATATTTTTTTCGCACCAATTCTTTAAAAAATTATCGCGAATATATTCTCTTAAATATGGCGCTAAACCATCGTTATGATCTTCTGGACGGAAACTTAAATCCAGAGGTAATAATTTTAAACTATCGTATTTTTGTTTGGATAGATAGCCATACTTCACCATTTGATTCATAACAACATTTCTGCGGTGCTTTGTGGTATCAGCATGTCTAATTGGATTAAACAGTGAAGGATTTTTTGCCATTCCAATTAACATTGCTGCTTGTTCAATCTTTAAACTATCTTGTGTACGGTTAAAATAAATTTGCGTAGCTGATTTTACACCTACTGCTAAATTTAAAAAATCAAATTTATTTAGATAGAGTGCCATTATCTCATCCTTAGTGTAGTACTTTTCTAAACGAGTGGCAATAATCCATTCTTTCATTTTACGAATCACTAACTCTGGCTTAGTTAATTTTTCGCGAGGAAACATCATTTTAGCTAATTGCTGAGTAATAGTACTTCCTCCACCTTTATTACCACCAGTAAATGCACCAAGAAAAGAACGGCCTAAAGCTTTAATATCTACTCCGCTGTGTTCATAAAATCGAGCATCTTCAGTGGCTACTAAAGCATTCACTAAATCTTTATCAAGTTCATTAAAGTTTACATTTACCCGATTCTCGCTATAATATTTTCCTAAAATTTTCATGTCGCCACTATAAACAATAGTGGCTAAATTATTTTTTGGATTTACTAATTCTTCTACATCGGGTAAAGAGCCAAAAGTTCCTATCCCTGTTAGGGTAACAATAGAGAAAATTATAAGGATTGGGCTAAGAAAAATTAGCCACAGCCATATTACGTATTTACTTGATTTTTGAGCCATTTTGAAAGGGTAAAAATAACAAAAAGCCTCAATCTACAATGGTAAAATATGCGAAATTTATCACTATTAAATTATGAAACCTGACTACCTTAAAATCAATAACCTATTAGCATCGAGTTTAATAAAAATAAAGAGTAAAATGGTAAAAGACCATAAAGAAGAGCCTCCATAACTAAAGAATGGTAAAGGAATGCCGATAACAGGCATTAAACCAATAGTCATTCCAATATTTACAGCAAGGTGAAAAAACAAAACAGAAGCCACACCATAGCCATAAATCCTGCTAAAATCTGATCGTTGTCTTTCTGCCAAAAAAATAACTCTTAGTATTAAAAATAATTCTAAAAATATTACTACCGTACTTCCAAGAAAGCCCCACTCTTCGCCTACGGTACAAAAAATAAAATCAGTGTCTTGCTCTGGTACAAAATCGTATTTCGTTTGCGTTCCTTGCAAATAACCTTTTCCTAAAAGACCGCCGCTACCAATTGCTATTTTTGCTTGATTTACATTGTATCCCTCTTTTTTTAAATTTACAGTGCCTCTTCCTAGTAAAACATCAATCCTCACTTTTTGATGATCCTCCATATGATTATAAACATAATTAGTAGCTAACACAACCCCTGCCGCAGCAATGTATACCAGCAAAACAACAATTAAATTTTTTCTAGTTCTTCTAATAAATAAAAAAGAAGCGGCCGCAATGACGGCTAATGTGATAAGAAGTCCGGAAAGATTAGTTACAATCAAGGACACCACAAATAGAATTGCAGCTAATAAACCAAATATTAAAAACCCTACGCTTAACCCTTCTCGATATAAAACAATAATAAATGAAATAAACACAATGGCCAATCCAGTTTCATTTTGCAATTTTATAATGATGATTAAAGGTGCGATTATAAAGAGTAAGGCAAAAATTGTGTTTTTATAGTTCTTAATTAAATCTTTTAATCTTAAACGAAATTGCTGATTTACAACAATATTTTGATTACTTAAAAATTTTGCCAAGGCCAGACTTGTAGCAAACTTCATGAATTCAGCCGGTTGAATTCCAAATTTACCAAACCTAAACCATGAATGACTACCCTTTACTTCTCTCCCCAGAAATAAAACCAAAATATTTGCCACAATAAAAAATCCGTAAAATGCATAAGCAAACACGGTGTAAAAATTTGCATCAATTAATAAAATACTAAATGCGATTACAGCTGCTCCTCCAATCCAAATTAATTGCATGCCGTACTTTTGGGAAGTATCAAAAATATTTTGATGCTCTTCGTTATATACAGCAGCATAAATGTTTAACCAACCCATAATTACAAGCGTAACATAAACTAGTAAACTTACCCTGTCTACGCCATAAAATATACTATTTTCGTTACGTCCCATTAATGTTGCCCTGATCCTAAAACATTTATTCCGTGAATTAAATCTGCTGCTATAACTCGCTTTTCTAACTCCAAGCGTTCTGTTTTTCCTTTTAAATATTTTTCAATCATTAAAGAAACAATAGGAGCGCTTGTAACACCACCAAAACCAGCATTTTCAACAATACATGCAATTGCAATTTTTGGGTTATCGCGTGGCGCAAATGCCAAAAAAACTGCGTGTGATTGGCCGTGAGGATTTTGTGCTGTACCAGTTTTTCCACAAACAACAACATCTTTAACACGAGAAGCATAAGCTGTTCCTCCAGGTTCCATTGCACCTTGCATGCCATCAATTACATTTAAATAAGCTGTTGGGTCCTGCACACCCGAATAATGTTTTTCTTTAAATCGTTGATCTAATTTTTTTTCAATTCCAACACCGCTAACACTATGAGGCGTGTAATAATAGCCTCTATTAGCAATAATAGCCACCACGTTCGCCATTTGGAGTGGCACCAGTGTTAATTCCGCTTGACCAATTCCTAAAGAAACAATTGTATTACTTCGCCAGCCATTTTTTCCAAAAACTTTATTATAATATTCAACAGAGGGAACGTTTCCCGGTTTGTCGTAAGGTAAATCTGTTCCCAATCTAGTTCCAGGACCAAAAGACTTAACCATATCCCGCCAGTGATTGTAGCCATCAATAAAATTTGGATATTTGCGTTGATCTACAATTTCTCTAAAAACATAACTATAATAAGAATTACAGGATGCTGAAATTGAACCCGGCAAATTTTTACCACCTCCGTGAGCATGGCATTTAGGTTTTCCTCCCATTGGTGGATATCCCATTTGACAAGGAAAAACTGTGCTTCGATTTATTAAATTATCTTGTTGTGCAATTAATGCATCTATTAATTTAAAAATAGAACCGGGTGGATACATTGCTGTTAACGCGCGATTAAATAAGGGTAAATTTAAACTATCATAATATAGTTTTGTAAAATTTTTAGAACGCTCTTTACCACCAACTAATAAATTTGGATCGTAGGATGGGCCAGAAATTAAACATAAAATTTCGCCGGTTGAAGGTTCAATTGCAACGATAGCTCCTTTTTTTCCTGTCAACAATTTTTCTCCGTACTCTTGAAGATCTCTATCGATACTACAATACAAAGGCTTACCTGGAATTGCTAGGGTATCGTATTTGCCATCCATGTATCGGCCAATAATTTTATTATGAACATCTGTAATGGCAATTCGTGTTCCTTTTTTTCCTCGTAAAACATCTTCGTAACTTCTTTCTAAGCCAGTTATTCCAATGTAATCGCCCTCTTTATAATAAACTTCTTTTGCAGCTTTTTCTTTTGAGATTTCTCCAACATAACCCAAAAGATGTGCTGCGATTGGCTTGGGGTATTTTCTTACTGTACGTTTTTGAACGAAAAACCCTTTAAAACGATATAACTTTTCTTGCAATGTAGCATAAGTTTGTGCTGACATTTGTTTTTCAAAGATGCTTTCTTTACGCGGAGAATTTGGAGCTTGAGAAGCTTTTTTAATTCTCTTTAAATATTCTTTTTTAGTAATCTGCAACACTTCGCAAACGCCGAGAGTGTCACAACCTTTTGTCTCACGCGGAATAACCATTAAATCATAAGATGGCGCATTAAAAACTAATAATTTTCCTTTACGGTCATAAATATAGCCTCGCACAGGATACTCAGTCATGTATCTGAAAGCGTTTTTTTCAGCATCTAATTTATATTGATCGTCAATTACCTGAATATAAAACAGGCGACATAAATATATAATAACAATTAAGCAAAAAAATCCGCCAATAATTAATTTTCTATTTCCAAGTTGTGAATTACTACTCATGACCTTTTTCTAGTAGTGAAAAACAAGAATTGTAAAAGGTAAATCAAAATAAAAGTTCCAATGCTACTTAACGCTGCTCTTGAAAAAGTTCTAAAAAATTCAGAGAAACGAAATACCTCCAGATAAAAAAAGAAAAAATGATGGATAAGAACTAAGGTTCCTGCGTAACTTAAAAACCAAGCTAAGCCCATATCTGTAACGGTTGGTTGCACGCCAACATCATAACCATCGCGAGGCGAAATAAATTTTAAAACATAATACCTACTAAAACCCATTAATGTGCAAGCTGATGCGTGAAGACCTGATGAATCAAAAAAGTAATCGATTATTATTCCTAAAAAAAAAGAAATAAATAAAACGGTTAATCGCGATAATTCAAAAGGCAATAAAATAATTACCAATACATAAGGTAAAAGAATAACGTAGCTAGATAAGTTAATGTTTTGTATAATTAAAACCTGAACTAATATTAGCAATATAAATCGAAAAATATTTTTAGCTATCTCAGTCGTCAATTTGTTTTTGTGTTAAGGTTTCTAAAGAATCGCGCTCTGTTTTAAATTTATTTTTAATTACATAAACATGGTTTACTTTTTTAAGATCGGCACTTAATTTTATTTTAGCGGTATAAAAACTTTCGTTTTGGCGTCGCTCATAGCTGTCTACTATTCCAACCATAATACCTTCAGGAAAAATACCAGACAACTCGCTCGTAATAACAGTATCGCCCGCTTTAATTTTTGAATGCGTAGGAATATCTGTTAAAGAACAGTAACGATAATCTTTACCATCCCAAATTAAAGGACCATAACTTCCATCTTTTTTTAATTGACAATTTACTCTAACATCTTTGTGTAAAACACTCATAACGCTTGCGAAGTTGGTTGAGGCATTAGTTACAATGCCTACTATCCCTTCGCTGCTCATAACAGCCATATCTCTTCCAATTCCTTGTTCAGTTCCAACATTAAGCGTTAAAAAATTTCTACGTTTATTTACCGAAGAGTTAACAACCTTTGCGCTCATAAAAGAATATTGTTGTTTATAGAGTGTATCATTTTTCTTAAATTCCTTTAATGGCAAAATAGAATAATTTGATTTTAAAAAATTTCGTAAAACAGAGTTTTCTAACGCCAATTTATCATTTTCTTGTTTCAACGAAAAATAGTCTGAAGTATTTGCCGCTGCTGTATAAACTCCGGCAACTATTTGATTGGAAGAATTTAAAACTTGCGAGCCTTGATAGCCATTATGATTTACCATAAACCAAACACATATCATTTGTAAAAACAAAAAAACAAAAATAAAGTGATGCTTTATTACAAATGCAAGTAGATTTTTCACGAGTTAATTATTAGTAAATGAACAAAAATCGCATTATTTAAAGCTACGCGGTGGTTAAGCGTGTTACTTGATAAGGAAAGGGAATTTATGAACATTTTTAAGTGCAATTCCGGTACCACGAGCAACAGCACGAAGTGGATCTTCGCAAACGTGAACGGGTAATTTTGTTTTCATTGAAATACGTTTATCCAAACCTCTTAATAAAGAACCGCCACCCGCCATATAAATTCCTTTGCGGTAAATATCGGCCGCCAATTCAGGAGGCGTCATTTCTAAGGCATTTAAAATTGCTTCTTCTATTTTTGAAATTGATTTATCTAAACAATGGGCTATTTCAACATAGCTGATGTAAACTTCTTTTGGAATACCACTCATCAAATCGCGCCCTTGAACGGCATAATCAGCAGGAGGATTATCAATTTCTGTCATTGCTGCGCCAACTTCTATTTTCACACGTTCAGCACTACGTTCACCAATTAAAATATTGTGTTGACGACGCATATACTCTTCAATATTTGCATTAAAATCATCTCCGGCAATACGTGTAGATTTATCGCAAACAATACCTCCTAAAGCAATTACAGCAATTTCAGAAGTACCACCACCAATATCAATAATCATATTACCCATTGGTTCTTCAACATCTATTCCCATACCAATTGCAGCAGCCATTGGTTCATGAATCATATAAACTTCTTTTGCGCCTGCATGTTCTGCACTATCTCGAACCGCACGTTTCTCAACTTCAGTAATACCACTTGGAATACAAATTACCATTCGTAAAGAGGGTTTAAAAAAACGATTTCCAGGATTAATCATTTTTATCATTCCTTTAATCATCTCTTCTGCAGCCTGAAAATCAGCAATAACTCCATCTTTTAATGGACGAATTGTTTTTATGTTTTCATGCGTTTTACCATGCATTAATTGTGCTTGTCGACCAACTGCTATTACTCTACCGGTAGTTCTATCAACTGCAACAATACTTGGTTCATCAACAACAACTTTATCATTATGAATAATAATAGTGTTTGCAGTACCTAAGTCAATTGCAATATCTTGAGTTAAAAAGTCGAATAAAGCCATAAAAATCTAATGTAATATGTTGTAAAGTTATAAAATAACGAAGGCAGTACCTATTAAAAAAATCCGATTTATTAGAAAGATTTAAAGAAGAAGTTAACAAGCCAAATCGATGTTTTTTTAAGACATATTTACAATTTAGCGATTTACAATTGCCAATTTAATTAAGCAATTCTAAATTGTCAATCTATCAATTGTAAATAATTTTAATATCCTAAAATCTTAAGCATGCTTTTATAACTCTGCTCTTTTGCAAAAAGACGAGTTGAAAATTTTCCATCTTCATCTCTATCAATTAAAACATGTTTTGGCGCGGGAATTAAACAATGCTGCGTTCCACCATAACCGCTCAAAGCCTCTTGGTAGGCGCCAGTATGAAAGAATCCAATGTACTGCGGCTGCTTTTGATTTTTATCGATTTTAGGTAAAAAAACCTGATTGGTATGAGCTTCTGTATTATAATAATCCATACTATCACAAGTCATTCCCCCAAGATTAACCGGCCCATAAGGCTTTTCCCAGTTATTAATAGCCAATAAAATAAAACGCTGATTAATACCCCAGGTGTCAGGAAGCGTGGTAATAAAACTGCTATCTATGAAGTACCAGGTTTCACGGTCGTTTTGTTGCTTTTGATCAACAACCGAAAATAATGTTGCGCCACTTTCTCCAACTGTATATGAACCAAATTCTGTAAAAATATTTGGTTCAGGAATATCGTTTTGATTACAAAAAGATTTTATTTGCGCCACAATTTCTTCAATCATGTATTCGTAATCGTACTCAAAGCTAAGAGATGTGCGAATTGGTAATCCTCCACCAATATTCAAAGAATCTAAAGTGGGGCAAATCTCCCTTAATTCTTTATAAATCATTAAACATTTGTTTAATTCTGTCCAATAATAAATGGTGTCTTTTATTCCGGTATTAATGAAAAAATGTAAAAGTTTTAAACTGAATTTTGGATTTGTTTTTATTTTCTCCTTATATAAATTCATTATTTCGCTGCTGCGAATACCTAAACGAGACGTGTAAAATAAAAAAGAAGGTTCTTCTTCGGTACTAATTCTTATTCCAAGATTTACATTATCAACCTTACAATGTTTTTTATAATATTCAATCTCATCTAAGTGGTCTAAAACCGGAATAACATTAAATCCTTCATTAATCAACTCGGTAATGTTTTGCTTATAGTTTTGACGCTTATAACCGTTACAAATAATATATGTATCTTTGTTTAATGCTTTTTTTTGAAATTGCTCTTTGATAATATTTAAATCAAATGCCGACGAAGTCTCTATATGAACCTCGTTTTTAAGAACCTCATCGAGTACAAAACTAAAATGAGAGCTTTTAGTGCAATAACAATAAACGTATTTGCCTTTATAATCTACTTTTGCCATTGCAACGTTAAATAATCGCTTGGCTTTTTGTATTTGCGAGCTGATTTTAGGCAAATAACTTATACGCAAAGGTGTTCCGTATTGCTTTATAATATCCATTAAATGGATGTCATTAAAGTATAATTCATCATCTTTTACTTCAAATCCCTCTTGAGGAAAGTTAAAAGTTTGGTTAATTAGTGTCGAATACTGGTTATTCATTTTAAATGTAAGTTAGTTACTTGTTTAAATATTTATTAAAGTAAGTTGTTTACTTTCTACAAAAATAAAGCTTATTATTAATAAAAAGTTAAATTATATGATAAAACCTATTAAAATTATTGAAGTTAAGAGTGAAATTGGTGCAGGAACTCGTGGTTCTAGTATGGGAGTCGATGCTATAAAAATTGCCGCTTTAGATTTTGGTAGCGCCTTTTTTAAGCGTTATAAGTCTGTAGAAATACCTAATGAGAACAACCTATTGCTTGAGCCCGTTGTACATGATTATGCAAAACGCATCAAAGGAGTGTTTAATTTAAACGACCGCATTAGCAAAGAAATTCAAAAAACGTTAAAGGCCGATCAGGTTCCTATTGTCCTAGCCGGCGACCATAGTTCTGCTTTAGGTACAATAAGTGGAATAAGAATGGCTTATCCAGATAAGCGCCTTGGCGTAATTTGGATTGATGCCCATGCCGACCTTCACACTCCTTATACTACACCAAGTGGTAATATGCATGGCATGCCGCTTGCTTGTGTTTTAAATGAAGATAATCGTGATAGACAACAAAATAAACCTGATGATGAAACGGTCGAATATTGGGAAAAATTAAAGAATTTAGGTGGAATTTGTCCTAAAATTAAATATTCTGACCTTGTTTTTATTGCTTTACGCGATTTTGAGCCTCAAGAAGACTATTTGATTAAAAAGAATAAGATAAGAGTTTTTAATCTGCAAGAAATTAGAAAAAAAGCCGTTGAACGTGTTGCAATTGAGTCTTTAAACTATCTAGACCATTGTGATATTATATATGTAAGTTTTGATGTAGATAGTATGGATTCAAGAATTTCGAGCGGAACGGGCACTCCAGTTCCTAACGGAATTACTGAAAAGGAAGCCGGAAACCTTATTTATTACATTATGCGTAGTAAAAAAATTGTTTGCTTCGAAATGGTTGAAATAAATCCCACTTTAGATCGAGAAAATTTAATGGCAGAAAATGCTTTTGAGATTCTACAAAAAACAACCAATCAATTAAGTAACGATTTTTAATTACAAAACTATTAGCCACAGATTTCGCAAATAACACAGATTATTTTTTAAAGCAAAAACAAATCTTTAAACAATCTGATAAATCGGTGAAATTAGCGGCTTAATTAATAATTATCTTTTTTACAAAGCTTGTATTAGCTAACGAAGTAATCGTTATAAAATACAGGCCTTTTTGTAATTGAGAAATATCTAATTTATCATTATTCAACTTTACATCAAAAGTTTGCCCAAGACAATTTGTTATTAATACCGATTTAATTTGAATGTCAGATTTAATAGTAATAATATCTTTAACCGGATTTGGATAAATATTAATTTTTTGATTCAAATCTAACTCGTTAATTGAGTTACTAGTACAATTTAATTTGTTAATATAATCCCATAAAACATTATCAAAACCAGAAGCGGCCAAATTAAAACCACCTGCTGTATTTCCCTGCCTGATTACTACAAGGTTTTGACTTGGCACAACATAAATTTTTTGATCATTTTTACCTAATGCCGCAAACATATCTGAAGGAGCATTAGACATTAGAGTTCCTGGAAACACTATTTGTAAGCTTGGCGACATAAAACTTACTTTCCCATTAAGCCACCATAAATAACCATAAGAATAATTTAAATTTTGCGATGAATTTACCATTTGTTTAAAATAAACTGAATCTTTCATTATAGTATCTGTATTCCAAATTCCTTTATTTAAATTTAATAAACCAAAGCGGGCCATGTCTCTGGCTTTGCTATAGTAAACATTTTGATACCAGAGGCCACTCATTCCAATTTTAGACTTTACCCAATTAGTTGTAATTGTGTTATAAGGTAAAGCAGCAGCTGCAGAAACAACATCATGAGTTTTAATATATACCCCTGTATGATAAGCCCATCTCGTTCCAGCATCAACTTGATATAATAGACAAGCTTTAGCGGTATCTTCATTATCGCAAGGTAATGGCGGCCCATCATTTAAACCACTCGTCATTTGCAATAAATTTTTTACGGTAATTAAATTTTCTTTTTGCAGAGGGGCGCTTGTCCATCCAGTACCAATGTATTGAGATACTTTAGTATTAATATTAATTAAACCTTTTTGTTGAGCAATACCTGTAATAAATCCCGCTAAACTTTTACCTGCAGAGGCCCAATACCAAGAAGAATCTGAAGTAAAAGTTCCAAAATATTTTTCTAAAACTATTTTGCCGTTTTTTAAAATAATAAACGATTTTGTGTTTTTTGCCTGAAGATAATTGTAAAGAGAATCAATTCTTGGCTGGCACCAATTAAGACTTTGAGGGGAAATAGTATCCCAAGCTGACCCAACTAAAGGAGGAAAATAAAGCGATTGTGATTGTATTAAAAAAGTGTTTAATACAAAACACAAAAATAAAATATAAATTTTTTTCATAACGATTGGACTATTTAAATTTACAAAAGTTTAATCATAGAAATGATAAATAACTGTTATATTTAAAATTAAAATTACCTACTAATTTTTAAATAAAAATATGGATAGTTTGTTTAAACCTGAAATTGCGCAAAAATATATTAGCAGAATTAATAGCTTAAACAATCAATCTCCAGCTCAATGGGGGAAAATGAATGTGGGGCAAATGCTAACGCATTGTCAAAAACCAATATTAATAGCCACAGGTGATCTTATTCCAACAGTGAATCCGCTGCTAAAGTTTTTATTTGGTAAAAGCGCTAAAAAACAAGCAGTAGGAGATAAAGAATTTAAAAAAAATTTACCAACTTTTAAAGAAGCCATAATAGTTGACCAAAGAGTTTTTGACTCGGAAAAAAATAAATTAATAAGCCTTATTGAAACATACCAGCAAAAAGGCGAAGCAGGTTTAACTAAAAATTCGCATCCATTTTTTGGAGAGATGAGTGTGAGCGACTGGAATGCTTTACAGGTGAAACATCTAGACCATCACTTAAAACAATTTGGCGCTTAATTTTATTTTACAAACTAAATTTTTAATTATAAAAAACTATGTCATTTATTTTAACGGAACAAAAAAACAACGTTTTAATTATCACATTAAATCGTGCAGATAAATTTAACAGCTTTAATCGCGAAATGGCTTTGCAACTTATTTCAGAATTAGAAAAAGCCGAAAGAGATAAAACTGTTAGGGCTATTGTTTTAACTGGAGCAGGCAAAGCCTTTTGTGCGGGACAAGATTTAGGAGAAGCAATTGATCCAAACGGACCTGGAATTAGAAAAATTGTGAATGAACACTATAACCCAATAATTTTACTCATAAGAAATATTGAAAAGCCAATAATTGCTGCCGTTAATGGTGTTGCAGCAGGCGCAGGTGCAAATATAGCCTTGGCTTGCGATATTGTTTTAGCAGGAAAATCAGCCAGTTTTATTCAAGCGTTTAGTAAAATTGGTTTAATACCGGATAGCGGTGGAACTTTTACTTTACCACGTTTAGTTGGATTTAACATGGCAAGCGCTTTAATGATAACCGGCGATAAGGCAACATCTGAAGAAGCCATGCAGTATGGTATGGTATACAAAGTTTTTGCAGACGATGCATTATTAGCACAGGCAATTGTTAACGCGCAGCACATTGCCGCAATGCCAACCAAAGCTATTGGTTTAACAAAACGTTTATTAAACCAAACATACAACAATACTTTAGCGCAACAGCTGGAAGCTGAAAGAGACACACAAATTGAAGCCGCAAATGGTTATGATTATAACGAAGGCGTAAAAGCTTTTTTAGAAAAACGTAAACCAGATTTTAAAGGGGAGTAACTTTCTACTTAAACCAACTACTGTACATTAAATAATTATTGGCTATTCTGTCAATTTCGCCATGAATTAATTCTTGCGAAATATCTTTTACTTTTTTAGCAGGCACACCAGCAAATATACAACCGCTTGGCACAACCGTTCCTTCTGTTACAACTGCTCCGGCAGCAATAATGGTATTGCTTCCAATTTCACAATTATCCATTACAATGGCACCCATACCAATTAATACATTATCATGCACGGTGCAACCATGCACAATAGCATTGTGCCCGATAGAAACATTATTACCTAAATTAACTTTTGTTTTTTGGTAAGTGCAATGTAACACTGCGCCATCTTGAATATTAACTTTATTGCCAATGCGTATACTATTTACGTCGCCACGAATTACAGCATTAAACCAAACACTACAATCGTTTCCCATAACAACATCACCAACAATGGTTGCATTGGGAGCTACAAAACAATTTTCTCCTAATTTTGGGGAGATGCCTTTAACTGGTAATATAAGTGCCATAATTGTTTAATTTTATTTCTTTTTTAAAAATTCTGCTCCAACTTTTTCTTGATAAAATTTAGCAAAAATTCTTACATCCCTGGCAACATTCCGCCAGCAGCTTTTTTCATTTCTTCTTCGTTTAATTTATCTGCTGCTTGTATGGCTTTATTTAAAGTTACAGTTAGTTGTTCTTCCAACTCTTCTTTATCCCCATGTTGCAAGCCAGACGCAATCACTAAACTTTTAACTTTTTTATTGCCAGTAATTTCAATTATTATATCACCTCCTGCACCATCAATTTTTAAAATTGTATCGTCTAACTTTAATTTTATTTCGTCCGCCTTCTTCTTCATCTCCTGAAGTTTGCCCATCATATCTCCAAATTTTCCAAGCATAGTTTTAGTTTTTTAAATTGTTAGGTATTAAACAAACCGGTATAGGGTCTACTTTGTGTTTGTTTGCATTATGTCGTTTAGTATAAATATCTAAAACTTCTTTTTCGCGCATGGTTAATTCGCGCATTTCTTTTTTAGCAAGATATTCCATTGCCCATTCTAATTCTGGATAGGTAGCACCAATTTGATCTTCATCGGTTCTTCCATCCGCAAATAAGCCATCTGTTGGTTTTGCATTTAGTATATTATTTACTACACCCATTTCTCTTGCTAATTCAAACACTTCTGTTTTATATAAATCTGCAATCGGACTAACATCCACTCCCCCATCGCCATATTTTGTAAAAAAACCAATTCCAAAATCTTCAACTTTATTTCCTGTTCCAGCAACTAAAAGTTTATGATGCCCAGCAAAAGCATAAAGAGTAGTCATTCTCAATCTTGCTCTTGTATTTGCCATGGTTAAAAAATCCTGAATATTTGTTGGCAGCGTTTTTTCAAAACTTTCTAGAGAAAGTGTTAAATCCACAGTTTCTACCCGCACATTTTTATAATTGTTTTTTAACCAATTACAATGTTCGCAACTTAGGTCGAATTCCTTTTTAAATTGACGAATGGGTAAATTTAAAGCAATAACTTTTTTGCCAGTTAAGGCGCAAAGTGTAGATGTAACAGCGCTATCAATTCCCCCAGAAACACCAATTACAAAACCCTCTGTTTTTGATTTATCGGAGTACTCTTTTAACCAATTAACAATATGTTCAATTACAAGTTTAGATTTCATTTTGATTAACCAAAATATGTTGGTAAAGTTAAGCTTTTGACTAAATTATTTATCTAAAGATAATTAAATTTGTTGAGTGGATATAAGAGCAGTTCAATATCAAAGAAATTCGGAAATATTAAAAAAATATTTACCTGAAGAAACCGTTGAACTAATTTCTGAATGGATAATAGACTACGACTTTAAATTAAAAATCACTAAAGAAAGAAAAACGCGCTTAGGAGATTACACCTCTCCGCGTGATGGATTAAATCATACCATTACCATAAACTACAATCTTAATAAATACGCTTTTTTAATTACTTTGGTGCATGAGATAGCACATTTGGTTACGTTTAACGAACACAAAAACAGAGTAAATCCTCATGGTTTAGAGTGGAAACAAAATTTTCAAAAAATGATGCAACCCTTTTTAACTCCAGATATTTTTCCTTTAGAAATTTTTGCAGCTTTACGAAAGTATCTCCAAAACCCAGCTGCTTCTAGCTGCAGCGACATTCAATTATTAAGAACACTTAAACTTCATGATGCAGATAGCGACACCATTTTTTTAGAGCATTTACCACTTAATACCTTGTTTTTATACAACGGCTCTCGCATCTTTAAAAAAGGCGAAAGAATTAGAAAAAGATTTAAGTGTGTGGAAATAAAAAGTAACGTAGTTTACTTATTTAATCCTTTAACTGAAGTCGAAATTTTTGACTCTAACGCTCAATTAGTTTAGTTGAAAGTACAATATTAGATTTATTAGTTTGTTTGCCATCCATAATATCTAAAATTAAAAAAGAAGCGTTTTTACCAATTTCCTCAACCGGTTGTGATACTGAAATGACCGGCTTATCAATAATATTAAATAATTCTACGTCATCAAAACAAGCAATTTTTATTTTAATGAACTTGTCAGCAAATTGTTTTTTCTTAATGATTTTTAGAAGTGTAGTTGCTATATTATTATTCAAAGCAAAAACAGCATCCAAATCAGGTTGCGTTTTCAAAAGCTCTACCAAAGCATTTTCAACATCACGTTCAACATTTTCAAAATTAATTGGCTTAAGTAAAGATGGGTCAAATTTTAATTTATTTTTAGATAAAGCATCTTTATATCCATTTACACGATCTTCTATTGTACTGATGTAAGAAGGCGTAATAGAAAAACAAGCAATTTTTGTACAGCCCTTATTAATTAAATGATTGGTTATTTCGAATGCGCCCCCGTAATTATCTATTACAACATAATTGGTATTAAATAAAGGCAAAACACGATCGATAAATACAATTGGCAGAGATGTGTAACGCGGTTGATCGTAAAAAGAAGAATCCTTAAAAGTGGAAGCAATAATCAAACCATCAACACCTTGCTGATTAATCATCATTTCAACTAAACGTTTTTCTTTTTCTTCATTCTCATCGGTACTACACACCATTAAATTGTAGTTTTTTTCAAACAAAACGCCTTCAATGTTTTTTGCTATTTTAGAATAAAATGGATTGGCAATATCGGCAACTATTAATCCAATAAAATTACTTTTACCAGTGCGCAATGCCTTTGCAAATTTATTTGGAGTATAGTCTAGTTTTGCTACCGCTTCTAAAACTTCGGCTTGCGTTTTTTTACTAATACCATACTGATTACCTTTTCCATTTAAAACCATCGAAATAAGAGTTTTTGAAAACCCTAATTGCTTCGATAAATCTTCTAACTGCAATCTTTTCATAAGCCGAGATTTTTAAATAAAATGGTTGAAAAATAATTTACTGTTCCTTTTGATATACAAATCTAAACATAATTTAGTAAATTTAAAAGGATTTAGACGGGGCTTGACGAGAAATAGACGATTATTGATAATTTAAAGCTAAGGATTAATAATTAACATATCAAGATTTAATTTGAAAACTTATAAAAATAAAATTAGGTTTGTAGCCAGTATTAAAAAACAAGCGTAAAAACATAGTAAAATGAAGGTTTCTAAGTTAGCAGAGAACATAATTGGTTCTGAAATAATAAAATTAGCCGCAGAGGTTAACGAAAAAATAAAACAAGGCGAAAAGATATACAATTTCACGATTGGTGATTTTAACCCAAATGAATTTCCCATTCCTGAAGAATTAAAACAGTTTATAATTGCCGAATACATTGCAAACCAAACAAACTACCCTGCAGCGGATGGTATGCTTGAGTTACGCACTGCTGTTAGTAGCTTGCTAAAACAACGTGGCGCCATAGATTATAAACCCGATGAAATTTTAATAGCAGGCGGGGCCAGACCTGTAATTTATAGTATTTTTAAAGCTTTGGTTGACCCAGGAGACACTGTCATTTTTGCCGTTCCTTCTTGGAATAACAATCATTACACCTACTTAAATGGTGCAATTCCTGTTATTATTGAAGCATCGCCAGAACAAAACTTCATGCCTCAGGCAAAAGACATTAAACCTTACATTTCAAAAGCAACTCTTGTTGCCTTATGTTCGCCTCAAAATCCAACGGGTACCGTATTTACAAAAGAAGGCTTAGAGCAAATATGCGATATGATTCTTGAAGAAAATAAAAAACGCGACCCTTCGCAAAAGCCTGTGTACTTAATGTATGACCAAATTTATTGGGCCCTAACTTTTGGCGATGTTAAACATTACAATCCGGTAAGCTTAAGACCCGAAATGAAAAACTATACTGTTTTTGTAGATGGAATTTCTAAATCTCTTGCAGCAACCGGCGTGCGTGTTGGATGGAGTATGGGACCAAAATTTATTATTGATAAAATGCGTGCTATTTTAACGCATGTTGGTGCATGGGCGCCAAAAGCAGAACAATTAGCTACTGCAAAATATTTAACTGACTTAAATAAATACGATTCTTTTATCGAAGTTCAAAAAGAAAAAATTAATGCACGCTTAACTGGTTTTTACAATGGCTTTCAATCTCTTAAAGCCGCTGGTTACAAAGTGGATGCTATTACACCGCAAGCTGCAATTTATTTAACCGTTCAATTTAATTTGCACGGACAAAAAACAGCCGACGGCAATGTGTTGGCTACAACAAAAGATATTACAAAATATTTATTGGATGAAGCTAAATTAGCTATTGTACCTTTTTCTGCATTTGGCGCCTCGGTAGATTCTAGTTGGTATCGCCTATCGGTTGGCACATGTAAATTAGAAGATGTTGATGGCGTAATTGCAAATTTAAAAACTGCGCTGAGTAAGCTATCATAATTTTAATTTTGGAATAAATCACTTTCGAAATTTTTTATTTTTTCCTTAATTATTTCGCTTTCAAGATAAGAATCTTGTCCCCTATGAACAGATTTAATGGGTCTATCAAATAAATTAATTTCTTTACTTATTTGTGATGAAAAATAATTTTTTTCAAAAACATCTTTATAAGTTATTTTTTGATCAGATAAATAATTCTTTGCGATAAATGCATTAAATAATCCCTCCCATTCTGAATAGTATAACCAAAATAAAGGAACAGCCTTATCTGTTCTTTTATCCCGAACCAACGGCGCAATTGCAATAATAAATTTTTCTAACTGTCCCGAGTAACTATTAATTATCCAATCCTCTTTTATTAAAAAATTTACAATGTCTTTAGCAATAAGATATCTTTTTTCAACAACTAAATTTTTTGTTTCATTACCATTGGAATCAAAGCTTACAAACTCCGATGAATCTTTATAAGAAAGTGTAAGTGATAATTGTTTAGAACTCATCACCGTTTTTTCGGCCTCTGAAAAATTATCACTGTAAAATGCGTTCAGCTTTTTGTCGAATAGACCAAATTTTATTATTTCTATTAAACTTATCTGCTCACATTTTTTATCCGTTGAAAGCAATAATTTATTTTGTTTATTTTCCAAGTCTACTGTGCGCCATATAGTGCTCCCTTTTAAAATATAATTTGATTTAAACGGTTTGCTTTTAAATCCGGAGTAAAAAAAAGAATCCAGAAAACAGTCTTTAACATTGTATTCTGAATAATTACCAGGACTCCCGACACCGCCTTTCATTTGCGAAAAAGCGACCACACAAACAAAACAAAGCAAAAAAATATAGAAATATTTAATTTTCACAAGTATAAATATATAACACAACTCTTCATAAAAGTCACAGTTTTTTAAGCGAAATTTTACCTATCTTTAGTCTCTTATTTTTATTAAATGAAAATCTCGTTCAACTGGCTTAAAACCCTCATAAATATTGATATATCTGCGCAAGAAACTGCCGACTATTTAACTGCCTCTGGACTTGAAGTAGAAGGTATTGAATCTTTTGAAAGCCTTAAAGGTGGCTTAAAAGGTTTAGTGGTTGGTTATGTTTTAGAATGTATTAAACATCCCGATGCCGATAAATTAAAATTAACCAAAGTTGATATAGGCGCGGCAGAACCATTATCCATTGTTTGTGGTGCACCAAATGTTGAAGCTGGTCAAAAAGTGATTATTGCAACTATTGGTACAAAATTATTTCCGACAGAAGGCGAACCATTTGAAATTAAAAAATCAAAAATAAGAGGCGCCGTAAGTGAAGGCATGATTTGTGCTGAAGATGAATTTGGTTTAGGAAAAAGTCATGATGGCATTTTAGTTTTACCTGCCGATACACAAATTGGTTTACCTGCATCAGAGTATTTTAAAATTGAAACTGATACTGTATTTGAAATTGGTTTAACGCCAAATAGAAGTGATGCCGCTTCGCACTTAGGTGTTGCAAGAGATATTATTGCCATATTAAATTCAATTAAAGACACCACTAACTATCAATTATATTTAAGCGGTTTAAATCCTTTACAAGAAGCCACAAATTTAAACACTGTAGAAATTACTGTAGAGAATCCGGAGGCTTGCCAACGTTATTCAGGAATTGTAATTAGTGGTATTAGCGTTGCAGAAAGTCCAAACTGGTTAAAAAATCGATTGAATGCAATTGGCTTGCGCCCCATAAATAACATTGTGGATGTTACTAATTTTGTTTTGCATGAATTAGGACAACCTTTACACGCATTTGATCTTGATAAAATTACCGGGAATAAAGTAATAGTAAGAACCGCTAAACAAGGAGAAAAATTTAAAACTTTAGATGGTGCTGAGCGTATATTAAACTCAAACGATTTAATGATTTGTAATGAAAATGAACCCATGTGTATTGCCGGTGTTTTTGGTGGTTTAGAAAGTGGTGTTACAGAAAAAACAACTTCCATTTTTTTAGAGAGTGCTTATTTTGACTCTGGCTATATTCGTAAAACATCGAAACAACATGCTTTAAAAACAGATGCCTCTTTTAGATTTGAAAGAGGAACAGATCCTGACATGACTATTCCTGCTTTATTGAGAGCAGCCAATTTGATTTTTGAATTAGCAGGGGGAAGATTAAGTATGGATGTTGTAGACATTTATCCCGAAATTCTTGAGCCCTATCGCGTAGCATTTTCTTATACCAATTGCGATGCTCTTATTGGAAAAGAAATTGACAGAACTACAGTAAAAAATATTATCACCAATTTAGGAATTACAGTTGACTCTGAAGGCTCTGATGGTTTATTATTATTAGTGCCGCGATTTAAGACTGATGTAACAAGAGAGGCAGATGTAATTGAAGAAGTTATGCGCATCTACGGTTACAATAATATTGAAGTAAGTAAAGATATTTCTTACACTGCCTATAATGAATCAAAAAATAATGATGTTGTTTTAGAAAACAAAACAGCTTCTTTATTGGAAGGTTTTGGTTTTAACGAAATAATGAGTTTATCGCTAACTAAAGAATCTTATTATCCAGCAGAAAATCAAAATGTAAAAATTGTAAATCCATTAAGTAATGATTTAAATGTTTTACGCAGCGATATGTTATTTAGCGGACTTGAAGCCATTTCATATAACATCAACCGTAAAAATTCTGATCTCAAATTTTTTGAATTTGGAAGAACTTATAACATCAATAATGAGACTCAAAAATACGATGAGCAAAAACAACTCACGTTATTTGTCACCGGAAATGCTTTTAACGAAAACCCATTTCACATCGCTCAAAAAGCAGATTTTTCTTTTCTAAAAGCTGCTGTAAATAATATTTTAGAAAAATGTGGGGTTAGTAATTATAAATGCACCGAAAGTTTATACAGTAATTTTGATTTTGGTTTAAGTTATCAGTTAAATACAAAATCATTAGTAGAGTTGGGTGCAGTTTCAAAAGCACAATTAAAAGCTTTTGATATTAGTCAGCCGGTATTTTATGCCACCTTTAATTGGGAAGTTTTAGTAAAAGGATTTTCAAAACAAAAAATTGAGTTTGAAGAAATAAGTAAATTCCCATCTGTAAGAAGAGATTTAGCATTACTTATTGATAAAGCAATAAAATATCAGCAAATAGAAGAATTGGCTTTTAGCACTGAAAAAAAATTATTAAAAGAAGTAAATCTATTTGACATTTACGAAGGCGAAAAATTAGGAAATAAAAAATCTTACGCCGTTAGTTTTACTTTATTAAATAACGAAGCAACATTAACAGATAAACAAATTGAAAATGTAATGGAAAAATTAATTTCTAATTACAAAGAAAAGTTGGGCGCAGAACTACGTTAAAAAACTAAGTGTTTCTAAAATATTAGCCACAGATTTCGCGGAAAATCACAGATATTTTTTTAATCGGTGAAATCGGTGGCAGAAAAAAATCAGTTGTGAAAGATACCTTTAAAGATTTAAAAATTATTGAATTAGCAAGCGTTTTGGCTGGGCCAAGTGTTGGTTATTTTTTCGCAGAACTTGGCGCTAGTGTTATTAAAATAGAAAATCCAAAAACAAAAGGTGATGTTACGCGCAGTTGGAAATTAAAAACAGAAAACCCTAAAGAAAATACCAGCGCTTATTTTTGGAGCGTTAATGCAAATAAAGAATTTTTATTTTTAGACATTACTATTCCTTCTCAATTAAACAAATTATACGAGCTCATAAAAGACGCCGATATTATTATTACGAACTTCAAAGCTGGAGACGAAACAAAACTAAAAGTGGATTACCCTACTCTATCTGAAATAAATCCTCAACTTATTTACGCTTCAATTAATGGTTTTGGCTATAACAATCCACGAACAGCTTACGATTTAATTTTACAAGCCGAGAGCGGCTTTATGTTTATGAATGGTGAGCCAAATAGTAAACCCGTAAAAATGCCGGTTGCCTTAATTGATATTATTGCAGGGCATCAGTTAAAAGAAGCCATTTTAATTGCGATAATAAAACGTTACAAAAACAAAAAAGGCTCTCACGTGTCTGTTTCTTTATTTGATAGCGCTATAGCCTCTTTAACCAACCAGGCAACCAATTGGCTAATCGCAAAACACTTACCAAAAGCTATTGGAAGTTTACATCCTAATATTGCGCCTTATGGTGAATTATTTGACACTAAAGATGGGCAACTAATTACTTTTGCTATTGGAAGCAATGCTCAATTTAAACATCTATGTGAGTTAATAAATTATCCTTCTTTAGCCACAGATATAAAATACGCTACCAATCAATTAAGAGTACAAAATAGAATTCAACTTTATCATTTAATTTATAACTACATAAAAGACTTTACGTTTAAAGAACTTTATAAATTATGTATTGAAAGAGAAATTCCAATTGGAAAAATAAGAGATTTAAAAGAGGTTTTTGAATTACCAGAAGCAAAAGCAATGCTTAATAAATTTGTTTTCGAAAATAAAGAACTAAAAAATGTATCAAGTATTGCTTTTAAATTTATTGACTAATGTTAGAAGTAAAACAAGCCTCAACAGCAAAAGAAATTGAAGCGATAATTGATCTTCGCGATAAGATATTGCGGCAGCCTTGGGGACAACCAAAAGAAACAGCAACAGATAACCTTGAAGAAACAAGCATCAACGCTTATATTATTGATGAAACGAAAACAATTTTAGCTTGTGGGAGATTACAAGAAAATGAAAACAAAATTGGGCAAATTCGTTTTATGGCTGTAGACAATTCGCAACAAGGAAAAGGTCTCGGAAAAAAAATTGTTATATTTTTAGAATCAAAAGCAATAGAACTTCAACTCAAAAAAATAGAATTACAAGCAAGAGAAAATGCTGTTGAGTTTTACAAAAGCATGGGTTATACTATAAAAGAAAAATCTTTTTTGTTGTGGGGACAAATACAACATTATTTAATGGAGAAAAGTTTGTAAAACAAAAAAGGCTAAGTTTTTACTTAGCCTTTTAATATTCATTAATGTTTTTAGTTTAAACCTTTAACATCCAATTAAATTTATCTTCGACTTTTCCTTTACGAATTAAGCGCAAAGTTTCATCTACTTTAGTTGAAAATTTTCTATCTGCAACAGGTGGTAAAACAAAATCTTTTCCTTCAAATCCAATTCCAACAATTTGAGCTATTGTAGCAGCAGTACCACATCCAAAAGCTTCATTTAATTGTCCGTTTTTGTAGGCTTCCGCAACTTCTAATAAACTCACTTTTCTTTCTTCTACTTTCATCCCAGAGTCTCTCGCTAAAGCCAATACACTATCGCGAGTAATTCCCGCTAATATAGTGTCACTTAAAGCGGGAGTTAATAATGTATCTCCTAATACAAACATCAAATTCATTGTTCCACTTTCTTCAACAAAATGGTGCGTTGCACTGTCTGTCCAAATTACTTGTTGGTATCCTTTTTGTTGCGCTAATTTAGTAGGGTATAAACTTCTACCATAATTACCTGCAGCTTTAACAAAACCTACGCCACCGTGAACAGCTCTAAAATAATCTGTTTCAACAATAACTTTAATTGGCTCGCTATAATATTTGCCGGCAGGGCAAGTTATAATAATAAATTTATAAGACTCGCTTGGCTTAACACCAATTGCCTCATCTGTTGCAATTAAAAAAGGGCGAATATATAAACTACCAGAATCACTTGTTGGAACCCATGCAGAATCTAATTTTAATAATTCCAATAAACCGCCCATGAAAATTTCCTCAGGAACTTCAGGCATGCACATACGAATTGCACTTTTATTTAAACGTTTAAAATTTTCTAAAGGCCTAAAAAGAGAAACTTCACCTTTATCATTTTTATAAGCTTTCATTCCTTCAAAAATAGCTTGCCCGTAATGTAAAGAACTCATTGCGTAACTTTGTGGCACATCACCATAAGGACTTATTGTAGAAGTTTGCCATTTACCATCAAAGTATTCTGCAACAAACATGTGATCGCTAAAACATTTACCAAAAGGCACGTCATTAACGTCATAATCTGTAACTCTGCTTTTGGCAATTTTATTAATTTTAATATCCGAAGTAGTAATCATAAAATATAGTGTTATCCAACAAATAACTACAAAATAATTGAAATTGCAAATCTTTTCATCAATAAATTAAGTGGTTTTGGTCGATAATTTGGATAATAAAGCTAATTTTAGCTATGAAATAGAGATAATCTAACTATTTATCGAATGATAATAATGATAATTTGTTTCCATCAAATACAGCATAAGTTCTGTATTTAATCCATTCACCCAAGTTGATATATGTTGCTTTTCCATCAACATCTAATTCTAATGGTAAATGACGATGACCAAAAATAAAAAAATCTATTTTATGACTTTTTAAATATTCTCTGGAATATAGAAATAACCATTCTTTTTCATTGCCCAAAAATATCTCATCAGAGTCTCCAGTTGTAATTCTGCTTCTGCGACTAGTAAAACGCGCAAACCAAAAAGAAAAATTTGGGTGCAATCGAGAATATAACCAATGACATATTTTACTTGTAAAAATAATTTTTAATAATTTGTATCCTTTATCGCCAGGGCCTAAACCATCTCCATGACCAATTAAAAATGTTTTATTATTAAATATTTTAGTTATTGGTTGGTGATGAATTACAACATTTAATTCTTTAATAAAATAATCCTGCATCCATAAATCATGATTGCCAGTAAAGAAAAAAACTTTAATTCCGGCATCTGTTAACTCTGCAATTTTTCCAAGCAATCTTGTGAAACCTTTAGGAACAGTGTATTTATGCTCAAACCAAAAATCAAATAAATCGCCAACTAAATAAATTTCAGCCGCATCTGCCTTGATAAAGTCTAACCACCTGCAAATACTTTTTTCTCGTTCCAAACTTATTTCAAAAGTTGGAACACCTAAATGAAAATCGGACGCGAAATATATTTTTTTATTTTCCACTTAAAATAAATTATCTCTTATTAAATTTTTAGGGACTAATTTATGAATATTAATTGTAAAACGAATTGTGTTAAATCTACTCACATTATTTAACTCCAAAGTTTTCTTAATATCATTACTATACATAAAAGGAATATAAACATCAATAATGTCCTTTACTATAGTAACATTTAAACCCGCATCCCATAAAAAAGCGTCCTTGTTTAGAGACCTACCATCGCATACTGCTAAATCAACAAATATCTTAGCCGGTAAAATAAAAATTTTAGGTGACTTTAAATTAACCGAAGCCAACCATTCTGGCGATTGTCCAAGAGGGGTCCATACTTTTAAAGCCCCATCGTTATCGGCAAATTGACTAAAACCAAAACCACTATACTCATTACGCGCAATGAAATTAGTTTCAAATAAATAATCTTGATATCCATTATAACCACTCGCCCTAAAGGCATAATAACTTCTTTCAGAATAAGAGCCAGATAAAAATGTTCCGGCAAATAATCTCACATCTACAAAATGTTTTTTAGAAATTGTAATTTGATAATTAAGGGTTGCTGAAATTTTTGACATACTTGCATTATGTTGTAGTTCAAAATTAAAAGCAAAAGGGTTTATTGCTCTTTTATTATTTAAAAAATAATTTAATTGATTTACAAAAGAATAATTATTTGTTTTTGTCGGTGGAGCAGTTGCAATAAAATTTGGATAAAAGGAATTTAAACTATCTGTAAACAAGTTACTGTTTGTATAGGTAATAAACTGGTGAATTGGACTGGTAGCATTTTTCTTTTTGATTTCGAATTGCAGGTAAGGCGCAATCTTTAAAAAATTAAAATTTAAACTCTTATAATTTGTTCCGTTTACAGAGTTATTAATTGAGGCATCGTAATAATCATAGGTAAATGATTTAGCTTTAGCGCCAAGTGTTATTTGTTGGAATATTTTTTTTGGATAAAAATTAAAATTAAATTCTGAAAAACCAACGGGACTCATTGTTTTAAAAGCAAACATTGGAGAAATTGAATACTCAAAACGTTTCTGGTATAAACTATAATTATGAATTGAAGCACCAACCATAAAACCATTATAATAATTTGCACCAATTATTGGCACATAATTAATCTGCGTTTTTGCTGGATTCTCAAACTTGGTTAAAAAATTAAATTGCAATGGCTTTGCTTTTTTAAATAAACCACGAGCTTTAATATAGTTATTCTTCCGGTTAATATCTGGCATTTTATCTAAGCCATCAATTTTAAAATAATCTACATCCTTTGCTGGAAATTCAACTGTTTCATTTTTTTCAAAACCATCATACCAAATTAAACCCACGGGTTTGTTGTTCTTAAAGCCATAAACATTTAACGGTGTAACAACGCCTGTTTTGTTTTTTAACTTAATAGAATAACTTCCATCTTTATTTTTTTTAATGTTTTTAATTTTATAATCGATTTTATCTGTCGACGAAATTAAGTTTGTCGAAAACCAAGAAAGACCTATGCCATTAAAAAAACTTAATGTTTTAGAAAGATTTTTTGGAGAAGGATGAGTAAATTTAAATTGTTCATAATAAAACTGCATAGCTTTATCTAAATTTTCTTCGTCCATATAATCCATCAAATAATCAAAAATTACTGGGGCTTTACTATATACAATACTACCATAATTAAATCCAGAGTATTCACTTGAAGAAATATTTAATGGTTGGTCTCTTCGTGCTTTAGCAGACATAAAATAAGCCATTTCTTTTTCTCGCCAATACTCAACTTTATTTAATCCGAATAAATTTAAATTTTCATCCAAACCAATTAAGTCCGATAATTTTTTCTCAGGATATTTGGCACGCATATATCTCATTTCATAAAATGAATTTAAGCCTTCATCCATAAAAGGATAATCGCGCTCGTTACTCCCTAAAATTCCATAAAACCAATTGTGACCTACTTCATGAGCAATTGTAATATCTAATTCAAACTCGTTACTAGAATTTCCAATAACGGTAATAGTTGGATATTCCATACCTCCACCAGCCATTATGGTGCCATCAACAGCAGTAACGTGGTTGTATGGGTAATCACCAATTAAATAAGAGTAAAAAATGGTTGATTCGTTTACGTAATTAATTGCATTTTTCCACAATTCAAAATTTTTGTTTGTAAAAAAAATCCAAGTATCAACAGTTTTTTTATTTCCTGGGAGTTCAATTTGGTCGTGCAAAACATTAAATCGTTTATCAGCAAACCATGCAAAATCATGCACTCTATATTGTTTAAAACGAATAGTTTTGGTTTCTTTTGATGATTCAGGAAAAGACATATCCTCTTCTCTGAAATCACTTTTATCTAAGCGTGTTAAAGTTTGAATTACTTTCTCATTTAAAAAATTCTCTTCTTCTTCGGCATCAATTCTATCACCTGTTGCTGCTAATAAATAATTTTTAGGTACAGTTATCTTCACGTCAAAACTTCCAAACTCACTAAAAAATTCGCCTTGATCTAAGTAGGGCATTTGATGCCAGCCTTCTTTATCAAACACAGCCGGTTTTGGATACCACTGAGTTATAAAATAAGCTTGTTGATCATGACCTAGTCTTGAAAATTTAGCATCAGGAATTTTTACAAAAAAAGGAGTGTTTATTAATATTGTATCTAAAGACCGCAATGGCTCGTTTAAAACTAATTTACAGATGTCGATGTTCTCTACATCAAATTCTATTTTGATTGATTTGCCATTTACTTTAAAATCTAAGCTATCAATAAAACCGCGTTCTTCTGGTTTAGAAAAATAAAAATTTGTTTTATTTTGCTGAAGCAATTGTTTTGCAAGCGCTGTGGAATGATTCTTATAAGCATTTGGCCATAAATGGAAATAGATGTATGTTAAGGATTGGTCTGAATTGTTAATGTATTGAATTTCTTCGGTTGCAGAAATGGAGTGTTGCTTATCATTTAGAATTACATCAATTTTATAATTTACTTCTTGCTGAAAATAAGTTTGTTGAGAAAATAAATTATTACTTATAACAAAAATCGCCACAAGCCATTTGCAGCGATTTAAGGTTATTATGTTTGTAAATGCGCTCAATAATTATTTTCCGGATATTGCTTTTTCAATGGCTTTTTCTAAATCTGCACCACGTAAATTTTTTCCGATAATTTTACCTTCCTTATCTAATAAAACAGTATAAGGAATTCCTTCTACTGCATATAATTTAGCGGCATAACTATCCCAATATTTTAAGTCACTTACTTGCGGCCATGTCATACCATCTTTTTCAATTGCTTCCACCCAACGTCCCTTGTCTTGATCTAATGATACTCCATAAATTTCAAAACCTTTGTCCTTATATTTTGCATAGGCCTTTACAACGTTAGGCATTTCTTTTCTGCACGGTCCGCACCAGCTAGCCCAAAAATCAACTAAAACAATTTTACCTCTTAAAGACGATAATGCTAAATCTTTTCCATCGGGAGTTGGTAAAATAATTTCTGGTGCTTCTTGCCCACTTGTTGTTGAAAGCATTTTATTTAAAACTTCATGAAATGTTTTTACATTTTTATCTGACGGGAATTTTTTACACAATTCGGAATCTAACTTTTTATAAACCTCGGCATATTTCTCAGGATCCATTCCTTGTATTGCCATTATTGAAGCGTATTTATCACAATTCTTCATTATTTTTTCTGCCATCATATCGTTAAAACTATTCATGATATCATTGAATGGTTTTTCAAATACGTTGCTAAGAGAATCCATTCTTAAAGAATCCATTTGTCCACCGGCACGCATTAACTCTTGAAATGCCATATTTAAAGAATCAATTTGTAATTTATTTTTCTTTGTTAATTCGTTATACATTATAAATAATGAAGTTTCTTCTGAGCCCTCTACTTTATAAGTATTTCCTAAATCCTTTATATTAGCGGTAACGGTAACTTTATCGTTGCTATCTAAAACTAATACCGCAAAATTTTGTTGATTTAATTTAATACGGTAGAATCCAATATTAGGTGTGTATGTTTTGAATTCAAAATTTCCTTTCTCGTCAACAATAGCACTATCAACTGTAACAGGCTGTGGATTAATTAATTTTTCCAAATAAATTGTTTCTCCATTTGAATTAGTTAGAGTTCCTTTTAATTCAAAATTACCAGTTCTTTTGGTTTCACTACATCCCGATAGTATTGCCATTAAAGCAATTGCGCTAATTGTTCTAAACATATTTTTATTTTTCAAGTGTTTCTTTTACTATTTGATTTAATAATTTTGGATCTGCTTTTCCTTTGCTTAATTTCATTACTTCACCAACAAACAAACCTAACAAGCCAACTTTTCCATTTTTATATTCAGTTATTTTTTCAGGGAACTTAGCCAATGCTTCGTTTACTAAATCTTGTAATTCATTGCTATTACTGTTTTGCAAAAGATCTAATTCTTTAGCAATTTGTTGGGCAGTTTTAATTTGGCTTTTCATTAGCTCCGGAAAAATACTTTGAGATGCTGCCGCATTACTTATTTTACCTTCATCAATTAATGAAATTATTTCGGCAATTTTTTGTGGCTCTAAAGTAAATTCAGAAATAGTTAAAGCACGTTCATTTAAATAAGCTTTAATTGGTCCCATTACCCAATTGGCTGCGCTCTTATAATTAGAAGTAAAGGTTACTAATTTATTATAATAGGCGGCAACTTCTTTTAAATCCATTAATTGCAGAGCATCATATTCTCCAAGTTTATATTCTTTTGTGTATTTATTAAAAAGCTCATCTGGTAAAACGGGCATGATGGCTTTTATTTTATTAATATATTCTTGGGTAATAAAAACAGGTTGTAAATCCGGCTCCGGAAAATATCTGTAATCATTTGCGTTTTCTTTGCTCCTTAACGAAAAGGTTAAACCTTTAACTGCGTCAAAACTTCTTGTTTCTCCGGCAATAGGTTCGCTGGCTTCTATTAAATCAATTTGTCTTTTTATTTCAAAATCAATAGCGCGTTGAACATTTCTAAAAGAATTCATGTTCTTAACTTCCACTTTTTTTCCGAATTCTTTTGAGCCTTTTAACATTACAGAAATATTTGCATCGCAACGCAACGAGCCTTCTTCCATATTTCCATCGCAAATATCAAGGTATCTTACTAACTTTCTTACTTCCGTTAAATAGGCATAAGCTTCCTCGCCGCTTCTAAATTCCGGCTCAGTAACTATTTCTAATAATGGTGTTCCTGCTCTATTTAAATCTATCAAAGTTTCGAATGGATCAATGTCGTGCAAACTTTTGCCGGCATCTTCTTCCATATGAATACGTGTAAGATTAATTTTTTTTGTAATGCCGTCTTTTAACTTTGCAATAATATATCCACCATTACAAATTGGTGTTTTATCTTGAGTGATTTGATATCCTTTTGGAAGATCGGCATAAAAATAATTCTTACGAGCAAATTGATTTTCTTCACGAATATCTGCATTGACTGCAATCCCTAATTTAACTGCAAACTCCACAGCTCTAGCATTTACTACAGGTAAAGTACCTGGATGTCCTAAAGTTACAACACTAACATTGGTATTTGGTAAAGCACCATACTCTGCAACATCACTACTATACATTTTTGTCTTTGTAAGTAATTGGATGTGACACTCTAAACCAATAACAGATTCATATTTATCGTAAACGCTCATAAATTTGCGATTCAAAGGTACAATTTTTTAATCGTAAAATTACTTATAAACAAAAAAGGCGTTCTGGAAATACCAGAACGCCTTTTATAAATTAAACTAAAATTATTCCTTAATTAATTTTCCTTCTTTTATAGTTATTTTAGAGTTTACAGAAGTAATTTTATAAGTGTACATGCCATTTGCAATTTCTTTAATACTCAAGGTGCTTTCTGCCTTGTTTAAACTAGCTTTATAAACTAATCTACCAGCAAGATCAAGTATTTCGAAAACATAATTTCCATTACTATTTTCAATTACTACATTAATATTACCACTATTTGGATTTGGATAAATAAATGTGTTATTGTCAATAACCGTGTTTTTTGCCAAACCAGTACAAACCACTACAAATACGGTAACGTTTGAATTAGTAGAACAACCTAAGCTATTTGTTGATACAACGTTGTAAACTGAAGATATTGGAGGAGTTACTGTAATAGCTGCGGTGGTAAAATTACCAGGCGACCATGTATAGTTATTTGCACTTGAAACCGCCGTTAAAGTTGAAGAGAAACCCGGGCAAATTGTGAAACCTGGTAAAGCAGAAACTGATAATGTAGGACTTGCATTAACTGTAATATTAACTGTTTTTGTATCAGGACAACCTGGTGTGTTTTCTCCAACAACTGTATAAGATGTAGTAACTGAAGGCGTAACTGAAATTGAACTAGTTGTTGCTGCATTACTCCAAGTATAAGTTGTAGCACCCGAAGCAATTAAGTTTACTGAAGCTCCATTACAGATTGTAGATTGAGATGCTGCTAAAGTAATTGTCGGTGCAGAACATCCAGCCACAATATTAATGCAATAATCTTCAGTTTCTCCCCAAGTATATGTAGCACATTCTCCTGTACCTGTGTTACCCTCTTCTGCTATCACTCTCATTCTTGTAATACCAAGGGATGCAGTTGCTGGAATTGCAACAACAGTGCTTACTAATGTTCCAGCCACTGCCCAAGAAGTACTTGCAGATACAAAAACCTGTTCTCCCGGATCGGCAAAAGACCCATTTTGATTAAAATCCATATAAACCGTAACACCACCCGAGTAAGCAAAACCTCCACACTGTCCAACTGTTACATCTAAAGTATAACTAGAACCTGTATTAAGATTTGGTGCAGCAATTATACCAGCATAATTAGAATAAACATTTAATGTAGACGTTGGTCCGCCAGTAGTTGCACAACTTGAGGTATTATTTAAAGTACCAATAGAAACATTAAATATTTCATCATCTGCTGTAGAACCAGCAAATGAAGCGCAATAAGCAGCGCACTGACAAGAGCTACCACCAACCATAATTTGAACTGGGGTGCTAGTTGTACTAGCTGGTCCATTAGTACAAGTAATAATACATTGATACCATGTAGCAACAGAAATATTAGCTGCAGAGAAAGTACTTAAGGTGGCTCCAGATACTGAAGTATAAGGACCAACTGAATTTGTAGCAGTACTCCATTGGTAAGTTAAACCACCAACAGTATAAGAAGTTGATAAACTTAAATTTGCTGAACCATTAGGACAAACATTTGTTGCACTTGTAACGGCGGAATTAGCTGCTGGAGCACCTGCACAAGGTGTACCTGCTACAATGTTAATACAATAATCTTCTGTTTCGCCCCAAGTAAATGAGCCGCACGGACCCTGAGCAACAGTACTTTCAACTTCAACAATTCTCATTCTGGTAATTCCGGGAGATGCTGTTACAGGTATTGTAATAACTGTGCTAACTTGTGTTCCGGCAATTGCAAAAGCAGTATACGGCGATGTATAAACTAATTCACCCGGGTCTGTAAATACACCATTATTATTAAAATCCATATAGGCAGTAACTATTCCGGAATAACCAAAAGTACCGCACATACCAACAGTAACATCCAAGGTATAATTAGAACCAGCAACCAAATTTGGGGCCGCTACCATTCCAGTATAATTTGAGTATAAATTTAAAGTAGAAGTTGGCCCCCCTGTGGTAGCACAACTTGAAGTATTATTTAGAGTTCCAATAGAAACATTAAATATTTCATCATCCGCAATAGAAGTTGCGTTAGAAGAACAATATGCTGCACACTGGCAAGGGTTACCACTAACAATAACCTGAACTGCTGAAGATGTAGTGCTTGAAGGACCATTAGTACAAGTAATTACACAATTATACCACAATGGAAAAATTATATTTGTTGCAGTAAAAGCACTCATAGTAGCTCCTGATATTGCTCCATAAGGACCAACAGAACTTGTAGCAGAAGCCCATTGATAAGTTAAACCACCAACAGTATAAGAATTTGCTAAACTTAAATTAACACTTCCATTTGGACATACGGTTGTTAAACTTGCAATTGCGGTGTTAGCTCCTGGAGCGCCTGAACACGGAGTTGCTGGAGCAATTGTTACAAAATAATCTTCTGTTTCTCCAGAGCCAAAATTTGTACATGGATCAGTTGGACCATTTGGATTTCCTGCGCCCCTTGTACGAACACGCATACCTGTTTGACCGATAGTTGCATTTGTTGGCACGTTAAATACAGCAACCGTTGCAACGTTTGGCACTGATGTTAAGCAAATTTGTGTATGCTCCGTAGGATCATAAATTCCATTTTGATTATAATCTATCCAAACAGATTCGATATTATTTGCAGTAGTTGTAACACTTAATGAGTAGGAAACTCCAGCGCTTAAAGTTGCTGTTGTAGATGGACTAATAGGAAATTGAGTATAAGTCCCATTAAGAGGCGTATTATTGCAAGTAGAGTTGTTATTAAATGTTGTATTTAAAATTGACACATTTGTAATATTATCTCCTGTACAACCACTACCTCCTAAGCTAGTTACACAATAACATAAACTAGGAGGGTTATTTGGATTAACAGACGTTACAGCTGTAGTAGCGCTCAATGCAGAGTTAGTACAAGTGATTACTAATTGATAAAAAGTTAAAGTAGTTAAAGAAGCTGTTGTTAAAACTGGTGTGTTAAATCCAGAACCAGTTGTAACAGCACTCCACGGACCAGAAGCCGCAGGTGCTTGCCACCATTGGTAAGTAATTCCCGTAAAAGAGTTTGAGCTCGTGTTTGAAACTACCGCTGTTGTATTTGGACAAATTGATGATGATGGACTAACTATTCCTGCATTTGGAGTTCCTGTACAAGCATTTGGCGGAGTCCAACGATAAATTTGACCAGAAGTTGGTGCTAATGTAGAATTAAAGGCCGCGCTAGCATTATTTACTGTTCCGGCTGCTGAAGTTGCATAAGAAGTTGTAACTGTACGATTATTAAAATCCGCATTGCTAGTTCCTCTTAAACCAATTTCACCTGTAAATGGATTTGAACTATTTGTTCCGCAATTTCCATAAACAACCTCCACTACACCTGTAGTTTCATATAATTTAATTTGACCAAAAATATAATCATTTAATCCGGTACTAGTGTTAGACCATCTTCCTAGTCGTCTAAATTGAATAGTGAAAATTTGATTTGGAGTAACACCTGATAGTTGATATGAAACCGACCCTTTAGCTCCAATTGAAGTACCGGCTGCTGTTGCATTTGCGGAAATGGTCATATTTCCAGCGCTAATTGCAGTAACTGTAGTATTAAGAGGAATACCAGTTCCAGTAATAGTATCGCCAACAACAAAATAATTTGATGCAGATGCATAAGTTAAATTAACAACATTACTTCCAGATGTAGTGGTACAAGATTGAACGGGTCCTAATTGTAAATCGCGACTAAAAAAAGAAACAACGTTACTAGCGCTACCCGTACTAATTGGTGTGTAAGAACTAAACGGTGTAACAGTTCCCATACATATCCATCCGTTTATATTTAACGCAACTGAAGAATACGTAGTTCCATTAAAATTAAAATTAAACCCAATTGGAATATTATTATAAACGTTATCGTCTTGGGTTCCTACAGCAATTGCAGTAGTAGTTGGTCCGCTAATTGGGATAGCATTATAAGTTCCACTTAGTTGAGTAAAACTATAAGCAGAAACTTGAGCATTTATGTTTAATCCAAAAAAGACTAAAAATACTCCTAGAATTGATTTTGTAAAGTTTTTCATTTTTTTGTTTTTTGTAAAAAATTATTTAGGTCGTTATAAAGAAATTCGAACTTGAAAGACAAATATAGATAATTTATATTTTTAATCTTTAGATTTTTCAAAAAAAAGAGATTGTTTTTGTTTTTTCAATAGAAATTACAACTCTTAAAATATTCTAAAGAATTAAGAATTTGCATTACTTTAATCCAATAAAACTTATTTTAAATAATAGATGGGATGAGCTTCATTATACTTTCGAATGTATCTGAAAATTTGTTCTTTTTGTTTTCTACGACTTAGTTTTTTAAATTCATCATATAATAATTTATCTCTACTAATTAATAATTCGGCCTCATTCATTTTAAACTCAGTAACTATTCCATCATAAAAATTTATTAAAAACTCTCGCACTTCTTGTCGCCTGCCCCCTGCAACACTTCCTGGATTATACATCGGGTCATAAAAACCAACACTGGTAACTTCAACTGTTGCAACCAAATAGCAAATAGAGCCAAAAACCGGAACTCTATAAAAACTACCCTTATAATTTACATAAAGAGTTTTATTTTGAAAAAATCCCCAAATAGATTTTGTATTAGCACTTTTATTTATTTTATTATCAGCGTAACTAAAAGTTTCAGCATCAAGCGTTTTTCCAAGAAAATCTAGTTGATCTTTATTAATGGAAGAATTTATTTGTTCTTTTAAGATTCCTTTGTTATATCTAAAATCGTTATAGGTTAAAAAAACTGCGTCGGGAGTATTGTTATCCAATGATATAAGCACACTGTCTGTTTGAGCCAATGCAAGCCCCCCAAAAAACAAACAAACTAAAATGGATACAATTTTTATATTCACAGCTACAAATGTCGCTTTTTTTCGCTAATTTTAATCAAAATACATTAAAATGAAACTAAAACTTTTATTAGGATTATTCTTCAATTCGCTGTTTTTATTTTCGCAAAACAAACACCTTAATAATTCAATTAAATACAGACTTTCAGAAGGAGATAACGCTATACATACTGTTCTAGTAAAAGCTAGTGTTTCAAAATTAATTTTATCTCAAAAAGAATACAACTATAAATTTAATTATGCTTCAGGAGATATAGCTTCTATCTCTTGTAATTTATCTGGTCTATCTCAACTCATCGAAAAAAAAATTATTTCCTACGCAGAATTTATTGAACCAAGAAAGAGTTTAATGAATGACACAATGCTTGTTAAAAATAAAATCAAACCCGTAAAACTTGGCGCAGCACCATTACCAATGGCGTATGACGGAACAGGAATTGTTGTGGGAATAATTGATTCAGGAACCGATTTTTCTCATCCCGATTTTAAAGATGCTTTAGGAAATTCGAGAATAAAATTTTTATGGGATCAAGTACCCACTGCTGGTTCAACTATACCTCAACCTTACAACTATGGAATTGAATGGACCGATACTCAAATAAACGCTAATCAATGTACACATAGTGATTTACCGCATTATGGGCACGGCACTCACGTTTCAGGCATAGCTGCTGGAAATGGATTAGCAACAGGCACACACGAGGGTATTGCCTCAAAAGCAGATATAGTTGTTGTTGCTTTAGATTTTAATAAAGTTGGGCCAACTATTGCTGACGCAGTGCAATACATTTTTAGTAAAGCAACTTTACTTGGAAAACCTTGCGTTATAAATGCAAGTGTGGGTGATTATTATGGTAGTCATGATGGAACAGATTTTGAAGCAAAATTAATCCAAAACATGGTTCAAAATGTTCCAGGAAGAGTGCTAGTTGCCGCGGCCGGTAATGCAGGAAATATTAAACACCATGTTAAAACTCAACCACCATTAAATGACACTAGTTTTACATGGATTAAAAATAATAACGCAACCTTAAATTACTGGTGTTATGCCGATACAAATAATATTAAAAACATTCAAATAAGTGTTGGTGCAAATAGAAATAATAATTTTAATCTCGGAAGAATTGGTTTTAAAAGTTATAATTACGGACTAACATCTATTCAAAGTGATACACTAAAGTTTAATGGAAACAGAATTGGAATTGTAAAAACATCTGCCAGCATTAATGTAGATGGTGTTTATGAACTTTATTTAAAAATAATTGCCGACACTGTTGGACTAAAATGGCGTATTGAAAGCAAAGGGGTTGGTTTGCATGACTCTTGGAATTTTGATTTTATATCTTCAGGATTACCATCTTCTGCAAGTTACCCATGGATAACAAAATATGTTTTACCTGATTTTAACAGTACAATCGTTTCTAGTTTTCAATGTTTAAACGATGTTATAACAGTGGCGAATTATGTAAATTTAAACATGTATTATGACGTTAATAATACGCTTCAAAGCTGGGTAGCTCAATACCCTGGAGAGGTTACAAATAATTTAGCCCCTAGTAGTAGTTGGGGGCCAACACGAGATAATAAACAAAAACCAGATATTGCAGCAACCGGCGCGGGTGTGTTTAGTGCAATGGCACTTGGCATGCAAACAAATTTAATAACTAACGCTCCGCAAGTTGTAGCTCAAGGAAGCGTGCATGTACAAGGCGGTGGAACATCTGCTGCATCTCCTGTTGTGGCGGGTTTAGCCGCGCTATATTTACAAAAAAATCCAACGGCAACTAGTATACAAGTTAAAAATGCAATTACAAATTGTGCATTTTCAGATTCTTATACTGGAACACTTTTACCAAATTATAAATGGGGATATGGAAAACTGGATGGATTAGCAGCAATGACTTGTATTATTACAAATTTAAATCAGAATAATATTGGAAACAATAATATCAGCTATTATCCAAATCCGTTTTTAGACAACGTAACTTTTGAATTTGATAAAAATTTAGAAGGCAAAATTTTAATTTATTCTGTAGATGGCAAATTATTATTTGAAGATGTTGTAAACGGAAATTCTTATCAATTACAATCGTCAAAATTGAATGAAAAAAACTGTGGATTATTGTTTGTGAGAATAATTTCTCCAACAGAAAACATAACATTTAAATTAATTCGTTCTAATTAATGTATGCGCATTGCCAGTAATTCTCTCTCTTCTTTAGTTTCTTTTTACCATTCAGAACTAAATTCTATTTATGATAGCGCTGAGATTCAGGCAATTCTTGACTTAACACTTGAGCATTATTTAGGCTATTCAAAAACAGACATTATTACGAGAAAAAACGAAAACTTAAATCAAAGCGATTTATTAAAATTATATTTCTGTTGTAAAAAATTGAAAAATCATACTCCAATTCAATATATTTTAAACGAAGCTTGGTTTTACAATTTAAAATTTTTCGTTAACGAACATGTTCTAATTCCAAGGCCAGAAACTGAAGAGTTAGTAGATTTAATCCTTAAAGAAAATAAAACAAGTTTATCTTTTTTAGATATTGGCACCGGTAGCGGTTGCATTCCTGTTGCTATAAAAATTAATCTTAAAAACTCTGTGGTTTATGCTTGTGATGTGAGTCCAGAGGCACTTACTGTCGCTAAAAAAAATGCTGTCTTACATAATACAGATACTCACTTTATAGAGTTGGATATACTTAATGAGAAAGAAAGTCAAGCTAAAATAACATCTTCAGTTGATGTAATCATTAGCAATCCGCCATATATAAAATTTGACGAAAAGAATTTATTGAACAAACACGTAATTGATAACGAACCACACCTTGCTTTATTCGTAAACGGAGCTGATGATATTTTATTTTATAAAAAGATAATTGACTTGTGTGGTGAGAAATTAAATAATGGTGGGAAATTATATTTTGAATTAAATCCCCTTAGCGCGGAAGATGTTTTAATTTATGCTCAAAAAAGTAACTTATTTAAAAGCACAGAACTCATCAAAGACATGAGCGGAAAAATGCGCTTTTTAAGAGCGACTAAAAACTAATTCTCTTTTAATCCCCTGCCCGTTTTCGAAATTTTGTTATCGCGTTTTAATTCGGCAATAATTTTATCTAACACACCATTTACAAACACTTTACTATTTGGCGTGCTATATTCTTTACTAATATCAATGTATTCGTTTAAAGATGCTTTAACAGGTACATTGGGAATATACATGATTTCAGCCAAAGCCATTTCCATTAATAACATATCCATATTAGCAATACGTTCTACATCCCAATTTTGTGTATGGCGCCCAATTAACTCTTCAAATTGTTGACGATAAATTATGGTTTTATTAAATAACAAACTCATAAACTCCATGTCATCTTTTTCATCTTTCAAAAGCGAAATCAATTTAAACTCTCCATTAAATTCCTCAAAATTTCTAATTACAGAATTAAAGGCAACAAAAGTATCATCTGCCCAATGCATGTTTTTTTCTTCAAACAAAGATATCAAAACTTCATTTTCGCTTAAATGTTCAGTTATCATTGAAATAACAAAATCTCTTTCTTCTGCAATACTTGGAGTATCAGATTCCATGTAGGTTTTGTAAGCTTCTCCGTTTCTAATCTCAACAAATAATTTACGTACAACATCAAAATCATTTTGCCAAGAAATTTTTCTTTTTTCAAGATGAAATTTCAAATCTTTATTTTCGGAAATACCAACTAGTAAAGAGTTTTTTACAAATTTTAAGTTTGGATCTAAGTCGGCAGAATTTGGCAGACGTTTGTTTTTATTTTCGTCCATCATCACTAAAGCTACATGATGAATATCTCCAACTAAACTTAAAATAGATAAGTACAATTCAAAAATTTTGTCAAGACTCTTAAACATCTCTCTCTCAAACATAGCTATATCAGCCTTTTCGTGTTGAAAAAACGAATACAACGACTGCATTACTTTTATTCTTAAAAATCTTCTGTTTAACATAAAGCCACCAATTACAAATTCAACTTGGACTTTTTTAGCCACTAATTACACTAATTTACACTAAGCTATTTTCAATCACTAATTAATTAAACTTTTTAAGCCACTAATTACACTAATTTACACCAAGCAATTTTCTATTATCAAATATCGCTTCGCTCATTTTTGTTTCACTAATTACAATACGGCATTAATACGAGCTATTGCCTCAATACGTTGCTCAGCTAATCTATTTGCGGCCATATACGTTGGTATATTTTCTTTTTTAGCTAACTGAAATAAATTATAAGTTGTATCGTAAATTTTTTCTGCATGTGAAAGAGCGCGTTCTCTATTGTACCCTTCTAATTCATAATACACATTAATGATTCCACCAGCATTAACAACAAAATCGGGCGCGTATAAAATTCCACTTTTTGCAACCAAAGCGCCATGAACTTTTTCATCGGCTAATTGATTATTGGCAGCACCGCAAATTATTTTACATTTTAATCTACTTAATGTATCACTATTAACGGTTGCTCCAAGAGCACAAGGCGCATAAATATCAATATCCATATCAAACATTTTATCTGCCGTAACAACTTCTACACCGTATTTTTCAGATACAATTTTCAAGCGTTCTTGGCTAATATCATTTATATAAACAATAGCTGCTTCTTTAACTAAATGGCTCACTAAAACTTCACCAACATGGCCTATACCTTGTACTAAAACTTTTTTTCCACTTAAACTATCTTTACCCCAGACCTCTTTTGCGCTCGCTTTCATACTCACATAAACGCCATAAGCTGTAACTGGACTAGGATCACCGCTACCGCCCATATTTTCAGGTAAACCACTAACATGATCAGTTTCCATATTGATAATTTCCATGTCGCGACTTGTCATGGCAACATCTTCAGCGGTAATATATTTTCCACCTAAACTATCTACAAATTTTCCAAAACGACGAAGCAAGGCCTCACTTTTTAAAACCTTTGCATCACCAATAATAACAGCTTTTCCACCACCTAGGTTTAAACCCGCAACGGATGATTTATATGTCATACCGCGCGATAAACGTAACACGTCTGTTAATGCTTCCATTTCGTTAGCATAATTCCACATACGTGTGCCGCCCAAAGAAGGACCAAGTACTGTGTTATGAATCGCAATAATAGCTTTTAGGCCGGTAGCATTATCATTACAGAATAAAATTTGTTCATGGTTATGCAAACTCATTTGAGCGATAACAGGATCTTTTGCTAAATCCGAATTTTTTAAAGTTGTAACTTCCATAATAGTTTGGTTTGAAGTGCCGCAAAGTTATAGTATTTTTTGGGATTTCAAGCAAAACAAAGTTCAAATAATGACGTTATAAATAATTAAAATTAACTTTGTACCGTGAAACACCTTAAAGTAATAAACGCATATTTTCTTAAATACAAATGGCACTTTTTAGGTGGTCTATTATTTGTTTCACTTTCAACTATTTTCGGAACTTATCAAGGTGTTATAGTAAGAAATGGAACCAATAAAATTATTGAGGTCTTTAAAAACAATCAAACGAATGATTCGGGAATTTTTATCAGTTATGGTTTAACTATAATAGGACTAGCAATTACTAGTGGCATTTTTATGTTTTTAATGCGGCAAACTATTATTGTGATGAGCCGGCACATCGAATATGACCAGAAAAATGAGATATATAATCATTACCAAGTATTAGACGCGAGTTTTTTTAAACAAAATACTACTGGCGATTTAATGAATAGAATTAGTGAAGATGTAGGTAAAGTTAGAATGTATACCGGCCCAGCCATTATGTATTTAGCAAATACAATAGTTACAACTATTACTGTATTAAGTTTTATGCTAAGTGTAAACGTTCAATTAACCCTGATTGTATTTTTACCACTCCCAATTCTATCTTATCTTATTTATAGGGTCTCAGATATGATAAATAAACAAAGTGGTAAAGTGCAAAAAGAACTCGGAAATTTAACCACGCAAGCTCAAGAAACCTTTAGCGCAATTAGATTAATTAAAGCCTATGCTCGCGAAAAATTTTTTATCGAGAAAATGCACGAAAAAAACGAAGTCTATAAAAAAACAGCTTTAAAATTAGCTACTATCGAATCTTTTTTTGGACCGGTTATGATATTAATGATTGGTTTAAGTGTTTTAATAACTGTTTGGTATGGCGGCAAATTAACTATTCAAAATAAAATTGAACCAGGAAACGTTACCGAATTTATTTTTTATGTATTTAGATTAACTTGGCCATTTGCCTCTTTAGGTTGGGTAACCTCTTTAGTGCAAAGAGCCGCTGCATCACAAGAAAGAATCAACGAATTTTTAAATACCAAACCCTCTATTAAAAATTCTTCAAGCGAAACCTACTTAATTAAAGGTGATATAGAATTTAAAAATGTAGAATTCATTTATCCCGAAAACAATATTCAAGCCATAAAAAACATATCGTTTAAATTAAAACAAGGTCAAACACTTGGTATAACAGGTAAAGTTGGAAGTGGTAAATCAAGCATTCTTAATTTAATTACTCGACAATACGATGTTACAAATGGCGAAATTTTAATTGATCAAAAAAATATTAAGCAGCATAATTTACACTTGCTTCGCAAAAACATGGGGGTTGTGCCGCAAGAAGTATTTTTGTTTAGTGATACAATTGGCAACAACATTTTATTTGGAAGTTCAGATAAAAACACAAGTATTGAAAAAATATCTTTTGCGGCAAAACAAGCCCAGGTTCACGATAACATTATGACGTTTCCCAAAAACTACGAAACACTTGTTGGTGAGCGAGGAGTTACCTTAAGTGGTGGGCAAAAACAACGTATTTCCATTGCAAGAGCTTTAATTAATAAACCTCAACTATTAATTTTTGATGATTGTTTAAGTGCAGTGGATACAGAAACTGAAGAAGCGATATTAAATAATTTAAAACATGAGATGGAAAATAAAACTGCCATCATTGTTAGTCATCGTATTTCAAGTTTAAAAAATGCTGATTTGATTCTTTATTTAGTGGATGGAGAAATTTTAGAAATGGGAACTCATAATGAACTTATGGCCATGCAGAAAAATTATTTTAATTTACATCAAATGCAAAGCAATTAATGTTTACCTTTATTTAAGCAATAGCTCTAAAATGAAAATCAATTATATCATACTTCTTTTAATTGTTTTAGTTTTTTCTTGTAAGAAAAAAGAAACGACGCCACAAGGCGAAAATGAAGTGTGGCTTATGTATAAAAGATTTAACCCTACTTTTATTGATATTAAGAAAGGAACAACTTTAACGTTTATCAATAAGGATAATGCAAACCACACGGTAACGCATAATGGTAGAATTTTTGCGAGTGGTAAACTTAAAACCGGTGATGAATTTCAATTCACGTTTACAGATTCGTTAGATTACACTGTTTATTGTAATTATCATCCAGATAATTTGCAAGAGCAAGTTTATATTCGCGTGAGGTAAAATTTATTCTTTAACTATTCGTTTTAAAATGCTGGTATCTTTATTCGACAATTTAATAACATAAATTCCGGAAGGAAATTCTGAAATATCAACACGTATTTTATCATCACTTTTCAAGATTTTCGCATCCAATGCTTGCCCTAAAATTGTGAATACATCTACCTTTATATCCTTCTCATCTATTCCTTCAATAATAAAAATATCTTTTGCTGGATTTGGAAATATTTTAACTGATTCAAGATTTTCTCTCTCATTTAAAAAGACAGGAGCGCAAGCTAAAACGCCTAATTGTTTTTTACTGAAAATTACTTGAGATAAATTTAAACTATCCATAAAACGAGTGCCCTCGTTGCAAATACCTTTTAAATTAAAATCTAAAAAAGGATTTACAAAATTCATGTATAAATTTAATGCCGTTAAATTGTTTACTGTATTTGGGCAATTACTAGAATTTTGTCCGAACGTACAGTTAAAATTTGTTCCGTTTCCAAAATCACAATGCGTTAAGTTTTTTATAATAATCTCATACTTTTTAGATGCCGCAGTACTGTCCCACATTTTATCTTGATTAGTTGCCGCAGGTGCTACACAATCGCTTTGCCCACCAATAATTAACGTTGGCACAAATACTTGTTTAGCAGCATTACTAGATGTAGGGTTTGTTTGCGCTGCGGCAAAATTAAACAAGCATGTAATGCTAGGATTATTTTTTGCAGCTAAAAAAGAAGAGCCTCCACCCATTGAATGGCCGGCAAGTGCAAGTTTTTGAATAACTTTCCCAACAAAAATTGGTGCAAGAGTATTTGTAATATTTAATTGCATTAATTTATTTCCCACCACAGCTAAATCTAGTCCAAATTCTGAATGACTTGGGCTGAATCCACCTTCCGTTCTTGGCAAAGCAACGATATATCCTCGTTTTGATAATAAGGAAAATACGTTATCATAACTGCCCCAATCCATTACAAAACCATGCCCGAAAACAACAACTGGAAACGAACCGGTGGCAACAGCAACATTAGAGCCAGCAACTGTAGCTGGATAATAAATTTCGGTTTGAATTTGTCGTCCTGGCCCACCACCACTTCCAAAACCACCAGTTCTTGTTGCATCATTAAAAGTAAGGGTAATAGTACCTGTTTGAAATGTTTGGCTATAAACCGAAACACTTAACAAAACTGTAATTAAAAGAAGAATTTTTTTCATAAGGAAGAATTATTTCCATCAAAAATAAACTCCTAAACAAGAAATAAGTAAAAAAAAGTAAATACGGTAAATTTTAAATTCTAAATCAATACAAGTTAGGGACGGAAGGAAAACTAAAGAAATTTTTCGATGGCCTTTGGTAAGTATTCATATTCTAAAGTTTGAATTTTTTTCGCTAATAGTTCAGGAGTATCGTTAACATCTACCAAGCATTTTGCCTGCAATATAATTTCTCCTTTATCATATTCTTCATTTACAAAATGAATGGTTATGCCGCTTTCAACATCTTTATTATTGATTACCGCTTTATGAACGTTTAAACCATACATACCTTTTCCACCATAATTTGGGAGCAAGGCAGGATGAATATTAATAATTTTATTAGGAAAAGCTTTTATAAAAGCTTCAGGAATTTTAATAAGAAAACCAGCCAAAATAATTAAATCAATATTTTCAACTTTTAAAAACTCAATAAATTTATCAGTATAATTTTCGAGAGCAGCTTTACTAATTATTTGAACATTTTTTTTATGTTTCTCAGCGCGTGCAATAATTCCTGCATCATCTTTATTAGTAACAACCAATTTTATTTTTATTCGCGGGTCGTTTGCAAAGTAATTAAACAAATTTTCGGCATTTGTGCCCTCCCCGCTTGCAAATATGGCTGCATTTATCATTGGCGCAAAAATACTTATTAATTACAAACGGGCTATTGAAGATTTTGCTAATTTTGCTAAAATGTTTTTAAACTTCATAAATTGGAACCCATCACCTGAAATTTTTACAATTCCTGGAATTGATTGGCCTGTTCGTTGGTACGGATTAATGTGGGCTTTGGCTTTTATTGCTAGTCACTTTTTTATGAACCGAATTTTTAAAGCGGAAGGGCGTTCAGAAAAAGCTTTAGATACCTTAACGCTTTATATAATATTAGGGACTGTATTAGGCGCTCGAATAGGACACTGTCTTTTTTATGGACCATGGTTTGATGAAGAGCTTGCAAATGGCGTGATAATAGAAGGTTATCTTTCTCATCCATTAAATATTTTAAAAGTTTACGAGGGCGGTTTAGCCAGTCATGGTGGTGCTTTAGGAATTTTAACTGCCATGATTTTATATTGCAGAAAAGAAAAAGAAAGTTGGATTTGGTTATTTGATAGATTAGTTGTGGTGGTGCCTTTAGCTGCAATGTGTATTCGTTTAGGTAATTTAATAAATAGTGAAATTGTTGGGAAAGTAACCAATGTGCCATGGGCATTTATTTTTTCTAATAATGACGATGATAAATATAATTTAGTGAAATATAATATTCCGGTTCCTCCTCGTCACCCTGCACAATTGTACGAGGCCATCTTTTGTTTCTTTTTATTTATTTTAATGTATTGGCTTTGGAAAAACAAAAGAGATAAGGTTGGTCCTGGTTTTATGTTTGGCGTTATGTGCGTTTTGCTTTTTATAGAGCGTTTTTTAGATGAATTTTTAAAAGAGAACCAGGCAGAGTTTGAAGGTTCAATGGCTTTAAACATGGGGCAATGGTTAAGCATACCATTTATTTTAATCGGCGTTTTTATGATTGTGAGAGCTAATAAAATAAAAGCCAAAGAGATTTCTTAAGTCTTTCTCTTAAATAAAAAAAGCAAGACTTTTACAATCTTGCTTTAATAAAATAAATTTCAAAATAATTTACAATTACATTCTTATTGTTTGTTTTCTATCCGGACCAACCGAAACAATTGAAATTTTTGTATCAACTGCTTTTTCAATAAAACGAACATACTCCATTAATTCGTTTGGTAAATCGTTTTTATTTTCGATAGCCGTTAAATCTTTGTTCCATCCTTTTAATGTTGTAGTTATTGGCTTAATATAATTTGGATCAATATTATAGGGTAAATAATCAATTACCTGACCATTAAAATTATAATGAGTACAAACTTCAATCGTTTCAAAATCGCTTAGGATATCTGCTTTCATCATCATTAATTCTGTAACACCATTTACCATAACCGCATACTTTAATGCAGGAATGTCTAACCAACCAGTGCGTCGTGGTCTGCCAGTGGTACTTCCAAACTCACGACCAATCTGACGGATTTTTTCACCAACTTCGTCTTCCAACTCAGTTGGAAAAGGTCCGCTACCAACACGGGTGCAATAAGCTTTAAAAATTCCAATAACGTTACCAATTTTATTTGGCGCAATACCTAAACCATTACAAGCGCCAGCACAAATAGTATTGCTACTAGTTACAAATGGATAAGATCCAAAATCAATATCTAATAAACTTCCTTGAGCACCCTCTGCTAATACACGTTTACCTGATACCATTGCGGTATTTAAATAATGTTCGGTATCAACAAACTGTAGTTCCTTTAAAGATTCAATAGCTTCAAACCAAGTTGGTTCAAGTTCCTGCAAATTATAATCAAAATTATAAAACGATAATAATTGTTTGTGTTTTTCAACTAAAGTATCGTATTTCTCTTTAAATTCTTTAGTTTCAATATCGCCAATACGTAAACCGTTTCTTCCAGTTTTATCCATATAAGTTGGTCCAATACCTTTTAAGGTAGAACCAATTTTATTTTTTCCCTTGGCTGCTTCACTAGCCGCATCAATTAAACGATGTGTAGGTAAAATTAAATGTGCGCGCTTACTAATTAAAAGTTTAGATTTAAAATCAACTCCAAGCTTTGTTAATGCATCTAATTCTTTCTTGAAAATTACGGGGTCAATTACCACTCCATTTCCTACAATATTTATTGCAGTTGGATGAAAAATGCCACTTGGAATAGTGTGTAAAACGTGTTTTATGCCATTAAACTCTAGTGTATGGCCAGCATTTGGCCCACCCTGAAAACGGGCAATTATATCGTAATCGGGAGTTAAAACATCCACAATTTTTCCTTTTCCTTCATCTCCCCACTGCAATCCTAAAAGTACATCTGCTTTCATAGCTTTTTTATTAAGCAGCAAATTTAAATTAAAAGCAAAAGTCAAAAACTCTTTTTAATAACTTTTTAAAAGTATAATTACACTACCTATTTAAAGAAAAAATTATTAGCATCATTTTTTTAGACGTAAGAAATATGTAAATTTATGGCAATGCAAAAAATAACCATAGCCATAGACGGGTACAGTAGTTGCGGTAAGAGCACATTGGCTAAGGCTTTAGCGCATAAATTAAATTACAATTATATTGATACTGGAGCAATGTACAGGGCTGTTACAGTTTATGCCTTGCGCAATGGAATTATTAATGCTGATAAAACTATTAATATAGAGAAATTAATTTCTGCGCTCAATGATATAGAAGTTACTTTTGTTTTTAATCCCGAAACACATATTTCCGATACGTTTTTAAATAATGAAAATGTGGAGCGTGAAATAAGAAACATGGAAGTTAGCAGCATCGTTAGCAAAATAAGTTCGATTAAAGAAGTGAGAGAAAAAATGGTGGCTTTGCAACGAAAAATGGGAAAAAGTAAAGGTGTTATTTTAGATGGTAGAGATATTGGCACAAACGTTTTTCCGAAAGCAGAATTAAAATTATTTATGACTGCCGATAATGATGTAAGAGCAAATAGAAGATTAAATGAATATAAAAGTAAGGGGCAATATTTTACTTTAGAAGAAGTAAAACAAAGTTTGTATCAACGCGACCAAGAAGATATTAATAGAAAAGAAAATCCATTGATGAAGGCTGAAGACGCTATTGTTTTAGACAATAGTGATATTAGCAGAGAAGAACAATTAGAATTTGTTTTAAAACTAATTGCCGATTTACAATTTATTTCAAGACAAGAACAGTCGCAACATTAATTCAGGTTTCAAATTTAAACCACATAGAAACATAGTTTTCATAAATTCTATTTCGCTTCAAAATTTAACCGTACAATTTCCTTATTGATGATGAAAAAACTTTGTGTTTCTTTTTGCATCAAAATGTTTATCTTTTCTACGTGACTATATGGTTAAAAATATTATTTAATAAAATTTCTTCTTTCAGCAAGAAAAATGTTGTCATCAAACAAATATTATGTATCAATTGATCAAAGCCAATCATTACAAAAAATAAACGCATATTTTTTTGTTCCCAATACTTTGATGTAATTTTTGAAGTAACAAAATCAACTACAAAATGTAAAACTACATTTGTTGCCCACCAATAAAAAGCAATTACATAACTATCAAAAAAATTAGCGAGAACAAAAAAACTAATTAACGAAACTGTTGCATAAACACCAACATGAATACTTAACCATTTTATACTTTTATTTTTGCCGGTTGCCATTTGCGAAGATTGAAAAACAAAATCTGCTAAAAAATGTACAACAAATATTACTAAAACAATTATCATTAAACTCCTAAATCTCAAAATTAAATTTTAAACCACATAGAAACATAGTTTTATGTTTTACAAAAAAGCAAAACATAGAATTTCTTCGCCTTTGGCGAAGAAACCTTTGTGCGTCTTTCTGCATCAATCTATTCATCTTTTTTATGTGCCTATGTGGTTAAAAAAAAGTATGCATTTAAACGGCTACATTATTTTCTCTTAGAGCATCGTTAAGCGACGTTTTTAAATCAGTACTTTCTTTACGCTTTCCAATTATTAAAGCGCATGGCACTTGAAAATCTCCAGCAGGAAAAGATTTTGTATAACTACCCGGAATAACCACACTGCGTTCAGGAACATAGCCTTTTGTCTCGATTGGTTTACTTCCTGTAACATCAATTATTTTTGTTGACATTGTTAAAACAACGTTAGCACCTAATACAGCTTCTTTACCTACTCTTACTCCTTCAACAACAATACAACGCGAACCAACAAAACAATTATCTTCAATAATAACTGGCGCAGCTTGCACAGGCTCTAAAACACCGCCAATACCAACCCCGCCACTTAAATGCACATTTTTTCCAATTTGAGCGCAACTTCCAACAGTAGCCCAAGTATCCACCATTGTTCCACTATCAACATAGGCACCAATATTTACATAACTTGGCATTAAAATAACGCCGCTCGCTAAAAACGAGCCGTAACGGGCAACTGCAGGCGGCACAACGCGCACACCTAATTGTTCATAGTTAGTTTTTAAAGCCATTTTATCATGAAATTCGAAAGGCCCAACTTCCATAACATGCATTTTTCTGGTTGGAAAATACATTATTACAGCTTTTTTAACCCAATCGTTAACTTGCCAAGTACCATCGGCTTTAGGCTCAGCAACCCTTAAGTTACCTTTATCTAATAATTCAATAACCTCAATAATTGCGTTTAAAGTAGCTTTTTCTTTTACTAATTCGCGGTTTAGCCAAGCGGCTTCTATAATACTCTGCATAATCTTAAATAATTCCTTTGCAAGGTATTAAAAAAATGGTTATTTTTGCAAACGAAATTACGGTTCCGTAGCTCAACTGGATAGAGCACCTCACTACGGATGAGGAGGTTTGGGGTTCGACTCCCTACGGTACCACAGAATAAAACACAAAGCCTTAACTTTAAATAGTTAAGGCTTTTTTATATTTCAGTTCTAAAATATTTTAATTCGCTAAGCTGCTTGAGCATGAACTACTTTTTGCTCATTTGCTCTTTCTATTTCCGTCTCTTTTAATGAGACATTTATTAATTTAATAATATTTTTTACCTCATTTATCTTTTCATCAAAAATTACTTTGTGACGAAATGTAAAATTTACAGCTAGATACTCATTAAACAACCAATTAATGGCCTCAATAGATTCTAATTGTCGTTCTACTTTCTTAACAGGTCGCAATAAGGTTAAAAGCTCTCTACTGTAGGCTAAAAATTGCAAGTAAGCATAAGCGCCGCCATTTTCGTTCTCATAATTAATATTAGTAATCAAATTGAAATACGATTCTACATTTTTCTTTTTTTTCATGATAATAGTTTTTAATTATAATACGAATTTACTACACTAAATAGTATTTGTTTGCTACGATTTGTAGTATTATTGTTTTTAAACAATGTAAGTTTTTAGCAATTTTTTACATGTTTTAATTGTGCAGTTAGCCTTCAAATGTTTATCTTGGACATACTAAAAAAAAATACAAATGCGTTAATGACTAATTTTCAAATAAAATAACAGTAACAAAAACAATGAAGAATTATTTTTACATCACAATTGCTCTTTCACTATTTAGTATAAACTTATTTTCTCAAGACTGGACATTTGTTTTCAGCAGCAAAATTGAAAAAGAAGGAAAACCTATGGGAGGCGCAAGCATAAAATTATTTAATGGGTCAACATTAGTTTCGCAAACAACATCAGATGGAGATGGTTATTTTAAATTGAATATTCCCCCAAACGGAAATTATTCGATAGTAATGAGCAGTCCGGGTCATATTACAAAAAAAGTAGATGCCTCTACAATGGATGTTCCAGCCGATAAAACCAGTAAAAATTTTAAAACATCTTTAAATATTGAATCTTTTAGTTTATTTGAACCACTTCCTGGAATCGATTATTCAGCTCTTAACCAACCTCTTTTAAAAATTGCTTACAATGGTTCAAAAAGTTCATTTTCAGATGATAAAGCATATACTGATCAGATTTTAAATATTCTTCAAAAAATTAAAACAGATGAACGTGAGTTAATAAAAAAATACGAAAGTGCTATTGCAATTGCTGACGCTGCATTTACAAAACAAGATTGGGTAACAGCAAAAAGTAACTATGAAAAATCTCTTACATTATTACCGGGAAAAAAACATCCAATTGACAGATTAGCTCTAATTCAAAAAATAGAAAAAGAAGAAGAAGAACTAACCAAAAAAGCGGAAGCTGATAAAATAGCTACAGAAAAGGCGGCAAAAGAAAAGATAGAAGCAGATAAATTGGCCGCAGAAAAAGCCGCAAAAGATAAAGCAGAAGCTGAAAAACTTGCCGCAGAGAAAGCAGCAAAAGATAAAGCAGAAGCAGAGAAATTAGCCGCAGAGAAAGCAGCTAAAGAGAAAGCAGAAGCTGAGAAATTAGCAGCCGAGAAAGCAGCAAAAGATAAAGCGGAAGCTGAGAAAATTGCAGCCGAGAAAGCAGCAAAAGAGAAAGCAGAAGCGGAGAGATTAGCGGCAGAAAAGGCAGCAAAAGATAAAGCAGAAGCTGAGAAATTAGCCGCAGAAAATGCAAATAAAGCAAAGGCAGAAGCTGAAAAACTTGCCGCTGACAAAGCAGCAAAAGATAAAGCAGAAGCTGAGAAATTAGCCGCAGAAAATGCAAATAAAGCAAAGGCAGAAGCTGAGAAATTGGCGGCAGAAAA
>JAUXZS010000022.1 GCA_030692515.1 Bacteroidota bacterium
AAAAGCAAAACAAATACAAAGAAGCCTTTGAAATGTATGAACTAGAAATTAAAATGCGCGACAGTATAAACAATCAAGAAACACAAAAAGCTGCTATTAAAAAGCAACTACAATATACTTACGAGAAAAAAGAATTAGAAACCAAGGCCGAACAAGATAAAAAAGATGCCATTGCCAAAGCAGAGTTAAAACAAAAAGAGAACGAACGTAATTATTTTATTGCAGGCTTTGGTTTAGTATTAGTACTTGCCTTATTTATTTTACGTGGCTACAAACAAAAACAAAAAGCTAATGCAATAATAGTTGCGCAAAAACATTTGGTAGATGAAAAACAAAAAGAAATCTTAGATTCTATCCGTTACGCTAAACGCATACAAACCGCTTTATTGCCAAGCGAAAAATATATTGATAAAAGCTTACAAAAATTAAATAAAATTTGAATCACATAGAAAACATAGTTTTTATAATTAGTTTGTTAATCACTTTTTTTTTAGTAGGCTATAGCCTATTCTGCCAATGGCAGAATACTATGTGCAACTATTTAAATAAAGTAAATTTCTATACCCCTATTTGGTTAAAAAAATATTGTCTGTCTTGCATCTTGTTTCTTTTATCTTTTGTCTCTTTTTCACAAAACATCGACTCCTTAAAACTCGCCCTTAAAAATGCGAAGCATGATACAACGAGGTGTAATATTTTAACTCTGCTAGCAGAAGAGGTAAGAGATGAAGAGTCGCTAGCTTTTTACGAGCAGCTAAAAGAACTAGCCGAAAAAAACATTGTCGGTAATACTACACAAAAAAAACTTTATTTAAAGCATCTTGCCGATGCTCTATATAACATTGGATTTATAGCTCAAAGTCATGGAGATATCTCAAAAGCACTTGCCTACCAAATAAATTGTTTAGAGATTGACGAACAAGTAGGGGATAAACAAGAAATAGCATTTTCCTTAAACAACATCGGGGCAAGTTATTATTATCTAGGAGATATAGCAAATGCACTCGAATATTGGCACAAGAGCTTAAAGATTAGAGAAGAAATCGGGGATAAAAGTGGAATTGTGCAGACTTTAAACAATGTTGGGGCTGTTTATGATGACATAGGTGACATCAATAAGGCATTAGACTGTTATCAAAAGAGTTTAAGCCTTGCAACCGAAAATGGAAATAAAAGTGGAATAGCGAATTCCTTAAATAACATGGGGGCAATTTATCGCGACCAAAAAGATATTACTATGGCTTTAGAATATTACAACAAGAGTTTAAAAATTAGAGAAGAAATAGCTGATAAAACTGGAATAGCAGAAAATTTAAACAACTTAGGAGCTATTTATTATGACAAGGGCGATATCTCAAAAGCATTAGAGTACTTCTTCAAAAGTTTAAAAATCATAGAAGAGAATGGAGATAAACATGGAATTACCCACGCATTAAATAACATTGCAAATATAAAGATGAGCAAGGGGCAATTGGCAGATGCATTTGCTTTACTAAAAAGAAGCATGCAATTATCTGTAGAACTTGGTTTTCCTGAAGGCATGAAGAATTCGGCCAGAAGTTTAAAAGTAATATTTCAAAAACAAAAAAAATACAAAGAGGCATTTGAAATGTATGAGTTGGAAATAAAAATGCGCGACAGTATAAACAATCAAGAAACACAAAAAGCAGCCATTAAAAAGCAACTACAATATACTTACGAGAAAAAAGAATTAGAAACCAAGGCCGAACAAGATAAAAAAGATGCCATTGCCAAAGCAGAGTTAAAACAAAAAGAAAATGAACGAAACTATTTTATTGCAGGTTTTGCTTTAGTATTAGTACTTGCCTTATTTATTTTGCGCGGCTACAAACAAAAACAAAAAGCTAATGCCATTATAATTGCACAAAAACATTTGGTAGATGAAAAACAAAAAGAAATTTTAGATTCTATTCATTACGCCAAGCGTATACAAACTGCTTTATTGCCAAACGAAAAATATATTGATAAGAGTTTGAAGGAATTAAATAAAATTTGAACCGCATAGAAAACATAGTTTTTATAATTAGTTTGTTAATCACTCTTTTTTTAGTAGACCATAGCCTATTCTGCCAATGGCAGAATACTACGTGCAACTATTTAAATAAAGTAAATTTCTATGCACCTATGTGGTTAAAAAAATATTGTCTGTCTTGCATCTTGTTTCTTTTATCTTTTGTTTCTTTTTCACAAAACATCGACTCGTTAAAACTCGCGCTTAAAAATGCAAAGCATGATAGTTCAAAGTGTGTAATTCTAAAGTTATTATATAAGACCGAGAATGATAATGTCCTGAAAATGGAATTAGTAAAGCAACGTTTAAAGATTGCTGAAGCAAACCTCCCAAATAAAAATCAAACTCTGAGTATTTTTTTTATAAAGCAAAAAGCAGCTTCATTAAATAACATTGGGGCTATTCATTATAGCCAAAGCAATCTCACTAAGGCGATGGAATTTTACAAAGAGAGTTTAAAAATCAGAGAAGAGATCGGGGATAAATCAGGAATAGCCAGTTCACTTGGCAATATTGGTATTATTTATAATGATCAAGGTGATATAACCAATGCCCTCGAGTATTATTACAAGAGCCTAAAAATTCACGAGGCCATTGATGATAGATCTGGAATAGCATCGTCATTAGACAATATTGGTGGCATATACGAGAACCAAGGTAACATCCCCAAGGCATTGGATTATTATCATAAGGGTTTAAATATTTATAGACAGATAAGTGATGATAGAGGCATCGCGGGGTCCTTATCCAATCTTGGAACAATTTATTACAACCAAGGCAATGTTCTCAAGGCTTTAGAATATTTTAGTAGTAGTTTAAAGATCCAGCAGGAGATTGGTGACGAGCTTGGAATTGCAAATTCTCTAAATAATTTTGGGGATATTTATAGCTATAGAGGTGATATTTCTGCGGCATTAGATTTCCATCAAAAGAGTTTAAAGATCAGAGAAGATATTGATGACAAAATCGGAATAGTTGAATCTTTAAACAAAATTTCGGATATATCTTTAAAAAAAGCAAAGGTAACAGAGGCATTTGTTTTAGCCACGAGGGGAATGCAAATAGCTGAAGAATTAGGTTTTCCTGAAAATATTAAAAATTTAGCCCAAACGCTCAAAATAATTCACCAAAAACAAAATAAATACAAAGAAGCATTTGAAATGTTTGAGTTAGAAATAAAAATGCGTGACAGTATAAACAATCAAGAAACACAAAAAGCAGCCATTAAAAAGCAACTACAATATACTTACGAGAAAAAAGAATTAGAAACGAAAGCCGAACAAGATAAAAAAGATGCCATTGCCAAAGCAGAGTTAAAACAAAAAGAAAATGAACGTAATTATTTTATTGTAGGTTTTGGTTTAGTTTTGATATTGGCATTATTTATTTTGCGTGGCTACAAACAAAAACAAAAAGCTAATGCAATTATAATTACGCAAAAACGTTTGGTAGATGAAAAACAAAAAGAAATTCTAGATTCTATCCGTTACGCCAAGCGTATACAAACTGCGTTATTGCCAAGCGAAAAGTATATTGATAAAAGCCTACAAAAATTAAATAAAATTTGAACCGCATAGAAAACATAGTTTTTATAATTAGTTTGTTAATCACTCTTTTTTTAGTAGACCATAGCCTATTCTGCCAATGGCAGAATACTATGTGCAACTATTTAAATAAAGTAAATTTCTAT
>JAUXZS010000024.1 GCA_030692515.1 Bacteroidota bacterium
GTTAGTTGTAAAAGTAGATACAAGCGAAGGAACAACATTTAGAGTAGTATTAGATACACCGCAACCGTTTGTAAAAGAGATTACTCCAGAAGCTGGACCTGTAGCAGTAAAGGGGTTAATTGGACCAGTTCCACTAGCAGCCAAACCAATTCCAGTATTACTATTTGTCCAATTACTTCCTACAGGCACATTTATTATTGGAGTTTGAGAACCAGAACAAACAGTTACTGGAGCGCCATTATTGGTTGAAGGTGGTATAACAAAATTAACAGTTAAAGGAAACATACCGCAACCATCTGCAGTAAATACATTATTTCCACTAATAATTGTAAACGCAATAGGAACACCAACAGGTAAGCCGGTATAATCATAAATAACCCAATCATTATAAGTATTCATTTGTCCCGCACATCCTGCAACAGAAGTAATTGGAGTTACACATCCTGGCAAAGACCCAAAAGGAACATTTATTAATCCAAAAGCAGGTGGTTGAGTTTGCGTAGTGATAACATTATTCACATTCAAACTAATAGTCATATTAGTAGAGTTAGGATTTGCATTACCATGCCAATGCTCCACAAATATTCGCAAATTTCCATTACAGTCTACGCAATACGCAATTTGAACAGAGTGAGATTTTAACTCATTTGTAAAACTCATCAAAAAAATGAGACATAAAAAAAATAATTTAGTTGGTGTAAAATATTTCATTCTGATATTGTTTTAATTATCTAAACACATTATTTTTAAAACTAAAAAGCGCTTACAAAAATTACTGCTTATGTTTCTCTCAAATATAATATATACTTTTATAATTAATCGTTTTTTCACTAATTAGAAGCGTACAGTCACTCATTAAATTTGAGTTTTTTATTTCTGTATTTTCTAAACTTAAATAAGGCTAATTTTATTAACAAAATAAAAAAAATGTTAATAACTATATCGGAAAAAACAAGAAAATCAAGGCTTACAAAGGGATGCCAAAAAAATCAAATATTCATTTATTTATTATTAAATCAAAATAGAAGACCTAAATCAAATTAGATTATTCGAGAAAATTGCTTTGAATTGAAAATATTAAAATTCTTTTTTTGAAGTTAAAAAAGTAAAAAATGAGAAAAACTATCTGCTTGTTTAATTATTTATTTTAATAATTTTTTGGCTAAAAATAATAGAATTATTTCTGAATATATTTAAAACATAAATTCCTTCAGATAAACTAGAAATATCAATTTGTTTGCTGTTTTTTTGACTAACTACTTTTTTACCTTCTGAATTAATAATTGAAACTTCCATGCCATCTTCCAAACAATTTATCCCATTAATAAAAATAAAGTTTTTAGCGGGGTTCGGGTACAAGCTCAATGACGAATTTGAAACATAATTACTATTTAAATCTGTGCAAATACTTACCATTACAAATACAGAGTCTGTTTTTTTGCAATTGTTAGCATCGGAAATTGTTATTACATAATAACCCTGATTAATTACGTTTGCATTTAAAATTGTAGGGTTTTGAATATTAGCAGTATAATTATTTGGCCCTTGCCAACTATATTGAATTGCGGAATTACTTGTTAAATTTATTGCGCCACCAACACATACAGTTCCGCTACCTGAAACCACATTTAAAGGATAAGGATAAACATTAACTACTAAGCTAGCCGTGCCATAACAACCAACCGAATTAGTGGAGGATACATAATAATTTCCTGCATTTAATGTTGAACTGTTTACTATAATTGGGTTTTGGTTTGTACTCGAAAAACTCGCTGCTCCCGTCCAAGAATAAGAAGTATTTGCATTTGTAAACAATTTAATTGTATCGCCAGAACAAACAGTGCTATTAGATGAAACAGTAACAGTTGGAGAAACATTCATTGTTACATTTATAAAATCAGAATTAATACAACCATTTGGAACAGAAACTATAATAGAATAATTTCCGGAATTACTTGCAGTTACATTAGTAATTGTTGGATTTTGCTGAGTAGAAAAAAAACTTTGGGGACCAAGCCATTGATATGTAGCTCCAGCATACCCGTTAACAAATAAACTAAATGGGTTCCCTATACAAGGAGGGGAAGTAGTTACAGTTAATGTAGGATTAGTGCAATTTTTAAAAGTTGTCACAAAACAATCTAATCCTGTTGCGTTGGTAGATTGATAATATGCTCCCGCACCTGGATTTAGAGTCGGGAAAAAATAAGATTGAGTATATCCTGTCGCAAAAATTTTACTCCCGTTACATGCAATGGCATCTATATAATCATTTGAGCTGTTCCCAAAATAACTTGCCCATTTACAAGCAGAGGCAGTATCAAATTTCAATAATATGGCATCAAAAAACCCAGCATTAGTATTTTGATAATAACCTCCTAAACCAGGATTTTGAGTAAATAAATTTGTAGAATTGGTATAACCTCCAACAAAAACATTTTTTCCATCAGAAGTTATCGACGTTAAAAAATCGGTTGAACTACCACCGTAATAGCTCGACCATTGAAGAGCGCCAGAAAAACTAAATTTCGAAACAAAACCATCGCTAAATCCATTATTTGTAGATTGATTAAAGCTTGGTCCACCGGGATTAAACAACGGCATGTTGGTTGAACTACTTATACCTGTTACCCATAATGCATTATTGCTTAAGGTTAACGAGTTAATTCTATCCGAATTATTTCCACCAAAATAAGTTGACCAATTTAAAGCGCCGTTTAATGTAAATTTAGAAACAAAACAATCGTAACTACCCGCATTGGCAGCTTGAAAAAAAGTACTTGCATTAAGAGTTATAAAATTTGTTGAGTTTGTATAGCCGCCAATAAATAAATTATTGCCGTTTGTTTGTAATGTATTTATTAAATCATTGCCGCTTCCACCCAAAAAAGTTGACCAAATTAAATTATTATTAGCATTGAATTTCATTATAAAACCATCGTTTGCAGCAGCATAACTCTGAAAATAATTTCCTGAATTTAATAATGGAAAATTTGGCGAATCACTTGTACCGCCAACAAATAATTCGTTATTATTACAATGTATAGCACTTATATTATCATTTGTTATTCCACCACAATAAGTACTCCATATGAGTGCTCCGTTAGTACTAAACTTGGTTATAAAACCATCAATCCCTCCTGAGTTTGCTCCTGAATAAAATGCACCATTACCAGGGTTTAAAACAGGAAAATCGACTGAGCCAGTATAGCCCGCAACCCAAACATTTGTACCGTTACTATAAATTGCACTTGCTTCATCGTTAGACGTTCCTCCATAGTAGGTTGCCCAAAGCAAGTTACCGTTATTACTGAACTTTAAAATAAATGCATCTCCAAAACCACCGGCATTACTTCCTTGAAAATAAGTTGGTGAACCTGGATCGCTTGTGGGAAAATTAAAAGAAAGTGAATGCCCAGCCACCCAAGTATTTGTGCCATCATTAAATATCGAGTGTCCATCTTCATCGTTGCCACCTCCATAAAGAGTAGACCAATCTAAGATAGGGTCAATAATTAAAGTTTGATTATGAATATAATTCTCGGTTTTTATTTTTACACTGTATGTATAAATCTTTATGTCTTTTTTGTTTTCTATTTGATGACTTGAAATATATTTGGCTTTAATAGTATTGCTTTTTTCATTTTGATAACAATACAAATCTCCTTCTGTGAAAACACCCAGTGGATTTGAAAAAGAAATTTTGGTGTTTTGGATATCCAATTTACCAGTGGTTCTATATTCTAAGTCGATAAGATTTTGGTTTGCAAATGGCTTAACAATAAACTCTTGTTTAATTTGGTTGTTGTCTACATACAATTTCCAATCAATACCTTCATAAACATTTTCAAAAATAATTTCTTCAAATAAATTAGCTTGAATAGGTAAAGCACCTAAACCTTTTTGAAAGTTATAATGAAAATCAGCTTGTTTATTTTTGATTAAATTATTTAAGGAAATTTTGGAGCTCTTTAAATTCATTTCGCTCCTATACCAAATTAAATTGTCTTTTTTATTTGCATTTATTATTAATGGATTTAAAGTATCGCTTTTTTCATTTTTATAAAAATTATAAACGATGCCGCGTTCAGTAATCCAAATACAAACACCGGGTAGGTTAGCGCGGAAAAAAATATTGTTTAATTTTTCTCCATTAGCGTTAATAATTTGACCCTTATTCTCTTCCAATAAAATCTTAGTTTTATTAAAAGCCAGAGCATTAAAAAAATTTAAAACGCATATTGTTAAACAAAAGTATTTTATAAAGCTATTTTTCAAAATATTAATTTAATTTTTATATAAAATCACTAATGAAGAAATTACGCTTCATTATCCAATTGGCGGGGGTACGTTATTAAACAAACTCAATAATTCAGCTTGTGTATCTGCTGCCAACCAATTTGGCATACCGGCTTTCCACACCAAGCTTGCTTTAGTTAACTGCCCTGAGCTTGCCATAACCTCTAATTGTTGTAGACTAAACGGTCCTGCTTGCGCACCATTTACAACAACATGAAATTGAACAACTGGCGGTGGTGGCGGAGGTACTGAACCATTATTCTGATTTTGGTTATTCATACCGGTATTATTAAACATGTTGGTTACCATGTTACCCATACCCATTCCTACGCCCATTCCTACTCCCATTCCACCAATACCTTCATTTTTAGCAGCATCACCAATTGCATTAGCAGCATTAAATTGAGCTAGTTTATTCATATCAACTGCGTGTAGACGTGAGTAATTAAAAATTTCTTTTTTCAATTCTTCCGGCATAGAAATATTTTCAACTAAAAACTTAGTAATAGTTAAACCGTATTCTAAAAAATCTTCATTTAATTTTTCTCTTCCAAGCTTTGATAATTCATCTGTATTACCAGCTAATTTTTCAACAGGAATATTTCCTTCTCCTAAAGCATCTGTAAACTTACTCACAATCATACTTCTTAATTGATCAGCAACTTCTTCAGTAGAAAAATTTTCGTTTGTCCCAGCAATTTCTCTAATAAATTTACCTCCGTCGGTAACTCTAAACGCAAAAGAACCAAAGCTTCTTAATTCTATAAATCCAAAACGCGGATCACTTAAAGTAATTGGGTTTTTAGTACCCCATTTTTGATCTATAAATTGTTTTGTACTAATATAAAATATATCCGCTTTAAACGGACTATTAAAACCATACTTCCAACCTTTTATAGTTGATAAAATGGGCATATTTTGAGTATCAAGCGTATACATTCCTGGTTGGTATACATCGGCAATTTTACCTTCATTCATAAATACGGCAACCTGACTCTCACGTACTGTAAGCTTGGCACCCATTTTTATTTCGTTTTGAAAACGAGGAAACTTCCAAACTATTGAATCGTTGCTATTATCAACCCATTCAATAATATCAATAAATTCATTTTTTAACTTATCAAATAATCCCATGACTTTAAATTTTAGAATATAAAAATAACAAAATAAAAATTATATCATACTTAATACTGCAATAATTTTCTGCAAAGCTTCAAACAATTCCTCATCAGTAATGGTAAGTGGGGGCGCAATACGCATAGCTGTTGGGCAAAACAAAAACCAATCTGTAATAATGCCATTTTCTATGCAGCTCTTAATAATACGCATGTTCAATTCTTCATTTCCAAAATCAATAGCTCCCAAAGCACCATATACTCTTAATTCTTTTATTGATGGATGATTTAGTTGTGTTCTAATTATTTTTTCGATTTCGTTCGCTCGAGAAATAAGATTTTCTTCTAGTATAACACTTAAGGTTGCATTAGCCGCCGCAACGCAAACAGCATTGCCTCCAAACGTGTTTATATGACCTAAAACCGGGTTATTAGTTAAACTACTCATTAATTGTGTTGAAGAAATAAAGGCTCCAATTGGTAAGCCACCTCCCATTCCTTTTGCAATTAATAATACATCCGGAATAACCTCAGCTTGCTCAAATGCAAATAAACTTCCTGTGCGTCCAAAACCAGTTTGAATTTCATCAAAAATTAGCAATACACAATGAGTATCACATTTTTGGCGAAGCAATTTTAAAAATTCTGTATTTGCTTTTCTCACTCCCGCTTCTCCTTGAATAGGCTCAATAATAACAGCCGCTGTTTTAGAAGAAATAAAATTTAAATCATTTAAATTATTGAGTTCTAAAATTTTTATATCCGGCAATAAAGGGCGAAAACTATTTTTAAAAAACTCATCGCCCATTACACTTAATGCCCCATGCGTGCTACCATGATAGGCATTTTTAAAACAAATAATTTCTGTTCTACCTGTTACACGTTTTGCTAATTTTAAAGCGCCTTCGGTAGCTTCACTTCCGCTTGTGGTATAATAAACAGAATTTAATTGAGGTGGTAATAAGTTAGTTAATTCTATTGCATATTTAACCTGTGGACTTTGATTAAATTCGCCATACACCATTAAGTGCATAAATTTTTGAGCTTGATTATTAATGGCATCTAATACTTTTGGATGACAATGACCAATGTTACTTACCGAAATACCGCTTATTAAATCGAAATACTCTTTTCCGTTCTCATCAATTAATTTTACGCCCTTAGCTTCTTTAATATTTACATCAACTCCCAGTAAAGGTAAATCGGATGTTTGCGCAACGTGCCGTAAAAATAATTCGCGTTGGTTCATTATTAATGATTAGAATTTTGAATTAAACTTTTTCTAAATTAATAAATATTTCTCTGCCTTCTCGTGGCTTAATAGAATTATAAGCAGTTTCGTAAACTATTGGTTTAAAAAGAGTTTTAAAATACTCGAAATACTCCTCTTTAGTTCCTCCAAACGGAGGTTTATCTTCATTTAAAACGTCATTAAATAATAAGCCAACCAGTTTCCCTGCAGGATTTAAAAGCTCATGAACTTTATTGAAATATTTTTTTCGTAATGATTTGCTAATTGCACAAAAAAAAGTTTGTTCAATAATGAGGTCAAACTTTAAATTAGTAATTTCAAAAAAATCTGATAGCAGAAGATGTTCTTCTTTTATTTTTGGGCAACGCTTTAATAAATTTTTCAGAGGCTGTTCGGCAAAGTCGCACACGTAAACATTTTCGAAGCCATTATTAACAAGGTATTCAGCTTCGTACGAATTACCTGCTCCGGGAATTAAAATAAATAATTTTTTATTTGTTAGTTGATCAAAATAGGCTTTAAGTGGTGGAGAAATCTGGCCCAAATCCCAACCAAAATCATCATTAAGGTATCTATTGTCCCAATATTTCGCACTTAAGTTTTCGTTCATTCTTCATTTTCTTCTAATACCTTTAATCTTACAGTATCAACACTCTGTCTTGTACGTTTTAAAATAGTTAATTCATAACCATCTTTTTTTCTTTTATCATTAACTGCAGGAATACGACCAAAAATATAATTAATGTAACCAGAAACGGTTTCATAGTGCGAATTTTCAGGTAATGCAATTGGAAGCGCATCGTTTACATCATCAATCGTAGCTTGAGCATTTACAATATATTCTGTCTCACTTTTTTTCTCAACGTTTGGTTTTTCCTCATCGTGCTCATCTTGAATCTCACCAACTAATTCTTCAATAATATCTTCCATTGTAATTAAACCAGCAGTAGAACCAAATTCATTTGTAACAATAGCCATCTGAATATGGTGTTTTTGAAAATCTCGAAGGAGGGAATTAATTTTCATGCTTTCAGGGATAAAATGTACCGGACGCATAATATCTTTTAATGTTCTAAATTTATTCTCGATCAATGCTTTTAAAAGATCTTTACTATGAACAATGCCAATTATATTATCAATATCTCCTAAATATATTGGAATCCGAGAAAAACCTTCCTCAATTACTCGTTTAGTAATTTCACCCCGTCCTAATTCTACATCAAGCGCCACTACCCTATTTTGAGGCACCATAATTTGTTTCACTATTCTATCATCAAAGTCAAAAACATTTTGAATTAATTCATTTTCACTTGGCTTAATGGCACCACCCTCTTCACTTTCAGTCAAAATTAAACGCAGCTCTTCCTCAGTGTGCACACCTTCTTCTCCACTTTTTTTAACACCTATAATTCTTAAAACAACATTTGATGTATTGTTTAATAGCCAAATAAAAGGGGAACATATAAAATAAAAAATTCTTAAAGGCCAGGCAAATAAAAGAATTGCAGACATACTATATTTTATTCCAATCATTTTTGGAATTTGCTCACCAAGGGTTACATGTAAAAAGGTAAGTAATGTTAAGGCTATCGGCAAAGAAATACTATGAACCGTAACAAGATTTGTTACTAAACCAGTGCTAGAAAATATTTTAATAACAACTTGCGAAATAACTTCTTCGCCAATAGCACCCAGAGCAAGAGATGCTAACGTAATCCCTAATTGTGTTGCCGAAAGATATGCGTCTAATTTTAAAATGAGGCTTCTAGCCAGTTTTGCTCTTGAGCTACCATTTTTTACTTTTAAATCTAGTTGTGACGCACGAACTTTTACTAATGCAAATTCGGCGGCAACAAAAAATCCATTAAACAAAATCAGTAAAAAAGTAATAAAAAGATCGGATACCATATTTAATTATAATACAAATATACTCATTAAGGGCAAATAGAATTTATTAGGAAACATTAATGCGCTTCAACTGTTCTTCTTTGAGATAAACAATCTGTTTTAATAAATCAATTTCTCCTTGTAAAGAAACAGCGTCTTTTATAGAATCTTCGTCAGTTAACAATTTATTTATGTAGTAAGGCTTCTCTTTATAATCCAATTTAAAATTTTCAGATCTAAAAAAACTGTATAAAGGCACTCTAAGAGCTTTTGATATTAATTCTAAATTTCTTAATTCTAATGTTTTGTTGTTTAATGCACTCGTTAATTCGTCTTCACTCATCCCCAAATATTCTGCTAATTGGTTAAAAGTGTAATTTTCTTTCTTTAAAATTTCTATTAATTGCGATTTTACGTCCATATTACTAATTGTACCTGTAAAGATAAGGAAAATATGGTTTTAAGCTTTAATTCTACCCCTATAAAATTGCACAAATGTTTAAACTATTTCTAAAAATGGTGGTTTATTGATTAAAAATGGATTGTAATTAGGGATTTTATTTTATATTTTTGCAACTCTTAAAATTAAAAGGTTTACATATGAAAATTTTAGTAGCAATAAGTAATGTACCTGATACCACTTCAAAAATTCAATTTACTGATAGTGATACAAAATTTAACAGTGCGGGAATTACCTTTGTAATTAACCCATATGATGAATGGTACGCTTTAGTAAGGGCATTAGAACTAAAGGAAGCTAATTTAGCCGAAAAGGTTACAATTATACATGTTGGTTTAGCAGATAGTGATGCAACAATAAGAAAAGGTTTAGCTCTTGGCGCTGATGATGCGGTTAGAATTGATAGCGACAGCACAGATGCTTATTTAGTTTCAGAACAAATAGCAAATTATGCAAAAACAAACGGCTACGAACTGATTTTAGTTGGTAAAGAAACCATTAATTACAACGGCGCATCTGTAGGTGGAATGATTGCAGGGATTTTAGACTTGCCTTTTATTTCGTTAGCAACTAAATTAGATATTGCAGGAAACAAAGCAACAATAGAACAAGATATTGATGGTGGAACACAAGTGGTAGAATGTGAATTACCTTTAATTGTAAGTTGCGCAAAGGGAATGGCAGAACAACGTATTCCAAACATGCGTGGTATAATGGCTGCAAGAACTAAACCATTAACGGTTGTTCCTGCATCTGCAACTACTCCATTAACAACAATTAAATCATACATTTTAAATCCGGGACGCACAACTTGTAAAATGATTAGTGAAGATAATTTAGACGAGTTAGTAAACTTATTACATACCGAAGCAAAAGTTATTTAATTATAACGATTTAAAAAACTATTATAAAACTATAAAATATGTCAGTACTCGTTTATACAGAAATTAATAAAGGACGTGTTAAAAAAGCTTCTTTAGAATGTGTTAATTACGCTTCTAAAATTGCTGAGCTAACAGGCTCAACTGTAACTGCAATTGTAAATAATGCAACTACAGAGCAATTAGAAGAAATTGGAAAAGCAGGCGCCACAAAAATATTATTAATAAAAGACGATAAAATTAATTCCGATGCTATGTTTATTAGCGCGGCAGTGGAACAAGCTGTTAAATCAGAAAACACCAAAATAATTGTTTTCGCTTTTGACATTGTTGGAAAAGCAGTAGCTCCGAGATTAGCTGCTAAATTAAAAGCTGGATTGGTTGCTGGTGCGGTAGATTATCCTACTATAAATGGTGATTCTTTTGAGGTGAAAAAAAATGTATTCTCAGGTAAAGCAACGGCTATTTACAGTATAACAAGCGATTTAAAAGTTATTTCATTGTTGCCAAATAGTTATCCCGTAAAATTAAGCGATAATAAAGCAACAGTTACCGACTTTGCCGTTGACCTTTCAAATATTAACTCCAAAATTGTGATTAAAGAAATAAAGTCGAATGATGTTGGTGGTATGATACCATTACCTGAGGCAGAATTAGTTGTTAGTGCTGGAAGAGGATTAAAAGGACCAGAAAACTGGAAAATAGTTGAAGATCTTGCTTCTGCTTTAGGAGCTACTACTGCTTGCTCTCGTCCGGTTGCGGATATGCACTGGAGACCGCATCATGAACATGTTGGACAAACAGGAGTTGCAATTCGTCCTAATTTATATATTGCCATTGGTATTTCTGGTGCTATACAACATTTAGCTGGTGTAAATGGTAGTAAAACAATAGTTGTTATTAATAATGATAAAGAAGCTCCATTTTTTAAATCGGCAGATTACGGCGTTATTGGTGATGCTTTTACAATAGTTCCTAAACTAACTGAGGCTGTTAAAAAATTTAAAGCGAATCAGAATTAACTAAAATTTTATACTTAAATTAGAATTTGAAAAAGGAATGACCTTATTGCAAAGCTTAAATAAAAATATAATTAATTTCTAATGAAGAAAGTTCGATTAGAAATAGTAGGATTGTCTTATAGCCAAACGCAGAGTGGAGCTTATGCTCTGGTTTTGGGTGAAACTGCAGGTAGTAGACGGCTGCCAATAATTATTGGTGGCTTCGAGGCACAGGCAATTGCAATAGAACTAGAAAAAATGAGTCCTAGTAGACCTCTAACTCACGATTTATTTAAAACATTTGCGCAAACATTTGACATTAACGTTACCGAAGTTTTAATATATAATTTAGTTGAAGGAATTTTTTATGCCAAATTATTATGTAATGACGGCACAAAAGAGGTTGAAATTGACGCGAGAACGAGCGATGCCATTGCAATTGCTGTTCGATTTAAGTGCCCAATATCAACCTACGAATTTATTTTAAAAAGTGCCGGCATTGTATTGGATGATGAACCCACTGCAGAATCAAGCGAAGAAGCTGAAAAAATAGTTGAATTATCAGAAACACCAGTTGCTTCAAAAACAGACGATTATAAAGAAAAAAGTACCGAAGAATTAAAAAATCTCTTACAAACAGCGCTCGATGAAGAACAATATGAATTGGCTTCTAAAATCAGAGACGAGTTAAATCAACGTAAAAAGTCATAAAAAAAGCCTCTTAAAAAGAGGCTTTTTCGTTTTAATAAGAATATTATTAGTGAGGTTTGCTTGTTGGACTTTCTGTTTTTCCTTCTTTAGCAGTTTCTTTTTTGCTTGTTGACGTTTTAGTGCCTCCAGTTCCTTTTTCGTTAATAGCCATTCTGGTTCCAGATTTTTTTGGCTCTTCTTTTTTTGCAGGTTCGCTAGTTGTTGCATCTTCAACAACAGAGGTTGTTCCGTCATCATTTACAACTTCTTTTTTAGCAGGTTTTTTCTCAAGAGTTGCTTTTTTATCATCTTGTGCGTTTGCAGTTACAGTAAATAGCGCAAGCATTGAAAGGGTTAATAAACTTTTTTTCATGACTATAGATTTTTAAATTTTAACTAAAGGTAATTTTATTTTCAAATTAAAAAAACAATAATAACATTTTTTTTGAAAATAGTTTTTGGTTACAGTTGAGAGTCTAAACCCTTTAATTCCTCTACTTTTTCGAGATAACCAAGTTTTTCATAGGAAAAAATTAGATTATTGATACACCTTTTGATAATATCTATATTGTTACAAGGCAAGTAATATTTTGGTTCTAAATCTAAATTTAATTGCTTTAAAAATTGATCAATATCTTTTTGATTAAATAATAAACCTTTACTAAATGGATTGATGTAAAATAAAATATTGTTTGAAAGTGTTTTGTTATTTACATCCATTAAATTAGCTTCTTCATTTAAATAGGCTAAAACAAAATGCTGAGGTAAATTAATTCCATATACCGGAATTTTTAATTCAATACAAATTAAAAGGTATACGACACTTAACATAAGGGGATTACCCTTTTTACTCTCTAAAACATTATTCAAAAAAGAGTTTTGAGGAGCATGGTAGTTTGTAATATTACCGCTAAACTGGTGTATCTCAAATAAAACGTGATTAATTATTTTTACTTTTTCAAGGGCTGTAAGATCTTCGTGTAATTCTAGCCAAACATCTTGTTTAATGGTGGCTAATTGTTTTTTAATTTTATTTTCATCCAGATCTGGATATTGATATCTTGCTAAAATTATTATCCCTTTTAATAAATCGTCTTGATCTGTTTTGGCCCAATCTTTAAGCGCTTTTTGAAGAGTTTCAAATTGAATGGTATGAATAATACTTTCGATACGCTTTTGCATAATTGCATCAAAGCTATTTTCCCAAGCTGTTTCTAGGTGTGGAATGGCTGGTGGTCCTAAAACTACAAAGCGATCTTTTACTTGATCATAAATAACCTCATCGGGGTCATCTAATAGTGTAATTAAGGCAATTACCTCTTTTAAACTCATTTCTACTTTTCTTTTTGCTGCTGCCATTGTACTTCTCAAAAATAAAGCTATAACAGGGGCTTTTTAGCGTTATTACTTTTAATTTTTAACAATACCATTGTTTATTGAATTTAACAATGTAGTATTAATAAAAAAGGCCCCAAAATTTTGGAGCCTTTTTAAAATTTAAAGAATTTATTATTTACTTAAAATTAATCGCTTCACAATTCTCTCTTCTCCATTATTAATTGTAACAAAATAAACTCCGTTTGAATAATTATTAAGATCTAAACTAAACATGTTACTAGTTACACCAGTATATTTAGTGTCTGATATTAATTGACCTAACGAGTTATGAACTAAAATTTCTAATGTTTGAGAGTTAGGCAGGGTTGCAATAATATTAACTAAACCACTAGATGGATTTGGATGTAAACTTACATTTGCATCTAAAACTGAGTTTTTGTTAATACCAGTAATGCCGCACTGCATTTCAGGTAAAATAGCCATACTAGCATCATATCCGCTCCAAGCAGTAGAAAGATTATACCAAGCGTTATTACTCCAACACTCCCAGTTTGTTCCAGTAGCTAAACTTGCATCATCCATGATAACTGCAGTGTCACCAGCAGCAGTAGGAATAGTTATAGATACAAAGAATCCGTTTGTTGCAGGAGCGTTAACTGGAGAAGCAAGAATATATCTGTATGGTCTTAAGATTGGATTGGTATAAACTGTTGGCTGTTGACCTACATAGTTAACAGAGTTAGTAGCAGGTACTGCCAATATATTTCCAATATTTGCATTTACTTGTCCAAAAGGAGTTGTTGTTCCTGTCGGTCCGCCTGCCATTGTTCCGTTGTATAATTTCATGTTAACAGCCGTAGAAGAGTTTCCGCCTGTTCCTCTAGTACCATCTTTATAAAAAATTACAATTACACTTTTAATTTGAGGAGAAGCAATAGAACTATATAAACTAGTGCTAAAAAATTCTGCTTTTTCTTTGTCTTTATAACAATTTGAACCCATCAAATACCCCGCTTTCGGACTGCAACCAGGTGTTGCAGTATCAGAACCTGCTGTTGCAAGACCTAATGTGCCTGTTGAAGTTACATTAGTAATTGTATCCCCGCAAGTTACCGTAGTAGTACAACTTGTAATTAAAATTACTTTTGTATTTGAATTTGTTCCAACAGAATTTGTAGCCGCAACAGTAATACTATATGTTCCAGGTGTCGTGAAATTGATACTTGGGGCAGAAGCAGTATTATTTGGATTAAATGTTACTCCAGTTGCTGGATTTGAACTCCATGCAAATGTTGGTGGTGGTGTTCCTGTTGTTAAATTATTTACAGTTATAGCTGAACTAGCGCAGCCACTTCCTGCCATTGAAAAACTTGCTGTTGGAGCCGCAGGAGAAATAGTACACAATGTAGCCGAACTTGTAGATAATTGGCTTCTATAAGTTCCGTTGGCCATTGCTGTCTGCATACGTGTATTTTGATCGTTTGTAAACATATACATACAAGGATCATCAGTATAATCCATAAAATTCATTGTCATTTCACCTGTAGTGTTTCCAGAACATACACCTAATTTATATGGATGAGCAGGGCAGTTATAATTTGAAGTTTGACTTGGAGGAACGTCGATACAATAATCAGTTGCACAAGTTCCATCACCCCAAATATGGCGTAATCCAACCCAGTGACCAATTTCATGAGTAGCGGTTCTTCCTTTATTATATGGTGCAGAATAAGTTCCTCCAGGGAAAATATTGTTTGATCCAAATGCTCTAGACCAACACCATAAACCATCGGTTGTTGCAGTACCTAAACCTCCTGGTATCCCAGTTAATCCACTTCCAGCAGGAAAAGTAGCGTAGCCAAGTAAACCAGCCCCTGCGTTTACATCACTTATCCAAATATTCATATATCGCGTTGGATCCCAAATACTAGCTGGTTTAATAGTTCCATTCATATAAGATTGAAAAGTAGCAGGAGTATTATACGCCGCTCCCGCCGGATTATTCCATCCTTGAGTAGTATAATTTAAACGATCAATACCAGGCTCTGCTAATGTTGCACCTGCTGGATTTTTTTGCGCTAAACAAAATGAAATCCCCGTGTTAGCTTTTGCTGCTGCGAATACAGTTGGTACGCTAGCGCTATTTAAACCTGTTCCAGCAAAGTCTGCATTTAAAACAGTAATCTGTGAATTAAGTTGGCCTTGAGCTAAATTTGGAAACGTACCAACCGCTTGCCCACCGTGAATTACGTGAATAATTACAGGTATTGTGTAATTAGGCATTTGACCTTTTCCATTTTCATTTGCAGCCTTAAATTCTTCAACTTTTTTATTAAACCATTCATCCCAACCAGCTGGGGGAGCATCCGTTCCACAAGTACGTTGAGTAATATTTGGTTCGGTATTCTGAACCTGAGCAGCATTATTTTTTACTACTATCTTGCCTGTTTGAGCATTTAAACCCCATGAGAGGCAAATTGCAGCCGCAACAATTTTTAATTTTATTTTCATGTTTTATGTGTTTGTATTTATTTAGCTAACATAGTGCTTTAGATATTTAGAAACAAATTTTTAACTCTTATCTTAATAAAAATCTAAAAAAAAATGAAATTAGTTAAAATAACCTTGGAGATAGGGCTTAAACCCTGATGCCAATTAACAATACATCATCCAATTGCTCATTTCTTCCTTTCCAAGAATTAAAAAAGTTTTCACAAGATTTTTTTTGCTCTATTGCACTTAAATGGTGTATTGAAAGTAAAAAGTCCTTAAACCGTTTGGTTGTCAGTTTTTTATTTTTATCGCTACCAAATTGATCGGCAAAACCATCTGTTGAAAGGTAAATTACATCGCCGCTTTTAAGTATCACTTCATGTTCTTCAAACTCTTGGTCATCGCGAGTATAACCACCTACACCTTGTTTAGTTGCTTTTATCTCTTCTAACAAACCAGTTTCTTTTCTCACAAAAACTAAAGAACGATTTGCGCCGGAATAAAAAATATTTGAGCTTCCATTTTGATCCTTCTCGATTCTTATAACAACCGCATCCATACCGTCTTTATTTCCATCTACCGAATTTTGATTTAAAGATTTTTTTACTCCTTTATTTAATTCTTTTAATATTTGTTTTGGGCTGTTGGTATTTACAATTGCTTTATCTAAATTTTCTTTTCCGATTAAACTCATAAACGCTCCAGGAACACCATGCCCTGTGCAATCAACACAAGCCATTAAAAAACCATTTAAGGTTTCTTCGGCCCAATAAAAATCTCCGCTAACTATGTCTTTTGGTTTATATAAAACAAAATACTCATTTAAGTTTTTACTCAACATTGATTCTGATGCCAATAAACTTTGTTGAATTAAGCGAGCGTAATTAATACTATCGGTAATTTCTTTATTTTTTTCGGCAATTAAATGATTTTTAGATGCTAAAACTATTGCTGTAAGTTTGTTTTGACGATAACTTTTTGAAATAAAGAAAACGGCAACTAATGCGAGTAATAATGAAATAATTGATATTATTGAAACAACTTTCTGTTTTGAATTTTGTTCAGATTTCAATTTTAATTCTTGTTGTTGTAATATAATCTCATTATCTTTTTTATCAGTTTGATAACTAACTTCTAATTCTGCTAATTGTTTATTGAGTTCTTGTTTATAAAGTGAGTCTTTTAATTCTATATAATTCGAAAAGTCTTCTGCTGCCAATTTAAAGTCGCCTGCCTTTTTTGAATTTTTTGCTCTACCAATTATTCCATTTAGATAAAAGTCTGTATTTCCGCTTTGTTCAGCAACTTCAATACCCTTTTCAAAATAAGGCATTGCATCTTTGTATCGCTTTAAATGTTTTAAAGTGTTGCCAATGTTTATATTTGCACCGGCAATGCCTCTTTCATTTTTTAATGCTTCTCTTATTTTCAAAGCTTTAATCAAAAAATCAAGAGCAAGTTCATATTTATCATCCCTCTTATAAGTTAATCCAATATCGTTATACGCACTTGCTATTCCATTACTATCATTTATTTGAATGTTTAACGCCAAACTAATTTCATGATGAAATAATGAACTATCAATTTGCTTTTGATCCTTAAAGATATTACCCAATATACAGTGGTTACCTGCAGATGACCTTATCGAATTAACTTCTTTATTTAAATTAAGGCTAGTATAATAGTGATCAATTGCAGACTTAAAATTTTTCAGTTCATAAAACCCCATTCCAATATCAGCATGAATCAAACTTTCGATTTTTACGTCTTTTGAATTTTCGATTAATTTAAGAGCCCTATAATAATAAGTCAGTGCGGAATTAAAGTCACGATTTTTAGCTTCAATTTTACCTCTCTTAAATATCGCAAATCCTCTATCGCGTTCGCTACTTAAACTAACAGAAAAACTATCTAAAATGTGCTTAACTTTTTTAATTGTTTCTTTAGTAACACCTTTTTTTCGGCTAGAAGTATATAACATATTTATTTTATCTTCATTATTCTTTATCTCAGAGAGCTTAAGTAACAATGAATCTTTCTCTTGTGAAAAGGCACAAAAGAAATGAAAAATAAAAAATGATAAAAAAACTTTCCTATTCACTAATCGGCTTGTAAAAATGGATATTTATAATCTGTTGGTGGCGTAAAAGTTTCTTTTATTGTTCTTGGAGAAACCCAACGTAATAAATTAATCTTTGCTCCTGCTTTATCATTTGTTCCACTTCCTCTTGCTCCACCAAAAGGCTGTTGGCCAACAACTGCTCCTGTACATTTATCATTAATGTAAAAGTTACCTGCAGCATTACTTAATTTTTTTGTTGCTAATTCAATTGCATAACGGTCTTGTGCCAAAATTGCTCCTGTTAAAGCATAAATTGAAGTTGTATCAACCAATTCTAAAGTCTCTTCATATTTATTTTCATCGTAAACAAAAAGCGTCAATACTGGCCCAAATAATTCTTCACACATGGTTACATATTTTGGGTCTTTGGCAACAATAATTGTTGGCTCAATAAAATAACCTTTACTCTTATCATAATTTCCTCCAGCAATTATTTCTACATTATTATCTTTTTTAGCAGCATCAATGTATTTAGCCAGTTTATCAAAACTTTTTTCATCAATAACTGCATTAATAAAATTAGTGAAGTCTTCAGTTGGTCCCATTTTCATGGATTTCAAATCTGCCTGTAAAAATTTCTTTACATCTCCCCAAATATTTGATGGGATATAAGCACGAGAAGCTGCCGAACATTTTTGTCCTTGGTACTCAAATGCTCCACGCGAAATTGCAACAGACACAGTTTTTGCATCTGCAGATTTATGCGCCATAATAAAATCTTTACCTCCTGTTTCACCTACTATACGAGGATATGATTTGTATTTATGAATATTATTTCCAATAGTTTGCCAAATATTTTGAAATACTTCTGTACTCCCAGTAAAATGTATACCTGCAAAATCTTTATGATTAAATACTACCTCAGCAGCATCTGGTCCGCTTGGATATATTAAATTAATTACTCCATCAGGCACTCCGGCTTGTTGAAATATTTCCATTAAAACATTAGCACTATAAACCTGAGTATTACTAGGCTTCCAAACAACCACATTACCCATCATGGCACAACTTGTTGGTAAGTTACCCGCAATTGCAGTAAAATTAAAAGGCGTTAGCGCGTAAATAAATCCTTCTAGCGGACGCCACTCTAACCTATTCCATACACCAGGACCAGAAATAGGCTGGTCGGCATATATTTCAGTCATGTAGTTAACATTAAAACGTAAAAAATCTATTATCTCGCACGCACTATCAATTTCAGCTTGAAAAGCATTTTTACTTTGACCTAACATGGTTGCTGCGTTTAATTTAGCCCTGTAGGGTCCAGCTATTAATTCTGCAGCTTTTAAAAAAATACTCGCTCTATGTTCCCAACTTAAGTTTGCCCACTTTTCTTTGGCAGCTAATGCGGCTTTTATTGCTTGCTCAACATGTTGTTTATCACTTTTGTGAAAATGCCCTAATGTGTGTTTATGATCGTGTGGCGGAGCAATACGGGTTTTTACTGTACCTCTAACCTCTTCTCCTCCAATATACATAGGTATATCTAATTCTTTACTGCGCAACTCTTTTAACATGGCTTGCAACTCAAGTCTTTCTGGGCTACCTGAAGCATAACTTTTAATTGGTTCATTTATTGGAGTTGGCACTTTATAAATTCCTTTTGGCATAATTTCTAGTTTTAAATTCTAAGATAATTTTACGTTAAACAAGATTCAAATATAAGTTTTTATTTGCTTAAAGTGTGTAAATTTGACCCTTATTAAAACTCAGAGAACATATAATTTACTAATAATTGTATTTGTTCTTGTATTCTCTCTTTTTTGTGTGTACAAGATTCAAAACATTAAATTTGATTATGATTTTGAGGCATTTTTTCCAAATGAAGATCATGAACTTGAAATCTACAACAACTACCGTAAAACATTCGAATATGATAATGAATTTGCGCTAGTTGCTATTGAAAATAAAAGTGGAATTTTCAATAAAAACTTTCTTACAAAAATAGATAGCTTAACGAAAAAATTATCCGGCCTTAAATCAGTTCAAAGAGTAACTTCACCAACTAATTTAAAAACTCTTTCTTTTGGAGGTCTTGTTCCTACGCAAACGAGAGTTCTTCATTTTGAAAACCCTGATTTATATAAAGACGATAGTATATCAATTTATCAATCTGCCCATTTGGTAGGTTCATTTTTTCCTCTTAATGCAAAATCATTAAGCATTTATATTAAAACAGACGATTTATTAACGAAAAAACAAAGTGATTTGCTTGCTAACGGCATAGAAACAACTTTAAAGGAATTTAAGTTTGATGACATTCACTATGTTGGAAGGATTTTTGCTCAAACCGTTTATTTAAAAAATCTTCAAAAAGAATTTATTGTATTTATCTGTTTGTCGTTTATTGTAATTGTCATTTTTTTATGGTTCAGTTTTAGAAGTTTTTATGGGGTAATAGTTCCCGTAATTATTGTTCTTATTTCAATATTGTGGACTTTAGGCGTTATGAGCCTCTTTGGTAAATCCATAGATATTATGACTGCCATGCTACCAACTATGATTTTTATTGCGGGTATGAGCGACGTTGTACATTTTTTTTCAAAATACTTCGAAGAAATGGCAAAAGGTACTTTGCGTGAAAAAATTTATCCTCTAATAATAAAAGAAGTTGGCTTCCCAACATTTTTAACTTTAATTACTACCGTGGTTGGTTTTTTATCGCTTCTTTTTTCTAGCATTAAACCAATAAAAGAATTTGGAATTTATACATCCATTGGAATTACAATTGCTTTTATTTTAACATACACTATGTTACCGGCACTTTTATATTTTTTTACACCAAAAAAATTAGTTACCGTTCACGGCACAAACAACCGCACTTACAGCCTAATGCGAACTGGTTTGTTTTGGATTTTTAGAAATCAAAAAACTATTTTAATAATAACAAGCATTGTACTTATTTTATCACTATTTGGAATTTCTAAAATAAAAGTAAATAATATTTTACTAGAAGACCTAAATGAGAAAGTAAAAATAAAACAAGATTTTAATTTTTTTGATGAGAATTATAGTGGTGTAAGACCATTTGAAATATTAGTAACCGTTAAAGATAAAACCAAATCCGTTTGGGATTACGATGTAATTACTGAATTAAACAAGGTTGATGAATTTATAAAAAAAGAATATCAGGCTGGTTTTTTAGTTTCTCCATCAAGCCTAGTTAAATCAATTTATCAAAATTCTTATAACGATTATAAATTATCGTTTCCCGTAACTGAAGAATACGAAACAATTTCAAAGCAATTAAAAAGCAATAAAAAAAACAGAGAAGTTAAACGTTTGATAACTAGCGACGGTCAAAAAACAAGAATTAGTGCTAAGATAAGAGATATGGGTAGTATAAAAGTTAACAACCATAACATTGAACTCTTAGCTTTTATTGAAAAAAACATTAACACAAATTTATTACAATTTGAAATTACTGGTGCTGCACATTTAATAGATAGAAATAACGAGTACATGGTTTCTAACATGACGCAAGGATTTTTGTTTTCCTTAATTGTAATAGGCATACTTACTTTTTTCTTACATCGCAGTTGGCGAATGGTTTTAGTTTTTATTATCCCTAATATTATTCCTCTAATTATAATTGGTGGCATTATGGGTTTTGCAGGTATTGAATTAAAAGCCGCTACATCTTTAGTTTTTAGTATAGCTTTTGGAATTGCGACCGATGACACCATACACTTTATATCGCGCTTAAAAATAGAATTGGGCTATGGGAAAAGTTTAATGTACGCTTTTAAACGAACTTATTTTGAAACAGGTAAACCAATTATACTTACCACTTTTATTTTATTAGGTGGCTTTATGACCCTCATGATTAGTGATTTTCAGAGTACTTTTTATTTTGGTTTTTTAATTTGCATAACCGTTGTAATTGCAGTTTTAGCCGACATTTTTTTATTACCGGTATTATTATTTTTAATTTACGGTCGAAAAAAGAAATAGTTCATTCCATAAAAAAAATTATTAGCGTAAAAAAAAATATAGTAGTTATTGGAGGAGGTGCTGCAGGTTTTTTTGCGGCAATAAATTTGGCGTTACGAAAACCAAATTACGACATTACTATACTCGAAAAAACAAATAAATTACTTTCGAAAGTAAAAGTATCTGGTGGCGGACGTTGCAATGTAACTAACCATTGTTTTGATAATTCAGAATTGGTTAAAAATTATCCTCGTGGTAATAAAGAATTGCAACAAGTATTTTCTAAATTTAGTGTGCAAGATACCATTGAATGGTTTAGGCAACAAGGTGTGGTTTTAAAAACCGAAGATGATGGAAGAATGTTTCCCTACTCCAACAGCAGTGAAACTATTGTTGATTGCTTTCTAGATTTAGCTAACAAACTAAATATTAAAATAAAAACGCAATGCGAAGTAATCTCCATTAAAAAAAATAATACCGGTTTTTTATTAGAAACAAATCAAATTAACTTCCAGGTAGATGCTATCATATGCGCGCTAGGTGGGCATAATAAAACCTCAGCCTACTCTATTATAAAAGACCTTGGCATTTCTATAGATGAGCCTATTCCAAGTTTATTTACTTTAAACTTTCCTAACGAAGTAATTAAAAAAGAACTTCAAGGTATAAGCGTACAAAATGCTCAAGTAAAAATTGCTAATAGTAAATTAAATTATAGCGGTCCGGTTTTAATTACGCATTGGGGTTTAAGTGGTCCTGCTGTTTTAAAACTTTCTGCATTTGCGGCCAAAGAATTTTTTGATTTAAATTACCGTTCTACAATAATTGTGAATTGGGTTTATCCTTTAAAACCAAATGAAATTGAAATTCATTTAAAAAATATTCAAAAAGAAAAACATAAAGCTCTCCCTCATACCAAGCCGTTATTTGATTTGCCAAGAAGGCTCTGGGAATTTTTGTGCCACACTTCCGGCATTGATAACACTAAGCCTTGGGCAGAAATAAGCAATAAGCAATTAAATAAATTAACCGAAAACCTTTGTAACAGTAACTATTCTATGGAAGGTAAAACAACTTTTAAAGAAGAGTTTGTAACCTGTGGTGGCGTTAATTTAAAAGAGATTGATTTTAAAACTATGCAAAGTAAACAAGTTCCCAATTTATTTTTTTGCGGAGAAGTTTTAAATATTGATGGAATAACAGGGGGTTTTAATTTTCAAAGCGCATGGAGCACTGCTTGGATTTGTGCTGAAAATTGCAACCCATAGTTTATTCTAGTTTATTTTTTATAATTTCACATGACCAATCTATTTGTCATGAAAAAAATTAAATTTATTTTATTTTCTTGCTTAGCATTAATACTAACGCTACTATCTATTTATGCAGCAAGAAATTATTTTTTTATTGAGAATAAAATTAAAAATCCAGCTAGGCCTTATGATTTTTTTAGTGAAACTAGGTCCTATCCAGATAAAGTTTTTGATTTAAAAGCATTTGAAGAAGTTAGAAAGAATGCCCTTATAGAAAATCAAAATTTACGTAGCGCATCTCCAACCCTCTGGCAGCAAGAAGGTCCAAATAATATTGGAGGAAGAATTACATGCATGGCCGTTAGCCCAACAAACTCTAATGTAATTTTTGTGGGTACACCCGGTGCTGGGATTTATAGAAGTATAAATGGTGGCATAAGTTGGGTGCCTGTTTTTGATAATCAAAATTCATTATACATAGGTGCAATTACTATAGACCCTAATAATGTAAATATTATTTATGCAGGCACCGGCGACCCAAGCATTCCATTCACTGTTTTTGTTGGAGATGGTATTTATAAAAGTACTGATGGAGGTAACACCTGGGCAAATACTGGATTAGTAAATACAAAAATTATTAATAAAATTATTATTAACCCAAACAACTCCAACGAAATATATGTATCAGCAAACGGTAATCCAATTGTTGCTGATGTTAATCGTGGCGTCTATAAAAGTTCAAACGCAGGCTTATCGTGGAATCAAGTTTTATTTATTGATACTCAAACAGGCGTCAGCGACATTGTTATGAATCCAACAAACACAAATGAAATATACGCAACATCATATACTTGTATTAGAAATGCAACTGTAAATATTAGATACTCAAATACAACAAGGGTTTATAAAACAACTAACAGCGGTGCTAATTGGAATGTTATTTTAAACGGCTTACCCAACACAAAAATTAATAAATATTCTATTTGCATGAGTAAACAAAACTCTAACAAATTATATATTGCAGTTAGTGACAGTAATTATCAAATGCAAGGTGTTTATGTTACTACTAATGGAGGTGCATTTTTCACAAATTTAGGAAACAATGGTATTGCAAATAACTACGGCGGCTTTGGTTGGTATTTTAGTGAAATTGAGGTGAGTCCTACAAACGACAATGAGGTTTATATTGGCGGTATTGAATTATTTAAATCTACAGATGGTGGTAATAATTGGAATTTAAACATGCCAAATTGGTGGAATTATATTGTACATGCAGACATTCATTGCATAAGTTTTGTTGGACCGGGAAAGTATTATTTAGGAACTGATGGAGGAACCTATTTTACAAGTAATGACGGGTTAAATTATTCTGACGTTGATAACATTCCAAATACACAATTTTATCGCGTTGAATATAACCCTCATGAACCTAACAATTATTTTGGCGGCACACAAGACAATGGAACAGTAAAAGGAAACAATACCACAATTTCGAATTGGTTAAGAATATATGGTGGTGATGGGTTCCAGCCTAGATTTGATCCAACAGATGCAAATACATTTTATGCCGAAACTCAAAATGGTGGACTTGTATCTACAACAGATGGTGGCTCAACATTTAATGCAAACGATAATAACATCGACCCTAATGATCGAAGAAATTGGGATATGCCATATGTATTAAATAAATTTAACGCTAATACCCAATATACCGGAACTTACCGTGTTTACAAAAACACTGCGGGACCAAATGATAATTGGACAGCAATAAGCCCAGACCTTACAGATGGAATTATTTTTGCACCACGCTTTCACAACATTTCTGCTATTGATAATTCTGATTTAAATGCTCAAAAAATTTATGTTGGCACATCAGACGCAAATGTTTGGGTAACTCAAAATGATGGAGGAACTTGGACCAACATTACAGGAACTTTGCCTAATAGATATGTTACATCAATTCACGCATCTCCAAACTTTTCAAATAATGTTTATGTAACGCATACAGGTTATAAATACAATTCTTATATACCGCATATCCATAAATCTACTAACAACGGCACAAGCTGGACTGATATAAGCGGAAATTTACCACAAGCAGGAATTAATGATGTTTTGATTTATCCCGGAAATGAAAATTTATTATTTGTAGCAAATGATATTGGAGTTTATGTAACCTATGATGGCGGTGTAAATTGGACTAGAGTTGGAACTAACATGCCAATAATTTCGGTTTGGGATCTTGCTTATAATCCTACAAATCAAAAACTAATTGCAGGTACTTATGCAAAATCATTACAAACAATTGACGTTACTACTGTTATTGCAAATTTAGAATCAAAAACTAAAAGTAAAAATGATCATGTAAAAGTTTATCCAAGCATTGTAACCAATAATATTTTTACTTTAGAATTAAATTCTTTACTCCAAAAAACAAGTTTCTTAATTTATAATTCAAATGGACAATTAATAAAAGAGATAAGTGAATTAAATTCTCTTAAAACCAATATTGACATAAGTGAATTTGCCAATGGATTATACTTTATTGAAATTAAAGCCAAAAATGAAACCGTATTAAAGAAAATTATTAAGAGTTAAACCAAGATTATTTTCAATAAAAATTTAATTGTTTAAAATTTCAACCAACTGTTAATACTATTATCTAAAAAGCAGATACTTATAACCTAACTTCACCTACTTAAAAAAATAAAACAAAATGAAATTTTTTATCGACACAGCCAATTTGGCTCAAATTAAAGAAGCCCAAGACCTTGGTGTTTTAGACGGTGTAACTACTAACCCATCCTTAATGGCGAAAGAAGGTATTAAAGGGCAAGAAAATATTTTAAAACATTACGTTGATATTTGTGATATTGTTACTGGTGATGTAAGTGCAGAAGTTATTTCAACAGATTTTGATGGAATGGTAAAGGAAGGCGAAGCTTTAGCAAAATTACACCCTCGTATAGTGGTGAAAATTCCTATGATTAAAGATGGTATAAAAGCTATTAAATATTTTACCGAGCAAGGTATAAAAACAAATTGCACTTTAGTTTTTTCTGCAGGCCAAGCATTATTAGCAGCAAAAGCAGGCGCAACTTATATGTCTCCTTTTATTGGTCGTTTAGACGATGTTAGTACAGATGGTTTAAAATTAATAGAAGATATCCGTATCATTTACGATAACTACGGTTACGAAACTGAAATTTTAGCCGCAAGTGTTCGTCACCCAATGCATATTATTGAGTGCGCTAAAATTGGTGCTGATGTGATAACTGCTCCTTTAAGTGCAATTACTGCGTTATTAAAACATCCTTTAACCGATAGTGGTTTAGCACAATTTTTAGCAGACGCTAAGAAATAATTAAACCAAAACAACTTATTATTATGCCCTAACTTTAAAAAAGTTGGGGCTTTTTTAATATTTAGACCAAAACAAGCCGTTATTTCAGAAAAAAGCATAGTAAATCTGCAAAACGAGGCAAACGGACTTTACTTTATTTATGTAATATCAGGCGATAAAGCCATAAAAGTGTCTAAAATAGTGAAGAATTAGGAAGCTTACTTACTACAACATAAAAAAGATTTAACCACATAGGAATCATAGATTTACATACTTTTTGTTGAAGTATTAATTAATAAATAATTTGTCGAAAATCAAGTTCTTCAATACCAAAAATAACATTGCGTTGAAAAACTGTGCGCCTATAAAATTTATTTTCTAAATTGACTTTTAAGGGTTGAATTCTTAGTATTCAGCTACGTCTTGGATAGTGCGGCAGCGAAAGGCGATTTGGTGCAGGAACTTGCAAAGCAAGTAGCCAGCATGTGTAAAGCAATTTTTCGTTAGATGGGTATTGAATTTAGCAAACAATGCGAAAAATTCAGCCCGATATCTATCGGGAGGCAAATCGCCTTGATTTCTTTTGCAACACTTCGCACAAGCCGGCTCAATGCAAAATCCATTGCCCTCATCAAGGAAGAAAAGTAAGGCTAAAAACAGAAATCCGACCTCTTGAGGCTCCACTAATTACCCACCAAAGTGCTATGATTGCTATGTTTAACTAATTATTCAAAGCGATTTGCTTTAAAAACCTATGTATCTATGTGTTTATTTAATCAAAATGCAGGCTAGTTTAGGAAATTAAAGGAAATAATTTTTGCAGTTAATCAAATAATACTATCTTTGTATCCTTAAAAAAAACAATACAATGTATTTAACATCAGAAGTAAAGAAAGACATTTTCAAAAAACACGGAGGAGCTGAAAAAAACACAGGGAGCTCAGAATCGCAAATTGCGTTATTTACTCTACGTATTGATCATTTAACTGGTCATTTAAAGAAAAATAAAAAAGATTTTGGTACACAACGTTCTCTATTAAATTTAGTAGGTAAGCGTCGTGCATTACTAGATTATTTAAAGAAAAATGATTTGATGCGCTACCGTGCTATCATCAAAACATTAGATATCCGTAAATAATTATTATTGGATAAGCATTATTAAAAGGGGGCATTTCGGACACATTCGAAATGCCTTTTTTATTAGGCATATCTATAAATTGTTTTTTTGTCGTTAAACTACATTTTTAAAATGCTCATTTACGCTTGTAAACTCCGCTTTTAAAAACTCAGTCGCCTAAAAAAAACAAAGTATAGAAACGCCAATTGAGAAGATTAAAATAAAATATAAACCCGTTCCGAAAACGTCGGAACACAAAACAAATAAATATGTCACAAATAGGAACAACACACAGTTTTGATATCGGCGATGGTCGTATGATATCATTAGAAACAGGAAAGTTAGCTAAACAAGCTGATGGCTCGGTAGTATTAAGATTTGGAGATACCATGATCTTAGCAACTATTGTAAGTAACAAAGATGCTAAAGAAGGTGTAGATTTTTTACCCTTAACAGTTGATTATCAAGAAAAATATGCCTCAACAGGAAGATTTCCTGGAGGTTTTTTTAAACGCGAAGCAAAATTATCAGATTACGAAGTATTAATTTCTCGTATTGTTGACCGTGCTTTACGCCCTCAATTTCCTGAAGATTATCATGCAGACACACAACTAATGTTATCATTAATTTCTTCTGATAAAGAAAATTTACCAGATGCATTAGTAGGTTTAGCTGCTTGCGCTGCAGTTGCAGTAAGTGATATTCCTTTTAACGGAGCAATTAGCGAAGTACGTGTTGCTAAAATAGATGGTAAACTAGTTATTAATCCAACAAGATCTCAATTAGTTGGTAATACATTAGAAATGATTGTTGCTGCATCTGCTACAGATATAGCAATGGTTGAAGGTGAAATGAGCGAGGTTAGCGAAGCAGAAATGCTTGAAGCTATTAAATTTGCACACGAAGCAATTAAAATTCAAATTAAAGGAATTAATGATTTTGCCGTAAAAGCAGGTTTAAAACCTAAGCGCGAGTACAATCACGAGACTAATGATGCAGATTTAAAAGCAAAAGTAATGAAAGAAACTTACGATGCTGTTTATGCTGCCGCTAAAAAATTAGATCCAAATAAAAACAACCGTAAAGTAAATTTTAAAGCTCCTTTAGAAGAATTTAAAAAGCAATACACTGCTGAAGAATTAAAACCTATTGAATCTTTAATAAACAAATATTACCATGAAGTTGAATACGTTGCTGTTCGTCGTTTAGCAATAGATGAGAAAGTACGTTTAGATGGTCGTAAGACTACAGATATTCGTCCGATTTGGGCCGAAGTTTCATACTTACCTACTCCACATGGTAGTGCTGTATTTACACGTGGCGAAACGCAATCATTAACCACGGTAACTTTAGGTACGCCATTAGATAAATTAAGAATTGACGGTGCATTTAAAAGCGGCGAAGATACTTTTATTTTACATTATAACTTTCCTGGATTTAGTACAGGTGAAGCAAAGCCAAACCGTGGTACTAGTCGCCGCGAAGTTGGACATGGTAACTTAGCATTACGTGCATTAAGAAAAGTGGTACCAATGGATACAGGTTACACTATACGTGTTGTAAGTGATATTTTAGAAAGCAACGGTTCATCAAGTATGGCAACTGTTTGCGCCGGTTCATTAGCATTAATGGACGCTGGTGTAAAAATTGCAAAGCCAGTTTCTGGAATTGCAATGGGTTTAATCACAGATGAAAAAGGTAACTATGCAATTTTATCGGATATTTTAGGAGACGAAGATCACTTAGGTGATATGGATTTTAAAGTATGTGGTACTGTTGATGGTATTACTGCTGTACAAATGGATTTAAAAGTAAACGGTTTACCATACGAAGTAATGGCAAAAGCCATGGAGCAAGCTAAAGTGGGACGTTTACATATCATGAACGAAATGTTGAAGGCTTTAGATGCGCCTCGTGCTGATTATAAAGAACATGCACCACGTTTTGAAAGAATCGTTATTGCAGGTGAATTTATTGGAGCTATTATAGGACCTGGAGGAAAAGTAATTCAAGAAATGCAAAAAGCTACCAATACCACTATTGTAATTACAGAAGATGGTAAAAATGGAATCGTTGAAATTTTTGGAACTAATTTAACAGATGTTACTGCTGCAAAAACAAGAATTAAAGGGATTGTAACTGTTCCTGAAGTTGGAGACATTTATCAAGCTAAAGTTAAAACAATTATGCCTTACGGTGCATTTGTAGAGATTATGCCGGGTAAAGATGGCTTATTACACATTAGCGAATATGATTGGAAGCGCATTGATACTTTAGAGGGTGTTTTAAAAGAAGGAGACGTTATTGAAGTAAAATACGTTGGTGATGATCCAAAAACTAAAAAAATAAAATTAAGTCGTAAAGCTTTATTACCTAAGCCTGATGGAATGGTAGAAAAGAACGAAGCTTAATTATTTTAAGATTCTATTAAAAAACCTAAACATAAACGTTTAGGTTTTTTTTATTGTTAAAAATCGAAAATTCTTCTCAGAAAAAATACTTCCCGCCCAACCAAGAATAATATTTGAACGTACTATAAAGACAGAATGGAACGAATTAATTTTAAAATAAAAAAAGCAAAAATCGCATTAATTAAAAAAGCAATTGCTTTTATATTGTTATGTGTTCTTTTAATTGTTTTGGATAAGGTGTATACTTTAAACTCTTCTGATTTAGGTAGTCAACTTGTAATAGTAAATAAATAATTATTAAACTCTTTCTCGACCAATATTTTTTCTATCTATCCACTTATATCTTCTTTTTAAAAATGAAGATTTACCCCCTTCTTGCAATTTAATTACAACACCGGTTGAATGTTGTAAATAATTGGATGAGGATTTTGGAAATATTCTACTAACACCAAACTTAGCAATACTCTGGAAATTAATACCAATCATTTTACTTAACCAAATATTTAAACCAAAACCAATATTTAAATTTCCTCCAATGGGCCTACTTCTAACTGTCCTAAATGTAGTTCCTAATCCATAAACAACATAAGGATTAATCCAACCATCATTTTTGGCCATTCTATTAAAATCATTTTTTAAATTTAAATCGCCCGATAAAAAAATGCCACTTTTACCAAGGTCGCCGTTAATGATTTTATTTCCTTTGTATAAATTAAAGTTAAATACGCCTTCAATACTAAAAGTATGTTTTAATGATTTCTCAACCGTTAACCTAGTTGGGTAAGGACGCAAGTTCCACCTTGGCCCTGCATTAAATAAATATTTAAATGGACTGCCATCATCATCCACTACATTACCACCAATACCAAACATCCAATAATCATCAGCACCTTTTCTTTTAATAGTTCTACCTTTACCACTTGTTTTTACTGGGCTAGACTTTACTTCCCTTTCCTTAGTAGTACGAGTTGTTGCCTTTGTTTTTTGACCAAACAAATTATTTGTACTAAATAAATTTAGCATCAAAAACAAAAAAGCTATTAATATTTTAAAATTATATTTCAATTAAATTATATACTTTATTATTTCGCCGCAAATAAATTCTGCTGCTTTACCATCTCCATATAATTTCGGAAATTCAAAATCCGTTTTTGAATTAAGAACTTCAAACGCATTTTTTATCTTTTCTTCGTTGGCATCAGCAATTATGGCTGCTCCGCATTTCACCAATTCAACCCATTCCGTTTCTGGTCTTAAAATAATACAAGGTTTTTCAAAATAAAACGCTTCTTTTTGCACACCGCCACTATCCGTCATTACCAATTTGCAATTTTTTTCTAATGCAACCATTTCTATAAAAGAAACAGGTTCAATGATTTTAAATTGAGGATTTGATTTTATTTCGGTATACAAATCTTTTGAAAGATTTACTTCTAATAATTTTGCAGTTCTTGGATGTAATGGCAATACAACATCTAATTTATTTTCATTAGAAATATCATTTAAAGCTTTAAACAAAGCGTTTAAACGTTTGGGTTCATCAGTATTATTATTGCGATGAATGGTTGCTAAAATAAAATTATTTTTTTGAAGCTTTAATTTTTCAATAATGTTTGTTTTACTTTCGGCAACCTCGCTAAAAAATAAACTATTATCATACATCACATCGCCACTATGGTAAACCTTAGGATTATTAGCGTTAAACGGTGGAACTGTTCCTGTATTAAATCCTTCTTTTATTAAATTAATTACACCTGTTTTTGTTGGAGAGAATAAAAAAGAACTTACATGATCACACATAATTCGGTTTACCTCTTCAGGCATTGCTTTGTTAAATGAACGTAATCCTGCTTCTATATGAACAATTGGAACATGAATTTTAATTGCGGCAAGTGCACCTGCTAAAGTAGAATTGGTATCACCATATAATACAATACAATTTGGTTTTTCTTTTAATAAAATTTCTTCAATACCGATTATCATGGCTGCGGTTTGACTGCCATGCCCGCCACTGCCAACATTTAAATTATAATTTGGCGAAGGAATTCCTAATTCATCAAAAAACACCTGACTCATATTGGCATCATAGTGTTGCCCTGTATGAACAATAATTTCTTTTATTTGAGTGCTATATTTATTTTTTATTGCTCTGCTCAAAGCCGCAGCTTTAATAATTTGCGGACGAGCACCAATAATTGTAACAATCTTCATCATTTTAATTTTTTATTTTTTTTTGCCAAGTAACTATTCCCTATTAACTCTGCTCTATAATATTCCATCATCCGCAAAACTGTAATATTTTTGATCGCCAATTATTAAATGGTCTAATAATGCAATTTCAAAAGTTTTTAAAGCTTCTTTTAATTTTTTTGTAATGCTTTTATCTTGCTCGCTTGCTATTAGTTGCCCACTTGGATGATTATGAGCAATTACTATACCACTTGCGTTATTTTCTATGGCAGCTTTACAGATTAACCTCACATCAACCACAGTGCCAGAAATACCGCCCTTACTCAAGTATTCTTCTTTTACAACTTGATTGGCGCGGTTTAAAATTAAAATCCAAAATTCTTCATGCGGCAAATCGCTTAAACGTTTTTGTAAAATTTTATAAGCAATTTCACTCGAAGTTATTTTTACTTTTTGAGTTGTTTCAATTTCATTTCTTCTTCTTCCTAATTCAAAAGCGGCTGCTATGTTAACTGCCTTTGCCTCGCCTACTCCATTATATTTTTTTAGATCGGCTAAACTTAACTTAGCAAGTTGATTAATGTTATTGTCATTTTCAGAAAGTATTCTTTGTGCTAATTGAACTGCTGTTTCTTTTTTATTTCCCGAACCCAAAATAATTGCAATTAACTCCGCATCGCTTAAATTTTGTCTGCCAAGAGCTGCTAATTTTTCTCTTGGTCTATCATCTTCCGATAAAGATTTAATGGTGATATGTTTAAGCGTATTTTTCACGGAACGCTAAAATACAAAATTGAAAAGAAAGGAACTTGATAAAAACCAAATGATTTATAGTAATTTTGTCACCAAATTATGTCTTTTTTCCGAACAGAATCTTTACAGATTTTTAAAATAAAGGAGTTCCGCCTTTTTGTATTAGCAAGATTTTTCCTAACTCTTGCTGTACAAATGCAATTTAGTACTATTTACCTTCAGGTTTATTATGAATACTCAAAAGAGGAACTCATGCTTGGCTTAATTGGCCTAACCGAAGCACTTCCATTTGTTGTTGCGTCTTTTTTTAGCGGCCATGTTTCTGATAATTTTTTTCGTAAGCGAATTATTTTAATAGGCATGTTTGCTTTGCTAATTGGAGCAGTTTTATTATACCTAAATTCTGAGCCGCTTGTTTACCTTTTAAAAAATGCCGGCGTATTAGCGCTTTTTGCGGTTGTATTTTTATTCGGCATTATTCGTTCATTTTTGGCCGCTACACTACAGCCTTATTTAAGCCAGATTGTACCCAGGCAATTCTACACTCACTCTGCAACTTGGAATAGCACGGCTTGGCACACAGGTGCAATTTTAGGACCTGTAATTGCGGGCTTAATTTACGGTTATAACAATCAACTCAATGCCAAATGGTGCCATTTAATAGAAGTGATTTTATTTTTATTAGCCTTATCTTTTATTTGGAGAATTAATCATAAAGGCGCTCCTGAAAAACAGGACAAAAAAGAATCTGTTTTAGAAGGTATTAAAGTTGGATTAAACTTTGTGTTTAAAAATAAAATGGTTTTAAGCGCTTTATCACTAGACCTTTTTGCAGTTTTATTTGGAGGCGCTGTTGCACTAATTCCAGCCTTTACAGACAAAGTTTTACATATGGGACCAGAGGCTTATGGTTTATTAAGAACCGCTCCGGCTATTGGTGCAGTTCTAATGGCATTGGTGATGGTATTTTATCCTCCGGCAAAAAAAGCAGGCTTAGCCTTAATTTGGTCGGTAGTTGCCTTTGGAATTTTTACAATTTTGTTTGCATTAAGCACAACCTATTTTATGGCTTTTGCCATGTTATTTTTTACGGGGGCTTTTGATAATGTGAGTGTGGTTGTTAGACATAGCATTTTACAATTAATGACTCCCGATAATATGCGTGGTAGAGTGAGCGCAATAAACAGTGTTTTTATTGGCAGCAGTAACGAAATTGGTGCATTTGAAAGTGGTTCAACAGCAAAATTATTTGGTTTAATACCATCAATTATTGTTGGTGGTGGTTTAACTATTTTTGTAGTGGCGGTAATAAATAAACTTAATCCTAAACTTAAAAAGTTAGATATTAATAGGTTACAATAGTGAAAAAGGATTTAGCACACATTAAAGATTTTTTGGATGAAAGTTATTTAAAATACAATAACAAATCATTTATTGAAAACGACCCCATTTCTATTCCTCATTTATTTTCAAAAAAAGAAGACATTGAAATTGCCGCTTTCCTCTCTGCAACAATAGCATGGGGAAATAGAAAATCCATCATTACAAATGCAACGCGTTTAATGAACTGGATGGATAATTCTCCTCACGAATTTATTTTAAATCACTCTAAAAAAGAACTAAAACCATTTGAAAAATTTGTGCATCGTACGTTTAATGGAAACGATTGTTTGTTTTTTATTAATTCATTAAAAAATATTTACACCAAGCATAATGGTTTAGAAGATGTATTTAAAAACAAATCCAACGATTCTGAATTTAATTTAAAACATAACATTACTAATTTCAGAAACATTTTTTTAGAAACGAAACATCTTTCGCGTTCAGAAAAGCACATTTCTAATCCTTTAAAAAAATCGAGTGCTAAACGCCTTTGTATGTTTTTACGGTGGATGGTTCGTGATGATAAAAAAGGAGTTGATTTTGGAATCTGGAAAAGCATTTCGCCAAAAGAACTTTGTTTACCCTTGGATGTTCATACAGGTAATGTTAGCCGCACTTTAGGCCTATTAAACCGAACTCAAAACGATTGGCAAGCCGTTGAAGAAATAACTTCGGTTTTAAGGACCTTAGACCCAAAAGACCCAATTAAATACGATTTTTCCTTATTTGGAATTGGGGTTAATAAAGATTTGAAGCTTTAGTACCCTCTAAAAGCCCTTCTGTTAGTGAAATACTGAAATATTTAACGGCTTTATCTTTTAAAATTCCTAATTAATATTTAACTTAGTTCACTGTAAAAATTACATCACTCTAAATTTATAATTATGGCATTTGACATTGAAATGATTAAGGAAGTATACAAAAACCTTCCTGCAAAAGTAGAAGCAGCCCGCAAACTAGTTGGTCGTCCGCTTACACTTACCGAAAAAATATTATACGCTCACTTACATGCAGAGCAAGCGCCCGCAAGTTTTGAAAAAGGAAAATCCTATGTTGATTTTGCTCCAGATAGAGTTGCCATGCAAGATGCAACAGCTCAAATGGCTTTGTTACAATTTATGCAATCTGGTCGCCCTAAAGTGGCTGTGCCTTCTACTGTTCACTGCGATCATTTAATTACTGCAAAAAATGGTGCTAACGAAGATTTAGCTTTTGCAAATACAGAAAGTAAAGAAGTGTTTGATTTCTTAGGTTCTGTTTCAAATAAATATGGTATTGGCTTTTGGAAACCAGGCGCAGGTATTATTCATCAAGTAGTATTAGAAAATTATGCTTTCCCTGGTGGAATGATGATTGGTACCGATTCTCACACTGTTAACGCAGGTGGTTTAGGTATGATTGCAATTGGTGTTGGTGGTGCCGATGCTTGTGATGTTATGGCAGGTTTAGCTTGGGAATTAAAAATGCCAAAATTAATTGGTGTTAAGTTAACCGGTAAATTAAGCGGTTGGACAGCTCCTAAAGATGTTATTTTAAAAGTTGCTGGTATCCTTACTGTTAAAGGTGGAACGGATGCCGTTGTCGAATATTTTGGCGAAGGTGCAATATCAATGAGTTGTACCGGTAAAGGAACTATTTGTAATATGGGTGCAGAAATTGGTGCAACCACTTCTACATTTGGTTATGATGATAGCATGAGTCGTTATTTAAAAGCTACTGGCCGTGCTGATGTTGCTGCTTTAGCTGATACAATAAAAGAACATTTAACTGCTGATAAAGAAGTTTATGCTAATCCTGAAAAATATTTTGATCAAGTAATTGAAATTAATTTATCAGAATTAGAGCCACATGTTAACGGACCATTTACTCCAGATTTAGCAACTCCAATCTCTAAATTAAAAGAGGCTGCTTTAGCAAATGGATGGCCAACAAAAATTTCTGTTGGTTTATTAGGCTCTTGTACTAACTCTTCTTACGAAGATATTTCTCGTGCAGTGAGTTTAGCAAAACAAGTTTCCTCAAAAAATTTAAAAGCAAAAGCAGAATATTTAATTAATCCAGGTTCAGAACAAATTCGTTTTACAATTAAACGCGATGGATTTTTAGATGTGTTTGATCAAATTGGCGCAAAAGTATTTACTAACGCTTGCGGTCCTTGTATTGGTATGTGGGATAGAATGGGTGCTGAGAAACAAGAAAAAAATACTATCATTCATTCATTTAATAGAAACTTTGCAAAACGTGCCGATGGTAATCCAAACACCTATGCATTTGTTGCATCTCCAGAAATTGTAACAGCTATGGCTATTGCAGGAGATTTAACGTTTAATCCATTAACGGATTATTTAACGAATGAAAAAGGTGAGAAAGTAAAATTTGATGCGCCTACAGGAGATGAATTACCATCTAAAGGTTTTGCGGTTGAAGATGCTGGATATCAAGCTCCAGCTGCAGATGGAAGCAAAGTAATAGTAAATGTATCGCCTACTAGTAGTCGTTTACAATTACTTGACCCTTTTGCTGCTTGGGAAGGTGTTGATTTAAAAGGATTAAAATTATTAATTAAAGCAAAAGGTAAATGTACAACTGACCATATTAGTATGGCTGGTCCTTGGTTAAAATTCCGTGGGCATTTAGATAATATTTCTAACAACATGTTAATTGGTGCTGTAAATTTCTTTAACGAAAAAACAGACACCGTTAAAAATCAATTAACAGGTGCATATGATTCTGTACCAAAAGTACAACGCGATTATAAAGCAAATGGAATTGGTTCTATTGTTGTGGGTGACGAAAACTATGGCGAAGGTTCATCACGTGAGCATGCTGCTATGGAGCCTCGTCATTTAGGTGTACGTGCTGTTTTAGTAAAATCGTTTGCGCGTATTCACGAAACCAACTTAAAGAAACAAGGTATGTTAGGTTTAACCTTTGCTAATAAAGCCGATTACGATAAAATTCAAGAAAATGACTCTATCGATATTACAGGCTTAACTTCATTTGCACCAGGCAAACCACTAACCGTTGTATTAAACCATGCAGATGGAAGTTCTGAAGAAATTAAAGCTAACCATACTTATAACGCTCAACAAATTGAGTGGTTTAAAGCTGGTGGCGCCTTAAACATTATCAGAGCAAACGTAAAAGCATAACTAAAACGCTAAAAGTCATTAAGCACTCACACTCCTACCAATACATTATCAAAAATCCCTCTGGCAAAAAACAGGGGGATTTTTATTTTGCTACAATTTATAGCTTCATAAAGCTATAAAATAGGCTAATTTTATAGTATATTTTGAATTATGGGTAATATAAAGCTATTTGAAAGTAAGAAGGTTAGAAGTCATTGGGATGAAGAAAAGGAAATTTGGTATTTTTCTGTTATTGATGTCATAGAAATTCTCACAGATAGTTCAAGGCCAAGAAAATATTGGAGTGCTTTAAAAACAAAACTAATTGAGGAGGGAAGTGAACTGTCCCATAAATTGGGACAGTTGAAAATGGAAGCAGAAGATGGTAAAATGCGCGAAACTGATGTGGCAGATACTCAAACACTCCTTCGTATAATTCAATCAATCCCATCACCAAATGCAGAGCCATTTAAGCAATGGTTAGCAAAAGTTGGTTACGAGAGAATGCAAGAAATCAACGACCCAAGTCAAAGTATAGATAGAGCAAGAGAAAACTGGCAAAAATTGGGCAGAAGTGAAAAATGGATTCAGCAGCGTATGACAGGGCAAGAGACAAGAAATAAGTTAACCGACTATTGGAAAGAAAGTGGGGTTGAAAAAGATGATGAATTTGCACTGCTTACAAATATTATTCATGAAGAGTGGACAGGATTGAGCGTAAAAAAACATAAAAACTTAAAGGGTTTAAAATCGCAAAATTTAAGAGATCATATGAGCGAGGCTGAATTAATTTTTACAGCTTTAGCCGAATTAAGTACGCGCCAAATAGCAGAAACTGATGAAGCTAAGGGTTTACATCAAAATGCAAAAGCTAGTAAAAAAGGTGGTACAATAGCAAAAGATGCGAGGCTAAATCTAGAAGAACAAACTGGGAAAAAAGTAGTTACCGGAGAAAATTTTTTAGCTCCAATTAAACGTATTAAAAAATTAAAATAAACATCAATACTCAACAAATTGTTGATTTAAAGCAGGTGGTGCTTTAAACATTATTAGAGCAAACGTAAAAGCTTAAGATAATTTATTAATTATTAGAAAGCCTCTCAATAAAATGAGGGGCTTTTTTGTTATATTTACATAACACTTATAAATATGAAAAGAATACTATTTTTGATTATATCCTTAATTTTTATTGAATATATAAAAGCACAGACACCAGCATTTCATTGGGCAAAAGGCGTTGGCGGATCCGCTTATGATGGCGGAAATTCAATTGTATCTGATGCAAACGGAAATATATATACAGTAGGGAATTTTGCAGGGACTATAGATTTTGATCCAAGTCCTTCAATATTTAATCTAACGGCTCCTGGAAATAATCAAGATGTTTTTATTTTGAAATTAGATGCTTCAGGAAACTTTGTTTGGGCAAAAAATATAGGCGGGACATATAACGACCAAGGACTTTCTTGTGCTATAGATGCATCCGGTAACATTTATATCACTGGTACATTTGGGGGAACAGTGGATTTTGATCCTGGCATTGGAATATATAATTTAACAACTACAGGTACAGATATTTTTATTTTAAAATTAGACAATTCAGGAAATTTTAGTTGGGCAAAAAATATTGGAGGAATTGGAGTTATTCAGTCCAGATCAATTGCAGTAGATGTTTCTGAAAATGTTTATGTAACAGGTTACTTTGATCAGACAAAAGACTTCGATCCTAATGCCGGTGTTTTCAACTTAATATCTGCGGGTGGAACAGACGTTTTTATATTAAAATTAAATCAAATCGGTAATTTGGTATGGGCTAAAAAGATTGGAGGAACATCATCTGAATTAAGTCATTCAATTGCTATAGACGTTTCTGGAAATGTTTATTCAACAGGTTATTTTAGAGGAACATGTGATTTTGATCCAGGAATTGGTATAGCAAATTTAAATTCATCTTCTGCATCTGACCTAGATATTTTTATTTCAAAACTAGATGCCTTAGGTAATTATGTATGGGCGAAACAAATAGGATCTACATCTGATGATAGAGGCTATTCTATTGCGATAGATGCGTTTAATAATGTTTATACAGTAGGGACATTTTCAGGAACTGTCGATTTTGACCCAGGCGTTGGAACAAATAATTTAACATCAATAAACAATAATAACTGGTTTATTTCAAAATTAAATAGCTCGGGTGACTTTTTGTGGGCAAAAAATACAGAAGGAACATTATCAGGATATGGATTCCCACTTGCAATAGATACAAATAATAATATATATACAATTGGGCAATTTAATGGGGTTGTTGATTTTGACCCTGGGTCAGGAGTCACAAATTTAAATTCTGCAAATGGAATTATATTTATCACAAAATACAATAACGCTGGGGATTTTTTATGGGCAACCAATTTTGCTAATTACTTCTCATGTACTGGGATTTCAATTACAACGAATTCTTTAGGAAACATATATACTACAGGTGATTTTTCTGGAACTATTGACTGCGACCCAGGACCAGGAACATTCAGTTTAACCTCAAATGGATTATCCGATATTTTCATTCATAAAATGAGTCAGCCAAGTGTTGGAATAAAAGAAAATGATTTAAAAAAAATTATTAGTATCTACCCAAACCCATCAACTAAAATTATAAATGTTGAATTGGAAATTTTAAATGAAAAGGACACAAAAATTCAAATTTTAAATTTACTTGGTCAAGTTTTAATTGAAGAAACTCCAACCTCGCAAAATTTTTCATTTAACATTCAAAATTTCCCAAATGGTTTATACTTTTTAAAAATGATAAGTGATGGTAATATTATTGAAACAAGAAAAATTGTGAAGGAATAAAAAAATATCAGTAATGAAAAACATCGGTAAATACTTTTTTATTATTTTAATTCTATTCAGTCTAATAGCCGAATCTTGTAAAACAAGAAAAGACTGTGGCGGAAGAAGAAAGAAAAAAATAAAAACCCAAATGGGTGGGTATATGTAATGTTTGATAACATTTAATACTTTAGAAACATAATTACGTTTCGATAAACTCAACGCCCAGCTTTTTTCACTCGTCATTGCTACGGAGGAAGCAATCTCAAACAATGGATGAAATTTCTTCTGGTGAAAAATCCTCTAAATGACGGAGAATTATTTAATTAATAAGGGAAGTTTACATTTTCCTCCTCCGCCCTTCGGGCACCTCCTCCAGAGGAGGACAAGCTAAATATGCTTACGCGGAGTAAACACAGTAGTATATTCCATGCGAAAAAACAACTAAATCTGCGCGTAACATTGCATTATTCATTGCAATTAAAAATAGAATTTTTTAAAAATTATTTAAAAAACTTCTCCGTTTATAAAAACACTTTCAATATGGTTATTTGAAAATGAATATGGAATAAAACCGTAACTGTTTATTTTTTTGGTAAGAATTAGATTTGCTAATTTGCCACGAGTTATGCTTCCTACCTTTGCGCTCATCTCCATTGCATAAGCAGAATTAATTGTGGATGCGTTAATTACTTCTTCGGGCGTTAATTTATATTGAATACATCCTATACTCATCATAAAACTCATATTCCCACTCGGACTACTTCCAGGATTAAAATCACTGGCAAAAGCCACAGGAAGTCCTGCATCAATCATTTTACGAACAGGAGGAAATGGTAAACTCAAAAAGAAAACTGCACCCGGTAAAATAGTAGGCATTGTTTTACTATTCAGTAAAGCTGCAATATCATTATCATCACAATATTCTAAATGGTCAACACTAATTGCCCCGCATTTTACTCCTGTTAAAATACCGTTACTATGACTTAATTGCTCTGCATGAACTTTTGGAATTAAGCCATGTTTTTTTCCGGCTAATAAAATACGCTCTGTTTCTTCTGCCGTAAAATAACCTTTCTCACAAAAAACATCTATATAATCTGCCAAATTATCTTTTGCAATTGCCGGCAACATTTCATTAATTATTAAATTAATATAGCCCTCTTTATTATCTTTATACTCTGGCGGAATAGCATGTGCACCAAGGAAGGTAGCTTTAACAGGAATAATATTTAAATCTTTAATGCGTTTAATAACGCGCAATATTTTTAATTCAGACTCTAAACTTAAACCGTAACCACTTTTAATTTCAACCGCTCCTGTACCAAGTTTAATTATTTCATTAAAACGAATCATAGATTGTTGAAACAAATCTTCTTCGCTAGTGTTTCTTAATAAATTTGCCGAATTATTAATTCCCCCTCCTCTATTGGCAACTTCTTCGTAAGATAAACCATTAATCCTATCCACAAATTCTCCTTCTCTATTACCAGCGTAAACAATGTGTGTATGACTATCGGCATAGCAAGGTAAAACTATTCTATCTGTAGCATCAATCACTTCTAAACCCTTCCAATCTATAATTCCAGGGAAATCCTCCATTGAGCCGTAATCGGCTATTAATCCATCATCAATTGCTAACCATGCATTATTGATACATGGTAATATGGCCATATCTTTACCGCAGACTTTTTCTACACTCTCTTCACGTACCTGAACAAGCGTTTTTATATTTTTTATTAGAAGTTTTTTAGCCATAATTTAATACTACAAATTAAACTATTTATGTTTAATATTCAATTCAAAAATTTAACTTTGTTGTTATGGCAGGAAATTCGTTTGGAACTATTTTTAAATTAAGCACATTTGGCGAAAGTCATGGTGCGGCAATTGGTGGTGTTATAGATGGCTGTCCGGCTGGTGTAAAGTTAGATTTTGATTTTATTCAGCAAGAGCTGATCCGCAGAAAGCCTGGCCAATCGCACATTACTACTCAACGTAAAGAAAATGATACAGTAGAGTTTTTATCGGGCGTTTTTGAAGGTGTAACTACCGGCACACCAATTGGCTTTACAATTAAAAACGAAGATCAAAAATCAAAAGATTATTCGCATGTTAAAGATGCATTTAGACCATCGCATGCTGATTTTACGTATGAAGAGAAATACGGACTAAGAGATTATAGAGGTGGTGGAAGAAGCAGCGCCAGAGAAACAGCCTGTAGAATTGTTGCGGGTGCAATTGCTAAATTAATTTTAAAAGAAAAAAATATTTCTATTAATGCATTTGTAAAACAGGTTGGTAAAATAAAATTAGATAAATCGTTTGAAGAATTAGATTTTTCTAAAACTGAAACTAATGTAGTAAGATGTCCGGATGAAAAAATTGCCGAACAAATGATAACCTATATTGAAGAAATAAAAAAACAAGGAGATACCATTGGAGGCATAATACAATGCGTTATAAAAAACACTCCTATTGGTTTGGGTGAACCTGTGTTTGATAAACTGCACGCTGTATTAGGACATGCTATGTTAAGTATAAACGCGGTTAAAGGCTTTGAAATTGGAAGTGGCTTTGATAGTAGCAATTTTAAAGGCTCAGAATTAAACGATGCGTTTTTAAAATCTAATCAAGATGATAAAAAAATAAAAACTAAAACCAATAATAGTGGTGGTATACAAGGCGGTATAAGTAACGGTATGCCAATTTATTTTAATGTTGCTTTTAAACCTGTTGCTACAGTCATGCAAAAACAAAATTCAGTTAATAAACAAGGCGAAGAAATTATATTAGAAGGCAAAGGCAGACATGATCCTTGCGTATTACCACGTGCCGTTCCTATTGTAGAAAGCATGGCTGCTTTGGTGTTAGTTGATTTTTTGTTATTGGCGAGATGTAGTAGATTATAAGCTTCGGCTCAGCTAAGACCGACAGTTCTTCGTTGTTTTTAGCTTTACCCTGGCTCATAGTGTCATTTTGAGCGGAGTTGAAGAATGTTCTCTCTTAAAAACTTTTTATTTCTTTGCAACAATCATACAAGTAAATCTACTTATGCAACACAATTCTTGTTGCGGATTATATATTTTAATTTCCCAAATATGTAATTTACCTTTTACTTTAATTGGTGAACATATAGCAGTTACAAACCCTTCAGTTACCGAAGATAAATGATTGGCATTAATTTCGATACCAACTCCAATAAATAACTCTCTATTTATAATGCACCAACTTGCCACGCTGCCAATAGTCTCTGCTAGTGCTACAGAGGCTCCGCCATGCAATAAACCAAAAGGTTGTTTTGTTTTACTAACTACCGGCATAGTTGCTTTTAAATAGTCTGCTCCTACTTCGGTGAAATTAATCTCGAAAAACTCACCTAAAGTGTTTTTATTGAGGTTATTTAATAATTCAGTTGTTATATCGCCATTCCAAATACTCATTTTAAACTTTATTACGATTTATTGGTTTAAATTTAAACATTCGTATGAAATCTACTTTAATTAATTTACTTACAGCACCTTTTTTTCTTTTCCCTAGTTTTTTTAGAGGGCAGCCAACTAGCAGCATACATCAGTTTAGTGCCAATTCAATTGAAGGAAAAACGATAGAGTTTAAAGAATTTAAAGGGAAAAAGATAATTGTAGTAAATACTGCCAGCGAATGTGGTTTAACGCCGCAATTTAAAGAATTACAAGAGGTTTATGACAAGTATAAAGATAAAGGCCTAATCATTATTGGTTTTCCTACTAATGATTTTGCACACCAAGACCCAGGAACAAATACAGAAATACATTCGTTTTGCGAAAGAAATTACGGCGTTACCTTTTTAATGATGGAGAAAATATCTGTGAAAGGTGATAGCATACATCCTATCTACAAATGGTTAACATCAAAATCATTAAATGGTGTAATGAGTTCAACTGTAAAATGGAATTTTCAGAAATATTTAATAGATGAAAATGGATTTTTAGCGCATGTTATATCGCCCTGGAAAAAACCAAATAATAGGAAGATTATTAAGTGGTTAGCTGAAAATTAATCTTCAGTAAAATAAACTTTTATTTGAGCTGAGTCATTCAAAAAATCTATTTTAATAATAGATATTCTATAAACATTAAGACCAGTTCGCTTTTTAATATCTTCAATCAAAAGACTTTGATTTAAAGTATTTACAAGCTCGATTTTCTCGTAAACAATAGTTTGAACACCTTCTTTTTTAAATAGTAATTTACTATCTAATAAAAATGCAAAGCTAATTATCAAAATATTAATTAGTCCTAAAAACAAATATTCATATGAATCCTCAGCGCCTTTAATTTTTGTAATGGCATTTATTAAGCCAATAGCAATTACTAAAAACAAATAAGTCATGTCTTTTATGCTAATGTTTTCGGTCCGATAGCGTAACATACTAAAAACGGCAAAAAGTCCAAAAGCAGCACCTAAACTTAAATCAACTTTATTTAACAAGAAGCCCAATAAAAAAATGACGAGGTTAAAAACGAAAAATGTAAAATAGAATTCGCGCTTTTTATAAACCGGGAAATAAACAAAACGAATTAAAATAAATATAGATACAATATCTATTAGCAACCTGAAAAGTAGTTTTCCCGAAATTTTTTGTAAAGCATCAAAGCCTGTATTAATAACATCCTCAGATATTTGAAGTATGGTTAATTGGTGCATCATGTATTATTTTATTTAAAGTTATCAATTTTTGTTTAAAATTGTTTTTTTTAAGATGAGGATATAGATAATTTACACCTAAACAATACTTACTTAAAGAAATGGATTTGATTTTATGTTTTAATAATAGAGAAGATGCTTCAGAAACCACTATATTTGGCTGTTTAACCTCAAGTAAAACAAGATTATTAATTTTAACAGTGTGTTCTTTATTTGAAAAATCAAGCTCTGTATCAATCGTTATTTTCTCATTAAAGCTTGAGTTTAACAGTGTTATACGTTTAAATTGAACAATTACAAGGGGTGTTAATATAAGAGGGTTAAATGCTGTATTTGATTTAATAAATTCATTTTCAACTATAGTCCAATTAATTTTACAAAAATCATGAGCAACCCGATTTTTTAAAGTACGTCCTTTATTGTTCTTTAATTTAATTTCTAAAAAAGCTGTTTTTGTCTCAATGTAACGCCTCAGTCTCACCTTATACCTATTTAACAACCCGTTATGATGCATCAAATACATTGAAAAATCTGGAGTATCATAATAAGTAGTATTATAATGAATGATGGATTTATTTTCGATTGACAAAACTTTATAATTAAAAGAAAGTTCTTTTAAGAATTGAGGCAATTTTTTTTCTGAAAAAACAAATTTAGTATCAATCCGATTAATTAGAATATCAGGAGATATATCTGTTAAACTTATTTCGTCAAACTTATTCAATATACTCTCAATGCTTTCCAATTATTTAAACGTATAGCTGTATTTTTTAACTGAAACAATATTATTAAGGGAATCGTAAGTTGTTTTATTTGTTTTTAACCCATTAGCACTGTACTGATAAACCACTTTTTTAATTTGTTTATTGTTCTCATCAAAGAACAATTCTTCAGATTTTTTTTGAGAATAATTATATTTTATAACTTTTTTTCGTGTTAATTTATTTTTGTCGTTATAATCCAATTCTTCAACAACATCATTATTAACATTAAACTTATATTTTGTATTTGAACTAAGTTTACCTTCATCATCATACTTATACTCCTCTATAACTTTACCTTCATTATTGAAAACCGTTTTAGAATCCATCAATATCTTACCTTTAATCTCAACAGATTCGGAAACAGATTTAATTTTAAGATTTTTTATAACTTTCTTTTTTTGAGAAAAAAAGTTTGTAAATAGTGAACAAAGTATCAATGTCAAAAATATTCTTTTCATAATTACTTATTAACTTCTAATTCGTTAATAGCCATATTATAATTAACAAACTCAATATTATTATTTTTCAAATAATCTACTAACCACATATACCAATCAAGCCAGGTCTTAAAAGAATGAGAAAAATATCGATCATGAAAATCAATTCCTAAATACAATAAATTTTCTTGATGCGCCTTATCAATTATTTTAATGGTGTTTTCTTTAGCTTGTTTAAAATTTAATGATTGCCATTTTTTGCCATTTTCTAAAATCCATCCATCCATAATTTGAAACGGAAATTCCCACATTGCTCCAATTTTATAAGGGTTTTTAAAGGCATATTCTGTACTATCAAATCTATAGCCAGCTTTATCTAACATAGAATAAGTTTGGTTATTATTTCGAACATAATGCATTCTCACACCAAAATTTTCAGATTTAGTAAGTGATTTAAATAAACTATGCTCTTCACAAATTCTTTCAAAATCATCAAACTCAATACCATGAATATTTATTTCGCAATTTCGCTTTTGCATTTGTTGTATCCATAAAAGAGCAGCACGATTTGAATAATTGAGTCCCACACCTCTATTAACTGCAATAAAAAATGAGGAGGGAACATTATTAATATTATTATAGGTAATTAGTTCATCAATATTCTGCCATTTATTTTTAAAAAAATCAGTCCAACGCAATGTGTATTCTCTCAAAGAAATTTTCCCACTCAGCAACTCAATATGCATGCGAGCAATAAATTTTGGAATTATAGCATCTTTAAAAGTGTGTTCAAAGATGCTAATATGGTCTATATCATGAGAAATTATTGCCTTCATTAACTCTTTTTTCCTTTTAAAACTTTTACGAATCGTGGCAATTGATTAATTTTTAAAAAACTATAGTTAAGTGGTTGTCCGCCTAAGCCTTGATAAAAACCAGCTAAACTTTCGCTCATAGAACCACCGCCAAAATCGAAAACATCCACTTTACCATCAAAATATTTTATCGCAGCGTCAATTAATAAATGCATGCTTCCTGAATTTTCTTTTTTATCCAAATTTGTTCCCTTTAAATAAAGAGCATGCTTATTATTAAAAACAAAATGAGCAATTGCTTTTATAGAATTATTTTTATCAATAACATTTAAGGTTAACAGACTATTTGCATTTAAACTATTTACAACTAAAGCATTAAATATATTGATTACAGATTTTGAAAGTTTTAACTCTTTTTCTAAAAATGAATTCATTATTTTTTTTGAAACTGAAATACTTTTTTTTGCATCAACCTTCTCAACTAACAATTCAGAATCAAGAGCTTTTTTTATGTTTCGTTTAGTATTTTGATTGTATTTATATCCCTTAACATAGTTAATAACGAAAGTTTTTTTTGGACTAATGTTTTTATTTTTAATTTTATTAGAAGCGTTTAATTCAATTTCAATTAATTTAAAATTCTCACAAATATAATCGTAAAATAAACGCTCAACCTTCTCATTTATCTTTCCAAAAACACCCAATTGAGAGGTAAAAGAAGGCTGTGGTAAATATTTAAAGCCAAATTTTGATTTATAGGTAAGCGGAAAAACACTTTCATAATCTCCAATTACTAAAGCATCCCAATTTGGAGATGTAGCATTTAAATAAAATGATTGCGCAAAAACCAAGGGAAAATCAGAAGACAAAATAGTTTTATCCCATTTTTTAAAATCAATATCTTTATGAGCTATATGTTTTAACTTAAGCATTAAAATATTTCTCTCTTTTTATATTTTAAAAGAATTTCCAATGGCAAAGTTGCTTTATTAATTGTGTAATAGGGCACTAGTTCAGGACCAAACCCTCTAAAAAATTTCTCAACTCCTTTTAGCATTGAACCTTCAAAATCAAATGTATTACAACCAAGTTCAATTGCTTTTTCAATACTTTTTTGGATCAGCAAATTATTTACTCCTTGAATTCCAGCACTTTTTTTTACACTTCCTAATAAATAATAACAGATGTTTTTATCAAATACACAAAACACAGCGCCCAAAAATTCGTTACCCTTATTTGCTACCAATGCAAAAGAATTTGACTTGTCAGAAAAACTAAAAAAAATGTTTTTTAATTCCTGCTCATAAACATTTGCACCAGCAGTTTTTAAAGATGATTTAAAAAAATTAAAAAGCTCTTCTTTACTAAGAGAATTTTCTGCAACAACAACCTCCTCTTTAATTGCCTTATTAATTACATTTCGGTGCTTAGAATCAAAATTACCTTTAATGTGTTCTATAGAATTTTTTAAATTAATCCGATAGGTATAGTTTGGTATGACTTTATATTTATCCCAAATAAATGGTTGAAAATCGATAATGTTAGAAGGAAAAGCTAAAATAGTTAAAGAACTTTTTAATTCTGAAAAATAGTTACAAATATCATTCATAATCTCTTTTGAAAAATTATTACTAGAAGACTTGTTTTTACTTTCAGAAACAAAAAACAAACCACAATTTGGAGTGTATGGTGGCAATTTTACAAATGTAAAACCGTATTTTTTCGTTTTCAAAAAATAAAAGCCTCCAATAAGTTGATGTTCGTCTTTATAAATTCCAACTAACTGTAATTTATCTCCATAAACCGACAGCCATTTTTCACTTGCAAAAACGCCTAAAACTGGCTCAGCCTTTTCAGAATAAATAATAATATCGTTTATTGGTTTTAGAATCACTAAAGTCTTATTTCTTATTTTTATTTAAAAACTCTTTATAAATACTAATCATGTAATTTAAATTATTTGCCCAATCATAATTCTTTAAAACATGTTTCCTAGCCAGTTTACCAGCTTCTTTTTCTTTGGCTATGTTGTTTGCTATTTCATCGATAGCGTTTGCTAGCGCGGAACTATCTTTTTTCTTTACAATTCGTCCAAACTCACCATTATTTACAACCTCCATTAAACCTCCTACATCACTAACAATAACAGGTTTTTCGCAGGCCATTGCTTCTACTGCTGCAACCCCAAAACTCTCGCTATCATCAATTGACACATTTAAAAATATATCTAATAAATTATGGTAATCAACAATATTTGTAAATGGTATTCTACCGGTAATTTCAAAATAGGGTTCTAAATTTTTTTGACGAATAATTTCTTTATAATGCTCTAAATTACTCCCTGGCCCTATTAGTAAAAATTTATATTTAAAATTTTCTTTGTGTTTTTCTAATAAAATTTGAGCTGCATCTATAATATATTCAATCCCGTATTTTTCCTCAATAGGTTTAATAGTGCCAATATAAATTGAATTATCTTTTGGGATTGTAGTTGGCCTATTAATAAACTTAGTTAAATCAACTCCAAATGGAGTTACAAAAATTTCTTTATTAGTATACTTTTTAACTTCCTGCATCATTATTTTACTAGTAGACATAATCACACTAGCTTTATTTAAATTATGCTGAAAAACCTTTTTATGCAATTTAGATTTTTTTGGGAAATCATAAACATCAGACCCCCACACTGAAAGAAAAAAAGGCTTAAACCCGGATAAGGCACCAATTAAACCATAACTTGTTGCATAATGAGCGTGTAATATATCTGGCTTAAAATGTTTAATAATTTTTCTTATTATACTAAGGTATTTTATATACGAAATTTTCGTAAGGAGATTATCTGCGTTAATTTTTTTTTCTGGTTCAAAAAAAACAGTAATGTTTTCATGCTCATGCCAGTTATATGTAGCTTTATTAAAACTAAATATCCCAACTTCAATATTTTGACTAGCCAAACCTAAAGCCCATTTTTCGGTGTGCTCGCTATAAGTATCTGATAGTAATAATATTTTCATTAGCGTGGAAAAACTTTGTGTTTAATTAGTCTTAGATTGGCAAACCAAGTCATAAAGTGAAAAAACTTACGACCATATTCTTTACTAATAATTAATTGTTCTCTAATAAAAACTGGAACTATGCTTCCTGTTTTAGAAACTGCATGCTGTCTAAAATTTGCAACTATAAAATCACATTTATAAACTATTGCATTATTAAACAAACATCTCAATACGTATTCATAATCAAAACAGCAATTATATTCTTTTAGCAACCCAATTTTTTTTGTAAAAGAAGTTCTAAAAAAAGAACCTTGCTGGAAAATGCTTGGTTCTTTTGAAATCATAATATGTTTATCAACTTGAAAAGCGTGACAGGTTTTAATGAATTCACTTTTTTCGTTTATATAATTAATAGATCCATAAATATAATCTGTACTTGGTTTTTCTTTAAGAATTGCTACCATTTTATAAAAACCTTCAATATTGAGCGTGTCATCGGTGTTCAACCAGGTCCAATAATCACCAGTACATTTTTGAATTCCTTTATTAATAGCGTCAAATTGTCCTTTATCCTTTTTTATTTCAACAAAATCAAAATAAGGTTTATATTTTTCAATAATATTTATAACCTGAATATTAGACTCGCTATCAAATAATAAAACCTCAATCGTACACAAATGCTTTTCTGCTAATTCTTTAATGTCAATTATGTTTTTAAGGGTTTCTTCTATGTAATCGGGTTGATTGTATGAAGGAACTATAATTGAAAATTTCATGTATGTTAAAAAATAAGTGTGAAAATTATTGTAAATTTAACATTTTAGTTCCAAATAGTCTAGCATAAATCTAAAAAGTGGAAAGGTTGAAAATAGCTTATTTATCGTCCGAAAATCCTAAAAACAAAAAGGTTTGGAGCGGAACGCATTACTCAATTTATAGAAGCCTTTGTACGATCGGTGATGTTGAAATTATTGGTCCTTACCAGCCCAATTTTAGATTGTGGATAGCAAAGCTTGTAAACCAATTTTATTTAAAACTATTAAATAAACGGTATAGTTATAGGCACAGTATTTTTATTAGTAAGGGTTATGCTAGTTTTTTTAATAAGAAACTTAAAAACCAAAAATTCAATTACATTGTAGCCCCTGCAGCCTCCTCGGAAATTGCATTTTTAGAAACTAACATTCCAATTATATATATTTCGGATGGAACATTTGCTGGTTGTTTAAACTATCACGAGAGTTTAAAAAACCTTACCATGCCCTCAATTGAAGAAGGTAATTTAATTGAACAACTAGCTATTCAAAAAAGTAAATATGTAATTGTTTCGTCAGAATGGGCTCATAGTTCAGTTATTAAGGATTATAATGCCAATGAGGACAAAGTAAAAATCATTCCTTTCGGTGCAAATTTTGATCTTTTACCATCGGAAAATGAAATAAACCAAAACGTTCCACTTGAATGGAAAATTTTATTTGTAGGTGTATACTGGGAAAATAAAGGTGGGGAAATTGCCTATAATGCATTTAAACGGCTCTTTGATAAAGAATATAATGTTAGTTTAACTATTTTAGGTTGTGTTCCTCCTAGTGAATTTAAACACACTAAAATGACAGTTATTCCGTTTATTGACAAAAACGATCCTAAAGGGCAGGAGAGATTAAGTGCAATTTACAAACAACATCATTTTTTAATACTCCCAACTCGTTTTGATTGTACACCGATTGTAATAAATGAGGCCAGTGCCTTTGGTGTGCCTTGCATAATAGCAAATACAGGTGGGGTTGCCGGTCATCTGAAAGAAAGTAAAAATGGTTTTTTAATAGACTACTCAGATTTTGGAAAAGGGTATGCAAACAAAATGGAATATTTCATAAATCATCCTCAAGAATATCTGAAACTAAGAAAAGAAACTCGGAAATTATATGATGACTTACTAAACTGGAATGTTTGGACTGACTCTGTAAAAAAATTAATTAATTAGTCCTGAATTTCCTAAGCAAACATTTAGCGAGTAATTTACTTTTTTGATCTAAAGTAACTTTAGTAACTTTAGATAAAACTGATTTTGTATAAATACTGTATGCCGCTAAGCCAATATTTGAATTACCACAACTATCTGACCAAAATTTATGAAGAAAAACGTTAAATGAAATTACCCTAAAGACTTTGTGAATTTCGTTTTGTGATTTTAACTCCAATAAACAATTTTCAATTTTAATTAATTCATCAATTGACTTAATAAACGAGTTATTCCCAATTAAATTTAAGGTTGTAAATTGTTCCTCAGATAAACTAAAATTAAGTTTCTTACAAAAGCCCCTCCTGATTTTATTGCTTATTTGCAATTGCGCCTCTTTATTCTTATTGCTAATTTGCGTATCGTGCGACCTATATTTTAGCAATGCTCTGTCTACATTTAAAAACTCACCTAACGCAAAAAGATCTGTCCATAATTTATAATCCTCGGCATGCTTATATTCCCTATCGTAAAAAATATTTTTTTCATTAAAAACATTCTTCATCATTACAGTTGGGTGACAAAAACAAGGTGAAAAAAATAGTACCGCTTTATTATAATCACTATCATTTGTGTTTTTAATATAGGAAAGTTTAGTGCCAGACAATAAATAATAATCACTGCCCACCACAATGGCCTTAGGATTTTCTATAAATTTTTGAACTTGTAATTCTAATCTGTCATCAAGCGCAATATCATCGGCATCCATTCTAGCTATGTATTTCCCTTTCGCAATTTTTAAACCCTTGTTTAAAGAACCAATTAAACCTATATTAGATTCATTGTTTACGTAAACAATTCGTCCATCGTTAAATAACTTAATTATATTTTCTGAAGCATCTGTAGAGCCATCATTAATGATTATAAATTCAAAATCAATAAACCTTTGTTTCAAAATGCTTTCAATAGCTTCTTGCAAATAATTGCCGCCATTGTAAACGGACATTACAACCGACACTGCCGGAATATGAGTATTTAAATTACTATCCAACTTGAAGGAATTAAATCGTTTGTATTTATTGTTTTATCGTTAAACCAATTTTTAGGCGCAATTACGACTTTTTTAGCATGTTTGTTTAACCAAGCTCCCCACCAACTAAAACTGCTATTTGCAATAATATTATTTTTGCAACGACTCATTAAGATAAGTTCTTCATGTGTAGATATTTCTAAAGATGGTCCAACTACAAATTCTTTAGAACGAATAAAATCAAAGTTTATTTTGCACCATTCAATATCATCACTAAAAATAAAAAAAGTCGGGTTTTCAATTTTATCATTTATTTCCTCAATTGCTTGTTTATAATAGGCCATATCTAAAAAGCCATGAAAATGATTGGCAGATTTTAAACTTATAAAATCACCTCTTCTAACATGAATAGAAACAGAGTTAGTGGATTTAATTTTGCTGTCAATTAATTCAGCATTTTTTGATAAAGGCGTTGCCAATGAAATATCGGCGAGCAACTTCTCTCTAAATGAATTAAAATATTTTTCGCTTTGCCAATAACCGTTTAAATAAGTAAATGAACGGCACTTAAAAAAATTGGCGTGAAAATTAAATTGATGCTCATTAAAAATTAGTTTTTTAAATAAGTCTGGTCTAAGCTTTTTAAATTTAGTGGTTAATTTATATTCATTAAAATTAAAACTACTTAAAACTAAGGAATCAGCAATTTTAGCTGAAATCGTAAAACTATCTAATTCAAATTTTCGTTTGGTATAAGCGCCTTTAGGATCGTTATTTAAATGGGTAGTATCTAAAAACAAATCTGTTTTGTTATAACTAGCTAATGCCAAACCCGCAGCGTATTGAAACAACTGGTTACCCAAACCTCCCATTAACTTGACTACAATCATTAATACCGTTCTATTTTAAAAATACGTTTATTATATCTACTTGTAAGTAATCTTTTCTTAAACTTCTTTAAGAGTGCATTCTTCGGCATATCAATAAAAACATCTATCAAAAACCCGTTAATGTTTTGAGGTATTTCAAATTTCCGTTTCAATTCGTCAAAAGAATAAATTTCAAATTGTAAAAACAATTCCTGAAAAAACAATAACGATTTTTTTGTATTTAATTTATCTGAATATATTGCCGAAAATAAATTTAAATTTTCATTTAAAACAACTTCTCTATTAAAAGCTAACTCTTGCGAGATCTGCTCCTCACTCCCATCTACCACCGTAACAAGGGCTTCTTTTATGCATATGAAATTCTTATGCTTTTTTAAATAGTTAATATAAAACTCAACATCCACCAACCATTTAAACTCTTTGTTAAAAACAATAGTTTTATCGTTTTTAAATATTACAGAACTTGGAGCACCAATAACATTCCTAAAAAAAAGAAATTCAGGTTCTATTTTTAATCTTCTTAATTGCACATTTGATTGCTTATGCAAAAAATGTTCATTAATTTTTTTAAAATAAATATCTGAATAAGAAAACGCAAAGTCAATTTCCGGTCCTGAATCTAATGCTGAAACAAATTTTTTAAGGCTATCTTTTTCGGAGAAATAATCATCGTGATGTAACACTTTTATATAATCTCCTTTTGCTTGTTTGATAGCATTATTCCAGTTCTGCGGACTGCCCAATGGCTTTTCATTCTTAAAATATTTTATTTTAGGCTCATTAAATTGGTCTATTATTTCTTTGATAGAATCGTCAGGCGTGTCATCACTAACTATAATCTCATAATTGGTATACGACTGCATTAAAATTGTATCAATTGCTTTTTTAAGCAGTTGGGGTTGTTTATAGGCGGGTATACAAATTGAAACTAAAGTCATAACTATCTTTTCTCTGCTTTAATTAGACCTCTTCTAAAATAGGGCGCTTCAAAATTAGAATCAAAATAAAACAACATGTAACCGGGTGAATTTTTTAATGAATATTTTTTCAATTTTAAATACGAAGTAAAATCTCTGTTATCATTGGTTTTATGGTAAGTACAAATAGCCAACTTCTTAACTTTATCAGAAATCGTTTTATCAGCTCCATCTAAAAGGTCCTGCTCTGCCCCGTCAACATCAATCTTTAAAAAATCTACTTTTTCAATATCGGAAAAACAGGTATCCAATCTTACATTCATTTCATCATCTATACTTGAAACAAATTTATTTATGATAGTAACTTTATCCATCCATGGCTTATAGGTTTCTTTTAAAACCTCTATCCATTCATTATCAGTTTCGATTAAATAAATATGTTTTATTTTTTCAATTTCGTTTAAAGCAAATATTCCTTCAGCCGCTCCAACATCAACAATTACAGAATTTGATTCGATGCCGTATTCTTTATTTAAATAACAGTGTCCTGACTGCTCATCTTGTTCGGCCAATAAAAATCTGTAAGCGTCAATAATATGTTCTTTTGTCCAGTTTTTTTTGAAATACAATTTTTTACCATAATGCATAACATACGGCAAATTATTTTCTGTATTTATATTAACCTCTATTGGTTTGTTTGCATATTTTAAAAAGAAGGGATACGGAAATACAGAAATAGAGTTTTCTTGGAGAAATTTAAGCGCCTCATTAATTTCAACATCACTACTAGGATGTTGTTTATAATACGAAACAACAGTTTTTTTAATTTTTTCTTCAACCCGATTTCGTTTAGCGTGAATCACTTTCCATCTCAGGGATTCAGGGATTAAAGTTCTATATACTTTTGCTATAATGCTCATTTATTTTATTTGCTGGACCAATAAGATGATGTTTTAGAAACATTATTTCGGTAATACTTTTCTTCCTCTGTTAAATTATTAGAATCAATATACCAAGGTAAGTGTAAAAATTCATATTCGCCACCAACTCTAAATCCTTTGCACATTTCAGCATTTCCAAAAGACAAAGGTTTGTATAAAGCAAATGTTGTATCTACCAATGCATCGTAAACATCTTTTTCAACCTGCTTCTCCCAATGTATCTTTTCCCAGCTAAGCACATCGTTCTTTTTGTCGTAGCTATCGGGTAGATCATTTAGTTTTAATGCCACTCCGGCCTTTTCAATTTGACTATAATTTGAAAGAACAGTGTATAATTTATAAACTACATTGGCTGGACAATCAGGATTCGGAATAACATCAGGGTCGGTATAAACATAAAAACCGTTTTTAACCTCATTAAAAACTTGAGATTGCCATAAAGCCATGTAACCAACGTTTGCTTTTAAGTACACAACTCTGTGCTTGGTAACTTTATAATACGCCAGCAATTCAGAGAATGTAGAATCGTTATCCAGAATAATAATATTCGTATAATTATTCTTTTCGAGCCAGGTAATTAATTGTAATAAATAAGTTAAGCGATTACGGTTATTAATAATTATCGGAATATTATAGGAATCGACTTCGGTTAATTTATTGGATAAAAATATACGTTGAATCCTTCTTAAAAATAAAGAAACAACAAGTTTACTTTTCTTTTTGAAGGAAAATAAAAATTCTTTTATAGAATTATCTTTCGACATTATTATTTACCACGTAGTTTTTGAATTGTATTAATAATTTTAGAATACTTACTTCTGTCAAATGCATTTTGTTTTTTTAAGTTTTCAAAAACAGTTTCAGAAACATTCATTTTCCAAGCCTTTTCGCGTTCAGATGTTAATAGTTCAGCGGATTTCGGATCATTACTTATGCCGTTCCCATCAAAAACAGACACAAACTGATTAAGGTGCTCGCAAGAAATATTTGGTTTTAATAAACAACGAATAAAAAATTCGTAATCACCTGCGATTTTAAAATCAGTATTATAAAGCCCAAAATTTTTAAATAGGTCAGACTTAATAAATACACACGGATGCCAAAACGTACTGTTTAACATAAAATCCATATCAACAGTTACAGGAGCAATATGCTCCTCGTGCTTACCGGATTTTTCTAAAATTAAATTACCATAATAAAAAGATTTTTCTTTCAATAATGGCGTAATAGATTTTAAAGTATCCACATTATATAAAACATCGCCGCTGTTTAAGAAAAGTAAATACTTACCTGAAGCCTTTGTTATGCCTTTATTTTGAGCGTCGTAAATTCCTTTGTCTGCTTCAGAAACAGAAACAGATATTTTATCTTGAAACGAAGCGATAACTTCTTTACTTCCGTCATTACTATTACCATCAATAACAATAAATTCAAAATCTTTAAAATTTTGTGAAATTACAGAGGCAATAGTTTTTTCTAAACCAGATTTATTATTGTAATTAATTGTAATAATAGATAATGTTGTCATAAGCTTATTTAAAACTATCCAAATAAAAATAATGATGATGTTTTATCCGGTCTATAAGTTTTCCTCCCAGAATATTTTTCTTGGATGACTTTATATTTTCAAAATAATATTTTAAAATTGTTTTAAAAGAAAATGGCATATATTTTGAAGGGCCAGAAACACCATTAGCGTTTAACTTTGGGTTTGTTTTTTTTACTATTTGATTTTGTTCACATAGTGCCTTAACATATTTATTAAAAAATGTGATCTTTACATTTTCAGTTAAATCATAAGAAGTATCCGCTAAGAGTACAACATCATTCTCGAAAAATTTTAACCCATGGTAATGAAAAAAAACAACATCAAAAATTTTATTACTTGAAATTTCGGTACCTGTTATAGTGTTGTTATTTACACTAAAATTATATTGTTGCACATTCCATGGAGCAATTCCGCCACCAAGATGCCTTAATTCGTGTACACCTTTAAATTGAGTAGTCCAATCGTCTAAGTATTTCTGGTCGCCAAATTTTCCATCTTCTACTCTATTGTAACACCAATCAATACACGCATTTCTCCACCAGTTTAAAACTAGTAAACCATCTTCAGTATTTTTAAATGTAACAAACTGAACGCAGTACTTTCCACTTGTTGCAGATTGATCGTATTTTTGAGTGTAACGATGATCGGTAATTAAAACTGAATTATCGCCCATTTCATCAAACAATACTTTTGGATCAGAATAAAAACACATATCAGCATCAAGGTATGTGCAGTTAGATAAATTAAAATTATTTATACAATATAAAATTGTAGATGGCGTAGAAGTCCAACAATACTCAGCGGCTGAACGAGTACTTTTTACCGATAACAATTCTTTATCTTCGAATTGTGTTAATGAAATTGCTGTTAAGTTCTTTTGTGGATTTTTTTGAAAATAGTCAAAGGTAGCATCATCAAAAGTAACAACGTATAAATGAAAATTAGGGCAATGCTTAACAAGAGATTGGTACAACACCAAGCCCCGCGATAAATAATTTGAATTAAATAATGTTACAAAATTCAACATCTACTAAATTTTTACTGCCTCCATAAATAACGAATCAGGCTTTCTGACTTTGCCGTCCATTACATCTAAATTAAAACTATTCCAATCAGGAATTTGACTTTCGGTTGCTGCAACAACTTTTGGATTAGAAAAACCATGCTTTTTTAATAATTCAGCTAAAGAATATCTGTCATACATCCATTGATGAATTTCGCCGCCAAGTCTAAATCTTCCAATATTTAAAGCTTTAATATCTTCTTTTAACAAAAGCTGAATTAATTTATTTTTTACACGCTCTTTAAAATTTGAAAAAATAAATCCCCTTGCACTTTTTGTTTCAGAATCACTGTTTTTACTATTTCTAAAATTTGCAATCAGTAGTTTTGTTTCATTACCGTTTCTTTCTATTAAAAAATCGTCGTTATTTTTAGTCTCATCCATAATGTAATCAATCATTTCTCCCCCACCCTTCGCTCTAACAACCTGATCATACATTTCTAACATTGTCCAGTTATATTTTTCTTTAGCAGACTTATCATTGGCTAAAGAGGCATCTAAAAATTTAATATAATTACGCGCAATGGCTTCCAAATCCGGAATTGCAATCCGTAAAATGCCATTTGGCTGTAAAATACGATAACACTCGGCGATAAATTTTTCGGCATCCGCTTTAGTAAAATGCTCTAAAACGTGCGAATGATAAGCAGCCTTAAACGAATTATCTTTGAACGGAATGCCCAGAGTTAAATTATGCGCTATAACATCTTTTCCGGTAGAAATAAAATCAACATTTACCCAAAGCTCGTTGTACTTTGAGCCGCATCCTAAATTTATATATGGGAGTTTTTCCATTGCTGATTTGTTTGGTTAAAATAACCGATTTAAATGAGAAAATAAAATCTTAACGTAATTATCATAATTATACTCATTAAGTGTTCGTTGTTGCGCTTTTTTTCCAATCTCAATTGCTTTTTGAGGATTAGCGGTATAGTAATTTACTTTTTCTATCGCCTCATCAATTGTTTTATACGTTTCAATTTCTTGACCAGGAACAAATAAAGACGATAAGTTAGTTCCTTCATCATTTAAAACCATCGTTCCAACGCCTGTTGCTTCAAACATTCGCATATTACCAACGTATCCTTTCAACAAACTTTCATGAATATTAAAAGTAATCAATGATTTTTGAATTATATCATACATCTGCAAACCCCAAGCTTCACCCTTATACCGTTTAATAATTTCTGGATTTTCTTTTATTAAAATATTTTTATAATAACCCAATTCACGCTTGCTAAAATTTTTAATGTAATTATATCCCCATAACTGAATTGCAGTATTTTTAGCTAACTTTTTTAAAGCTATTTTCCGATTTATATGTACATCACTCCATCCGCCCACAAAAGAAAAAGGAATTGTTTTTTGTTGAGGATTTTTTATTTCTTGTAATATTCTAGGATCGAAAGCTGGATGCATATATTCCGCAGCTATGCCCTGTTTCCTAAAACTATCAACAAAATCAGGAGTGGATGAAAACACTAAGTCAATATTATTTAACTTTGTATTAGGATTTAAAGGAGAAGAAATCCAAGAAACTATTTTTTTACAAAACGGACTTACAGACTTAGCAAACTCTCCGAAAAATTCGGTTACATATTCTAAATAAAAAACATCCGGTTTAAAGGCTTTAATTTGTTCGAAAGCAATTTCATAAAACCAATTATCGGTGTACATAAAATTGTTTTCATTTGCCCATTTTTTTTGTAAGACCTCGCAATTGGCAATTATCAAAAAAGTTTCATTTCCGGCTTTTTCAGTATAATGACATAGTGAACCAGTATCGGCAAAAAATTGTTCTAACAACTTAGTTAAGGTTTGATCAAAATTTAAACCAGAACAATCGTGCTGCTTTAAAAATTTTTCCAAAAAAGGAGGGTAATATGATGTTAAAAAAAGTAATTTCATTAATGTAACTCCATAAATTTTAAATCTTAAGTTTTGTAATTAGGCTAAAGATTAATTTTTTACTAATTATTTGCCACCGGCATATTTTATTCTTTTTTAAGGAGTTATTCCTGTTTTTTAATCTTTCAAAAAGCATAATAGTAATATTCGTTGTTTTTTTAAAGAATATTAGCCAAAAAGCGTTTAAAAGCTAATCCCAAAGATATAAAAAAGGTTTGTTACTCCTAATAAATAGGGGCGAAATAGTGCTTTACAACAAGGTAAATGCACTTAAACTATTAAATTAATTTGGGTACGCTAAAACTAAAAAATATTCCATTAATTCTGTTAAATTTGCATGTTAAATGCTTCTTCAATTTAAACAGATTTCGTATAAGTAGTAAGAGTTGTAAGTGTTTTGAATTTATACTTCAGCTAAAAAAATATAATAAAATAATGATCAAAGAAATTGAAGATGATAATGAACCATGGGATTTGGTATTAGAACCAAGAAATAAATGGTACTCGTTAGGCTTATCGCAAATTTTACGTTTCAAAGATTTGTTGTTTTTATTTGTTCGTAGAGATTTTGTATCCATTTACAAACAAACTATCCTGGGTCCTATTTGGTTTTTTATACAACCCATCATCACAGCATTTACGTATGCCATTATTTTTGGCACGCTAGCCGGTATCTCGACCGAAGGGCTTCCGCCAATTTTGTTTTATATGTGTGGTATAACCTTATGGAATTATTTTTCTGATACGTTAAGTAAAACCTCCGATACGTTTACTGCCAATGCAAGTATTTTTGGAAAAGTATATTTTCCACGAATGATAGTTCCACTATCCGTTGTGTTATCTAATCTTATAAAATTTGGCGTTCAGTTTTTACTTTTTATAGTCGTATGGATTTATTATTTGATTACCGATACTACTATTCACCCTAATTTAACGCTACTCTTAGTGCCATTCTTAATAATCTTAATGGGCTTTTTAGGACTTGGGCTTGGAATAATAATTACCTCCTTAACTACCAAATACCGCGATCTGAAATTTTTGGTAACTTTTGGGATACAGCTTTTAATGTATGCCTCACCCATTGTTTTTCCTTTATCAATGGTAAGCGAAAAGTATCCACAATATAAATTTATCTTATTAGCTAATCCTATTACCGGCATTATTGAAGCCTTTAAATATGCTTTTTTAGGCGTTGGCGAATTTAATTGGTTGTATTTAAGCTATAGTTTTTTATTTACAGTAGTTTTATTTTTTGTTGGACTAATTGTTTTTAATAAAGTTGAAAAATCCTTTATGGATACAGTGTAAAAAAAAGCAGAATGAGTAAAGTAGTTTTAAAGGCTATAAATGTTTCGAAGCAATACCGTTTGGGTCAATTAGGCACCGGTACTATTTCTCATGATCTTAATCGTTGGTGGCATAAAGCAAGAGGTAAAGATGATCCTTACTTGCAAATTGGCGATACAAATGATAGAAGTGCAAAAGGTGGCAGCGATTATGTTTGGTCATTAAAAGATATAAATTTTGAGGTTAAACAAGGAGATGTTTTAGGCATTATTGGAAAAAACGGCGCGGGAAAATCAACGTTACTGAAAATATTATCTCAAGTAACATCTGCTACAACAGGCAAAGTAAAAATTAGAGGACGAATTGCAGCTTTACTAGAAGTAGGTACAGGTTTTCACCCCGAATTAACGGGAAGAGAAAATATTTTCTTAAATGGAGCTATACTTGGGATGACTAAACCTGAAATAGCCTCTAAGTTTGATGAAATTGTAAGTTTTAGTGGTGTAGAAAAATATATTGATACTCCTGTAAAACGTTATTCATCCGGAATGATGGTTCGTTTGGGTTTTGCCGTAGCAGCGCATCTTGAGCCCGAAATTTTAATCATAGATGAAGTGTTAGCTGTTGGCGACGCTGAGTTTCAGAAAAAATGTATGGGCAAAATAAAAAATGTTGCCGGCGAAGGTCGAACAGTTTTATTCGTTAGCCATAACATGCAAGCAATGTCTAGCATTTGCAAAACCGGAATATTATTAAAAAATGGTTTAATAGATGAACAAAGTGATATTACTACTTGCATAAAAAAATACAACGGTTTATTTAGCGAGTCTTTTATTGGCACTACAAGTATAAAAGATAGACTTAACCGCGCACAAAGCAGTGGCAATGTTCTTTTTTCTAATATTCAAGGGTTTTCAAAAGAAAAGAAAACATGGGATTTTAGGTTTGATGAAGAAATAAATTTTCAATGCGATTGCGATGTAAGAGATAATTCGGATGGATTACTTTTTTATATGGCACTTATAGATCCACTTTCAAATGAAGTATTAACAAACATTAAACTGCTTGTAAAAGAAAATGCTCTAAACAAAGGAGAAAAAATTTCTTTTACCATAACCATTCCTCCAAAAACATTGAGAATTGGTCAGTTTCTTTTATATTTTGCAATTGGTGATGCAAAACAAACGCGTTGGTATGATGTTGTAGATAACAATGTAAATCTTCCCACACTAAACATTACGCCGGTTGATATGGACCCGCATTCTAATTCGGGAAAGTTTTCTATACCCTATAAATTAACTATTAATAATTAAAAATTGCTGAGAAAAATATATAGAAAAATTTTTCCGGTAAAATTAGCCGCGCAACCACAATACAATTTGGTAAAGGGAGAAAACTGTATTATTGATCCTTCATCAAGTCTCATTACAGCCGAACAAGGAAAAATAATTTTAGCCGGCGATAATTATATTGGCAAAAATGTTGAAATAGGAACAACAGGTATTATTGAAATTGGCAGTCACACAAGTCTACAAGATAGATGCATAATTTTAGGCGATGTTGAAATTGGGAATTATTGTACGTTTGCGCCAAACATTTATATTAGTTCAGGCAGACATTATTATAATTTTAAACCAAACATTTATATTAAAGACCAAGATGAAATGGTTGCCGCCGATAAAATACTTTCAAAAGAACATTCAAAAAAAGTTACTATCGGAGATGATTGTTGGTTAGGAATTAATTCTGTTATTATGTCGGGTATTACAATTGGCAGAGGCTGTGTTATTGGTGCCAATTCGGTTGTAACAAAAAATTTAGAGCCTTTTTCAGTAGTTGCAGGCTCGCCGGCAAAATTAATTAAAACCCGGCTGGACTTTATCCCCAAAACACTTTTAAATTTTAATAACGAAAACGACTTGCCAAATTTTTATAAAGGATTTTTTATTGATTTAAAAAGTTTAAAAAATGACACTACCGGCATAGCAGCAACAAATAATTTTTTGTTTTATTTAAAATCCGATTCAAAAAAAATAGTGCTAACCTTAAAAAAAACAGTAACAGATACGTTAACGCTTGCTTACAACAATCAGGAAATAAAATTAGACAGTAATGATTTTACAGTTATTACATTTAATTCAGATCAAACCAACTATCACAAGTTTGTTGTTAAAGAAATTAAACAAAAAAATAAAAAGTGCTTACTAATAAAAAGTGTTGAAATACTAAACTAGATAATATGAGGGCTTTATTATATAGACTAAGACAAAAAATAAAAACGAGAGCAAAGAACAAAAAGATCTTTGTCCAAGCTTACGCGGCCTTTAAAAAAACAGGTACTACAAGTACCGAAGGTTATACAGCATTACTAGACCTTTACTGCTCATCTAACGGAAAATTTAATGAAAAAATTCATAAAGAAATTATCGTTAGTAATCCTCCAAAAAAAATAACTGATTCTGTAAATGGCATAATTGGGAAAATCAGTCCTGCAGATTTTACAAACATCAACACTATATTAAATAAAGACGGCTATTATAATTTTGACAAAAAAGTAAATCCGGAATTGGTGTCAAAAATTTATAATTATGCACTCAAAGCAAATACGGTTACTGCGCCACTCTACGATAAAAAAATAGTTTTTGATCCTAAAAATCCAATTTCAGAAATTTATAGGTTTGAACAAAATGATTTAATTAATAATACGGACATTCAGCAATTAATAATGGATCCGGTATTAATAAATGTTGCACGAAATTATTTAGGCTGCGAACCAATTTTTGATTTTCCGGCAATGTGGTGGTCTACTGCTTTTTTAAAAGATGCTTCCAGCGAGGCGGCACAATTGTATCACTTTGATTTGGATAGAATAAAATGGTTAAAAATATTTATTTATTTAAACGATGTAACTTCAGAAAATGGTCCGCACAGATTAATAAAGAGTTCGCATTTACCCGGTGCAAAACCACAAGAATTACTTAACAGAGGATACGCACGAATACCCGACGAAGATATTTTAAAACATTATAAGCCAGATGATTTTTTAGTGGTTATTGGAGATGCCGGGTCAATGTTTGCTGAAGACACAAAGTGTTGGCACAAAGGCACTCCCTTAAAGTCTGGTAATCGTTTAGTCTTGGAATTTGAATATACAAGCTCACTATTTGGTGCAAATTATCCGAAATTTGAAGTGAAAAATATTTCCGATGAGTTTAAACAGTTCTGTATAAACAATCCCATTTATGCAAGTAATTTTACATTTAAAAATTAATACATTTAAAAATGCTATCAAACAAATCAATATTAATTACAGGAGGCACGGGGTCTTTAGGTAAAGAATTAACTAGAACCATTTTAAAAAATTGGCCCGATGTAAAACGCCTGGTAATTTTCTCGAGAGACGAACAAAAACAGTTTCAAATGGAGCAAGAATTTCCTGTTTCAAAATATTCTGCTATTCGTTATTTTATAGGGGACGTAAGAGATTTTGAAAGAGTAAAAAGAGCTTTAATGGGAATTGATTATGTTATTCATGCAGCAGCTATGAAGCATGTTCATATTGCAGAATACAACCCTGATGAATGTGTAAAAACTAATATAGGTGGCGCAGAAAATGTTATTAGAGCTTGTCTAGAAACTAATGTTAGCAAGGTGGTTGCTCTATCAACAGACAAAGCCTGTGCGCCAATTAATTTATATGGTGCAACAAAACTAACTTCCGATAAATTATTTATTGCTGCAAATAATATAAGAGGAAAAAGAGATTTAAAATTTTCGGTTGTTCGTTATGGTAATGTTATGGGCTCTAACGGTTCGGTAATTCCTTTCTTTTTAAATCAAAAGAAAAGTGGCGTTTTACCGATTACTGACAAAAACATGACTCGCTTTAACATCAGCTTAAAAGGTGGTGTAGACATGGTTTTAAACGCATTAGAAACAGCATGGGGAGGAGAATTATTTGTCCCTAAAATTCCATCGTACAAAATTATGGATGTTGCAAAAGCAGTTGGGCCAAATTGCGAACATGTAATAAAAGGAATTCGTCCGGGAGAAAAAATTCATGAAGAAATGATTACCAGTTCCGATTCATTTACGACTTATGATTTGGGAAAATATTATGTTATTTTACCACAGATGCCAAATTTTAAATTGGATGACTACATAAAAAACTTCAATGCAAAAATGGTACCTCAAGGATTTCACTATACATCTGAAAACAATACTGAATGGGAAACTATTGAAAGTTTACGAAAACTAATTGTAGAACATGTTGACCCAAATTTTAAACCTTGATAAAATTATAATGATTCCTTACGGAAAACAAAATATAACAGAAGATGATGTTAATGCAGTAATAGAAGCATTAACCTCTGATTTTTTAACTCAGGGTCCAAAAATAAATGAATTTGAGAAAGCATTTGCAAATTATATTGGTAGTAAATATGCAGTTGCCGTTTCAAATGGAACCGCCGCATTACATCTTTGTACTTTAGTATTAGATGTAAATTCATCATCTAGAGTAATTACAAGTCCAATTACCTTTGCAGCTTCTGCAAACTGCGTTAAATATTGTGGTGGCGAAGTTCATTTCGCTGACATTGATCCTAAAACATATTTACTCGACATTAATAGTGTTCGTTCTTTATTAAAAAAACATCCAAAAGGATACTTTCAAGGTATTATTCCTGTTGATTTTGCAGGAAATGCAACCAATCTTGAAGAATTTAGAAAATTAGCAAATGAGTTTAATTGCTGGATAATTGAAGACGCTTGTCACGCACCTGGAGGTTATTTTATTGATTCTAAAAATAAAAAACAAAACTGTGGCAATGGCAATTTTGCTGATTTAGCAATTTTTTCTTTTCACCCGGTAAAGCACATTGCCTGCGGAGAAGGTGGAATGATTACAACTAATGATGAAAAATTATATCATAAATTATTAAAATTACGTACGCACGGTATTACTAAAGACCCTGATTTAATGCAAAACAATGACGGCGGATGGTATTATGAAATGCAAGAATTAGGATTTAATTACCGACTAACAGATTTTCAAGCTGCGCTAGGGACTTCACAATTAGCAAGGGCGGAAGAGGGTTTAAAAAGGAGAAGAGAGATTGCTGAAAAATATTCACTCGCATTTAAAAATAATAAATCTATTAAACGTCAATCAGGCGTTGTTGAGGGGCACGCCTATCATTTATACATTATTGAAACCGAGAAACGAAAAGAGTTATATGATTTTTTAAAGACAAAAAATATTTTTTGTCAAGTGCATTACATTCCTGTTCATACCCTACCCTATTATCAAAGTTTGGGATGGCAAAAAGGAGATTTCAAAAATGCAGAAAACTATTATTCAAAATGTTTAAGTTTACCAATGTATCCAACACTAACAGATAAAGAACAAACTTTTGTAATAGAAACTATTATTGGCTTTTTAAATGACTAACGTTGCAATTATAATAGCAAGAGGCGGAAGCAAACGAATACCTCGTAAAAACATTAAATTGTTTAGAGGGAAACCTATTATTGCCTATTCCATTGAAAGCGCACTAAATTCAGGATTGTTTGATTATGTAATGGTTTCGACTGACGATGATGAAATAGCGGAAGTTGCAAAAAAATCTGGAGCTCAAGTGCCATTTATTAGAAGCAAAAAAAACTCTGATGATTTTTCAACTACCGCAGATGTTATTATTGAAGTTTTAAACGATTTAAAAAATAACGGTAAACAATTTGATAATGTTTGTTGCATCTATCCAACGGCTCCCTTTATTACAAAACAAACTTTAAGTGACGCATATCATTTATTAATCTCTGATAAATTTGAAAGTGTATTTCCTGTATGTCCGTTTTCGTATCCTATTCAAAGGGCTTTAGATGTAACTGATTCAAAAGTTACTATGATTATTCCAGAAAATCTTAATAAGCGTTCTCAGGATTTAAACCCAACTTATCATGATGCGGGACAATTTTATTGGTTAAGAACAGAAAAGTTTTTGCGAGAGAAAAAAGTTTTCACTCAAAACTCTGGCTCAATAATATTAAATGAATTGCAGGTTCAAGACATTGATAATGAAACTGATTGGAAAATCGCTGAATTAAAACATTCTATATTATTTCCTTCAGAACATTAATATTATAGTAAATGCGCATTTATAAATGTTTAAATACAAATCAATTCTCAGAAGGTAACTACACGCTAGCGCCAATCAGAGACGAAGATAAATATGATATTTTAAATTGGAGAAATTCGCAAATTGATATTTTAAGACAACAAGAAGCAATTACAAAAGAACAACAAGATTATTATTTTGATACAACTATTGCTCAATTATTCGAACAAGAAAAACCAAAGCAATTACTTTTTTCTTTTTTATTAGATGATAAATTAATTGGCTATGGAGGATTAGTGCATATTGACTGGGTAAAGAAAACAGCAGAGATCTCATTTTTAACAGAAACATCCAGAAGCCAATCAAAAGAAATATTTATTTCAGATTGGATTAATTATTTATCACTCCTAAAAAAAGTAGCCGATAACGTTTTAAATTTTAACTCAATTTTTACTTTCGCATACGACATCAGACCCAATTTATATATTGCTCTTGAAGCTTCCGGATTTAAAGAAACCAGTCGCATTAAACAACACATAAAAATTAATGAGGAATTTAAGGATGCCGTTATTCACACATTCTATTTTAAAAGACTACAAATGAGATTAGCTCAATTAAATGATATTGATTTGTATTTTGATTGGGCAAACGATACATTAGTGAGATCCAACTCATACAATAATGAAAAGATTGAATACACACAACACGTAAATTGGTTTAAAAATAAATTAAATTCAAATAATTGTTTTTTTTACTTATTTTTAAATGAGACAAATCCTATTGGACAAGTAAGAATTGAAAACTTAGACAACGAAATAATTATTGGAATTTCAATAGATAAAAAATACAGAGGAAAAGGTTTTGGTGTTGAGATGCTAGAACAGGCATCTGAAAATTATTTGAACCAAAACCCAACTAAAGAAATTACGGCATACATAAAAACAGAAAATACCGCATCAATCAATTTGTTTACAAAGGCCGGGTTTATCAAAACAGACAGTGTTGTGCAAAATGGATTCAAAAGTTTTAAGTTCAAAAAAACAAAAGATAAATGAATGATATTAAAATAGGTAACATCACAATTGGCAACAATCATAAACCATTTATAATTGCCGAAATGAGTGGTAACCATAATCAATCTTTAGATAGGGCTTTAGCTATAGTTGATGCTGCGGCGAATGCGGGTGCTCATGCTTTAAAGCTACAAACATACACTGCAGATACAATCACCATGAAAGGTGCTTTCGTAATTAATGATCCAAATTCTTTATGGAATGGCAAAGAATTACATGACCTATATAAAGATGCATACACACCGTGGGAATGGCATAAAGCAATATTTGACAGGGCAAAAGAAAAAGGAATGATTGCATTTAGTTCACCCTTTGATGAAACAGCAGTTGATTTTTTAGAAACACTCAATGTACCAATTTATAAAATTGCTTCTTTCGAAAACACACATCATCCTTTATTAATTAAAGTTGCAAAAACAGGAAAGCCGGTAATTATGTCTACTGGTGTGTCTAGCGCCGAAGATATCGAAGAAAGTGTAAAAGTATTAAGAGGTGCTGGATGCAAAGATTTGATATTGTTAAAGTGCACAAGTACATACCCTGCTACACCAGAAAACACAAATTTAAACACCCTTCAACATTTAGAAAACACTTATAATTGTATCGTTGGATTGTCTGATCATACTATGGGAATTGGCGTTTCGGTTGCGGCAGTTGCTTTAGGTGCAAGAGTGATTGAAAAACATTTCACCCTTCGCAGAGCTGATGGAGGGGTAGATTCAGCTTTTTCGCTTGAGCCTGAAGAAATAAAAGCCTTAGTTATTGAAACCGAGAGAGCTTTTTTAGCACTAGGAAAAGTTCAACTTGGCATACAGGAAATAGAAGCAAAAAGTGTTTTCTTTAAACGTTCAATTTATGTGGCTGAAGATATAAATGAGGGAGATTTATTTACCGAAAAGAATTTAAAAGTTATTCGTCCCGGAAATGGGTTACATCCAAGATATTATTTTGAACTATTAGGCAAAATCGCAAAAAAAGGATTTAAAAAAGGTAGTCCATTAACCAACGATGCCATTAATTAGCAAAGTGTATCTTTATATTAAAAGCTAGAGAGCTACATAATAAAATCATGATTAGATTATTTTTAAAATTTTTAAAAAATCCTCCTAAATTTTACAGGAATGATATTTTACCAATAGTTCAAAATCATAAAGCCTTCTTAAAAGCGCATGCTGGTCCAACAGCAATTCAAAATTCATACATATCCAAATTAAGCAGGTATAAAATAAAATGGGACAATTCTAAAGAACATGTTGTATTGGCACAATCCGTTTCTGACTATGAAATGTGCTTAAAAATTGCCTCATCATCATATAAACTTGCCACCGAAAAAAAAGCAAATATTGCAATATATTCTGCTGAACATACGACCTACTATTATAATTCGGTCTTAAAATCAATTTCTACAAAAAAATTTAAAACAACTCTTGATAAAATTTATTTATCCTTTGCCGGAAAACTGATTTATAGAAACAATCAACTTTTTCAAAATCAATTAAAAATTAATGAGCAAGTTGAAACATTACTATTAAATTTAAAAACAAAAGCTGATGTTTTAAATATTGAAATTGAAAATATTAAAGTTGGCGATTTAATTTACGACACCTATTTACGCTATGCCAACCAACCCGAATTAAAGTTATTTGATCCGTTTTTCAAAACTCTTTTATTTCAAACATTTAATATTTTTTACGTTTCAAAACAAAAATTAGAAGAATATAAAGTGGTTGCCCTTGTAAGCACTTATACAACTTACATTTATCATGGATTGGTTGTTAGGCTTTGCCTGAACAAAAACATCCCGGTATATACCGTTGGGGCGTATTACTCTTTAGTTCACAAAGTTTTAAAAGAATACCCAAGTCATGCCAATAACCACTTTTTATTTAAAAAATTATTTGAAAATTTAGATAATAAAGAAGAAATTATTAATAATTACAAAGCGTTATTTGAAAAACGTTTTCAAGGAGAAATTGATAGCGCTACAACCTACATGAAAGAATCGGCTTTTTCTTCTGATACAAATTCTGAACTCACAAACATAGATTGGAAAAATACTGTTGTTGTTTTAGCTCATTGCTTTTTTGATTCTCCGCATATTTATCGCGATTTACTTTTCCCTGACTTTTATGATTGGCTTAATTTTACCTTGGATGAATTAACAAAACAAAAAGATTTAACAATTTTAGTAAAACAACATCCAAATGGTTTGCCGCAAAACGATTATATTTTTGAGGCTTTAAAAGAAAAATATAAAGGCACTAAGATTTTATTTATCAATAAAAAAACTTCGCAGCTACAAATCATTAATTCAAAACCTAAAGCTATAATTACAGCATACGGTACGGCAGCTGCTGAATTTTCCTACAAAGGCTTTCCAGTAATCACAATTTACGATAATCCATTTACCGCTTATGATTTCACTTATCTTGCAAAGTCAATTAATGAGTACAAATTATTGTTAGCAGATGTAAAAAATATTAATCCAAAGCAAAATCAAAAAGAAATTATTGAATATTATTATATGCAGTATTTCTTTTTTCTGCAGGGGCGAGAAATAGATTATTTAAAATGCGCTAAATATAAAGGTCAAACTTTTTCAGACGAATTTTTAAAAGATTATTTGCCAAATTTAAATCCAGGCTTTTTTAAAAATCTTGATTCAGCAATTGAGGATGGCTTTAAACTAATAGAATGGGAAACCAAAATAGTGAGTTAAATTAATAAATTCAATCGATTTGTCTTAAATTTACACATTGCATACGCTTGAGCCATATTACAACTGGAGGCATCTTTACATCGCTTCGAAAGACCCTCAGTCGCCTTTTTATGGGCGTGAGTATAATGAAGTTGAATATACCCAAACAATTTATAATTTTTATATTCATCCACAGTGGGATGATATAGGAAGTGATACGCTTTACATTAAAATACTATTTGTTGATTATCAGGAAAAATACGCCATTATTGAGTTAATTGGCGAATGGAATGACGCTATTAATAATGATATAATGCTTTTAAAACGAGATTTTATTGACGAATTAAATTATGCAGGTATTAATAAATATATTTTAATAGGCGAAAATATTCTTAATTTTCATCATAGCGATGATAGTTATTACGAAGAATGGTTTGAAGATAATGGTGATGATGGCTGGATAGTGCTTGTGAATTTTAGAGAACATGTTTTAAATGAATTTAAAAAAGCACATATAGATTATTATTTTGTTTTTGGTGGCGAATTAGATGATTTTAATTGGCGTAAATTTTCGCCGGGACAAGTTTTTGGAAATGTGAGCAAAATAATTGCCAAGAGACTCACTTAATCCTGATTCAGGAAGTAACTATTAACTAATAACAATTGACTATAAGAAATGGAATTTATTGACGAGAAAATATCAGATTATTGCGAGGATTTTTCTGAAAAAGAAAGTGAATTATTAAAGGAGTTAAACCGCGAAACAAACTTAAAAATAAATCAACCGCGCATGTTAAGTGGTCATCTTCAAGGCCGTTTACTAAGTTTTTTATCAAAATTAATTAAACCCAACCAAATATTAGAAATTGGCACTTATACAGGTTATTCAGCGCTATGTTTAGCTGAAGGTTTAACCGAAAATGGAAAACTAATAACCATCGACCCAAACGAAGAAACCAATCATTTTGCACAGCAGTTTTTTAATAAATCTATCTACAAAAACAAAATTGAACTTATAGAAGGACAGGCAAACTCTATAATTCCCACTCTAAAACAAAAGTTTGACATTGTTTTTATTGATGCTGATAAAAAAAATTACGTCCTTTACTACGAACTCATAATTGATAAAGTAAAAGCTGGTGGTTTAATTATTGCAGACAATGTGCTTTGGAGCGGTAAAGTTATTGAAAAAAGCATGGATAATGATACCCTAGCGATTCATCAATTTAATCAAAAAGTAAACTCCGATCCTAGAGTTGAGAATTTACTTTTACCGGTTAGAGACGGCTTAATGTTGTTACGGAAACTGTGACATTTAATGAAACTCTTTATATTTTACTTATTTAAACGTTAAAAAAAACTCATTATTAGGTTAAATACAAAATTTAAAGAGTTTTTGGACAAAAAGAACAACCCATTTCATACTTTTACGTACAAATAACACAAAAAGACTCTTTTTCCATTATTATGAAAATAAAATCACTTATAACCTTCATTTTAATTTTTATGGGTTTATCTATAGCTCTTTCTCAAACTGTTGATCCAATGCTTGAAACCCAGATAAAAGACGGTGATATTATTTTTATTAAAACCGATAAGGCAAATAGCCTATTGCCAAATGGAAATAGTAAATTTAATTATGCAGGAGTTATTTTTTTAGAAGACGAAGTGCCAATGGTTTATTATGCCACCGAACCTTTAAAGAAAATAAATATTGATGAGTTTAAAAAAATGTCACTTGGTGGTGATTTTATTATTAAGCGTTTAATAGAACAAGAAGTACTTACAAAAGATGTTATTGATAGAATGCGTGGCTGGGCAAAAGCAAAATTAGGAGTGCATTACGATAATAAAATTAAATTAAATAACGATGAATTATATAATGCAGAGTTTGTTTGGAAAATATACAAATCATGCTTAGGCCTTCCTCTTTCAGAACCAAAAGAAATTAAAGAATACAAAATTGAAGATGCTAATGCTAAAGAATTTTTAATTGATGCTTTTGGGGAGAAAGTTTTTGAAGAAAAAATTGTTGCAATTGGCGACCTTTACCGCTCTACTTTTTTAGAGGACAAACCAAAATAATTTATTTTTAATCTTCCCGCAAGTCTAATATATGATATTGTTATTGGTAAATTTAAATAACAGCCGTCATAAACCACTTAGCATCTACTAACAAACGTTTAATTTATTTTTGACTTTGCTAATAAAGATTTGTATCTTCATATAGCAAATTTCAGGGATAGACAAAAAGAGTAATCCAACGGTAAAAAGGACATCACATCCATAGGTAAAAAAAAGCATGATGACCATAAAACATTTTTTATTAATCAATACAGCAATCGTTTTAGTTCAATGCGGTAGCCCAACAAAAAACAATAATACTTCAGATAAATCTAAAAATGCAAAGGACTCCTGTTGTGCTAAAAAAATCTTAAGCACTAACAATCAAATTACAATGAAATCTGAAATTACTTGTCCTAAATGTGGTTATAAAAAAAAGGAGGTAATGCCTACAAACATTTGTGTTATTAAATATAATTGCGAAAAATGTAATGAAGAATTGAGACCAAAAAATGGTGATTGCTGCGTATTTTGTACCCATGGTACACACAAATGTCCTTCAATGCAATAATCTACGCCAACACATATTACTCGTTGACGTTTTAATAACTCGAGCGATTTGTATGCCGCCTTTGCCCATCGCTTATGGCAAGTTGGTGACCATTAATTAGTCGACCATCAAATTCTCGGTAACGCCTATCTTTATTGATTTAAATTTTAAATTACGGGATAAATATCTGCCGGAAATATTTACAACATCTTAAATTTTCGGTATTTTTTTGTCACTTTTGGCGCTCAAAAGTAACCAAAACGCTTTTGATCTTTTGAAGGAGATTTTTATTTTGGCGATGTAGAGACAGCCAAAATAAAACCATTGTCTGTCTAAACTCATGTCTGCATGCCGATTCAACTAACCGCAGAGTTTAGACAGCAATTATCTCTGCAAAAAATCAAAATAACATTAGGTTGAAAAACTGTGCGCCCATAAAATTTATTTTCTAAATTGACTTTTTGAGGGTTGACTAATTAATTTTGATTTGCTCACAAACATTTGTATCTTCAAATAAACATTTGCGGGTGTAGACATAGGTAGCTACTAAAACCAAACTGCGACATCCACAAAACTAGGCACAATGGTGAACAACAAATAAAATAAATTTTAATTATGAATTACGTTAAAGTTTGTACACTAGAAGAATTACCAAACAACTCGCAAAAGGTGGTTAGTTTGGGTAATATTAAAATAGCACTTTTTCATTTTAATGAAAAAGTGTCTGCAATAGGAAATGCGTGTTTGCATAAGGCTGGTCCTTTGGGATTAGGAGAAGTGTCTTCAAAATATAATGGTCTTTATATAACCTGCCCATGGCACGGCTGGGAATATAATATTGAAACAGGGAGTGCACCACCAGGTTTTTTGGACCAGCAGGCATTATATGAGGTCAGAATAGAAAATGAATTTATATTCATAAGCGAAGAACCAATAGTGAAAGCGAATAAAGAGCATCCTGATAATCCTTTATTAGAAGATTTAATAAAACTAAAATACCAAACAAGTGAAAACAGCTTAAATATTTTAGGCATTAGCACCACTAATTTATCCTCTAACCTTCCTCGGTTTTCTACATCTGAAGATGCTTTGGAAAAATCACTGTCCTATGCAAAAGAAAAATATGGGGCCAGTACAAAAATGGTAAAATTAAGGGATCTGGAATTTCGTAATTGCGAAGGATATTATTCACAACATAGCCACGCCTGTACATGGCCTTGTAGCATTACTGAAATGGATGCTGAAGATGGTATGACACAAGTGTATGAAAGCATGATATTATGGGCAGATATCTTGATTGTATCAACTCCAATACGATGGGGGAATGCTTCGGCCTTGTATTATAAAATGGCCGAACGCTTAAATTGCGTGCAAAATCAAATCACGATTAACAATAAAGTTCTAATAAAAAACAAAGTTGCTTCTTTTATTATTACAGGTGGTCAAGATAATATACAACAAGTTGCTGGGCAAATGATGTATTTTTTTACAGACCTTGGATTTACCTTTCCACCATTTAGTTTTTTAGGTTGGAGTCGTGGTTGGACCGCAGAAGATATGGATAAAAATGTACTGCAGTTTAAAAAGAGCGAATATATTAAACGTACTTCTAAAGAAATTGTTGATAATAGCATTGAAGTATTAAGGCAGATTAAAAATGTGAATAACGCTAACATTCATTCACCTAAACCAAAACGAAATGATTCGTTAAGTATTGATATTGAAAACAAAGACATGAATATATAATTAAATAAATTTAATAACTGAGCAACTATCACTAAAAATATTTACTAAAAAAAAGTATTTCGTTTTTCAAAGACAATCTTGCCAATAATTAAATTTTAAATAATTGGTAAAAACAATAAATAAAAACAATAAAAAAATATCAATATGAGCAATTCAAACGAAAGCAAATGTCCTTTTCCACACGGACAAAAAAAACAAACTGCAGGAACAGGAACTTCAATTAAAGATTGGTGGCCAAATCGTTTAAATTTAGGGATACTTCGCCAACATTCTAATCTTTCAAACCCATTAGATAAAAATTTTAATTATGCCGAAGAATTTAAAAAATTAGATTTGAAAGCAATCAAAAAAGATATTTTTGATTTAATGGTTACCTCGCAAGATTGGTGGCCTGCAGATTATGGTCATTATGGCCCTTTATTTATTCGTATGGCATGGCACAGTGCGGGCACTTATCGGATAGCGGACGGTCGTGGTGGAGCAAGCACAGGAAATCAACGCTTTGCGCCTATAAATAGCTGGCCTGATAATGGCAATTTAGATAAAGCTCGTTTTTTACTTTGGCCAATTAAACAAAAATATGGCAATAAAATTTCTTGGGCAGATTTAATGATACTGTCTGGCAATTGCGCCTTAGAATCTATGGGTTTTAAAACTTTTGGATTTGGCGGTGGCCGTGAAGATATTTGGGAACCCGAGCAAGATATTAATTGGGGTAATGAAACAGAATGGTTGGGAGATAAGCGTTACAAGGGAGATAGAGAATTAGATAATCCATTAGCGGCTGTGCAAATGGGATTAATTTACGTAAATCCTGAAGGACCTAACGGCAATCCCGATCCCGTTGCTTCAGGAAAAGATGTTAGAGAAACTTTTTCTCGTATGGCAATGAATGATGAAGAAACTGTAGCCTTAATTGCCGGGGGGCATACTTTTGGTAAAACACATGGAGCCGCAAGCGCAAGTCACCTTGGTCGCGAACCCGAAGGCGCCAATATTGAAGAAATAGGAATGGGTTGGAAAAATAGTTTTGGAACAGGTAAAGGTGGGGATACAATTACCAGTGGACTAGAAGGTGCCTGGAAACCAAACCCTACCAAATGGGACAATGGTTATTTGGAAACATTATTTAAATACGATTGGAAATTAACCAAGAGTCCTGCCGGCGCTCACCAATGGATACCAACTGATGAAAGTGCAGCGAATTTAGTTGTAGACGCGCATGATGTTAATAAATATCATGCACCTATAATGACTACTGCAGATATGGCATTAAAAATGGATCCAATTTACGAGCCTATTGCAAAACGTTTCTTAGAAAACTTTGATGAATTCGCTGATGCTTTTGCCAAAGCTTGGTATAAATTAACGCATCGTGATATGGGTCCTATCGCCCGTTACTTAGGCCCAGAAGTTCCAAAAGAAGTATTGATTTGGCAAGACCCAATTCCTAATTCAAAAAATGAATTAAATGATAGCGATATCACTTTATTAAAAAATAAAATAGTATCAAGCGGACTTTCGATTGCTGAATTGGTAAGTACTGCTTGGGCTTCGGCTTCTACATTTCGTGATTCAGATAAACGTGGTGGTGCAAATGGTGCCCGTATTCGTTTAGCGCCACAAATTAATTGGGAAGCAAATAATCCAACTCAATTAAAAAAAGTATTAAGTGCCTTAGAAAAAATACAAAAAGAATTTAACGCTACAGGCAAAAACGTTTCTATTGCAGATTTAATTGTGTTAGGCGGAAGTGCTGCGATTGAAAAAGCTGCAAAAACTGCTGGACATAATATCTCTATTCCATTTTTAGTTGGCAGAGGTGACGCAACTTCAGAACAAACAGACGTAGATTCATTTGCTGTATTAGAACCTAAAGCAGATGGATTTAGAAATTATAAAAATGCCAAGTGTATTTCTGTTACAGAAGAAATGTTAGTTGACAAAGCTCAACTACTTACTTTAACTGCGCCAGAAATGACGGTTTTAGTTGGCGGCATGAGAGTATTAAATGCGAACTTTGATGGCTCTGCACATGGCGTGCTTACAAAAAATAAAGAAACACTAACGAATGATTTCTTTGTTAATTTATTAGACTTAAGTACAACATGGAAAGCAACTAATGAAACGGGCGAAATTTTTGAAGGACGTAATCGTACAACAGCTGAAGTAAAATGGACAGCAACTCGCGCCGACCTTATCTTTGGATCAAATTCTGAACTTCGTGCCATTGCCGAAATATATGCTAGTAGCGATTCTAAAGAAAAATTTGTGAAAGATTTTGTTGCCGCATGGAATAAGGTAATGAATTTAGACAGGTTTTAATTTGTTAGTTAAATGTACAAGGAATGCTAAATAATTTAGCATTCCTTGTAAAAACTTAATTCCTAAACAAAGCTTTAAAATAGCTTGAAGAACATTATGGTTGATGCTTAACCTTTTAATTCTTTTTTTAAAAATGGAGCTGTATAGCTTCTTTTTTCTTTTATCAACTCTTCCGGAGTACCGGCAAATAAAATTTCTCCGCCACCTTTACCGCCTTCCGGTCCAAGGTCGATAATATGATCTGCCACTTTAATGATATCCATATTATGTTCTATTACTAAAACAGTATTGCCATTATTTACCAAACGGTAAAGTACTACTAATAAAATACGAATATCTTCAAAGTGTAAACCTGTAGTTGGTTCATCCAAAATATAAAAAGTATTTCCTGTATCGCGTTTACTTAATTCGGTTGCTAGTTTTACACGCTGCGCCTCTCCTCCACTTAATGTCGTAGCCTGTTGCCCAAGTGTAATATATCCCAATCCAACATCCTGCAATGTTTTTATTTGTCGGAAAATAGTTGGAACCATTTCAAAAAACTCACAAGCCTGATCAATTGTCATGTTTAAGACATCAGAAATAGATTTTCCTTTATATCTTATTTCTAACGTTTCGCGGTTATAACGTTTACCATTACATACATCGCAACCCACATAAACATCGGGTAAAAAATTCATTTCAATTGTTTTAACACCCGCTCCACCGCAAGTTTCGCATCGTCCACCTTTTACATTAAACGAAAAGCGACCGGGTTTATAGCCCCGAATTTTAGCCTCGGGTAATTCTGCAAATAAACTTCTTATATCTGAAAAAACATTTGTGTAGGTTGCAGGATTACTGCGTGGTGTTCTGCCAATTGGAGATTGGTCAATCTCAATTACTTTATCAACATTATCCAACCCTGTAATTGATTTATAAGCTAAAGGTTTTTTTTCTGAGTTATAAAAATGTGCAGATAACAAAGGATATAAGGTTCCATTAATTAAACTACTTTTTCCACTTCCACTTACTCCTGTTACGCAAATAAATTTACCTAAAGGAAAATCAACATTTACATTTTTTAAATTGTGGCCAGTGCAACCTTTTAGAGTTATTTTTTTACCGTTTCCCTTTCGTCTTTCTTTTGGAATTTCAATTTTAAATTTACCGGTAATATATTTTGCAGTAACGGTATCAAACTTTAACATCTCTTTTGGAGTTGCCGCTGCAACTACTCTACCACCGTGTATTCCGGCACCAGGACCAATATCAATTAAATAGTCGCACTCCATCATCATATCTTTATCATGCTCAACAACTAAAACACTATTACCAACATCGCGTAAATTTTTTAATGCAGTAATTAAACGCACATTATCGCGTTGATGCAAACCAATACTAGGTTCATCTAAAATATATAACACACCAACCAATTGCGAACCAATTTGGGTAGCTAAACGAATACGCTGAGCCTCGCCCCCACTAAGTGTTTTAGAAGATCTATTTATGGTAACGTAATCTAAACCAACTTCCATTAAAAATTGAATACGAGAACGAATTTCTTTTAAAACTTCTACTGCAATTGTATTTTGAGTTTTAGTTAATTTTTTTTCTACATCCTTAAACCAAAGTTGTAAAACAGAAATATCCATTTCTGATAATTCAGCAATATTTTTATCGGCAATTTTAAAATAAAGCGATTCTTTTTTTAATCTTGTGCCATGGCAAGTTGGGCAATCTTTTTTATTTGTAAAGCCTTGTGCCCATCGCAACATTCCTGGGCTTGGATCGTCCTCAGCCTGACGAGTAATAAAAGTAGCTACACCTTCAAAATTGGTATTATAAGTTCCACCTTCGGTAGTTACTTTAAACAATTCATCACTACCATACAATAAAACATTTACAGCTTCTTCACTTAAATCTTCGAAAGGAGTATTTAAATTAAAATTATATACAGCGCCAATAGCTTCAAGTTGTTTAAATATCCAACCTCCTCCACTTTTTTGAGCACCAATTGGCGCAACTGCACCTTTTGCAATAGAGAGTTTTGGATTAGTCACAATTTTTGAAATATCAATTTCAGAAACTTCACCTAAGCCATTACAATTCGGACAAGCTCCATACGGAGAATTAAATGAAAATAAATTTGGTGCAGGTTCGTCATAACTAATACCACTTGTTGGACACATTAACGAGCGGCTAAAAAATCTTGGTTTTACCGAATTAGTATTGGTTGTTTTTTTCTTTTGTTTAGTTTCTTCTTCGTGCTCAATAACCATCAAAATACCCTTACCATGTTTCATGGCAGTTTGTAATGATTGGTTTAAACGTGATTTAATATCCGATAAAATTTCTAATCTATCAATTACAATTTCAATATCATGAATTTTGTAACGATCTACTTGCATTTTTGGTGTGATGTCAATTATTTGTCCGTCTACTCTAACTTTATTAAAGCCGCGTTTTCGAATATCTTCAAATAGCTCGCGGTAATGACCTTTACGGGCTCTAACAATAGGAGATAATAAATTAATTTTTCTGTTTTTGTATTCGCTAATAATTAAATCGATGATTTGATCGTCACTGTATCGTACCATTTTTTCGCCAGTGACATATGAATAAGCTTGGCCTGCACGCGCAAACAACAAGCGCATAAAATCATAAATTTCTGTAATAGTGCCAACCGTTGAGCGAGGATTTTTATTAACTGTTTTTTGCTCGATAGAAATTACAGGGCTTAGGCCTGAAATTTTATCTACATCAGGTCTTTCTAAATTCCCTAAAAATTGACGAGCATAAGATGAAAAACTTTCAATATAACGACGTTGTCCTTCAGCATAAATTGTATCAAAGGCTAAAGAGGATTTCCCACTACCACTAAGGCCTGTAATAACAACTAATTTATTTCTTGGAATAGTTAGTGAAATATCTTTTAAGTTATGAGAACGTGCTCCAATAACTTCAATAATTTCCTCATCAACAATATTTGATTTCATATTCAAAAGTACTCTAAGAACAATTTACTCTAACAATAGTTTATAATTATAACTAAAGAAAACGAAAAGATTTAAGAATGTAAAATTAGTTTAACAACAAAATTTACAACTAAAATTGCAGCTGTTGAACTAAAAAAAACAACAATGTATTTTGATCCATTTTGAAATGAAAATAATAAATGACAAATTGTAAAACCTATTGTAAACAAAAATGGAAGCAAACTCGCATTTAATTTCAAACTCTCCATTATTTCGCCGCGAAGTAATGCAATAAATGCTCGCTGCATACCGCAACCCGGACAATCTAAACCAATCAAGCTTTTTATAGAGCAAGTAAATAAATGCTCTTCAAAAAAACTTATTAGTGTTTCCAAAATTTAAAAATTAAGAAAACTAGAAGCAATACTTCCAACTAATAAAACATAAGCAATTAATAATAAAATGCCTAAACCAACTAAACATAAGCCAATAATGGCACAAATTTTACCAGCCTTTACATTTTTATAAGAAGCCAATGAATATTTTCCTGGATTGGCTTGGTATTCTTTTTCGGCAGTTGAAGCAAGAACAAGGGCAACTATAGCGGTAATTATAGAAACAATACCATAACACCAGCAAAAACAAATTGAAAGAATTCCTAAAACTAAAACACCAACGCTATTTGGAATATTTTGATATCCATTAGGAAAATTTGAATTAATATTAGTTTGAATTGGTGAAGAAGAAGTCGTTTCAAATTTTGGAATGTTGTCTTCAGGATTTAAATTATTTATTTCAGGAGGGTTCATAGTTTCTATTTATATCTAAAATTAAAAATAAAAACTAGGATAATTTTTTTTAATATTCAAAATTCAATAATTTAAATTTAAACACTTGATTTATAGTAATTTATAATAAATTAGATGCATTTATCTTAATTAATCTAAAACGATTTAAAATAATACTTAATTTTATAAAAAAAACAAAAAATGTTTCATTCAATTTTAAAAAAAACACTACTTACCTTTTTACTTCTTGAGGTTTTTTCATATTCATTAAAAGCAAACCCAGGAGATACAACTTGGGTTACAATTTATAATCTTAGAAAAATTAAAGCTTATGGTAATTATGACACCACAGCAACTTTACCGAGCGGGGTGCGTTATCGTAAAATGCGTTTGCATTATATACTAGGAAGATATTCTTGTCCAAGCGGAGAGCAATATTGTGGTTCGTGGGATTATACAACACAAATTTACGCCAAACCAGTTGGAAAAGATACCGTTGAAATTGCTCGTGTAATTACTCCTTATGCCACCGACTGGCTTGCTTCAAACAGAAAACACGATTTTGTAATTGAAGTATCAGACTACGCAACCTCCTTACAAGGACCAACTGGTTTTAGATTTGTATATAGTGGATATTCATGGGGATTTACCGTTACACTAAAATTAGAATTAATAGAAGGCGTTCCACCAATGGACGCTTTGTCTGCTAAAAATATCTATGAAGGTTATTATGCTTACGGAAAAACAGCAGATCCGATTGAGAATCATCTTACCTCAAAAACTTTCTCCTACACTACTCCAGTTTCTAAAACCTTTATTAAGAACTCTATAAGTGGTCATGGTGCCGATGATACCGACTGCGCAGAATTTTGTAGTAAATATTATGATCTAAAAATAAATAACCTTAATGTAGCTCAAAAACAATTGTGGAGAAATGATTGTGGTTTAAATAATGTTTACCCACAAACCGGTACTTGGATTTATGACAGAGCGAATTGGTGTCCGGGTGCAGTGGTTTGGCCAATCTATCATGACATATCAAGCTTAACTACAGCAAACACAACTTTTAGTGCAGACATTGATATGGAACCTTACACAGCTCCGATTCAAACAAATGCCACAGCAGGTTATCAATTTTCTACTCAAATGATTAATTACAGCGCACCAAATCATTCTTTAGATATTTCAATTGAAGACATCATTTCTCCAACAAAAAACGAAAATTATTTCAGAAGCAATCCCGCTTGTAATAATCCTGTAATTAAAATAAAAAATGTAGGAACTAACTCTATCAACAACGTTGCTTTTAATTATGGCTTAGTGGGCAACACAGCTTTAACTTATACATGGACAGGAAATTTAAATTTTCTTGAAGAAACTATGGTTGTTTTTCCGCCTTCATTATCAATTTACACAAATAATATTTCAAGTACTTTTCAGGCATCCGTTGTTTCTGTTAACGGAACTACCGATCAAAATGCATTTAATAATAGTTACCAATCACAAACATCTGCAGTATCACTATATCCTTCAAACTTTGTTATTAAAATATTCACAAATAGTTCTACTGTTCCTTCTACCAACTTTAATGAAACTTCTTATATATTATATAACGAGAACGGAGGGATTGTTTTAGAGAGAGATAGTTTACCTAACGTTACGCTTTTTGCCGATACTGTTAACTTATTACCTGGTTGTTATAAATTAGTTGTTAATGACCAAGGTTGCGATGGTTATAAGTGGTGGGCAAATACCGCAGCAGGCAACGGAAATGTTAGGTTTGAAAATACCGCAGGCACAAGTGTTTTTTATAATCCTAATGGTGATATTGGTTGTCAGTCTACAAAATATTTTGTTGTTGCAAATACCACTGGACTATCTGAAAATATTGAAAAACAAAACGAAATTGAAATTTATCCAAATCCTGCAAGTGGTTTAGCTTACCTCAAATTAGACCTTGTTAAAGACCAAATTGCAAAGTATACTATTACTGATGTAAGCGGAAAACTTATTCAACAAAAATTATTTAATAAAATTAGCAGTGGTTATGAAACTATAGACATACATAACCTTGAAAATGGTATTTATTTTATCTCTATTGAATTAGAAAATAATTTAATTACCACTAAAAAATTAATTATTCATAATTAAATAATCGAATCTGGTTTTTGATTTGAAAATTAACCTTTAAAACCAACTGCTGTGTGAGAACCATCACAATAGGGTTTTGAGGCAGAAGCGCCACATCTGCAGAGCGCGGTTGCTTTACTCCGTTTTATTTTATTACCTGATTCATCTTTAATAATGATGTCGCCATAAATAATTAGGGGTCCGTTAGGGATTAATTCAATAATATTTTCGGGAGATATTTCAGCTTCACTTTTTTTTCCATCGTTATTAAAATAACTTAATGCACCCGAAGGACAAGCATTTACATGCTTAATAATTTCCGGAGTTGAAGCACCTGTCGGATTTATCCATGGTTTAGTTTTCGGATTAAAGACAGTTAATAAACCTTTTTCCCCTTTCCAACAAAATGTAGAATGCATACACAATTTTGGTCTCCATACAATTGTAATCTCTTCATTACTGTATTTTTTTATAATTTCCTCCATTTTAAAAAATAAAAAAATTAAGACAAAAATCCCATTTTACCTTGTTGATAATCGCGCATGGCTTCCATAATTTCAGTTTCTGAAGTCATAACAAAAGGACCATGAGTAACTAAAGGTTCATTTATTGGTTCGCCAGCCATTAATAAAAGTATTGCATCAGCACTTGCAGTTAATTTAATTTCAGCTTCCTCATTTTCAAACGCAATTAAACTATGCTGTTTTGCAACTATATTTTCATTTACTTTTAAATCACCTTCTAAAACATAAAAAGCAACATTATTTGTTTTAGGAAAAGAAAAAGAATAATTGCTTCCCTCTTTCATTCTTAACATTGCAGTAAATACTTCAGACTTTGCTGGTCCTTTTTTGTCAAGAAATTTTCCTGAAACTAATCTTAACTCCACACCTTCTTTTTCAATTAACACAATTTCCTTTTTGGTTATTGGTTGGTAAGACGGCGGATCCATTTTATTTGCTTTTGGTGTATTAATCCAAAGTTGAATGCCTTGCGAGCGACCACCTTTTTTAATAAATTCTTTATCTGCTTTTTCACTATGTACAATTCCTCTTCCTGCATTTATCCATTGCACTTCGTTATCGCCAATAACTTTTTTATTTCCTAAAGAATCCTCATGTTCGATAGAACCATTATACATGAAAGTTATTGGACTAAAACCCCGATGCGGATGAGGAGGTACATTAAAATTATTTTCGTTTGGTTTATAAGTGAAATCAAAATGATGCAATAAAATAAACGGACTTACCTGCTGCATCCCTTGCAAAGGAAAAGCCTGACGCAATTTTATTGGACCCATCATAGTTTCGGGCGCAATATGAATGGATTGAATTTTTCTATAGTTGCTCATCTTGAATTTTTTTTATGATTTCAATTAATTTATTTTTTAATTCCTCATTTACAATTCCTTCGCCTTCTTTAAAATTTTCTTCAAAACTCGGTAAAGAAAAAGTAGCTATGATTTTTGCACCAAAGCGAGGAAAGTATTTTTCGGAAATTTCTAAAACGCTAGCCCCGCCCCTTGCGCCGGTAGATGTTGCCATTAGTAACATGGGTTTATCCTTAAAAATATTTAATTCGATTCGTGAAGCCCAATCGGAAATATTTTTAAAAGCAGTTGAGTAATTTCGGTTATGTTCTGCCATAGAAACAACTAGTAAATCGGCTGAAAAAATTCTATCTAAAAAATCTTTTGCCAATTTAGGTTGACCAATTTCTTTTTCAATATCAACGCTGAATAAAGGTAATTCGTAATCGTTTAAATCAAGCACTTCAACCTCACAATTCTTAAAAAGAGAGGCAGCATAAACTGCTAATTTTTTATTGATTGATTGTTTACTGCTACTTCCACCAAATGCAATTATTTTCATATTATATCTTTATTAGTGAGGTAATTTAAAATGAATTAATTTTAATTTATTAAACAGTCATTGGCACTTCCATTATTAAAAATTCTGATTTTGTTTTTGCTTCTAACGAGATTTTATCTACATCCCAAACACCATAACCATCTCGTGAATTTAATAATTGTCCGTTTACCTCTAAATCTCCGCTTAAATTAAATATGTAAATTCCATTACCTTTTAATTTTAAAGTGTATTCTGTTGAAACTCCTTTATCAAATTTTCCTAAATGAAACCAAGCATTTTGATGAATCCATACTCCGGCATCATCAGCGTTTGGCGATAAAATCTGTTGCAATTTATTATGCCTGTCTTCTTCACTAAGTGTAATTTGATCGTAGCGAGGCGTGACATTTTTTTTATTCGGAAAAACCCAAATCTGTAAAAACTTTACTGTACTATCTTTACTCTTATTATATTCGCTATGCTGAATTCCTGTTCCAGCACTCATTACTTGAATATCACCATTTTTTATCACAGCAACATTACCCATACTATCTTTATGCTCCAAATCACCCTCTAATGGAATACTAATAATTTCCATATTATCATGGGGGTGAGTTCCAAAGCCCATTCCGCCTTTAACAACGTCGTCATTTAAAACACGTAAAACCCCAAAGTGCATACGTTCTGGATTATAATAATTAGCAAAGCTAAAAGAATGTTTACTATGCAACCATCCGTGATCAGCATCACCTCTAGTATCTGCTTTGTGCAAAATTGTATTTTCCATAATTTTTGAATTTGTGTTTGGAATATGATTAAAACCTAAAATTTCAAGTTCCTTAAGTTCATCAATATCATTTTTAATAATATTACCAAAGGAATTGGCTGCTACAAACATTCCAGTACCTAAAAGACCTTTTTTCAAGAAATTTTTTCTATCCATATTTAAATGCTATCATAAATATACAAATAGTGACACAAAAAGTTGTAAAGGAATAGCAAGAATATTCCTAAATAAAGTAAAAAACTAATAAATATAGGCGACTCGGCGAGAAAAAAATTACTTTGAAGACTTAGGAGTTTCCTGTTTAAAGGCAATTAAATCAGACAGTTCTGTTTTAATATTTTCAGCCCAACTATTAATGGCTAAATTATAAGCGCCATACTTTGATTCCTTTTGGAAATGCATGATTCTATCTGCCAAACCAATTTTAGCAGCTTTATATTTTTCTTCAAAGGAAACCGGATAAGGATCTAATTTAGCTTCCTTAATTGACTTTCTTAATTTCCTACTATACAATTCCCCAATATCAAACATAACCTGACAATATTTTAAATACATATCAGATTCATTTTTAGGTTTAATCCACGAATTTCTCCAATCAAAAACTGTTACCACGTATGTTGTTGTGCCAGAAAATCTAGAACCTTTTTTCTCACTTGCTAAAATCTCAATCACACAAACACTGCCAACATTTAAAGAATCAATAACATCTCCCTTAAAATCATTTAAGGTAAGAAGTCTGCCAGCAGACCAATGAATGGTGTCGGTAGAAGAAATTTGCGAAATAAAAGAAAGAGTACTAAAAAGAAACAGAACTAAAATTGAAATTTTTTTCATAAAAAATAATTGAAATAAAGATAATACAATATTATTATTAAATGATAATTTTACAATTTAAAACAATTTAGTGGAACGTTACTTTATTATATATAAACCTTATAAAATGATTTCTCAGTTTATTAGTCCATATGAACAGCGCAAGTTGGGCGAATTAAACTATATTTTTCCGGAAGGAACTAACGCTGTTGGTAGACTTGATAATGACAGCGAAGGTTTATTGATACTAACAACTGATAAAAGTTTAGCTAACAGATTACTGCATCCAACAAGAAAACACAAGCGAAGTTATATTGTACAAGTAGAAAGAAAAGTGGAAGAACACTCATTAACAAAATTAAGAGAAGGTTTACAAATAATAGTAAAACGAAAAGGATTTTACATTACCCAACCAGCAGAAGTAAACTTAATTGAAAAACCCGCAAATTTACCTTTAAGAGAACATCCATTTAGAGAAAGCCTACCTCACTCCTGGTTAGAATTTGTTTTAACCGAGGGAAAAAACAGGCAAATAAGAAAAATGTGCGGCGCGGTTAGACATGATTGCAAAAGATTAATAAGAACAAAAATTGAAAATTTAGAGTTGGGTGATATGCAACCTGGTGAGGTAAGAGAAATTGAACAAGAAAAACTGTTTGAATTGTTGTTGTTAAATGATAACAATTAAATTATTTATGTTTTAAACCACATTCATAAAAAAGCCACGAATTGCACTAATTACACTAAGCTATTATTGAACTTACATCAAACGGAGGTAAACCAACCTGATGAAAAAGCCACGGATTACACGAATTACACCAAGCTATTTTTTAATTTCCTTAACTCTATTTTGGTGAAATATTTGTTCTTGCGATAAATCGCTGAACAATAAATTACACAAATTAAGATTAAATTTTAACTAAAGATTAATTACTAATTCGTGCAATTAGTGAAATTAGTGGCTACGTTATAAATACACTTTGCATTCTAAAATATCACTATTTGATACATTTTTTTAAACCTTAATTTGTTGGTCTGAATATTTTAAACTTGCCTTTAGTTATAGTTTTTACATCAAACGGACTTAAACCAACTTTTCTTCCTGAACGTCCGGTATTTTGATCTGCTAGTATAAATTCCTCTTTACTTTTTACTTCAAAAATAATTGCTGTATGATGAGAGAGGTTTTCCATATACTTTTTTTTATCTATCTCATATTTTAAACTAACGCCTTCGAATTGGATAATATCTCCTGGAAAAACACAATCCTTTTTAAAATTTACTTCTTTACCAAATTTATAATTACCATCCCAAGTTGCTCCCGTGTAGTTAAGCGCCTCTGCAGCAAAATCCCAGCACTCTCCTTTACCAACTTTTTTACCGATTTTCGATTTTGCAAAAGCAACAATGTTTTTATTTAAAAGCGGAAGACTATCGCAATTAAAAACTGCATTAAAATTATAAACTGGAATTAAATTAGAGTAATTAATTCCTTTAAGATATAGTAAAGTTGATACTATTAAAATGCTAATCTTCATTTTTTTTATTCAAAAATTGCTCAAAAAATCCACCAATTTCTTTTTTGGTGTCAACAAAATGTATTTCATAAATCCAAAATCTTTCATTACCGAATTTGTCTTTATCCCTCATTAAGTTTAAGTTTTCTGGGTGAATATAATTAATAGTTTCTTCCCCAATAATTTTTTCGTGAGGAAAATTACCAATTAAATGTCCGCAATGAATATTACCATAATCCCATCCATATTTAGTTGCCAATGTTTTTGTGTAATTATAAAATTCAGCGCCAGTAAGCGAATCTTTATTTTTAAAATAAAAATCTCGCCCTTCGTGCCAAGCTAATTCAACGTCTTTTTGCAACTTTAATTTATCTATATTCTTTCCTATCACATATGTTTTACCAATATCAGCTTCCCAGTTTTCAAAAACTGGACCGAAATCAAAAAACAAAATATCATCTTCTTTTAAAACTAAATTTGGCGGATTTTCTTTATAAGGGCAAAGTGTATTTTTTCCTGCCCTAACAATACGTTTGTGCCAATATTTTTTTATTCCAAAAAGTTCAAAGGCAAGGTTAAAAATTTCTTTATTTAATTCTAGCTCTGATTTACCGGCAACTATTAACCCACGTTTTTGAATCTCGTCAAAAAGTTGAAGAGCGTTTTTTTCTGCAGAAATTAAATTTGAAATTATATTACCCATATATTATTTAAACTATAACGAACAAATCAATTGAAGGTACAAAAATAAGAATAAAAAAAGGCATAGAATATTCTATGCCTTTTAATAGTTTAAAAAAATCAATTACAATTTATATCGTAAACTAACAATAAAATTTCTTCCAGGAGCATTAATTCCACTAGCAAAAACACGGTAACGATTGTCTGTTAGGTTTTCGCAGGCTGCATTTAATCGAAAGTTTTTAGTGATATTATATCCAAGTCTTATATTTAAAGTAAACCATGCTGGCATACCGTTAACTGTGGCATAAGGTAAATTATCTTCGCCACTAGGGCTATAATCGGCTAAAGATTTTTTACCGTTGTAGCGAACAAAAAATTCACCATCAAAATTCTTAGCCTTATATAAAATACTTGTTTGTCCAAACACAGGTGGAATATGATCTAATGGAACAACTGTATCCATTTTAGAATTTATATATCTCCCATAAGTGTAATTGATAATACTTTTGAATGATAAATTATCGTTAAAATCAAATTGAAGTCCGGCAGTAAAGCCATAAATATAAGCATGATCGGCATTTTGCATAGCTTGGGTTTTTGTTGTTATGCCATTATATAGCGCGCTATCTTTACCATTAAATTTATAATCGGCTAACACGAGAGCATTTTGTAACGAAGTATAAAAACCTGTAAAATCAAGTTTATATCTTTTTTCAAATACTTTAGTAATACCAAATTCAAAATTAGTTGCATACTCTGGTTTAATTTGTGCATTTGGAACAATTAAAACATTACCACCGCTCTCGAAGACCTTACTCATATCATCAATATTAGGCGTTCTAAAACCAGTATTTACTAAAAAAGAAACTTTATAATTATCAATTTCTGTCCACACAAAACCTAAAGACCCTGTAAGCGCTTGATTATTTTGTTGTACTGTTTTAAACGGAAATTTAAAAACTGTGGTATCAGTAAATGTTGATTTAAGACTATTAAAAGTAAAACGTAAACCATCAGTAATAACAAACTTATTACTGAACTCCCAAGAATGCGAAATATAAGTTCCAAAAGTTTGCATAGAATTTCCACCATCAGCATAACGTGTTTCGCCTAAGGCTCTATAGGCACTATCTTTTTTTATATCTATAAAGTTTGCTGTAGATTTCACATCGTTTGATGTTACCTCAAAACCATAACGCAGTTCATGATTTTCTTTTACTTTTTTAAACAAATCAATATTTGCAGATAATACATTTACATTCTCAACTTGAGTTTTTCTATTTACGTTTTGAAATCTTCTGGTAGTTCTTTCTTGCACTATTTGCTGATAAGCAAGGATTACTTTTATATTATCAGTAATTGCAGTTTTTCCATCAAAATTTAAAGTATAAGCACCAAGCATACGATTTTGTTTATAGCCATTTTCTGCAAATTTTAATTTACCGCCAGCGTAATCGCCGGCCAATCTGTCGTACCTAGGCAAATAAGGATTTAAACTAAATTGAAAATTTAAATTATGAGTAAGATGTTCGCCAGTTTTAATGTTAAAGCGTTGCATAATATCTGTTTGAGTATAACCACTGCCAACCAATAAATTATTATTACTGTTTTTAACCATACTATCGCGATTATCAAAACGTTTTACATAATAATCTTTATCCCATTTATTTGTATAACCAGTAAGTTTTGTTGAACCACTCATTAAGTCTCCAAAACTAGATGATGTAATATTTGTCATAGATGCAAAATTTTTCCAACCTAAATTAAAATCTATGTGGCCAGTTTTTTCTTGCGAAGCAGAAGCATAACGCGCCATTGTGTTAACTTTTACGAGCATTTTATCATCGTTACTAAACTCTGCGTTTTTTGTGTAAAAGTGCATTACCCCACCTAAGGCGTCGCTGCCATACATTGTGCTAGATGGACCAAAAATAACTTCAGCTCTATCGAGCATGTTCGGGTCTATCGTCATAACGTCTTGCAAATGACCACCTCTATAAATTGCATTATTCATACGAACACCGTCAATCACCATTAAAACTTTATTGGCTTCAAAACCTCTCATACTTGCACTTCCACCGCCTGCTTGACTTTTTTGTAAAAAAACCGCACCCGTATTCTGTAAAACATCGCCGGTTGTTGGTTGATTACCAAATTCTATATCTTTTTGTTTGATAATTTCTATTTGATAAGGAACATCGCTCTTTTTTTCTTTAATTCTGTTTGCAGAAAAAATAACCTCATCTAATTGAAATAATTTAGCTATCAAACCAATTTCAACATCTCCACTTCCCGCAATTATTTTTTTTGTAAAATACGCAGGGTTATATATTGATAGAGAATCAGTAACATCTAAACCAGAAAGGCTGGCTTTACCTTTATTATCGGTAATTACAGTAATATTATTTTTATCTTTTATGATAATGCTTGGAATTGGTTCGCGTGTTGAATTATCTCTAACGGTAATGTTTTGAGCATTGAGATTTAAACACAGCCATGCCAATGGTAATAGTAAAAAGATTTTCATCTTAGAAAATATTTAAAATTTGAATAATAGAAAACTAGACTTCTTTACAAAAAGAAATCGAAAATAAAATGAAATTTTTAGGCCTGAGGAGGCTTAATTAGCTTGAGGTAGAATTGAGAATCAAAGAAGTGAAACTCTGATGTTACAAATTGATTTTTTAAAGCGATATTATTAAAAACGATATCAGAATTACTTTCCAAATAGGTAAGGTTTATTAGTAGTTTAATTAACTCAGAAAAATCCTTATGAATACCTTTATGCATGCAGAAGAATTTTTTAAAAAGTGAATTTTCTGCTTTATCTTCAATAAGTGAAACAACAAAAAAATCGTTTATTTCTTTGATTGCTATTACTTCATGAAATATTCCGTTAATTACTAATTCTTTATTTTTTTCTTTCCACTCACAACCATTTTTATTAATATAAATATCATCCTTTGAAAATTTAACTTCAATAACCTTATTGTTGTTTTCGGAAATTAATTGTTTTCTAAATTCAGATTTTTGACCCTTAATGTATGAAATGAAAAATAAAAAACGGAAGCTAATAAGGCCAATAATTAGAATTAATATAAAAGGAGATAAACTCTTTACTAATTTCATTTCCTTCAAAATTAGGCTTTTTATCGGACAAAAAAAATCCCTCCTGCAACACAAAGCAGAAGGGATTTTAACACTAACACAGAACTTAACACAGAACAAAAAAGAACAGTAAATTGTTTACCTATTAACAAATACGTTTACTCAAACATAAAGGTTGGGTAATTTTTTAATTTTTATATGCAATTGCAATTACAGCCTCGCCATTCGTGATATCAAGCACATTGGAACCATTATACACCTTACAATTGAACTTAATTTTAATTTTCTTAAATATTTGACTGCTTTCAGGTGCAGAATAGTTCTCGATTGATACAATTTGAAAATGGCTGTTTTGCGCTTGATTTTGCGACGAGGATGAGTATATATTGCCACTAGGATCACTAACTAAGATAGTAACTGCTGAAAGAGCCTTGGGGTTTTGAATTGGGCTAAAGTATGCGCTAAAATTAGACTCGCCAAATAAGCCGTCAACCACAGGCACTTGATAATAAGAAATACAAGTATCTTTATTGGAATCAATTAAGGTAAGTTTTGCAGTATAATAATTCGAAATAATATACTCATGACTAGGCGAAACATCAGAAGAGGTATAACCGTCGCCAAACTCCCATAAATAATTGTATGGTGCTACTCCTGTTGGATTTAAAGCGCTAAACTTATAATAAAAAGCAGAAAAAGGGGCAATTCTTGTTGCACTAACATTGGTTTGCACTGGATTGCCAATATCAAAAACATTAGAATGGGCTATATTACCAAATAAACTGCTTGTAGTTTCTAAATTACAAGTGTATTTTGAATGCGCCTTTAAAGTTTTGGTGCAACTTGTTGTGTAAAACATATTTCCATCGCTAAATTGCCACTTATATGATAAATTTTGAGTGGAATTTTGACGAGGCACAAAATTTCCAATGTAAAACAATGGCTCTATATTGCCATCATTATATTGATATGAAGAAAGAGATAGGGTGCTATCAATAACCATATTACCTGACGGAGAAACTTTATAATCATTAATTAAAACTGTAATACCAAAACCACAATTTGCCGAACAATTTTTTTGCTTTAATTCGCCTTTAAATACGTAAATAGAACTTGAATCTTGAAAGTAGGATGATGTCATATAATACCCACTTACACCAGCATCAATAGAAACAGGAAACTCGTTGGCCATACATTTAAAGTAAAAAACCGGTGCAGGCTCTTCTTCTTTGGGAGGCAGGTTTTTTTTATTACAAGAACTGAAAATCATTGCAATAATAAAAACAGCTAGTACATTTAATTTCATCGTTTTTTATTTTTCAAGTAAGGTGTATTGTAAACCAACTCTAAAGCCAATTGGTTTTTGAGTATAGTTATTAGAATTTGTATTTTTAAAAATATCTCTAACGCCATAAAAAACCTCTGTATTTAAAAATACGCGTTTATTTAATTTAACTTTATAAAATGTAGATAATAAAATATTGTTTAAACGTACGCCTTCATATATCCCTGATGAATTAGTTACAATTTCGCTAGACTTTACATTATCCGTTAATCGAAAATTCTCAACTTTATTTTCGGAACTAAATAAGAAACTTGTATTTGCAGAAAAACCAACTTGATTAGAAGAATTGATTGCGTAATAAAATTTAACAGGAACCGAGAAATAGAAAAGAGATTGTGCTGTAATAATTGTGTTTGAAGAAGTAGAGCCCAAACCATATACTGATTTTGAACTCTCATAAAACGATTGATTGATGTGGCTAATATTATAAAATTGAGAGCCTGCGCTAAAACCAACTTTTGGTGTAATAAACTTACCATAATTAAGTCCAGCATACCAATTTAATCCTCTACCATCCTTACCATTATCAGAGTTCCAGCCTAACATAAATGCTGCACCAACTTCGGCATTTAAGAAACTCATTCTTTTTTTCCCTTTACGATGATAATCATCCAGATACCAGCTTGGTATTTTTACCGGACCAAGTTTAACATTTCTGATAGAATATACATAGGGTAATTTAGAATCAATTCTATCTAATACTGTATGTTCCAAAAACACACCTCCTGCCAATTCACTCTCAGTCCTTTCTGTAGAACTCATTTCATTCGCATCTTTTGTATTTGCATTATTGTTTTTTAGATTCAAAGCATTTTTCATGCCTAAAGAATTGCGAGTATTCTTTAATGTAGAATTGTTATCTACTTCTTTTTTACTATCAACATAACCTGCATTATTTTCATTTAAAATCTTTGATTTTAAAACTGTATTTAAACTCTCATTTAAATTATTGTCAACTAAAGAATTATTATTTTCAGAAGAATTACTGCTTTCGCTATTTGTATGTTGTATTATTAATTCATTATTTTCAGAAACTACATTATTTGATGCTAATAAATTATTTTCTGAATTTAGAGAAGAGTATTTGTTATTATTTACATTACGAGTTTCGCTTATAGAATTATCAATTTCACTAGCATTCTCCACTAATTCATTTTTTATTCCAAATGGATTCTCAATTTTATATAAAGCAATACTTGCAGAGGTAATGCCCAAAAATAATAATCCCAAGTACAAGTATTTTCCCCAGCCGCCAGCTGCTGCAACTCTTCTTTCCGAATCTAATTGCATGCTCAGCTTATTCCAATTTTTTTCATCAAACGGAAACTCTGCCTCGTCTACTTTTTTCTTGATAATTTTATCAAACTTTTGTTCTGGGTTCATCTTTATTTAGGCTCTAATTAATATGTTTTTTCCTATTTGTTCTTTTAATTTTTCGCGTGCAGCATTTAGGTGCCACTTAGAAGTTCCTTCGCTAATTCCTAGTAGCTCGCCTACTTCTTTGTGCGAGTAACCATCAATAACATACAAGTTAAATACTTGTTTTGTTGCATTTGGCAATTTATTTATCTCCTCATAAATTTGCTTACAGCTAATATTACTAAGAGCATCGTTAACGTCAGCATAATCACAAGAATCGTAATATTCTTCAACATACGTAACGCGTTCTTTTTCTCGTTTTTGTTTTCTGTATTCATCAATCAAAGTATTTACCATTATACGGCGTATCCATACTTTAAATGGAATTTCAGGTTTATAAATATTAATGTTTTTTAAAATTTTTAGAAACCCCATATTTAAAATTTCAGAGGCTGTATCCTTATCTTTGTTATATCTCAAACAAATGCTCATTAAATAACTGTACGAAACTTTATATAATTCATACTCCGCCCTTCGGTCCTGCTTAGCGCACAATGCAATAAGTTCTGGCGTAATATTCATGTTTAAAATTCCTCTATCTATTATACGATTAAAGTTAATGAAAAGTTGGGTTAAAGCCTTAACGTAAATTGTTAAAAATCAGTTAAATAGCCGATTACATAGTAAATAACCTATGAGGTAGCAAGAAAATTTGAAATTATTGAGTTTTATTGAATTAACTCTTAAACATTTTTAAGAGCGCGCCAAGCTTTTCTTTGAGTTCAGTTCTAGGTATAATCTTATCTAAAAAGCCATGCTCGAGAACAAATTCGGCAGTTTGAAATCCTTTTGGTAGATCTTTACCAATTGTTTCTTTTACAACACGGGGTCCGGCGAAACCAATTAATGACTCAGGCTCTGCAATGTTTAAATCGCCTAACATAGCATAACTTGCCGTAACGCCACCCGTTGTAGGGTCGGTTAATAGTGATATGTATGGGATATTGTTTTTTGCTAATTGACTTAATTTAGCTGATGTTTTTGCCATTTGCATTAAAGAAAATGCAGCTTCCATCATACGAGCGCCGCCACTTTTTGAAATGATTAATAATGGTGTTTTTGTTTTAATACAAAAATCTATTGAACGAGAAATTTTTTCACCTACAACGCTTCCCATGCTGCCGCCAATAAAACTAAAATCCATGCAACAAATAACTAAATCGTGACCATTAACTTTGCCATAAGCACTTCTTAAGGCGTCTTTTAATCCGGTTTTTTTGATCGTATCTGTTAACCTGTCAGTATATTTTTTTGTGTCTGTAAAGTCAAGTGGGTCGCCACTTACAAGATTTTCGTGTAATTCGGTAAATTGATTTTCGTCAAAAATAACTTCAAAATATTCTTTACTACCAATGCGCTCATGATAAGCACATTCTGTACAAACATATTTATTTCCGGCATGCTCTTGTGCAGTGTTTATTTTTTTGCATGAAGGACATTTATACCAAAGACCTTCAGGAGTTTCCTTTTTTTCTTTTGTAGAAGTTGTAATACCTGATTTTAATCTTTTAAACCAACCCATTTTTTAAATATTATAATTTTAAATTATTAATGCAAAAATTCAACATTTATAATTTAGCATTTACCATTTCTTAAGCTATTGTAATTGTTTTGTCCAAATATACATCCTGAACAGAATTCAATAATTGAATCCCTTCAGCAATTGGTTTTTGAAAAGCTTTTCTTCCGCTAATTAACCCTTGTCCTCCGGCTCTTTTATTAATAACTGCGGTTGTAACAGCTTCTGCTAAATCACTGGCACCCTTACTTTCGCCGCCACTATTAATTAATCCCATTCTACCCATATAGCAGTTTGCCACTTGGTAACGACAAAGATCAATTGGATGATCTGTTGTTAATTCTGAATAAACTTTCGGAGAAGTTTTACCAAATTTAATTGCGTTATATCCTCCATTTTTGTCGGATAATTTTTGTTTAATAATATCTGCTTGAATTGTAACCCCTAAATGATTTGCTTGAGAAGAAAGATCTGTTGCCGTATGATAATCAACGCCATCCTTAACAAAGGCGTTATTACGAGTATAACACCATAAAACCGTTGCCATTCCTAATTCGTGGGCTCTTTCGAACGCCTGAGACACTTCAACAATTTGACGAGAAGATTCTGGTGAGCCAAAATAAATTGTTGCACCAACAGCAACAGCACCCATATTCCATGCCTCATCAACAGAACCAAACATAATTTGATCGTATTTTGTAGGATAAGTTAATAATTCATTATGGTTAATTTTAACGATAAATGGAATTTTATGAGCGTATTTTCTTGAAACTGAGGCTAATACACCAAAAGTTGAAGCCACTGCATTACAGCCACCTTCTAAAGCCAACTTTACAATATTCTCGCTATCGAAATAAATTGGGTTTGGAGCGAAACTTGCGCCTGCGCTATGTTCGATTCCTTGATCAACTGGTAAAATGCTCATGTAACCAGTTCCGGCCAATCTACCATTATTATATAATTGGTTTAGGCTTCGCAATACCTGAGGATTACGATTTGAGGGAGCGAACATTCTATCCACAAAATCGTTACCAGGAAAATGAAGGTGTTCTTTTGAAATAGTTTTACAAGTATGGTTTAATAAATCTTTGGCATTAGAGCCTAATAATTCTACAATATTGGTTGACATAAAACTTAAAATTTAAGGTAGCAAATATAACAAAAAAACCCCGCCAAAGGCAGGGTAATATTTGGAAAAAATAAAATATTATTCAGCAACCATTACCATTTTAAATGGCACGTTGATGATGGCTTGATAATCTTCGCCAGCTTCTAACATATCCTCATCATCTTCTTCATAATGCCAGTGAATTGTTACAGCACTACCACCTTTATTAATTCCTTCTAATTTCTTAAATACATCTAATATGCATTTTGAAGATGAAGTATTAAAATACTCTAACTGTACATTTACTGTTGTTGCAGGCTTTGTGGCGCTAGAATACTTGTCTAATGCGTCTACTAAGGGTTTATAAAATTCGATTGAATTCTCAGGGATTGAACGTCCTTTGATTTCTAAAACTCCACCATTTAAGTCAAAGCTGATACTTGGTGTTTTTGGTGTGCCTTCGATAGCGTATTTGTCCATATTTGTATTTTTTAATTTTGTTGTGATACTTTTATATTAAGTGTAAAGAAAGAAACTTTATTGTCAATTTCCAAAAAATCGTACTCTAATTTTTCACCAGTTTTTCTGGCAATATCAATCATCCCTAGTCCACCCCCGCCCTTTAACGACATTTCGCCGTTATTAAGAACTTGTTTATAATATTCCTTTAATTCTTCTTTAGACAAAGAATTTACTTCGTCTAATCGAACCTTTAAACCATTAATATTCTCATTTAAAATATAATTACCCGTAAAAATTGAATATTTACCGTCTAATTTACCAATCATGAATATCGCAGATCGATTACTATCTCCAGAAAAGTTTGATGAATCATCTAAATGGTGATATAAATTTTGTAGACATTCAACCAGAACGTTGTAAACCTTTTTTTTCATTTTAGGCTCTTCCTGCATATTTTCCATCTTATTCTCCATTATTTGAAGAATAGAGGTTAGTAGGTCTGAAGTAATTTCGCCTTTAAATGAAAGCAAAATATTATTTCGCTCCATTTTATTATATATATCAAATACATCTACCATGTTTGGTTCAACCGAAGTTTGTTGCGGAATATCAATATTTAGTTTAGTGTAAATGCTACTGTGCTTCCGTTAACGGTAAATGTTGCCTTATTATCGCAAGTGCCATCGCCAAAATCAACTGTTCTGGTTTTAAATCCATCTGGTGTTAGTTCAAAAATTCCTTTGTCAATCCATTTGCAAAGTTTATGCTTAACTAATGGAGTAGCTTGAGGAATAACAACTGTAAAAGCCTTACCAACACGATTAACACCGTTTGTTGTTCCATAAATCTCGGCAACCGGATCGGTATTTACTGGATTTCCTTTTGGATAAAAAGTAATTGTTCTATCTAATTCATACTTAATATTCCAATTAGCGTTTTGGCAAACACCCTTGTATAATTTCACGTTAAATGTAGTTGCAAATGTTGAAGATGAAATAGTTTTTACTACCATACTGTCACATGAATAAGATATTCCAGCAGCATTATAGTTGATCATGGTGATTATCATTTTTGAACCTGCATTTTTAATTTTACCCGTTAATTTAATTTGCATCTTACCCCCTCTTACTCTTCCATCAGGCATAGTATTAGCACAAGCTGATGAGGAGATATTCATTGTATAAACGGGGTATGAAGCTGGATTGGTGAAAAGTGTATCTCCAGAAATTAAGGTTAATGTATCACAAGGTGGAGCTATAGCAAAAGTCATTCTATTTCCGCCGGTACCTTTTGTATTAATTGCATGCCCATTTACTGAAGGAACAATTGACATATATTCTTGATCTGCAACGGCATTATCAACAGCGGATTGTGTTTCATTATCAACTTCAACAGTTTCTTTTTTACGACATCCCATAAAAAATAAAGATGTTGTGAAACTCAAAACTAAAAAAATATTAAAGACTTTTTTCATTGATTTTTTTTAAAGTTAGACAAATATAATAAAATAATTTAAATTCCAAAACATACGATTAAATTCCTATTCCCACTACCAAAACATCATCCACTTGCTCATGATTTTGTCGCCACTGCTCGAAGTTATTAATCAATTCTTTTCTCTGTTCTTCAGGCCTTCTTAGGTGAATCGTAAGCAATAATTCATGAAAACGTTTAACCATAAATTTTTTACCCCTTTGCCCGCCGAATTGATCGGCATAACCATCGGTTGTTAAATAGGCCATTGCAGGATTTTTTAATTTAACTGCTTGAGTAGTAAAAACCCTATTTATATCTAATTGAGCGCCGCCAACGGGAAATTTATTTCCATCAAATTTCAAAAACTCGCCAGTAGAATCTATTGTAATTAATGGTCTGTTTGCGCCCGCCCACATTACTTCGTGTGTAATATCATTAATAACAATTAATGACACATCCATACCATCATTAGTATTTACTTCATTTTGTCCTTGTCTTAATGCATCTTGAACACCTTTATGCAACTGATTTAAAATATTTCCGGGGTCGGTTATTCCCTTTTCTGAAACTATTTGATGTAATAAATTATGGCCAATCATGCTCATAAATGCTCCTGGTACGCCATGCCCAGTGCAATCTACAATAGCCAAAATCTTAAAATCATTTTTTTCGGCAAACCAATAAAAATCACCGCTTACTATATCTTTTGGTTGATACAAAATAAATGCATCTTTTAATTTCTTAAAGATTTGATCCTTGGATGGCAAAATTGCTTCTTGAATTCGCTTTGCGTATTCTATACTACTGGTAATGTCATTATTTTTCTCTTCTAATTCTCGTGTTCGCTCTGCAACCTTATTCTCAAGAATTTTATTTTCTTTTTTTATTGCGCCTGTTCTATATTGTGTAAAAGCATATATACTTCCTCCAGCAAAAATGATTAATAAAAAATAAAATAATTTTGTTTTCCAAAAAGGAGGAACTACATTGATGGTAATCTCATAAGGTTTTTCATTCCAAATACCATCATTGTTGGTAGACTTTACAAGAAATTTATATTCTCCACCAGGCAATTCGGTATATGAAACATATCGCACGTTAGTGGGTTCAGACCAGTCATCATCGTAACCCTCTAATTTATACTTAAATTTATTTTTTGAAGGCTCTATATAATCTAAACTTGCTAGTTCGAATTGAAAATAATTTTCGCGCCAACTAATATTTAAATATTTTTTATAGGCAATAAACGAATCAATAACAACATCTTTGCCGCCTCGTTTGTAAGCAATAATAAAAGCGTTGGGAGTGTGTAAATTATCTTTTATTGCTGATGGTTTAAAAATATTGTAGCCATTGGATCCACCGAAATACATATTACCACTTTCTGAAACAAAGGCGGCGCCCATATTATATTCCGAATTTAACAAACCATCTTTTATTCCATAATTTTTAAAAATTATTTCGCTTTCTTTTAGTAAAGGATTAAATTTTATTAAACCAGAGTTTGAACTCATCCAAAAATTATTCAAACTATCCTTTAATATCGAATACAAATAAGTATTTGCTAAACCGTCTTTTTCATAAAAATTATAAAATTTATTTTCAGGCAACAATTTACTTAAACCTGCCGACGTTGCAACCCATATGTTACCTTTAACATCTTCATTAACACCAAAAACAATATTAGTTGCAATGTTTTCAGTACTACCCTCATTTTTATAAACCTGATCAATATTCAATTTATTTCCCTCAGGAAAAGAATTTAGCTTAATTAATCCTCCATCATAAGTTCCAATCCATACTTTTCCTTTCGAATCGGCAAAAATTGAATTAACATTTAAATTGGTCAAACCTTGTTCTGCACCAAAATGGGTTGTAGCAAAACTTTTTAAATTAATCTTAAATAAACCATCTCCAAAAGTTCCCGCATATAAATTTCCTTTATCATCTGCTTTTAAACAAATTACTGTGCCTCCAAAATCTTTGCTCAAGAACCATCTATATCTATTAGTGCTTTTATCGTATCTAATAAGACCCTTTCCCCATGTTCCAATCCAATAAATATTTTCATTTTCGGGGAAAATACAAAGGGCAGTATTACCATCAAGAATTGAAGAACGGTCAATTATTTCTTTGTTTTTATTTAAAAAAATCAATGTGTTTTCGCCACCAATAATTCTTTCATTGTTTTTAGTTTCAGAAAAGGAATATAAATTTTTTAAATCGTTTTGTTTATCACCTTCACCATCTGGGAATTTTATTGATTTAGGGAAAGAAACATTTACACCCCCTAAATAAGTACCTAACCAAATATTTTTTTCTTTATCAAAAAACACTTCTTTAATCAAATCATCGTTTATTCTAAAAGTACTTGAGTTTTCCTTATTAGTTACGCTAATTATTTTATTAGACAATAAGTTATAAGTAACTAAGCCATCATTTGTTGCTGCATATATTTTACTATTATCTATCACTAAATTATTTACTTCATTAATATTCTTTCCCGGTAAATTATTAAATAAAATTTTATCTTCAATTTCAAAATCAGTTAGATTTAAAGTAAATATTCCATAGCCAATTGTACCAATATATAATTTACCTGCATATTCATACAAACACCTAATAGACTCTAGTTCTGAAGTTTTAAAATTTAAATGATCTGGTTTAAAAAAATTAATTCTTTCTAATTCATCATTCTGTAACACCCACAAACCCTTTTCTCTGGTACCAATGAAAAAATTTTTATTTACTTTTTTGATGCAATCAACTTGAATAGAATTTGTAATTGGAAAATTATACTTCTTAATTAATTTTGAAGGGATATTCAGCGAAAATAATCCTTCATCACTTCCAACTAAAATATTATCGTTATTTAATACTTCTATAAAATTGATTTTTACATTAGCCCCCTTTAAATTATTAAGGCGGGTAAACTTTAGGGTTATTGGATTAAATAAATTAAGTCCGTCTCTAGTTCCAATAACAATTAAATCAGCTTTAATTTGTTTTAAACAAGTAATCTCCGAACTTGATAATGAATTTATGGAAGTAGGGTCATTTTTAAAAACAGTAATATTATACCCATCATATTTATTCAAGCCATCTTGCGTTCCAAACCACATAAAACCTTTATCATCTTGAATTATAGAGGTAACATAATTGGTGCTTAATCCATCTTCATTGGTGATTTGCTTAAATCGATATTGTTGCGAATACGAAAAACTCGTTATAGCAAAAAGCAATGCAAAAAAAATATATTTAAAACGCTTCAAAATTAAAAAACTAATATAATTATAATTTACACATTTCAACTAGTATATTTACAAACATAAATAGATAGCTTATTGCTACTGCATTATTTTATAAAAATTATTTGTTTTACCCGTTAACTAATTTCAAAATAAAAATAAATGCCTAAAATATTGCGTATCATAAACCGTTTTAATTTAGGTGGAATTACATACAACGTTTCATACTTAAGTAAATATTTACCAATAGAATACGAAACGCTCTTAATTGGTGGCCCAGAAGAAGAAGGAGAAGAAAGCTCTTTATATATTCCTGAATCCTTAGGCTTAAAGCCTATTATTATTAATGAACTTAAGAGAAGTATTAATCCATTAAATGATTATTTTGCTTACAAAAAAATAAAAAAAATAATTAAAGACTTTAAACCTGATATTGTACATACACATGCCAGTAAAGCTGGAGCAATTGGACGATTGGCGGCAAAAAGTTGCTCAGTTCCAGTAATAATTCATACTTTTCATGGGCATGTTTTTAAAGGGTATTTTTCTACTTTTAAAACAAGTGTTTTTAAAGGTATAGAACGTTATCTCGCAAATAAAAGCGATGCCATTATTGCCATCAGTAACATTCAAAAAAAAGAATTAACTCAAGAATATAAAATATGCGACGCAAAAAAAACGCATGTCATTAAATTAGGATTTGATTTACAACGTTTTATTGATGATAAACAAGAAAAAAGAAATCGTTTTAGAACTGATTATTCTCTTCATGATAATGAGATTGCAATTGGCATAATTGGACGTTTAGCGCCAATTAAAAATCATTTTTTGTTTATTGAAGCAATTGAACATGTTGTTAAGAATTCAAACGTTAAAATAAAAGCATTTATTATTGGGGATGGAGAAACAAAAAACGAATTAATTGATTTTATTAAAAACAAAGGTATATCCTATACAACCCAAAAGAATAAAGAAGCTATTTTTACGTTTACAAGTTGGATAAAAGAGATTGATGTTGCTTTAGCAGGATTAGATTTAGTTTGTTTAACTTCTAAAAATGAAGGTACACCGGTAAGTTTAATCGAGGCTCAAGCAGCCGGCAAATTTATTATTACAACAAATGTTGGTGGCATTAAAGATATTTTAAACCCCAATTGCGGTTTACTTTGCGAAGCTGATGATTATGAAACTTATAAAAACAACTTATTAAATGCAGTTACAAATTTTTCCGAAATTTCAAAAAATGCAAATGCTGCAAGCAAGGAAGTGATAGAAGAATTTAGTTATACGCGTTTATGTAATGAAATGGATACTCTTTATAAAAAATTATTAAAGGATAAACTTTAAATCACAAATTCTCTTTTTAAAACTCACTCTTTAAATGGAATTTTATATCCGGGAATTTTTCTCGAGCCATTTCTAATAACCAAGGACTTTCAGCCAAAAACACTGGTCTTCCCTCTTTATCTAAGGCAATGTGTGCGTTTCTATCTTGCATAAATTCGTCTAATTTCTTTTTATCATCGGCGCTTATCCAAAGTGCTTTATATAAATTAATTTGATCAAAACTAGCACTAGCATTATACTCTGATTTTAAACGATGTTGAATTACTTCGAATTGTAAAGCCCCAACAGTTCCAATTATTTTTCTGCCATCCACTTTACGCGTAAATAATTGCGCCACACCTTCATCAGTAAGTTGTTCTAACCCTTTTTGTAGTTGTTTGGTTTTCATTGGGTCGGTATTTGTAACATACCTAAATAATTCTGGCGAAAAGCTTGGTATTCCCTTATATTGAAAGTTAGCACCTTCGGTTAAAGTATCGCCAATTTTAAAATTCCCAGCATCATACAAGCCAATAACATCTCCAGGAAAAGCTTCATCAATTACAGATTTTTGCTGAGCCATAAAAGCAGTAGGATTACTAAAGCGTAATTCCTTTTTTTCTCTTACGTGGTGGTAATATTTATTTCGCTCAAATGTTCCTGAACATATTCTTAAAAAAGCAATTCTATCTCTGTGTTTAGGATCTAAGTTTGCGTGAATTTTAAAAACAAAACCACTAAATTTTTTATCATCTGGTTTTATTACGCCGCTTGTAGTTTCGCGTTCTTTAGGGCCTGGCGCTATTTCAACAAAACAATCCAATAACTCATGAATACCAAAATTATTTACAGCACTTCCAAAAAAAACGGGACTTAAAATTCCATCTAAATATTTTTGAGTATCTAATTTATCATAAACACCATCAATCAAATCTACATCTGCTCTTAATTGCTCTGCAAAATCAACTCCTACTCTTGCATCAATTTGCTTATCATTAATATCATTTATCTTCAATCTATCTTCAACAGTAGTCTTACTATCTCCTTGAAATAAGTTTAGTGATTTTTCTGTTAAATTATATACTCCTTTAAACGATTTACCAATACCAATTGGCCATGTTAACGGACGTACTTTAATTTTTAATTCTTTTTCAATTTCATCTAACAAATCAAAAGGATTTTGACCTTCGCGATCCATTTTATTTATAAAAACAATTACAGGCGTATTACGCATACGACAAACCTCAAGCAATTTACGTGTTTGTGGCTCTACTCCCTTAACGCAATCAATCACCATTATTACGCTATCAACAGCGCTTAAGGTTCTATAAGTATCTTCAGCAAAATCTTCGTGACCGGGAGTATCTAAAATATTTACTTTATAGTTTTTATAATCAAAAGCCATTACAGAGGTAGAAACTGAAATTCCTCTCTGCTTTTCAATTTCCATAAAATCGGAAGTTGTTGACTTTTTAATTTTATTAGACTTAACGGCTCCTGCGGTTTGAATGGCGCCACCAAATAATAATAATTTTTCGGTTAATGTAGTTTTACCCGCATCGGGGTGAGCAATAATGGCAAAGGTTCTGCGTCTATTTATTTCTTCTAAAAAAGTCATTTATATTTTCTGGGGCGCAAATATAAAAATTTAAGTGTGGCAAAACATAAAAAAGGATTTAGAATTATCGATTATCATCGACAAGACATCAATTTCATCCTATAAATCCCTGCTTTTTTGAAATATAATTATATCTTTGCTTCTTATCATTATCAAAAAAATGGAAATGAAAAAATTATTTGCTTTAGTTTTAATTACAAGTTCTTTATTTGTTCAATCACAAACAAAATCAGGAGGAACATATAAAGAATATTTTCAAGAAGGATCTTACCTTTTATTAGAGGATAATTTTAGCGCGGCTCAAGACAATTTTGAAGCGGCCTACGCTATAGATTCTTTAAACTCAAATATTAATTACATGCTTGGTATTTGTTATTTACATTCTCCTATTCAAAAAGCTAAAGCTGAATATTATTTAAGCGAGGCTGTAAAAAATGTGTCGCGCTCATATAAAACAGACGATGCAACTGAAAAATCAGCGGCGCCACTAGCCCATTTATTTTATGGCCAAGCTTTGCACATTAACTATAAATTTGACGAGGCCCTTGTACAATTTTCGGAATTTAAAAAATACGTTAGCGCTAAGGATAAAGAATGGACTAAATTAGTTGAGAGACAAAAACAAATTGCACAAAATGGAAAAGAAGCAATCGCCTTTCCAATGAATATTCAAATCACCAATTTAGGTGATAGTGTAAATAGTCAGTACCCAGATTATAGTCCGGTTTTAAGTGCAGATGAACGCATGTTAATTTTCACAACCCGTCGTCCAAATACAACTGGTGGTTTTAAAGAAATGAATGGCTTGTATAATGAAGATGTTGTTGTATGTTACAAAGATGATAACGGAGTGTGGAGTTCTCCTCAACCAATTTCAGCCAATATTAACACTTCTGCTATGGAAGCGGTAATAAATCTTAGTGCCGATGGACAAACCTTAATTATATACAAAGATGGCGGAGAAGGAATGCAAGGCAATATTTACTATAGTAATTATGATGGAAAAGATTGGACAACCCTAAAAGAATTTGGCTCCGATATAAACAGTAAATATCAAGAATCTCACGCTTGTTTAAGTGCAGATGGAAATGTTTTATTTTTTGTTTCTGATAGACCAGGAGGTTTTGGTGGAAAGGATATTTATCGCTGTATAAAATTACCAAATGGCGCTTGGAGTAAAGCCCTAAATATGGGACCAAATATTAATACAGAATATGATGAAGATGGCGCTTTTATTCACCCTGATGGCATTACTTTTTTCTTTTCATCAAATGGTCACAAAACAATGGGAGGATATGACATTTTCTTTACAACATTAACAAGTGATTCTAAATTTACGGAAGTAACCAATCTTGGCTACCCTATTAACACCACTGATGATGATATTTTTTATGTTACATCGCCTGATGGAAAAAGAAGTTATTTATCGTCGGCTAAAGAAGGAGGATTTGGAGAAAAAGATATTTACATGGTTAGCATACCAGGTGCCAAAGAAAAACCTTTAGCTTTATTTAAAGGTCAAATTATTGCTGCTGAAGGAGAAAAATTACCAGAAGACATCGTTATCATTGTAAAAGATAAATTAACTGGCGAAGTTGTTGGTACTTACAAACCAAAATTAAATAACGGAACTTTTTCAACCATTTTACCTCCGGGTAAAGAATATAATTTTTCTTATCAAGCACCCGCTGGCGAAGAATTTTATAATGAAGATGTGTTTGTAACAGGTGAATTAACTTATCAAGAAATTAAAAGAGAAGTAAATTTAGAGCCTGTAAAATTATTAGGGAAAATTTCTGCTAAGAAAAAAACAATTGTTTTAAACCCAGTTGTTTTAAAAAGCAACTCTGATAAAACACATGTTATAGGTTCAAAAATAACCTTACAAGAAAAAGGTGGAGAAACTCAAACATATACTGCTAATGCAGAAGGTAAATATGAAGGCATTACTTTAAAACCCGAAAAAAACTATACGATTTTTGCTGAGATAAACGGCAAGAAATCTAATATTGCTGAAATAAGTACAGCAGGAATTAAATCAGGTAAAGTAATGAATCAAACTTTATATCTTGATGGTAAAATCGAAAAAGTTGCATCCAAAGATGTAGCATTAGGTGTTTTTGTAAAAAATTCTAAAACTAAAAAACCAATTGCAAATGCAGTAGTTACTATAACAGACCCTCATGGATTTAAGTTTGATGCCACTACTGATGATAAAGGATTTGCAAAAGGCATTGAGTTAAGTGCAGATACAAAATACCAATTAATAGCTGTTATTGATAACTCAGTATCTGAACCAATGTCGTTTACTACGCCATCTTCTAAAACAAAAAATGCACTAACAAAAACTATATTAATTCGTCAAGAAACAGTTAAGAATAACACTGTTGTTAAAAATAATAATACAACAAACGTTTCATCAAATTTACCGGCGACTGAATATGAGTTTTACTTTACTTATCATAAGAAAAAAACGGATGATACAGAAGCATCTTGGATTAGTTTTATTGATAAAATAACAGAGTTAAGCAAACAAAAAACGGTTACCGTTACCATTAATTCAAGTGCATCTACTGTACCTTACCGTAATGGCAATAAAAATTTAGCTTCTGCTCGCGCTAAAAAACTTCAAGCAAGTATTAAAGAAGCTGTTGAAGCAAAAGGCGGAGATGTTTCTAATATTAAATTTATTAAAAGAGCAAAAGTATCTGGACCAAGATATAAAGGCGATTTTAATTTAGGTCGCAAAAAATACGAGAAATATCAATACGTAAAAGCAAAAGCAATCTAAGTAAGAAATAAAAAAATATTACCAAATTAAAACCACCAATAATATTGGTGGTTTTTTGTTTTACACCAATAGGTAGCGTTAGTAGAATTACACTTCAATACCAACCCTTTTATTTATCTGTACTCAGAGTATTTATAATTCTGCGTAATCTTTAGTTTAAAACAAACAGCATAACCAAAAAATTATTCTATAATTAACTTGCATTATAACTTTTTTATTATAATTTTACTATACTATTAAAACCTCACTAAAATATTTAACTCTCTTAATTTTAATTTTTGTAAAAATTAATTTTTGTAAAGCACAAATGAATTTGGTGCCTAATCCGAGTTTTGAGAACGTAGCCCAATGTCCTTTCTCGTTTGGCTTGGAAGCATACACTACCGACTGGAAGTCTGCAAGAGCAACTCCTGATTATTTTAATTCATGCTCATCGTGGTCAGGTGCTTCAACTCCAACAAATGGTTATGGTTATCAATTAGCAAACTCTGGAAATTCATATATTGGCATGCTCACATATAGGTCTGACAGCTCTATATATTCAGAAGCAGCGTCTGTGCAATTAACAAATCCTTTGATTCTTGGGCAAACTTATTATGTATCTTTTAGATTGAGTTTAACTTTAGATGATTTTACTGAATCTAATACAGCAAATAATAAAATTGGAGTTCAGTTTTCTACGGTTGATTATTTGCCTTCAAACCCATTGCCAATAAATAATTTTGCTCATGTTTGGTCAGATTCAATTATTACAGACACATTGAATTGGTCTATTATAAAAGGTTCTTTTGTGGCAGATTCTAATTATACTCATTTATCTTTAGGAAACTTTTTTGACAAGCCATATGTTGACACCATAATTTATGGTACAAATTTCGGAGGATATTACTTCTTTGATGATGTTTGTGTCAGCACAGATTCTGTATTATGTTATTCGAGTGTTGGCATAAATGAGTACAATAACAAAGATTTAAACATTACTGTTTACCCTAGTCCAGTTATTAATTACGTTACAATTAAAAACAATAAGGCTACAACCCCTTATGATGTTACTGTTATTAATTCATTAGGACAAATTATTTACAAGGAGCAAAAACTATATGGAATTGGAACAATTAACGCAGAACAATTTGATAACGGTGTATTAACTATTGAAATAAAATTTGAAAATAAAAAGTCATATTATAAACTAATAAAACAATAACAATGAAAACACCCAACCTCAAACTACTTGGTGCAGCTGTATTTTTATCAGTAACTATATCTTCCTTTTCTCAAAATAATTGGACAATTAATGGGAATGGTAACACAACAGGTGCAACTAACTTTCTTGGTACTACCAATAATGAACCCTTAAACATAAAGACCAACGGCACGCAACGTATGTTTATTAATGATGGTACAGGTAATTCACCATTTCCGACTACGCCTGCTAATAATATTGGTTATATAAGCATTGGTAACCCTCCTGCTTCAGCGCCACTGTTTAATATATCAGTGCTTACCGCTAGCGTTGGGAATACTAGTACCACAGGAGGTGGTGACTTTTTAATTGGAGGCACAACTAACAAATCTCCCAGTAGTTTAATGGGATTAATTGATGGAAGCGCCTCACCGGGCATATTTTCACCTTGCTATATTGGCTCATTAGATAATGTGCAACAAGGCCCTTCAATAACTACCATTGGTAATATCAATGGTGCACAGGATAATGGGCCCGGTATTAATAACTTTGCAGTTCATCAATTTGTGGTTGGCAAAGGATTTAGTCCTTATGGTTCTGGTATAGGCGGTATTAGTGAAATTAATAACCGTGTTGCCTTTGTTTGGAAAAATGCCAGTATCATAAAAATGATGATGAATGCTGCAGGCAGGCTTCGCATAGGCGCTGCGCTTACTATACCCGGCGCCTTGCCAAATAATAGAATTGAAATTACATCCTCAGCTGGTGCTACCCCTGCTCTAAACGATCCTTACTTTGGAACAATAAATGGCAGTAGTGGTTTACGTTTTACTAATTTAACTTCTACTAATACTCCTATAGCAAACGGAGTAAATGGCGTTACTAATACAAAAGTATTAACGGTTGACCAAAATGGCGATATTGTACTTGCCAATGGGGCAGGTGCTGTGCCAACAACGAACAATGGAATTGTTGTAAACACCGGTGTTATACAATTAGGATCTGATTGCGCTAATACAAGTGCGGTGCAAAAATCTGCTCAGGGTTTACAAAACAATAGATTCTTACATTTAAACGGTCAAAATTTTATTTTTGGTGATGGCGGCCGTGTTGGTATTGGTATGCCACCTTCAAATGGCAATGCGCAATGTAACAGTGTTGGTAATAAATTAGAAATACAAAGTACTGTTGGTAATCCATACTTTAATACTGTAAATGGTGCCAGTGGCTTAAGATTTAGATTATTAACCAGTGCAAACGCACCAGTTGTAAATGGTGTAAACGGGGTAAACACCAATTTGGCTTTAAGTGTAGATCAAAACGGCGATGTTGTTTTAATTACTCCGGTTGGCTTACAAGGTCCTGTAGGTCCCCAAGGTCCTCCCGGTGCTGGCGGTGGCATTACCACAGCTCAAAACGGGTTAAATTTATTTAATTCAAGTACAGTTGAGTTGGGCGGAACTTTATTACATCCAACTACAGTAAATTTGAGTACGCACTCATTTAATTTTTTAGGTTCATCTACAACATTATCATCTGGTTGGAAAATACTAGATAATGGTCCCGTTCAACATTTTGCGTATGGCCCTGCCTATAATTATGGATATTCTTTATCAACAAAAGACCTCGATGTTGGGTATTTAGTAAATGCTAATAATACTGCCATAGGAGGAAACCTTGAAGGATACCGAGCAGAGTGTTTGGCAAACAGTGCACAAGTTACAGGGTATAGTGCAGTGATTAATAACCAAGCTCTCAATGGAAATGCTTATGGATTCTTATCTAATGTTACTTCTGGTGGTAAATATAAAAGAGGTTTTTCAGCTATTTGTCAAGGCACCAGTGATGAAAGTATTGGCATTTTTAGTGAAGTAAGAGGTGCAAAACAAAATTATGGAGGTAAATTTGTTGTGGACAATAACGGAGACCCTACCGTTCAAGATTTATACGGAGTACATACTCAAATTGCTTTTAATGCAGGAGGAAACAATATGAATGTTGGAATATATTCTGCGGTAGCAACTGCCGTTACAAACCCAAATAATCCACCTGCGAATGGGCCATATTTTTACGCGGGTTATTTTTCTGGTAGCGTTTATGTTTCTGGTCAAATTGGTCCAAGTGATCAAAAATTAAAACAGAATATTGACACAATTAATAATGCATTAAATATAATTAAACAATTAAAACCTAAAACTTTTGACTACAAACTGAGTCAATTTTCTCAAATGAACTTGCCTTCTGGTCTTCAATATGGTTTAATTGCACAAGATGTTGAACCAATTTTACCTGAATTAGTTTCTAACAATATTCATCCCGAAGAAAAAGATTCTAATGGTGTAGTGATTAAACCTGCTGTTACATTTAAAGGTTTAGAATATCAACAAATTATTCCAATTTTAATTCGTGCAGTTCAACAATTAGAGGCAAAAAGTCAAAAACAAGATTCGATAATTAATTTACAAAACAATTTATTAACTGCTTTAACACAAAGCATTAATAATTGTTGTTCGAATACATCTATTAGAACTACTGGTATTATTGGTAAACAAACCAATGTTGAGTTAAGTGATAAGGACATCATTGTTTTAAATCAAAACTCTCCAAATCCATTTGCAGAAAGCACAATAATTACTTATAATATCCCAATCGATTTTAAAGTAGCACAAATTATTTTTAATACAACAGATGGTAGAATAATTAAAGCTGTTGATATTAAAGAAAAAGGGAAAGGTGAATTAAACGTTTACGCTAACGATTTAACAAATGGACTTTATAGTTATTATTTGGTTATAGATGGTAAAGTAATTGACACAAAAAAATTAATTAAACAAAATTAATACCTGTTTTTTTCATAAATTAAAACCACCAATAATATTGGTGGTTTTATTTTTTGTTACCTTTACACTATGAACAGCGCCGAATGGTTTAAAGATTGGTTTAATTCTCCTTATTATCATTTATTGTACAACAACCGAAATGAAAATGAGGCTAAATTTTTTATCGACAATCTTTGTTCTCACTTAAATTTACAACCAAATGCAAATGTATGGGATTTAGCCTGCGGAAAAGGAAGACACGCTGTATGCTTAAACAATAAAGGCTATAAAGTTGTTGGAACAGATTTATCAAAAAATAGTATTAAAGAAGCTTCACAATATAGCAATGCAACTTTAGATTTTTATGTGCATGATATGCGCGAACCATTTAGAATTAATTACTTTGACGCCGTTTTTAATTTATTTACTAGCATTGGGTATTTTGAAAATTTTAATGATAATTTTTCAGTCTTTAAAAATATTGCTAACTCCTTAAAACCAAACGGAGTGTTTGTAATTGATTTTTTTAATTCTAAAAAAGTAGCTTCAACGCTAAAAACTGATTATATCGAACAAAGAGGTGATATTACTTTTAAAATAAAAAAGCAAATCGCAAATAATGCAATCTCTAAAAGAATTGAATTTAATGCTAATAACCATCAATATTACTTCGAAGAATCTGTTTCTTTATTAAAAAAAGAAGACTTTGAAAACTTCGCTAAAAAAGCGGGATTTAAAATTGAAAGTGTATTTGGAAATTACAATTTAGAGCCATTTGATGAAAATAAATCTGAACGATTAATAATTATCTTTAAAAAATAAACTTTGAACCCATTACTCTCTATACTTGGCTTAATTGCCCCTATTCTATTCGCTGGTGGAATTGCATTAAAAATTAAAATTAATCAGGTTAATTTAAGATTATTATTAGCATTTAGCGCTGCTTATTTATTTGCATTAGCAATCATCCATTTATTACCCGAAGCATTTGCTTTAGGTAATGTAAAACAAATGGGCTTATTTATTGTTCTTGGTTTTTGTATACAATTACTAATTGATACTTTCAGTACCGGCATAGAGCATGGTCACGTGCACTTACATAGCAGCGAATGTAAAAAGCATTTACCAAACGGAATAATAATTGGTCTTTTATTGCATTCTTATTTAGAGGGCTTACCAATTTATAATTTAAGTAGCGATTATTCCTCCACAATTAATAATCAATTAATTTTAGGCTTAGCCATGCACAATATTCCAATAACAATTGCTTTTGTTTCCTTATTAAAAGAGCATGAATCAAAAAACTCAAAGAAATGGGCTTTGCTTTTACTTTTCTCAATAATGACACCACTAGGTTATTTAAGTAGTTATATTTTGCAAACTTTTGGATTACATAATTATGAAATCTATAGTCAAATTGCTTTTGCAATTGTTATCGGTATTTTCTTACACATATCTACAGCTATTTTATTTGAAACAAGTGAGCATCATAAATACAACAAAACAAAAGTGTTAATGATGGCCGGAGGAATAATTTTAGCCTATTTAATTAGTTAATGCAAAACGAAACACTTTTTGTAGATGTAATTGTTCCTTTAGGCGTCCCTAATAAATACACCTATAGGGTTCCAAAAGAATTAAACGAAGGAATACAAATTGGAAAGCGTGTTTTAGTTCAGTTCGGAAAAACAAAAATTTATACGGGAATAATTTATAAGAGTCACCATAATGCTCCTAAAGAATACCAAGCAAAATACATTGACGCTATTTTAGATGAACATCCTATAGTAAACGAACTACAATTAAAGTTTTGGGATTGGATTGCTTTTTATTATTGCGCTAATCCTGGTGATGTTATGAATGCTGCTTTACCATCTGGATTAAAACTGAGCAGCACTTCTCACGTACAAATAAACCCCGAATTTAATTTTGAAGAAATTGAACATAATTACTTCAACGAAAAAGAACATTTATTAATTGATACTTTACATGCTAGTCCGAATTTAAGTTTTGATGATGTTGCTCAATTACTAAAATTAAAATCAGCACAAGGAATAATAAATGTTCTTCTTAAGAAAAACGCAATTATCGTTTACGAAGATGTAAAAGATAAATACAAACCAAAACTTCAATCTTTTATTCGTTTAGATGAAAAATACACAAATGAAGTTTTACTGCATGAAACTTTAAGTCAACTTGAAAAAAAAGCGTTTAAGCAAGCTGAAGCGCTACTTTACTTTTTACAATTACAAAAAAACAAGGATGCGAATTTAAATGGCTGGATAAAAAAAACAGACTTAGCCAAAAAGGTTGATGGAACTGCTATTGCAGCACTTGTAAAAAAATTAATTTTTATTGAAGAGCATTTTGAAGTTGGAAGATTATTATTTGAAAAAAGTAATAGTACCATTAAAGCTTTAAGTAAATCGCAACAACAAGCCTACGAAAACACCAAATTAGGTTTTAAAGAAAATAAACCTGTTTTATTGCATGGTGTAACCGGTAGTGGTAAAACAGAAATTTATATTCAATTAATAAAAGATAATTTAAAAGAAGATAAGCAGGTTTTATTTTTGATTCCTGAAATTGCATTAACCACTCAGCTAATTACACGCCTTAGAGCGGTGTTTGGAGAACTGGTTGGTGTTTACCATTCAAGATTTAGCGAAAATGAGCGGGTAGAAATTTGGAATAATATCATCGAAGGGACAAAAGATGCAGGACTCAAGATACAAGACGTCCCAGTTAATGAAGAGCAAAAAATAAAAAACAAAAAACATCAATACAAAATAATTTTAGGCGCTCGTTCTTGTTTATTTTTACCTTTCAATAATTTAGGGCTAATTATTGTGGATGAAGAACACGATAGTTCTTTTAAACAACACGACCCTTCGCCTAGATATCATGCCAGAGATTCTGCTTTGTATTTAGCCAATTTACACAAAGCAAATGTTTTATTAGGAAGCGCTACTCCATCAATTGAGAGTTACTATAATGCTAATCAATCAAAATATAAATTAGTTGAATTAAATAACCAATATGTTGAAAGTGGAGGTACAACCTTAGAGGTTTGCGATATAAATTATTTTGAAAAGTCGAACCAAATGAAGGCTTGTTTAACGCCTCCTTTATTTAATGCGGTTGAAAATGCGCTTTCAAAAAAACAACAAGTAATTTTATTTCAAAACAGAAGAGGTTTTGCGCCGTATACGGAATGTAAACAATGTGGGCATGTACCGCAATGTATTCAGTGCGATGTATCGTTAATTTATCATAAGCACCAACAAAAATTAATTTGTCACTATTGCGGTTATTCTATTGCTCCTCCTAAAGTATGTTCTGCTTGCGGTAGTAATAATTTGCAATACAAAGGTATGGGCACCGAAAAAATTGAAGAAGATATAGAAATACTATTTCCAAATGCAAAAATTGCAAGAATGGATTTGGATAGTACAAGAAGTAAATACGCTTACAAACAAATAATAGATGATTTTGAAAGCGGCAATATTGATATTTTAATTGGAACGCAAATGGTAACAAAGGGTTTAGATTTCAATAACGTAAGTGTTGTAGGAGTTTTAAATGCCGACTCTATTTTAAATTTTCCCGATTTTAGGTCTTTTGAAAAAGCATTTCAATTAATTACTCAAGTAAAAGGTAGAGCAGGAAGAAGTTCAGATAAAGGAAAAGTATTTATACAAACCACCCAACCACAACATCACGTTATTAATTACATTTCTGAAAATAAAATAAAGAATTTTTTAGAAGATACTTTAAAAGAAAGACAACAATTTAATTACCCACCGTTTTCACGTTTATTTGAATTAAATATTATTTCAAAAGATTTGAACGAAGTAAATCATTTAGCAAATGAATTGTTTGTGCTATTAAAACCTGCATTTAATGACAATTTATTAGGCCCTGAATTTCCTTTAATATCAAGAATTAAGAACCAATATTACAAGAGAATTTTAATTAAGACTTCTAAAAAAGAAACGGCGCTAAGTATAAGACAAACGATTTACACTGCCTTAAATGATTTACAAAATAATTTTAAAGATTGGCGCTATAAAATAGCGATAGATGTAGATCCGGTTTAAAACTAATCAAATAAAAGTTGTTTCAGTTTTGATATTTGCTCTGGCGCACCCAAAACAAATATTTTTGAGTGAGGAATAATTTTAGTGTCAGCGCTTGGATTAACAATATATTCTCCGGTTACAGTTTTAAAACCAATAATATTTGCGCCACTTTTATTTCTAATTTCAAGGTCGCTTAACGTTTTATTTTTTAAAGAATCAGAAATTGTATCAAAAGTAATTTCTTCCAAATTAATGCTATCAGCACTTTGCGCAGTTATGTAATCCAAAAACTCCATAACATCGGGCTTCATAACTAAACTCGCCATATGCGCGCCTCCAACTTTATCAGGCATTATTACATTATCTGCTCTGGCAATTTTTAACTTAGCATCGCTTCCATCATCACTTGCACGAGAAATAATAGTCAACTTAGGATTTAAATTTCTTGCAGTTAATACAATAAACACATTGGCAGCATCTGCAGGAAGAGTCGTAATAAGCGCTTTAGCTTTCAATATTCCGGCTTTTAAAAGAATTTCATCTTGAGTAGCATCGCCGTTTAAAATTAGTTCAGAAAACCTATGTTTAATACCAGCAGTTACTTTTTCGTTTTCTTCAATTACAACAAAACGTTTATCGTGCTTTTTAAGAATTTGGGCAGCTTGTTTCCCATTACGACCGTAACCGCAAATAATAACATGATCGTTTAATTTTTCTACTTCTGAATTCAAGCGTTTGTTTTTAAAGAATAAATTTAGCTCACCATCAATCAAAAATTTTGTAATTGATGATACGGCATAAGCAAATGTAATAAAACTTGTGATAATTAAAAAAGAGGTAAAGAGTCTTCCTACTCCAGAAAGGGGCTCAACTTCTCCATAACCAACCGTTCCAATGGTGATTATAGTCATGTAAAAAGCATTTAACCAGCAATAGTTATCAATAACAACATAACCTATAGTTCCTACAATTATTAATACCAGAAGTAAAAAAAATGGTATTAAAAACCTAAAATACTCTTGAATAAATTTTTTCATGGTGATTACCACGATAAATATAATGAAAATTGAGAGACTTTAAGGAAAAGTGGGGTTTCCAAAAGCCTAATAACAGATAAATAATTAATATCTTTGCCTTACAATGAAAACTAAAACTTTAAAAAAGAACAAAGTTAATGTAGTAACACTTGGCTGTAGTAAAAACCTAGTAGATAGTGAGGTTTTAATGGGACAGCTAAAGGCTAATAAATTTGATGTTGAGCATGAAGGTACTAGTGACGACCACCAAATTGTAATTATTAATACTTGCGGTTTTGTAGATAATGCAAAACAAGAAAGCATTGATACAATTTTACGTTACGTAAAAGCTAAAAAAGCAGGAGATGTAGAAAAAGTTTATGTTACAGGTTGCTTAAGCGAACGCTATAAAAAAGATCTTGAAATAGAAATCCCAGAGGTTGATGCTTACTTTGGAACAAGAGAATTACCAAAAATATTAAAAACATTAAAGGCAGATTATAAACACGAATTGGTTGGCGAACGTTTATTAACCACACCTTTTCATTATGCCTACTTTAAAATAAGCGAAGGTTGCGATAGACCCTGCAGTTTTTGTGCTATTCCATTAATGCGTGGTAAACATGAGAGCGTAGAAATTGATGAATTGGTTAAACGTGCTAAAACTCTTGCGGCAAAAGGCACTAAAGAATTATTATTAATTGCTCAAGATTTAACCTATTACGGATTAGATATTTATAAAAAAAGAGAACTCGCCAACTTAGTAGATAAATTAAGTGATGTTGAAGGTATTGAATGGTTACGTTTACATTATGCTTTTCCAAGCGGTTTTCCTATGGAAGTGTTAGATGTTATGAAAACAAAATCTAACGTTTGTAATTATTTAGATATGCCATTACAACACATTAGTGATAATATGTTAACCAGCATGCGCAGAGGAATTACTAAACAAAAAACAATTGACTTAGTAAATAAAATTCGCGACAAAGTTCCTGGCATTGCAATTCGTACAACATTAATTGCAGGATATCCAGGAGAAACAGAAAAAGATCATGAAGAAATGTTGAAGTGGGTTGAAGAAAGTAAATTCGAACGTTTAGGAATATTTACTTACTCACACGAAGAAAATACTCATGCCCATTTATTAAAGGATGATGTTTCAGAAAAAATAAAACGTAAACGTGCAGATGCCGTAATGGCATTACAACAAGAAATTTCTTATAAGTTAAATCAGCAAAAAATAAATCAAACCTATAAAGTTTTATTTGATAGAAAAGAAGGAGAATATTTTATTGGACGAACTGAATTTGATAGTCCGGATGTTGACAATGAAGTTTTAGTAAAAGCAATTGGTGATACTTATGCTAGAATTGGTGATTTTGCAAATGTAAAAATTACAGAAGCAAATGATTTTGATTTGTATGGAACATTAATTTAATAACACATAATAACATGAAAAAAATATTATTTTTTGCTTTCGCTTTACTTACAATTACAGGATTCTCACAGGCAATTCAAAATAGCAGTTATAGCACCGTTGGTTATATTAAAGAAGATGGCACTGTGCAAAACCAAAGTTATTCTACGTTGGGATATATTAAAAAAGATGGCACTGTGCAAAACCAAAGTTATTCAACCATCGGTTATATAAAAGAAGATGGCACTGTTCAAAATAAAAGCTATTCTACCATTGGTTATATTAAAAATGATGGTACAGTTCAAAATCAGAGTTATTCAACAATAGGATATATTAAAAGTGATGGTACACTGCAAAATCAAAGTTATTCAACAATAGGCTATGCTAAAAACGTAAATAAAAAATGGGCCGCTGCTGCAGTTTTCTTTTTCTTTTACCGTTTGAATTAATTATATTTGATATACGTTATGAGAAATCGCAAAATATTAAGAGCCCTTTCAATGGCGATGTGGAGTAAATAATACTCTCCCTTTAATTTACAATTTTTAAAAAATTGAGAATTTCCAATTTCATTCACCCTTAAAAAAATTAAAATGGCAGAAAAAGAAATAAAAAACGTTGAATACGGATTAGAAAAAATATTTGAAGGTGCACAAGATTTTTTACCACTTTTAGGAACAGATTATGTAGAATTTTATGTTGGTAACGCAAAACAATCTGCACACTTTTACAAAACAGCATTTGGCTTTCAATCTTATGCTTATGCAGGATTAGAAACGGGCTTAAAAGACCGTACCTCTTATGTTTTAAAGCAAGGTAAAATACGTTTGGTTTTAACCACAGCTTTAACTAGCGATTCGCCTATTGGCGAACATGTAAAAAAACATGGTGATGGTGTAAAAGTAATTGCACTTTGGGTGGAAGATGCTCGTAAGTCATTCGAAGAAACTACTAAGCGTGGCGCAAAACCATTTATGGAGCCAACCGTGGAGAAAGATGAGCATGGTGAAGTTGTTCGCTCTGGAATTTATACTTACGGCGAAACCATCCATATGTTTGTTGAACGTAAAAATTATAAAGGCGATTTTTTACCGGGCTTTAAAGCTTGGAAAAGTGATTACAATCCTGCCGCAGTTGGTTTAAAATTTATTGATCATATGGTTGGTAATGTAGGTTGGAATCAAATGAACGAGACCGTTAAATGGTATGAAGATGTAATGGGTTTTGTTAACTTTTTAAGTTTTGATGACAAACAAATTACTACCGAATATTCTGCTTTAATGAGTAAAGTAATGAGTAATGGTAACGGACGTATTAAATTCCCAATTAACGAACCAGCGGAAGGAAAGAAAAAATCACAAATTGAAGAGTATATTGATTTTTACGAAGGCCCCGGTGTTCAGCATTTAGCGTTAGCTACGGATGATATTATTACAACTGTTGCTGAATTAAAAGCAAGAGGCGTTGAATTTTTGCCACCACCACCACAGGCTTATTACGATGATATCCCAAGACGTTTAGGAGTGCATATGGATATTATGAAAGAAGATATTAAAGAACTTCAACGCTTATCAATATTGGTGGATGCTGACGAAGAAGGATATTTATTGCAAATATTTACAAAACCTGTTGAAGACAGACCTACTCTATTTTATGAAATAATTCAACGTATGGGTGCTAAAGGTTTTGGCGCTGGTAACTTTAAAGCTTTATTCGAATCAATTGAAAGAGAACAAGCATTAAGAGGAACCCTTTAAACTTTATTTAATTTTTCCAAGCAAAGCAAACATCTAAAAGGTGTTTGCTTTTTTTATGAGAAGACAGTTTACCGAAAAAATTACGCTTAAACTTTGCCACTTTTTTAGCAAACATTCTGTTTTTAACATGCGAAGAAGTGCCTGAGGAATAAGATTTAGCTTTAATAATAGAATGACCGCTTAAGTTTAAAGATAAATCTAAATTAAAACTTGTCTGATTTCCTGAATTAGTTTGTTCTTGCTGAGGAAAAGAATTTCCATCATTTGAAACACTTTGAATTTGTAAATCAGTGTTATTTACAAAATTATTCATTTGCGAAATTGGATTTGATTCATTTCCTGATGCAGAGTTACTCGCATTTGAATTATTTTGAGTAACTACATTTATAATTGGTTGGTTAACCCGAGTAGGTTGAATATTTTGGCGAGTTCTTGGGCGTGAGCGTATTACTTGCGCAGTAATAGGTGTTTTATTTGCACTAATAGTATTTATTTGATTTGTAATACTTGCTGGTCGTACTCTTACAGTTGGTCTGTTTATTTGCTTAGGTTTATTAGAACTAACTTGACTATTAGAACTCTGAATAACATTTGAGAAATTTATATTCCCACGATTATTATCATTTTGGTTATTGAAGTTTGAAATATTGTTTGCTAAAAACTGCTGTTGTTGTTGCGAAAATCCAAACTGAACAAACAAACTAAAAATAATAACTGTTCTCATATAAAATGTATTTACATCAAATATCCAAAAAGCAAATTCTGCAAAGTAACACGAACTGTTAACGAAAGATAAAAATAAAATGGATTTAACGGTTTTTGGGAAATGGAGATTTTAAAAAAATCATAAAGAATAACAATAATAGAATTTTTACTTTTTAAATTCAAAGCGAATCAAATCGCTGTTATAGTTTGTCTCGAATATTAACTCATCTTTGGTTAATTTTTTTATTTCCCATAATCTAATAGAAGCTGAAACCAAAAAAAAGGAGTGAGAAGTATTAGGTGAATAAAACACCGGTAAAAACCCTAATACTTTTTTTTTATTTTCAATACTTAGAGAGAAGTCCAGATTCGCATAATAATTAGTTAACACTGCTTTTCCTCCATTCGTTTTATAATTCATACCCTCTATAATAAAAAACTCAAAATCTGATGGGTTATTACGATTCGGGTCCATTTTGTGAATATGGACTAATGTGCTATCAGAGCCATTAATGAATAATTTATTTAATTTCCAACTATGGGCACGCAATCTTTTTTTTGCTGTTTGTAATGATAAATGCCCATCTTCTGGATATTTTTTACAGGTAGTAAATAATATTACTATGATAAAAAAACTAATTTATAATTTTAAATTTTTTCTCATTTTTTCCAATTTTATCACTAACAAATTTTGAATTCTTTAAACCTAATAAACCTCAAAAAGTTTTTCTGATTTTGCTTTTTCTAATAGCTGAGATTTGTAATCGTTAATTAACTGTGTTTTTTTACGATTAATAATAAAATTTTTAATGTTTTGTTTTTCGAAATTTAATGGAGATAATCCATTTTTTACTTTAACCTCTTTTATTTTAAGATAATAATAATAAAAATCATCGGTGAATTCTATAATTCGGCCCTGGCCTAAATTAAAATCGGGTTGCTCTCGTAATTTTGGCATTTCTTTTTTTATGTCTTCTAAATACAACCAAGTACTATCGTTCATAAAAAAATTTTCAGCGTTTTGGACACACAAATTCTTAAGAGCTTCTACATCTTTTGGCACATACGCATAAGAACGAAGTAACTTTTTAATCTTTTCTAATCCAGGGGCTTTAATAGGAATTTTAAAATAATTTACTTTAACAATGTTTTCTTTTAAAATAAAATTGTCCTCGTTTTCGTTATAATATTGTTCAATTTCACCTTTAGAAATGTTTGTATCTAGGTTAGCCTCAATTAATTTTGTTTGATAAATGTAATTAACCAAAGACTTCTTATAGGCTTCCATTTGTTTATCTATATCTATTTCATCTGGATTTAATTTCATCATGGCTTCCTGAAAAAACAAAGATTCAATTGCCCAATTTTCAATAGATTTTCGAGCTAAAATAGTACTGTCATTTTCAGATTCAATAGCAATATAATTTTCTTTATAATCATTAATACTTAAAACTTCGGTGCCAGCTTTTGCAATTGTTTTTGAAGTAGGCTCATCCTTTTTAGAGAGCACGTTGCAAGAGGCTGCTATTAAACCAATAAATATGTATTTTATAATTTTCAATTATCTTTTATTAATACTCTAAAAATAAATTAATTTTTTATAACATTCTCAAAAACTTTCTCCCAAAAGGTTTTACCAAATAAAACACTAAAACCTATTTGCACATAAGGACTTGAATTAATACCGAATTTTGTTGGCACACCGTCGGTTTTTGTATATTGCAAATTCTGATAAAAAACATAACCGCACTCTACCCTAGCAACTAAAGATTTGGATAGTTTATACCGAAAATTGGCATAAGTTAATCCTGCATAATAATTTAAATTTTTGCGCTTGGTTAAATATAAGATTCCATTTCTATAACCATCAAATCCAACGCCAACAGTTACTAGCGTTTTTTTGTTATCCTTATACTGCAAATTTATCTGAACCGGTAAAGTATAATTAAAAATAAATTTTTTCCCAATAGGCTCGCTTCCACCAAAAAAAGGTGAAGGGATTAATAACCCATCACTGTAGGTTGCAGCTATGCCATAAAAATAATTACGTTTAAATCCTCGTAAATGTAATTGCCCGATTAAAGCCGAAAACCTGGGGACAGAATTATTAATTGTTTTATCTTGTTCTGCAATTGTGACTGTGGCAGAATAAAACTGCACCCTGTATTTACGCGACAATCTTAAGCCCATTAAGCCGGCTGTTGCGTTTAAAATATTTTTTTGAGGTAATGTGTCAAAGCCAATATTTATTTGACGTCCAGTGAGTCTAAATACGCCCAGAGTTTGTGATGCTTTAAAGCGAACAGATTTATTAATTATATCTTTTAACTTTAAGCTACTTAAATCCAATTCAACCTCGGTTTTAAACTTTGTTTTAATTGGAAATGTAAAAACGCTATTTATTTCTTTTTGGTTAAATACTCCGCTTGTATCTTTAAAATTGGCGTCTAAAATATATTTCGACTCTACACGAATTCTTGGTCTAAATAATTGTTCTATTTGATCAACTTCAAAGGTTTGTGCCTGTGAAACAGAAAATAAAGCAATAATAAAAAAACAAATTAATCTATAAGCCATGTTTAAAAATAAAAAAGCCGACTACTTTATGTTTTAAGGCAGTCGGCAATTAATTGATTTTACAATTTACTTTATTGTACTAAGCACATCGTTATTTACTTTAACAATATATTTTTTCTTAAGATAATCTAACCATTCTTTTTCTAAATAATTTTGGTAGTCTGCAGTTACCAATCCTCTACACTCACCTAGCGATTTAGGAGACTTGGCTAAGATTTTATTTACAACAATAACAAATATTTTTTTCTCTTTGTCATCGTTAATATCTTTTGGAGCAATACCAACTTTCCAATTATCATCTACATATTTATTTTCTGTTTTTAAATAGGTAACATTTTCAACGCTTAAGTTTAATTGAGAAGGTTTATTTATTATTTCTGTTATTTCTTTTTCAGTTTTCTTTTCTTTTAAAAGTTTTCTTACATCCTTCGCAACTTTTTCGTTAAGACATTTGTAAGTAGAAACTTCTGCTCTCTCGTCCCATAAATAATTATTTTTATTTTTCTCATAAAAATCTTTTAAGCCGCTTGTATCTTTAACTGCTTTACTCCAAACTTTTTGATCAGTTAAATCAAATAATAAAATTCCATCACGGTATTCGCGTAATAAATTTCTGAAATCAACATATTTTTTCTCTAATTGTGCATCTTCAAAATTTACAACACTTTCATCAACCCAAGTTTTGTAAATACCTTTCATTACTTCGTTAACATCTGTAGGACTTCTAAAAGTCATTTGCGTTTCTAAAAATTGCGCGAAATCATTTTGAGTGTAAGACTTACCACCTAAATTAAAAATTTCTTTATTACCTAACTTCTTAGCGCGAGCAGCTGTCCAGGTAGCTTTTAAATAAGTAGTATCCATAATAGATTTAAATTCATCTCTATTTTTTAAATTTTCAGTGAATTTATTTTCTTTTTTCACACGCTCTATTAAAGCAGTTTTTCCCATTTGAGATCTGCTATCGCGAGCAATACGAGTTTTTAATTCGTTCTTAATTTCATCAAATGATGCAAGGCCTTTTGCTTCGTTACGTTTGATAATATGCCAGCCATATTGCGTCATGATAGGCGCAGAATAATCGTTATTAGCTTTTAATCCAAAAGCAGCATCTTCAAAAGCTTTAGGTAATTTTCCGCTTTTAAAAGGCTGTAATTGTCCGCCTCTATCGCTAGTTTGTTTATCATCGCTAAACTGGCGAGCAAGTTCTTCAAATGATTGTCCTGCTTTTAGCTTAGTATATAACTCATCAATTTTTGTTTTAGCATTTGCTTTATCTTGTTCAGTAGCATCTTTACCAAACTTTGCCATGATGTGAGAAACAAAAATTTCTCCACGACTTTCGCGTTTATCATAAACTTTTAAAATGTGGTAACCAAAACGAGTTCTAACTACAGGACTAACATCGCCAACTTTAGTAGTATAAGCAGCACTTTCGAAAGGATAAACCATATCTAAAGAAGAGAAAAAATTAAGGTCGCCTTTATTATCAATAACAGAAGGATCATCGCTTGTTTTTGGAGCAATATCCATAAACTTATCGGTTGCATTTTTATAATAATCTGCTAAATACTTTACTGAATTTAATTTTGCTTTATATATGGCACTATCTTTTCCTTTTAAAGTTTTAGCAACCTCTGATTGATTTTTTAAAAGTTTATCGTAGTTTGCGATATCTGCTGCTGTTGGTAATTTACCAAGAACAGCATCTCTAATTAAGTGAATTCTTGTCCATGCCTCTAAAGTATCTTTTGGTAAAGCTGTTTCTTCAACTCTAACTAAAATATGGCTTGCACGAACTTCTGTTTTCATGCGCCCGTAAGCTTCGTTTAATAAATTTTCGTTAGTGTTTTTATCGGTAAGATACGGAGCAGCTAATTGACGACGGTAACCTAATAATTCATTTTTAAAAGAGGTTAAAGTATCTAATCCTAAACTTTCGGCTTCAAACACTTTGCTTTTAAATAAAGAAAATAAATCTACATATTCATTTACAGATTTAGTAGCGTTGTTAACTTCCTTTCCATTGTTTTTGCGATAAACAGCTTCAAATTCTGATTTTGAAATTGGTTTATCGTTAATTGTCATTACTACAGGTTCTTGTGCTTTACTGCAATTTACAATTGCTCCAAGAGCTAAAGCAACAGTAAAAACTTTATTCATTTTCATATTCATTAAGATTTTAGGCAAAATTAGTTTTTTTTTAATAAAAAGGGTTATTTAATTAGCTCTGCTAACTTTTCATCTAAAGCAGCACCGCGAAGGTTTTTTGCAACAATTTTTCCTTCTTTGTCTAACAATAAATTTTGTGGGATACTGGAAATACTGAAAATTTTTCCTGCTTCGTTACCCCAACCTTTTAAATCACTAACATGAGGCCATGTTAAATTATCTTTTTGAATGGCTGCTAACCAAGCATCTTTATTAGAATCAAACGAAACACCAAGCACTGTAAATCCTTTATCTTTATAACGGTTATAGGATGCTACTACATTTGGATTTTCCATTCTGCAAGGTCCGCACCAGCTGGCCCAAAAATCAACCAAAACATACTTTCCTTTAAAATCGGTTAAATTAATTGGTTTACCCTCCGGCGAATTTTGAGTGAAATTAGTTGCTTTATTTCCAATCATTGTTCCTTTAACGGCATCAACACGTTTAGTTGCCAATTTTATAAACTTTGTGTTTTCAATACTTTTATCAATATAACTTAAAGATTCAATTACAACTTCCATTGGAATATTAGGATTATTGAAATCATTGTAAATAATAAAACCGCTTACAGCCGATTTAGCGTGAGTTTTAATAAAATCCTTTAAGCCATTAATAAAAACAGTATTTAAGCCCTGAAAATCAGCCTTAAGTTTATCCATAGTGACATTATCGCCTGTTTGAGACGCTGTATTAAAGTCAGCTTGCATTTGTTGTTGTTGCGCCACAAAATTATTAATCATGGTACGATATTCTAGATAATCTTTTTGTGTTTGGCCACCGGCTACAGAAGAATAAATTAAAGAGTCGCCAATTAAATTAGCTTTTAAAGGTTCACTATCGGCGAAAAAAATGAAATTTGGTTGTTCGTTGATATTATTACCATAAGTAAACCAATACATGTTAGGGTCAACACTTTTTAAATTAAAGCTAAACTTACCATTAACTACTTTAGTTGAATCGGTATAATCTTTTTCATCCCATTTGTGATGAACATAAACTGTTTTTCCAGAAAAATTCCGGATAGTTCCATCAATTTTAACAGGAAATGTTTTAGCTTGAGTTTTTTTTTGGGAATAAATAGTCCCAAAAATTAAAAATGACATTAACAATAAAAAATTTTTCATAATAAATAGTGTATTAGAACAAATATACCAAAGCTTTAAGTTAGTTAATTTTGTTTTAGAATTTTTAACAACAAAAAAACCCTTCAATTTCTCGAAGGGTTTTAAGATAATTTTTATATAATTAGAAATGCCACAAATCGTGTTCCCATCTAAAAATATCCATTTTAATTCTATCGGATTCTAACAATGCGTCAATTCCTTTAGAGTATTGATTAATATTTCTATCATACACATTTGTTTCTTTAGTTATAGTACTCGCAAATTGTCTTTTCCAAAAAATATCTTCAAAGGTTCTACGTTCACTATCATTTTTAGTATTATAAACTTCATGCTTAGCGAAGAATGGTCGGCAAGAAGGGAAATAAACCCAAAATTGTTCTCTCGCGGCTTCTTTTTCTTCATCCCAAGTATAAACACCCATCCCAATAATCCTAACTTCTAAAACCGATTTTTGTTTGTCAAAAAACCAATCCTCTTTTAATCTAAAAGTTCTGATATTTCTTAAAATAGATAAAGAATCGCATTGAAAAATTTTAATACTAACCTCTTCACCTTCTGGGGTATAAGACGTTTGATCAGCTGAGTCGCATTTTTTCAATTTATCTCTAATTGCAGACAATTCTAATGGAATTTGAAACTCTTGATCATTAAAAGCAATAATTTGTCCTTGCAAGATATATTTTGCTAAAACTTGAAATAAAGACATTCTACCAGAAACAAACTCAACAGGATAATATAAAGTTTGATTAATTTTTTCGCGCATATCAACATCTCGCCAAACACGTTTTTCCCAAGTTACATCTCCTTCACGAAGATGAGTATATGGAATAAAACGACGATTTACTGCGTTTTCTTTATCATAAATGCCATCTTTATAGTCACCAGGTTGAAAAACACCTTGCTGAGCAGAGGCTACTAATGATAAAATTGTTAATATGGTAAAAAAAAGATTTTTCATATTATTTTACTTTTAATGTTACACCAGGTATATTTCTAATAGTTCCATCAGGACCTTTAGCTTTAACGTTTTCGAAGAAAATTTTACTCCCAACACCAGCTGAAGATAAAATACTTCTTGCTTCTGAGTTAACAGAGTTACCTTGACAAACAACGGATTTTAAATTTCCTTTAACTACGGCTGTTAATTCAAAAGAAACAACTATAAATTTAGCATCAAAGTCAAAGCCAGCTAATTCAGCTCCAACACCACCAATCTGTCCTAATTCAACTTTCTTTACATCAACATTTCCTGTTTTGCCACCCACTTTTGCAACTGGGTCAGGAATTTTCTTAACACGAATTGGAATAGCAGGACCTTGTGATTTTCCTTTTGCAGAAACACTCACCATACAAGTACCAGGACTAGTAGCGCGTAATACAAGTTTACCACCAGAACCCGTTTTAGTTGCACCGCAACCAGAAACATTAACCTGTAACTCAGTTGGAGAAACTCCGGCAGCAGAAACTTGAACAGGATTATCAACACCAATGTACATTACATTCATTTTTACTAACTGAACAGCAACTGCAGGTGCAGCAACCATATAAGTTGCATGCCAAGGATAATTTTCATAAGTACCATCTGGTTTTTTAAACTTGATAATACCATTTACTTTTTGCTCGCCTTGTCCACCCGTGTTAACAGAATACTTACCCATACCATCTTTAATATCGATAGCTGTTCCGCCGTTACCGGTTAAAGAGTCTCCATTTAATAAAACTTGCATTTGATCAGCAGTCATAGCACTAGAGGAAGCCGCTAAAAAAATATCAGCAGTATAAGGTTGTCCTGCTTGAATATAAGAAGAAGGTGCAATCACTTTAGCAGATAATTTATCAAATTTGATTGCCAACTTACCACTAGCACCCGAGAAAATATTTAACATTTCTGCTTCTGTGTTTTTTAAGTCAGTAACCATTTTATTAAGATTAACTACAACAGCAGCCATTGGTAAATGGTAAAAATTTTCTACTTCCCAAGTCATCAAAACTCCGTCTTCTTTAGCACCAGATGCCACAGGTTTAAGATCAGAAAACTTTTTCTTTAATCCTTTGTAATCCTCTTCTAATAATTTTGTTTTAGGATTCGTTTGCATTTCATCTAAAATACTATTTAACCCAGAGCTTAATTTATCCAATTTTCCTTTTAACTCTTGAGCTGTTAAGGATCCTCCAATAACTGCACCAGGCTCGGCAACACCTAAAATACGAGAAGGATTATCATAATCGTCAATCCTTTGTGCGTATTTCAATTGCACTGTATCTGCTTTTGTTGTTGCCTCAGAGGTACCAATCACATACAATTTAACTTGATCAATATAAACCTCCATGTCTTTCAACATTTTTTGCGCAATTTTAGCTTTCTCAAAATAGCCAGCTGCAGCAGGATTTCCATTAATAGTATGCTCAAAAGATTCAGTAACTCGCTTGTTATTTTCCGCTAAATTTTCGCGGCTTTTTTCCATGCTTTCATTAACTGTAATATAACCATGTAATATTTGTTTTGAAACATTCATAGCCAGAAGTGCTGTAAGTACAAGGTACATCATACCAATCATCTTCTGCCTAGGGGTTTCTTTTCCTCCGCCTGCCATTTTTACAAATTTGTTTTTATATTGTTAAACAATAATAATAATTAAATAATACTAAATTCTTGTTTGGTTACAAACGAAGATTATCCTTTGTTAAAGTTCATAGCACTTAACATATTGCCATAAACTGTGTTTAACGCAGTTAAATTAGTAGATAACTGAGACATTTCAGAACGATATTTTTTAGTATCATCAACTGAATCATGTAAGTTTTTCATTAGGTCGTGTAGTCCATCATAAAACTTAGATGTAGCATCTAAATGCGTTTTACTACCTTGTAATTGTAACTCGTAAGTTGCATTTAAAGCAGATAAATTTTTAGAAACTTTATTTAAAGACTCGCCAATAGAATGTCCAGCGTCATTAGACTCAGCTAAACTTTGAATTGAATTTGCTGCACTTTTGTATGTATCAGCTAAAGTAGAAACACTACTTGATGCCTTTTTCACATTATCAACATATTCATTTGTAGCAACAGTAGCATTACTGATATCAGCCATTTTTGTAGCATTATCGCCAATTGCACGCATACCAGCACCTAAACTTTCAATTAATTCAGGTCCAATTTTTGCATCAGCCAACAAATTGTCTAATTGCTCAGTTATTGGTAAATTACTTTTTTCTTCTTCTTCCTCTAAAGCACCGCCCATACCAGCTAATTCTGGATAAGCTAAAGTCCAATCAACCTCCTCATGTGGAACGTCTGATGCAAATAAACAGAATAAAAATGCTTCGGTACTAAGACCTACAATTAGCATCTCATTACAAAGAGGCCAGTGCATAATTTTAAATAATGCCCCTAAGATAACTACGGCAGCACCAATACATGAAGCCATATGAACGAACTTCTTAAATCCTTTAACTTTTCCTAATTTACTCATAGCTGTGTTGTGTTTTGTGGTTAGTTTTTGTGTTGATTATTTGTGTTTTTTTTGTGTTTTCTATTAAATTTCGTCGCCTTTAGCACGACCTAAGAAAGTCATAACATTTCTAAATCCAAGGTAACATTTTGCTGTATCTTGATATTCATAGGTACGAGCACTTGTTTGTAAGTAATAACCAACGTCTTTCCAACTTCCACCGCGTATTACTTTACGCTTTAATACATTTTGATCTTTTTCCTGAGCTTCATAAACGTAATCAGGATTTAAATCATGTTGAAAATCATAAGCTGATTCATCAAATGCATTACTTGTCCATTCAGAAACGTTACCAGCCATACAATATAAACCGTAATCGTTAGGGTTATATGAGTAAACATATACAGAGTGAAATCCACCATCATCAATATAAGAACCACGCATTGGCTTAAAGTTTCCTAAGAAACAACCACGTGAATTACGGATATAAGGACCGCCCCAAGGGTAAGGTGATTTATCAAGACCACCACGAGCAGCGTATTCCCACTCACTTTCAGTTGGTAAACGGAAATCATTAACGATAGTTTGACCAGTACCAATTAAATAATTGTTTAATAATAATGAACGCCAAATCGAGAATGCACGAACTTGTTTCCAAGTTACACCAACAACTGGATAATCATCATAAGCAGGATGCCAAAAATACATGTTTGTTAAAGGCTCATTAAATGAATAAGTATAATCATGAACCCAAGCTAAAGTATCTGGGTAAACATTAATAACATCTTTTAATATAAATACTGAACGATCAACACCCTTACGTTCTCTAGGAACATAATTTCCTTGACCAACAGATACCTGATCTTTTACATTATAAGTACCTAATACTTTACTATCTTTTGAAGGATCGCCAACTAAAGAAGATGGAGAACCAGGTGCACCGTTTTGTCCATCATTTAAAGTAACACCATTCATGTAATCTGCTTTTTTATAATCATGAGCAGCATCTTGAATATCTGGTGATTTGTTTGGTAAAAAACGGTTTGTTTTTGAAGCTGCTAGACGAATATCAATTCTATAATACTCATAATTTAACTTACGAGCATCTATTTCTTTACGGTTATAAAAACGTTCACCTTCAGGAAGATACATTGGTTGTAAATCTGCTCTGTAATCATCATCTCCACTGTTCCAATTAATTTTTTGCTCCCAGTTAATATAAGGGTCTTGTAAATTATTATCTCCTTTATATATAGGCCACATTGCCAAGAAATCATCTTGAGTAATTTGGAAATCTTCAGCATCTCCATTAGATCCGAAAGCTAATAATTTACGAGCAATTGAGTCACGCACCCAATAGACGAATTGACGGTACTCATTATTTGATATTTCAGAGTCATCTATGTAAAATGCTTGAACAGACACCATTTTTGATTTTGTGGTGTGTGCCATAGGAGTTTCTTCATCATCGGGTCCCATATGGTAACTTCCCATAGGTATGAAAAGTGTACCAAACGGATCTGGTTGAAACCACTTTTCGCGGCCACCAACACCAACCAATTCGGCTTCGTGTTTGTTACAACCTGCAACAAAGGCGACGAATGAAGCTAATACCAATAGTTTTTTCATATTACTTGTTTTAGTTTATAACCACAATCAACATTAAAGTTACTTGTTCTTTTGTTTGAAAGTTATTAACATTAATTGTTAGTTGTAAGTGGTTTAAACGCAATTTTATATAAAAGGTTACAAAATTTATTAATTTAAGAAACGATCATCTCCATAAGATGATAATTTTTTAACTTTTGGCAACATACAGAAACCTAAGATAATCTCATGAGTTCCACCAACATTACCTTTTAATTTAGACAATGTAATGTCATATGAATAACCAATTTTATAGCTTAACCCACCAGTGGCAGATTTACCTTGGTAACCAATCATTAAGGCAGCAGCATCACTTACACGGTAAGTTCCACCAACCCAAAGCATATTATCATACATATATGTTAAATTAACATCAACAGCAGTTGCAGCCACATCTGATTTCATTTTTATGTTTGGTGTAATTTTATTTCTTGGGTTAATATCTAAAGAATAACCTGCCATTAAATAATAATGACGAGACATATCATAGCTTAATTTACCATCACCCTTAACAGATTGAGCTGGTAAGTGAGAACTTGATAAACCTACATACATTTTTCCAGGAATTTGGTAAAAAGCGCCAAAACCTAAATCATATGTTAATTTATTTAATGCAGGGTTACTTAATGCATCATATGCACCCGGAATATTAGGATCAACTTTACCCGGCTCAGGAGTAATCCATGTATTATCAATTTTCTTTTGTAATATACCAACATCCAAACCAACACCTAAAGTACCTTTTCCAATAACTTTGTTATATGAAATAGGAACTCTTAAGAATAAAGTGTTCATTGGACCTATTTTATCACTAATAACGTTTAAACCAATACCTAATGGTAAACCAGCTAACGGCATATCAAAGCCTAGAGCTAGGGTTTGAGGAGCACCTTCAAAAGCCGACCATTGCTGGCGGAATTGAATATTACCACACATAGCGCCAGAAGTACCAGCATAACCTGCGTTATAAATCAATTTATTGTGCATAAATTGTGTAAATTGAGGGTCTTGCTGAGCAACCGCAACCCCTGTAAAACCTGCTACTGCAATAGCAATTTGTGTGAAAAGTTTTTTCATACTTTATTTAGTTAAATATATAAGTGTTTTTTTGGCTATACACTTAGGCGGCTAAATTAGTTAAAGAATTTTAAAAAACAAATAATTCAGCCTAAATTTTTAATATTTGTTAAATTTTTGGTCTACCTTATTGACTAAATACTCGTAAAAAAAATGTTAGTGAATAATATTTGGGAACTTAAATTATTAATGTATATTTGCATCCCAATTTTGAACCTTAATAAATCATTTTAAAATGAAAAAAGAAATACATCCAGAAAATTATAGATTATGTGTGTTTAAAGACATGAGCAATGGTTATGCCTTTATTACTCGTTCTTGTGCAGAGACAAAAGAAAATGTTAAATGGGAAGATGGTAACGAATATCCATTAGTTAAATTAGATATTTCAATGACCTCGCATCCTTTTTATACAGGTAAACAAGTTTTAGTTGATACTGCTGGTCGTGTGGATAAATTCCGTACTCGTTACGCAAAAAAGAAATAAAAAATTTCAATATTATACTTCTACCCTGTCTTGCTAAAACAAGACAGGGTTTTTTTATTGCCAAAAAAGATGAAATAATAAACTGTTTGTTTTGAAAATGAAATTTAAACTAGTTTATATAAATTATTATACTTGGTTAATCTTGCTAAATAAAAACAAAAAACACAAAAATGTTATATGAAACAAACGTACATGTTATTATATTTATAAAAGGTGAAAATGAATTTCATGACAGATTGATTACCCATTACATTTAGATTTTATTTACTGAAGTTATCCCTCTAAGATACAACTACCAATATTATTATTTCTGCTTTAAAAGAAACAATCGTAATAATTATAAGTGTCTTTTAATTCCTGAGTGATTATTTGCCGATACAAAACTTACTAAAGATATTAGTAAGTAAATCCTCATTAGTTACTTGGCCAGTAATTGTTCCAATTTCGTCGAGCGCATATCTAATATCTAATGCTAACAAATCGGCAACAATGTTTTTATCTAATCCTTCCAAAACCTTTTCTAAAGATTTTTTTACATTTATTAATGAATTAGCATGGCGCGCATTGGTTACAATGGTATCTGTAGCAGAAACTATTCTTGCATCAAATAAACTCAATAATTTTAGTTTAAGCTCTTTTATATATTCGTGCGTTTTGGCTGAAATAAAAATAATTTCAGGGAAATCAGAAAATTCCTTTTTAAGATCATTTAAACTTTCTGTATCTATTTTATTAGCCACAATTACTAATTGAGATGTGCCAATATAATCTTTCAACATTTCAATTTCCATTTTCAAATCGCCACTACTTAATTCATGCGAATCAAATAAATAAATAACAATTGCCGACTTTTGAATTGCTTCGTAAGCTTTATTTACACCTATCTGTTCAATTACATCTGTAGTAGTTCTAATACCTGCAGTATCAATAAATCTAAACAATACACCGTCAATAGTAATTTCATCTTCAATGGTATCTCTTGTTGTTCCAGCAATTTCGCTAACGATAGCGCGATCATCTTCTAACAAAACATTTAATAAAGTAGATTTTCCGGCGTTTGGTTTTCCTACTATAGCAACCGGAATTCCGTTTTTAATAACATTTCCTAATTCAAAACTATTCACTAATTTTTGAACAACAGTATTAATAGAAAGAATTAATTTTTTTAAATCTGTTCTATTGGCAAACTCTACATCCTCTTCACTAAAATCTAATTCTAATTCAATTAAGGAAGCAAAGTTAATTAGGTTTTCGCGCAACAATTTTATTTTATCACTAAATCCACCGCGCATGTGCTGCATAGCAACTTGATGCGAAATAGCAGAGTTACTGGCAATTAAATCTGCTACGGCTTCGGCCTGACTTAAATCAAACTTTCCATTTAAAAAAGCACGTAAAGTAAATTCTCCAGGCTCTGCGTGTCGCGCCCCAGAAGCTAAAAATAATTGTAAAAGTTGCTGTTGAATAAATGTTGAACCATGACAAGAAACTTCAACACTATCCTGGCCAGTATAAGAATTTGGTCCTTTAAAAATACTTACCAAAACTTCATCAATAATTATATCCTGTTGTATAATTAATCCAAAATGTAATGTGTGTGATTGTTTATTATGAATGGTTTTTTTTATTAATTTTTTTGAATAAAAGCTTTCCTCAACAATATTAAATGCCTTTGGTCCACTTAATCTTATAACCGCAATTGCTGCACTTCCATGAGAAGTGGCTAAAGCAACAATGGTATCGTTTGTTTCTATTTTCATTAAAGTAACAATCTAATTTATTAAAAATTATTGAAGGAAAAAATTAAACCTTTAATGGCTTTACTTTATTAAAAACTAAAACTGCCAATAGTACAAAACAAATGGCTATATAACCTAAATAAGGATAATTATGTAATTTATGATCGCTGGATTGTAAAACTATAAAACCTCCTATTAAAGATGCCATCGAAGTTCCAAATTGTTGAACCGAAGAGTTTATAATTAAAAAAGCGCCTCTAATACTTGGTTCGGCAGTGGAGGTTGTGTGAGCCATAGAAATAATCATTCTTGAGCCGCTAAAAACAAAGAAAGAAGCTGTAAAACATAATAAAACAATTTTATTATCGGTTTGCAAATTTGGAATTCCAATTAAAGGAATCAAAGACAAAACAGATAATGCCAGCAATACTTTATACCTTCCAATTCTATCACTTAGTTTGCCAATCATTGGCGATGAAAAAGCGGTTATTGCTCCTCCTACAATATAAACAAGAGGAACAGTTCCTGAATAATCAAATCCAAGATTAAAAGTAAAATAATCGGTTAAAAATGGAATTATAAAAAAATGTGAGGGCATTATCATTAGTGTTAACAATAAAGCCCATCTTCTATTTTTATCTTCTAAAACGCTTTTCATTACACCAATAAATGTTTGTGGTTTATAACGAACTAAATGTCCTGTAAAAGATGGAACTGCAACTAAAATGCCAATAAAAACAAGTGCACACAGGCCTCCTAAAATTAAAAAAGGTGTATACCAATAATTATGCGCTGCCAGATACAATCCCCCCGGAACACCAACAATACTTGCTAATGCAAAGCCCATCATTAAAATACCCATTGCCTGGCCCCGTTTTTGTACGGGAATTGCATCACCAACAATCGACTGAATAATTGACCCCGAAACACCGCCAAATAAACCTGTTATAAAACGAGCAACCACAAGCATTATGTAACTGGTTGCGAACCCACAAAAGAAAGTACCTAACGTAAAACCGGCGTAAATAAAAACCAAAACTTTTTTACGATCAAACTTATCTACTTTGTTTACACATATAAGAGAAGAAATAAAAGCGCCAATACCATAAGCAAAAACGGCAACACCAAATTGACTTGGACTAATTCCCCAAAGCTCTGTTAACTTTGGTTTAAGAGGCATTAAAATCATAAAATCAACAATACCTGTAAATTGAACGAAAGCAAGCGTTAGAAGAAGAATAATATCGGAACGTTTCATGAATACTGCAAAGTAAAGTTCATAAAGTTAGGTTAAAAAAGAAGTATAAAATAAATTTATATAGAAATAAAAAAAAATATATTTGGTAAACTTTTAATAAAAAAAACATGTTTGATTTAAAAACTGCAGTAACAAATATTTCTAATAAATGGAAATATAAATTAGATGAAGTAAGCCCTGGTATTTATAAAATAGACGTGGCTATAAAAATGAAAGATGATAGTTGGAGATACCAAAACGTTTGGATTTGGGAAATTAAAGGGCGCCATTTTGGAAAAGATGTTATTTATATGAATAGTAGATGTGGAGAATATAACCCAAACCTTAATCATTATAAATTACTTAAAGAAGGGGGCTACGGTACTTTTGCTCAAGTAACAGTTACAACAGATAAACGCGCCGATGGATCGCCATGCGAAACATTAATTGTGCAAGCTGTGCAGCCAGTTGAGCTTACAAACGAAACAATTTTAAATGAAGTTATTTATGACGTTGCATTTAACGGTGATATTATCGAGCAAGCCTACTTTGGGGGAGATAACAACTAAAAAAAATTAACAATAAATACCTGAAAAGTGCAGAATTTTAATTTGTCATATTCAGTTATTTTGCTTTACTTGCACTAAATTAATCTTTAAAAAACATCAATTTATCGATGAGTATTCATAAAAAAATGCTAAACAAAAACGTTTTAGCTTTATCAATTGCAGCAGCCCTACTTACATCTTGTGGCGGCAAAAAAGATGACGTAAACAAGGATGAAATAGTTGAAACTGTAGATACAGTTAAATCATCTGTTTTAAATGTTGGAGGAGAACTTTTTAGTGTCCCATCTCCAATTCAAACAGCATTGTTAATTCAAAAAAGTGGTATATCGTACGATAAATCAACCTTACACGCTTCAAACAAAGTAAATACATTTACAACTGATTTTTCAAAAGCTCTTAATTTAGGGATTTATGGCGCAGATTTAGGATATGTATCCCTTTATAACCAAACTCAAGATGCATTAGGTTATTTAGCTTCTGTAAAACAGTTAGCTGATAAACTTGGTATTTCAGCTGCATTTGATGCTTCTACTATGGAACGCATAAAAAACAATGTAACTAATAAAGACAGTATGATGGTTTTGGTAGGTATTGCTTACAGAGGTAGCGATGCTTATTTAAAAAATAATCAAAGAACCGGTATAAGTAGTTTGATTCTTACAGGTGGGTGGATTGAGAGTATGCATTTTTCAGTTACCGCATACACAACAAAACCAACTGAAGGGGTGAGATTTAGAATAGCTGAGCAAAAACAAGCTTTAGGGAGTTTGATAAAAATATTAAGTAATAGTCAAGGGCCTGAAGTTGTTGCGTTAACTAATCAATTAACTGAACTTTCTAAAATTTATGATGGTATTGAATTTAAGTACAATTTTGTTGAGCCTGTTACAGATACAACAAAAAAATTAACTTATATTAATAGCACAACTGAAGTAATTGTTAGTGATGCACAAATCACTCAGATTACTGAAAAAATTAAAGAAATTAGAAATAAAATAATTAACGCTTCTCAATCATAATAATTAAACTTTTACATTAAAATGAAGAAATTTATTATAGCCCTTTCCTTTATTTCATTAACAGCAAGTTTTAATAAAGTAAATGCCCAATGCGACACAATCGCGAATATTTGTGCTAAACACATAATTGCATCGTTTATTTCTGATGGGCAACAATACCGCGCCTTGTTATTAAACTCTGAAGAAACTGCTGAATTCCAAACTACCTTTTTTGGCGAAACAACTTACAGAATTGCCGCTTGTAGCGGAACTTCGGATGGAAATTTGATTTTCAATATCTATGATCAAGATCGTCACTTATTATTCACTAACCGAGATAAGAAAAATGCTCCATATTGGGATTTTAAAGTTAAATCTACTCTAGAAACAATTATCGAAGCTCAATTAGATGCTAATAGAAATCCTGGTTCTGGTTGCGCAGTAATGTTAATCGGCTTTAAGCAAAAATAAAGTTCACATTAAAAAAAATTAAAAGGATAAAGTAAAACTTTATCCTTTTTTTGTATCTTAGAATTCAATTTTTAAAATGAAGCATATAATTATATTTTTTAGTTTATTCTTTTGTGGATTTAATAGTTTTTCTCAGGACGCTTCTGACTATAATATTGTAAAAGACACCATTCATATCCCAAAAGAAAATAAAACATTAGATTGCGAATACCTGATTACTACCCTCAAAAATAGCACTACAATACAATTAATTAAAGCCTCAAACAATAAATATTATTTAAGAATTGTTACTTCAGAAAACTTATACTTCGGTAAAACTGATATGCTGGAGGTAAACTCTAATTCAAAAAGTTTTTTCGCAAAGGAAACTACTAATTTTGAATTAAATAAAAACACAGGTTATTATATTATTGAAATTTATAAAAATTATATCGGCACCCTAAAAGAAGATGGAATTACTGGCTATATTTTTGGTAAAGCAGTTACAAAATTTTCAAAGCAAGATTGCAACCAAGTAAAACAAATGGCAAAAAAATTCTATGAAATTTATTGCGCCAAAAAATAATAAAAAATGAGCGAACGAATACTAAGAGCCCTTATGCAAATGTTTGCAATTATTGCAAAGGTTGATGGCATAAACAATACAGGCAGACAAATTGTACAATCCTTTCTAAAAAGTCAATTAAACTTAGAGCAGGTTGAAACTTATTTAAAAATATTTGATGAATATTTAGAATCTCATCAAAATACAAATAAAAAGAAAGAAGGCGCTGCAAAGAGAACCTCTTTGAACTCTGTAAAGATTTTAAAAATTTGTACCCAAATTAATCAGGAGCTTGAGCAACCACAAAGAGTAATTGTTTTAATACGTTTATTAGAGTTCATTCACTCAAGTAACGAAATTTCGGAACAAGAAAATGAATTTGTTCTCACTGTTGCCGATACATTTAACATTCCAATGGAAGAATTTAATCTTTTAACTTCTTTTGTTGAGGATGGATTGGAAGTGGTACCTAATAACCCTAATATTTTGATTATTAATAATCAAGAGGTTGGTAATCTAAATCAAAGCAAACATATTTATTGCGAAACGCTACCACAAGATGTTAGGGTTATTCAAATTGAAAGTGTTTCAATGTATGCACTTAGAATTTATGGAAATTTCGAACTTCAATTAAACGGACAAGGTATTTCTAAAGAACGCGTACACATTTTCACACCAGGCTCTTCTATTCGCTCTAGTAAAATAAAACCAATTTATTATAGTGATGTAATTGGTCATTTTTTAAGTGATGAATCTCGACCAAGAATTACTTTTGAAGTAAAAAACCTCGAATACAAATTTAAAGGAGGAAAATTAGGTTTACGTGACATTAACATTAATGAAGAAAGCGGAAAACTAATTGGCATAATGGGTGGTTCGGGTGCAGGTAAGTCTACATTATTAAATGTACTTAACAGCATGGAAACCCCAAGCGCAGGTTCGGTGAAAATTAATGGCAAAAACATTCATACTGAAAAGGATCAAATTCAGGGTGTAATCGGTCATGTTAGTCAGGATGATTTATTGATTGAAGAACTTACTGTTTACGAAAACTTATTTTACAATGCTAAATTATGTTTTGGAAACTTAGGAGACGATGAAATTGCTGAACGCTGCAATACGTTATTAGCCGACATTGGCTTAAGTGAAACAAGAAATTTAAAAGTAGGATCGCCTTTAGAAAAAACAATTTCCGGTGGACAACGAAAGCGTTTAAATATTTCATTAGAATTAATTCGTGAACCAAGTGTTTTATTTGTTGACGAACCTACTTCAGGTCTATCTTCACGTGACTCTGAAAACATCATGGACCTTTTAAAAGAATTAGCTTTAAAAGGAAAATTAATTTTTGTAGTAATTCATCAGCCATCATCAGAGATTTATAAAATGTTTGATAAGCTAATGATTTTAGACGTTGGCGGATACCCTATTTATTATGGTAATCCCGTTGATGCGGTTAGTTATTTTAAAAGATTAGTTAATCATGTAAATGCAGAAGAATCTGAGTGCTGGAATTGTGGTAACGTTAATCCTGAACAAATTTTTAATATTATCGAAAGTAAGGTATTGGATGAATACGGAAACTTAACTTACAATAGAAAGGTTAGCCCGCTTGAATGGAATGTTCAATATAGAGAAAGAATTGAAAGCAATATTCATTCAGATAAAAAACATACAGAAATTCCAGAAAGTATATTTAAAATACCTAACATTTTTAAACAGTTTAAAGTATTTATTACGCGTGATGTTAAAAGCAAATTAACAAACACTCAGTACTTAATGATTAATTTTTTAGAAGCACCGGTTCTTGCTTTCATTTTAGCATATTTGGTTAGATTTTTTAATACTGATGTTGATACAAGTAAAGGATATGTGTTTGGAGAAAATGAGAACATTCCGGCATATATGTTTATGTCTGTTGTGGTTGCTTTATTTATTGGATTAACCGTAAGTGCCGAGGAAATTATTCGCGATAGAAAAATCCGAAAACGCGAATCGTTTTTGAATTTAAGTAAAGGCAGTTATTTATGGAGTAAGATTTTAATTATGTTTTCATTATCCGCCGTTCAAACTTTAACCTTTGTTATTGTAGGTAATTCTGTTTTAGGCATAAAAGGAATGTATACAGATTATTGGATGATCTTATTTACCACTTCTTGTTTTGCGAACATTTTAGGTTTAAATATATCATCGGCATTTAACAGTGCAGTAACCATTTACATTTTGATTCCTTTTTTAATTATACCTCAATTATTATTAGCAGGCGTTGTAGTTAAATTTGATAAACTAAACCCAACTCTGGCTTCGCAAGGAAGTGTGCCAATTAGTGGTGAAGTAATGGCCAGTCGTTGGGCATTTGAAGCTTTAGCAGTAAATCAATTTAAAGAAAATAATTACGAACGTAATTTTTATAAATATGATAAAAGCATTAGCGTTGCTCAATACAAAAAAGATTATTGGATGCCAAAGCTTGAAAGCAAAATTGTGAAGATAGAAAATGAGTTAAGGGATGGTAAAAAATTAAGCGACGTAAAAGCCGATATTGAATTAATTTATAATGAGATAGACAAGGAAACAAAAATAAATAAAAAGGTTGCCTGCCCTGTTTTAAAACAAATAAACGTAAAAGACTACAACACTTCGGTTGCTACTGGCATAAAAACTTACTTAACAAACATCAAAAACTATTATATAAATGTGCAAAACACAGCCTATAAAAAATTAGATGAAGTAAAACTTTCTATGCAAAAAACACCGGAAGAAAAAGAAGCGTTTTTACAGCTAGCAGCAAATTATGATAACGAAAACTTAAACAATTTGGTTAAAAACGCAGGCGAATTAAACCGCTGTATTGAAAAAGACGGGAAACTAATTCAACAAATTGATCCTGTATTTCAAGATCCAACGGGTTCAAAAATTGGTAGAGCGCACTTTTTTGCTCCTAGAAAAAATTTCTTTGGAATGTACTTTTCTACTTATTGGTTTAATATTTGTGTCATCTGGATGATGAGCATTTCACTTATATTTACACTGTATTTTGAGATATTTAAAAAAATATTAGACGCTCTGGGAAGTATTAAATTCACTAAGAAGAAAGCATTTTAATTACTAATTCATATTAAAAAAGGAAGCTAAACACTTCCTTTTTTTATATCAAAAAATTTGAATTTCTATTTATTTGGTAACAAATCGCAAAACCAAAACCCTTTAGTTTCAATTTCGTTTAAAGAATTACAAGTTCCCTCATACTTAATATCAAGAGCCTTGTAAATATTTTCTCCCATCAAAAAATTTATTTTATTTTTAAAAATGGGTCCATCAAAACAAAAAGTGTGATACTCCCCATTTTCCCCGCAATAATCAATATTAGACGGTAATTCGTTTAAGAATTTTTCGTCTATCTCTCGCCCTAACCATTCTTCTCCCAAATAACCATCATTAACACAGCAAATAACAGTTTTAAACTTTAAATGAATAAAATCTTTCACCAATTCATTTGTATTTATTTTCCATAAAGGAAATACCGCCTTCATGCCAACTTTAGCTAAATTATTTTCGCGATAAATCCTTAAATCTTCTAAAAAAATATCTCCAAAAATTACATTTTCAATTACTTCCAATTTTGCTTTTAACAAAACAGATTCCATTTGTTTTTCGTAGTCATCATTAGTGCCTGCTGTTACCCTAACTTTTAAAACCGGTATTTTTATTTCCGAAGTTTGAATATCCAACAACTCTTCCCTAGTTCCGTGCATAGACACGCGTTTAAACTCATCACTAATTGTGGTTAATAAATATTTAACGTCAAATAATTTTTCCGATAAAACTTTATGTAAACAATAGGCAGAGTCTTTTCCTCCACTCCAACAAAATATCGCTTTTGGTAATTGCATTTTAAAAAATCAATTTAATTTTTCAAGTAAATATTTTCCGGTATATCCTTTTTTATTTTTGGCAAGATCTTCCGGTGTTCCTTCAAAAACTATACTTCCGCCATTCTCGCCGCCTTCTGGTCCAATATCGATTATCCAATCGGCACATTTAATTACATCTAAATTGTGTTCTATCACAACAATGGAATGTCCCTTTTTTAATAAGGCATCAAACGATTTTAAAAGCTTTGCAACATCATGAAAATGCAAACCTGTTGTTGGTTCATCAAACACAAATAATGTTGGTGAGGTATTATTAATTGCAATTAAAAAACTTGCTAATTTAATACGTTGAGCTTCTCCTCCACTTAAGGTACTGCTACTTTGTCCTAACGCCACATAACCCAAGCCAACTGCCTGCAACGCTACTAATTTTTCTAATATTTTTTTGCAAGTTTTATTATCCTCGTCTTGTCCAAAAAAATCAACAGCTTCGTCAACAGTAATATCTAATACATCCGAAATAGACTTACCTTTATATAAAACTTCTAAAGTTTCTGCTTTGTAACGTTTTCCTTTGCAACTTTCGCATAACAATTGTATGTCCGCCATAAACTGCATTTCAACCGTTGTTTGCCCTTCACCCTGACATAATTCACATCGCCCTCCCTCCACATTAAAACTAAAAAAACCTGGCTTGTAACCACGTGCTTTTGATAAATTTTGATCAGCAAATAAATTTCTTACTTCATCAAATGCTTTAACATACGTAACGGGATTACTTCGTGATGATTTTCCAATTGGATTCTGATCAACAAACTCTAATTGTTTAATTTGTTTTAAACTTCCACCAATTAAATGTTCATGACTTACACTTTCAAAATAACCATCCAAATACTTTTGTAAATTTGGTATTAATCCCTTTCTAACTAAGGTAGATTTTCCTGAACCACTAACTCCTGTTACACAAGTTAAAACGCCTAAGGGAAATTTTACAGATACGTTTTTTAAGTTATTCTCATTTAAATTTCTAATTTCAATAAACTCCTTCCACTTACGGCGAGTTTTTGGAATTTCAATTTTTAAAATATTATTTAAATACTTTGAAGTATATCCTGATTTATTTTTTAATAAATCTTTATGTGAACCTTGAAAAACAAGGTGGCCACCATGAGTTCCTGCTTCCGGACCAATATCAATTAATTCATCTGCCTGGCGCATTATTTCTTCATCATGCTCAACAATAATAACGGTGTTACCTTGTTGTTGCAATGAACGTAACACTTTTATCAAACGCTCTGTATCTCTTGGATGCAAACCAATACTTGGCTCATCTAAAATATACAAACTACCAACCAATGTGCTACCCAATTGAGTTGCTAAATTAATACGTTGACTTTCGCCACCACTTAAAGTATTGGCAACACGATTTAAGGTTAAATAGCCTAAACCAACATCTAATAAATATTGTAAACGATTAGTTATCTCAACCACCAAACGTTTTGCAATTGCGGTATCGTGCTCATCTAATTTTAAATTTTTAAAGAAGGGAAATAAATTATCAATTGGAGATAAAACCAAATCATTAATACACTTATCAGCAATTTTTACGTAGTTAGCATCTTTCCTCAATCGCGTTCCGTGGCAATCAGGACAAGCTGTTTTACCGCGATACCTCGCCAGCATAACGCGGTATTGTATTTTGTAGGTTTCTTTTTCAAGCATTTTGAAAAAAGAATTTAATCCATCAAAATATTCGTTACCAGTCCACAATAAATCATAATCTTTTTTAGATAATTCAATGATAGGCTTATGAACTGGGAAATTAAATTTGTGTGCGTTTTTTACTAATTGATTTTTGTAAGCGCTCATTACTTCACCATTCCAACACACAATAGCACTCTGAAAAACCGAAAGGCTTTTGTTTGGAATTACTAAATCAGGATCAATTCCAATTATACTTCCAAAACCCTCACAGGTTTTACAGGCTCCTATTGGATTATTGAAAGTGAAAAAATGAACACTGGGTTCTTCAAACGTAATGCCATCTAATTCAAATAAATTACTGAAAGAATTTTTCTCATAAACACCATCACTTTTTTCTACCCAAAGTAAGCACTCACCACTGCCTTCAAAAAAAGCAGTTTGAACACTATCTGCAGCTCTGCTTAAAAAATCCTCATCCTCAGGGTTAGAAATTAATCTATCAATTAATAAAAATACTTCTGTGCTTTTTTTTACAGATTTATAATCAATTTCATTTATTTTTTTTATTTCACCGTTTATTACAGCCCTTGAAAAGCCTTGTTGCGATAGTAATTCAAGCTGTTTTTGAAAGGGTCTATCTTTTGCTTCATAAACTTTTGATAGAATTAATACTTTAGAATTTGGCTTTAAATTAGAAACAAAGTTGACTACATCGGTTACCGTTTGGCGCTTAACTTGTTTGCCACTAATTGGGCTATAGGTTTTTCCGATACGAGAAAACAATAACTTAAAATAATCGTAAATTTCAGTAATAGTTCCTACAGTACTTCGTGGATTACGAGAAATAACTTTTTGTTCAATTGCAATTGCTGGCGATATTCCTTTTATATAATCAACCTGAGGTTTTTCTAATCTACCTAAGAACTGTCTAGCATAAGCAGAAAGACTTTCAACATAACGACGTTGTCCCTCCGCATATAACGTATCAAAAGCTAAAGATGATTTTCCTGAGCCGGAAAGTCCGGTTATTACAATCATTTTATTTCGAGGCAAAGCAACATCCACATTTTTTAAATTATGTTGTCGCGCACCTTTAATTATAATAAATTCTTTGGGACTAAGTTTTGTAATATCTTTTTCTGAACTCATTTTTTTTAAAAGGACTAAACTATTTTTATGATTTAATATTTATAATCGATACAAAATATTAATCCATTAATTTTACTAAGGCTTCTGCCGCTGAATGATTTTTCCAATCTAAATAACCAACCGTCTCCTTTTTAACTTCTAATTTTGTATTTACGATGTATGAAGTTGGGATAGAAAAAATACCAATATCGCCAAAGCTTTGATTTAATTTTAAAAAAGTAAATGGATAAGCTTTTCTTTCTTTAAAAGAAATTACTTTTTCTAAAGACTCATCGCTTATTACAATCACATCAACATCGGCTAATTCACTATTTTTAACCTCGTTTAATTCTTTTAATTCAACCAAACAATTGGGACACCATGAGGCGCTAAAACAAACAACCATTTTTTTGCCTTTAAAGGAGCTAAATTTAACTGGTTGGTTATCTAAATCTACTAAACTTAATTTTTCAAAATTAATAGTAGGTGCAACATTGTACTTTTTGTAAAAATAAAAGCCTAAAAAGCCAAGTATTACAAGGATTAGGATATTAATTAGTTTTTTGTTCATAGTAATTAAGAATCGATAGTTAATTCATTTAAAAAATAGTGGGATTAAAGCTTAAAAATACGAATAGATTTGCAAGATAAGTGCTGTTTTTGTTAACCAAAATATTTAAAGTTGTGATAAGAATCATTATATGGTTCTTTATTTTATCAATTATAAGCGTAATTGCTTTCCGCTGGTTGCCTGTGCCTATTAGTCCTTTAATGATAATAAGATGCGTAGAGCAAAAAAACGATGGCAAAAACATGACTTTAAAACACGATTGGGTTAGCTTGGATGAAATATCTCCAAAATTACAATTGGCCGTGGTTTGCAGCGAAGACCAAAATTATCTTAAACATTTTGGATTTGATTGGGGCGCTATTGAAAAAGCAATGAAAAATAATGACTCAAACAAAAAAATTCGTGGTGGAAGCACAATTTCGCAACAAACAGCAAAAAATGTATTCTTATGGCCAGGCCGTAGTTATATAAGAAAAGGCTTTGAAGCCTACTTTACATTATTAATAGAAGTTTTTTGGAGCAAGGAGCGCATTATGGAAGTATACTTAAATACAATTGAAATGGGGAACGGTATTTATGGCGCAGAAGCAGCAGCTCAATATTGGTTTAAAAAATCGGCAATAAAATTAAATAAAGATGAGAGCGCGGCAATTGCTGCTATTTTACCTAATCCTCTAAAGTATATTGCAAATCCTCCAAGCCCATATATTTCAAAAAGAAAAGCTTGGATAAAACAACAAATGAGTTTTTGGGGAAATCAATTAGATTATGACAAGTATAACGATGAGGATGAAGTGAAAGAGAAAACAGTAGTGAAAAAAACCTCAGCTAAAAAAGAAAAATAATGAATAGACTCTATGTACTTACCCTTTTATTAGTGATGTTTTTAAGTTGTGGCAATTCAAGCAACAATCATAAAGGAAAAACTTTTGCAAAGCCTGCTAAACGCGAGCCTATTTCGAATTTAAATAAAGAAGAAAAATTTATTGCTTTTAAGTTAGATACTTTTTTTACACAATTAAACCGAACTGGAACATTTAACGGTAGTGCATTAATAGCTCGCGATGGAAAAATTATTTATAAAAAATCATTCGGAATATTAGATAAAACCACCAAGGAAGTTTTAACCGATTCATCTATGTTTCAATTAGCTTCTGTTTCAAAAATTATTACTGCAACTGCTGTTTTAATGCTTTACGAAAGAGAATTAATTGACTTAAATAAACCATTTCAATTTTATTTTCCCGATTTCCCTTATGAAACAGTTACAATTAAACAATTATTAAGTCATCGTTCGGGTTTAGCAAATTATTTATATGCCTTAAACAGCGAAGTATGTCAACCTAATTGTCAAATGAGCAATAACGATATGTATTGTAGTTTTGTAACTAAAAATCCAAAGCCTTATTTAAAACCAAACAAACGTTTTAATTATTGTAATACAAATTATGCTTTATTGGCTTTGTTGGTAGAAAAAGTTTCTGGAAAAACATTCTCACAGTTTTTGAGAGAAGAAATATTTAACCCATTAAATATGAATCATACTGCAACAATTAAAGAAATAGATTTAAACGGACAAAACATTACAAAACCTTACGACAATAAATGGAAGCCTGTAGATTTTGATGCAAGCGATTATGTTTTGGGCGACAAAAGTCTTTATTCTACACCATACGATTTGTTTTTATTTAGCGATGCTATGTATAATAATAAAATTATTAAGGCCGAAACGCAAGAGCTAGCCTACACCGCATATAGCCGAGAAAAAAAATTAAGTAATTATGGCTTTGGATGGAGACTAAAAGATGTTAATGATTCCTTAAAAAAGGAAGTTTACCATAATGGCTGGTGGCATGGCTACCGCTCATCTTTTCATCGCCGATTGAATGATAAATTAACAGTAATTATTTTAAGTAATCAGTTAAATTCGGCAGCTTATCATACTTATAGAGTATATCAAATTATAGATAATGTTCCGGGAACAGAAATAGTTGAATTTGTTGAATAAAAATACTCAGTCTTAAAAAAAGGCTATTAGAAACTAGAATTTATTATATGTATTTTTGCGCTTTATGTTAACACTTTATATAAAAGAAATACGAAGTTTTTTAAGTTCATTAATTGGCTACTTAGCCATTGGTGTTTTCATTTCGTTAGTTGGCATTTTTATGTGGGTTATTCCATCAGAAAGTGGAGGCTCCAATGTTTTAGACAATGGTTTTGCTAACATAGACCCTTTGTTTTTTATTGCTCCTTGGGTTTATTTATTCTTAATTCCTGCAATAACAATGCGCTCTTTTTCTGAAGAGAAAAAAAATGGAACCATCGAATTATTACTCACTCGCCCTTTAACAGACTTACAATTAGTTTTAGCAAAATATTTTGCGGGCTTTACTTTAGTAATGGTTTCTTTATTACCAACACTAATTTATTATTACAGTGTTCATGTGCTTGGTGCACCAAAAGGAAATATCGATACTGGCGGTATGTGGGGCTCATACATTGGTCTTTTATTTTTAGGGGCAGGCTTTGTATCTATTGGTATTTTTGCATCTGCTATTTCCGAAAATCAAGTAATTGCTTTTATAATTGCATTATTACTTTGCTTTTTTTGTTATATAGGATTTGAATTTATTGCACAAAGTGGTTTATTTGGAAAATACGATGCATTCTTTAAAGGTCTTGGCTTAAATGACCATTATGTGAGTATGAGCCGCGGAGTTATTGATACCCGTGACGCCTTATATTTTATTAGTGTTATTGCACTATTTAATTTGTTAACCAAACTTGTTTTAGAAAGTAGAAAATGGTAGCAGATAAAAAAATAATTACTTCAAAAAATAAACGCAGAGATATAGCCTCTCTTTTTGTGTTAATAGCAATTGTTATTTTAGTAAATTTTATTGGTTCGTTTTATTTTAAACGTTTCGATTTAACTTCCGAAAAACGCTACACACTTGCCGAATCAACCAAAACATTATTAAAAAATTTAGATGATGAAGTTTATTTTAAAGTTTATTTTAACGGCGATTTTAATCCGAGTTTTACACGTTTAAGAAACGAAGCCAAAGAAATTTTAGATGAATTTAGAGCGTATTCAGGCAATCAAATTCAATACGAATTTATTACTCCTGGCGACGGTTTAAGCGAAGATGAAAAAGCGAAAATTGAAAAACAACTTTATGAAAAAGGTTTAGTTCCCGAACCAATATTTGAAAAAACAAAAGACAAAACAACTCAGTCATTAATTTGGCCGGGAGCAATTGTTAGTCACAAAGGAAGAGAAGCTGTTTGGAAAATTTTTAACCGTCAAGATAATACAGATTATGAAGTATCTGTAAATAATAGTGTAAAAGAGTTAGAATATAGTTTAACAAATACAATTCGTAAATTACAAAGACATAAAAAACAAGAAGTCACTTTTATAGAAGGACATTACGAATTAGATACATTGCATATTAGCGATTTTGCTCTTGGACTTTCAGAATATTATGAGGTTAACAAAACTCCCATTCTTGGTAAACTTGGCGCGTTAGACAATAGCGATGCAATTATAATCGCACAACCAGATAGCGCATTTTCGGTAGCCGATCAATATATTATTGACCAATACATTATGAAGGGAGGTAAAGTACTTTGGTTAATAGACCCTGTTGGCATTAATAAAGATACCTTATTAATGAAAGGATTTACATTAGGCTTAACACGACCATTGAATCTTGATAATATGTTGTTTAAATATGGAGTTCGTTTAAACTCTGTTTTACTGCAAGATTTTCAGTGCTCTGTAATACCAATGAATGTTGGCTTTAAAAAAGGACAACCAAATTTTAAATTATTTCCATGGCCTTATTCTCCTTTAGTATTGCCTGATGGAAATCATCCAATCGTAAAAAATTTAGATCTTATTAAATTAGATTACGTAAGTTCTTTAGATACAATTACAGCAAGAGGAATTAAAAAAACAATTTTATTAAGTACTTCTCGTTACACAAAAACAATACCTACTCCTGCTCGTATAAATTATAGCAGTGTTCAAATTCCCCCAAAAGAATCTCAGTTTTTAGATCATTACATTCCTGTTGCTTGTTTGTTAGAAGGAGAATTTACAAGTTTTGCAGAAAACCGTTTACCTTCAATCTTTTTAACTGACTCTGCTTTTAACTCTAAAAATAAATATATTGAACACGGTAAAAAAACAAAAATGATTGTTGTAGCGGATGGAGATATTGCTAGAAATGAATACAGTTATAGAGAACGAAGACCTTATCCCTTAGGTTTTGATATTTATTCCAAGCAACAGTATGCAAATAAAACGTTTTTATTAAACTGTGTTAATTATTTATTGGATGATGAAGGAATGTTACAATTGCGTTCGCGCGAAGTGACATTACGTTTATTAGATAAAAAGAAAATAAGTTTGCAACGAAGTAAGTGGCAAATAACAAACGTGTTAATGCCTGTTATGCTTTTAATAGCATTTGGATTAATTCAATTCTTTTTAAGAAAACGGAAGTTTGCTAAATAGCCACGAATTGCACGAATTACACAAAACAAAATCCTAATGTGTAAATTAAATCTAACAAATAAAAACACAGAATTATAAAGGTAATTAACGAAGGACACAAAAAAAACTGCGTCTTTAAAATTTTTAATTCCTAGGTTTAATAAAAAGGTAAGATTGGAACTGTATTAATTAAACAAATTAAAGTTTGTTTCGAGTAATTGATTTTTAACTGCAAACATAACCACACCGGCAGTATTGTTTACACCTAATTTAGCCATGATATTTTTACGGTGAGTATTTACAGTATGTGTGCTTAATTTTAATTTATCGGCAATTAATTTATTTGATAAACCTTCGGCAATACCTCTGATGATATCAATTTCTCTATCAGTAACAGCAACACCATCACAACCTAAAGATTTAATAAAAGAGTTAGAAGTTACAATTTCCTTTGTAGCTGTTAAAAAAGAAATAATTTTACCACAAACAAATTTCTCTCCTTTTATAGTAGAATTAACTGCTTCTAATATTTCAGTCTTATCGCAATCTTTTATCAAATAACTGGTAACACCACTATTTAACACTTTATTTATCTCATTTTTAGATAACATTTCTGTTATCACTAAAAATTTAGTTTTAGGAAATTTTTTAATGATAGCTTTTAACTCATCAACTTCAATTCCTAACGAACTAAAATCTGTTATTAATAAGTTTGGCTTTGAAAGTTGTAATTGACTAATAAGGTCATGCTTATCGCCACAAACAGTTGGCACAAGTTCAAAACCTTTTAATTCGCCCACAAGAAACTCAAGACCAATTCTGGACAAGAAATTTTTATCGGCTATTAATACTTTAATCATAATTACAAGAGCGAATATACAAAGAAAAATAAAAAAAATATGTTAAATACTTATTCTTTTGCCATCGGTTGCTAACATACAATTTTCAAAAATTGGTTTTGCCTCAGCAATAAATTGCTCTAAATCGCCGTATCTGGCAGAAAAGTGGCCTAATAATAATTGTTTAGCGTTTGCCTGTTTAGCAATTTCGGCGGCTTGTTCGGCAGTTGAATGATAGGTTTTTTCTGCTCGATCTTTTTTATCATTTAAAAAAGTGCACTCATGATAAAGTAAAGTAACACCTTTAATGTATTCAACAATTTTTGGAAAATAAATGGTATCGCTACAATAGGCATAACTTTTTGGATCGCGGGCGCTAAAAGTAACTAGGTTGTTTTTTATAATTTCCCCATCTTTATTTACAACATCATTACCATTTTTAAGTAACAAAATATCTGCCGTTGAAATTTTATATTTATCCAATTTATATTTGTCAATTTTTCTAGGTAAAGGCTTTTCCCTAAATAAAAAACCCGTACAAAAAATGCGATGTTTTAATGGAAAAGAAAATACTTCAACCTTATCATCTTCAAAAAGCAAATTCAAACCATCGTTATTTGTAAAAACCCAATTAATAGTATAGTTAAATCTGGTATCAGAAATTTTATTCAGTAAATCTATCACCTCTTTTAATTCTTTAGGACAATAAATTGTTAGGCTTTGTGTTCGTCCTAATAAATGCATACTACTCAATAAACCCGGTAATCCAAAAAAATGGTCGCCATGCAAGTGCGAAATAAAGATGTGATCTATTGCTTGAAATTTAGCTTTAAATCTCCTCAATTGAATTTGTGTAGCTTCGCCGCAATCTATTAAAAAATAGCGCTCAGCTATATTTAATAACTGAGCGCTTGGATTTCTTTCAGATGTTGGACTTGCAGACGAAGAGCCTAATATTAAAAGTTCAAAAGTTTGGCTACTCATTAGCGATTCCCGGTAAGCACCATTCGTTTTGTTTCAGAATAATTTTTATATTGAATTGTATATAAATACATGCCACTGCTCCAATTTGAGCCATCTAATTCATAATTGTTATCGCCATATTTGGTAGTGATTTTATCTTCAAAAATTTTATCGCCTAATAAATTATAAACACAAATTTTAGCAATTGCTTCGTCTTTAACATTAAATTTAATAGTTGTTTTTTCAGAAAAAGGATTTGGAACATTTATAACATTTAAAGATTTTGCGCTAACCTCTTCCTTAATACCAACTGAAGGATTAATTTTTATAATGTAATAATTTAATGTTGTTGGCGGAGATATTGAAGCAGACCCATTATTGTAATTTGGTGTTGAAGGGCATGGCCCAAAAGGTGAAGGCGTTAAATAAGGTTGAACTTTAAATTGAATAGTATAAGTACCAGCTGTTGTTGGTGTTCCTGAGATTACAGAACAACTTGTAGCATTACCTGGATATTTATATATTCCGGCTGCGGCGGTTACAGTTGGTCCGGCCAATAAATTTAACCCTGGAGGCAATGCAAAATTTGTATAAGTTGCAGGTGTACTTAACTCTACTCTATTAAAACAAATTACAATTGAATTTTGAGTGGTATCTTTTGGTACACGAACAGTGATGTTTTGTCCGTAAGGTTGACCAACTGTGCCTTGAATAAAATTTGTGGCGCTATCTGGCCAAATACCCGCATTATTCATCGCTAAAAAAACTGGGTCAATTGAACAAGTTGTGGGAGCCTGCGCAAACACGTTAAAAGTTGCTAAGGCCAAAACAAAAGTAAAAAATTTATTCATGTTTAGTTTATTTTAAGGTTTTATATATGGCTAAAGTAATAATCTTGATGTAAATAAAAAAACAGAATAAAAATAAATTAAAAATGATAGTTTAATTACTTGTTTTAACTAGTCAAATTGATATCTTTGCGCTCTTAAAATTAAAAAAATGATAGGTAATAAAACCTTTACAATGATTAAACCTGATGGCGTTGAAGCAAACAACATCGGACCAATATTAGCGATGATAAACAAAGCAGGATTTAAAATTCTAGCGTTGAAATACATGCGCTTAACAAAAGAACAGGCTGGGAATTTTTATGCTGTTCATAAAGAACGTCCGTTTTATGGAGAGTTAATTGAGTATATGAGTAGTGGACCAATTGTTGCAGCCATTTTAACAAAAGACAATGCTGTTTTAGATTACAGAAAATTAATTGGTGCAACAGACCCAACAAAAGCTGATGAAGGAACCATTCGTAAATTATTTGCAAAGTCGATCGCCGCAAACGCCGTGCATGGCAGTGATAGTGACGAAAATGCAGACATCGAATCCAACTTCTTCTTCTCTCATTTAGAAAGATTTTAAACTCTAAAAAAAAATATAAGCCCGTATTGGTGAATCCTTTACGGGTTTTTTTATTCTTTTTTACCAGAAAAGTGCGAAAAGCTACCACTTTTAAAAAAAATAGCTATTTTTAAAAAAAAGTAATAAACATTGTTTTGATTTATGATAAAAATTAAACAATTTTGTTAAAATTTATTAATGTTTAAATAAACCGTTTTGGTATGATAAAATATCTCTCTAAAAAATTAGTAAAAGCTTGTGCTATAATTGCTCTTGCAGGATTAAGTGGCGTTGTTAACGCTCAAACATTTAATTGGTCGCAGGCTGGTCCTATTTATAATGCAGGAAGAGCTAGAAATATGATTGTTGACAAAAATGATCCTACAGGAAACACATTATATGTTGGTAGCGCGTCAAGTGGCGTGTTTATTTCAACTGACGGTGGTGTAAACTGGAATGCATTAACACTTTCAGGTAATAAATTAAATGTAAGTTATCTTGCTCAAGCAGTTGACGGTACTATTTATGTTGCAACAGGCGAAGGTTTTTTAAGACCAGGTCAAAAATTAAAAGCACAACCAGGAACCGGACTTTATAAAATTGTTGGCGCTGCTTTAACTTTGGTTGCTCCAAGTTCTGCTGTAGGTACAGTAATTAACCGTGTAGCTTGTAGCCCTTCTAGCCCAAATAACATTGCAATTGCAACTAATTTTGGTATTATGGTTTCCACAGATGGCGGTTCTAGCTTTTTCGTGCCAACAGGAATACCTTCTAACAGTACAACTATAAGTGGACAAGATGTTAAGTTTGATAATAGTGGTATCCTTTATTGCTCAGCAGGAAATGAAAATTCTACTTCTCCTGCAGCTGCAAATGAATTTTCTAAGGTTTATAAATCTACTGACAACACCCTTACTTCGTTTAATGCTCTTACCACATTAAATTCTCCTTTAGTATCGGGAGATAATTACGGACGAATTGAATTAGCAATTGCGCCAACAAACAATAGCGTTATTTATGCTTCATGTGCTACAAAATACGCAGGAACATCTAGCCCTGCATCTGCAACTTTAAAAGGTTTATTTGTGTCGTATGATGCCGGTGCTACTTGGGGTTTAATTCTTCAAGGCTCTCCTCAATTAGACCCTTTAGGAAATGGTGGTAGCCTTGCTTCAGGTGATTATGCTCAAGTTGTAACGGTAGACCCTTTTAGCTCAGATAAAATTTATTTAGGAAGTTACCAGTTTTATACTTGGACTAGAACGGGCGGTCTTAACTCTAATCCCGTTGGTACCTGGACTAAATTTGGATTTAATCAGATTCCAAATGTTCAGTTTTATTTAGCCCAAAATATTCATGATATTAAATTAATTACGTCTGGTAATTCAATTGGTAGATATTTTTTCATTACAGATGCCGGTATATATCGTTCATCAGACGCTTTAACAAGCTTTCAACCTTTTTATAAAGGCCTTATTACAGGGCAATTTAACTCTGTTAGTATTGAGCGTTTCCCTTTAGCTGCTAATGGAACTAGTACTGTAGGTGGCACCTTAGTAACTCCTTATTCTGGGTTTATTGGGGGAACTGGTGGAAATGGTTTAAATTATTTTAGCGGTAATTTTCCTTTAGTTACAACTGAAGAAGCATATAGTAGTGGAGATATTTATCAATCAGAATTCTCTAAAATACTTCCTAATGCTGCATATTTTACTTCTGGCTCAGGAAGATTATTTAGAAGTACGGATGTTAGATCTTCGGATCCAACGCAGATTGACTTATTGATTAATTCGAAAACACAACTAATTGTTCCCTACAATAATACCAAATACGATGTAACCGGAACTCCGTTTAAATTATGGGAAAATTACGGGCAAACAACTGCTAGCCCTGACTCAGCAGTATTTTACAATGATACTTTAAGGTTTGCTGCTTCTATGATTGGTGTTGCAACATTAACTACTCAAACAACATTTACCTTTTCGGCTGCAAGGCCAAATGAATACGCATTAATTGATAGCATTGCTATCAGAACAGGTACCGTTCAACTTCCTGTCAGCCCCGGCGCAAATTCGCCAGCTTTTACTGGTTCTGATAAAAAAGATATTACTATAGTTTTTGTTGACACTTATACTGCGCCTGCAACGGGTACATTTACCCCTCCTATTAAGAATCAAGCTGGCCCTGTTGTTACAGCAAGTACATCAGTTGTTCTTAACGGAACCACTCAATTAGATAATATCAGTGTAACCTTTACCGCTCCTCCTTTTTTAGCTAAAACAACAGCAAGTTTCTCAGGTGTTCCGGATGCCGCAGCTTATTACCGTGTATTTGCAACTGTATTTTACAAGTATAAAGCAGGCGATGTTGTAACGGTAGTTGATGATAAGATCTCTACTAAAACATATTCATATTCTACAACTTTAACACAGCCTCTAAACTGGGATTATTATGGCTCCTTAACTAGTTACACTATGGGTGCAGCTGCAAGTTCATCTGCAGTATCAAATCCAACGTATGCACTTGCACCGGGCTCATATCCTAATCAAACAGCTTCGTCAGTATTTACTGTATCTCCTATTACCACAACTAACTATACTTTATCAACCTACGGTGGTTATACTGTAACTGCAAAACCTGTTACTTACACAATAAGTGCAGTTCCTGCTGGTACGGCATCTATTAGTAACCCTACTTATAATTTAAACCCTGGTAACGTTACGCAAACTACAACTGTGTTTGTTGTTACTCCTACAACCACCACAAATTATACAATTACTGAAACGGGTACAGGAACTTTAACTTCTCAAGATACATACAGTACTATTAACTCATCTACTTATAATTTAATGCCGGGGAACGTTTCTCAAGCATCTCCTGTATTTACAATTGTGGTAACGCCAACAACTGCAACAACTTATACTTTAGCAGGTTTAAGTTCTAACACATTAATTGGAGTAAATACTTCAACTGTTGCAACACCAGTTGCAGTTACGTCATTTAGTACTTTTGGTTATTTTGCTGCCCCTATTGGTGGTAATAATAAACCAGTTAAAATTGCAAACACTACGTCTGCAAGATTAGCCATGGGTTATGGAGCAAACGTTTATGTTTCAAATGCACCACTAAGTTTAAATAATCCTATGAGTATGATAAATGTTAGTAGTAATAAGTGTTTAACTACTGACAATTTAGGGAATAAATTATCTGGAGCATCAAATACTGTAGCTATTTCAGGTACGGTAACTGCTTTAGAATGGAGTAAAAGCGGAACTGAACTATATTACGCTACAAATGATGTTGGAACCGGCAATACTTATTTATACCGTGTTTCTTATTTAGATGCTTTAATGGATTCTACTTCTAAAAGTTACTCAGGTAAATTACATACAAATGTATTTACATTTAGTACTACTGTTGCTGAAGATGGTTCTAAAAACAATCCTCGTTGTCCATACAGAACAACTTTATTGGGACAGTTCACCAAATTAATAACTGGCATTAGCGTTTCAAATAATAATCAAGCAATTGCTGTAACCTTTGATGACGTTACTGGAACTAAAGTTATGTATAGCACAGTTGCCGATGTTAGAAAGTGTGATATTGGAAATATTAATCTACAGGCTAAAAACGGAACAGGTTTAAATGTGTCTAAAGTTTATTGTTCTTTAATGGAAATGTCTGACAATAAAAAAGTGTTTGTTGGAACAGATTTAGGTGTTTATTATACTAATGATATTACAGCTGGTTCGCCAACTTGGGTAGATATAAATAACAATCAAATGCCAGTAATTCAAGTATTTGATATTAAGCAGCAAGTTATGAAGCCTTGGGATTGTTATAATTCTGGTCTTATTTATGCTGCAACCAACGGACGTGGTATATGGATTAACAAGAGTTTTTCTTCTCCTTATTATGTTTCTGTTAATGAAATTGAAGCTAATAAAGCAGAAAATAATTTGAGTTTATATCCAAATCCAACAAATGGAAATGTTTATGTTTCATTTAATGGTATAGATGGAGAAACTGCTACAATTAACGTTATGGATATTAACGGTAGATTAATAAAAACAGAAAACTTAGGTAAACTAAATTCTGGTCAATTAACTTATACATTCGAAACTGCTGATATTGCTAATGGTATGTATATTGTAAGCATAAACAGTAATTCTGGAACTAAACGAGTAGCAAAATTAGTTGTTGCTAAATAACACCCACTTCTTAATAAAAAAAAGCTGCTTACAACAAGCAGCTTTTTTTTTGAAATAACTTTAAAGAAATATATAAACAGATGAAAACAACAGAAGCAGATTCGTTTTATAATCATTTAGAACAAATGAGCATAACTGAACTTCTTACAAATATTAATGCCGAAGATAAAACTGTGCCTTTGGCAATTGAAAAAGCAATTCCACAAATAGAAAAATTAATAAAAGAAACCGTAGAGAAATTAAAAACTGGAGGCAGACTTTTTTATATTGGCGCCGGAACAAGCGGGAGACTAGGAATTGTTGATGCTAGTGAATGCCCTCCAACATTTGGAGTAGATCACGGCATAGTAATTGGCCTAATAGCGGGCGGTGATGAAGCCATTAGAAAAGCAGTGGAATTTGCAGAAGACGATTTACAGCAAGGTTGGTTAGATTTAAAACAACAAAATGTATCAAATAAAGACGTGGTTATTGGAATTGCCGCCTCTGGCTCTACTCCCTATGTAATTGGCGCTCTAAAAAAATGTAACGAAGAAAATATATTAACCGGTTGCATTACTTGTAATTCTGGTTCAGAAATGGCTAATGTTTCCAAATTGCCAATAGAGGTTATTGTTGGTCCAGAATTTGTTACTGGCTCTACCCGAATGAAAAGTGGAACCGCCCAAAAACTTGTTTTAAATATGATTTCTACTTCTGTAATGATAAAATTAGGAAGAGTTAAAGGAAATAAAATGGTTGACATGCAACTAAGTAATAATAAACTTATAGACAGAGGTACAAAAATGTTGATGAAAAATACCGGTTTAGAAGATTACGAAGAAGCTAAAAACCTCCTACTAAAACATGGAAGCGTTAGAAAAGCAACTGAATCTTATAAAAAATAGCTCTAGTCATGCTAACAAATGAAGCATCTCTTTATTAGATTCCTCCTTTGTCAGAATGACAATTTAACAATACTATTAATCGCCGAAATTTTTACTTCCCATTAATATACTCAATCATTTTATTGGTTACTTTTTCAGAAACATAATTTGGTTTACTAACGTCATCGGGCTTTGCTTTACCTTGACCAACAAAAAACATATGATCTAAATCTTCAAAGTAAACTGACTTAAAATTTGCTTTATCCTTCATCGCATCTAACCACATATCATAATCTTTTTTCACCACATTATAATCTCTACCCCCCTGAATTAGAAGTACTGGTATAGTTAAAGTTTTGGCAACCTCTAGTACTTTATAATTTCTATCTAACAACCAATACTTTGGTCGAGCACCAAAAGGCAAGCTTGTTTTACTTTTCAAGGTTAAATCAGGCTTAAGAGCGTTTTTAATTTGCCATTTAATAGCCGTAGTTTGTTCTTCTGCTTTTTCATCTTTTTTAGTTTGTAAACTGGCAATATAATCCAATTGCTCAGGAATTATTTCTAATAAACTTCTTGCCGGCGCTGCCAATAAAATTAAACCCTTTACCTTGCACTTTTTTGCCATCAAAGGTGCGCACATAGCGCCCTGACTATGTCCAGCAATATATATTCTATTCGTATCTATGCCTGCCTGTTGCTTTAAGAAATTTACCGCGGCAACGGCATCATCTATTGTCTCAGAATAATAATCCATACTATCCATTGGGAATGGATCATGAAATTGATATACGTAAGTACGTTTATCATAAATTAAAACTGTAATTCCCTTCTGAACTAATTCCAAAGCCATATCTAAGAAAATTTTATTTTTTCCAATACTACAATTTCTATCGTGTGGACCACTACCATGAACTAATACTACTGCAGGAGTTTTTTTTGAATTAATTGGGCTATATAAACTGCCAGGTAACATGATATAAGGATTTGATTCAAAAAGAATTTCTTTGCGAGTAAAATTTGAATTTACTATTGGTTTTACTTTATGAAACCATTGGTTGCTAAAAGTATCAATTGCGATTCTTTGTATATATTGTGCTTGATCAAAATATAAATACCACAAAAATTTTCCATTAGATGTTTTAATCGAAGTTGCTGTTACCATTTTACAACCTTGTGTATCCACTTCGGTTTTTTCAATGGCAACTATTGGTCCATTTTTTTTAGTAAAATCATATATAATTTTGTCTGCTTGCGCAGAAGTTATTTTCCCATAAAAAGTAGAATCAAAAAACTTATCATTTCTGTTGGGGATATCACGTTTTACCGCTCCTAAAAAAGATTTGGTGAGTTTTTTATAGGGACTAACCTCTTCTTGAGCGATACAAGCCCCACTTATCAACAATAGAGCGAAAATTTGTAAAGAATAGCGTAATTTTATCATGTAATTAAATGTATATTTATTAGTCCAAATTTACAATTAAAGTGATACCTAGAGACACCGTTGATAAAATAATTGATGCAGCGCACGTAGAAGAAGTTTTAGGTGAATTTATTACGCTCAAGAAACGTGGGGCTAATTTATTGGGGCTTTGTCCCTTTCATGGTGAAAAATCGCCTTCATTTACGGTATCACCGGTTAAAGGAATTTATAAATGTTTTGGCTGCGGTAAATCAGGCAACTCTGTAAATTTTATAATGGAGCATTTACAGCTTTCGTATCCCGAAGCTTTAAAATGGCTTGCAAAAAAATACAATATCGAAATAGTTGAACGTGAAATTACACCAGCAGAACGCGAACAACAAACCGAACGCGAGAGTATGTTAATTGTGATGCAATATGCGCAACGTTATTTCACAGATATTATGATGAATAGTGATGAAGGAAAATCAATTGGCTTAGGCTATTTTTTAGAAAGAACTTTACGCGACGATATCATTACAAAATTTCAATTAGGATATAGTTTAGAAGAACGTAACGCCTTTACCATTGCCGCAATAAAAAATGGCTATCAACCAAAATATTTGGCAAAAACAGGCATGAGTATTGTAAGTAATCGCCATGTTGAAGGAACAGAAATAACACAGACAGATCTGTTTGACAGGTATGCTGGAAGGGTTATGTTTCCTATTCATGACGATGGAGGGAGAGTTGTTGCTTTTGGAGGAAGAACATTAAGCAGTGATAAAAAAGTTGCTAAATATATTAATAGTCCAGAAACTGATATTTACAACAAAAGTAAAATTTTATATGGTTTGTGGATGGGCAAAAAAGCTATTCAACAAGCAGATAGTTGTTATTTGGTAGAAGGTTATATGGATGTTATAGCAATGCACCAAGCAGGGATAGAAAATGTGGTAGCATCAAGTGGAACATCTTTAACCGTTGAACAAATAAAATCAATACACCGCTTTACTAAAAACATCATAGTTTTATATGATGGCGATGAGGCTGGCCAAAAAGCAAGTAACAGAGCTATCCCTCTTTTATTAGAGGAAGGAATGAATGTGAAATTATTGGCGTTTCCGGATAATGATGACCCCGATTCCTTTAGCAGAAAAGTTACTATCCAAGAATTTAAAGATTATTTAGATAATAATGCTCAAGACTTTTTATATTTTAAAGCAAAAAAATTAAGCGACGAAACAAAACACGATCCAATTAAAAGAGCCGGCGTAATTAAAGATATTGTAGATAGCATTGCAATTATTCCTGATAATATTATTAGAAGCATTTATATAAAAGAATGCTCTAATATAATGGAGATAGAAGAATCTATTCTTCAACAAGAAGTAAATAAAATTCGTAGAAAAGTTGGTCCAAAAAAAACGGATACTAATTATTCAACAAATGCTACTATTTCTTCAACTGAAACTATTCTAGAAAGTGAACTATTAGTTGACACAAAACCTGAAAAAGAAGTTTTTAATTTTGATGCGGAAGAAGAAAGGCTACTTGTTTTATTAATTAAATACGGTAATATTTTAATCACAACTCAGGCAGAAGACGAAGTTAATGTTGAGCACGAATTAGAAATTACTTTAGGCGAGTTTATCATTTTTGAACTATGGCGAGATGAAATAGATTACGAAAACCCAATTTACAAAGTTGTTTTAGATGAATATATTGCGCAATTAAAATCACATAGTTTACCCGACACAAAACATTTTATTAGATCTGAAGACCCAATTATTAGCAGTTTTGCAATAAATTATGTGATAGATAAATACGAGATTAGTCCAAAGTGGATAAACTTTGGTGTACTAGTTCCTAAAGAGATAGACTTGGCAAAAAAAGACGCCGAAAAAACGCTGTTTAGTTACAAAAGCAGAAAATTAAACTTCTATATTTCTACAATTCGTGATACTTTAAAAACACTATCGTATGAAGAATCGCTAGAAATACTTGAAGAGATTAAACGATTAGATACTCTAAAAGGCAGGGTTAACAAACTTTTAGGTAGAGAAGTGATAAAATAAATACCCAATTTTAATAAAATCAAAATAGTTTTTATTTATAAAAAGAACAACACTTTTGAGATTTCCTTAATAATGACAAAAGTCATAATTGCAATTGAGGATGGTCATTTAAATCCAAAAACAAAAAAATATCTTTGCTTGCTTTAACGTCTAAACATAAATGATTGAATTTATATTTAAAACAAAATATGTTATTTTATTAAGATTTATTTTAAAAATCTAAAAAAATTTATTATCTTGTGTATGTTAGCTGATAAATAAGAGATTTTAGATCTATTTTTTAATATTAGGAACCTCAAAGCTATTTTCAATTAAATAATTAAATCTTTACAAGTCAGTTAAAAATAAATTTATTATTAACCTAAAAAAACAGAAATCATGAGCAAGACAAATGTAGTAATTGGCGTGTTAGCCGGAGTTGCAGTAGGAGCTTTATTGGGTATTTTATTTGCCCCAGATAAAGGTTCAGAAACAAGAAAAAAAATCTCTAAAAAAGGAGAAGATGCCGTTGATGGCATAAAAGATAAATTTGATGACTTATTATGTAGTTTATCTGAAAAGATTGATGCAGTTAAAGATGGTGCATCTAACTTATACGAAAAAGGTAAGCACAAAGCCGATGCATTGGCTAAAGATGCAAAATCACAAATGAGTTAATACTCAAAAAAAATGACAAACCGAATTATGGAAAACTTAACAACTATTTTCGATCCGTTATTTGAAAAAGCAGAAGCATATGGAAAAACCAGTCTTGAAATAGCTAAACTCAAAGCCTTAGATAAAACATCAGAAGTTGCATCTAATATAGCATCCCGAGGCATAGTTTTTCTTGTGCTTTCTCTTTTTATTATAACTTTAACTATTGGGGTTGGCCTTTGGCTAGGTTCAATTCTGGGCGAAGTTTATTATGGCTTTTTTTGTGTAGCGGGATTTTATGCTCTTCTAGCTATAGTTTTATATTTCTTTCTTCATGATAAAATTAAACGCCGAATTGGTAATTCAATTATTTCCAATGTTCTTAATTAACTTTCAATGGATAAAATAACTTCTACAAATCAATTACGCGAAAAAATTCAACAGCTTGAAATAAAACAAGTAAGTGAAGGCATATTGTTGAAAGAACAATTTAAAGTTACCTACGAAAGTTTAAAGCCCGTTAATATTATAAAAAACAAAATTAGCGAACTAGTTACGTCATCGGATTTAACTGGAAATGTTCTAGATGGAATTTTAGGTTTAACGGCTGGTTATCTAACAAAAAAAGCTATGGTTGGCTCTAGTCACAACCCGTTAAAAAAAATACTTGGTTCACTTTTACAAATGGGAGTAACTAGTATTGTTACAAAAAACACCGGTGGTATTAAAGCGGTTGTTTCAACTTTAATTGGCGCTTTGCTAAAGAAAAAAGATGACTGCGCTGAAGAAGATGTTGAAGAAGAAATTGAGGAAGATGACGAAGATAACTAAGAAGTATTAAAATAAATTTTTCTTTTATTTTAATATAATTCTAGCATAAAATTTTAAATCCCGTTTCTAAATTTATATTTAAAATGCCTAAATTAGTTCTCTATACCTAGGTACTAATTTTCTATAAATTAAATCGAATTTAAAACTTCACACGTTAAATAATGAATCAAATACTAAAGGAAAACACAAATAATACAAGTACCAACTACTCGCCATTTCTAAAAAAATTACTTATTTTATTTCTTGTCATTGCTGGACTATATTACGCAAAAGCGTTCTTGATACCCTTATCAATTGGAGCGGTAATAGCCACATTATTTTTACCTTTTTGTAAATGGATGGAAAGTAAAAAAGTCTATCGTGGGGCAGCTGTGTTTATCTGCGTATTTCTATTACTAATTGCTTTTGCTGCTTTGGCTTCACTAATTGGTTGGCAAATTGCCTCTATCGCAACAGATTTCGAACTAATAAGACTAAGAGCTATTTCAGGTATTCTTGAAACTCAAGAATACATTTTTAATAATTTCGGAATTACTATAGAAAAACAATCGCAATTTATGCAAACAAGTCAACCTTCCGTAAAGGGCATAATACCATTTATGGCTGGCTCTTTCGCATCCATATTTACCAGTGCAATATTAACCATAGTTTATATATTTGGACTTCTTTATTATAGAGGTCACATTAAAGAATTTTTACTAAAACTAACGCCATTGCCGCAAAGAATCAAGATGCAAATTGTCATTTATGATGTAGCGCAAGTATCACAGCAATATTTAATTGGTCTCTCTAAAATGATTTTGTGTTTATGGATTATGTATGGCATCGGGTTTTCAATTTTAGGAATTAAAAACGCAATCTTTTTTGCCATACTTTGTGGTGTTTTGGAAATTATACCATTTATCGGAAACATTACTGGCACAATAATTACTTTATTGATTGCAGCCGTTCAGGGAGCATCCTTCCCTGTTTTAATAGGTGTAATTGGCACTTATGGAGGAGTTCAACTTATTCAAGGTTGGATTTTAGAACCACTTATTGTGGGCTCCCAGGTAAAAATAAATCCCTTATTTACAATTATTGCTTTAGTATTAGGTGAATTAGTTTGGGGTATTCCTGGTATTTTTTTAGCAATTCCTTTAATTGCTATGGTTAAAATCGTTTGCGATCATGTAGAATCATTTAGGCCCTATGGCTTTTTAATTGGAGAAATTGATAATGGAAATGGAGAGTTAGGTTTAATAAAAAGAATAGTTAAATTCTTTAAATTAAAATCTACAAAACAAGCATAAAATACAATTAAAAAAAACGACACTCCTAAAATTTACGCTAACAACTTAGAAATATTTTTTTTTACCGATTATACACCAGATTGTTTTAATCAAAAATATTACTGACGTATAACCTATGGAAATCTTCGGAAGCATATTTAAACTTACAGCAGGCATCGGCTTATTACTATTTGCAATGTATTTAATTGAAGAATCTCTGAAAAATCTTTCGGGGCGCAACTTTAAAATATTTCTTCAGCGCGTTGCAAAAAACAATTTAGCCGCAGTTTTTGGTGGAGCTCTAATAACAGGAATACTTCAAAGCAGCTCAATGGTTTCATTAATGGTATTGGCATTTGTTGAGTCAGGTGTTTTTACAATGAAAAATGCAATGGCTATTATTCTTGGAGCAAATCTGGGAACAACTCTTGACAGTTGGCTAGTTGCAACACTTGGCTTTAATGCAAATATTGAAGTGATCGCCTATCCAACAGTATTTGTAGGTGGGATATTACTGATGTTTTTTAAAAACCAAAAATCGATTAAGTATTTATCCTATTTTCTTTTTGGATTCGGACTATTATTCATTGGCCTAGCCTTTATGAAAACTTCAATGGAATATCAAGTTGCAACTTTTGATTTTTCGAAATATTCAGAAATGCCAAAAATAGTTTTTTTACTTATTGGATTTTTAATTACAATACTTGTTCAATCAAGCTCGGTTACAATGGCTATTACACTTAGCGCAATTCACACCGGCATAATTGATTTCCCGGCCGCAGCTGTATTAATTCTTGGTTCAGAAACAAGTACTACTATTAAAATATTAGTAAGTACAGCCGGAGGAAGTGCTTCAAAAAAGCGAGTTGCATTCGGTAATTTACTTTTTAATATCTTTTTAACGGTATTTACTTTTATTTTTTTGAAGCCTATTCTTCTTTTAATAACAGGCTCCTTCAATATTTCCAATCCACTAATTGGTTTAGTAGCATTTTCAAGTTTTATAAATCTCATTAGTATCCTAATTTTCCTTCCTTTTCTTTCAAAATTCGCAAAATTTTTAGAACATTTTTATAAAACCAATAACACTTTACCTTCTGCTTTTATAGTCAACGCCAATATTGAAGATCCAGAAAATGCCTTAGAATTATTTAGAGAAGAAACAGAATATTTTATCAATAATTCGATGCTATTTAATCTTAACTTATTTGATATAGATATAACATTGACAAAAGAAAACGATAAGTTTAAAACCGCCAATGAAATCAGAAATTTTTTTTCAAAAACGCATGAAGAAAAATACGATTTTCTTAAACAACTCCAAGGCGAGCTACAGGCATTTTATTTAGAATTCAGAACAAAATTACAGGGTGAACAAAACGAACAACTAAATCAACTTATTTCCGCAGTGCGAAGTTCGATGCATGCCACTAAAAGCATTAAAGATATTGGATCAAACATCAACAATCTTAAGCGCTCTTCAAAAGATATCAAATTTGATTTCTTTATGCATCATAAAAACGAAATGGAAATTTTGTACATAAAATTAAACACCCTAATCTCTCAAAACAAAAAAGGAGTTTTCAAGGAACTTAGAAGCCTTTTTGAACATATACAAAGTAATTATACTACTGCCTTAAATAATTTTTATAAAGATTTTAAAAGTGGTGTCATAAAAGATTTAGATATTACTACTGCCCTTAATTTTAACCGTGAGCTTTTCACCTCTCATAAAGCTATGTTAATGGCAGTTAAGGATTTGTTGTTAGATGAAAAAGAAGCACTAGAATTTAACCAGATACCAACCTATCAAACATAAAAAGTTTTAAATAAAAATTCTTCCTAAATTTAAAGTGCCGAAAAAATAATATACACTATTAAATTATATCGGTAATTTCACTATTTTGAAACTATCACTTTCTTTATTATCTCCTCCCCGTTAGCCCTAATTTTCACAAAATAAATTCCAGCAGATTGGTTTTCAATATCAATAATTGAATTTAATGAATTCTCATTATTTTTTTGATACACAATTTGTCCTAAAGAATTAAAAATAGCCACGTCAACAACAATTCCGTTAGGATTAGAAAGATTAAATAAACCTTTAGAAGGATTTGGGCTTAAAATAATATTTTCTCCAACTAATATGTTTTGATTAAGGCTTGTAGCACTCGAAGCAATAACTCTAATCCATAAATCATCAAAATAAAAGCCATCTTTATTTACGCTAAAATCAGTGTTAAACAAAAATCTTAATTTAATTGTTTGCCCAATATATAAAGATAAATCAATGTCTTCTTTTACAAATGCGTCTTGAAATCCATCATAAATGGGATTTGTTCCTCCAAAAGAAACCGGCGATGTTTCATATTTTCCGCATAACGGAGTCCATGTAACACCATTATTTGTAGTAATAAAAATTTGTGTTTTATCTCCGTTTTTTTCTAATTCAAAGCGCGTGTAATATTGTAAGTGAGCATAAACTGCATTAGTTAAGACAGCTGGATTTTTTAAAGTTATAGATTTAGTTTGATTACCAGAATAATTACCATTTGGACTATCAGTAATGCTATTTGGAGGAGAAACAAATTTTGTAGTGCTCAATCCCCATGTACCTGATGTAGTATAATTTGTTGCTGTTGAACTTCCATTATCATAAATTAGAGTTATTGGCGAGCCATAAATTTTAGATACTGTATCTAATCTTGTAAATGCTCCATTATTAACTGCAATTGCATATTTAATAATCTGTCCGGAAACTAAACCCGTATTTAAAATAAATGAAATTGAATCTAAAATAGTTTGGTTTTGCACTAAAGTTGAATAAATTTTAGGAACCCCAACGGCTGAAATATCTGTGCCTACTGGAGAAATTGAAACTGTAAACGTGCCTGCTTGTAATCCTAAACGTTGCAAATTATATTTAATATACCCGTTGCCACTTAAAAATTTATCTTGCGCATCCCTAGCAATTGCGTATTTGCCAGCCAATTTTGCTAAATTATAATTTTGAGTAAAAGTAGTTTTACAAATGTCTAAAATACGAGACGATGCAGGCCAAAAGCCATCGGTTGCCGAACCAGCCTCAGGCGTCATTGCTAAAATTTTTGGTTTTGTGGTTTGTTCTCCATACATCCAATCATCACTATCGCCATTAACAACGTAATTTACGGTTTGATCCCCGGTACCATATAAAAATCTGCTATCCTCTGTCAATAAAACACTCCAGTTTACAAAAACAGCACTATCAGGAGTATATAAACTTGGTAAATATCCCCAAGGATAAATTAATAAATTACTGTACGTGTGAGCATTTAATGCTGTTACAAATTGACGAGAATTACAAAAATCTCGCATTGCTTGGGTTTCCGGCTCACTAAACGCAGAAGCGCCTCTATATGTATCACTACTACTATTGGGAGATGAACCAGTATTGTCAAATCCCCAATGGTCACCATAATTTCTATTTAAATCAACACCAAATGTTGAATTCAAATTATCCCTCCTGTTTTTACGCCACATACCTCCCCCATTCGGATTTGTTGTTTGATTATAAACATAACCATCAGGATTAACACAAGGCACAAAATATAATTCTGTATTATCTAATGTTGCCTTTATATCTGGATTAGTAGCGTAATTTTCTAATAAATACCACATGTAAAAAATTAATTGAGATAAACTCGCAGCCTCTCTTGCATGATGTAAAGAACTATATAACACTTCTGGTTCTGGCTCATCAATATTTGGATTATCACTAATCTTTACAAAATAAATATCTTTTCCCTCAATACTTTGAAAGCTTAATGGCTGCTTTACAGTAATTAAATTTGGGTACAATAAAACCATACTATCCAAAATCTGTTTCATTTCATTCCAAGTAAAATAACCACCCATGGTTCCTAAATGAAAATTGGTTGGTTTAATAATATTGGGTGCATTACATGTGTTTATTGGCATTGAACGTTCTGCAACATCTGCTTTATTTCTAGCCTCATAAAAATTTGCTAAATCATAAATTAAAATTTTATGTTTTACACCATTTGCTTTTAATGTTTGTAATTCATAATCACTAATTTCTGCGGCTATACCACCATCTTGAACATCGCTATGATCGATAGTAATCCCTAATTGTAATAATTTTTTAGCGAGACTTTCATCTCCCTGCATTAATACTTTATGATATTTTAATGTTTGTGAATTAATTGTGGTTAAGCAAAACAAAACCAACACTGATAAAATAATTTTTTTAATCATCATCTTTTTTTTATTTATACATTTCTAAATTAAAAAACACAAAACTCCACATATCACCAAACTCATCAATTTGCTTTGCTGTAGGTTTACCTGAACCATGCCCAGCATTAACATCAATCCTTATTAGAATAGGATTATTGCTTTTATTTTCTTTTTGTAACGTGGCGGCAAACTTAAATGAATGTGCCGGCACAACTCTGTCATCATGATCACCAGTTAAAATTAATGTGGCAGGATAGTCTACCGGTTTAATATTGTGTAAAGGAGAATACTTTAGCAAACAATCAAATTCTTCTTTATTATCACTGCAACCATAATCAACGGTCCAAGCTCTGCCAATTGTAAATAAATGAAAACGCAACATGTCTAATACACCAACCGTTGGAATGGCCACTTTACAAATGTCCGGACGTTGAGTCATAACTGCACCAATTAGCAAACCTCCATTACTTCGGCCATGAATAGCTAACTTTTTATAAGAAGTATATTTATTGGCAACTAAATAATCGCATGCGGCAATAAAATCATCAAATACATTTTGTTTTTTACACTTTGTTCCTGCCTTGTGCCAATCTTCGCCATACTCGCCCCCGCCACGTAAATTTGGAACACAATAAATACCTCCGGCTTCTAAAAAAACTGCTCTATCAATTCTAAACTCGGGAGATAAGGAAATATTAAAACCACCATAACCAAAAACAAAACAAGGTGTTTGCTCATTAATTACCAATCCTTTTTTATGTGTAATAAACATCGGGATTTTTGTTCCGTCTTTACTTGGATAAAAAATTTGTTTTGTTTCGTAATTATCAGATTCAAATTTACAATTGGGTTTAAAAATTAATTTGCTTTCCCATGTTTTAGCATCCAAATAAAAACTTTGCTCAGGGCTTGTATATTTAACAATACTATAGGTAGCAAAATCATATTTATTGTCGCTATTAAAAGAATTCAATTTACATATTCCCGGTAATTGAATGTCTTTTTCTAAATTCCCAGTTAAAGAATAACAACTTAATTTAGAGCAGGCATCTTGCAAATAATTTGCTACAATTTTATTGTTACACAACCTAACACCTTCTAATAAATTTGAAGATTCGGGCAGCACAGTTTTCCAATTATTTGGTTTATCAAAACTAAAAGAGACCAATTTATATTTTGGAGCTCCTTTATTTGTTCGTAAATAAAATGTTTTTCCAACATTATCGACAATGCTATTTTCAAAATCAAAATTATCAGAAATTGTTATGAATTTTGACTTAGGACTTAAAAGGTCTTTTAATAATAATTTATCCCCGCTTGTACTTTGACTTATAGAAACAACCAAATAATTTTCGTCATCAGTAACATGCGCACCAAAATTATAGTTTGGATTACTTTTATCTTCTAAAACCAAAACATCTTTTTCTTGAGAAGTACCTAATTGATGAAAATACACTTTATGAAATTGATTCTTTTGAGACAGTGCGCTACCGGTTGGTTCATCATAGCGACTATAATAAATACCATTCCCTTTCCAACTCATTCCGCTAAATTTCACCCATTTAATTACGTCTGGTAAATCTTTTTTTGTTTCGATATCTTTAAAATGAATTTCAACCCAATCGCTACCGGCTTTTGAAATTCCATACGCTAAAGTTTTTCCGTTTTTTGAAATTGAAGTGCCGCTTAAAGAAATTGTTCCGTCAGAAGAAAGTGTATTGGGGTCTAATAAAATCTCCCCATTATCCTCTAAAGTTTTTTTAATATAAAGTACACTTTGATTTTGAAGCCCATCATTTTTATAACAAAAAAATGAATTTCCTTTTTTAAAGGGAGCCGATTGCTTGTTATAATCCCATAGATTTTTTAAACGATTTTTAATTTTATCTCTAAAAGCAATACGACTTAAATATTTTTGAGTGATTGTATTTTCTTGTTTAACCCATTGCTCGGTTCTGTCAGAACGATCATCTTCTAACCATCTAAATGGATCATTAATTTGATAACCAAAATAGTCATCAATTACCGATTCGTTTTCTAATATTGGATAATAATAATTGTTTTGAGCTTTATTTAACTCAATATTAAAACTTAAAAAAGCTACTAAAATCAGGTATCTGTACATTGTTAAAAGTGCATTGTTAATATTAAAAAAAAGCAAGATAAAACTGCCTTATGTCACTCTCTATATTTGTTAAATATAGATGATAAAATTCAATTTTTCAATAGCCAATAAAATTAAGTGTTCGTCGGTAAATTTTAGCATTTTTCTGGTTATTTTATCTTTAAAAATGCACTCTCAGTTACCAAAGGACACAGTTCAATCCTACATAAGACATTATGCTAATGAAGCAGTTAAACAAATGATTGAGCATAAAATTCCAGCGAGTGTTATTTTAGCTCAGGCAATTTTTGAGAGTGATTGTGGAAATAGCCAACTTGCAAAAAGATCAAATAACCATTTTGGAATAAAATGTCATACAAAATGGGATGGCGATACAATTCGTCAAAGTGATGATAGTTTGAATGAATGTTTCAGAAGGTATTCCAAGGTTGAAGAGTCTTATAGAGACCATAGTATTTTCCTAAAAACAAGAACCAGATATAAACATTTATTTTCTCTCCCTATAAATGATTACAAAAGTTGGTGTTATGGCCTAAAAAAATCGGGTTACGCTACTTACACTTATTACTCAGAGGTACTCATTAAAATAATCGAACAATATCATTTATATGAATTTGATCAAACAGAACAATTAAAAGGTGTAACTCTAATGTGTTCTAAAACCAATAATCTTAGAGAAAGCAAATACACAACTATTGGCTTCACATTAAAAGAGTTTTCTCAAAATGATGTTTTATGGACTGACGTAAAGTATCTTTTAATACAAAGCCTTGATTTAGTTATAGATCATCCAGAAAAGGAGATAGAATTAATTGCCGAAAATTATTAGATTTCAAGCTTACTAATTCCCTAAACTTTACAATAATATTGTCTGCTTTTACGGTGTTTACTACAAAATGATTCCTCTCATTTTCAAAAAACAAAATAAATTTTGGAAAATAAAATTTATTTATTATTTTAGTATATTCCTTACATATGTAAGATTTAATTAAAATTGTGAAAAAAAGTTTATTTGTACTATTTTTTCTTTTAGCTGTTGCCCAAAGTAAAGCCGCAACTTGTATCGCTTTATTTAATACTGATTGGGCAACTGCTGGCTCTTGGTCTTGTGGCTTTGTTCCTGGATGCGGAGACTCTATTGTTATACCGGCCGGAATAACGGTTACAATTACAAGCCAACAAGATTATTCAGGATGCCCTGCAAACGCCCCCATGAAAATAACAATTTATGGGACTTTAAAATTTACAAATGGTAATAAATTAAAACTAAATTGTGAATCGATAATATATATTTTCCCGGGCGGCTCAATTCAGCCAGGTACAGGAGGAGGAAATTCAAATTATATTGAAGTTTGTGGTGATAATTATTGGAATGCTGCTTCTGGCCCATTATCAGGTCCTACTTGTATACCACCAAGTACTCCTGGCTGTGGAGTAGTTTTACCCATAGAATTAATTAATTTAACTGGAAAACCAAATAATGGTTTTATTGAATTATCGTGGATTACGGCAACCGAAAAAAATTCAAATTATTTTGATGTTGAAAGAAGTTCAGATGCTACTGACTTCATTAAAAAAATAACAGTTAATTCAAAAGCACCAAACGGGAACAGTTCTACCCAATTAGATTATTTTTGCACAGATAATGACCCTTTATTTGATGTTAGCTATTATAGACTAAAACAAGTTGACTTTAACGGTTTATTTAGTTATAGCAAAGTAATTTCTGTTAATTATCTAAAAGCAAAAAACATTCGATTTGTAATATACCCTAACCCAAATAATGGAGAATTTACTGCCGATATTTCGGGTATTGAAAACAACCATGAAGTTTCATTAATTTTAAAAGGACCAAAGGGTAGAATACTTTATGAATCAAAATTTTATTTTAACGAACAAAATGATTCGAAATTTCAAATTATACCTGATACAAAACTAGCTGCAGGTATTTATGTTTGCACGTTAATAATAGAAGAAATAGAGTACAACGTAAAAGTTATAGTAAGTTAAATTTCTTAAAACATTTTTACCTCCAAATTGACCTTTATCTAATTTTACTGTTTGCTTTCCATCTTATAAATCCTAAATTTATAGCTTCAAAATCAACAGCAATGGAATCTACAAAAACTTTAACTATGGATTATAGAATTGAAAAAGACACAATGGGAGAAGTAAAAGTCCCTGCTCATGTTTATTGGGGTGCACAAACAGAACGCAGTCGTAACAACTTCAAAATTGGTCCTGAAGCAAGCATGCCCAAAGAAATTATATATGCTTTTGGCTATTTAAAAAAAGCTGCTGCTATGGCTAATGCAGAATTAGGGGTTTTAACAAAAGAAAAATCTGATTTAATTGGCAAAGTATGTGATGAAATTATCGCAAAAAAACTAGACGATCAATTTCCATTAGTTATTTGGCAAACTGGCTCTGGTACTCAAAGCAACATGAATGCGAATGAAGTAATTGCTTATCGTGCTCATGTTATGAATGGTGGAAAATTAGAAGATGAACCAAAAATTTTACACCCTAATGATGATGTAAACAAATCGCAATCTAGTAATGATACCTTCCCAACAGCTATGCATATTGCGGCTTACAAACAAGTAGTAGAAATTACAATTCCCGGAATGGAAAAATTACGTGATAGTTTAAATAAAAAAGCAGAAGCGTTTAAAGATATTATTAAAACCGGTCGTACTCACTTTATGGATGCTACACCACTATCGCTAGGTCAAGAATTTAGTGGCTATGTACAGCAAATTACAATGAGTATACGTACTATAAAAAATGCCTTAGAAGCAGTAAAAGAATTAGCATTAGGTGGAACTGCTGTGGGCACAGGACTAAATACACCAAAAGGCTACGATGTTTTAGTAGCTAAAAAAATTGCAGAATTAACCAAATTGCCATTTGTAACAGCACCAAATAAATTTGAAGCTTTAGCTGCACACGATGCAATGGTTGAACTGAGTGGTGCTTTAAAACGCAGTGCTGTTGCCTTAATGAAAATTGCAAATGATGTGCGTATGTTGTCATCAGGACCACGTTGTGGAATTGGCGAAATTATTATTCCTGACAATGAACCGGGAAGTTCAATTATGCCCGGCAAAGTAAATCCTACACAGCCAGAAGCTTTAACCATGGTTTGCGCGCAGGTTATTGGAAATGATGTAGCTGTATCTATTGGAGGAATGAGCGGTCATTTTGAATTAAATGTCTTTAAGCCATTAATTGCTACTAACGTTTTACAAAGTGCCAGATTACTTGGAGATGCTTGTGTTTCATTTACTGAAAAATGTTCGGATGGTATTGAAGCCAACTTACCTGAATTAAAAAAACACTTAGAAAACTCTTTAATGTTGGTAACCGCATTAAATACACATATTGGCTATGAGAAGGCCGCCAAAATTGCTAAAACAGCGCATAAGGGAAATAAAACTTTACGCGAGGCTGCAATTGAATTAGGCTATGTTACAAACGAACAATTTGATTTATGGGTTAAACCAGAAGACATGATTGGAAGTTTAAAATAAAGATTAAATACACCTGTCAGGTTTATAGCAAGCAGCTTATTAAACCTGACAGGTGTTATACTACTATAAGCCCTCTCATTTTCATGAAGGGCTTTTTTATTGAAAAAAAAAAAACTGATGCATATCCTATAAAAACAATAGTTTAAATTCAATCTTCTAAATTAAATAGGTACATTTACATTCCTTCAAGTGGGGTTAAAAATCAGGTGAGTCCTACTAATCATTTTCTTATCGATAATCTTAAAAAAATCAATCCTTTTAGAAAAGGTAAGAAATTGTATAGTATTATTCTGTGCAAATGTCCGAGATGCCAAGAAGGAAATTTGTTTGTGAATAAAAACCCATACAATTTAAAAATGCTGGATGTAATGCCTAAAAGATGCGAGGTTTGCGATACTGATTTTGTAAGAGAAACCGGTTTTTATTATGGCGCTATGATGATAAGTCATGCCCTAACAACAATAATAGCAGTGATTGTTCACTTCAGCGTTTTTTATTTTTGGGGCTGGGAAATTGCGCCACATTTAATTTTTTTGCTTACAATTATAATTGGCTTGTTTCCTGTAAATTTTAGAATTGCAAGAGCAATTTGGATTAATTTATTTATAAGCTATAATCCTAATTACAAGGTTAAGTGGTAATTAAATAAACTCCGAAGCCTGACAAATATCCCAACACAGCCAACCATGAAATATTTTTTAAATACCAGGTAAAACTAATATTTTCAATGCCCATAGCAACAACGCCAGCGGCAGAACCAATTATAAGCATGCTTCCACCTGTGCCGCTACTATAAGCTAAAAGGTGCCAGAAAGAACTATCTGCAGCAAACTCAGTAAATGTATACATACCTTGATAAGCTGCTACTAAAGGCACATTATCAATTATTGCACTCATAAAGCCTGTTAATACTAAAATTGTATTTTCAGAACTAAAGGCACTATTTAAACCTGCGGCTAAGCTGTGTAATACACCACTTGTTTGAAGTGCCGAAATACTTAATAAAATTCCTAAAAAAAACAAAATGCTTGGCGTATCAATATTCCTTAATGCAAATGCCACTGAATAATTTTTTTTGTCAACCGATACACGTCTACCATCTTTAATTTCAGTAATACACCACATCAAACCAAGTCCAAATAAAATTCCCATAAATGGTGGTAAATGAAAAATAACTTTAAAAATAGGCACTGCAATTAAACTTAGTAAACCTAATATTAAAATAAAAATTCCCCCTTTATTATTTGAATTATCGGTTTGAATTTTTGTAATTGTAATACTTTGAAATAATTTTTGTTTTTTCATTATAAAAAATAAAACAACCAAAGGCACCAGTAAATTAATGATACTCGGTACTATTAAAGAAGTAATTAATTTTGTAGTACTTACTTGCCCTCCAATCCATAACATGGTAGTGGTAACATCTCCGATAGGACTGAAGGCACCACCGGCGTTTGCGGCAATTACAACTAGGCCGGCAAATAACAATCGCAATTTTCCTTCGGGTAAAATTTTTCTCAATAAAGAAATTATTAAAATTGTTGAAGTTAGATTATCTAATACCGCCGATAAAATAAACGCAACGGCAGCTACCAACCATATTAAAGTAATGGGCTTTACTTTTATTAACTGCTGTGTTATAATATCAAAACCATTATGAGCATCAATTAACTCTACAATGGTCATGGCTCCTAACAAAAAAAATAAAATTGCCGCTATTTCAGAAAAATGATGCATCAACTCTTCAGTCAGTATATGCGGGTCATTTGAATATATCATTACAAAAATCCAACACAATACTCCAGAAAACAAGGCAACTGCAGCTTTATTAATATTTACTTTATGTTCAAAAGCAATAAGAGAATAGGAAATAATAAAAACAACTATTAATAAAGTACTAAGCATTAATTCTTTTTTTTAGGTCTTTAATATACGCATTTAAATGTAATAATCGAGTGCCATACCAGCTAAACAACTCACCATCAACAATTATAATTTTTGCCGTAGGTAATTTTTTTTGAAGTTCTGCTACATGTTTTTCCTTAAAAGGAAAGGGTTCGCTAGACAAAAAACAAAAATCAAGTTTTACTAATTTTAACTGCTCATCAGTTAATTCAGGATAACGCTCTAAATTAAATAGTGCATTATTAAAACCTACAAAATTTAAAACAGAATCAATAAAAGTGTTTTTGGCTGCAAACATATACGGTTTGTTCCATATAAAATAGGCAACTTTTTGTCCGGCAAAATAATACTCAATTTCACCTAACGATTTTTCTATTTCTTCAACCAAATTATTTGCAGCTATTTCTTTATCACAAATTGCTCCTAGCATCTTCATCATATTAAAAGAATCTTCAATTGTATAAATATCACTCATCCATACATTAAACTCTTTTTTTAATAAGTCAATATCACTCTTTTCATTTTCTTCTTTATTCCCAATAATTAAATCAGGCTTTAAAGCTCTAATTTTTTCGATATTTAATTTCTTGGTTCCTCCCACTCTATCCACACTCTTAAACATTTTATTTGGGTGAATACAAAACTTTGTAATACCAACTAATTCGCTATACAAACCAATATCCCACAAAAATTCAGATTGGGATGGCACAATAGAAATAATTCGTTTAGGTTTTTCTTTTAATTTAAGAATTGTTCCTAATTGATCTGTAAACTCAAACATTGACCACAAAAATAAGCCTTTATCGCAGAGTTAGAAAGTTTAAATGTTTAGAAAGTTTGAATTTGTTTTAATACAGGGGCTCACTACTATTAACATATATAATCAAAGGTGTTTTACTATATTTACAGCGCTTTGACAAACGCCGTAAAAGGACATATTGCTTTATTTGCTGCACAAATTGTGTATGCATTAAACTATTCTATTGCAAAAGGATTAATGCCAGATTTTATTGGTCCATTAGCCTTAGTATTTTTAAGAATAACCGGTGCCTGTATTTTATTTTGGGTTTTATCATTATTCGTTAAAACACAAAAAGTTGAAAAAGCTGATATGATAAAAATGCTTTGGCTGGCTTTGTTTGGTGTAGTTATTAATCAGGTTTTTTTTATTTGGGGTTTAAGCTTAACACATCCTATCAACTCAGCCATTATCATGGTTTCTAATCCCATTATGGTTTTTATTTTTACCTTATTTATTTTAAAAGAGCGCATCACTATCTTAAAAATAAGTGGATTAACGCTTGCAATTGCGGGCGCTTTAATACTTCTATTTTTTAAAGGTAATTTTGATTTTGGTAGCGAAACAATTGCCGGAGATGTTATGACATTAATAAACTCAGCTTCCTGGGCCATTTTTGTTGTTTTAGTAAAACCAATAATACAAAAATACAATACGGTAACCGCTATGCGTTGGATGTTTTTATTTGGAAGCATTTATATTATGCCCATTGGTTTATCTGATACTTTAAATACAAATTGGCACCTATTTACCTCTCACGCAATTTTTGCAACCTGCTTTGTGGTTATTGCAACAACATTTTTTGCTTTTTTATTAAACATTTATGGCTTACAATCTTTAAGTCCTTCAACAGTTAGTATGTATATTTACCTCCAACCTTTTTTAGCTTCAATATTTGCAATTATAATGGGAGAAGATAAATTAACAGCAATAAAAATATTTTCAGGAATTTTAATAATTTGCGGATTATATCTGGTAAACAAAAAAACCAAAAAATTAAATTATGATTAAATCAATGACAGGCTTCGGAAAAGCCACTTTAGAATTAGCAGACAAAACCATTAACGTTGAAATACGTTCTTTAAATAGCAAAAGCGCTGATATTAGTTTACGTTTATCGTCCGGCCTAAGAAGTTATGAACTCGAATTACGAAATGACATTTCGAAACAATTAGAGCGCGGTAAAATTGATTTAAGCATTTTTATAGAATCTAAAAAGGCCGAAACACCTGTTGAAATAAATATTGATTTAGCTAAGGCTTATCATGATCAATTAAAAAATTTAGCAATAGAGCTAAACGAACCCATTGGTGATGCTTTAACGCAAATTTTAAAATTCCCGGACGTTTTAAAAAGTGAACGTAAAGAAACAGATGAAAATGAATGGAAACAAATTAAAGAATGCGTGAATGAAGCTATAATTCAATTAAATAATTTTAGAGACATGGAAGGTCTTTCTCTAAAAAAAGATTTTGAAGAGCGTTTAAATAAAATAGGGAAATGCTTAGAAGAAATTAAAACATTAGATATGATTCGCATTAATTCTATAAAAGATAGAATAAGAAACAATATTGATGATATACTTGGCAAAGGTAAAATTGATGAGAATCGTTTTGAACAAGAATTAATTTATTACGTAGAGAAATTAGATATTAACGAAGAAAAAGTTCGTCTTAAAACGCATTTAGATTATTTTATTGAAACCTGCAACGAGACCGCTCCCGGCAGAAAACTAAATTTTATCAGTCAGGAAATAGGTCGCGAAATAAATACCATTGGCTCAAAAGCTAACGATGCACAAATGCAAAAAATAGTTGTGTTAATGAAAGATGAATTAGAAAAAATTAAAGAGCAGGCAAATAATGTTTTGTAGCATTCGATATATTGAGCCACGAATTTCACTAATTTTCACAAATTCTTTACTATTTAAATTGTCTGGCTACCCGAAAAACAAATTGCTCACATTAAAAAATCTAAACGCCAATTTTTTCATCAACAATTTTTAAAATAGCTGTTTCGGTAGCAATTGTTTTTTGTTCAATGTCTTTTCCTTTTGCAAGAATATCGTTTACAAAAGTTTTATCATTATAACCGCTTGCATTTATCCTTACATTCATAAATGCTCCCATTACAGCACTTCTAGCACACAAAGCACCAACTCCTGCATCACTCACCGAGTTTGGATTTCCAATTTCTGCCATAGCCTTAATAATTTCTAAGCTATCGTAACTTAATTGCATCACTTTAAAAGGAACTTCTATTGCAAATTTTGTTGCGTCTTGAATTGCATCAGTTCTAATTTTCTTTTCTTCATCATTAGATTTTGGTAAAGAAAAAGCAGTCATGATTTTATTGAAGGCTGCAGTATCGGCATCAACTAAGCGCAATAATTCGTTTTTTATTTTTTGTCCCTTCTCTGCCCAAAGACTAAACTCCTCCCATTTATCATCCCAACCTTTTTTATGTGAACTTAAATTAGCCACCATGGTTGCTAAAGAAATTCCTAAACTCCCAACGTAAGCTGCTATAGAGCCTCCACCCGGAGCTGGACTTTCACTTGCTGTTTCATCTGCAAATGCCGCAAGATTCATATTTATTAATTTTGAATCTGCTTTATCTTTTAATAAATATTCAATTATTCTTTCTTCAGGATTAAAAGGAGCCAACTCATCTAGCCCCATTGATTTTACGGCGATTTTAATCAACTCACTTTCGCTAACACCAACTGAACGTTGTTGCTTTTTTAAAAAATAAATACCTGCATCTAACAAAGATTTTAATGGAATTAATCCCACTAATTCAGAGCCCGTAACGCGTATTCCACGTTCTGTAGCTCGTTTACACACTTCATCAAAAGCAATATGAACAGGGGTAATATTTATATTTGTTAGATTCATTGAGATTTGGCAAACTCCATATTCTTCGATATACCAACCAATTGCTTTTACAGATTTTAATGTTCCTGGAATCGATTTCGGTGTTCCATCTTCATTTAAAACTATTTTTCCGGTTAAAGAATTTCCCTCTCTTACAACTCTGCCAGCTTCACGCACATCAAATGCAATTGAGTTGGCTCTACGTGTAGATGTTGTATTTAAATTAATATTATAGGCCACTAAAAAATCTCTTGCGCCAATTACGGTAGCGCCGCGCAATGCGTCATATTCAGTAGGACCAAAATCAGGTTTCCATTCCGGCAATTTTATTTTTTTAAAAAAACCTTCGTACTCTCCATTTCTAATTACCGAAAGATTACTTCTATTTTTATTTGATTGCGCCTCTTCATATAAATAAATTGGAATTTTTAATTCTTCACCTACTCTTCTTCCTAATTCTTGAGCGTACTTTGCAGTTTCTTGCATAGTAATATTGCTAATGGGAATTAAAGGACAAACATCAGTAGCACCCATTCTTGGATGTTCGCCTTTATGCTTACTCATATCAATTAATTCGCCTGCCTTTTTAATAGCTAAAAAAGCTGCGTCGATTACACTTTTTGGATTACCAACAAATGTTACAACGGTTCTGTTTGTTGCTTTACCCGGATCCACATTTAACAATTTTACACCATCAACACTTTCTATTACGTTAGTAATTTGTTTGATGATGTTTAAATCAACACCCTCACTAAAATTGGGTACACATTCAATTAATTGTTCCATAATTTAATATAAAAAAAATTTAATTTATAAAGCTACCAAAATCTGCAAAAATCGCCAAAACATAAATAATTATTAAATGCTCATCCTGGTTAAAGGAATTACACCTAAATCAGATAACTCATTGTTCAAAAACTTATAATAAGCTGTAATGCCAATCATAGCGGCATTATCAGTACAATATTCAAATTTCGGAATAAATGTTTGAATAGTTAATTCCTCTTCTAAATTTTTAATCTGTTTTCTCAATTCACTATTTGCCGAAACACCACCTGCAATAGCCAACTGTTTAATACCGGTATCATGAATTAATTTTTTTACATTTTTTAAAAGCACCTGTATTAAATGGTTTTGGTACGAAGCACAAATATCGTTTAAATTTTCTTTTACAAAATTTTCATTTTTCTGTAAATTGTTTTGAATAAAATATAAGAAAGAAGTTTTTATCCCGCTAAAACTATAGTCATAACCATTCACATGAGATTCTGAAAATTTAAATTTCATACTATCCCCTTCTTTCGCGAATTTATCAATTAATGGTCCGCCGGGATATGGCAAACCCAATATTTTAGCCGCTTTATCAAAAGCCTCACCAACAGCATCATCAATGGTTGAACCCAAAATTTCAAAACCTAAATAATCCGAAACTTTAATTAATTGTGTATGTCCACCACTAACTGTTAAACATAAAAATGGAAATTTTGGAAATTCCTGACTCTTATTATCTTTAATAAAATGTGCTAAAACATGTCCCTGCATATGATTTACTCCAATTAAGGGAATGTTTAAAGACAAAGACATAGATTTTGCAAAAGATAAACCCACCAATAAACTGCCCATTAAGCCGGGTCCAATAGTAACTGCAATTGCATTTAACTGTTCAAACTTAACATCTGCAACTTGCAAAGCCTCTTGCACAACCAGAACAATATTTTTCTGATGGTCGCGACTTGCAAGCTCAGGCACTACCCCACCATATTTTTCGTGGATTTTTTGATTTGCTGTAATATTTGACAACACCACATTATTACATAAAACAGCGCATGAAGTATCGTCACAACTGCTCTCTATAGCTAATATATAAGTGTTTAAAATTTGCATTTTTTTGGATTTGTAAAACCCAATTTTGGCTTATCTTTATAGCAAAGCCATAATTTGCGCAAAGTTACAAGAATATTTTTTAAAACACTTGGTGTACTAACAATCCTAATACTTTTGTTGGGTGTGAGCTTGTATTTTGCCATTCAATCATACTCTTTTCAAACATGGCTGGGACAAAAAGCTAGCAATTATTTAACCGGCGAACTTCATAACAACATATCAATTAAAACGGTTAAACTGGATTTTTTTAAAAAGGCAAATTTAGAAGGCGTATACATTAGTGACAAGAATAAAGATACACTTTTTGCTGGCGACATTTTGGTTGATCTTCAGAAATTGGATTATAAAAATCAACAAATAGAATTCAAAAAAATTACTTTAAAAAATTCAACCGCAAAACTTATTAAATACAAATCAGATTCTCTCCTCAATTTTCAGTTCCTAATTGATTATTTTGATTCAGGCGTTTCAGATACAACTCAAAAGAAAAAATGGGAAATAAAACTTGGAGACATCTATTTAGATAATGTGAATTTTGTGTATCGTGACGAAAATTCTGATGTATCCATTTCTCAAAATATGAATTTTAATAACTTATGGTTTACAAAAACTTATGGAAAATTATCGGATATACGATTTGATAAAGATACAATTTACACTAAACTAAACGATTTACGAACACATGAACAATGTGGTTTCATATTAGATAATCTTACTACTGAAGCAAAAATAAGTGGTACGGAATTATTATTAAAAAAATTAATTATAAAAACGCCAAAAACTTATATTAAAGGAAACGTGAACTTTTATTATGCCAGCTGGGATGACTATTCTGACTTTATAAATAAAATAAAAATAAAATCTCTTTTAGAAATTGGCACTCATGTTGCAACCGAAGATATAGCAAGATTTACCAGCGAATTAAACGGTCTAAAGGCAACCGCTTATTTATCGGGAAATATTGAGGGCTACGTTAATGACATTAATTTAAAAGATTTTAAATTTAAATATGGCAAACACACTCGCTTTGATGGCAATTTAAGTTTAACAGGGCTGCCAGATATCAGTACTAGCTTTTTACATTTTGATGCTAAAGAACTTTCAACAAATTATTCAGACATTGAACAAATTCCAAACTATCCATTTTCAGAAAATAAAAAGCTGGAACTAACGATAGAAGTAAAACGTTTAGGCACAATTTCATATAAAGGAAAATTTGATGGCTTTTTAACTGACTTTACAACTTACGGCAAATTTAAAACCGGACTAGGTAATTTTGCAACTCAATTAAGTATTAAAATTGGCAAAAAAGCAGAAGACGTTGCGTACCATGGAAAATTACAAACTTCTAATTTTAATATTGGCACTTTATTTGGAATTAAAAATTTAAATGCACTTTCAATAAACACAGAAATAAAGGGAAAAGGCGTGTCGTTAAAAACTTTAGATGCTGATGTAGAAGGGAAAGTTTTAAATATAAATTATAATAATTATTCATATAAGGATATTCAACTAAATGGAAATATCAAAGAAAAAATATTTAACGGCTTGCTAACTAGTAAAGATCCTAATGCTGATTTTGACTTTAATGGGAGTATAAATTTTAAGAATAAAATTCCGGAAATAGATTTTATTTCCACGGTAAATAATTTAGATCTAAAAAAATTAAACTTCACACAACAGGAAGCAAAAATATCAACACAAATATTAATCATCTTAAAAGGAAATAACATTAATGATATCACGGGAACAGTAAATTTTGACAATACAGAATATACAAATTCTGAAAAGAAATTTAAGATTAGCACATTTGATTTAAAATTAGAGCAATCAACTGTAGACAAAAAAATTGTAGTTAACTCAAATTATTTTAATTTAACCGTAGACGGACGATTTATGATTAGTAATCTAGGGATGGCATTTAATCAGGTTTTAAATGCTTATTACCCCGCCTTTATTGCCAAAATAAAAACGAAAACAATTTACACCGATGCCTTTAAGCTTAAACTTACCATTAAGAAATTTAATATCGTTAATGAGTTATTCTTAAAGGATTTAATGGTTAGCCCTAATTCAATAATTGGTGGGGAGTTTAATGCATCTACTAACTTAATGAATATAAGTTTAAATTCAGAATCTATAAAATACGGTACAATTAAATTTAATAATAACGTGATTGAATCTTATTCTAAAAATAACAAAATCAATCTTGTATTTAAAGGCAGCGATATTCAATTATCCGACAGCATTAAATTAAATAATTACTTTATGTATATAGTATCAAAAGATTTAGATACTAAATACAATTTAGAATGGGATAATAAAGTTTTACCAAAAAATACCGGTCGAATTGCCGGAAAAGTTTCTTTTAGTAACAAGCAGGCTACTTTAAACTTTGATAATATTTTTGTTACCGCAAAAGATAGTACATGGAAAATGGTTACTTCAAATCCAACTGTAATTGACACAGGTGGAAAAATAGTAATAAACCCATTATTATTTACAAGCAACGAACAAAGTATTGGTGTTGCTGGATCATTATCAAACAATCCTTCAGATAGTTTGGCCATAAATACTTCAAATGTAATTTTAGAGCAATTTAATCCTATTCTTAATGCATTTAACTTAAAATTAGAAGGTATTTTGCATGGTAGGTTAACAATCCATAATCCAGAAACATTCGTTTTTAGCAGCGATTTAAGTTTTGAAAAACTAAAAATTAATAATAATACTTTAGGTAAAATGGTAGTAAAAACAAATTATAATGCTGCCGAAAAAACAATTTTTACTGATGGATACACTTCTCTTGGTTTACCGACAATAGATGGAGAAGAAATGAAAAATATTGCATTTAAGGGGCACTATTATTTAGATAAAAAAGAAGAGAGTATTGACCTTGATATTATAGCCTCCCCTGCAAATTTAAGACTACTTAACCCATTATTAGAAGGAGTTCTTACAATAAACAATGCTTTAGTTACAGGAAAAGGAAAAATACATGGTACTCCTGATAACATAAAAATTGACGGGAAATTTAAAATGTACAATAGCGAAATAAAAGTTGATTATACAAATGTTACCTATAACATGACGGGCGAAATTGAGATTATGCCTGATCAAATTCGGTTTAGCGAATTGCTTATGAAAGAAAAAGGATTAAAGGCATCACCACAAGGAACTATTAATGGAAATATTTTTCACCAAAATTTCACTAAAATACAGTTGGATTATGATATCAGTTATAAAAACATGTTGATTTTAAATACTACTGAAAAACAAAACAAAACATTTTATGGCAAAATATATAGCACAGGCAATGTTGGATTATGGGGCTTTTTAAATAATTTACACATGAGTGTAAATGGTACAACCACTAGAAATTCGAAGTTTATTTTACCACTTGATGGCCCCTCAGAAATTGCAGAATCTGATTTTATTCATTTCGTAAAAAAAGATACTATTGTAAAAAAAATAGAAAAAACTTTAACTGGCTTTAGCTTAGACATGGCCATTAATATAACACAAGATTTAAATGTAAAAATAATACTCGATAATATAAGCGGCGACGCTTTACAAGTACAAGGCGATGGCGATTTAAAATTAAAAATTAGTTCGCTTGGAAAATTTGAAATGGTTGGAGAATACGTAATTGCAGAAGGAGATTATTTATTTACTTTAGAAAATGTAATTAATAAAAAATTCGAAATTGACGCTGGAAGTACCATTTCATGGAGCGGCGATCCTTTAAACGCTGTGATAGATATTACAACCAGTTATAAGCAACGAGCCTCAGTTGCTCCTTTACTAAATGACACCACCGGCAGATACAAAGGTAGATTTCCTGTAGACTGTAAATTATTAATTACTGATAAATTATTTTCGCCAAATATTAATTTCGCTATTGAGTTTCCAAATTTAGATGCCACAGCTAAGTCAAGAATTAATAATGTTTTAAGTGATGAAGCAGAATTAAACAGACAAGTATTTTCTTTTTTATTATTTAGAACTTTTGTTACACCGCAAATATACAACACTAATGGCGGTGGTGTAACTGCAGGAGGTGCTGCTGCATCAACCGGAAGTGAATTATTAAGCAATAGGATGAGCGAATTTTTAAATGCTTATTTTGAAAACTTAACAGGAATTAAAGATTTACAAGTTGGTGTGAATTATCGGGCCGGAAGTCAAAACAACCAAGAGGTAGATTTAGCTTTAAGTAAACAATTTTTAAATAATAAAGTTACGGTAGATGGAAATTTTGGTGTAAACAACGCGCAATCAAAAAGTTCAAACGGACTAATTGGAGATGTTAATATTGATTATAAGCTTTCAGAAGATGGAAGATACAGAGTAAAAGCATTTAACAGAAGTAATGATAATACACAAATTACCACCTCTGGCGGACCATATACCCAAGGCGCAGGTTTCTTTTATAGGGAAGAGTTTGAAACTTTTAATGATTTATTTACGCGTTACCTCAATAAAATAAAAAAGAAAGAAACCGTAAAAGAAAAAGACTCTGAACCAAATTAATATTACTTAGTCAGCAATTTTAACTTCATGGCGTTTAGCTTTACGCCTTTATATATCAATATTAAAGAAAAAAATATGATAACATGGGCAATATCTTTATAATTAAACCATTCATTAATTGAAAGTTTAAGTGAATGAACAATTATAGAAAGAAATGAAACACCAATTCCTGAAATAACAAAAACACTTCCTTTATCATTAGTTTTACGATAAACTAGATAGTGTGAAACAATCGAATAAACTAAAACTATTCCTGCATTTATTTTTATAATAACAAAATTATTTTTAATCAAAGCAAATATTAATAAGCCCACTACCCAAGCAATTACCAGATAAGTAATTTTTTTATGCGGATTAATTTTATCATTGGTATAATAGAGATAGGCTGATTTGAAACAAAAAAATATGGAAACTAAACTAAGTGCATTAGAAATATAAAATACAACATCAAAAAAAACTTTCCCAGATTGATAATGAACAGCATGGGCGAGAGAACCAAAACAACTACTAATACCAACTAATAAAACAAACCATGAGAATGAGGTTGAATAGGGATGATTTATTTTCGCTAAACTTTTAAAACAATAAATACTAAAAATAAAGATTAATAAGTTTGTAAGTATCGTCATTGGTTCAAAAATAATGTAACCAAATAAAATTATGTAGGTGTAATCAAAGTTCATTTAAGTGCAAAAATAATTAAATTTCTTTATCCTCGTCCTTTTTAAAAATTCCGGTAATTTTTTCTGTTAAGTGTTTTACTTTTTCGATTTTCTGTTCTAAAGAAGGGCTAGTAATAGTGCTAATTCTTCCATCCTGTAGCGTTTTTGAAATCTCAGGATAAAACACTGCAAAACTAGTAAATTCATGATTTTTATTGAGCTTTTTTGACATTTCATCTACATGAAAATCATAACTCACGGTTTGTTTTCTGGCAGTAGCCAAAACAAACAAGTCATCTTCTTTAGGATTACTTACCTGCTCAAAGTCTTCAAAACTTTCAACAATAATATATTTAAAAAATATTTTTTTCTTATCACTTATTTCAGCACAAAAACAATCAATTGTGTTTTTATTACCATAAACATATGCTTCGTTTCCTATTTGCTTCAGCAAACTATTTAACTTAACAACCATTCTAATAAAACCATTTTCTAACTCAGCATTTGGAGTTAAAACAACTACAATTCTCTTAAATGTATTTAAGGGCTGTAATATTTTTGAAATAATAATGGCTTGCTTCGATTTACTTAATAAATTTTCTGAAATATTACCAAAAATTAAATTTGAAGGTCCTTGTTGCGCTTTAAAACTTATTAAAATGTCAGTAATATTATAAGCTTTTGCTGTTCTTACAATACCATCAACAATACTTAAATCAACCTTTTTTAAAACCTCAACTTTTTTATCACCACTCGAAATTTGTTCAACCGCGCCTTCAATTACTTTTCTTACGATGTTTAGCTTTTCATCGGCATCGGCATCATCTTCAACAATAGATAAAGGAAAAATTGGTTCAGAAGAGTTTTGATCTTTTACCAAAAGTGAAAAATCAATTAAGCGTTGAATATTTTCAGGATTACTTACCGGAATTAATATTCGTTCAATTTTATCGCCGGTTTTTCTTACTACATCTTTTTCTAATACAGCAATTTGTCTGGCGGCTCTTTCACTCACAAATGAACTAACTAAGCAAGAAATTAAAATTAAAATAATAGTAGCGTTAATTACACTCTGATTAAATAAACCAATATCAAATCCAACTTTTATGATTGCTAATGTTGCAGCTGCGTGAGAAACGCTTAAGCCGAAAATTAAATTACGCTCCGGCTTACTAAAGTTGTAAATAAAACCAGTTATCCATGCAGCAAAATATTTTGTAATGATGCCCACCGCACAAAGCAAGCCGGCAAGCATTAAAGCTTCGCCCCCATTAAAAAATAATTTAAGGTCAACCAACATCCCGGCGCTAATTAAAAAGAAAGGGATGAACAAAGTGTTTCCAATAAAAACTATTCTGTTCATTAAAATACTACTATGAGGAATAACTTTATTTAATCCTAAACCCGCCAAGAATGCGCCAATTATAGGCTCTACGCCTGCCAACTCACTTAAAAACCCTGAAATAAAAACAACGGCCAAAACATAAATGTAATGCGAGCTGGCTTGAGCCTCAATGTTTCTAAAAAACCAACGACTAATTTTTGGTAAGAGATAAAGTGTAGAAAAAAACAAAAGGCTTAACGAAACAGTTATTTTTATCCAAAAAGTAATATCCATTTCTCCCGTAACAACATTAGTGATAATACCCAATAAAATAAGTACAGCCGAATCAGTAATAATTGTACCACCAAAAGCAATTTGAACCGCCCTATTTTTAATAATTCCCATATTACTAACTATTGGGTAACTCAATAAAGTGTGAGTACTAAACATGCTTGCCAACAAAACTGAAGACCATAAGGAAAAATGAAAAACATAAATACAAACTAAATACCCAATAGTAATTGGAATAATAAATGTTAATGCGCCAAATACAATACTTTTTTTTCTGTTCTGACGAAATTCTTGCATGTCAATTTCTAACCCAGCTAAAAACATAATGTAAAGTAATCCCGTTTTTGAAAGTAACTCAAAACTATTTGTAGACTCAATAATGTGTAAAGAATTTGGACCAATTAATACACCCGAAATAATTAATCCGATTATACCAGGAATTTTGAATCGTTTAAATAAAAGTGGAGAAAATAGAATAATTAATAAAGTAATAGCCAGAATTAAAACTGGATTTTTTAAAGGCAGGTAATGATTAAAAAACTGCTGTAAGTTTAAAAAATAATTCTGTAGACTGTACATTATTTTTTGCCCTCTTTAGATTCTAATAAATATCTACTCTTTGTTCCGCTAAAGATTTTATAGATAGAAGGTACGCGAATATTATATCTTAATCCACAACTGAAACACACATCCATAATATTAATTTGTAGTTGACCATCAGACTTACCAACCCGCATCTTATATTCACCAAAAACACTTATCTGTTTAAAATAATGCTCGTATCCAGCGCCAACATTAAAACCTAGCCAATTAGTTTTTGCAATTTCGTTCGTTTTATATTTATCACTTAATTTTAAAAAATCATCCTTCCCTGTAAAAAATCCAGAAAATGAATTATAACTAAGACCAAATAAAGGATAGAAATAGGATTTTGTTTTTTTAAATCTGGCTAAAACATGTACGTTTGCTTCAATAGTATAAGCCTTAATGTTAAACCATGTAGGTTGAATATCTATTTTTCTATAATATGTATATTCCAAACTCCCTCTAAAAATATTTTCGCCGCCGTAAATAAAAGATCCATTAAAACCAAAAGCATCATTATTTTCTTTTACATTTCTTGTTAAGAATAAAACACTTTTAGTTACTCCGCCGCCGATACCTAAATTTGTCTTCCGAGAATGGGTTTTAACCGGTTTTACAGTTTTAACCTGGCAAAAAGCATTTTGCGCTATTGAAATAAAAAAAATTATATAAAAAAATTCTTTGCGCATTTAATTACAAATTTAAGCCAAAAAACAGCTTATTAGCAAGCTCCGCTTAAAATATGTTAATACTCCTTTCAAATGCCAAAAACAATAAGTAATTTTAGCAATATGAAAACTTTTTCGGTTTTAATTTTATCGCTTTTTTTTGCTTTTAATGGCCTTAAGGCTCAAACTAATACTGCAAAACCAGCAAATCCTACGCTAATACAATTTTCGGGTGTTGTTTTAGATCAAGATAGTTTAACTCCAATTCCTTTTGTTTCCATATTAATAAAAGGTACCGGAAGAGGAACAATTTGTAATTTTTCAGGATTTTTTAGTCTTATCGTAAACCCGGGCGATGAACTTGAATTTCACTCTGTAACACACAAATATAGAAGTTATAAAATTGCAGATACGATTACACAAAAATACTATTATGCCATTCAAATATTAACAAAAGATACATTCCAATTATCAGAAGTAGAAATTTATCCATGGCCATCAAAAGAAGATTTTAAAAGAGCTTTTCTTGCCTTAGACTTAAGTGATACAGATATGGATAGAGCCGATAAAAACTTACAAAAAGAAGCCTTAACTTATCTTGAGAGAAATCAAACTGCAAGTGCTTCTGAAAATTATAAGTATGTAATGCAGGCATATTACACTAAAGTTTACACTACCGGCCAAGCTCCAAGTATGACTTTACTTAATCCTGTGGCTTGGGCTCAATTTATTGATGCTTGGCGTAAAGGAAAATTTAGCAACAAGAAAAAGAAATAAGTTAATTATTTAGCTTTTTTTTACTACGTTTCAACTGCTTTTTAAAATTCCTTTTCTGTCGTCTTTCCTCTCGTTTATTTGCCTTATTAACTTGTGAGCTAGGTTTATCTTTTCCTTTTTTCTTTAAATAGGGGTTGTAAGCTTCCTTATGAGAGCCCCACCTCCGCCAAACACGTTTCCGTTCTCTTTTCTCTTTAAACATGTTGTCGTTTTGAGAAAAAGAGGAATAATAAGAAAGGAAAAATAGAAAAATAAAAAGACCTAATATTTTTTTCATCATGATTAAGTTGTTGATTACCTTATACAAATAACGACTATTAACACAATTGGTTACCTTAGAATTAAAAATGTTTTTAACCGTGTATTAATAATAAAAGCCCTTCCGGATATTCCGAAAGGGCTTTTAAAATAATTAAAATTATTTGTTATTTTTTTGGAGCTGCTGTTTTTGCAGCTGCAGCAGGAGTAGCGGCTGTAGTAGCAACTTTCGCTGGCTCTTCAACAACAACTGCACGAGTTGTATCAACACTAATAACAGAAATATTTTTAGGATGTAAAACTGTAATTCCATCAATATTAATATCACCAACTGAAATAGATTTACCAATAACTAATTTATCGATGCTCAAATCTATGCTTTCAGGCAATTTAGAGATTAAGCCTTTTACTTTTAGCTTACGTAATTTAATAGTTAATTTTCCACCAGCTTTAACGCCTTCAGATTGACCAATTGCTTTAACTGGTAAATGCACCGAAACTGGCTTATCTTCACTTACCATTAAAAAATCTGCATGAATTAACTTGTCGTTAATTTTATGGTATTGCGTTTCTTGTAAAACTGTTTTATATTTTTTGCCATCAACATCAATTTCAACCAAACTTGTTTCTGGTGTGAAAATAATGTTTTTAAAATTACGGATATCGGTGCTAAAGTGAATTTGCTCACCTGCTCCATAAATTACACATGGAACGTGACCCTTAGCTCTTACAGCTGTAGCATCAACCTTCCCTACGTTCGCGCGTAACGAACCGCTCAAAGATACTGTTTTCATTTTTTTTGTTTTTTTTGTTTTTTTTGTTAGAGTTAAGAAATTGCCCGTTTCAATTTCTTTCCCTCTGTTTATTTTTAATTTACGGGTTATTACATTATAAAATTACTACTTATTGACTCGTAATTTTGTACACTATTAATTACTTTAGCAAATAAATCGGCAACACTTAAAACTCTAATTTTCGGACTTTCTTGTTTTAATGGAATTGTATCTGTAACAATTAATTCTGTTAAAAGAGAATTAGTAATGTTATCATAAGCCTTTCCAGATAAAACCGGATGTGTACAAACAGCTCTAACACTTAAAGCACCCCTATCCATCATCATTTCTGCTGCTTTACATAAAGTACCGCCAGTATCTACTAAATCATCTACTAATACAATATTTCTTCCTTCAATATCTCCAATTGCTGTCATGCTTTCTACCACATTTGCTTTAGCTCTTTGCTTGTAACAAATTACCATTTCTGCTTTTAAGTGTTTAGCATAACTATTTGCGCGTTTACTACCACCCATATCAGGCGCAGCAATCGTTAAATTAGGAAGGTTTAAGGAATTGATGTAAGGTAAAAAAATAGTTGATGCATATAAATGATCAACCGGTACGTTAAAAAAACCTTGAATTTGATCTGCGTGTAAATCCATTGTCATTACACGAGTTGCACCAGCCACAGCTAACATATCAGCTACTAACTTTGCACCAATTGCCACACGAGGCTTGTCTTTACGGTCTTGACGGGCATACCCAAAATACGGTAATACTGCTACGATGTGTCTTGCACTTGCGCGTTTAGCAGCATCAATTAGCAAGAGCATCTCCATTAAATTATCTGCCGGTGGCATTGTGCTTTGAATGATATATACACTTTGTCCGCGAATACTTTCTTCGTAAGAAGCCTGTAATTCACCATCACTAAAGCGATAATGTTCAACTTTACCTAATGCTTGCCCATAAGAAGCCGCAATTTTTTTTGCTAAGTCTTCTGATGCAATACCTGAGAATAATCTAACTTGTGATTCCATTTTTTTTAGGACTGCAAATATACCGAATTTTATGGTTTTAGCAAGATATTATGGGATTTTTGACTGCTTTATTTTGTGATATTAAAAACAAAAGGTAGTTTTGCCATCTTAAATGTAATGCCTTTGTGGCGGTCCCGATAGCTATCGGGATGGTAGACGCAACAAAGGAAATGAAGAAATGCCTTTGTGGCGGAATTGGTAGACGCGCTGGTCTCAAACACCAGTAACTTCACGGTTGTGTCGGTTCGAGTCCGACCGGAGGTACGATAGCGGAAAGGGAGCAATTTTTGCTCCCTTTCGCTTTTTTATCCCCTCTGTATTGCCCGTCCCCGTAGGTAGTCAGCAAAATCAAACTATTTAATTTTCCCGTTCGAACTTTCCCTTCTGAAATTACCCCATTTTCCTTCCAAGTCGAACGGATAATTTCTTGTTTCCCGTTAATGGGCGTGTTATCAAAGAGATGACCTAAATTCTGAATTGCGGTCAATCCTTTTTTCAAATAGCTTCGGTATTCGACTTCAATTTGGTTGAAGCCTAATTGTTGGCTTAACATCGCTTCAATTTTCGGTTCGATGTTCCGTTTTATTTCCTTGTAATCCGACATTTCCATTTCGCCATCGAGCATCATTTGTTGAGCTTTATTCAGGCGTTCCTTGTTCTTATCGATCTCTACTTGTAAAGCCTGTTTAGTGGCGTTTTTCTCCCCACTCTTGCTCTTAAATACGTCTTGCAGGATTATATCGTACATTTCATGAACACTCGCTTTAAATTGAAATGTGGCGATATATTCAGAGAAGGCATCATTCACCACAGGGGCTTTTACCCTTTCCTTACAGGGGTATTTACAATGGTAATAATTGTGCTTAATTCCGCTACCTCCTGTTGAGGCACTTCCGCATAATTTCCTGCCACATTGTGGGCAGTTGATATATCCCCGAAGTGGCAACTCATCCCGAACACAAATTTTATAAGTGGTTTTGAATCGCCTTCCCGAAAGTGCTAATTGAACCTGATCAAATAACGCTTCCGAAATTAACGGTTCGTGTTGTCCTTTTACAATTTGTTCTTCCTCCTGTTTATACGCAGGAATAATTATTCTTCCGCAATACGCAGGATTTTTAAAATACTCGTAGAATTGACTCTTCTTAAATTCAAATCCTTTTTCAACACACATCTTCCTAACTTCTTCAACTCCGTATTGTCCTGTTGCTAAAGTTTCAAATGCCCATCTTAAAATTGGAGCATACTCATTTGGGACGATAACTTTTTTACCGTTATCATCCATTTTATTAACGTAGCCTTTCGGTGCGGATGAAATCCATCGCCCTTCTTTTCTTGCCCTACGCATCCCAACCAAAGTATTTAATGCCCTTCTGTCGTTTTCAACTTCAGGTGCAGATAAATAAAAGGCAAGCATGATTTTATTTTCCGGAATACACAAATCCAAAGGTTGCTCGATTGCCTGTGGTTCAATTCCGATTTTATTTAAAGTGCTTATCATAGCATAAGCATCGGGAGCGTTTCTTGAAAACCTATCCCATTTTGTGAAAATTAAAAAATCTGCTTTTAATTTTCTGTTCTTCAGTTTCGCCAAAAGAATATTGAACGCAGGTCTTAAAAAAGTTTTTGCGGAGTAATCTTCTTTTATGACTTCCACCATTTGGATGGAATTCATTTCACAATACTTTCTCAAGAACTCTTCTTGATGTCGAAGAGAATAACCTTTGTCGGCCTGTTCATCTGTTGAAACCCGAATGTAAAGAATTGCTCTTTTCATATTATTTATTTTTATGCAGCTTGTTTCAAATCTTCGTCTTCAGGTTTTTGTTTTGATTCTTCAAATTCCTTATCCCGAATTTTTTGTTTTAAAAACACTTCGTAATCCAGATCAGCCATCTTGTATAAAAATTCTCTTATTTCTAAAACTTCTTCGTTCGAATATTTAGAACCATCTTTTTCAAGAACTGATTTGCATTTACTTAAACTTATTTTCTCAACTACTTTTTCCATTTCACATTCCTTCCTTTAACCAACTATTACTAATTCACCGCTGTCGCTAATTGAGGGAACTAACGACAAGTTCGATACACGTTTCGGAACGTGGTAGCGAATTCGACTATCTTTTTTTGAGGGGAAAAAATCAAGGGAATAAACTTGCACGTTCAAAATATAAGTGCCATACTGAATGGCAAAAACAGCTAAGAATCGTCTATTCTACGGGGATATGGGGTTCTACAAAACACAAAGCAAAACTATGCCCATGCTTAAACTTGCTTTCTTGGTTTAGGGAAATGCTCCTCATTGAAAAATGAGTTTAGCACAAAATGGAACGGATGGTTTGGGTTGGGGCTGAAAGGGAACGAAACGAAATAAAAAGTAAGTGAGGATTAATTATCATATTGTTTCTCTCCACTTATTGTCAAAAACCTACCACTTAATAGAAAAAGGTTACCGTATATAGTTTTTTCATTAATATTGATTTGACAAGATGGAAACAACACGAACAGCGAAAATATTTGTAGATGAATTTAATATACTTCATGTGAAGATATTAGGTGGCGTAATTATAGATAAAGAAGATGCTGCTGATAATTTTCTTGTAGCAAGGCATCTGACAGGTGGGAAACGATTTTTAAAATTGGTTGACTCCCGAAAAAATTATAGAATTAAAAAAGATGCTCGCCTGTTTGTTGAAAGGCAAAATAATTCTGACATACATATTGCCAAAGCGATCTTGGTAGGCACTTTAATTTCTAAATATTTAATGGAATTTTTCATTAGCCCTGAAAGTCCGAAATTTCCGCAAAAGATATTCACTTCCGAGAAAAAGGCCATTGAGTGGCTTAAAACATTTCGTTAATTTAATAAGTTATCAAGTTCCATTGCTCAATTGCTTTCCAATATTATTAGATTGATCTTCATTACTGTAATATCTACTTTTATCTCCCATAGTATATTGATTATCAATATATTGTATAACATTACAAAATTCGTTTAACCAATATATGTTTAAACATATAAATTAATACCTTTGTGATATACTAACTTAAAATTATATCATATGAGCTTAAAAGAAAAAATTGAAGATTTGAATCAAATGATCCTTACAGGAAAACAAATGGACGCTTTTGAAAAGTATTATCATGAAAATGTATCAATGCAAGAAAATTCGAATCCACCTACTGTTGGCAAATCAGTAAATCGCGAGAGAGAATTACAAGCCATGCAAATGATTGAAGCTTTTCATGGTGCTGAAGTAAAATCGGTTACAGTTGGTGATAATGTAACAGCATCTGAATGGGAAATGGATGTTACTTATAAAGGGGCGCCTCGTATGAAAATGTGTCAAGTTGCAGTACAAAAGTGGCAGGACGGAAAAATTATAAACGAACGCTTTTATTATTCAATGCCAAATTAAAAATTACGGGGGAACAGGTAGTTGCTTTAATGATTGTTTCTTCCATTATTACTAAAGTATTGCTTGAATCCCCCGCCAATTTTATTAAAAAAAAACAATTAAAAATCAAATTATATGAAAGCAAGAACAATTTCAATAACCCCTGAAACTCTTTTTATGTTGGAGTTTCAAGAAAACAAGAATAACAATGACTCTGATAACCACTACATTCCGGGAGCATGTAATATTGGCCGCGAGGAAATAAAAAGGAGAAAAATGGCAACCATCTTTTCTGCTATACTAACAATTGCGGTGATGGTTTTAATACTTACGCTTGATTCAAACAAAATTTGGAGATTACTCCTTTTCATACCTGCGACCTCGCTTGGTGTGAGCTTTCAGCAATGGTACTTTAAGTTTTGTGTGGCCTTCGGAATAAAAGGGGTGTTCAATTTCGGAGACATCGGCAAAACATTTTCCATTGAGCAAAAGGAAAATTACAGAAAGGATCGTATCAAGGCATGGCAAATGATTATATCGGGAGTAGTATTTGGTGTGGTAGTGGCTCTAATTTTTTATTATCTACCTAACTAAAACTTCACAAATAAAATGGTATCGCAATTGGAGCAACAAAATTACATAGATGAGAAGAAGAAAGAATTTGCGATGAATATTGACGAATTTATGATTGGAGACACTATTATTGATTCAGATGGCTGTAATTGCAAAATATGTAACAAGACAATGAATAGTATTGAGGTTTCAATTAAAAGAAAAAATGATAAAGGTTGTAACAGTGAGCAATGGTTTGATATGAAACAATTTAATAAAAGATTTAAAATTTTGAATTAGAAAAATTTTAATGCGTTTTTGGGTAAATTATTATTATGGTGTACCCAAGACAAAACAGAAACCATTAGTGAATCGAAATTTTAAAAATAATAACTCCAAAACTTAAATAATAATAAATATGGAAACTAAACCAATGTCAAAAACAAGAAAAATTACCGCGTGGATATTAGTTGGACTGATGTCTGCCTTATTTATTATGAGTGCAACAATGAAATTGACGGCAGGTGCAGATGCAGAAATTGCCAAGAACTTTGTTAAATGGGGTTTGGACGGTAAACTTATGCTAATAGGAACGGGGGAACTTATTGCAGCAATTTTATTTCTTATTCCCCGAACATCATCACTCGGAGTTTTATTATTAAGCGCACATTTAGGCGGTGCAATTGTAACACACATGAGTAATGCAGAAATGTTCGTTCCTCAAGTAATAATGCTATTGCTTGTTTGGGTTGCCAATTATTTACGCAATCCGGAAATGTTAGCTTCATTCACCAAAAAATAAATTTATGGAACGCAAAGATTTTTTAAAACTTTTAGCGTTAGCTCCATTAGCCACACAAGCCATGAAATTACAAGCATTATCAAAAATTACATCTTCCTTTTCTACAACAAAGAAAATGCCTGTGCTTTTTACTTCTCATGGCAATCCTATGGATATACCTTTGGGACTGAATGCAAATCCGTTTTTAACAAGTTTGACAAAAATAGGAGAGAAAATCAGAACAGAACATGAGATAAAAGCCATACTAGTGGTATCCGCTCATTGGTGCACAAAGGGCACACTTGTAAATGTAAGCCCTGCGCCTGACACTATTTATGATTACTACGGCTTTCCACCCGAATATTATACTCAGAAATACCTTGCTCCCGGTTCACCAGAAACAGCCAAGGAAATAACCAAGCTTATTCCAAAAGTTAAAGAAACAACAGAGTGGGGATTGGATCATGGTGCATGGCCTATGTTGAAACACATGTTCCCAAAGGCGGATGTTCCTGTCTTTGAAATGAGTATTGATTATTACCAATCCGCTCAATATCATTTTGATTTAGCAAAACAACTTAAACCACTGCGAGATAAAGGTGTTTTAATTATTGGTAGCGGTGCAGTTGTGCATAATATAAAAGAAGCCAGCAAACGGTTTTTTAATGGCAATATGAAGCCTTATGGTTGGGATATGGAATTTGACCAATGGATAAAACAACAGTTAGACAAACGAGATATACAAAGTATAGTAAACTACGAAAAACAAAAATTGGGATTGATGGCAGCACCAACCCCCGACCACTATGTGCCTTTGATATACAGTTTAGCTCTTATGGATAAAGATGAAAACCTTGAGCATACTTTTGAAGAAATCCTCCCAGCGTTTAGCAACAGGGGTTTTCGTATAGGATAAAAGATTATGAAGTGGTATAATTGAGATAAAATATATGGGCTGGCGGTTGCAGTTTGATTTTCAGAATGATTTACTGTTCCATGTAAACAGTTACTGAAACATCTGCAATACCGGCCCTCCAATACTTTTGAAAATGAATTACAAAAAATTATTATTAACATTAATGGATGAAAGACATGGGGCTATTTTTATTGTCGAAATAAAAAATGATGCTCCAAAAAGCATCAAAGCAAATTTTATAAAACTACCAATTGGTACGGATTTGGGCTTCTATACAGGAAGATATGCTAATGATACTGCTGAAGAAACTATAATTTCTGACATCCTTAAAAGGCTTGGGATTGAAAAAAATTCCGGGCATTATTTCATCAGGGAAGAGCATTCAAAGTAAGATTATTCACACAATATTTAATTAGGTAAATTTTTATAAAAAATTATAAAATGAATTTGGAAGAAGAAATTAAGCAAAGTAAATTCAGGAGTGAATTTCAAAAGACAATTATAAATATTTATTATACTAACTGTTATATTTTCTCAAAGTTTCAAGATATCCTTTCTGAATATAAATTAACGGTTCAGCAATATAATATCCTAAGAATTCTTCGTGGGCAATTCCCGGATACAGCATCAATTGGAAAGATTAAGGAACGAATGCTTGATAAAAATTCGGATATAACAAGAATAATTGACCGACTAATTATTAAGCAATTGGCAGAAAGAAAAAACAGCATAACCGATAGGAGAGTCACGGAGATTAAAATAACAAAAAAAGGGTTGAGCCTTCTTAAGAAAATGGATTTGGTTGATTTAAAATCGGATAACATCCTCTCGCATTTAAATGAAACAGACCTAAAGAAGCTTAATGAACTTTTAGATAAGGTCAGAATTTAGGCCTAAAACCTTTTATTCTTTATGGTTAAATGTTTATTCGTTTAAACGATTGTTGTTTAAACAAATTGTACTATCTTAGCTTAAGGGACTTTAAACGAAAATAAAATACAATGTCAAAAGAAATTGCAAGTTCTATTGTAAGTGCTAACAAAATCGAGGCATTAAATTATATCATTAAGAATTTAAAGCAACCAGAGTCGGAATTAGATGCAATTAATATTTGCTATGAGATCAGTTTAATCAAGCCTGATCTTCTAATAGATCATTTTGGTGATATCGCAATATGTTTAAATTCAAAGAATAGCAACGTACATAAATTTACCTTGCTTATTTTCTCAAATTTAGCAAACAAGAAATGGCATAACATATGGGATTGTCGTGACAGAATATGTGATATAATAACGGCTGGAGACATTCTTGTTTTAGAATCAGGGCTTTTACTTTTTTTAGAAATGGCAAAATTCGGGGATGGGGAAATAAGAAACGAAGCTTCTCATTGTATTACAGTAATCCTCGAAATTCTTCCCGTTGAAAACCTTCAAAAATTTACTAAAGCCATTGCTGAATCGGATATTTTATTTAAGGAAAAAAGTCTTGATATAATTTCTAAAAGAACTGGATTGCAGTAGTTAGTTACCCTTAAATTACCTACAGTAATTTTAAAAAAATTAGCAAGTATAAGCCCTAATTGTTAATTGCCCCCTTTTCAATAAATAACTGAATAAAATTATTTTGAGGAAAATTTGCATAGTAAAGAAAAGCGTAGTACATTTGTAGACTAAAATACGATTGTAGTCTAATGTTCTGTAAAAAAATATAATCTATTTGCAGACTAAGATTTTATTGAGTTCATAATTTCCAAAATGACTAAGGACGAAATTATAATACAAGCCATAGTAGATGCCGCCAAAAAGCTCATTCAACAATACGGTTTGAATAAAACTACGATGGAAGATGTTGCAAAGGCAGCAGGCAAAGGCAAAAGTACACTTTATTACTATTTCAAAAGCAAAGAAGAGATTTTCGATGAAGTAATTAAACAAGAAATGGATGATTTTTTTGGTCAAGTTAAAAAAGCAGTAGACAAAGAAATTGATGCGCATGACAAATTAAAAACATACATAGTTGTCAAGATCAAAACATTAAAAAACAAAATCAGTCTATATCGTTTTGCAATCGAGCACGATCCTCATACAGTAAACATTAATGAACAATTTTCAAAACTTAGAGACAGATATGATAATGCCGAAATCGAATTAATTTCATCAATTTTAAAATTAGGAGTTAAAGATAAATTATTTAAAATACCGGATAATAACTCCATTAAAGTCCTTTCAGAGCTTATGGTTACTTGCATAAGAGGTATTGAAATGGAGGTTATAACAAAAAATAAATATAGTTCCTTAGCTAACCAAGCCGATTTATTGGCAAATATAATTACAAAAGGATTGAACTAAGATCTTAACGCAGTAACGAAATGATTAGAAATAATCATTTTTTTTAAAGTAAATTTAGACTACAATACGAATATAGTCCAATAGAATATAAAACAATATGAAACTCAAAACTACAACAATCAGTTATTTTATCCCTTTCCTATTATTAACTGCCGGATGCGGAGAACACAAAGAGTCAGTTCAAGCAGAAACGGCCATTAAAGTAACAACAGAAATTGTTACAGCTTATAATGGGTTAATAACAACTTCTTATTCCGGGGTTGTCGAAGAAAAAAACAATACGCATCTCAGTTTTTTCTCTGCCGGAACTATAACTGAAATACTTATAAAAGAAGGTCAGCAAGTCAAGAAGGGCGACTTAATTGCACGTTTAGATGCAGCCAGTACGAGTAATGCTTACAAAATAGCTTTATTGCAAGAACAAAAAGCTCAGGATGCTTATAATAGATTAAAACCTATGAATGAAAACGGCTCCTTACCACCAATTAAAATGGTAGAAGCAGAAACAGGATTAAATCAGGCAAAAGCGAATACAGAAATTGCAAAAAAAAATGTAGAAGAAAATAATCTTTATGCTACATCAAATGGCACGATTGGTAAAATATATTTCACACAGGGTATGAATACAGGGCCAGGAGTAACAGTTTTAGATTTATTGGAGATCAACACGGTTTATGTTAAAATACCTGTGCCCGAAGATGAAATCAGCAGTCTTAAACAAAATACAAAAGCTTCAGTTACCATTCCTGCAATATCAAAAAAAATTATTGGAGAGGTTAAAGAAATTAGTGTAACAGCAGATTTACTTTCCCATTCTTATCCTGTAAAAATTGAAATAAATAACGCAGATCTATTGATCAAGCCGGGAATGGTTTGTTCTGTAACCATTGATTCGGAATCCAATAAAACAGGTTTCTTGATTTCGGGCAAAGCCTTGCAAAAGGACATAAACGGAAATCAGTTTGTATATGTAGTTGATGATAAAAATAAAGCAAATAAAAAATTAGTGAAAACAATTTCGCTAATGGAAAATAAAGTACTTGTGGAAGGCGAAATTAAGGAAGGTGATTTGATTATTGTTTCCGGACAAGAGAAACTAAAACCACAAGTGTCGGTAAACATCATCCAATAATCAAAATTGAAAATGAAAAAAAGGAATTTAAATATTATTGAAAAGGTAATGAAGCACAAACAAATTGTGTTATTACTTGTGATTATAACAGCTCTATTTGGTGTTTTTGCTTTATGGATAATGCCCCGCAATGAGTTTCCTGAGTTTGTCATTAGGCAGGGATTAATTATTGGTGTTTATCCCGGAGCAACCTCTAATCAAATAGAAGATCAGTTAACAGAAAAAGTTGAAAATTATCTTTTTGGCTTTCAAGAGGTGAATCGTGATAAAACATATTCCATTTCCAAAGAAGGCTTGATGATAATAATGGTAGAGGTTAATACAAACGTAAAAGACCCCGATGCTTTTTGGGATAAGCTGAAATTTGGGCTGGCTAATTTAAAAAAGCAATTACCACCGCAGGTACTTGTATTAGATGCAGATAATAATTTTGGTAATACTTCGGCTATCTTGCTTAATGTTCAATCAGAACAAAGAAGCTTGAGAGAGTTAGAGCATTATGTTACCACAATAGAAAAGGAACTTAGAAAAATTAAAAGTGTTTCAAAAATAAAACATTACGGTTTACAGCAGGAACAAATAAGTATTTACATGAATCCGGATAAACTCGCCACATACGGTGTACGTCCGGCAACTATATTGGCAGCACTTCAAATGGAAGGAACAGTTAATTATGGAGGTGATGTAGATAATGCTCAATTAATTATGCCTATACATGTTCCAACTAATTTTCGTTCTGAAAAGGAAATTTCTCAACAAATAATATATACTAATCCATTAGGTAATATAATTAGACTGAAAGATGTCGCAACAATAAAGCGAGAATTTGTTTCCCCTGAATCTTATATCAAAAACAATGGCAAAAACAGTCTTTTAATTTCGTTAGAAATGCAACCGGGAACAAATATTGTTCAGTTTGGAAAAGAAGTAGATGAATTACTACTTCAAATAAACAATAAACTACCGGAAGATGTTATTGTGGCTAAAACAGCTGACATGGCCGCTGTTGTAGATAGTGCGATACAACATTTTCTTAAAGAATTTTTGATTGCCATTGGCGGAGTAATTCTTGTTGTTATGCTAATGCTTCCATTTAGAGTTGCCAGTGTTGCAGGCGCTACTATTCCTATAATTGTCTTTATATCTGTTGGTATTTTATACGTATTAGGGGTTGATTTGAATACTGTTTCTCTTGCAGGACTTGTCGTTGTTTTGGGTATGGTAGTGGATGATGCGATAGTTGTAATTGATAACCATCTTGAAAAATTGGATCAAGGAGAAACTCCTTGGAATGCTGCTTGGAAAAGTGCAACAGAATTGTTTGTCCCTGTTTTAACGGCAACATTAGCCATCATTGTTACATTCGTTCCTACATTGTTTTTTCTTTCCGGAATGATAGGAGATTTTGTTTACTCTTTGCCCATAACCATTGGTGTGGCACTTACAATTTCCTTAGCGGTAGCTTATTTTGTAGTTCCATTTATTAGTTTCAAGTTCATTAAAAAAGGAATAAGAAGGGATGATGAAGTAAAGAAAAAAAATAATTCAATTTTTAATGTATTGCAAAAGGCTTTTGACAACACACTTGAGAGTGCCTTTCGTATCCCCAAAATTACAGTCACTATTGGTTTTGCATCTTTTTTTATTGGGATATTGCTTATAGCATTGATGCCACGCCAGTTATTCCCGAAAGTAGAAAGAAATCAGTTTGCGGTAGAAATTTATTTACCCGAAGGTGTTGCACTGGAGCAAACATCTATAATAACAGATAGCCTTACAAATATGTTGTTGAAAGATAAACGTGTTGTGAATGTAACATCATTCATAGGAACAAGCTCTCCTCGTTTCCATACCACTTATGCTCCAAATTTTCCATCAAAAAATTACGCTCAATTGGTTGTAAACACTACCACTGAAGAAAGTGCTGTAAAGTTAATGGAGGAGTATGAAAATGAGAAACGTGATTATTTTCCGAATGCCTATGTTCGAATTAAGCAGTTAGATATGATGCCTACTGCTGCTCCAATAGAGATAAGGGTTTCAGGAAACAATATGGACTCATTAAAAATTATTGCTGAAAAAGTAAAAGCAATAATGAAAGAAAAGAAAGATGTGATTTGGGCAAGATCAGATTATTTAACGCCTCGTCAAGGAGTGAAAGTAACAGTGAACGATGAAGTGGCAAATCGTCTTGGTTTTACCAAAGGAATGGTAGCTTCATCCTTAGCAACAGGGTTCGCAGGATTGCCAATAGGCACAGTTTGGGAAGGTGATTATCCGGTAAGTGTTAAGCTGATAAACGAAAAAGAAAGACGTAATTCTTTTGATGATATAGAGAACCAAACCATTACTTCTCCTCTACTAGGAACCACTGTTCCTTTAAGACAAATAGCTACACTTACTAACGATTGGAGCGAGGGACAGATCATCAGAAGAAATGGAAAAAGAACCATTACAATAAAAGCTGACATAAATAGAAATGCTTTAGCATATAAGGTATTGGATGATATAAGGCCGAAAATCGAAGGCCTTACAAATAGCCCTGAAATTAATATTTCCTATGGAGGGGAATTGGAAAATGAATACGAGAATTATGTTCCCTTGTCAAAAGCATTGGCAACAAGTTTGGTATTAATCTTTTTTATTGTATTGTTTCAATTTAAGAGTTTCAGGTTGGTATTTCTTATCATGCTTACCATTCCGCTTAGTATTTTCGGTGCAGCGATTGGTTTGGTAATAACAGGCTATCCTTTTGGTCTTACCGTTTTTTTAGGTTTTATGACCTTGATGGGAATAGTAGTACGTAATGGAATTATTCTTATTGAATATGCCGAAGAATTGCGTAGAACTCATCAAATGAATGTGAGGGAGGCTGCAATAGCCTCAGCTAAAAGAAGAATGCGACCAATATTTCTTACTTCTGCTGCCGGAGCAGTTGGTGTAGTTCCAATGATGCTGAGTGGATCATCTTTGTGGGGGCCTTTAGCAACTGTAATCTTTTTTGGATTACTGTTTTCTATGTTGCTTTCATTATATGTTTTACCTACAATGTACCACCTCTCTGCAAGACAAAAGAATAAATCTCTTAATTAAAAAATAGAAAATGAAAAAATTAATTATAATAATTATAAGTGTTTCTTGTTCAGTAATAGTTTACGGTCAGACTGTACTTACTTTAAAAGAATATAAAGAACTTGCAATAAAAAACAACATCAGCATTAAAAACAGTCTTCTTGAAACCGAAGCCTCAAAGCAAGTTAAGAAAGGAGCATTTACTAATTATTTTCCAAAAATAAGTGTTATGGCTTTTGCTATGAAAGCTAAAGATCCCTTGCTTAAATTTAATTCGCAAGGCGGGAACTTGCCTGTTTATGATGGTAATCCTGCAAATATTCCAATAGCTACACAATTTGCTTACTTGCCAGGATCAAGTATTCAGATGTTAGACAAAACAGCTCTTGGATTGGTTAATGTAACTCAACCGATTTTTTCGGGTGGCCGAATAATTACCGGAAATAAATTAGCCAAGGTTGGAATAGCTGTGAAAGAACAACAGCAAAAACTTACTCAAAATGATGTTTTGTTAAAAACAGAACAGCAGTATTGGCAAATTCTATCATTACAGGAAAAAGAAAAAACTATTGAAAAATACGAAACCTTCTTAGAAGGCATAAATAAACAAGTGAATGATGCATACAAATCGGGGCTTATAATTAAGAATGATTTGCTTAAAGTTCAAATCAAAAAAAATGAGTTGAATTCAAATAAAAGTAAATTACACAGCGGAAAAAAATTGGCAATTATGCAGTTTTGTCAAACTATTGGTATTCCATACGATTCAACATTAGTATTGCAAGAGGATTTACAAAAAATAGAATTACCTCAATCATATTATATTGAAAATGAAACAGCCCTGCAAAACAGAACGGAATATCAATTATTAGAGCAATCGATAAAAGCGCAAGAATTACAAACTAAAATGAAAACTGGAGATTATTTACCACAAGTGGCAGTTGGAGCAATGGGATATTATAACAATAATTTAATTAAAGATGTGGATGGCACTACGAATGGGTTAGTGTACGCCACTGTTTCGATTCCAATAACTGATTGGTGGGGCGGTTCACATGCGATAAAAGAGCAAAAAATAAAAGAACAAATAGCTGAAAACACGCTAACCGATACCAAAGGATTATTAAAACTACAAATTGAAAAAGCGTGGTTGGATTTAAACGAAAATTACAACCAGATTATATTATTAGAAGAAACTGTAAAGCAGGCTGAAGAAAATCTGAAAGTAATGCAAACAAGCTATAATAGCGGGGTTATAACTCTTTCCGATTTATTGGAAGCACAGGCATTACTTACCGAAACCAATGACAAGCTGATTGACACTAAAACCCAATATCGCACCTCAATATCAACGTATCTACAATATACTGGTAGGTAATTACAAATTAAAACTAAAAAACATGATCAAAAAAAACTTAACACTTATAGTCATAATTAATGTCTTTATAATTTGTATGGCGTTCAAACCTGGAGTTAATAAAAGTCATTTACTCAACCCACCAGAATGGAAATTAGAAAAAGCCAGGAATGATATTAAAGTGTACACTCGTCAGGCTGAAGGTTCAAGCATAAAAGAGTTCAAGGCAGTTACAACCGTTACTGCTAATATGAAGTCGTTGGAAAGTCTCATTGAAAATGTAAGTGATTATCCGAATTGGCAAACAAATATTGCTACAGCCAAAATTCTAAAACAGGTAAATAAAACGGAGCAGTACATATACTACACTACCGATTTACCTTGGCCAATGACCGACAGGGATATTGTAATATTTTCCGGAAAAATCGTAGAAGTTGATGGTACAGTTAGATACAACCTTGTAAGCAAACCCGATTATATTACAGGCAACGATGATTTTCTACGGATTAAAAACGCGAAAGGTATGTGGCAATTAACGCCACAAGGGAATAAAATAGAAATCATTTACCAGTTTTATGGAGATCCCGCAGGAAGTATTCCCAGCTCGATAATAAACATGTTTATTGTTGATGGCCCATACAGTACTTTGGTTAATCTGAAAAAGAAAGTAGTAAAATAAAACAGACTCTAATCTTTTTTATTTTACCTCAACTCTTTTAAATTTTCAAGCATTATATTTAAACTTTGTTTAAATACTATAACTTCCTTTTTAGGAATGTTTTTGAAGAAGAAATCATCAGCTTTCTTATAAGCATTGTTTATTAAAGAAATATCCTTATCAGCTTTTTCTGTTAAATAAATTAAGTTTTGCCTTCTATCGTTTGAATTTGAAACCCTTTTAACATATCCGGATTTCACTAAATAATATATCATTTGCACCATTGACGACTTCTCAACATGGATTATTTCACTTATCTCTTTTTGAGTCAGCTTCTTTTTCGACTCATTAATAACAAAAAGTATTATATAATACCTATCAATACTTAAACCGTTTAAATAACTTGCAACAGCTTTGTGATAAAGCTTTGAAATATTATTTAAACGGTCAACAAGTACCATGTCAGATGTTTTGAATAGTTAAATTACTTATAAAAGCGTTTTGTAAGAGCTTTAAAAAGCTTCTTTTCCTTCGTCCAGAAAAAAGTAAATTGCCCTAATAGGAAACCGTAAATCAACAATAATAACTGGTATGCCGGGAAGATGAAAAGGATATAAGTAATAGATTTTATCCATAGTGCAGTACCAGCTTTCAGTCCAATCAGCATAAAAAACAACTTACGAAATGTAACTACTGAAGACCCTGCAAGAGAAAAAACAATGAATATTAATAGCAGTTGAAAATTGCTATTAATACCCCATTTAATTTTTAACTTTTCAAAATATTTTTTCATCGAACTAAATAATGAATTTTAAAATTCAATCTACTAATCAATGTGTTTTCAATTTAAACCTGTTCAATTGGTCTTAATTTTCCTCTTTGTTTAGTCTTTGAAATAATTCTTTTGGTTTTTTCTTTAGTATTAAATGCAATTAAATACATTACAGGAACTAATATTAACGTGATAAAGGTTGCGAAACTTAATCCGAAAATAATTGTCCATGACAAAGGACCCCAAAACGCAACAGAATCACCCCCAAAATAAATTTTTGGGTTTAATTCTGTAAACATTGTAACAAAATCAATATTAAACCCTACAGCAAGTGGAATCATGCCCAATATTGTAGCCGTAGCAGTTAAAATTACGGGAGTCATTCTTATGCGTCCACCTTCAACAACAGCCTCTCGAACCGACATGCCATTCTCAACAAGGGTATCGGTAAATTCTACGAGTAATATACCATTCCTGACGACTATTCCAGCTAAAGCAACAATTCCAATTCCTGTCATTACAACTGAAATATCCATATTGAAAATAGCCAAGCCAAGGAGAACACCAATTACACTTAAAATAATTTCAGACAGAATTATTAATGTTTTACTAAATGAATTAAACTGAATAATTAATATCAATAAAATTATAAAAACGGAAATCATCAAAGCTCGTCCCATAAATGCAGCCGCTTCTTTTTGTTCCTCCTTTTCGCCTGTTAATTCAACAATTACACCTTGCGGAGTATTAAAGTTTTTTGTAACCGATAGCAACGCCGCATTTACTTTATTAGCATTAAATCCGGAAAGTACATTAGAAGAAAGAGTAATTACTCTTTTTTGATTTTTTCTTTTTATTCCTCCGTAAGTGCTGGTGTAATCTACTTTAGCAAAAGCGGATAATGGAATTTGGCGGATAGCACCACCCATATTCATATCACGGTAGGTAATTTTAAGATTTTGCAATTCTTCAATATTGTTTCTCTGTGACTTATTATAACGAAGCATGATTGGATAATCATCGTTTGCATCTTTAAAGCGAGAAACCTCCTTGCCATAAACTGCATTACGAAGTTCCATTCCTATTTGAGCGGTTGATATTCCTTCTCTATTTGCTCGTTCCCTGTCAATATTAATTTTTATTTCAGGCTTATTTAGTTGCAAGTCAGATTTAAGTTCTTCTACGCCCGCTATCTGAAGCGAATCAAGCATTTTCTTTAGGGAAAGCGAGGTTGCCACCAAATCTTCAAATTTATCACCACTTATCTCAATATTAATAGGTTTGGCAGTAGGTGGCCCATTTTGTTCTTGATCAACAGACATCTCAACTCCCGGAATACCTTTAACGGCAGTTCTAATTTCATCTAAATATTTTGCAGTTGAAACCCCATCTCGCAATCCAAATTCAACAAATGCTACTCCAACCTTTGCTTTGTTTGAATACTTTCCTCTGTCATCTCTATTTTCAGAAGCACCAACAGCTACGTTTGTAATTACTGATTCAACTATTGGATTTTTTTCTCCAATTACCTTATATATTCTACCTTCGATTATTTTCGCAATAGAGTCGGTAGCCGAAGCTTTTGTACCAACAGGTAAGGTTGCATATACATAAATAAAATTGGGATCTCCTTTAGGAAAGAAAACTACTTTAGGATTTCTTAACGCTGTTAGCATTACAGAGCCAATAAGCAAGGCTATTGTCAATCCAACAACTTTATATGGACGATCAAGTGTCCAATTTAAAAATCGAGCGTATGAATTCTGAACGGCAGGCCATGTTTTTTCCTGAAACCTGGCAATCATTTTCTCAATTAGTAAACTATACAAAGTATAAATCAGTAACATTAAAATAATGAAATTTCCTTTTCCTGGAGAACCAGTGATGTAAAACAATAAAGCAATCATTACCATTACAACAGCAGTAATAACTAGTCCTTTACGACTTTTTTTACCATGGTGCTTTTCGTGTGGTTTCATAAAATTAACTGCAAATACTGGATTAATAATATAAGCAACGATAAGCGATGCACTCAATGTAATAATCATTGTTACGGGCATAAAGTGCATAAATTTGCCAATAGTGCCTCCCCAAAACGCAAGTGGTATAAAGGGCGCAAGTGTTGTAATAGTTCCCGATAATACAGGCAGAAACACTTCACCTGCCGCTTGCTTAGCCGCAGTAATAATATTCTTTTTTCCATTATCGAAGATCCGGTGTGTATTTTCTATAACAACAACTGCATCATCAACCACAATACCTAAGCCAAGTAGAAAAGCAAACAGTACAATCATATTCATTGTAAATCCAATACCGGGTAGAATCATAAATGCAATAAACATGGATAGAGGTACAGATAATCCAACGAAAATCGCATTAGTAGCACCCATAAAGAACATCAGAATAATTGTTACGAGAATAAAGCCAATGATGATGGTATTAATTAAATCGTGTAATGTAGTTCGGGTTTGAGAGGATTGATCTCCTGTTGTTTTAATAACCAAATCTTCAGGAAATGATGATTTTTTCATTTCAAGTATAATCTCATTAATCTTATCAGAAGCATTAATCAGGTTTTCACCACCTCTTTTAATGATATTTAAAGTAATTACCTTTTTGTTATCAAGGTGGCCATAACTTTCTTGTTCCAAAAAACCATCTTTAACATCAGCAACGTCTTTTAAATAAACAGGTGCGCCAACCATTGAATTAACAACAATGTTTTTTATGTTCTCAATATCTGAAAACTCTCCTGAAACACTAATTGTTCTTGCCATTTCATCCATATCAACACTTCCCCCGGAAATAATTAAATTTTCTGAAGCAATGGCCCTTTCTATATCTGTCATTGAAAGTTTAGCAGCATGCATTCTATACATGTCCACATTAATTTGAATTTCTCTTTCTAAAGCTCCAACCATATCCGCTCTTGTAATCTCCTTAAGCGATTCTATTTTGTCTTGTAAATCATCAGCATATTTTTTTAACTGACTTAATTCATAATCTCCTGATATGTTCACAAACATTATCGGCATTTCAGAAAATTCTACCTCCATCACGCTTGGTTCGGCAGGGAGGTCTTTCGGCAAATCTTTTTTTGCCTTATCTACCGCATCCTTTACCTTTTGTTTTGCTACAGCAACATCTATGTCTGTATTAAATTCAACAATGATATTAGAGAAATCCTGCACAGAATTGCTTGTAAGCTTCTTTACTCCAGATATAGATTTAATCTGTTTTTCAATTGGTTTACAAACTAGATTTTCAATGTCTTTTGGCGAACTACCAGGGTAAACAGTACTTACATAAATTGTAGGGATAACGATATCCGGGAATTTTTCCTTAGGAATACTGTTGTATGAAAACATTCCTGCTAACGTTATAAAAATGGTTAGCACGTAGATGGCCGATTTATTATCAATAGACCAACTTGTTAATTTGAACTCTTTAAATTTCTTTTCCACAATTAAAATATTTAGTATTTAATTAACATGCCTTCTGTTAAATCCAAATAACCTGACGTTATTAATTTGTCATTAAGGTTTAATCCCGTAATAATTTCTACTTTGCCTTTATAAATCTGTCCAAGAGTAATATCCTTTCTTATGGCAATTTCTTTTCCATTTTTGGCACCAACAATATAAACATATTCAGAAGTGCCTGAATGTTGGACAAGGTTGAGTGGTACTACAATCGCTGAATCCTTTTGGTAATCAACAACCTTTAGAACTGCAATCATATTCGGTCTATAGTCTTGATTTTGTGAATCTAAATCTGCCTCTGCACTAAAAGTTCTGGTTGTATTATTTATAACTTTTGAAGTATAAAATATTTTTGAGGGAATTTCCTTATTTAAATCAGGTAAGAAAATTATAACATCGTTTCCTTTTTTCACTTTTGAAGCATAGGTTTCAGAAATTTCAGCTTTCGCTTTTAACTTATTAAGGTTGACAACCCTTATTGCCGGCATACCCGGCATTAGTGATTGACCTATCTTAATATCAACTCCATCAACTACCCCGTTGATAGGTGACTTTATTTTTGAAAGCTCCATTTGTTCTTTTAAAGTTGAAATTTTCTTCTCTAAACTTTCTTTATTGTTTTTAGCAGATAAAAATTGGATTTCCGTGCCAATTTTCTGATCCCACAAATTTTTCTGTTTTTCATAAACGTCAGATGCAAAAGCAAGTGCGTTTTTTAGTTCCTCCAGACTTTGTTTAAAAACAGAATTATCAAGTTCAGCGAGCACCTGCCCTTCTGAAACCTCATCCCCTTCATTCACTAATATACGGTCAACAGCTCCAGCCATTTTAGCGCTAACAGTTACATTTTCGTCACCATCTACGCGGCCTTGAACATCTATAAAATGTTTGAAGGTCTCAAAAGTGACGGCCTTTATAGAGATGTCTTTTGTTTTTATATTGCTAATCGTAGTATCGCCACTTAAAGCAATCTCATCTTCAAGTTTTTTTATTTGCTCTAGTAAATCAGAACTTTGCTGCTTGAGCTTTTCTAGTTTGGCCTTTTTATCTCCCGATCCGCAAGAGGCTACTAATCCTGTTATGAGGATTATTAATACTAATTTTTTCATATATAGTTGAGTTGTTTTATTTTTAGTTTAATCTTTAATTTATTTTATTACACCAGTCGCCTTTTCGTAGTCAACTTTTGCTGTAAAATATTCGTACAAACCATTATAATAATTGGTTTGAGCCTCCTTTAATGCCGTTTCTGCATTCATAACTTCAATGCTGGAACCACTGCCTTGTTCGTACTTTTTCTTTGCAACATCATAAACCTCGTTCGCCAGTTCAATATTGGTTTTTTGAATATTTAAGGTGCTCAAAGCGTTTAATAAGCTTGATTTAGAAGTTTCAATTTCCAAATCAATAGCATTCCTCAAATTATTCATAGTGTTAATCGTTTTCAACAAATTAATTTTGGATTGCTGCAATCTATTATGATTTTGAAAACCATCGAACAATGGAAGATTTATAGTTCCTCCAATTATTCCGATTGGATACCATTTTTTGTTGGTATCAAAAAAATCAAACTCGTTTCGTTGTGCTTGTGCACTGTAATTACCATATAGAAATATGGAAGGTAAATATCTTAATTTACCCCTCTTCACATCAAGTTCATTTAATCTCTGTTGAGATTCCAATAAAGAATATTCAATCCGATTTTTATAATTTAATTCACTCGAAGAAGAAATATCAAATACCGGAATATTATCAAGATGTAAGGAGTCTGTAAGGTTTATTTGCGATTTAATTTCCATTCCCATCTGAAATTTCAAAACACTTTCCGTCAGCCCAACTAAACGCTCTATTTTTTCCTTTTCCGAAAGCAAATTATTATAAGCAACGGTTACACGGGTAACATCAATTTTCTCAACAAAACCATTTGCGTTTAATGATTTACTATCTTCAACTAATTTCTTCAAACGATCCACATTAGCCTGAAGCAATTTCAACCTTTCTTTGCTCACTAAAGCGGTATAATAGGCTTTAGTAATTGTAGCTTTTGTTTCAATTTGTGAACGCTGATAGTTTTTTTCTGACAATTCTAAAAATGACTTTGAAGATTGCAAGGCAACAATGTAGTCACTATTGAAAACAATCTGACTAAACTGAATCGAACCTGTAGCGTTGTATTTTACACCAAACTGTACCGGAATGTAGGTCCCGGGAGGTGCACCAAAAAATTCTCCGGGAAGCAATTGCGTTGGTAGCTTCTCGTAATCTTTAACATCAAAAGAAGAAGATATTTGAGGAAGCCCCATACCTGTTATTTCCTTTTTCTTATACCTTGAGGCATCAATATCCAACTCGGCATTTTTTATACTAGAGTTATTTGCTAATGCAAATTCAATTGCTTCTTTCAATGAAAGGTTTTTTGCAGGCTGGTTATTAGTTTGAGCAATTGTCTGAAAAGAGATGACCGTACCAATTATTATTATAGAAATATTTTTCATAAATTATTCGTCTTCATTTATTTGTCTGTATTTATTTATCAGTTTATGACCCTTTAAAGTAGCTATACCATGTAAAAAATGATCTGACAAGGCAACTTGGATTTCTCCGATCTTATACTCTTCGGGAAGGAATAGCATTGGGTTTAACGCCATTTCTGTTTGTTCAATTCGCATCTTCGCTAAAATCACTTTATTTATGTTAGGTCTATAGAGCCCTTCTTTTATTCCCTTTTCAAGATTCGTTAGGATTTTTTGAAATAGATACTTCTCCTTGAATTCTTTGAATAATCCCCATATTTCGTTATGATATTTTTTCAAGTCATAAAATACATGAGGATTGATTTTAGAAAACATTTCAGCTAAATGTTCCATCAACATTATTATTTCCTGAATAGAATTGTTCGATTTATTAGAGATGTTTTCAAATTGTAGCTTATTCAGCTCAAGATTATTAGTAAGCAGAGTCCTTATTAAATCTTCCTTGTTATTGAAACTATGATAAACTGTTTTTTTCGACATTCCAATATGGCGAGCAATATCGTCCATAGTAACCCTCTTTACGCCATATTTAAAGAAGAGCTCCCTTGACCCAAGTAAAATTTTATTTTGATAATCTGTTTCCATTTAACGAGGGCACAAAACTAAGGAAACTTTATTATATTTCATAGTTTCCATAGTAATTATTTTGTATAAGTTATTTATTAAACATTGAATATCAATGGTTTATATTAATTTTATTAAAGATTGTTTAAACAACGAATGTCTAAACTTATGTGTTATTCTTTACAAAATGGATTCTGATCGTTAATTAGTCAAAGAACTTATGACTAATCTTTTTGCGCGAAATTTATGCAGTTAATCAAGGAAAATAAATATTAATTTCTGAACTATAAGACGGATTGATGTCATCCGAATAATTAAAGTTTTAATTGGAGAGGTTTAATTTAGGTATCTTAGCGTTCGAATTTTTAACATGAACAAGGAAGAATTAGAGTTTTATAGGTTTGAAAACGATAGACAAAAAGTCTTAGTAAATCTTTATTATACAAATAACTGGTTGCATCACCGGTATAATGATGTGCTAAAAGCATACAATTTAACCGCCCAACAATTTAACGTTATTAAAATTTTGAATGAGGTTTATCCAAAATCAATTACAGTATCTTCGATTAAGGAACAAATGCTTGATAGAAGTTCAGATGTAACACGTTTAATTGATAGACTATTAGAAAAAAACCTACTTGTTAGAAGACCGGATACAAAGAATCGAAGAAAGATAAATATCAGGTTAAATATTATTGGACATAGTTTAGTAGTGAAAATGGAAAAGGACATTCGCAATTTCGAGAGTTTAGTCGAAAATTTATCGGATAAAGAAATTAAACAGCTTAATCTGCTTTTAAATAAAATAAGGAAGCATTGAAAAATTAATACTAAGCAAGATATCAGTATCTAAAAGAAAAACTCAATTATTCAATTAGTCACGATAAGGAGGGAATCAAAATTCTAAAACAAAAATACTCCGAATACCTTCCAGAAAAAATTTAAGCACCCTCATTGATTTTTAACTTGCACCATATCAACACGTTAGTTAATTTTTGAAATAAAATAGGGGATTTATTTTGCATTTATGCAGAACATTTGTACTTTTGATAAGCAGTTAAAGCAAAAGTGTAACGAATGAACTCTAACAGATTAAACACTAAAATGATAGCATTGGCGAGAGAGTCGAGAGGGTTCTCTCAACTTGAATTAGCTGAAAAATTAGGCCTTTCTCCCTCGCATATGTCACGGATCGAGCAGGACTTCACGGAACTTGGTGAGCATCATTTAAAAGCCTTGTCAACCGTTTTAAACTATCCTGAAGGCTTCTTTTATCAGGAAGGTGAAACACTTCCTCCGGCACTTGCCCTACGCAAACGCAATATAGTAGCACAAAAAATTCTGCTTCCGGTTGAAGCCGAAGTAAACATTAATCGGCTGCACGTAGAGAAACTATTAAACGCAATCGGTCATCCTGAAATCAATCTTCCTGTTTTGGATATTGAAAAGTTGGGATCGCCTGCCGAGGCCGCACGAAAACTTCGCAAACTTTGGAAGATTGAAAAAGGTGCAATAAATAATTTGACACAAATATTAGAAGAGAACGGATTGTTTGTAATCAACTTTGATTTTAATACAGACCGTGTGGATGGGATGAGCATTTTAGCAAGCGGAAAATTTCCGATTGTGTTTTCAAACAAAAGAAGTTTAGGGGATCGCCAACGATTCACTTTAGCTTATGAGTTGGGGCATTTGGTAATGCATCTTTACACTAATCCTTCCTTTACAAGAGATATAAGTCATGAAGCAAACGAGTTTGCTGCTGAATTTTTAATGCCGGAAAAGGATATCAAAGGGGATTTTAAAGATGGAGTTACGCTTAACATCTTGGCAGATCTAAAACGCAAGTGGAAACTTTCCATGCAAGCGTTATTATACAGAGCAAACGATATCGGAATTATCACCGATAATCAAAAAAGGTATTTGATAAATCAATTTAATTCAATGAATATCCGCAGAAGAGAACCTGCGGAGTTGGATGTACCAAGGGAAAACCAAACGAAATTGAGAGATGTGATTACCAACTACAAAAACAAACAAAAATTAAATGTAAAACAACTCGCTTTGTTTTTTAATTCAAGCGAAGACGAGTTTTTAAATAAGTACTCATAAATATGACATTTTGGAATATTTGTAAAACTGACCTAAAACGTCCATAATTTTGGAGAAAAATTAATATGCAAAAATACGACTACTCAAAATTAAAAGCCCTAAGAGAAGAGAGAAAGCTCACTCAAAAGGATATGGGAAATTTATTAGGTATAACCCAAGGCGCTTACAATAAATTGGAAACAGGTAATAGGAAAAGGAAAAACGATTCAATACTTGATATTGAAAAATTGGCCGAAGCCTTCCGTTTAACTCCTGCAAGATTGATTTCGATTTTAACAGGTCAGGTGAATATCCGAGTTTCAGGGATAAAAGAGGAAGATTTGTGGGAAGTGCAGAAGATTGTAAAAAAGAATCCTTTAAGAGAAGATGAGTTCGTGTTTTTTACAACAGAATTACTTGAATTAGACAAACATGGTTTTAAAAAGGACTATAAAAGATTCGACTCAAGCAATATGGACGATCTCGATCCTTTTCCAATGTGGGAGTACCCTCCTCCAGTAAAAATTATTAATGCAGATTCAACCGAAATTGGTTTTAGGAATGAACAAGAAGAAATTAAAGAAGTTAGTATTTGGCTTGCGAATAAGAAGCTGGGCGTAATTCCTGAACACCATGTGAAAATGGTTTACGAATTAATACATAATTTAATGATTAGTCGAGTTCTTATTATAGCAAACGATGACGACCCTATTCCCGGTTACATAGATACATATATGAAGGCGGTTTTTATTGCGTCCAATTCAGTATGCAAGTCATCAGAATTTAAAAAAGGCCGATTTTCATCATTAAGACTTTTAACCGAAGAAGAAGTAAAAGAGAATGATAAAAGAGAGGATGAAGAAGTTGATTCAATTGATAAATAAATATTCGTAGTTAGTAACATATATAGGAGGTAGAAAAGATGAGCATCACGACAGAAAAGTTCGATTTGAAGGCTTACTCAAAAAAAGAGTTGGCAGAGAAGTATGAAGTGTCAGTAAAGACATTCAACAAGTGGTTAGAACCTTTTAACGAAAAGGTTGGAGCAAAAAGAGGTCGCTATTATACAGTGAACCAAGTTATAATCATCGTAGAGGTGTTAGGTCTGCCAGGTGTAATGCACTAAGATTAGTTTACACGTTTTATTTTTTCTTGAAAATTAATTGGATGGGCGGCCTGAATGGCGGCCTTTTACTTTTTATTTAAATCTCCCCGAAGTTCCCCCCGAATACTTTTCCGGTAACCCCCGATATTTTTCGGCATTAACATCCTCATCCCTTAATCTCCCCCGATTCCCCCCGAATAAATCCGCAATCATCCCCGGAAATTTTCTCTGCCCAAAACTGCCCAAACGTTCCCAAATCTTCCAAACTTTTCTCTTCGGTTACCATGCGTTTCGTTTTCTTCTCTTGCGTTCCAAAAAATTCTCTTCGCTGCAAAATTTCGCTCATGTCGTCAGAAATTTTCTCATGCAACCCAAACCGAGAAAGCGCTGAAACCTACTGCTGCACCTTTGTATCGTCAAAGCGACAAACTTAAAAACGTAATATAAAAACTAAAATAAAATGACAGCAGTTAGAAAAACAAAAACGGCAGTACCACATTTAAGAGTAGTAAAAGGTGGCAAATCAAATCCAAAAAACAACATCGTTGAGAACACTTGGAATTTTATTCACGCAGCAATTTGGAACAACACCGAGTTCTCTTATAAAGAAAAGACTCAGTTTGAAAACCTGATCGCGGAACATTACAACACTTTAAAGAATCCAACGAAATTATTTGAAGAAATTATCGAGCGTGTGTGTTTAGCAAAACGCTTTATAAACAGAAAGCGTGGTCGCTACATCGCAAAACCTATCGATTGGTTAAACATTAACTATTACGCAGGATTAACCGGAACTGAAGGATGGTACAGAGAGGTGTGTATGCAACGCATAACTGTTCCTGATTACAATTACGGGATCACGCTCCTTGCAAAAGCGATCACTAAATATCTGCAAGAACCGACAATCAATACGATTGTGACCTACCGCAAAAAATTAATTGCAGAAAAGCAGTTTGACCTTTTACAAATCTTCAACAATGCAATTATCAATTTTCAAATCAACAATTAAAAAATAGCACAATGGCAAAAGGAATTGAAATAAAACCCTACATGATAAGTGAGTTGGCAAAATGCTATCAGGTGAGCGATAAAACATTCAGGTGTTGGCTTACCGCATTCACCGAAAAATTAGGCAAACGCTGCGGAAGATACTACAACATCAAACAAGTGGAAATCATTTTTGCAGAATTAGGAACACCAAAAACAATTGAAATGTAAAACCGCTTCATTCCATTTTATGCCATACTCGGTAAAAACGGGAAGTGTAGCCCTAAACCGAGAAAGCGCGCCGGACAACAGTTACACCTTTGTCCCGTGATGGATGTGAAACTTTTAAAAAACAAAAAAACGATGTCAGAAATTAAACACAATGGAACAACAGACGGAACAGGAAATATGCTTCTCACCGCAAGCATCCTGTTCGCAAACATAGACTACTCAAGTTTGATGGACTATGCAATTAAAGCACTTGTAGGTGGGGCAATTTGGATGGCCTTTAAAGTAGGCGGAGAATATTTCAGCGACAAAATCAGAAAAAAATAAATGGCAAGCATTAAAAAAATACTGTTAGGCTTAGGCATAGGAGGAGGCGTTTTTGCAGGAGGAATGTATCTGTGGAGATTGAATAAGACCTCGGTGAACCTGGAGATTGTTCCATCGGTTAAGCTGCACAAGTTGGATTTGCAAGGATTGGTGTTGAGAGTAGATGTGCAGTTGAAGAATCCAACTCGCACGGGTTTAAAACTCAAGTTCCCTTTTATCAGATTAATGATTAAGGGAAGCAGCATCGGAAGTTCGCAAGCGGTCAATCAAGACATCGCTATTCCTGCATTCGGTGAGGCAAAATTCGAAGCGATAATGATACGCATTCCAATGTTCAGCCTCCTCTCTACTGCCAAAGGCTTATTACAAGCAGTACAACAAGGCGAAGCCTTTAAGATCGGAGTTACAACGATGACAACAATTGATTTGGGAATGAAACAAGTTCCTTTTGAAAAAACAGATGAAGTACAATTAATCGCTGCACAAAATGGAAGCAACAAAAAAACGGAAGATTAAAAGTGGTGAAGAATTCGAGCATTTGTTTCCAAAGCCCCTGTTCCTTGATCCAACAATTAAAAAAGGTGCAACGGTTAATGACACGGTAAGATTTATTCCACAAGTAGTGCAAGAAACATTGTTTCAAACTGAAAAGTTAGCACCACTACTAAAAGGAAAAGGTGTTTACGAAACGTGCCGGAACATTTGGGATTTTGTTTTCACTCACATCGCTTACAAAAAGGATGCGGACGGAAAGGAACAAATCAGAAGTCCTGCGAGAGGTTGGTACGACAGGCATCACGGGATAGATTGCGATTGTTACACGGTGTTTATCAGCAGCATATTGAGCAACTTAAAAATAAAGCACAAACTGCGAATCACAAAATACAAAGAGGATCACTTTCAGCACATCTATCCGATAGTGCCAACAACAGGAGAAAATTACATCACGGTCGATTGTGTGGTAGACCGATTCAATTATGAAGAACCATACACAGAAAAAAAAGACACAAACATGGAATTAGAATATTTAAATGGCATACCCAGCACAAACAATGTAGATGTGCAAGACCTGATGGGTTGGGAAGAGTTAGATGGAGGCGACTTAGGAAAACTCTTCAAAAGAAAAGCTGCTTCAGGCGGAGGTGGTGGCGGTGCGAAAAAAGGAATTTTCAAAAAGTTCACTCAGCCACCGGGAAGCGATGGCGGTAAAAAAGGTGGCAAACTGAAAAACTTTATTCATAAAGCACTTCATGTTACCAACAGAATAAATCCTGCAACCGCTTTAATACGATCGGGAGTTTTAATCAGCATGAAACTTAATCTCTTCAAAGTAGCACAACGCTTAAAGTTCGCCTACCTCACCGATGAACAGGCGAAACAAAAAGAAGTTGACATGGGAAAGTTCGAGCGATTAAAAAAAGTGAGAGAAAAACTGGAGAAGATTTTTTACGATGCCGGAGGTAAACCTGAAAATCTTAAGAAGGCGATCCTTACAGGAAAAGGAAACAAGAATCACGAAGTAAGCGGATTAGGATACATCCTTGACGATATGAGTGGCCTTGATGAAAGCAGTTCACTTGAACTATTACTCGGAAACGAAATGTATCACGATGAAAATTTCAATGGATTGGGCGAACTCGGTTCTGCAACAGCAAGTGCAGCCTCTATTACAGCAGCCACAGGAATTATCGGAGCGATTGCCGGATTATTAAAAGGGATCGGAAATATTTTTCCAAAGAAAAACAAAGAGGGAAAAGATTTTGAAAATCCTGATTCCAAAGAAGGCGATGGAACATCGGCTGAAGAAGTATCACAAGGAGCATCAAATGTAAAAATCACTAACAGCGATGACGGTGGTTCTAATACAAGCTCAAGCAGTAACGATTCTTCTTCAAGTAATTCTGAAAATAAGAGTTCAGGTGGAGATGGTGGCGGTGGTGACAGCGGTGGTGGAGATAATTCAAAATCAATGGCTAAAACTTCAAGCACAAATTCATCCGATGGTGGTGATAGTTCAACTACTGATACTTCGGGAGGCGATAAGCCACAAGGCTTTTGGGATAAAAATAAAAAGTGGCTTAAACCAACAGCGATTGGGCTAACGGGTGTTGGATTACTGTTTCTCGGTTACAAAATGATGAACAAACCCAAACCACCGGCTCAACCAGTTTCAGGATTGAAAGGACTTAAATCAAAAAAGAAAAGGAAAGGAGGACACAAGGGCAAAAAGAAACAAGCAGTAGCATATATGTAAAAAGGAAAAACGATTAAACAAAAAAGAAAATGGGAAAAAATAAAAACAGTTATCAAAAAGCAGCACTCAAAAAAACACTTAGCGGTACAGCGGATGCAAGTACAGGAGCGAAAGTGAAAGATGCAGCGACCGAGTTAGGGAAAGACCTTGTGGTTGGTGTTATCGGAGGCGGAATTGCAGGAGCTGTGTTGGGAAGATTGTCTTTTGTTGTTGGAGCGGCAGTAACCGGAGTTGGTCACTATGCTAAAAGCAGGATCGCATCGGCACTCGGTTTGGGAATGATGGCATCGGGAACATATCAGGCAATGTCGGGTATGAATGGAAAACCCACATCAGGATTGGCCGGAGTAAAAGAAAGATTGCTCGCTCTAAAAGACGACATGAAAAAAAGAATATTCCTCGACAAAGTTTTAAAAGCAAAGGAAAAGAAGGAAGAAAAAACCGATGAGGGAACAAACGGTCTCGGTCAGGTGCAGTATTTCGTTCATCCCAACTCTGAAGAGTCAATGGGCGAAGTTGAAATGAATGCGTTGGATACAATCCAAAAACAAATTCAGGAAAGCGGAATGAAGTACAACCAAGTGAACGGGATCGAAGTTGATCTATTGAGCGGTGAAGAAGAAATGGGCGAAGTAGACCCATCAGAAAAAAACTACTAAAACAAAAACAGAACATCCATCACACAAAAAATAAACAAAAGTTAAACTTTAAAAAACAAAAATTATGTTAGAAATTTTAGACGGTACAGAACAGTACAACAATGCCGGAGCATTACTTGGATTAGAAGGTGCAGAAGGAGAAGAGTTATTGGGCGCACTTCGCAGAATGAATCCCATTGCTCGTCAACGCACCATTAACAAGTTGGCAAGTCCGGGTGTAATGAGCAAAGGCTCAAGAGCAGAAATGGAAAAGCACTTTGGTGAGTTACCTGCTCACATCAAAGCAGCATTGGCAAAAGGTGAATTGCGTTTGGCAGATACCATTGTGTATTCTATCAAGCCTGTGAATTCAAAAACAATTAAGTTGTTTGAAACTCAGGATGTGAAAGAAGTTGGTTTGCGTAACATCAGCAATGCAAAATTGCAAAAGAATCAGGCTTTATTGGTTAGCGGAATCTTTTTGTTGGCTTCAATTCCAACTGAAAACACAACTGATAAAATCCTTGGTTCAAAATTCATTCAACTGGAAGACTTCCCTGCACTTGCAAACGGAGAGTTCAGTTTGAAGGCCAACAAAAAAATAATCATTCCTGAAACAAGTGTTGCAGCATTCAAAACAACCAATATGCACGCTGTTCCATTGGGGTATTACAAATTGGCGAACCCACGCTTAATTCACGATGACATCTTGGTAGAGTTTACCGTGGAGTTGGGTTCAATGGAAGGACTTGATCCTAAAACCCAATTGTATGTTGGATTACATGGAACGATCACCACTCCATAATCATTAACCAAATAAGTCGGGAGAGCAGTCTCCCGACTTTTAAAAAAACAATACCATGTTAAAAGCAACGAAAAAAAGATTTGATATAAAAATTCTTGTGGCGAACTCAACTGTGAGTGAAACCTTTGAATTGGAGAAGAACATTGTGAAAGTACATGGCGTGTTGGTTACATCGGACAAGGACGATTTGCTCTATTACAGAGGCACTCAAAAAATTGAAATAAACAAAGAAGAGTTCTTTCCTGACAATTACGAAAGCAAATTATTGATGTCGGGAATAAATGTATCACCAAAACAACGCTACTATGATTTGGGCGGTGTTGCACCCGGTAATGGCAGAGTACAAATCCTTTACAAAGATTTGGATGATGGCAGAACTGTGTTTGCGCCTTACCGAGTGAGTTTGTACCTGGACTGTGAAATGGAGGATGAGTTATGATGAAGGAGGGAGTGATAATTACCAAGATTAGTATTAAACAAAAAGGTGAACGGAAGCATTTTCAAATAAAGCTTCCAATGGATACTAAGTTCATCATTGGTGTTGAGTACGGTGGCAGATTGATTGATAAACCTGAAACGGTTGTGGTTGAACCTGCCCCAGATGATGGAGGACATACTCCCACATTTTTTAAAAGAAACCAATTGATCGGTGAATTGAAACTACAAAGTTGTGAAGAAGCAAATTGGTTTTACTCTGCCGATGTATTAGCAAACGATGTCAACCTCGGTCTCGCTGATTTTTCAAAAGCAGGATTTCCGGTAAATGATTTCACGCACGGAAATAAAAGAACTGAAGAGATTGTGAAGATTGATGCGGAGTCAACCATTATTCAGGGTTGGTACTTGGATGCGTTAGGCAAATCTGTAAATGCAGATATAAAGTATGAAGTGAATGTTTATGTATGGATTAATGTGGAGGAATAAAAAATGACAATCAACCTTGCTTTAGAATACATCCCAAGAAGGATGCAGGAATTAGGATACAAAGGCAATTACTATATCCGATTCCGACACTTAGTGTTACAGGCCAATGAAGAACAAACCATTGATGCTTACAATCAATTCTATTATTTGGTTGAAGAAGCACAAAACGTGAGAGTGGAAAGTGAAACGGGAATTTTTGACCTGAGTGAAAACACAACCAACGAAATGCAGTACGAACATCAAAGTAAAATACAAATCAAAAATTATTCATCCGGTATTAATCACTTGCGATTTATCCAAGTAATACCAAAGCACAAAACAACAATTAAAAACAAAAAATAATGCAACATACCAATCCATATAACGATGTGAAGCTGTCACAATTTAAAATGTGGCTTCACGACATGGCTGACAAAGGTGAAGGGAAATACTTGGAGGTATATGTAGACGATGTAAAAGTTGTACCACGCACCAACAGGATTGAATCCCTTGATGACCATAAGGTCTACCTTGAGGAGACAACCGAAACGATAAAAGTATTTATCTACAATACCGAAAATTCTAACCGCTATCAGCAGTTCACTTTTGTTCTTGAAAAGAAAAAGCCGACCGAACACACGGTGCAAATTCAAACTCAGCAGTCGCAGGGTTTGTCCGGAATAGAACTTGAAAACCGAATTAACGACAGGGTAACTCAAAGTTTAGCGCAGGAAAGGGAGCGTTGGCAAACGGATCTGATGAAGCGTGATTTTGATGTCTGCAAAAAAGAATTATCAGAAGCCGAAGAGTACATCGAGGATTTAGAAAAACAACTCAGTCAATTCAAAAGCAAAAAACTTCATTGGGGCGATGTAAACCTTGGCGATGTTGCCTCGGTGATTGTTGAAGGAATGGTAAAACGTAATCCACATTGGGTTGCCAAATTACCAGGCGGAGATGCACTTGCAGGATTGATTGCAAAGGAAGCGATTGATACCACAGCAGAAGTTATTGAAAACGAAGTGGTGTTTAAAAAGAAAACACCATCCGATGAAGGAATGTCGGAAGCCATGAAAGCACAGCTTGGATTCTTACAACAATTGGAATCACACTTCAGTCAGCAGCAGCTTGATAATATAATGCTCATCCTACAATCCTTTGTTGAAGAGCCGAAAAACATCGAAACAGTATTTGACCTATTAGAAATAAAAAAAGAAAATGAAAAAGTTTAGTTACGAAATAACAATTGAAGCGACTACTGAAGCAGAAGCCGATTCTAAAATGAAAGCGTTAACCACGATCGCGAAAAAGTTGAACACTAAGGAATTGGTGAAACTTGCCGACATCGTACAAAACGATCCTGTAAAAACTGCATTAGCAAAAAAAGCATTAGGAGTTTAAGATGAAAAAGAATACCACCAATAATGATTTGACCTTGAAAGAGAAGCTTCTCTATTCCCTTATCGGAATTGGGATTTTGGGCGGTGGTGTTTTTTTCGGAAGGAAACTTGTTTTAAAAGGTGTGGCTAATCGTGAAGAGAAAAAATCTTTTGATGATGGTACTCCGGCAACATTGGCCAAGCAAATTAAAATGGCATTTGAAAACGATGGTTGGTGGGGAACAGATACCGAAAAGTTAAGAACCACGCTGAGAGAAATTCCAAGCAAGCAAGTTTTCCTTCAAGTTCAGGCATCCTACAAAAAGCTCTACAACTCAAACATGATTACCGATATGAGTGATGAGTTACAAGCTACCGAGTACAATGAGATGCTACAGATTATCGCACAGAAACCCGACAAAACAGGCGGTAAACCGACAAGTCCGATTTTAAGTTACGATGGATGGGCAAAGCGTTTGAAAGCAGCCTTTGATAAAGAGTACGGTTTTTTACCGGGTACAGATGAAGAAGCAATCAAAGCAGTCTTTAACGAAATGCCAACACAAAAAGCATTCATAATGACAGGAATAGTTTACAACAAATTATATGCATCGAATATTATTACTGATTTGAAAGGTGAGTTGGAGATGTGGGAATACAACGATTACATGAAATTAATACTATCAAAACCGAAGGGATAATGGAAAAAGCAACACCAAATAAAAAAAGAAAAGTGATCCTGATAGGACTGGGTGTATTAGGAACAGGAGTCGCTGGTTTCTTGGGATGGAACTATTGGAAAAAGAAAAAAGCGAATCAGGAAGAAGACACAACCTCCTTTACAGAAACTCCAAGCGTGAATACAGCGCCTGTGAAAAATGACAACTTCCCTTTGAAAAGAGGAAGTAAGGGAAACAGAGTAACACAACTTCAAAACGCCTTAGTAAAAAAATTCGGTGCAAGCATACTTCCAAAATATGGAGTGGATGGAATGTTCGGAAAGGAAGTGGAAGCGGCTTTAGTGAGGGCTAAGTTGCCAACATCAGTTAACGAAACTACCTACAACACATTTGTTGGAGCGAGTGGATTTGCCGGAATAATAAAACATGGAGATGAAATCATAACCATTCAGGATTGTGAAATATTCAAATCCAAGAACAACGCTAAGTTGAAAATGCCAAAGCATATGGTGCTTGGCGAGAAGGAATTTACTCATCAGGGTTGGATTTATTTCATTCCTAAAAAAAGCACCGAACTATTCAGGGTGCGAAAAGAAAATGTAAAATCCTTAAAAGAATTTAAAAATGAAAAATCTTAGAAACATTAAATACATCGTGGTGCATTGCACCGCAACACCGCCAACTACTACAGTTGAATCCATTAAAAGATATTGGAAAGAGCAACGTGGTTGGGGAGATACTCCGGGGTATCATTACCTGATTCAACGACACGGAAACATTGTGCAACTGTTGGATGAAAGTAAAAACAGTTACGGAGTGTATGCACACAATTCTAATTGCATCAGCTTGGCTTACATCGGTGGCATCGATAAAGATGGTAAACCACTTGACAACAGAAGCGATGCACAAAAACACTCCATGTTTGATTTGATTGTTTCTCTTACCGAGAAATATCCGCAAGCACAAGTGTTGGGACATCGTGATTTCGCAGGAGTAAAAAAAGCCTGTCCATGCTTCGATGTAAAGAAGTGGCTCGGTGAGTACGAACCCGATTTAGGAGACGCTGCATAATGTTTCTCACGAAGATCAAGGGAATTCTGCGAAGCAAAGGATATGAACTCTACACAAAACCGAATCAACTAAATATAGTCGGGATCAGGTCAACAAGTACCATCCCAAACAGATTTGATGATGAGATTCATGTCTTTTATAAAGTAGCACCATTAAAGTGGCATTACCATGTCTACATGGTCACGACTGATCCAGGTACTTTTTGGTTGCGTAATCCTATGCAACCTCAAGGTACAGCCATCTTAGCTCAAGGACAATATAAAGGTGCGTATAAAATCGGTTTGCATCAGGGAAAATACAAGGCGTTGGTTCAGGCAAAACCAATAACTGTAATCAGAGATTACGACCGAGATGCAAAACTTGATTTTAGAAATGGCACAAAGAGTAAAGGGCTTTTCGGTATCAACATCCATCGTGCAAGTTTGAATGGGATCACCAAGCAAGTGGATAAATACTCAGCCGGATGTCAGGTGTTTGCAAACATCAATGAATTCAAGGAGTTCTTGGGTTTGTGCGAAAAGCACTTGGCTTTATACGGTAACAGTTTTACTTATACGCTGATTGATTTCAGATCGGTGAAGCGACTAAGTTTTAAACGGTGGGCAATCGGAACGGTGACAGTAGCATTGGGATTAACTGCCCTGTGGGGAATTCTAACAAGGAAAAAGAAAAAATGAAAATGAAAAATCAATTCATATCAGCATTAGCCCAGTTGCTAAAAGACAAAAATGGAAACCACAGTCTGCGAGAAGTAGTAACGATCCTGTTCGTGATTGTGCTGCTTGTGAGTTGGATCGCAGAACAGTTCTTTGAAATGAAAATGCCCGAACATATGTTTTATGGCTTTATCAGCCTTGTGGGAGCAGGTTGCTTCGGGTACAGTATCGAAAAAAAACAAGTGTAAAATTTAAAACCAATAAATATGAAACAAATAATTTCTGCCTTTTTAATAGGCATCATGGTTTGCCTCGTAGCGGTCAATAGCTGTAGCGAAAAGCCCAAGCAGGTAAATGTAAAGGAAATCAAAAAGGAGATTAAATCCTCCGACAACAAAGCGGTAGCAATTCAGCAAATCTATCAGAAAGAGAAACAAGAATTTACCAAAGTTGCCGATTCCTTGAAAACTGAAAATGAAAAGCTGAGTGTGAAACTGCAAATAGCAAGAGCATTGCTAAAAAAACAACAGACAGTAGTGGTGAGCAATATTCCTTGTGACGCGTTAAAAAAGGAAGTCGTTGTACTCAATCAACTGTGCAATGAGCAGGATAGTTTATGCGGTCTTTCCATTAATTCACTTAATCGGTCGGTTGCAATCAGGGATTCACAAATTGTAATGTGTAACAGGAGTTATCTCTCCATGTTTGATTTACAAAAAGAAAATCAGCAACGACAACAGCAATTAGCCGATGAGTTGAATACAGCTTACAAACAGAACAGAAAAAAGCGTTTTGAAAATAAAATGCTTTCCTGCGGCCTAATGATTATGGCAGGAATTACAACAACATTATTTATTAAATCACAAAAGTAACAATGAAAGAGAAAACAATCGTTTCAACCGCCACCCTTGCAGCTTCTCTCCTAATGTATTTTTATGCAAAGAGTGCTCAGAAGGATGCTATTCCCTATGTAATGATTGGCGGTTTCATGGGAGCAATCATTGGTGAGAGTATCTACGAATATTTTAACAAAAACAAAAAACAATAACTATGGTAGTTACAATTGAGAATAATGGCGCGAGTTTAAAAATCACCGAAGACGGTGCATCTCGCTTTGTATTGAAGTATCAGATCCGTGAAGTGGAAATCGTAAGAGACACTATCATAAAGATTGATATCGGTCAGGGAGCATTAAATAATATCTACTTCGATCAGTTAGATGTTACAGTTCCGGCATCACCATCGGTGGAAGCACTTCGTGACTTGATTATGGGAATGCTTCAAACCAATGTTACAGGCACGTCAACAGAAGCAAAACAAACAGAAGAGATTGGAGAGATTAAAATTCTTCAAGGTGCTGTGAATGATTTAAAAACAAAAGTGAATTCTTTGGATGATAAATTATTCTTTCAGCCATCATTAGTTGATGAGGGAAATGCAAATGTTGTTTATAACGGATTTGCTTTACCCGGTTCAGCAGTTGATGCGGCTGTATGGGCAATTCAAAAAGTGTCAAAAGCAAACGGTGTTTACTCATACAAGTGGGCAGGAGGAAATAAATCCTTTGATAAAATTTGGAACAACAGATCAGCACTTGTTTACAGCTAAGATGAAAAAGGAAATCAATCTATTAGATTTATTCAGTGGTACAGGAGGCTTCGCAAGAGGCCTCCTTGCCTCTGGATTTATTATTAAAAACCATCAGTTCTCGGAGATTGATAAATACTCAATTGCAAATTACCAATACAATTTTAAAAATGCGAAAAACCTCGGTGACATCACAAAAATCAAAGGAAAACAAATTCAAAAGCCCGACATCATCACGTTTGGTTCACCCTGCCAAGATATTTCCATTGCTGGAAAATTCAAAGGGCTCAAAGGAAAAAGAAGCGGACTATTTTTTGAAGCAATTAGAATTATTAACGAATGCCGACCCGAAGTTTTTGTCTTTGAAAATGTCAAAGGGCTTTTCTCCAGTAACAAAGGCAAAGACTTTGAAATCGTACTTCAAACGATTGCCGACCTTGGGCTTTATGAGTGCCAATGGCAACTGCTTAATACTTGCTGGTTTTTACCCCAAAATAGAGAGCGGATATACCTTGTCGGATATCTTAGAGGAACAGCCCGACAACAAATATTTCCTTTCGGAGAAATCGGTGAAGGGAATAATGCGATCCATCAACAAACATCTCAAAGGGAAAAAATAAGTCCGACAATCGATACAAAAGTCGGAGAAAGTTCTCATCGCTCCCCTTACGTTTTGCATTGGAAAAATTCCGTTGACAAATGGGTTAAAGAAAAACTTGAGAAAAGCCCTGCGATAAAAACGCAGAGTGATTATACAAGGCAACCGTTAATTGTAAGTGGTGCAGCTTACAGAACGAGAAGTTACAAAGGTGAGAAGGGAAAAGTTGAAGTAAGAAAAGATAAGATCGCCAATCAATTAACTACCGTTCAAAAAGACAGCATGGTTATGTTTCATGTACCTGAAGCGACAAAGAAAGGATACGCAAGTGCTACCGAGGGGGACAGTATTAACTTATCATTTCTTGAAGCAAACAAAAGAAGAGGAAGAGTTGGAAAAGGGATCGCAAATACAATCGACACAGGAGTTCAGCAATACACAATGGGCAAAGGTTCTTTAAGAAGGCTAACCCCAACTGAATGTGAAAGGTTACAAGGCTTTCCGGATAACTGGACCCGTTGGGGAATTTTTGACGGCGAGAAAAAAGAAATCTCCGATTCACAGCGATATAAAATGTTAGGCAATGCGGTAAGCGTTGCGGTTGTTTCAGCAATCGGCAACAAAATGATGGGTGAGCAATCACAAAAAACAGAGTCTCCTCTTTGGATTCTTGAAATGGAACTCGAATTAATGGATTTAAAACAAGCTGCTTAATGAAAACACCAATAACATATTACGGAGGGAAACAAACTCTTCTAAAATACTTACTCCCGTTAATTCCTGAACATAGGATGTACTGCGAACCATTCTTTGGCGGTGGTGCTGTGTTCTTTGCGAAACCAAAATCAGAGGTGGAAGTAATTAATGATATAAACGGAGAGATCGTGAACTTTTTTAAAGTGATTAAAACGAAATTTCCCGAACTGCAAAAAGAAATTAAAGCAACCTTACACAGCAGGGAACTATACAGGAATGCAATGGTTGTGTATGCACATCCCGATTTATTTACGGATGTAAAACGTGCATGGGCGTTGTGGGTTTTAACCAATCAGGGCTTTGCAGGAATGATTGGCTCTTGGGGTTTTGGAAAGGATGATTCAAAAGAAGCGGCCCTCGCCAATAAACGTGATGCGTTTACAAAAGAATACGAAGACCGTCTTACAAAAGTTCAGGTCGAAAATAATAATGCAATCAAAGTAATAAACAGGTGCGATGACAAAGAAACATTTATCTACGCTGATCCTCCGTATATCGGTTCGGATCAAGGACATTATAAAGGCTATTCGGAAAGTGATTACAGAGAATTACTCGATGCGTTGGCCAAGGTGAAAGGGAAGTTTTTGTTGAGTTCTTATCCTTCAAAAATTCTCGCGACCTACATCAAAAAATACAAATGGAAGGTTCAAAAGGTGACTAAAAATGTAGCGGTTACAAAGCATACCGATAAAGTAAAAACGGAAATGATCGTAATGAATTATGATCCCGCAAAAATGAAAGCGTTTAAACACACAATGAATCCAAAGGATAAGAAGGAACTGCAAAGTTTATCGAAACAATTAACCCGATTAAAATTTTAATAAAATGAGAATTACAACCAAGAATTATTTTAAAGCCATAAGTGAAGTTGGTTTTGAAAATTTACCGGAAGTGCTGAAAAAATCTCACTTGGTAATAATGACAAAAACAGATCAGGGAAAGGACTGGAGTATTTACGACAATGATGCCGATGTAAAACGTGTGTTTGAGTTGGCATTTGAAAAGTTGGAAGAATTTATTGATGATAAAGGTGAACTCTCCGGCACCCCTAAACACCCTATTACGGAAAAGGAAACAGTAAAACAGGAATCGACATTGGCTGAGAAATTCGTTAAGCGATTTTTATTGCTTAGTGGCGAAACACATCAGAAAAAAGAAATTGAGGGATTTCTAAATGAAGTGCAAAATGCCATTAAGGATAAAGAAGTAACGAAGAGCGATGCATTGTCGAAAGAAGTGTTGTTGGTTCAGAATAAACTTTTGTCGTTGGTAAACTCAATGGGCAAGAGTATTAAAGTGGAGTTGTCACCGACCACAAAGAAACAAATTCAACTTGCTTTGAATAAATTGAAAGCAAAACCAAAAGTAAAGAAGAACAGTTTGAACGGTGTTGAAGCGGAAGTAAAGCCAAAGCAAAATCTGATGAGCAGTATTGATTTTGCTAATCTTCATTTTAATTCGATTGGCTTTACCGGTAAGTGGCTACACCTGATAGGTGATCCGAGTCCGGGCTTTACAGCGATGGTTTTCGGAAGACCTAAAATGGGCAAGTCATATTTATGTGTAGACTTCGCAGGGTATTTAGCCCGTAATCATGGAACGGTTCTTTATGTTGCCAACGAAGAGAAATTGGATGCAACCTTGCAAATGAAACTCAACGACAAGGATGTAAAACATGAAAACCTTTTTGTGAGTGATTATTTGCCTGAAGATTTGAGTAAGTATCAATTCATCATTTTAGATAGCGTCAATAAACTTGGACTGAGTCCTAAAGATTTGGAAAACCTTAAAAAGAATAATCCAGGTAAATCATTCATCTTTATTTTCCAAACCACTAAAGATGGGAAATTCAAAGGAGCGAATTCTTATCAGCATGATGTGGATGTGGTGATTGAGGTTCCGGAAAAAGGAAAGGCAACTCAGTTCGGCAGATTCAATGCCGGAGGCGAGATGAATATTTTTGAGGAGGCTGCTCCTGATACGGATGAACAAACAAGTTTATCAGGTATTGAGAAACCGATGCGAATTAAACCAACATTTAGCGTTGCCTTGGAAGAATTTGATTTTCTTATTGAAAGAGGCGAGTCAGTACAGGAGGCTATTAGAGCCAATAAATCGGAGGCGGAAAATTGGGTAAAAAAACTTGTGGAAGCTGAAATAAAAAAGGCTCAAGCAAAAGTAAAAGTTGAGAATGTCTATTTTATGTCCAACGATGATGAAGCGGATGACGAGGCGGAAGGCTTGTCGTATTACGATCTGAGAATATCAGGATTAGAGAATGAACTCAAAAAGGTAGCGGGTAAGGACAACGATTTGTATTATGACTGGCATGAGGGTGTCAGCGGAACAAAAAAGAAAAGTTCTTCAAGGTCTGATAGCAAATCAAAAGTGAAAAATAAAAAGGATTGGACTGAACCTGAATGGTTAGATAAAGCCGATTGGAATAATTTAAAAATCATCAAAAAGTATTGCGATCAAGGAAAATATAAGGAAGCAATGAATCATGCGATGGATTGTGATACTGTGATCCGTGAGGAGATTCCCGGTGATATTTGGAAAAAAATGGGTGGTCAGCTTACAAAAACAGGAGAGGAAAAACTGAAAGCGGCAAAAGGGAAATCTACTGCTAAAGAAGTTGAACCGAAAAAGCAAACGATTGTATTTAACACAACAATTCGTGCTTTGAAAGGTGTTATTGAACGGGAATGGGATCTTGAATTAACCGATGCTGACTACATTGAACTTTTAGATATCGCTCAGGAAAGAAGCGATAATTTTTATGAGGTTGTGACTGAAATGCATCCGAACTTAACTGCGTTTATGACGCAAATGGCCGGGGCGTTAAAAATATGGGATAAGACAAAAGGAAAATCCGAAGAGAAATCGAGGGAAAAATTTGATCCTCGTTTCTATGCGAATAGAAAAGATGACGACAACCCATCTTTCATTTTCAGTCTTACAAGCAGTAAACTTCTTGCTGAAGCAATTCAAGGAGACTTTGATCTCATTTATTTAGTTCGAAGAGAGTTGGCTAATCGAGGTCAGGACAGCAAAGGCAAGTGGGTGGGTTTTGACGAAGCTAAAAAAATTCATAGAATATAATAACGGTTAGCATCTGCCTTATCACATTGATTAAGAGTTCTTTGACATATTGCGGTAAAATTTGTACTTTTATGGAATGAAATTCTTCGCAGTTTTATTATCAGTAATAGTGATGGCATTGGCAGTTGTGCCATGCTGCTCTGATGATAATTGCGGAGATGATTTTCTTTCCGAACAAGCTCATGAGAAAGATTCTGATAGTCCTGAAACACCCTGCTCTCCATTTGTGAGTTGCACAAGTTGTTTCGGTGTTTGTATTGCCCCTTCCGTCGAGGCGGTGGTTGCTCCGGTAACTGTAGTGGAAAAAACATTTCCTTTATATAAGCAGTCGTTTATTTCTTTGTACTCCGCTAACATTTGGCAACCTCCTAAGATCGCTTGTTGATCTTTCTATGCAATTAAACTGCATTCTACTTAATTTACTTAATCAATCAACAAGCATGAGAAATCTAATCATCATTGCTTTAATGGTATTTGCGTATGCGCCATTAGAAGCACAGAATAAATTAATAGCATACATAAAGGATGCTTCCAATAAGGAAGTGTTAACCGGAGCAACAGCGGTAATAGATGGTACAACCAATGGATCAGCTGCCGGCATAAACGGATTAGTAATCATTAATAACGTTCCTGATGGGAAACAAGTAATTAAGTTTTCGTTTATCGGTTACGCAGAAAGAAGTGATACTATTTCGTTTCCTAATTCTGACACACTTCTTGTATATCTGAATACCGAAGGTGATGAACTTGAAGAAGTCGTTATTTCTTCCACAAGAAGCTCAAGAACAATTAACGATATACCAACCCGAGTGGAATTCATTTCAGAAGAAGAATTACAAGAAAAAGCAAACATGAAACCCGGAGATATTAGAATGGTTTTAGCAGAAAGTACAGGGATTCAAACACAGCAAACTTCGGCTACTTCAGCAAATTCATCAATAAGAATTCAGGGATTGGATGGAAGATACACTCAAATATTAAAGGATGGTTTTCCATTATTCTCAGGATATTCAGGTGGCTTGGGGTTGCTCCAAACACCTCCACTTGATCTAAAACAAATTGAAGTTGTAAAGGGATCGGCTTCTACTTTATATGGCGGTGGTGCTATTTCGGGATTGGTGAATTTGATTTCTAAGACACCGGGGAAAGAAAGGGAACTGCGATTTCTTGTAAATGGAACATCAACAGGAGGATTGGATGTGAATGGTTTTTATAGTAAGCAATTCAATAAAAAAATAGGAGTTACGCTTTTCGCTTCCCGAAACAGCAACCTTGCTTACGATCCAGCAAAAATTGACTTGTCTGCAATCCCTAAATTTGAACGTTACACTTTTAACCCTAAGTTGTTTTTCAATTTCACAGAGAAAACGAAGTTAATGATTGGAGTGAACGCAGGATTAGAAAACCGTATCGGTGGTGATATGCATTACATTAAAGGAAATGGAGACACCCTTCATAGCTATTTTGAAAAGAACAACACACAACGAATTAGCACACAATTGGCTTTCGAACATGAGTTCGGAAAATGCAGTCATATTACTTTCAAGAATAGTTACAACTCCTTTAATAGGCTCATTCAAATTCCTAATTATACTTTTAACGGAACACAGAATGCCACCTATACCGAGTTGAATTATGCAAACCACGGAGAAAAAACAGAATGGATCGCAGGATTAAATTTGTGGACAGATCAGTTCAGCGAAAAAAAGTTTGATACTATTCCTTTACGCAATTATAACCAAACCACTTATGGTGCTTTTATCCAAAACACTACAAAGGCAGCAAAATGGTTACACATCGAAAGTGGAATCAGAGTTGACCAAGTCGTAAATTACGAACCCGTAATTCTTCCTCGTTTATCTTTGTTATTTAAAATAACTCCTAAAATAACTTCCCGAATTGGCGGAGGATTTGGATATAAAGCACCAACTATTTTTACTGAGGAAAGTGAACGAATCCAATATCAAAATGTGTTGCCAATTAATTCAAGCAATATTTTAGAGAAAAGTTACGGAGCAAATGGAGATCTAAATTATAGGACAGGTTTATTCGATGGCAAAGTTGTTTTCAGTATCAATCAGCTTTTCTTTTATACTTTCTTGGAAAATCCATTAACCCTTCAAAGTGCAAGCAACGGTTTGTATCAGTTTGTTAATTTAAGCGGATATATGGACAGCAAAGGTGGGGAGACAAATATTAAAATCAGCTATGAAGATTTTAAGTTGTTTTTGGGATACACTTATACGGATACCAAAATTCATACGGGTAATATTTTGGTTGATAAAACTCTTACGCCAAGGGATCGGATAAATGCTGTTTTAATGTATGAAGTTGAGGACAAATGGAAAATTGGATTGGAAGGATATTATTTCAGCCCTCAAAAATTAGGTGATGGGACTACGGGAAGGGACTACTGGCTTTGCGGTTTCATGGTAGAAAAGCTATGGGAGAAGATTTCAATTTATATTAATTTTGAGAACTTTCTTGACGTGAGGCAAACCCGATTTGAAAGTATATATACAGGCTCAGTTACCAATCCAATCTTCAGAGACATTTATGCTCCTCTGGACGGTTTTGTAGTCAACGGGGGAATTAAAATAAAATTATAATATTTACTTAATTTTAAAAACGAAACTATGGAATCATTAAACAAATTAATGCAAGAAATAATTGCTATTACAACAACTATCGAAACAAAATACCCTGAACTTTACAAATATCTTTCAGAGACTCCTTTATCAATTACTGGCGTAAAAGAAAAAGCTATTAATACCAATGATTTAAAGGAGTATTTGGCGACATTAAAATCGCAACTTGAACATCATATCGAAACACATAAGAATAAAATGAAAGAATCATAATGTTTAAAACAATATTTCATATATCAAAAATGGACTGCCCTTCTGAAGAAAATATTATTCGGATGAAGCTTGATAGCATATCAAATATTCGAAACCTCCAATTCGATATTCCTAATAGGCAGCTTACGGTTTATCATGAAGGAAAGGTCGAATCAATCGATCAAGCGGTGAGTGAATTAAATTTTAATTCAACTCTTGTAAGTACAGAAGAATCTGAATTACAAATCAACACGTCAGATCATAAGAAGGAAAAACAATTACTTTGGACTGTATTACTGATTAATTTTTCTCTTTTTGGCTTAGAGATGGTTACCGGGCTTATTTCTAACTCAATGGGATTGGTCGCAGATAGTTTAGATATGCTTGCTGATTCCATTGTTTATGGATTAAGCCTTTATGCGGTAGGGCATATTGCTTCAAAGAAAAAAAGAGTAGCGAAAATAAGCGGGTACTTTCAATTGCTCCTGGCGCTATTTGGATTAGCTGAAGTTCTGAGAAGATTCTTGGGTTATGAAGATGTACCTGTATTCCAAACGATGATTATTATTTCGATTTTAGCCTTAATTGGAAATGCCGCTTCGCTTTATTTATTACAAAAGTCGAAAAGTGAGGAGGCGCATATGAAAGCGAGTATGATTTTTACAAGCAACGATGTGATCGTAAACATTGGGGTAATAATTGCAGGTATAGCCGTTTATTTTACTAAATCAAAGTATCCGGATTTGGTGGTGGGTAGTATTGTATTTCTATTAGTTGCTAATGGGGCTTTTAGAATTCTGAAGCTGGCAAAATAATTAGGTGAAGTTTATGCTTTTAACCCAAATATGCAGGTTGATTCCTTCTGAGTCGCTAAAGGCTTTGTAAGGGCTTAAAAAAGGGTATTTATGCCTTTTTAGTTCAATCGATTTGATTTTGTACTTCTAACCCCAGAACAGAAATTTAAGCCTCTTTTAACAGGTGACCGTACAAGTCCCAAATTCGAGCAAAGTCCCTTGTATCTTCAAGGAGTTCGTTCATATTTGGTCTGGAAGGGGGTACATGAGCAGAAAGGGAGCGATTTTCGCTCCCTTTTGCTTTTTTCAATCTTTTGTGTTGCACGTCTACCAAGCTAATCAGCGATAGTAGTTCATTTGGTTTTTCCGTTCGAGTTTTACCCTCTGAAAATACGAGGTTTTTCCGCAAGCTCGAACGGATAATATCTCGTTTGCCGTTAATATCCAAATTATCAAATAGATAGCCCAAATGTTGTACTGCAGACAATCCTTTCTTTAAATAGCTTCGGTATTCGAGTTCGGTCTGATTGAAACTTAATTGTTGGCTTAAAAGGGCATCAATTTTCGGTTCAATATTTCGTTTTATTTCTTTGTACTCGGACATTTCCATTTCGCCATCCAACATTAATTGTTGAGCTTTATTCAAACGCTCTTTATTCTTTTCAATTTCTGACTGTAACCCCTTTTCATTGGCATTTTTCTCCCCTGTGTTGGCTTTAAAAATAGTCTTTAGTATTTCGGTGTATAATTCCTGAACACCGCTTTTAAACTTAAAGGTGGCGATATAATCAGAGTAAGCATTGTTTACGTCATTGGCTTTCACTCGTTCTTTACAGCCTTTTAAACAGTGGTAATAATAATGCTTAATTCCACTTCCGCCAGTAGAACCACTACCACATAAATTTTTACCACATTGTGGGCAGGTTAAAAAGCCCCTTAATGGCAAAGGCTCTTGAACTGAGGTTTTATAAATTTGTTTAAACCGCCTACTTTTTAAAGCCACTTGAACTTTATCAAATAATGCTTCAGAAACAATCGGTTCGTGAATTCCTATTACGGTTTGCTCTTCTTCATTTTTATATGCGGGAATAATTATTCTACCGCAATAGATGGGGTTTTTGAAAATCTCATGAAAAGACCCGCGCTTAAAATCAAATCCTTTTTCAACACATTGCTTTCTAATATCCTCTACCGTAAATTTTCCAGTTGATAGTTGTTCAAATGCCCATTTAATCATGGGGGCATCTTTATTGTGGATAATGATTTTTTTACTTGCTACATCGTATTTGTTCTCATAGCCTCTTGGGGCAGTTGAAACCCACCTTCCTTCTTTTTTTGCCCTTCGCATTCCGGCAATTGTATTTAAAGAACGTCTATCATTTTCTACTTCAGGAGCAGATAAATAAAAGGCGAGCATGATTTTATTTTCGGGAATATTTAAATCCAATGGTTGTTCTATTGCTTGAGGTTCTACCCCGAGCTTAGTTAACGTGCTTATCATGGCATACGCATCGGGTGCGTTTCGGGAAAACCTATCCCATTTCGTGAAAACTAAAAAGTCGGCTCTTAGTTTCCGACTTTTTAGTTTATTGAGTAACTGAGTGAATGCAGGTCTATTAAATGTTTTTGCTGAATAATCTTCTTGAACAATTTCGAGCGCTTCAATATTATTGAATTCACAATATTTTTTTAAGAACTCTTCTTGGTGTCGAAGTGAGTATCCTTTGTCGGCTTGTTCATCCGTAGATACCCGAATGTAAATAATTGCTTTTTTCATTTTGTTTTTTAGTTACTTTATTTTTATGCGACTTGTTTAAATTCTTCTTCTTTTATAGAGTCTTGCTCTTCTTGTGTTTTTTTGAATTCTAGTTCTCTCATTTTTTGTTTCAAAAAAATACTGTAATCCATTTCGGCGAGTTTGTATAAAAAGTTTTTTATTTCTATCACTTGCTCGTCAGTATAAACAGAGCCATCTTTTTGAAGGATGCTTTTGCATTTGCTTAAACTTTCTATTCCGTTGAACATAATTATTTCTGTTAAAGGGTTGATTCCCTTTGTTTATTGATGTTGTAGACAAGTTAAATACACTATTTCAGAACACCTCCTGAATTGGGAAATAGTTATCCGCTCAGGCAGATAAAGCCCAATGGATTTGGTTGTTTCAAACAAATAGTGCATACTCTAATACCCCGCAATTCAACAACCGTTATGAGTCATTAATTGGCGGGCATTGCCGTAAACAGGCAGGTTTATTACTTATTGAATTTTTCCTCATCATCGGAAGCGAAAGTAGTCCGAGGGTTTAAGAGACTTTCCGAAAGCGTTAATGCTGCTAGGTATAGCGCATCGAAATCATACGATATATTAAATAGATTCAACACTGTTCTTATAGCGAAGTGAAATCAATTAATTTTATAGAAGCGCAATTCTGCACCAAACTAAGTTAAAAGTGAGTCGGAAAGTTCATAGCGAAGTGATGGGGTATCCATGATGTATGGCATGTGTATCAGATGGCAATGTGATATATAGGGATGCGAAGTGATGGCGTAAAGCATGGAGGAGTCATGGTGTAAAAGACAACCATAAAAGACAAGCCGTAAGTAAAATTGGCTTTTAGGTAGAGGAGGCAAGTAATTATATTTAATTATATTTGAAAATCAAAACGCAATAGTAAATTAAAAAATAAAATGGAAAATATTACAGAAAATATTATTGGTGGGATACTTACTGCAACACCATTAGTTCTTTTATTCTTAAAACTTTTCGCTACCGAATGGATTACACAATTTACCCAACACCTTTTTAAAAGTAGAAGTAAGAAACGCACAGACCTTATTTTAAATGGGATTATCGTTTCCCTCTTTATTGTTGGAATTCTAGTTGTTCTCGCACCTTATCTTTACAATACGAATACTTCACAAGAGATAGAGGTTTCTATGCCAAAAAGCAAAGAAGAAGTGAATGCAGAACTATTAAAATATGTCATTGACAAAGGAGTTGAGGGGTTCGAAAAAAGAAGTGAGTCTTTAGCAAAGAAAAAAGAAAAACAAAGGCAAGAAGATAGTCTCTATAATGCAAACCGGCCACAGAGATGGGTATATAAAATTGGAGACTGGGTGGACAATGACGAGTCCATTTTTGAATTGTATAAAAAATTAAACAAAACTGATGACATTTGTCTTTTCAAGGATAAAAATAGATTTTTCCTTTTCAAAAACGAAGAATGTACAGAAGAACAATTGGATGATTCATTAGATGGTTTTAAAACGAAAATGGGCATTTCCGCTATCATTGGAAAGGTTGACCTAATGACGTATTGCAATAATTCTTTTGAAAAAATAAAGCAAACTGAATCTCGAAAATTTGGAAGACGGAAAGACAGAATAAAAATTGACTGCTACACTGTTGACAAATGAAAATACTTCATCTGGGAAGTATGATACTTAATATTAGTACTCAACCAAGTTCAATTACCTTTCATTAGTATTTATACTGATTTTCCCCCGTATAATACGGGTTTTTAAAAATCAATTTACGACAAATCAGTTTTTATACCCTATGAATTGTACATAATCTTCTTTTTGCATAAAATCGGTCGTCTTTTTATGGAATCTTTAAATCTGAAAGCTATATTTTTAAATAATTTCAAACTATTATTAATCTTAAAAAAAACAACGTTATGGCTTTTACAGGAGATGAAGCAGAAGAATTCCCATTGGAGTTAGCTGCAAAATGGACAAAAAATTATCGTGAAAAAAATCCCAAGCAACCTTTGGCTCATTTTTTTGGCGAAAAAGTTCTTAAAAAGATACTGAAACAAAAGGATTGTGTGGGTCTGAGAATTTATTATGCTTTGGATGAAAAAGGAGAAAAACAACTCATTATTGTTGGAACTGACAAAAAAGAAAACGATATTTACAATGGCGTAATTGCCGAAAGATCGTTTATGTGTCCACCATTCTGTGGAAAAGGTAATCCGCTAAACAGTTAATGAATACACAAAATTTATACACTATATTAACTTACTTATCGGCTCTTAGTTTATCAATTCCTTTTATCATATCGGTTCTAAAATTTAAGGTCTTTAACAAAACGTTGAAGACCTTATTTATTTATTTGGTTGTATCTGTTTTGTCAGAAACAGTAAGTTTTTTCCTAACAACAAAAAGCATTAATAACTTCCCCGTTTTACATATTTTTTCATTTTTAGAATGTCTTTTAATTATGTACATGTACCATTGCGAGTTTAAAAATAAAGGGGTAACAATAATTGTAATATTTTTGTCAATAATATTTTCGATTATAACGGCAGTCACTTTGTTGTACGAGGGAGGTTACAACAAACCTGATAATATCACTGATACATTAGAGTCTGCAATTATTATTGGTTTTAGCATATCATTTTTCTACAAATTATTTAAAGACCTTACTATTCCAAAACTAACAAACTATTATTTCTTCTGGCTGAATACCGGTTTTTTATTTTATTTTGGAGTATCTTTTTCTTTGTTTATTTCATTGGAATATATTGAACAGTGTAATATAGAAACGGCAAGATTTTTATGGGCAATACAACTAATAATAAACATTTTTTATAATGCGCTAATGGCAATTGGTATATGGAAAACACACAGCTCACCCCGTACTTTATAGCGATTGGTTGCCTGTTAGCTTTTGTGCTAATTTCAATCATTGTCTTGTTGGTTGTTACTTATCAACGTAAAATGTTAGCAAAAGAATATAGAATTCAACTTTTTGAGCAAGAAAAACAAATGGCTATGTTTAAAGCCTCTTTTGAGGCTGAAGAACTTCAAAAACGCATCATCGCAAATAATTTACACGATAGCATTAATCCAACATTAACTTTTCTGAAATATTCTCTTACAATGCATCAATCTAATTTTCAGGAACAAAAATTTAGCCATAAGGACTTGGAAAAGGATAAGGAATTAATAACACAAACAATAGATAATATACGAGCTATTTGTCATGACTTGAACCCGGTAGTTTTAAATGATTTCGGTCTTATTAAATCATTGGAACATTGTATTGAGATTTTAAACGATTCGGCAACTCTAAAAGCAACTTTTAAGACTGAAAATTTATCTCCGGAACATCAATATTTTTCCGAAACAGATCAAGTAAATATTTATAGAATATGTCAGGAGCTGTTAAACAATATTATTAAACATTCGGAAAGTACCGAAATGCAGCTGCTTATTTTTTCTATTGAAAAAAAATTATGCATTGAGTTCACCCATAATGGACAAGGAATTATTAATGAAGACATTGAATCATTAAGTAAAAAAGGCTTAGGCTTAAACTCGTTAAAATCAAGGGCGTTAATTTTAAACGCAACGTTAAATTATATAAAAACGGATCGCGTATCTATTATTAAATTACACATCCCACTTGCAGTATGATTAAAAAAATAAACATAGCTATTGCCGAAGATCATGACTTAATGAGGCAGGGCATGATAGCATTATTAAAGGAAGAAGAAGGAATAAATATTTTGTTCGACGTGGGTAACGGAAGATTATTACTTGACAAATTAAAAGTCAGCCAACCGGATATAATACTACTCGATATTGCAATGCCTGAAATGGATGGAAAAGAGGCAATGGAAATAATTTGTAAATTGTACCCGAAAATAAAAGTTATTATTATAAGCACACACTACAATGACACACATATAGCGGAGATGATTATGAAGGGGGCGAGAGGTTTTTTGCCTAAAGCGTGCGATATAGAAAAAGTGGTAGATGCTATTTATTCGGTTTATGATACCGGATTTTATTTTGATAATAAAGTTTCAAAATCTTTAGTTCAAAAACTACAAAGCACTCACAATATAAACTCTATTATTTCTGACAATTCTTTATCGGAAAGAGAAGTGGCTATTTTAAAACTTATATGCCAGGAGAAAAGCAATCAGGAGATTTCAGATTTGGTGTTTTTAAGTAAAAGAACTGTTGAATGGCACAAAAATAATATTCTGGCAAAAACAAAATCCAAAAATATAGTTGGTTTGGTAAAGTATGCTATCAGGCATAAAATTATTCCTGATACAGAAGATTTATATTAATTTAATAACCCATCCCTAAATAAAATGAGGGCTAAAGTCCCATGTTTATTGTATCCCGTTTTTTATAATTAAATTATAGGTTTAATACTTTTTATGACTGAGAGAGGTTGACCTATTTTGGATCTATTGGGAGCATTAATTTAATTTTCTCGCAAATGCTGTCTGAGTAAAAGAGTGGTCCACACGCATGACATTTTTTAATTTCATAAAAAGATTTTGGTTGATTAGCATTAAGGAATAATTTCTCTCCCATATAGAAGGGAATTGTCATGTCTTCTGTGCTATGAATTACAAGCAGTGGCTTATGAAAACACTTTATCGACTTTACAGCACAATAACCTTCTTTAACCAAAACTCTTGCGATAAATCCTAATTTACTTTCATGTGCTGCAATATCACGATGTGAAGAAAATGCGGCTTCAATAACAAGCCCGTCTATAAGCGATTCATTTTTCTGCGCAACGACAGCTGCTAAATGTCCGCCCAATGATTGTCCATAAATTATAATCTTTGTGTTTTTAATCTCTGATCTGGTACGGATATAATCTAATGCGGCAACAGCATCAATTAAGACGTTGTCTCTGGTAGCTTCGCCTTGTGAAAAACCATAACCACTATAATCAAAAATAAAGACCTGAAATCCTTTTTTTACAAATGGTGTGGCTACGAAATATTCCGTTGTTATATTTCCCCCATTTCCATGAAAAAAGAGTATTGTTATTTTAGGTACAATACTGTCGGTCGGTTTTAAAAGCCAACCATTAAGATTGTTTTTAAGTGCATTTTGAAAAATAACACTTTCAATAGTATATTCCAATTTCATTGGATTGCCTTTATTATCAGCAAATATAGGTTGAAAGTTATTGCCACTTAAATTGAGAATAATGGTGTCACCCGTTGCATAATCAATTATAGTTCCTTTTTTAGCCATAGGCGGAATTTTGTCTGGCTGAAGAAACATTTTATTGAAACTGCAAGAGGGCAAAAATATAATTGATAGATATAAAAATAGATTTCTCACCAAGTATGATTAATAAAAAAACCTCAAAAGAGGTAATTGTATTTACGTCTTTTGAGGTTAAAGATTAATTAATTTACCATGACCAAGTATGTGACTTAGTAACAGTATAAACACCATTACTACCAGCCGACCCAGAGACCTTTTGTTCATGCTTTGTTTTACCAACTGGGGTAGGTGGGTTATGTGGCAACTTAATTTCTAATTTCCAGTCATCATAAAATAGTGCTGTACCAATTCCAAAACCAGTTTCCTCTCGAAGTGATTTTGGCCACAAAGCCATTCTCTTTTCGTAATGTTCGGGGAAGATAAAGGTTTGTAATAACCATGCTCTTATATCTAATTTAATAGCATCTGCAATTTTCTGACGCTCTGGCTCAGGAAGTGCCTTTACTTCGATTATTTTCCTGTCTACGTTTTGTTGATTAAATTCTAATTTGCCCATAACAATAATTTTTTAGTTTAAGCAAAACTACTTTTTATTTTACTATAAAAACTATCTGTCCAAAGGCTTTTCATTGGCTATAAACCTCTTTACTATGGTTGGTAATACAAATTACATCTTTTGTTACTAATTAAAACCAGTAAAATACGGGCTAAAACCCGTGTTTATACTAATCGATTGGCTAACAAATTATATTCACTCAACTAATAAAATCCCGTAAAATACGGGTTAAAATCCCGTGTTTATACTAATTCATACTTTTAATGCTTAAACTACATTTGTTATTATTAAAAAATAAAAAAATAAGTGTTTAACTAATACTAAATAATTATGAGGCCAATTGATCCCTATGTTTCCGTTTCTATTAAAGCGCAAACATTAGCTAAGTACCACGCCGTAATTACATTTCTTGAAACAGAAGCGAATTACAAACCAGAAATGACAGAAGAAGATTTTATTAAAAATTGTCTTGCCTTTTTAGGTTGCGCCAAAATCCCTGATTTTTTAAAGAGTTATTATGGGTTCATTTATGAATTTCACGTAAGTGGCGTAAGTTCAGATACCGTTTATGAAAAAACAGATGGAAGAGCATTTACTGAATTTGCGAATGCCTTGATAGAAAGAATTAAACCCGGCATGACACAAATTGAATTTGAAAACAATTTAGTAGAGGGTTATCCAGTGGGTGGTGGAGATAAATTAAAAAAACCTTGGTGGGTGAATCCAATCCGGAAAATAATAGATTGGATTGATGATAACTGGAAATAGAATAGCAGCTTACAATTTTTCACATGTAACACAATATGAATAATACAAATAATTATAAATTAAAACAATTACTATGGAACCAATAGATTCAATGTCAAAAGTTACTATAAGAGCTAACACTCTGGGAAAATATCACATGGTGATAACATTTCTCGAAACAAAAGGAAATTATCAGGATGGCATGACAGAAGCCGATTTCAAAAAAAACTGCTTGGCCTTTTTAGGCTGCGTTAAATATCCACCTTGTTTTCCTGACTACTTATCGGAAGTCTACAAATTTCATGTAAGCGGTGTAGATGCGGATACAGTTTATAGTAAAACAGATGGAAGAGCATTTGCAAATCTTATAAATGGACTTTTAGAACGCAAAAAACCGGGAATGACAGAAATTGAATTTGAAAATCATTTAATAGAAGGTTATCCGGCAGGTGGAGGAAACTTACTTAAAAAACCTTGGTGGGTGAATTGGATACGAAAAGCAATCGATTTGATTGATGACAATTGGCTTTAATATTACAAAAAACGGGGTAAAAAGCCCCGTTTTTTATTATACTTGTATTTCCATCCTTCTTAATATGCTAAAGCGTCTTCTATTTTCTGTTATTATCATTCTAATCCTTTCTTCATGTAGCATTTTCAAGGCTCTCAAAGTTGCTAAAAGGCTCGGTAAAAGCACAATTACCGCAAAAGAGTATATGACCGTGTCAAAATTTGAATACGAAAACGGGCATATATTTATTAAAACAAAAATCCAAAATCAAAATTTCGAATCCAATTTTATTTTTGATACGGGTGCAGGAACCACCGTTTCTCCTGAATTATCTAAAAAAATAGATTTTAAAAAAATAACCCTAAAAGGAGATATTGATAGCAAGGATCCATTACAAAAATCATTTCCAATGATAGATAGTTTGTTTATTGGTAATATTAAGTTTTTAAAAACAGGAGCTGTGGAAGTTGAACCTTCAAAAATTACAGACCCAAGATGTAAATCCTTTGATGGTATAATAGGTGCTAATATTTTGAAAAATTCTATATGGCAGATAAACTATGAAACTAAGGAGCTTATGGTCGCAGATAAGCTAAGTAAATTGAATAATATAAATGACGCTATCAAAATTCCGTTTACCCCGGCTTCAATAACCGGAAGCCCAATATTAAGTATTGTATTGAATGATAGCTTAACAATGAATTGGATTTTAGATACAGGGTTTAATGGTTTTATTACATTCTCAAACGCAGACAAAGATATTTTCTTAAAAAAAATTCCGAAAAAAGATATTGTATCTAATTACAGTCTAGGGTATAATACAATTTACGGCAAAGATACTTCAACAGCCATAGCTTATCTTTTAAATGCATCCCTTAACATAGGAGAACATAATTTTTCAAACGTGCCAGTAACGTTTGGGAAATACAAAAACATTAGCAGGAAAAAAAATGGAGTAATAGGAAATAAATTTTTAGAAAATTTTATTGTAACAATCGACTGGAAAGAAAACTACATCTACCTATTACCAATACAAAGTCATCAACTTCCACACAACCAAGTAAGTTATGGAATCAATTATGGATTTGAAAACGGCAAATTAATAGTAGGAGCCATTTGGAAAAATTCAGATGCCGAAAAACAAGGGATTAAAATTGGGGATCAAATAACCCAATTTAATGGGAAAAAGGCAATTGAAATTTCTCAAAAAGAAATTTGTAATTTTTTTGATGGAAACACTACTTTGATGGATGGTCAAACACTGAATATAACAATACTAAAAAAAAACTTTGAGGTAAATTACACGTTAAAAGCATACAACTTATTTCAATAGGATATTCTATTCAGGATAGTTGAATCAATGCTCTTTAAATAAAGACAAGCTACTTTTTACCGTTAATTTTTATACTTTAGTAGAATGAAAAAATTACAATGGATATTCATTATCTTTTCCATATGTGTAAGTGTAGCCCGTTCACAAACAAGTAATATTGATTCTTTAAAAGAGTGTTTGAGAACACTTGATGTGAATGATACCAATAAAGTAAATCTTCTGCATAAAATAGGGTACTTTTATTCTGCAACTTCTACTGACACAGCTATGAAGTATGCAAATCGGGAGATTTTGTTGGCGAAAGAACTTAAGTTTCAAAAAGGAATCGCCCAGAGTTATTTGCTGATTGGTATGATATATCAGTATAAAAATATTTATGAAGATGCTTTAAAATATTATTTACTCTCCTTAAAAACAAGCGAACAAACGGGTGATAAAAAAGCAATGGCGAATGCTATGGTTGGCGTTGGCTTAATATACCAAAACACAGGAGATGCACAAAAGGCCATCGATTATTATATGAAGGCTTTAAAAATAAGGGAGACAATAAATGATAAGCCCGGTATAATGGCTTGTTTAAATAATCTATCAGGTCTATATTATTACAGAGGTGATAGAAAAAAAGCTAAAGAATACATTTTTCGCTGCTTGAAAATTGGCGAAGAGATTGGTAATAAAAATGGAATCGCAGCGAGTTTAAACGGAATTGCGAGCATTTCTTTGGAAGAAGGCGATTTGCCTAAAGCCCTCGAATATTTTCAAAAAGCATTGCAAGTACACGAGAAAATAAATAACAGTTATGATGTAGCAATGGTTTCAAATAATATTGGTCAGGTGTATTTTAAAATGCGAAATTATAAGGAAGCATTAAACTGGTACGAAAAATCTTTAAGCGTAGCTCAAAAGTATAACATTCTTGAATTAGCTGTAGACGCTAAAGAAGGGCTATCACAGGTTTACGAAAAAACCGGGAATTATACACTTGCTTATAGATATCATAAAGAATATTCTACGTTAAAGGATAGCATGCTCACGATACAAACTCATAATCAAATTCTTGAAATGGGGACTAAATATGAATCGGAAAAAAAGCAAAAGGAAATTGAATTATTAAATAAAGATCGCGAGAAACAAACAGCCCTTGCTGAAGCCGAAAATAGGAAAAACAATATCATCATTTGGTCTGTTGCTTTGGGCTTAGTTTTTACTATTATATTTTCAGGTTTTTTATTCAACAGATTTAGAGTAACAAAAAAGCAAAAAACAATTATTGAAGCGAAAGAAAAAGAAACACAACATCAAAAGCATTTAGTTGATGAAAAAAACAAAGAAATAACAGATAGTATAACTTATGCAAAACGTTTGCAGGAGGCTATATTACCATCGCAAGAATATATAAATCTTTATCTGCCTGAGAACTTTGTATTATATAAACCCAAAGACATTGTTGCCGGTGATTTTTACTGGATGGAAAAGGTGGATGATCTAATTTTTATTGCTGCTGCTGATAGCACGGGACATGGAGTTCCCGGCGCTATGGTTTCGGTTGTGTGCAGTAATGCCCTTAACAGAACAATAAATGAATTAGGTCTGCGTGATACAGGTAAAATACTGGATAAAACAAGAGAGTTGGTATTGGCCACCTTTGCTAAAAGTATAAATGATGTCAAGGACGGCATGGATATTTCACTGCTTTGTATTGATAAAACTAAAAAGAGAATTAACTGGAGTGGCGCAAATAATCCTTTATGGTTTATTCAGAATAACGAGTTAAAAGAAATTAAAGCAGATAAGCAATCCATAGGTAAAACCGATAATCCCAAACCGTTTACCACTCACGAAATAGACTATACTTCAAATATGATTTTCTATTTATTTACGGATGGCTTTGCTGATCAATTTGGTGGAGAGAAAGGAAAAAAATATAAATACAAACAATTGGCAGATTTGCTCTTAACAATAAATAACGAATCATTAGAAAAACAAAAAAGTAACTTAGAAAATTCGTTTAATTTGTGGATAGGAAATCTTGAGCAGGTGGACGATGTAACTATAATTGGATTTAAAATATAGTTGCAACTTTTTTTTCGTAAAACAATCCAATAGAAAAATTTGCTAAATCCCGTATTTTACGGGCAAAAACCCGTATAAAACAAGCTAAAATATACTCCTTAGATGTTAATTTTGCTAAAAAAATATGACAGCAAAAACTTCCAACATCCAATTGTATTCTTTGTGTAAACACAAAGAAACGTTAGAATACCATATTTTTCTTGCTCGTAAAACAGATGATAAATGTTTTTTTTCATCGAAAATATCTCTTTGTGGCGCAATGAGTACGGAGGAAAGAAGTACATGCATAAGCAATTGTGCAACCGAAGAGGAAATCAGGGAAAGAGCAGCAACAATAGGTGATCGTGTTTGCGGCAACTGCATGAAAACAATTTACAAAACAGAGAACGAATAGGCCTCTTGCGATTTTTTTCATGTTAAGTAAATAAATTATGCGAACAATATTTGTGTGGAAAGACAGGTGAAAAAACTACTTGAAGAATTACATAAAAACCTGCATTTTCTTTCACTTGAACAAGATAATACCATAAAATTGTGCGAAGAAGGTGTTCGGATATGCAACCGTGCTTTGGAACAATGCAAAAAGTATTTAACACAAAAAGAATTTAAAACTAAAGCGGAAGAGATAAAATTTTTCAAGGAATTAAAACCTGTTATCACATCAAAATTAAAATACTATCATTTAGTATTTAAAGTGGAAAACGGTAAACCACAAAGCGAAGAAGCTCAGAAACTATATTATGAAAAAGAATTAGCATCAATTGATAATTATTTTCAATCCAACATCGAATTTATTACTTATTATAAAACGGGTAATGAATATATGGATGTAAATTATTTTACTCGTTCAAATACCGAAGTGAATTTAATGGCAGATGACAATTACTATCTTTCTGATAAGAAGTTTTCTACTCCCTATGATTCTAAAGTAGCATTAATGATTGCCTATGAACTTCTCGCGATTTATATTCGAAATGAAATTAAAAAAATTGAAAAACGTGCAGGAATGGAACCAATTAAACCTTATTACAAAACACTTGTATGGACGGATAGCAAAGTATCTTTGGTTGAATTAATTTATGCTTTACATATATCAGGATGTTTTAATCGAGGAACTCTTGAGATAAAAGAGTTAGCAGAAACAATTTCAGAAATATTCCATATTGATATAGGAGATTTTTATCGCACATGGGCTGAAATAAAATCACGAAAGGACACAACTAAATTCCTTGACGCTTTAAAAACAACTTTAGATAATAAGATCAAAGAAGATTTCAAGTAATTTCCTTGTTATAATATTTCAAAAAACACCGAGTTAAATTTAACTCGGTTCAACTTGGGTGTTTAACTTGATTGATTTTTTCATTTTTGCCGTCTCATAAAATTTAAAACGATGATAGCAATTGAAAAAATTCAAATCAAACCCTACTCCAAACAAGAATTAGCGGATATGTATAAAATTGGAGTGCGCTCTATGACAACGTGGTTACAGCCGTTTGAAAAAGCAATTGGCAAACGACATGGTCGATATTACAATATGAAACAAGTGAGATATATTTTTGATAAGCTTGGACTACCGGGGGATTAACCTAAAGTTAGTAGTGTCGTACTTACAAAATCCTTATCTTTATTGCATTCAAAATATTAAATAAAATGAAAAATAAACTATTTACTCTTTTTACAATAATTATGTTTGTGTTTAATGCTTCTGCTCAAGAATGTAATTGTAGTGAATCGTTTGACTGGATGGTGAATACTTTTGAAAAAAATGATGCGGGATTTCAATATGTTATTGATAAAAAAGGAGAAGATGAGTATAAAAAACATACTGCTCTTTATAAAGAAAAGGCTAAGGGCATAACAAATTTAAATGATTGTCAGGCTATAATGTACGGTTGGTTACGCTATTTCAGACCGGGACATATATTTGTAAATATAAAAGAATCGGAAAAAAATGGCAAAGAACCATCCGATGAAGAAATAAGACTCCAATATAAAAATGCAAAAACAATTGACCTTACAGAAAAACAGTTAATAAATAGTTTAGAAAAAAAACACAATAAAAATCCAATTGAAGGTGTTTGGAGCAATGGTGATTATAGTATAGGAATTATTAGCGAAGAAAAATCAAGTAAAAATTTTACTGCCTTTATAATTAAGGCTGATAGTGTTTATTGGTTGCCCAAACAAATAAAAGCTGAATTTACACTTAATGATGATGCTAAAATATTTTCTGTAGACTATTATATGCGAAATCATTCTAAGGAAGTTACACAAGCAAAATTTATTGATGCTTCATGCACTTTGCTTTCCTTGTACGGTAATTATTGGACAAGGATATATCCTAAAAGTGCTTTAACAAAAAAAGAAGATCTGCTTATTTCATTTTCTAAATCCAACTTGCCCTTTGTTGAAAAATTAAGTGACAAAACTATTTACTTACGCATTCCATCTTTTGCCTCAGAGCAGAAAAAAAATATCGACAGTGTACTTGCTAAATATGACAAGCAAATTTCAAGCACCCAAAATTTGATTATTGATATCCGTAACGGCACAGGAGGAAGTGATGATTCTTATAGCAATTTAGTCCCTTACCTATACACTAATCCTATAAGAGGCATGGGCGTTCAATTATTGGCAACAGAATTAAATGCTAAAGGTTACGAGCGCTATGCAAAACAGTATTCTGATACAGAAAATATTAATTACTGTAATGGAGTTGCGGCAAAGATGAGAGCTAACCTTGGTAAATTTATCGCATTATCTGATAAAACTTACGGCATCGACAGTTTAGCTAAAGTGCTGCCATATCCTCAAAAAGTAGCTGTCATTTGTAATCAAAATAATGGTAGTACAGACGAGCAGTTTTTATTAGAGGCCAAGCAAAGCCGTAAAGTGAAAGTATTTGGCAGACCTACAGGTGGAATGTTAGATATTTCAAATATGAATGTGATTGATTTTCCGAATGGTAAATTTGTATTAGGTTATTGCATGAGTAAAAGTTATCGCATCCCGAATTATTGTATTGATGGGGTAGGAATTCAACCGGATTATTTTATTGATGACGCAATCAGTGATGAGGATTGGATTGAATACACAAAATCGGTATTAGAACAGTAATACATCAATAGCAAATAAGAACAATAAGTATATCACCCTGCCTTGGGAATTTATAGCTAATTTTTTTCTTTTAAATCACAACTCAACCACTATGCACTTTCTGTGATGTTGAACGGAATTTAAAAAGAGAATAAAAATAAATTTTAATAATTACCTACTAAAAAAGGTTTGTAGAAACTGAAAGCCTTGCGCTAAAGTGCATAGTTTCAGCGTTTGGAGGCGCTTACATTAGTTGCCTTTCTTTTTCCTTTTATAAGTCAAGACGATAATTACAGGAATGATAACACAAGATGCTACGGCAATAATTAATGAAAGATTATCCATTTTATCTAAATTTTAGTTGTTAATGTTTAAAATCGTCAATACGAATATAACACTTTATTTTTATACCAGCACATAGATTAGACAAAGTTGCCTGAAACGTTTTCGAGAACCATTTTAGTAAATTTTTATTTTCTTAGCCTGTCTATTTGCGCCATTAATTTGTCCCCTGTCAGAGGCTTTGAAATAAACCCCGAAACGTTATTATTATTATTTGCTCTGCTAATTTCCTCAGAGTTTAAAGAAGAAGAAAGCATAAAAATATCAACGGGGTTTTGTTTGAATATTTTGAGTTTATCAAACTCTACAAGAAATCCAAAGCCGTCCATAATAGGCATATTGATATCAAGCAGAATAATTTGTGGGGCGAATAAACGGTGATAGGCGTTAATGTCTTCAATAAGTTTAAGATAATTCAAAGCGTCTACCGCACCACTGAATGTCTGAATACGTTCAATGAATTTTAAACTTTCAATTACTTTTTGATTAAGGAAAATGTCGATTGCATTATCATCAATGAGCATAATTGATTTAATTTTTTTCATAGCTGTAAGTGTTAGATGTTTGATATGGTTTGTCTATGGAAACAAAAAATCACAAGTTTTGCCACGCAGAAAATGTGGCAAGAATTAATTTGCAATTTGAGGATAGTAAAAAAAGAAGTAGTGAAAGCTAGGACGCTTAAAGCCTCGTTAATAGTGCCACTGGCGCTGCGTGGGGGGGGGGGGGGGGTAGCAGATAGTGCACAAAAAAAAGCGTAATGCTGTTTTGGCGTTGTTTTATGGTGAAGATGTTGCTCGCTTAAATCCAATTGTCTGTTTGTTATTATTTTTCCGTTATCGTTTTAAATATGCGTTAACACAAAACTCATATGTTCACTGAAAGGCAAATATAGTTCTTTATAATAAAGAAAACAAAAAGTGAATTCTTTTATGTGCGGATCAACACCCCGAAGCGTTAGCAAATGTGAGACATACTGTTTTTCATTACATAAATAGAAAATCGAAAATTAGCAAAACCTAATCCCTTAACACAGGAAAAAAAGTATAATTTAATTTTCAAATATTCTGTTATTGAAAAACAATAAATAAGATAAAATAAATTCAAAAAAGAGTTAAATTGCGTTCTTTTTAGAGCATTTATGAAAAATTGGATTATCAACCGCAAACAAATCAGTTTAGAAAAAAACAAAGAGTTCTCTTTTAAAATTCCTGTTTTAATTATTCCGGCAGAATGTGAATTCATACTTGAAAGGACTGATAGTGTTTCGGATCAAGAGACTACTATTATGTTTCAGCTAAGACGTACTAAAACTGGGGCGGAGAACGAAAAAGAACAAGTTTCTGTACTTGTTGTAGATAAAATTGCAACCACAGCATTTAAAGATCCAAAATTTGAAAGTGAATTTTTACTTTTAACTTGTACTGCAAATAAAAGTATTCAATTTACATTTAGCATTAATAGAAATTTTCAAAGGAGTTTGGGTTAAAGAACGCTGCCCTGATTTAAAAATAAGGGGCTTGAAAAAACTCACTTTAAACTATTCTTTTAAACTCAACAGATACAGTAGTTCCAATATTTTCAGAACTATTAAGTGAAATTGTTCCATCATTCATTTCGATAATTTTTTTGGCGATTGTCAGCCCTAACCCTGTAGAATATTCGTTTTCAGTTCCCAATCGTTTTGCTTTAGTATAGGAGAAAAATAATTCTTTTTGCAGTTCCATCGGAATGCCAATTCCAGAATCAGAAATTTCCATTACAACACTTTCTATAAACACATGCAGTTCAACCCGAATATTTCCTTCCCGTGAAGTAAATTTCACCGCATTCGATAAGAGATTATCGATGACTCTTTTTATATCTTCAGTATTCACAAAACAATAAATATTTTCTTCAGGAATAATCATTATTAATTCTATTTCCTTTTTATGAGCGAGTAGCTGATGAATCCGAGATTGACATTGAATCAAATCATTCAGTAAAACCAGTGAACGAGTTTGCTGATAGTCCTTTTTATGATTTAGTGAATCTTTGAAAATAAAATCACTTATCATTTGATTCCCTTGTTCACACACAGAATTTATCATGTTGCTATACTCAGTTACCTCAGAATTTGTATCATTGACCAGCTTCACTCTGAGTAAACTATTTAAACCAGAAATCCTTCCAATTAACCCTTTTAAGTCGTGAGCAACATCGTATATGCTCAAGCCATCTTTTTTCTCGGTTATTGAATCTTTAATCTGAGTTGCTTCTTTTTCAGCACCAACAGAATTATTACTTTCCGCTGTATTAATGATTTCCGGTGTATTCATTTTTGATTTTTTTGGTTAACGCCAAAAAATCAGCGCAGGCTAATTGTAATACTTGTATTCTGCGGGAGTCGAAGCCCGTACCTACAAAATAAAACAACGCCCACGCTTTTCCGTGAACATTACTAAATTTCCCTGTAGGTATTTTGAATTTTCGACTTTTCAGAATACAGAATAATTTACGAAACGCTAATTTTTATATGTCTTGATTTCTATTTATGCCATTGTCCGATTTAGTATTTTTTAGTGTAACAAATATAAGGTTTTTGGATGCAAGTTAAAAAAATCAAATAACAGATTGAAATACAAAATATTAAAGTGGGTAACAAAACTGTTTTTTTGTTAGAACAATCTTTTGAACGATGCTGTTGACTATGCTGTTTTAAGTGTAATTACTTATGGTTGAATATCAAAACAAAAGCACCAAAAACTCCCCAAATCTGCAAAACCAACCCAAACCTACAATTTCAAACAAATTCTGCTCAAGTCTGCAATAACAAAGCATCTCGGCTGTTACCCAATCTCCTTGCCACACCTTTGCATCATAAATTTTAAAATCAAAAAATATGACAACATTAAAACAAGAACATCACTCACACATGAGAGTGATAAAAGGTGGCAAACACCCAAGTAAAAAATTCTCTAGAAAATCAAGATTCTATTTTTTAAAAAGAGAAGAAAAGCGAAAACAAAAACAGAAATACTTTGATTATGCAAAGATTTGTGTTGAAACATTGGGCTTGATGCAAAAAGTAGCACGGGCAATTAATCCGGCTTTCTACTTTGAGCGATTGGTACCGCATTACGAAGTATTGCGCAGTAGTATTTCTAATTCAACCGAGGCAGAAACTTACAGCACCAACATTATTGAACGTGAGCTCTGCATCTACAAAAGCTTTGCACACCTTAATCCACAACGCCTGCAGGATTACAACAAAGTACTTATGAAAGGCGAAGATGAATATACTTCGCTATACAAAGAGCGAGAAGAAAATCACTTTGATAAAGTTTCGGGTTTACGATTCATTGCCAAAAAAATGATGCTTTATGTTGCTAATTCAGAAGTGGAATTGTTTTTAGAGATCAACGAAAAACTCATCCAATACAAAGATGAAAAATTGACTCAACTTTTTTTCAACATCACTATTCATTTAAACTTCTTAAATCAAAACAATCATGAGTAATAAAATAGCCGAAGGGAAATTTATGTTAAAGGCATACTCGCCTAAAGAAGTTCGCAATATGTATGGTGTTTCAGCACTCACATATAGAAAATGGACGGAAGCTTTTAAAGATGAGATTGGCGAATTAAAAGGCAAGTACTACACCGTAGCGCAAGTAAAAATTATCATTGATAAACTGGGCGCACCGGGCATTGTTGAACTGTGATCTGTAAAGCTATGGAACACATATTCGACAACCGCCATGTCTTACAAAGCTTCGTGGTTAAGGGAGGCTGCAAGACTTCTGTTTCGCCTTCTTCAAAAAAGTATATCAATTCATTTGAGGATGCTCAAAAAATGTTTTTTGATAATGTAACTGATTTAGAGTATCAAAAAATCAGAGAGTATTTATTCACAGAAACAAAAAACAAACAGAGTTACCAAAAAACAATTTCGTGGTGCAATGATGTACTTGAAAATACGATCAGAAACCATAGAGCCTATGATCACAATGGTACAAGGCGAGTGGGCTTAAGAGAACTGTTTATGGAACGAGTGGCGTTAAGAGGAAGTTGTTATGCCATTCTGTTTTTGAAAAAACATTACTACAATAAACCCGCTCATCCTAAAAAAATATGTTACAAAAATGCACTTTGAAATAGTATCCAAATAACACTTCGATGCGTTTGGATGCGCAAGATGAATCTAAACAGTAGTTTTCGGAAAGTGTCTAAAACCATTGCCATTCCTTTGTTCTCGTAAATTAATTACCACAATAAAAAAGGAGGGCAAAATGGAAAAAAATCAAAGTAGTACTGATAGCAGCAGCAATATGTTTCTAACAGGAACTATTCTACTCGCTAACCTAGACTACTCAGGACTTGCCGATTATGCTCTCAAAGCACTCGTGGGCGGAGTGATTTGGATGGCATTTAGAATCGCAGGAGACTACATCAGCGAACGAATAAAAAAGAAGTAATGGAAACTTGGAAAAAAATAACTGTAGGAACAATAATCGGAGGAGGCTTGATAGGCGGAACTATTTATCTGTTGCGACTCAATAAAATGAATGCTGAATTAGAAACAGTACCGATGGTAAAAATACACAAGTTGGATTTTTCGGGATTAACATTGAGAGTGGATGTGCAATTAAAAAACCCAACACGCACACCGTTCAAAATAAAATTTCCATTTATCAAACTCGTGTACAAAGGAACAACGGTGGGTTCTTCACAGGTACTGGATAAAGATATTCATATACCGGCATTTGGAGAAGCCATCATTGACAAGATAATGATTAAAGTTCCGCTCATGAATATTTTTTCTTTATCAGGAGGTTTGATAAGAGCTATACAAAACAAAGAAGGTGTTAAGCTCGATGTGAAAACATTAACCAGTATTGACCTCGGTTGGAAAAAAGTACCCTACACCAAATCAGATACCATTACACTAAGCCAAGCGAAAGGATAACGATGGAAAGAAGAGAAGAAATAAAAGTAAGAAGCGGAAAAGAATACGACCATTTGTTTCCAAGAGCGATGCTCACAAGCATTACAAAAAAGCAAGGTGCAACGGTAGCGGATACAATCAAGTTTATTCCAACAGTAGTCAGAGATACATTGTTTCATACGGAGAAAATTGCAAAAGTTTTAAAAGGAGATAACATCCGAGAAACCTGCTCTAACATTTGGCACTTTGTTTACGATCATATCGCATACAAAAAAGATGAAGATGGAAAAGAACAGGTACGCAGTCCGGCAAGAGCATGGCACGACAGAGGAAACATACAAGGAGTAGATTGCGATTGCTACACAGTATTTATCAGCAGCATTCTGAGCAATTTAAATATCAGACACAAGCTACGAATTACCAAATACAAAGAAGATCGCTTTCAACACATCTACCCTATTGTTCCTTTAAGTGATGGCTCATATATAACAATCGATTGTGTAGTAAGAAATTTTGATTACGAAGAACCCTACAGCGAAAAAAAAGACACAAACATGGATTTAGAATATTTAAATGGCCTCAGCGAGGCAAGCAATTACAAAAACAACACAGACTCATTGGACTTGGTCGGCATCTTTGATGATGGCCAAGCAATGGCAGATTTAGGAAAACTCTTCCGCAGAAAAGCAAAAAGCGGTGGAGGCTCCGAAGGCGGTGGCGGAAAGAAAAAAGGAAAGTTTAAGGCTATATTAAAAAAGGGCTTACACCTCACCAACATTTTAAATCCTGCCACAGCAACCATTCGTGCGGGAGTATTACTCTCAGCAAAATTAAATGTGATGAAAATCGGAGAGCGTTTAAAGTGGTCGTACCTAACTGAAGAAGCCGCTAAGAGTAAAGGCATCGACATGGGAAAGTTTGCTAAACTAAAAAGAATACGAGAAAAACTGGATAAGATTTTTTACGGTATGGGAGGCAAACCGGAAAATTTAAAGAAAGCGATTCTTACAGGAAAAGGTAACAAGAATAAAGAAGTAAATGGTTTAGGTGCGGGATACGACCCATTAGATGGGCTTGATGAAACATCCGATGCTTCAGCTATCCTGGGAACAGATATGTACCACGATGAACTATCAGGAGTGGAAGATGACTTCGGAGAATTAGGAGTTGTTACAGCCACAGCTATTGCATCCGCTACTGGTGTGATTGGAGCCATAGCCGCCTTATTAAAAAGTGTTGGCAACATCTTTCCCAAAAAAGGAAAAGAAGGCGAAGGATCGGGTGGAGAAGGTGCAGGAAGTGAAGAAAGCGGTGGTGGTTCATCATCTGAAGAAGGAGGCGGATCAAGTGATGAAGATAGTGGTGGGAATACTAAAAATAAAAAATCCGGTTCATCAGGAGGCGGAAGCGATGGCGATGATGATTCAGGAAATGATTCCAACATCAAAGGAAAAAGTAAGAGTAAAGAAAAAGATAATCCTGAAGATGATAAGCCCGAAGGCTTTTGGGACAAGAATAAAAAATGGATAAAACCTGTTGCGATTGGTGTTGGAAGTTTAGGATTACTCTTCGCGGGATATAAAATTGTTACACATAAAAAAGTAGAACCTGCACAGCCCGCACAACCCACATTAACCGGTGTGCCAAGAAGTAAAAAGAAACACAAGCACAAAAAACACAAGCATCTTAAAAGTAAAAAACACAAAAAGGAAGCAGTGGCATTACTGTAAGAGAAAATAATTTTTGAGATCAATTAAATAACAAAAAGAAAAAATGGGAAAAAGTAAAAACAGGTATGTAAAAAAAGCACATCAACACGAAGTATTGAATGGCGCAAATCCACTTGCCAAAGGCGATTTTAAAAAGACAGCGATTGAAACAGGTCGGGATGTATTGATCGGAGCTATTGGAGGAGGCTTGGCGGGTGCGGTGGTGGGACGTTCTTCTTTCCTTGTCGGGATTGCAGTAACAGGTGTTGGGCATTACATGGGCAGTAATGGCGCAGCAGCATTCGGTGTCGGCATGATGGCATCGGGCGGTTACCAAGCAGTAGCAGCAATGAATGGAACTGAAAGAGATGGCTTTGACGGAGTGAAAGACCGATTGATGGCATTCAAAGACGAGTTTAAACACAAACTCTTTTTGGATAAGATCATCAAAAGCAAGGAAGAAGGCACTAACGGCATGGGCGAAGTACAATACATCACCTACCCGAATGGCAAAGAGCTCGAAGGAGCAATGGATGACTTAGACCGCATTGAAAGGCAAGTGGCAGAGTCAGCAAAAAACTTTGAGCGCAAACAATCTTTCTCAGGCGGGATTGGAGAACTAGGCGAAGAGCCTATTTTATAAAACCTGAAACCCTCATCATCAATTATCACATCAAACAAAAATTAATTACAAATTAAAAACAAAAAATTATGTTAGGAGCATTAGAAGGAATAGAAGAATACAACAACTCAGCAGCATTGCTTGGTCTTGACGGCCCTGAAACGCAAGAGTTACTTGGCGCATTAGGACGCATGAACCCAATTCAGCGTATGCGTGTTATGAATAAAATGGCAGGAGGTGTTCCTGCAAGTAGGGGCTCACGTGCCGAAATGGAAAAACATTTTAATGAGTTACCACAACACATTAAAAACGGTTTATTAAAAGGAGAGTTGCGTTTGGCAGACACGATTATCTACAGCATCAAACCTGTAAATTCAAAAACAGTTAAAATGTTTGAGACACAGGATGACAAAGAAGTAGGCTTGCGTAATATCAGTAATGCCAAATTACCAAAGAACCAAGCTTTGCTTGTAAGTGGTATCTTTTTATTGGCTTGTATTCCTGCTGATTTAACAAAAGATAAAGTGATCGGTTCTAAATTCGAAGGCATCGAAGATTTTGCAGCGATTGCCAACGGAGAGTTCAGTTTAAAAAGTAATAAGAAAATTATTATGCCCGAAACGGTAAACACGATTTTCAAAACCAAAACGATGAACACCGTTCCTGTTGGTTATTACAAACTGGCAAATCCGCGCATGATCCACGATGATATTTTGGTGGAAGCAACTATTGACTTAGGCTCAATGGAAGGCTTAGATCCGAAAACACATTTGTATGTGGGATTACACGGAACTATTACTACTCCATAATTTTTTAATAATTAAAAGTTTAGAAAGTTGGAAAGTTCTGAGCTCACAAACAGAACTTTCTAAACTTTCAAACTGATTAACTTTTAAACTAAAAAAGATGCTAAAATATTATTCCAAGCAATTTGATGTGCAGATAACCGAAGCCGGAAAAACGGTAAAGAAAACCTTTGAGGTAGATAAAAGTGTGAAGACCATTTATGGTGTGTGCATCCTTTCTAATCGTGATGACTTGGCTTATTACAGAGGTTCGTTCCGATTAGAGATCAACAAAGATGAAATCTATGCCGATGGTTATTCTACTAAAAAAATCATGTCATCGGAAAATGTAGAACCCAACAAACGTTGTTTTTACATCGGTAAAATAATTGTTGGTAACGGACTGATCACATTTGAATATACGGATAGTGAAGATGGCAGAACAGTCTTCGCACCTCATGTTGTGTCTTTAAGTGTGGATGGAGAAAGGGAGAGCGAGATATGAGCAGAGTAAGAATCTTAGTAACGGAAACAAGTATTACCAAAGCAGGACAGGTTAAGCACTTTCAAATCAAATTATCCAAACACGCTTATAAAATTGTTGGTATTGAAACCGATGTGTTTTTAAAATCGAGATCAGGAAAAGAAATCATTGCTCCACTAGCCACAGCGGAAATTAAACCAACAGAAATTTTTGTTCCTACAAGAGAATTAAGAAAAGAAGGTTATTACAACGTAGCCGGAAAACTAAGTCTGCAAAGCATGGAAAGAGAAAATATATTTTTCTCGGATTGGGTAAGGGCATCTGTTTTTTATGAAGGATTTTTAAGACCAAGTTCATTTCAGATACACACAGGATTAAAAGATATCCGTGGAAAAACCGCACCCAAAAAAGTAGATGTGCCTGTTGAGTCCACCGTGATTAATGCTTTGTATCGAGATAACATCGGCAAGCATTTAAAACAGGATGTTACTTACACACTTAAAGTATTTGTGTGGATGGAAACAAACGAGCATCAAAATGGAGTGGCTTTTGAATTTTTAAACAACGAAAAAGAATCAACTGAAAAATGACAACAGCACTCGCCTTGGAATACATCCCCCGCAGAATGGAAGAGTTGGGTTATGGTAAAAACTATTACATACGTTTCAGGCATTTAGTATTACAAGCTGGAGAACTACTAGAGTTAGAAGCATACAACCAATTTTACATTATGGTTGAAGATGCTCCGGTAAGCATTAGTATCATATCCGATTTTGGAATGTATGATTTAAGTTTTGGTAAAACTAACGAGCAGACCTACGAACATCAGGGCTTAATCTACATCAACAACTACGCAACAACTGCAAATCACTTACGCTTCATACAAGTAATACCAAAGCATTTAAAAACGGAAGAGAAAAAATAATATGGCAATCACAAGCGAAACATACGACCAGTTAAAAATCGACAAGCTAAAATTATATCTGCAAACACAAGCGGATAGAAATGCAGCACGTTATTATGAAATCTATGTCGATAATTTAAAAGCCGTTCATAAAACAAGCGATATCCAAGAGTTTGATTCTTACGAGGATTATATGACGGAAGATACAGACCGCATCCGCATACTGGTGTACTCCACTAATCCTCAATCTCCACGCAACGACCAATATGTGTACCGCATGAAAAAGCAAGAAGAACAAAAAACAATTGTTCAACAGCAAGGCTTAAGCGGTATCGAAATAGAAAATCGTATGGAGGAGAAACTTCAAACACATCGGGAACGATGGGAACATGAAGCCCTTGTAAAAGAACTGGAACAAACCAAACAGCAACTCAAGGAATCAGAAGAGTACGCTGAAAAATTAGTGGCGGAGTTGGCGGTATATCGAAGTAAAAAAATGCATTGGGGCAATGTGAACCTTGGAGAATTTGCATCGGTGGTTGTAGAAGGTATTGTAAGACGCAATCCACAGATGGTTGCCAAACTACCCGGTGGAGAAGCTTTGGCAGGAATCATCGAAGATGACAATAGAGAAAGAGCCGCTACTACTCCAACACCTGAAACAGAAGTGAGCTTTAAAAAGAAAAGTGATACTCCCGAATTAAGTGAAGAGGAAAAAGGCTACTTAAACTTTATGCGAGGCATTGCTGAAAGTTTTGATGATGAAGAGATAATTATTTTAACTCAAGTCATTACCAAACTCGAAGAGGATTCAACTCAACTCAAACCAGTTGCAGAGCTCTTAAATATTAATGTCAACGAAGTTCTGAAAAATATCGGCAAGAAGTAAAATCAAAATTCATCTAAACAAAAAATCTTTAAGCGGGCTGTAAAAAACAGCTCGCTTAAAAGAAAACTGTGTCAACACGAAAAAAACATGGCAAAATATAATTACGATATCAGCATCGAAGCACCAACGGAACAAGAAGCGGAAACAAAAATGAAAGCTTTAACGGTACTCGCTTCACGCCTTATTGCAAAGGAACTGGAGAAGTTAGCACACATAGTTAAAAACGATCCTGTAAAACTCGCATTCGCAAAAAAAGCATTAGGAGTGTGAGGCACACTATCCAATTAAAAAATAAAACGCATGCAAGAAATAGTACCATATAATTATTCACCTGCTCTTAAAGAACAAGGCATGAGTGTAAAAGAAAAACTTCTTTACTCAGTCATTGGTTTAGCGGTATTAGGAGGTGGTGTGTACTTCGGCAGAAAGTTGATTTTAAATAAGGTGGCAAACAAAGAAGAGAATCAAAGTTTTGAAGATGGTTCTTCAGCAACAATCGCCAAACAAATTAAAATGGCTTTTGAAAATGACGGATGGTTTGGAACAAACACAACAGCTTTGAGAAATGCCCTTCGACAAATTAGTAGTAAAGATGAATTCGCAAAAATTCAAAAGTCCTATCAAAAACTTTACAATTCTAATTTACTAAAGGACATGGCTGATGAATTGCAAAGCACCGAGTACAATGAGATGTTGCAGATCATTGCAGGTAAGCCTCCAAAGAAAGGGCAAGCGCCAACAGTTAATACTTACGATGCATGGGCGAAACGATTAAAAGCCGCCTTTGATAAAGTCTATGGTTTTTTACCAGGGACAGATGCGGACGCAGTCGTTGCAGTCTTTAACGAAATCCCAACACAAACGGCTTTTATACATCGTTAGCACTATTTCTCAGTATAACTTGAATTCTTAAGTGGTTAACAAAACTGTTATAATACCCTTCATATAAATCTAAGTCCTCTCGACTTTTGCCGAAGTTCAACCAAATCGATTCCTTAGCAATATGATCATTCCCCCTTGAGTGAAAGTGCTGAGAAGTATATAAATTCCTTCGGTAAGGCAAATGGAGATTTGTAATATTATAATCGGGAAAAGAATCAATTATCATTTCACTCAATTCTATGAGTCTCTCCTTAACATTTGCTCTTAGTTCAACAGCCGAATCTGATGTGTCGTGTTGAGTAGATAAGGCAAAGGCATCAAAATCGCTTTGACGAAAGAATTGGCCAGAATCAATTACAAGATTATTACCGGAAACTGGAGTATTATTGTTTATTATTTTATCAATATTAGATTTTTGAGTAGATGCTAATGCCTTATTCCTTTTATATGTAATCTCATAATCGATAATATATTCTTCGTCGTATTTTTTTGCTGAAGCAAAAAGTCGATCAAACCATTTTTGAAGTCTTATACACTCTTCGTGATTTGTAATTGCAATACTCATTTCTATATTATGAGTAAAACCACCCCTTGTTGCATTAGCCGAGCCAATAAAGGCGATTAATTCACCGGATATCTTTTCTATTAAATAAACTTTAGGGTGATAATTTTCTTTCGAATCATAAATCCTTGTCGAAACTTGATTGGGATTGGTTTGCTGCAACTCTAAAAGTTTACGAAGTATATTTGGAGGTGTAGGCAAATCAATCCCAACTAAGTATTTTCTCTTACAGGTTTCCGGCAGACTATTTTCTATGATATGAAATCCGTAATCTTTTATTAGTGCAACGGCAATTGAAATTGCTTTTGCATCTATTAAATTTACTATTAAATCAGACTCTATATATTCTAGCATAGCAATTAAATAGTAAGAATTGAGCTTAATCCATTTTTATTTAAGCAGGCAATTGCAACTCCTGATAAAATCTCCTTTTCATTAGCCCACTCTGCAAGTTGGGTTTTCAAAAATTTGATTGTATTATTATCAGTAATAGTTCTATCAGCAATGGAACACAGTGTAATAATTTCATTAATATTTCTTTGGCATGCTTGCCATTTAACTTTTCTTGCAGCCTTTAAGGGACTATGGTTTAAATGATAATATTCTGCAGATGCTTTAACTCTATCACTTTCCCAAAGCCCACACAGCACGGAGTTTTGAGGCTAATTGGCAAGCAAAATTTATCAATTCTTTAGGGTTCGATAATTTTTGGTCGAGCTTCTCAAGGTCACCCAAAAGCTTCTCTTTTCGAACCTTCATTTCAGCCGAAAATTCTTCATAAATCTCCAAACTTACCGACCCAATTGCGTGCCTTTTACGGATGTTATAAAACTCTTCTTCTACCTCGCTTAATTTTAAGGAAAGGGCTTTTTTCTCGCTCGTGTTGGTTTCTGTTAGGTTTTCCCAAGTGTACTTCAATTGTATTTTTAGAGGCTCTATATGGGCAGGATTTACCGTATAAGTTGCAAGCAGTTCCATGAACTTTTCATGCATCATAAAGGCACTCCGGTTTATGCAGATTCCGATCCGATTTACCTTGTAATAATATCGCCCTTTCTTTTTTACAATATAGCCCGTAAATGGCACACCGCTATCAGCATCTCTAACAAACACTTTTAACGGTAAATTATCGTTCGCAATATTTACTTTAAAACCATCTGTCCCCTTTAATTCATTTGCCCGAAGAAACAACTCCTCCTCGATTAATGCAGGGTGTTTTCCTTTTACAACTTCTCCATTCAAAAGATTGTGCGACATGAAACCGCAGTAAAATGGGTTTCGCAAAATATCGCCAAAGGTTTGCTTCGGCAGACGCATACCTAAGTGCTTGAGTTTTTCTACGATCTGATCGTAGGTCATTCCTTTAGCTCGCCAAACAAACGCTTGTTTTATCAGCGCACCTTTTTCATTAATTATAATAGTTTGCTTTTCTGCCCCTTTGACAAATTCATATCCTGTAGGTGCTTGACCGATCCATTCACCTCTTAATAATTTCTCACGCATTCCATCAATCGTTTTCTGCCGTCTTAAATCATTATCGTATTTACCAAAGATGAACTGAATATTTTGTTGCAATGCTCCGGCATGAGAATTCGTATCGATGGGTTGAGTAACTGCCATGATATTTACTCCGGTCTTTTTTAATTCGCTTGCAATAAAAATTGCGCTATCTCCAGTTCTGCTGAAGCGATCTAAACTATAAACTAAGATGAAAGAAATTTTTTCCTTACTCGCTTTTACAAATTTCAGCATCCGAGTAAATTCTTTTCGCTCATCGCTTTTCGCACTTTCATAAGTCCCACCAAAATAACCTTTGATATCAAGTTTGTTTTTAATGGCGTAATCCAAACAGTATTTTTTTTGCCACTCCAAACTTTGATTGGTGTCCATCTGCTCCTTGGAACTTACCCTTGTGTAAATCACACAATTTTGAATGCTCAAATCTTTTTCTTCAGCACCTTTGCCTTTTGCAAATTGCTTAAGCAGCGATTCGTTCTTGGTCTTCATTATTTTCACCTCCTTTTATAAGAGTTAATTTTTGCTTGCATTGTCTTTGCTTCATGTGCAACTCATAAAACAGAATTGATAATTTTTCCAAAGTCATAATTGTTTGCTCTGCTTAAGGAAGATTTAATTCAACAGGGGATTCGCTTTCCTGAAATTGAACCTCCCTATGCTAAACAAATTATTACGAACCTTGTTACCAATGCGATTAAGTTCACAGAAAAAGGAACAATAAATATCAATGCACGGATACATAAAACCGATATGATGAATTCTTCTATAGAGTTTTCTGTAAAAGATACAGGCATAGGAATACCAACGGATAAACTCGTTAATATATTTGACCGATTCCGACAGGTAGAAACACACAACGACAGGAAGCAGGGAGGGATAGGACTTGGACTGAGCATCGTAAAACGTCTGGTTGAACTACAGGGTGGTACTTTGAAGGTTGAAAGTAAATTAAATGAAGGCTCCACTTTTAATATTTCTCTTCCATTCAAAAAATATTCTTGAGCACTATCGATTGAAATTTAAGCCTCTTTTAACAGATGGCCATACAAGTCCCAAATCCGAGCAAGATCCCTTGTATCTTCAAGGATTTCGTTCATATTTGGTCTGGAAGGGGGTACGATAGCAGACTATTTTTTAATAGTCTGCTTTTTTGTTTCTAAAACACAGTAGAATCAAGGTATTTCAAATAAAAAATCATTTCGATATTTTAGTGGATAATTTATCCGAATTTCTGTTTGCGTTGATAATGAATCATTTGCGAGTTAGAGTCCGGTTCACCCAAAACCAAACAAAAAATCATGAACTCAAAATCTAAAAAACGTTTAAGTATTGACGAATTAAAATCATATCCCGGATTCGAAAACTACACAGATGAAATGGCTGAAGAAACAATAGCTAGCCTTGAAGCGTTATCAATTTTATTTTACGAGTATTATCAAAAAACCATTCAAGAGAAGGAAAGACTAAAAAACATTAGTTTAAAATAAACAAAGTAATTCTCTTCTTATTGTCGTTCTTTTAAACTTTGAAAAGGAATAGACATAGATGTTTTGTATCATTTAAGTCGTAACCACAAAAAAGATTAAATTTGTTCTATAATTTAAAATGAAAACAAATCCTTTAATAAATTATTTTGAAAAGCTTATTCCTTTGAATGAGGAGGAGAAATTAATTGTAGAAGACATTTTTAAAGAACGTAGAATTAAACGTAAACGGTTCATTCTACAAGAAGGCGACATTTGCAAACAAAATACATTCATAATTGAAGGGTGCTTCAGATCATATACCGTTGACGATAAGGGAAAAGAGCACAATCTCCAGTTCGCAGTCGAGAATTGGTGGGTGGGTGACATAGGAAGTTTTCATTCTGAAAAACCAAGCAAACTTAATATTGAAGCAATTGAGAATTCCATTATTCTGCAATGTAAAAAAGAAGACCAAATAAAGCTCTTTGTTAAATACCCCAAATTCGATAGAATTTTCAGGGTTCTTGCTGAAAACGCAATGGTAAGTATGCAAAATAGAATCTTGCAAAACATAAGCTCTACTGCCGAAGAGCGATATCTTGATTTTGTTGAGCGCTTCCCACATTTTTTTAATAGAATAAGCAATGTGCAAATTGCTTCATACCTTGGCGTAACACCTGAATTTCTTAGCGCAATTAGAAAGAAAGTCGTAGAATCTTAAGATATCTTAAGATTATTTCTTAAGATATCTTATAAGCAAACCCCGTTCACCTTCTGCATCTTTGTAATGTTGTTAAACTAAAAAACATTACACTATGGAAAAGAAAATTATTGCCGTAATAGGCGCAACAGGTTCACAAGGTAAAGGGGTTATTAATTCAATACTTAAAGATGGTACTTTCAAAGCCAGAGCAGTAACAAGAAATCCAGAAAAATACACTGGAAAGGCTGATGAAGTGGTAAAAGGTGATCTTACAGATTTAGCATCGTTAACAGAGGCATTTAAAAATGCACATGGCGTTTTCGTTGTAACTAACTTTTGGGAAGGGGCTGACGAAATTGCACAAGGTAAAATTGCAATACAAGCTGCTAAAGATGCAGGAATAAATCATTTTATATGGTCAACACTCCCAAATGTAGAAAAGATAAGTAATGGCAAGTTTGATGTTCCACATTTTACTGGTAAAGCAAAGGTTGATGAATTAGTGAAAAGCGCTGGATTCAAAAATTACACATTTGTTGAGCCTCCATTCTATTTCCAAAACCTAACAGGACAAATGGGTGCTCAAGCGCAACAAGACGGTTCTTTGGGTTGGACTCTTCCCATCGATCCTGCAAAAAAAGCAATTCACATGTCTGACATAAACGACTTAGGGAAAGTAGTTACAGGAGCATTCTTAAATCCGGAAAAAGTAGGAAATGGAAGCTATTTATCACTCGCTACAGAACTCAATAGCTTCAATGATATTTTGGATACTTTCAAAACTAATGGGAAAGAATATAGCTTTAATCAAGTTCCTGTTGAAGTATTCTCAACCTTTTTTCAAGGTGCTGGAGAGATCGCGCAAATGCTAGCTTATTTTGAAGCTCATACTTATATGGGGCCAAATTCGGAAGCACAAATTCAATTGGCTAAGGAAATTGCAACAGAGGAATTCACATCACTTAATGCATGGATTAATCAAACAAATTAAGAAATGAAAAATAAAATTCTTTTAGCATTAATCATTGGAACAATGATATCATGCAATCAAAACGAAAAATCAGAAACAATTAATAATACAAATACAGAAATCATGGAAAAACAAGAAAAACAAAAAATCGAAGAATTACTGAACACGTATAAAAAATCGTTAAATAGATCAGATGCCAAATTGGCTCAATCTCTTTATACTAAAGATGGAATATTCATGCCAACTAATGGGCCTTCAGGGATTGGATCTGAAGGAATCCTAAAGTCATATGAATATGTCTTTTCACAAATTCAACTGAATATTGAATTCTTCATTGAAGAAATTCAAGTAGAGGGGAATATGGCTTTTGCAGTAACCAGTTCCAAAGGCACTACCCTTATTCATGCAACTAAGGAAACTGTTCCAGAGGAAAACAGAGAGCTGTTTGTGTTCGAGAAAGTCGATGGAGAATGGAAAATTGCTCGTTACATGTTCAATAAGACAAAATAAACAGACAGTAAATCTTCTTATAGCAGCTGATTATCAAAAGAGGTTGTTTTTTGGTAAGTAGTCGAAGTGCGTGGATTGTTTTCTTATTGATGTCTAAAAGACCGATTTCCAGTCTCGAGAATTCATTAGGATTCTAATCGCCTGAAAATCATCAATAAAGTTCGATAAATCCAACCCGTAGGGTACGAAAACAGAAAGAGAAACAAAGCGAGAGCGGCGTTTCTCTTTCTGTTTTTACATCATTCTCTTTCTCATTCTCAGTTAAGAAATCAATAATCGAATTTTTTTCAAATACTTAAACTTACATTCTCTGCATTTATATTTTAATTTATTTTTCGCAAAGGGGCTTCAAAGAAATAATGGCGTGAAAAAAAATGAAAATTTGACATTTTGATAAAACAAATCTGAAATTTTTTCTTTTTTCTTTAACAGCTATTAACAAAAACCCCGTCAAAATTTCATTTTATATCCAATGGTATAACAATTGTTTCTGTTCGAATAATAATCAATAAAAAAAGGAAATAGTTATTATCAATTCTTAAAGTTCAGACTTTGTTTAATAAATAAAACAGAAGAAAAATGAAAAGAGTGAAATTAATATCAACCTTAGTCCATTCGCGAATTCAAATTTTTGAGCTTTCAACTTCTAAACTTTGTAATCCATTTAAGATTAATTTTATTTCACATATACCGTATTTAAACATTGGATTTGATAGGTTGAGAAGCAACTTTAAAAAAAATTACAATTCGCACCTCGTAAAATATAGCCTAGAAAATTTACAGCGTCATAATTGCACAATACCATTATTGTCATTATTAAAGAAAGAAAAAGAACATAAATACAAACCAAATACAGTCGGCCTAAATAGTATTCTAGTTAAAGTACCGCCTTAAATAAAAAAATTAATCGTAGTAGATTGTAAATCTAAATGATTTAAAAACTAGGGAAATAAAACAATGGTTTACTTAGGTTAGCCAATTCCCATTAAATAAATCAAAACTATTTCAACAAATTTATAATTAAACTAAATAAATAATTATTTCAAAAAAAAAGGAGGTCAAAATGAAATCTTTAATTAAATTAAACAGTAACAACAACAATTTAATGTTCCCTGAATTTCCATTGTTATTCGATGACTTTTTAACAAGAGATTTTTTTAATCCAACTCTCAAAAGTACTTTTAATCAGAACTCAATGCCTGCAGTAAACGTAAAAGAAACAGATGTAGCCTTTGAACTTGAAATCGCAGCACCGGGAATGGAAAAGCAGGATTTTAAAATCGAACTAGAGCAAAACACTCTTATGATTTCAGCTCAACAAGAAAACAAAGTTGAAGATAAAGAAGAAGAAGGTAAATACACAATAAAGGAATTCAGTTACCGTTCTTTCAAGCGCTCATTTCATTTACCTGAAAATTTGGTAAATGATAACGAAATAATAGCGAATTACAAAGATGGAATATTGCACATATGTATCCCTAAAAAAGAACCTACAAAGCAAAAAATAATAAAAGAAATCTCAATTACATAACTAAATAAAGGGGGCGGTTAATTTAAGCCCTGCCCCCTTTTTTAAATTAATAATTAACAACACAAAATAAATTATTATCATGGCAACATTTGATTTGTTTAGAAACAAGAACTTGTTGGATAACAAGCGGTTTCACAGAAATAATTCCGATGATACCATTCATAAAATTTGTTTAAAGAATGGTCTTCTAACATCAGTACTTTTAATCATGAGTTTTCTTGCATTCTGCGGTTATACGCATCGCTTAGAAATTCATCAACTAAGTGTAGCTAACATGGTTTTGCTTGCATTTGGGGTTTATTTCGCAATTGAAAACATAAGCCCAAATGGCAAAGCAGGTAGTGTTGATTATTTTGAAGGTTTTAAGGTTGGCTTATATACAGCAATAGTTGCAGTTGTATCACACGCCTTATTTTTAATGATCTATACATATTTCAATAATTCTATATTACTAGAAATTAAAAATGGGCGCTATGGTATTGCTATAAACCCTTTAACGGTTGCTGGTGTAACATTGTTTGAAGAATTTGCTGCCGCAATAATCATTACATTTTGTTTAATGCAGTACTTCAAAAAAAATGAGTATTAATAAACCGTTGACTAAACGTCAACGGTTTTATAATTAATTTAAGTTTCAAGAAAAGTTTAGTTTTTAAAAAAAATTGTACTATGGAAGAATTTGTTTTAAGTTTAATTGGTTTACTTGGGTTAATTATTTTAGCAAATAGTTGTTTTACCAAAGGTAAAGAAAAACATGGCTTAGAAATAAATAATGAGGTTAATAATGAAAAAAAATTTTCAAATATTGAAAGTACTTACAATAAAAATTTTATTTTAAAAAATAACCAGAAAGATTTTTTAGATTTTTCAGGGGGGACATTAGGTATTTAAAAAAAGCGTAAATAAAAAACCATCAATATCTTCTGCCACAAATTCTTTCCCACAAATCAACAAAGCTATCTTTGAAATTCACGTTTTTTTGATTAGCATCTTCCATACCCATCATTTCTTTGCCATCTTTTTGATACAATTTGTAATAAAAAACAAATGTTTTTTTTAGTTCACTTTCCTTCATGTTTGTTCTACCAAATTTTACAGCGTACAAATTAAGCGTATCACCGTTGGCCTCGGCAATGGTATAGGGGTCGCCAAACCATCTCACTATTTCTACATCTTTTTTGTTTTTGCATTGCTGCATTAAATATTGATTACGTGGGTAGCTATACCATGTAATTGGATTTTGTTTATGTAACAAACTAAACTCCCCTATAAAAACAGTAGTATCGTTACTAGCAACTGAATACCATAAAACATTATTAAGCATTGTTGGATTTGTAATATGAGAGGTGGCAGGAATATTATTTTTTAAAATAGATGCTTGCACAATATTCTCTGCTTGAGCTTTATTAACAAAAGTAAGTCCTAGATAAACAAAACAATAAATCAAAGATGCTTGAGCAAGCTTATTCCTTCGCACTGCATTTTTTTTATAAAAAACAGCAATCAACACTAATATTAACATTGGCAACGTAAATAATAAATCAACAATGGCCAGGTTATTTAGCGAGTAATTTTCATTTGTAAAAGGCAGCAACAATTGAGTACCAAAATTAGTACACCAATCTAACAATGAATGACCCCATAAACAAGCCAACATAAAAGTGAGCATTCGCGGAAATGAAACCTTTTGTCTAAATATTTTAACTAACAACCAAGCTATTGGTATAGCATAAAGTGCTTCTATAAATAAAGAATGTGTATGTGCCCTATGTTCGCACATGTAGGCTCTTGGGTCACTCAATCCGGTGTAAAATAAATCAAAATCAGGAACGCTTTTTGCAATGGCTCCTAACAACATTCCCCATCGCCCTATTTTTTTCCCTAAAAACGTTTCGCCAATCGCAGCACCAATAACGATATGTGATAGAGAATCCATTTTTTTCTTGTTTCCCCTCTATTAACTTATTTTTAATAATAATAATTGCATTCGCTTTTTGTTTGTATCTGAAAATAAATAAAGCAGGTAAAAAAACTAAAATCTATAACACCTTATCATCTTGATAATTAACGGGACTAAAAGGCTTTCTATTTTTAATTCAACAAATTAATCTGATTTTAATCCGTACCAAAAATTTCAGAATCGCTCTTAAATTCTGTACATTTTGGCGCAGGTCGCGGGGTGATAACAACTTCCTGTGGTTTTATTGACTTTGCAGATTTATCATATTTTAAAGTAATCTTAACTTCCGATTTTACTGTAAATCCTCCTTTAACAGCAGGATTCCATGAATCCATACTTTTAACAGCCAAACTCACAAAATCGTTCAACGCCACATTAGCGCCATTAACCATGGCCTTTTTTATAGACCCATCAAAATTTAGCGAAAGTTTTAAAATAGAAACATCGCCCTTAACTTGACGTCTTTGTTTTTTGCTAAGTACAATATTATCTTTAAAAAAAATATTTAAATCTTCTTCACCTGTGCCATAAAAAGGTGGTCTACATGCTTTCGGGTTTTTCGCCTTTCTGGGTTTATTATTTCCTGGCTTCTTTTTCTGAACTGCTGAAAGATCGATAGAACTGGTTTCTTTTGGTCCATCGGTAGTAGCAGTCATATCCTCCTCTTTTTCTTCAGTCTTCTCTTCTTTCTTTACTTCTTTTACAACTTCCTTCTTTTCTTTTACAGGCTCTTCAACCTTCTTGGATTCTTTTAACTCTTTATTTTCTTTTGTTTCCTTTTTTTCAACTTTAGCAACTTCTTTAACCTCTGCTTTTTCTTCTTTTGCAACTGCAACTGGGGTTTCTACTTTTGGTGCTAACTTGTAATAAATATAAAAGCCTTGTGTTGGTTTTAACGCTTCTCCATCCCCACCAATAACACATTGGCAAATGTTTTTGTAGTTAGTGTTAAACTGAAAAAATTCGGGGTAAGTAACCATTAAATTTTCCCAACGCTCACGATTATCATCTTCTCGAGTTATAGAGGCGTCTTCGTTTGTTTCAGAAAAAACTAAAATAATGTCGGTGATCTCAGCCTTTTTAATTGCATCCACAGTAGCAACTTTTGGTAATCCTCCAGTACCCTTCTTGGATTTTAAAACCTCAAAGCTTTTACCTATAGGTTTATACGGCGTTTTTATTTCATCTTCATCAAAAACTAGGTCGTCATAAGCAGGTGCTTGACCAAAAATTGACGTGCATGAAACAAACAAACATATTGTTACAAAAGATTTTATTGACCTCATGATTTTTTTATGTAATTATAAAAAAAATATTCTGTAAAATTAAAGGTAAAAAGAAGGTATATCAACAAATCTCTTTTAATATGTTGTTTTTAAAAGGAAAACCATAACCAAATAAACATATTTGTTAAAAATGTAGTGGAAAAGAGAATGTTCTGCCTTTTTTGCAAGAAGCAAAGCTAACAGCCAAAGCCATCATAAAACTTTTAATTTGTCTGAGGATGGGTTTTCAATTAATAAACTAACAATTTTGATAAATTTTTCCTTAGTAATAGGTTTAATAATATAATCAGATACTTCGCTTATTTGATTTACTCTTTCAATATCAGCTTGTGAAATAGATGATGAAACTACGTAAATGGTTATTTTTTTACCAAGTTTAGGTGATAATACAATATATTTTTCCAAAAACTCAAAACCATCCATTATTGGCATATTCAAATCAAGTAAAATAATTTCAGGAAGTAAATCTGGGTTGTTTGAATTAGCTTTTAGAAAATTAAAAGCGTCTTCTCCGTTTGAAAACGTTTTAATTTTTTCTACAAGTTCTGTACTTTTAATCACGGCACTTTCGATAAATTGAACGATTTCATCATCATCAATAAGGGCCACTAAATTTATTGGTTTCATCTACTATATTTTAAATTAATTACTAATAAAGATAATGCATTTTTCGTCATAGTAAAATAATTTGCATAAATATGCTAAATATCACAATACCCCCTAATAGAATTATATTTATCTGGGGTTTTTGTATCGATAAAAGGCTATTTAAATTGAAGAAGAAAAAAATAATTTAATTTAATTTAATTTAATTTAATGAGCAATTTCTAACCTCTACCTTATTTGGCTCTGTAGGATCATAAGAATTACCAGAATTACATGTTGCAAGAGCCGTTTTTTTAGAAACATTAGAATAGTTAGTTATTTGAGTCTCTGAACTCGATGCCCAAGATTTATAATATGTACAAGTACATGTTCTGTCTTTTTTGCAAGAAGCAAAACAAAAGGCTAAAGCCACTAATGTAATAAATGCTATTTTTTTCATTGTCTATTTTTTAAGTGTTTAAATTATTTTATTTTTTTCCTTTTCCGCCACCATGAGATTTTCCGCCACCTTTTTTCTCATGAGAATTTCCTTTGTAATTTTTTTGCTCGCCTTTATTTCCTCCATTATTATTTTTTTGTTTGGCAGGTGAGCTTTCAAAATTATTTTTTGAATTACCTTTTCCAGGTTTTGACCCGATTGTTTTTTGGGCGGCACCACGATAACCTTTTTTATATTTTATTTTATATTCTTTATGATGATGATAAGGTTGATTACCATGATAGTCAACCATCACCACTTTATAACCAGAGTAAAGATCATAGTGTCTATAACGCGTGGGAAGATAAGTTCTGTGTAGCCACACACCATTTCCAAAATAAATAAACATCGATGACTGAACATCATAATATGCCTCAACATCCGGTAAATAATAATAACGAGTTTCTGTGTATCCTACAGGCCCCCACGCTGGCGGCGAACCAACATTTATATTTACAGAAACTTGCGCTTTTGTAGCGCCTAATATAAAAAACAGTATGCCAATAATGACTAATTTTAAATAATTCATTTTGTTAAATTTTAACTTCTTTTAATGATTTGTAGTTCTATTTTCATGTTTCAAAATTGGGTAAATAGAACACAACAAGTGTTATATAACTTTGGTTATTACTTACATTATTCACACATATAATTTATGCGATGCGAGGGAATATCTGCAGGAAATTAATAATTTTTTTTAGTGATATTTTGTCCATTTCGCTGAATTTACTGGGGTGAAATGACAATAATTTCAAACAAATACTTCCGCTGGAAAATAAATTGTTTGATTTTATCAAAATGGGGTTGCTTAAAAGCTAATTAAAATGAAAAATATAATAATTGTTCCCGACAATTAAAATCTTATAAGTGTGGCGAAACTTCAAAAAAATGATTGGATTATAATTAATTATCTTTTTTTGAAAGATTAAATGAATCCAAAATATATCTTCAATATTTAATATATTTTTATTACTACTTTTTTAAATCGTGATAAATAAATTACCTTTAGATTACAAACAAAAAAATTGTATGGCAAAAGTAAACGCAAAAACAAATAAAGCTCACTATAAAACGGATATTGCTTCTGGAGATAACAAAATAATTTCCGACGAACCGTTTGATAAAGGCGGACAGAATCTTGGCTTGACCCCGAGTGAATTATTATGCGCATCACTCGCTGCATGCACATCTATAACGCTAAGAATGTATTCAGACCGAAAAGAATGGCCTCTCGAAAAAATAGAGGTAGATGTAGAACTTAACAGAGATAACGAAAACAACATAACTAATTTTACCAGAAATATTCGTCTTGTTGGAACATTAGATGACGAGCAAAAAAAGAGACTGCTTCTAATTGCAGATAAGTGCCCAGTTCACAAAATATTATCTCATCAAATATTAATTACAACAATTGAAATATAAAAAGCAAAAATAAACTTATTGCCAACCTCCACCCAATGCTTTATAAATATTTATTGTGGCAGTAAATTGGTTTTGACGTGTATATAATAATTCGCGCTTTGATTGTAGCGAACTCTTCTGTGTCATTAATATTTCTATATACGTAGCTCTTCCAGTTTTAAAAAGAGTGGTAGATGTTTCTATAGCTTTTGCTAAAACAGCCACTTCTTTTGTTTTTAATTCGTAAATTTTTTCAAGATTAGAAATGTTATTTAACTGATTGTACACTTCTATATACCCGTTAATAATACTTTTTTGATATGTATATAATGCTTGTTGTTGATTAGCATTCGCTGTTTTAAACTCGGCTTTTATTGCTTTTCTATTAATTAAAGGAGCAACTAAGTTTCCAAGAATTGAATAGGCTAGTGATTGCGGAGTAGTTAATAAAAATCCGGTTTTAAAAGCCTGCAAACCCAAGCCTGCTGATATATTAAAAGATGGGTAAAATGCAGCTTTCGCTGCTCTAACATCTGCTTTTGATTGTAATAGTCCAAATTCAGCCTGCCGTATATCAGGTCGGTTTTTTAAGAGATTTGATGGGATACCAACAGCTATTTTAACTGGAAGAGTTTGTTTAAGTATTAATTGATTGCGCTTAACGCTCTGTGGAAATCTTCCGAGCAGAAAATTAATTTTATTTTCGCTCTCAGTAATTTTTTGAAGCGTTTCAAATTCCAATGCCATCGAATTCAATAATTGGGCTTCAAATTGCTCAACAGCTAACTCATTGGCAGCTCCGGCTTCCTTTTGTATGCTCACTAATTCAAAAGCACTTTTTTGAAGTTTTATTGTTTCAATAATTATATCTAGTTCATTATCCAAAGTAAGTATGCCATAATATGTATTTGCAATTTCTGCAATTAAAGAAGTTACAATCAAGTTTTTCCCTTCAATACTAGAAAGATATCTTGCAAGTGCAGCCTTTTTTTTATTACGCAATTTCCCCCAAACATCTACTTCCCAGCTTGTTTGTAAACCAACGTAATAATCTGGAAGTTGAATTGGTACAATTTGACCTGGTGTAATCTCAGTACTAATGTTACCAGCTCCATCCATGGTGTAAAGTCCAAATCTTTTTTGCGATGCAGCTACATTTAAATTTAAATCAGGAAATAAAGCACCCTTTCTAAATTTAAAACTCGCGTTTGCAATTTCAATTTTTTGAAGAGCGCTTAATAAATCTAAATTATTTTTTAAAGCAATATCTATTAATGTTGTAAGATTTGAATCGTTAAAGTAATCTCTCCATTTTATATTAGCCGAATTAATGGAGTCTTTTGCAGAAGAGAAAGAATCTGGTATTTTTTTTAGATTATCTTTTTCTGAGATAACAGTTGTCTTACATCCAACAATTATTATTGAGATAATTAAAGAAAAGAAAATGATATTAAATTTATTAAAGCTCATAATTTTAAAACTCTTCCGTTAAAGCAATTGGTTCTTTCTTATTTTTCTTTGACATTTTTAATGAAAGCGTGGCAAAAATCAGGTATAATCCCGGAATAATAATTACACCAAAAACAGTCCCAAAGAGCATTCCACCGGCTGCAGCCGCGCCAATTGTTTTATTCCCTATTGCCCCTGCTCCACTTGCAAACATTAAAGGCGTTAATCCGGCTATAAAAGCAAACGAAGTCATAAGGATTGGCCTAAGGCGTAATTCAGCAGCTTCAATAACTGCTTTATAAGGTGTTTTTCCTTCCCTTTGCTTAAGTGTTGCAAATTCAATAATTAAAATTGCATTTTTACCTAATAGTCCAATTAACATAATCATGGCAACTTGAGCATAAATATTGTTTTCTAAACCCATCAATTGAAGTAAAAAAAATGCGCCGAAAATTCCAGTTGGTAAAGAAAAAATAACCGGAAGCGGTAACAAAAAACTCTCGTATTGAGCAGATAAAAGTAAATACACAAATAACAAACAAATAATAAAAATATAAATAGCTTCATTTCCCGAATTTGCTTCGTCGCGTGAAGAGCCTGCCCAATCAAAATCATAACCTTTAGGAAGAGTTTCTTTTGCAACCTGCTTAACCGCATCAATTGCCTGACCACTACTATATCCTAATGCAGCCTCCCCATTTAACATAGAAGAAGGGTACATATTATAACGCGTTACTTGTTCGGGACCATAAACTTTATCAATAGTAATAAAAGCCGACATAGGTACCATTTCGTTTTTTGTATTTTTAACTGATAATTTTAAAATATCAGAAGGCTTTGCTCTATATTCAGGTAAAGCTTGCACCATAACTTTATACATTTGACCAAAGCGAATAAAATTTGTAGCGTACTCGCTCCCAAGAAATGTTTGTAAAGTATTTAAAACGGCCGAAACAATTACACTTTTTTGTGCTGCCTTAGCATTGTCTATATTTACCAATAATTGAGGGAAACTCGCATCAAATGTTGTATAAGCGTTGTCAACCTCCAGACGGTTGTTCAACTCAGTCACGAATTTATTAGATACCTCTTCAAGATTTTTTAAATCTCCCATCCCACTTTTATCTAACAATCGTAATTCAAACCCACTTGAATTACCATAGCCAGGAACAGGCGGAGGTGTAAAGAATTCGATTTTAGCATCCTTAATAAAAGCCGTTTTTTCTTTTAATAATTCAATAATTTCTTTGTCTGATTTATCCCTTTTATTCCAACTTTTTAAACTTATTAAATTCATACCATAAGTTGAACCTGTTCCGTCTGATAAAACACTAAAGCCAGCAAGGGTTGATATAGATTGAATGCCCGGAATTTTTTCAGACGCTTTCTGAATTGCATCTACAACCCGCTCTGTTCTTTCTAATGTTGCACCTGCGGGAGTTGTAATACTTGCGTAAATTGTTCCCTGATCCTCATTAGGAATAAAGCCGGCCGGAACTAACTTCCCCAATAAACCAGTTGCAATACAAAAAACCAAAAGGAATAAAACAGTAAATACTTTTCTATTAACAATTAAATTAAGAAGTTTTATGTATGAATTTGAAAGGCTGTTATACCAACGATTAAAACCAGAAAAAAATCTACTTAAACCATTTTTTTTGTTTGCTGATGAATGAACTCTTTTTAATAATAACGCGCACAAAGCTGGAGTTAGTGTTAAGGCAATTATACCGGATAAAATAATCGATACCGCCATTGTAAGAGAAAATTGGCGATAAAAAATTCCGGTAGGTCCTGGTATAAAAGCTACTGGAATAAAAACAGCCGACATAACAAGAGTAATTGCTATAATAGCACCACTTATTTCTTTCATCGCTTTTTCGGTTGCTTGCTTTGGTCCTATACCCTCCTTTTCCATTTTTGTGTGAACAGCTTCAACAACAACAATAGCATTATCAACTACAATCCCAATTGCAAGCACTAAAGCAAACAACGTAATTAAATTTAAAGAGAACCCAAACAATTGCATAAAAAACAAAGTTCCAATTAAAGAAACCGGAACGGCAATTGCTGGTATTAATGTAGAACGCCAATCTTGTAAAAAAATAAAAACAACAAGAGAAACTAATAAAAAAGCTTCTAACAATGTTTTTAAAACTTCATCAATAGAAGCATCTAAAAACTCTGAAACATCATAACTTACCGTATAATCAACGCCAGCCGGAAACGATTTTTTTAATTCATTCATTCTACTTTTGATGTTGTGAATTACTTCGCTGGCATTACTTCCCGGACGTTGCTTTAACATTATTGCGGCAGAGGGCTTGCCGTTTTCTTTTGATATTACATCATAATCTTGCGACCCAAATTCTACATCGGCAATATCTTTTAATCTTAATAGTTCTCCATCTTCATTACTTCGTATAATAACATTTTCATATTGTTCCTTGGTATTATATTTACCAGTGTATTTTAATATGTATTGGAGTGATTGAGATTTTTTGCCTGAACTCTCTCCAATTTTTCCCGGAGCAGCCTCTACATTTTGTTGCTTTAAACTTGTAATTACTTCTTCTGTAGAAATATCATACACATTCATTTTTACAGGATTAAGCCAAATACGCATGGAATATTCTCTGGAACCCATAATATAGGCATAACCTACACCCTCTATTCTTTTTAATTCGGCAAGAATATTTATATCTGTGTAATTGTACAAAAACTTTTCGTCCATTGTAGAATCTTTACTCAAAAGATTTATGTAGAGCAACATACTATTTTGAATTTTTTCTACAATTACACCAGATTTAATAGCCTCCTCAGGCAATTCATCCAAAACAGAAGCAACTCTATTTTGAACATTAACCGCGGCAATTTCAGGATCAGTGCCTGCTTTAAATATTATCTGTATTACACTTGTCCCGTCGTTACCAGAAACAGAAGACATATAAGCCATGCCGGGCACACCATTAATAGCACGCTCAAGAGGTGTAACCACTGCCTTTACACATGTAATAGCATTAGCTCCTGTGTATTTTGTTGTAACATTAACTTCAGGAGGCGCAATATCCGGAAACTGTGTTACAGGTAAGGTACCTAATGCCAATAATCCAAGCAAAGTAATAATCAATGATACAACAATAGATAAAACTGGCCTATGTATAAATTTGGAAGTCATTTCTTAAACTTTTTTTCTCTAAAAATTATTTTGATTCGGCAGCAATTTTATCTCTTAACAAAACAAGCTCAGATATAATTTTATCACCGTCTTTAATTTGTTGAATACCTTCGTATACAATTCTATCGTCGGGTTTTAAGCCAGATGCAATAACATATAAAAACCGAAGCCTTAATCTTGGTTTAACCAATCGCATTTGAGCGATGTTATTTTTATCAACAACAAAAACATAAATTTTATCTTGTATTTCGAAAGTTGATTTTTGAGGGATAATTAAAGCGTTTTTTAATTCCGCTTTTAATTGAATTTTTCCGCTAGAACCATTTTTTAATAATTCATCAGGATTTGAAAACCTAGCTCTGAAGGCTATATTGCCGGTAGTTTTGTCAAATTCTCCTTCAACAGTTTCAATTGTTCCTTTAATTGGATATATTGTATTATTAGCTAATACAAGGCTCACTTCTGTTTTTTGTGCTGCACCTTTTTTTGAAGCAATATCAAGATACTCTCGTTCGGAAACATTAAAATAAGCGAAAACTTCTTTGTTATTTGAAAGTGTAGTTAAAAGAGTTTCTTCATTAATTAAACTTCCAGTTTTATTTGGTATTCTATTAATTATGCCATCAAATGGCGCCCTAATATCGGTTAGTGATAAATTAAGTACCGCGCTAGATTCATTAGATTTTGCTACTTCTACGCGAGCATTTGCAGCATCAAGATTTGATTGACCAATTTCTAATTTTCCTATTGAAACAACATTTTTATCAACCAATAAACGTATGTTTTTTAATTCCAGCTCCGAAGATTTAGCTTCTGCAATGGCGCTTTTTAAAAATGCTTTTGCTTTTAAAAGTTCTTCTTTATAACGGTTGCAACTAATGCTAAAAAGCTTTTGACCTGCTTTAACATGTTTTCCTTCATCTACATATATGGCTTCAAGATATCCCTTTACTCTGGCTCGTATTTCAACATTTTGAAGCGAATGAATATCGGCTACGTATTCGTTTACGTAAACAGTATCAATAATTAAAGGATTAACTAATTGATATTCTACAAGGTTTTCTGGTTGTTTTTCCGCAGAATTACAAGCTGTTAGCAAGAATAAAAGTATGACAAACGGATATTTATTAATACAACTTAAAACATTTTTAACCATAATAATTTTCTATTCAAACAAGATAATGGGATACATAATTATAATAAACGAACAGTAAAAATAAATTACTTACTAACTGAGACAATAATGAAATGAATTAGTCGGTAAGGTATTATCTGAACTAAAGCTATATTTACTATTTTTCTTTAAGCTTCATATCCGCAACCTTTCTCTTCGCTTAAATCTATTTTCAGAAACATTTATCGAAAATTTAGGGTTAAAAACACCCTGTGTCTTTTCAGTTAAACGAAAATCATTCTCCGAAAATTTAAAAATAATTTTACGAATGCCTTTAATCTGTGTTTCACTAAGACTATACTTCGTTAAAACGATTTCACCATTTTGTTTAATAAATAATTGAGTTTTTTTCATATTGAAGATCTAATAACAAACTAATAACCAAAATATTTAATAGATGATGGCCTTTAGTTGATACTAATATTTAAATAATTTAAAAATAGTATGCGCTGCAAGATGTAAAATTTAAAGAGAAATGATATTGACAAATATCAATTAATAAATATATTCTTACTAAAATTTGCTCCGTGCATAGTTAGCATTTTTAAAACCTGGATTCAAATAAACTCTAGCGATATCAAAAAAGTAACTACTAGAAATGCCTTAAGCACGAATATTGGTGCGGCAATAATTAACACCTTATTTTATAGCAAAAACAAATAAAATAACTACACTTTTATCACGAAAGAAAATATTACTTTTAAATCAGAAAAAAAGTAATAATTTTCAGACAGAACTACTACTAATTTGATATTTGCAACTTTTATGGACTATGTTTTTTATAAAGAATATGATGGTTATTCTCTTAAATTAAGAAGGGATGGTATTATGCATTTACATTTTATACTTGCAGGAAAAATTGATATTGAAAAATATAAAGAAATCATAAATAATGTTGGCGAAATATTAGAATACAAGAAAGCACCTTTTTTAATCTCCACAGAGCCTTTTGAAATTATTAATGATGAGATTCGTGATTTTGTGGCAACAGAAGAAGGAGCTCCATACTCAGTCGCTGATGCTATACTTTCTGATGGAATTGGATTTACATTGTTGGCAAACTTTTACATCCGAATGAAAAAACCCCTTCGCCCCACAAAATTATTTACCAATGAAGCAGAGGCATTAAAATGGCTAAATAAATTTATTTAATTTATATTCGCAATCCATCTTACTCGATAAAAAATTCTTAGAGTTTTTATCTTATTTTCCTTACAAACGTATTATTAGTGAAAATAAAATTTAACGACTAGCAAAAAATCATGTAAGGCCGATAAATAATTTTATTAAAACTCAACTTCATAGTTAATTAAACTAATTTATAAATCTCTATCATAAACATTCATTTATAACCACCAAATCTCTTTTATTCAATAAATATGGCTATTTTTGATTCGGAAACATTTTTGATGACTAACGATAATATTTATTTAAAGTATATTGATTCAAGCGAGTATTTTCAAAGTTTAGCAAATGCTATTCCGGAAATTATTATCTTAGTTGATCCCGTTTACTTTAAGATTAAATACATCAATCATATTCAACCTGGTTACAACAAAAATGATGTTTTAGGAGCGGATGTATTTAATTTCGTTTATCCAGAACACATTAATCAATACCGCAAAATTTTAAACGAAACAATCGTTACAAAACAAACTAATACGATAGAATTAGAAACTTTAAACCCCGAAAATGAAAACGGTAAAGCCTGGTATTATTGCACAATTTCTCCCATAAATAACAAAAACGATCAAATCGAAAGTTTACTTATTATATCGAAAGACGTTACTTCAATTAAACTTCAAGAAATTGAAGTTCATGATAAAAAAGAGAAATTATATGCAATTATTAATAATACAAAAGACGTAATAACATCTATTGACAGAAATCTAAATTTAACTGAATACAACTCGGTTTTTGGTTCGTTAGTTGAACAAGGTTTTGGGAAAATAAAACTCATTGAAACAAATATTTTAAATTATATTGACCCAAAAAAACATGACCACCTTAAGGCCATTTATGCTAAAGTTTTTAATGGAGAAAATGTTACAGATATAGAAAGCTTTGAAATGTTTCCAGGAAAAAAATTTTATATGGAAACGAGCTATCATCCAATAAACAATTTTAACCAAAAAATCACGGGTATTTCGATTTTTTCACGCGACATTACAGAGCGGGTTATAAATGATCAAAAATTAAAAAATACAATAAAGGAAAGAGAAATATTGCTTGCAGAAATACATCATCGTATAAAAAATAATCTGGCTATAGTTTCAAGCATGCTTCAACTAAAAGAGTTAAACCTTGATAATGAAATAGCAAAAATAGCCTTGAGCGACAGTCGGAAACGAATAAAATCAACTGCATTAGTTCACGAAATGCTCTATAGAAATGACACCTTCGATAATATTAAGCTACATGATTATATTACCGAACTTTTTAAAAACCTAAATTCAAATCCCAGCATTTCTCTTATTCTTGAAGGAGAAAATTATGTTTTAGACCATAACAAAGCTCTACCCTTTGGATTACTAGTGCATGAATTGATGATGAACTCATTTAAGCACTCGTTTAAAGGTCGAGAAAAAGCCAAATTAAAAATAAACTCAAAAGTTACCGATAAAGTTTTAAATATTGAATATTGTGATTGTAGTGGCACATTTGCTAACAATGTTGATTTTTATAATACAGCTACAACAGGTTTAATGCTAATTCATACATTTATTGAACAATTGGAAGGTTCCATTAAATTAACCTGCAAGGAGCCTCCAGCCTATTCAATTAACATTCCCTTAAGCTAATGGTAATTAAAAAAATATTAATTGCCGAAGATGAAATACTTGTAGGAAGAGTTTTAAAAATTGTTTTAGAACAGAAAAATTTTGAAGTTATACATGTAGTTGACGAAGAAAGTGCTATTGCTGTTGCATCAGATTTTAAACCAGATTTACTTATAATGGATGTTTTTCTAAAAAACAAAACAAGTGGTTTAAATGCAGGAAGACAGATCAGAAAAAATGGAATATTTAGCCCGATACTATTTACAACAGGTAATTCTTACGACCAAACCAAAAAAGAAATACTTAACATCGAAAATAGTCACCTTTTTATTAAACCAGTAGATATTGATCAATTACTAAAATACATAGAAACTACTTTTTAGAATCAGTGCTCGATTTTAATTCTATATTCAAAACAAAGCTTTTCAAAATCTAATCAGCGACTATAGCATTTTCTTAACTTTGCGTATACAATTAGTTCATTATTTTCTATGATTATTGTCATTTCTATTTAATCGCAATAAATAGAAATTTGAGAAAACAATTCTCAAATGAAATTAACTGAAACTAAAGAAACGTCTAAATCGTATAGCAACGAAATTATTAAAACAATTTTTGAAAGACGCGCGGTAAGAAAGTTTAAAGAAAAACCAGTTGAAAATGAAATAATTCTTGAACTATTAGAAGCAGCTCGTATGGCACCTTCTGCCATGAACAAACAACCCTGGCATTTTTATATCTTAACCGATAAAGAAAAAATTCAACTATTCTCGAAAGCAATTTTACATAATTCAAAACTAGCCATGTTAAAAGCCGGTGTTAAAGAAATTGTTAATCATATATTGCACCCAAATTCATTTCATTTAAAAGATGGGATTGATTTTTTTAAAACCGACGATCCAATTTTTCATGCTGCTCCTGTAGTAATTTTTATTTCTTCTGATAGAAGTAACGATTGGGCGCATTTAGACGTGGGGATGTGCGCACAAAATATGATGTTAGCAGCAAAATCGTTAGGACTAGATTCTTGCCCTGTAGGTTTTGCAAAGTTTATTGAAAATACTGATGAATACAAAAAACTTAATATCCCCTCCTCTGAAGAAATTAACCTTGCTATAATTATTGGATATGGAAATGAAAATCCAAAATTCCATGATCGAAAAAAAGATAACGCCACATTTATTAATAATATGTAATTCATTTATTTAAATATTAAGTATATTTAATATCAGTAGGAATTAATATTACATCTGATATTATTATGTTTAAACTTATACTTTTTTTAGTAATAAATTTTGCCGCTCTCGGCATTGGAGGAATTCTAATTGGCAATCCATCAACAAACGAATGGTATCAATCTGTAAACAAGGCTCCATGGACTCCTCCAGGTTGGATGTTTGGTTTTGCTTGGACAACAATTATGCTTTGTTTTTCAATTTTTTTATTTCAGGCATCAAACAAGTTTTCATTTAACGACTTAAAAGTATTTTATATTTTGTTTACAGTACAATGGATCCTAAACATTTTATGGAACCCGATATTTTTCAGATTTCATTTTGTATTTTTTGGATTAATAATTATAATTCTATTAACGCTTCTAGTTGGTTGGTTTTTCTATTGGGGCATTAAAGAAGTTGGCCATTCTGGCTTTTTTGTTTTACCCTACTTTATTTGGCTTTTAATTGCGACCTCACTAAATGCTTATATTTATTTTAAAAATTAAACTAAACAAATACACTATGATTAAGAACTATTACTTTACACTATAATTTATACTAATATTATTGAATTATCTTAAAATATTTTAGTTGATTTAATATTATTTGAGAATAATTTTTATGATTGTTGCTCAAGCAAATTATAGTTAAATCTTTTTCCGGAAAAAAAATAATAGTTGAACTAAAAGCACATTGATTACTTGAGTATTCAATATTATTAGCATGATTAGCAAACCAACAAAGTCCGTGAGAATTTGAATTTAGATAGTTGCCTTGCATTGGAGAACTAAACTGTTCTGATAATTTAATATTTAAGCTATCTAAAAACAAATTGTATTTTAAAGCATACATGTATTTTCGAAGATCAACAATATTCGTCCATATTCCCGCAGAACTTATTGTTTCCATTTTTGGGCATTCACCTTTATCGTACTCCTTATACTTTTTTTTTAATTTCAAGTATGCATGAGCAACTTTTTCGTTGGGAAAATCATTTTCAGTTACTTTAGTAAAACTCATGCCAGAAGGAGTTAAAATATTTTGTTTAACAAACTCATGAAATTTTAAATTACTAACCTTTTCGATAATCAAAACTAAACCACTATAAGCTTTATCAGAGTATGCAAAATTACTTCCGGGTTCAAATGCCAATTTATTAACATGCTTTAATGACTCAAAATTTTGAGCGTCTGAAATTTTCAAAGAAACTAAACTATCCTTCTTTGAGAGAGGCGAATCTATTAACCCAGAAGTATGCATCATTAAATTTTTTATCTTTACTGATGAAGCAATTTCTTTATTATTAAAATCAGAAAAATACAAACTAATTGGGTCTTCTATAGAAAGCTTGCCTTGTTTTTGTAAAATCAAAATGCTATAGGCGATAAATGTTTTTGAAATGCCACCAATATTGGAAACAGTATACTCAGAAAATTTTTCTTTGGTTTTTATATCTGCCAGTCCAAATGATTTCGAATAAATAATTTGATTTCCTTGTTCAATATGAACACTTCCGCCTGGATCATTTATGTTATTTTCAGATAACACAGAGTCCAAACTCACCTTCAATAATTCAACATTAACTTGTGATTTAGCAAATGAAGTTAAAATTAAAAGAAATAAAATATTTATAGTACTACGCATTCTAAATAAAGGTATTTAAAATTTTCTATAAAAAACTAAAATAAAAACATAACAACAAATTGAACTTAACGCTCTAAATAAGGGTAATTATAATTAAATTAGCATCTGAATATTCGACACCAAATAACTTTTCTACTATGGAAACTAAACTTATTCCCTATTCAAAAAAACTTTTAAAAGGAACAGAATTATTAAACGAAAGTAAAAGTCATTATGAATTTATGAACGGCAGAAGAACTATTAGAGAGTTTTCTACAGAATCTGTTTCTATTGAAGTAATAGACAATTTAATCATGGCAGCGTCTACTGCCCCTTCAGGCGCAAACAAACAGCCATGGGTTTTTTGTGTGGTAACTAATCCTGAAATGAAATCAAAAATACGTGTGGAAGCAGAAAAAGAGGAATACGAGAGTTATAATGGACGAATGCCTCAGGACTGGCTCGATGATTTAAGTTATTTAGGAACAGATTGGCACAAACCGTTTCTAGAAGATGCTCCTGCATTAATAATCGTATTCAGAAAACCATATGAATTAGTGGATGGTAAAAAGAAAAATAATTACTATGTACCAGAGTCTGTTGGATTAGCCTGTGGATTCTTATTACAAGCTATTCATCAATGCGGTTTAGTGGCACTAACCCACACCCCAAGTCCAATGAATTTTTTATGCAAATTATTAAACCGACCAGAAAACGAAAAACCTTATTTATTGATTCCGGTTGGCTACCCTGCTGAAAATGTAATGGTGCCGGATATTAAAAGAAAAAATGCAGACAATGTATTAGTACATTATATATAATTTTAAAATATACACTACTAATTTTATTTCTTAAAACTTCGCCCCTTTGCAACTGCGGGAGCTGTCCATGGATCATCAGGCCAGGAATGTTTTGGGTAACGACGTTGCAATTCCTTTTTAACTTCGAAATATAAATTATTCCAAAAACTTTTTAAGTCTGAAGTAACTTGCACAGGCTTATACCCCGGAGATAATAAATGCATTACTACTTTTGTTTTTCCATTATTAATGATTGGTGTATCGCTCAAACCAAAAACTTCTTGTAACCGAACTGATAAAACGGGTATAGCCCCATTAGAAAAATAATTAATACTAATAGTTGACCCACTTGGCACTTCTATCTTTTGAGGAGCTAATACATCTAAGAGCTGTTGCTTTTCCCATTCTAAAGAATGATACAAAGCATCAGCAAGATTTATTTTCTTTAGGTCTTCGGGTTTTTTCAAAGATTTTAAATAAGGTCCTAACCAAATTTTATTTGAATTTAATAATTCACTAGTAGAAACATCAGGCCAATTTTCATCGGGATTCCATATTCCTAAACTTAAAATTCGATTTTGAAGTTGTATCATCTTTTCATCAAAATTCAAAATAGCTTCTCCTTCTGTTTTTATTGCATTTGAAATGGCTTCAGCAATAAGCTCTTCATTTGCCAGAGTTAAAGGTTTTGATTGTAAAACCAAACTTCCAATTTTTAATTCTTTAGTTGCTAAAATTCCACCTTTACGAGTATCCCAAACTATTGTCTCCTGTTCTTTTACAATTGGCAAAAGGTCCTTAGGGTTTAAAGGAGCTGCTAAAAATATTTTCCCTAAACCATCTCTCAAATCCATATTTGCAACCGCTAACCATGGCTCATGAGACAAATCATCTTTATGACCAACCATTGCATATTTGCCATTAGCTAATTGAAATTGCGCATTGTTTCCTGGCCTTGCAAACGCAATGCGCTCGGGATAGGCATAAGCTAATAACAATCCTGTTTCAAATACTTCTACAAAACCATTGTCAACATCCACTTTTAAAAGTTTACGATAAGAAGATGCAATTTTTTCAATTCTAGCAAAACGCCCTAAACTATTATTCATTCTTGCCCTCCGTAAAGCTTCAATACGTAAGTTAATATCTATGCCGCTTTCTCTAGGTAAAGGATCTCGTTCTTCTAAAATAGCTGCAATGTCAGTAGCCAATTTTATACTATTATCGTCGCTCGCCATTATAAGCATGTGTGCAATACGCGGATGACAGGCCATCCTATGAATTTGTTTACCATGTTCGGTAATACGATTATTATCTAAGGCATTTATTTGATGTAAAGTTTCGATAGCCTGTGCTAAAGCAATTTTTGGTGGTGGAGTTAACCATGTTAAGGACTGAATATTGTTAACACCCCATTGTGCCATATCTAAAACTAATGATGATAAATCTGCCTCCATTATTTCAGGAATTCGATGCTCTAATAATCTTGAATGAGTCGCTTGTGTCCACATACGATAACAAACGCCGCTGCTCAATCTTCCGGCGCGACCGGCGCGTTGATCTGCCGAGTCTTTTGATACGCGTTGCGTTTCTAATCGCGACAAACCTGATTTGGAATCAAATCTTGATGTTCGCATAAAACCACTATCAATAACAATTCTAACGCCCTCAATTGTTAAACTAGTTTCTGCTATAGATGTTGCAAGTACAATTTTTCGTTTTCCAAATTTATTTGGCAGAATGGCAAGAAATTGTTCTTGAGGCGATAGCTGCCCATATAAAGGATGAATACAGAAATTATTTAACTGGTTTCTTAATAGCTCATCGCATTTTTTTATCTCAGCTTCACCTGGAAGGAATACGAGTACATCTCCTTCATTTTCCTGCACTGCTTTTACTACTGTCCTAGCCGCCAATTCAGGAAGCAGTTTTTCATCCGAATCACCGCCGTAAATAATATCAACAGGAAACTGTTTCCCTTTACTTTCCGCAACCGGTGCATTTAAAAGTGAAGTCAGTTGTGGCATATTTAAAGTGGCCGACATAATCATGATCCGTAAATCGGATCGCAAAACTTGTTGAGCTTCGCGACACAAAGCCAATGCTATATCTGCATTTAAACTACGTTCATGAAATTCATCAAAAATAACAAGACCAACATCCTCTAATGCATTATCCCGTTGAAGCATTCTTGTAAGAATGCCCTCAGTAACAACTTCTATTCGTGTGTTGTTACTAACGCGATTTTCGAAACGGATACGATACCCTACACTTTGCCCTATCTCATCATCTAAAAGTGAAGCCATACGAGCAGCAATTGTTTTTGCAGCAAGTCTACGAGGCTCTAGCATAATTATTTTTTTTCCATTAAGCCAAGGTTCATTCATTAAAGCCAAAGGCAATAAAGTGCTTTTACCAGCTCCAGGAGGAGCATTTACGATTAAAGTATTTTGAAGAATTAATTGTTCCCTTACAAAAGAAATAATATCAATTACCGGCAAGTTTATTTTAAAAGGGTCGAATGACAAGGAAAAGTATAATTTAATTTTAGTAAAGATAATGAAAAAGTAAACGTTGTTTCAGTATCAATAAAATCCAATTGTATCCAAAATAACAAAAATATTTAGTCGAACCTCAAATTCTATGTAATCCTTACTAAGTTGGTATTCCTAAGTAAGCAATATGTTTTTAAAATGCCGTAAAGCTTAATAATATTTTATTTTTTTATAGAAAATAAATTTTTCCATTTTGAGTTTTGGTTACATCTAGGATAGTGCGGTGGCTAAGGGCGATTTGGAGCGAACCCGAATTTTTCGGTAGGAGGGACGTGGGCTTAGGCATTTGGCGAAAAATTCAGGTTGGCAAATCGCCTTGATTTCTTTTGTTACTTTTCTTCATCAAGGAAGAAAAGTAAGTTCTAAAAATTAAAATGATTTTTTGAAGGATTACTTTTTAATAAAAATTCCAACCGTTCTTTTGTCTTGATACAAAAGAACCAAAAAATCAAGACTCCAAACAAATTCCTTAATTTGATGTTTTAATTTTTTTCTGTCGCCTACAAACTCGCTCATTCCTCGCTCAAGCAGCGTAGGCTCAAGGATTTCATTATGCAGCAATACCGCTAAAATACAATGATTTGTTTATGCATATTGAAATCTACTGTGAGAAAAAATTAAAACACAAATTCTACGGAATTTCTTTGAGGTCGGTACCTCATACCATCTAACTCATCCCTTTATTCTTCTTAATGTTTTCGTAAGCCTCTTGTATTTTTTGAAATTTTTCTTTTGCTCCCTTTTGATATTCCTCGCCCATGTGAATTACCTTATCAGGGTGATAACGCACTACCATTTGACGATAAGCTTTTTTAATATCTTCTTCAGTAGCGTTATTCTCTATTCCTAAAACGCGGTAATCAGAATTAACATCTCGGTAAAACATATTTTTTACACTTTCAAAATCTGAATTTGGGATTTCCAATAAACGCGCAATATTATTCAAAACTTTTATCTCTTCGTCTGCCACATGCCCATCTGCTTTAGCAATCCCAAATAAATAATGCAATAATTGTACACGAACTTCAACAGTCATTCGTAGTTTAATATCACCACAAATTTGGGCCAACGGAATATCTCCACCATCCAAAAAATGCTTTAAAGTTTGTAAATGAATACTGGAAAATTGAGGTCCGAACTGTTGTGCGAAAAAAGATTTGATATATTCTAACTCTACTTTTAAAGTACGGCCGTCTGCTTTCATAACAGCTGCAGACAATGCCATGAGCATAGTTGCAAAATCTTGATTGCTTCTACCTGCATGTTGCTTATAATAATCAAAAACACTTTCGCCATTAGCACCTTTAGCACGCGGCGAAATGAAATTATCAATAACTGAGCCAACAACAAAACCAGCTATTATACCAAAGAAATTTCTTCCTAAAAAGAAATAACCTAAAGCCGCTAAAATAAATTTAAACAAAGCGTTACGTTTTAATTAATAATGATTGCAAATATACAACTAAGCCTTAATTATTCCTTTTCACAAGAGGTAGAATCTCCGGGAGCACAACACTCCTCAGATGGGGCTGAACATTCACTTGCAGCAGACTCTGCTGATTTGGCACTCTGATATTTAGAAAATTCAAAATAGCTTAAGAATCCAATACTTAAAATTAAGCCTAACCAAAAAACCGTTTTATTTAATTTAATTTTGCGTTTTTCTTTATCAGATGGGCCGCATTCGCAAGAATTTTCAGTAGAACAATTTGATTTGGGTAAAACATAAAGAGAATAATAAGAAACGGTAAATGAAACAGCGCTAATTGCGATTAACAATGGTTCCAGTGCATTTACTACAGGTGAACTTGCAATGGTTGCGGAAGAAACTCCAAATAGAGAAGCTATTGGACTGGCACAAACGCCAACGCAAGCTCCACTTTTACAGCAAGATAATAAGATGGGTGCTGCGGAAGTAAGTCCGCCAGTAATACTTGTCCAAATAGATTTTTTTCCTTTCATATTATTTCAATTTTTTTAAAGTCCGTGAGCTTACTATTGCTAAAACGCCACCAACAACCGGGGCCAAAATATATATCCAAAGATGTTCTAAATGACCCGAAACTAGGGCCGGGCCAATAGAACGTGCTGGATTCATAGAAGCACCAGTTATTGGACCCGCAAAATAGGCTTCTAAGCCAACAACTGTACCAATTATAAAAGCTGAAAAAATGAGCTTTGAACCAGAATTTAAAATGGTTAACATTAAAATAAACATTAATAAAATTTCTATAAAAAAAGATTGGCTAGAACTTCCCGATGGCAAAGTGGAACCTAAAAAACTATTTTCGGGGAATAGTATTTTCAAAACAAAACTAGCAGCTATAGCCCCTATTAATTGAAATATGCAATACGGTAAAACATCTTTCCATTTAAATTTATTATCGATAGCTAAACAAATAGTAACAGCTGGATTAATATGCGAGCCGGATAATTTTCCAAATAAAACAATCATTAAAAAAACAGAAATGCCAAATGAAAAAGAAATTACAAGATGGTTTACAAAATGAAAACCAGATTGGCTAAGCACAACAGAACCGGTTCCAAACAAAACCAAAAGAAAAGTACCGAAAAACTCAGCGAAATACTTTTTCATATTTTCATGAAACACTAAATTATGTTTAATTTAAATAGAAGTACTGATTTTTTTAAAACTACAAAAAATAAAATTTTGTATAGTATTAAAGGGAGTTTGATGATCGACCGTAACACATTTAATTTTTTTGAAAAATTGACTCAGTCTTTCAGAAATCGAAACTTCTGAATATTGCTTTATTTCTATTCCACTGCATTTAGTTGGGCCGGTTTCAGAGAATGTCCCAACAACTAAAACACCATTTAAGTTAAGATAATTTTTTATTGTATCAATATAATTTTTTATTTCAGTTTCTTCAGTTAAAAAATGAAATGCAGCCCTATCATGCCAAAAATCATATTTTTCGGTTGGAATAAATTTAGCTGCGTCTGCTACAATCCACTTTACAGCGCTAGCTTTTTCACCCAATCTCATTTTCGCTCTTTCGAGTGCTGTTTCAGAAATATCCAATACAGTAATGTCTGAATAACCTAATTCAATTAAATGATCTACAAAAAAACTATCTCCACCTCCAACATCTATAATCTTTGCTGATTTCGCAACATTAAACTCTTCCAAAAACTCAAGTGAAGTTGTAGGTTTAGCTTGATACCAACTAACATCTTTTAGTTCTTTAGTTTGGTAGATATTTTCCCAATGTTTTTTTTTATTTTCCATAATTAAAATTTATTAATCAGTCAATTTTTTTAATATTTATTCTTGAAAAAACATAAAATGTTTCAGTTGCAATTTGTCGGCATCGTTCATCATACATTTCATCCTGCATTGGTGTATTATCATACAACTTTGGATCATCGTATGTTGTAGCAATGCGAATTTCAGCACCATCAATAAAAGGGCAATTTTCATCCGCATCACTGCAGGTCATAATTGCAGCAAAATCTTTTTGAGGGTTAATGGAATTATTATAAACTTTTGAAAAGCACTCTATAGGTTCTTCATTATCCCCATAAGCAACTTGATAAACCGGATTTTCATTTTCCGTTAAAGATTCGACACTAAAACCAATTCGATTTAAGGCATTAATGGCATTTAAATTAAAAGACGTTGCTTCTGTTCCACCAGAAAAAGAATTTATATTTTTAATTTTATAATAACTGCTTGCTACATTGGCCCAAACCTGTCCAAAATGACTTCGTCTAGAATTATGAGTACAGATATAAACTAAATTAACCGGAAGGTTATTTTTAGAGATTATGTAATCAGCAATTTTTCCCAAAACTTCTTTCCGATTAGATGGAATATTAACAAATTCATTAATAATAGTGTCACAATATGCTTTTATATTAGCAAACATAATAATCCTTTTTATTAGCAACAACCACCACCAGGGGTGCAACAACTGTTGCTTGTATTTTGTAATTCGTTTAAATTTACTTTTAATTTTTCTGCTGGAATACCACACTTATCCGGTGCCAAACAATTGGTTTGCTTAGCGGTAAGCATAAAGTTTGCTCCATCAAAATCTAAACCAAATTTTTGAATGGTGTCGCCTTGATATTCAACTTCAATCTCTGCATCTTCAACCTTTAATACTTTTTCGGAAAGGGATATTATACCAGCTAATTTTTCAGGCGCTAAACGATGATCAAAATCATTAGCTTCCCATAATTGAAAATTAACAACTTTTTCATTACGAACTGTTCCTCCACAATCAATAAAGTGCTTGGTTACTTGCCCTACTTCCGTTACATGGAAATGTTTAGGAACAATAGTTCCATTTGGTAATACAAAAATTAACTCTTTAGTATTACTTAACTGTTTTTTAAATTCTGATAATTTCATGATGTTTTTTTTAATTAATCGTAATATTACAATAATTGACAAAATTGTTTAGCAGCATTTTGATTTCTTTACATAGGATGAAAATAAAGTGCTTAAATATGATTTAGCATTTTCCCATTCCTTTTCGTCAATACAATAACAAACCTTTGCGCCTTCGGTATCTCCTTTTATTAAACCCGATTCCTTTAACTCTTTAAGATGCTGTGACACCGTGCTCTGCGACAGAGGCAAGTCATCCACAATGTCTCCGCAAATGCAAGTTTGTTTTTTAATTAGAAGCTCTAAAATTGCAATTCTGGCTGGATGCGCTAGTGCTTTTGCATAACCAGCAAGCTTGTTTTGTTTAATTGTAAACTCTTCTGTTTTAGTTGCGCCCATCTAATAATTCTATTATATCGTAAAATTACGATTAATAATTAGTCAAATAAAATATAAAATGTTAAAAAACGAAAAAAAGGATATTAAGCTAAAACTCAAATAGATGAATTTTAAGTTAGATTAAAAAACACTGCTAAAGAAAACAAATAAGAGGGCTAAAAAATTATTCTTCTGAAAAACTTCCGCTTTTAATAACAGTAAACTTATGCTTTAATTTTAAAAACCACGACTCAAAGTAATGATACGATAACCAAGCAACTAAAATAGTTAACAATATTGCTCCAGAATAAACAACTAGCTGAGAAACAAAAGAATTATCAACTTGAAATCCAATATATTTTAAAAACCCAATAAATGCTGCAACAACAATTAAATGATACATATATAAACCATAAGAAATATTCCCTAAGAAGATAAATAATTTATTTTCAATTTTTATAACAGACATTGTATTTAAAGAGACATTTAGAATAATAATTAAAAATAAAACAGAATACACTAAAAAAATTCCGTCTTGAATAGTAGAAGGTGTAAAGTAAATTAAAGCAATTACTGCGACAAGAGAAAAAATTAAAACAGTATTACTTAATACTTTCTGAAAATATTTTTTCTTAAAAACCATCCACGCCCCTACCCCTCCAATAGCCATACTTTCAATCTTAAACATTGCGATGAAATTTTTAAGGATCAATAAATTAGCATTTTGTGGATTCAATTTAAAAACGAATAAAACAATAATCTTGATTGATATTAATAAAGCGATAATAATACAAAGTGTTTTTAAAATATTTTTTGAATTTTTTACAACCCATGGCCAAATTAAATAAAATTGCTCTTCGACCCCTATACTCCAAGATTGACCAATGTGAGGTATAGGTTTAAAAATGGCGAAAGCGAGGTTAGGCAACATCACTAAAAACAAAATTAAATTCAGAATTGATAGATGGGCCTCAAATTTAGAAAAATAAGGGATGTCCATAAAATGGAAATGAGGCAATACAAAAAACCCAAGTATAGTAATTAAAAAATACAAAGGCCATATTCGCAAAATCCTCCTTAAATAAAACTTTTTTACATCAATAGTCCCTGCTTTTTCTTTCTCTTTTAAAAGTAAATAAGTAATTAAAAAACCACTTAAAACAAAAAAGAAAACTACACCTAATCCCCCTAATTCAAAGAAAATTTTATTTGCCAAATACAAACTGGGGTAACCCATTTGCCATTTAATTAATTCAATATGCGTAACAATTACTGCAAGGGCAGCAAAAAAACGAAGTCCGTTTAAACCACTAAAATAAATATTTTTATTATCGGTCATTAAAACTGAAAATAAATAAAGGGTTGCATTTCACCACTCATTAATTGATACATCATAAAAACTGCTAATATAATCATTGCACCCATAGAATAATATGGTAAGCTTGCAAACCAGTTACGGTAAGTGATCTTATGTTTTTCGGGTATCCAATGAATTAAGTAACCAATTAACATTAAAGCAAACACCCCTCTATAGCCATAAATTACTTGAAAAATAAGTTCGAGGCCAAAATGATTACTTATCCTGTAAAAAATTGTGTCTACAATTTGCATACTACTACTTCTAAAAAAAATCCTAGTGAAACTTATAAAAGTTAAAGTAATAATTACGCAAGCGATTTTATAACCATAACTTTCATTATTTTTAAATGGTGATATTTTAGTCCACTGTTTATGAACGATTAAACCTATGCCATTTAAGCCGCCCCAAATTAGAAACAACCAACTACTACCATGCCACAAGCCACCTAGCAACATAGTTACCATTAAATTAATGTTGGTGGTAAATCCCTTTTTAATCTTTGGGAAAAAATAAGCTAACATCAATAAAAAAACAGCTGTAAACATTAAAACCAACAGCAGCCATATTTTACCACTCAATAAAACCATGAATAAAGCTAAAATGGAAATTGCAATATAAGAGCCTATTGTTCCTTTTCTATTTCCTCCCAAAGGGAAATATAAATATTCTTGCAACCAACTTGATAGCGAAATATGCCAACGTTTCCAAAACTCACTTGTGCTAGCCGCTTTATAAGGAGACATGAAATTCGTTTTTAATCGGTAACCTAAAATTAAAGCTAATCCAATAGCCATGTCTGTATAACCACTAAAATCCATATATATTTGTAATGAGTATCCGAAAATTCCAAAAACCATTTCTAGCCCACTATAATAAGTAGGGCTATCAAAAATTCTATCAATAAAATTTACGGCAATATAATCAGCAACAATTTTTTTACAAAAGCCATTAATTATCCAAAATGCCGCCATGCCAAACTCGAACTTACTTAATTTATACGGCTGATAAATTTGGTGAACAAACTCATTTGCTTTTACAATTGGGCCTGCAACTAAATGAGGAAAAAAACAAACAAAAAAACCATAATCAAAAATACTATTAACAGTTTTTATTTTACTTCGATACAAATCAATGGTATAAGAAAGTGATTGAAACGTAAAAAAAGAAACACCTACAGGTAACAATAATTTATCTACACTAAAAGATGTAGAAAAATAAGTATTTGAAAATTGAGCAAAATGATTGAAAAATTTAAAATGACTATCGGTTATCTCATTAAAACTATCTGCAAAAAAATATGCGTATTTAAAATAACACAATAAGGTTAAATTTAAAATAACACTTATTGTTAGGTATAGTTTTTTCTTGGTGGTTGAATTTGTTTTTTCAATTTGTTTACCCCAGTTGTAATCACTAATAATTGTAAATAATAGTAAAATAACAAAAACACCGCTCGTTTTAAAATAAAAAAACAAACTAACCGCCAATAAATAAATTGTGCGTGCTTTATTTACTTTATAAACGGCAGAATAAATTAAAAGTACAATTGAAAAGAAAGCCCAAAAAAACAATTGGGTAAAAAGCAAGGGTTTATCTTGCGAGTAAGCTACTAAACTATTTAAAAAATCTATCAGTTAATTTTTTTTTGATTTGCAGAATACGATTTATAAACAGCTTCGTACATAAGATTCCCTAATAACACATAACCTTTAGGCGAAAAATGAACCCTGTCTTTCCCTGCCAAACCAGCTTTTTGCCATTTCATCATAGATTTGTAGCCACCCATTAATGAAAACAAATCCCAAACTGCGATATTATGCTTTTCCATTAATTCAAACATTGCGTCTTTTGCTATGATTGTTTTTTTATTAGATGTTTTTCTTTTTATAAAATTATCGGTGGTGGTTGTTAAGATAATAGCAGCATCGGGATTTGCTTTTTTAATTACCATTATTAAACTGTCATAGTTTTCAATATACTCTTCCTTCGCAAAATTACTAGCTTGTGTGTCATTCACGCCTAACGACATTATAACTAAATCGGGTCCAAGGCTTGTAAACTGAGAAGTAAGATCGCCACACTTTAAAAAAGAGCCACTAGCTGCTCCATTCGCACCTAATCCTGCAAAATAAAAACCTGGCTGCAAATTATTATCCAAACTAAAACCAAATAATATAAAATCTTGATGAAGGGAATCTTTTCTTACTAGTTTAAAATTAATTGAGTCTATAGGTAATTCAAAGTCAAATAATGTATAACCAAATTCTTTAAAATCTTTTCTTATTGGAATATAATTATGGATGCTATCCACAGCAAATTCAAAGCCATCTGTAAAATTATGATAGACTTTAATAGAGTTAAAACTTTTGCAAATTGCTTTTTTTGTTAAGGCTACACCAAAGTTTGTTGCGCTGTCGTGATAAGAAACGCTAAGCGCACACATTCCAAGCGGAACACAATAATCTTTTCCAATAGCCCTAAATCTTTTCCATTTTCCATCTGAAAATGTTGTAGCAAATGGTTGTCCATTTGTTTTTGCAATTTTATAGGGAAATACAAAATACCCGCCACCGGTAGTTTTAAATTCGGATTGAAAATTATTTACAAAGGTAGTGCTCCATGTACCAGCTTGTACGTGGGAGCCTCCAAAATGGACAACGCCAACTTTATTTGAATTTTTTAACTTTAAATCATTCATTTTTTTATATAATTTCAAGAAGCTACTGCTGTCTTTCGAAAAATATAAATGGTTATATTCCATATTCATAAAAGGATATGGATTAATTTTTTCCTGTGAATTTATTTTAATGAATACACCTAAACATAAATAGGCAAGTAAATTAATCTTTAAATATTTTATAAATCTTCTCTCTCTCATTTTTTGCTTTTTAAATACGAATTATAATCATTAATTAATGCTGAATACAATAATGTTGCCATCTTTCTAGCACCCTGTGGACTAAAATGGATATAATCAGTTGCAGCTAATTTTTGGTCGACCCAAACCGGCATGCTATTTTTTCCACCCATACAATCGTACATATCAAAAAATGCACAACCACTTTCCAACACTACACGTTTTATCTCATTACGTGTAGTTTCTAATAAAGGATAGGTTTCATACTCTGTGCCATTTTTTACACTCATGTCAGCAGGACCAATAAATAATATACTGGCATTAGGCGCTGCTTTCTTTATAATAGAAATTTGAGAACGTAAATAACTTGCATAATTCGCACTCATTTTTTCATCTTTAATGGATGGTGTTGCATTACCACCAAATTGCAGAATAATTAATTTTACGTTCAAATAATCGTAAAATTGTTTTAATTGTCCGTTATTTATTTGATGAAAAAAAGTTCCGCTACTGCCTCTTAATGCAATATTATCTACCAACACTCCTGTTTCGCTTTCCAAAGAAACTGCATAAAAATCAGGGCTATCTTTTCCAGTAAACTTTAACTGGTGAGTATTAGAACCATTTCCAACATTATATTCTTTTATTCTAAATGAACCTCCCTCATCAAGACTATCAGCAGCAATTAAAGCAGGGCCATCATAAAACTCACACCATGTTTTAGTTTGCGCACCTCCATAAAATAATTTTAATTTTTTATAGGCTAATGCGTTTGAGCCTCCTAATTTAGTTGTTGTAATGGTTATACTAGATGTAACCAATGAACTGGAGTCGTTTACCTTTTTATAATTACTAAACCGGTTAAAACTGGCTAGTACACCGTAATTACTATGCGGTACACGTTTATCCTTACTTGTAAAAACATTATATCTGTCCCAACCCGGGCCTATGTTAATTTTATTTATTACACTGGGAGCAATTGGCATTAATGAAATTAATCCAGGTCCATGGCCTCCAAACTGACCTTGTAATTTTAAACGCAAATAGTCTGTAATCCTATCCCCTTCAATCTGGCTATCTCCATAATGAAGCACGCGAATTGCTTTTGGATTTGTTTTTAATTCGGTTAAAGCATTGAAGAAATTGTGTAAAGCAGATTTATTTGTTGTTTGTATGCTCGTGATTAATTTTACAGTTGAATCTTTTTCAGTTTTATTTAGAGTTGTTGCAGTTGGAGCTGCTAACGTATCGTTGATTGCAAAAGTGGTATCAATCTCATTTAGAGAGCTAATTATTTTAGAAACTTCTTTTTCTTTTGTTTTTTCCTCAAACAATGTATTAAAACTCGGAAATTCTAATTTTAAGCTAGAGGAAATAATTATACCATCCTTTGGAAAAGTAAAACTTAAAAGTCCAAGCACTAAAAAAATAAGAATTACAAAGATTAAACTTTGTTGTGGTTTATGCATGTCCTAAATATACCAAAGTGATAAAAACATTCATAAAACTAAAAAAAAGAGTTGTTCACAAACGATTTTGAATAATTATTTAGATTAAAAACTACCTTTGTGTTATCCAATTAAGTGAAAATAAATATTTAATAGTAATTACCGGCCCAACAGCAGTAGGTAAAACAGCAATAGCAATTAACTTAGCAAAGATATACGATACAGTTATACTTTCGGCAGATTCAAGGCAGTTTTATAAAGAATTAACGATAGGAACTGCAAAACCAACAAATGAAGAACTGTCTGCCGTAAAACATTATTTTATTAACACCAAAAGCATTTCTGAATTATATGGTGCTGGCCATTTTGAAAAAGATGCTTTAGCAACATTAAATGAGTTATTTAAAACAAAAAATATTGTTTTTTTAGTTGGTGGTTCTGGTTTATATATAAATGCTCTGATAAATGGCGTAGATGATTTTATTGAAGTGCCAATTGAAATTAGAGATGAGTTAAATAAAAAATTTGAATTAAATGGATTAGAGTGGCTACAAAATGAAGTTAAGACACTAGATGAAACTTATTTCAATTCTGTAGACACTCATAATCCCCAACGCTTAATCAGAGCGCTGGAGGTTTGCCAATACACAGGTAAACCCTATTCTTCCTTTTTAAATCAACCAAAAGCAGAACGTAATTTTAAAGTCATAAAAATTTTAATTAACACCAATAGAGAACAACTTTATTCTCAAATAAATAATCGTGTAGATAAAATGATGGCGAGCGGTTTACTAGAAGAGGTAAAACAACTCGCTAATCAAAAACATTTAAACGCTTTAAAAACTGTGGGCTACAAAGAACTTTATGCTTATTTAGACGCGAGTTACAATTTAAATACAGCAATAGACAAAATAAAACAACACAGCCGCAACTACGCCAAAAGGCAATTAACCTGGTTTAAAAATCAAGACAAATTTGAGGAATTTGAACCCACTGAACTTGAAAAAATTCAAAGCTATATTAATTCTATAGTTTTAAAGAACAATGGCAACTAATAATAAAAATAATATAAATAAAGCTACAAATCCTGGTATTACTGCAATTGTTGCCATCCATTTCCCTTTATATTCATCAGGATTTTTCTTTATTTGATGTAATGCTATTAGTCCGAAAATAAATGGCAAAGGCGCTAAAATAATTGTAAAATATAATATAAAGGTTGCAATACTAGCAATTGCAAAATCATTATACTTTTTCTTTACTATAGGCTTTTGCTCAATTGGTTGCACATAAAATTCTTGAGGCTTTTCATTTTTAACCTCTTCGCTCTTAAAAACTTCCTTGGTTCCGTTTGCGTATTTTATCATAAAAACAGATTCAATGCTAGCTACAATTATTGGCCCATTTAAATTATTACAGCGTTTATACTTAATTAGCTTTGAGCTTACTTCTATTACTTTTCCCTCAATATCACTTCCATCTCTCATTGTAATAATATCAGCGCAACTATCATTAATCAACGTTAAAGGTTTAATTGATAAACTCTTTACTTCTGCATTATTTGATTTATTTGCTGAAACACAAAGTGGCTCTTGTACATTAGAATATTTGATAATTTGAATTTTAGAAAGCGTGCTTTTTTCTTCCAATTGTTTTGCATCAACTTGCTTAGCAACTTTTAAAACAGGGCTAGCTTTCTTATTCCATGAAACATAATATCCTTTACGATATGATCTTTTTTGAACCGTGCAATTGGTTATAGTCGCAACAATAAAAAGAATAATTAAGGAGCTAGCAAATTTTTTCATTTTCTTCTAGTTTTAGTATAATAAAGATTATTTTTTTCTATAGTTAAATCCAACCAATAAAGACAATTTGAAGCCGGTAGAAATTTTATCTTTATCATGAAAAGTTCTATCCAAATCCTTATTGTAAAAATCTCCTTTTACTACACTGCCAATTCCAGGAACAAAGGCTAATGTTACAGGAAAATAAATATTTCCGCTTTTGAAACTAGTTCCTACAGCAACTACTACACCAAAAGATCCAACCGTATTTGATTTATAATCTTTTGTCACGGAAAAATTGGGTCCAATTCCAAATTCAAAAATATGTTTACCATCTGTTCTTAATCCAAGCAATACACTTGCGCTTGGAATAAATAATCCTTGTTCTATACCACCAATTAAAGGCACGAATTCAATAAGTCCTTGGGTTCCATTATCAGTAGTAAACAGTCTACCCTCAAACTGCCAACCAAATTGGGTAATCAATGGTTGTTTTCCATCATTGCTAATAAAATCCGATGCAATTCCACTCCCCAAATAGGTTAAACCAATACGTGGTCCACCAAATCTTTTACGTCTAGGGTTTGCAAAATCCGAAGAGTCTTTATCAAATTGATTTTTGATTGGCTCAGGTTCTTGAATAATCACTTGCTTTACAGGTCCAGAATTATTTTGGTATAATGGTCCGGTATTATTATTGATAGTTTTTATTGGTTCAACATTAAAAACATCTTTAGTTCCATTTTCATATTTAACAGAAAAAATTTCAGATTTTAAAGCTACGCGAGTTGGTCCCTCAAGATTGCCGGTTTTTTTAAACTTAATTTCGTTATCGTTTATTTCGATAACCTTAACTTCTATTTCATCGCCATTTTTATAAGTTAATATATCCTGTGCGTTACTTGAAGTACAAAAAAATAAGAATAGACCTAAGGTTACTAATCCTTTTTTAAAATTGATGGTTTGTTTGTTGTAAGCTTTCATAATTTCTAGTTTTTTAATTGATTAATTTCTTGAGTCAAAATTAGTTCGATTGAAAGCCCTAATAAAACTGGTTTCCGCAAGCAATTTTGAGAAAAAAATGTTTGGTAATTATCCTAATGATTTAGAATAATAATTTTGCGGCTAATGACATAAAATGATAAGTAGACCACTTAATTTGCGTTTTTTGCAATTATTAATACTTTTGTTATCGATATTTGCACGATAAAAAATAAAAATATCAAAATTCCTCAATTATAAACCAAGGCCAAATCTCAATAAACAACCAAAAAACTACATGGCTAAGCTGTTTTCATTCATTAATGATTATAAAAATTTAGAGAAAGCAGTACTAAATGTAATTATCTCTGAATTCTTTATTCAAATGGTAAACGCCACGTTTATGAATATTTTACCTCTGTATATGACACGCAAAGGTTTTACAGACGAAGAAATTGCCCTTTTTATTACTTTCCGTTTTTTAGGTGTTTTTATTTTAGCTCTACCATTAGGCAATTTAATAAAAGGAAGAAAATTGATGCCCTTATTTTACCTCTCAAATATTTGTGTGCCAATTTTTGGTATTGCTATTGTATTATCAATTGCCTTTCATTTAAAATATTTAACCTTAATATCACTGTTATTGTGGGGAGCTTCATTTACATTTATGCAAATTCCTGTTGCGCCTTTTATTTTACGAAACACAAAAAAATCAGACCATACCGCTGGAATTTCTTTAAGTTATAGTACTTGGAGTTTTGGTGGAATAATAAGCGGAATAATCATCGCCATCCTAGATAAAATAAATCCAGCATTTTTTGATGAGCAATTCGTTCTGATTTTATTTTCATTATTAGGTTTTGGTGGATTATTTTTTTTAACAAGAATTAAAAATTTTAAAGAAACAGCTTCTGAAGTTTTTAATACTTCAGATAAAAAAGAAAAGAAAAAGAAACCTACAGAATGGTTTTTAATTTTTAAAGCACTTGTGCCAACATTTATTATCGCAACAGGTGCGGGATTAACTATTCCATTTATTAGTTTATTTTTTGATAAAATTCATCATGTTGATAAAGGAGGCTTTTCTGCATTAAGCGCTATTGCCTCAATTTTAGTAGCTTATAGTGCCATGTTAGTTCCAAAAATTAAAAATAATATTGGTTATAAAGTTGCCATTCCTACAACACAATCATTGGCAGTTATTTCTTTAGTTGCTTTAGCTACAACTCAGTTTTATAGTCAATATTCAGTGGCTGTAATTATTGCATCCATTTGTTACTTATTGCGGCAACCATTAATGAATATGGCAGGTCCAATGACCACTGAAATAGTATTAAATTATGTTGGAAAAAACAATCGCGAAATAACAAGTGCATTAACTGCGGCAATTTGGAGTGGCAGCTGGGTAGTAAGTGGTTTTATGGTTAAAATATTATTATCTCATGGTATACAATTTGTAAATATTTTTCTAATCACCTCTTTACTATATGGATTTGGTGTGATAATGTATTATTTACTTATATTAGACTATAATAAACGTGAAGCAAAAGGATTAATTGAAAACTAATAATTTATATACCTTTTACTTATGCCTTGTGCCGATAATTTTTTTCGCTCAAACAAAACAATTTAATTTAACCAAAAGTAATTGCCAATTATTTAATGGTTCCATTTATACATTTGGTATTTCGTCACAAAATAAAAATACGGCATGTACTATTTATAAACTCAATCAACAATTAAATATTACAGATAGTTTTAGCGTTGATTTAAATAAAGTGGCTCCCGATAATTTTTTGCTGCTATATTCTGACACACTGCATGGTTTTTTAAATGTTTATTTACAGCGTAAAGATAAAAAATTGATTACCGTATTAAGATTTAATAAATTATTTGAACATGTTGTTACGATTGATAACGTTGATGTAGCCAGGCTCAACAGCATCTCAAATTTTGAGAATGAATTATTTTATTATAAAAATGATGTTTACACTATCAAAAACCAAATCGATACTTCAGGGAAACAATTTTACTTAAACAAATACACACTAAAATCCGAATTGAAAAATTTCGACTATGAGCCTATCTGGCAATTTCCTTTCGAAAGAAAAAACATTAACTCGGCTCATATTTTTTATACCGATTCAAATTTAGTATTGTTGTATGTAAATGTTTTAAGTGGCGCAAAAAGCGGACAATGGATTTTAAAAATAAATTCTAAAACCGGAAAATTAATCAGAGGCACTAAACTAAATGATAAAGCAGAAACAAATACCTATCAATACGGAACATTTTTATTAGACACCGCAACAAAAACACTCTCATTTATAGGGCAGCGCTTTACAGAATCGCAATTCAATCAACAAGCAAATAAATTAACGATTTCGAACTCTCCGTTTGCTTCTATTTATCTTATTGAAATTGATTCTGCAGGAGAAGTACTTTCCAAACAAGACTTTAAATTACCAATTAATGAACCTAAAACAACATCAAAAAAAATAACTATTAATTACATTTTAAAATTTAATTCCCTTATTAAAAGCAGAGATGGTTCTTTTTCTTTTGAAAGCGATATTTATAAAAATTCAGATAACAGCCTTTGTTATTTTTATGCAAATACTGCCGTATACAATTTATTACAAGACGAAGAAACTTTAATGCTTGAAAGAGCTACATTAAGCTCAAACCTGCTGATAGAAAAATATTATTTTAATAATGATAAATTAGACATGAATGGTAAGCTATGTATAGATAGCCTTTCACAATTTGAAACACTCTTTTATAAACGACTTACTCTACCTGTTAAAATACAATTTAAAATTCATGACGATAATGCTAATTGGCTTCTCACTCGATCGGATATTAAAAAGAATAGTATTAATTATACGATTTTACGTCCGGAAAATAAAATTTACCAATTAGCAAAAATTGATGAAATATTAAAACAAAAAGACCCTTGTTTTATCCCAATAAACTCAAACTTATTTTTAATTGCCACACAGGAAGAAGGAAACAAATTTCAATTAAAAATTACTGAATGGTAAATTTTAAAAAAAACATAACTTTTTACTTTTGATTTACAACAATTTCTTAATTTTAAACCATGATACAACGTAAACAATCTCTATTCTTAATACAAGTTATTTTTTTAGGGCTCTCGCTCCTCTTTGTTCCTTGCCAAACCATATTTACAAAAGCTGTTGCTACAAATGTATATATAATGCCACTTACAAATTTTGAATCTACAATAGGGCATTTATTTGCAGTAGTTCTAAATTTTATTGGTTTAATATTAGCGGTTTTAGCACTGTTTTTATTTAAAAAAAGAACTCTACAAGTAAAATTATGTTACAGCTTAATTACTATTTGGTTAGTTTTAATTGCGATGATGTTATTTTGTCCTTTTGTTATTAAAACAGAAGAAATTATTGAAATAAGAATAAATTATTTTGTTGTTGCTATTGGCTTATTCTCTGTGTTAGCTTCATACATAGCAGCTCATTTTATTAAAAAAGATATTGCACTATTAAAAAGTGCCGATAGAATTCGTTAAAACATCTGTTTCTCTTATTTTTTTTGACTCTAAAATTTGCTTTTTAGCTCTAAAGCCTTATTTTAGTAGTCTATTTTTAAATCTCTCTATATAATCGTTCTATTTAGTGTGTGTAAACCTATGTTTTCGCACAACGACCCTGTTTCCACAAAAAATGATTCTATCAAACATTACAAAGTAGTGAGTAAGATTGAATTGGCGCAACTAATTGATTCTGTTTTTGAACTAGAAACCGTTACATCAAAAGACTTAGATTTAATGAGTTATTATGCCTCTCTTCTCAATAGCACAAAAAGTGATTCTGTAAAGATTTTAAAGTTCAGGTCAAATAATGTTATGACAAGAGCAAAACTCTCACGATTAATAGATTCAGTTTTAGAATTAAAACATGTTACTACAAAAGAAGTTGATTTACTAAATTACTATACAAGTTTATTAAATAGCAATAATACCAATGTTGTAAAAATTTCCTCTTTTAATTTAAACGAATTAAATTTTTATTCTGAAGAAGAAGAAAAAATATTATTTCCATTAACGCCAACAGATAGTTTACCGAAATCATTTAATCTAATACTTGAAAATGATTTATTAAGTTATTATGTAGCGCCATTTAAAGGAGTTGTCACTTCTAATTATGGCTGGCGCGATAAAAAAATGCATAATGGAATTGATATCGATTTAAATAAAGGCGATAAAGTCGCTGCCGCATTTGATGGTAAAGTGCGTGTGGCAAAAAAACAAGGAGGATTTGGAAACGTGGTGATATTGATGCATCCAAACGGATTAGAAACAGTTTATGCGCATTTATCAAAATTAAAAGTAAAAACAGGGGATGTTGTTTTAAGTGGGCAAACTATTGGCTTAGGAGGAAATACTGGTCATAGCCATGGTTCACATTTACATTTAGAAATTCGTTATAAAGGTCATGCGATAAACCCGGCAACAATTATTTCATTTACAAATCACAAATTATACCATCATACTATTACATTAAAATCAAATAAACAAAAATTGGCAGCCTACCCTACAAACAGAAATTTGCACAGGGTTTCAAGAGGCGAAAGTTGGAGCTATATCGCCTCTCAATATGGAATATCAACTCAAAAATTAATGGTGCTTAATGGTGTTAGTAAGCGTTATTATTTAAAAGCGGGGCAAAACTTAAGAGTGAATTAAATAAACTAAAAAGTTAGATTAAATTTTTTTAATTCTTCGTTTCTCACTACTTCAATGTTAGTTGTATCGCCTTTTTTAAAATTGGATAATGCTTTCATATAATCTTGTACATTTTTAACCTCTGTATCTCCTAATTTTATTACCACATCGCCTTTAATTAATCCTGCCTTAGATGCAGGTTTTCCATCAGTAACGCCATCAATTCGCATACCTTCACCATCATAGGTGTAGTCTGGCATTACTCCCATGGTAACCTTAAATCCTTTTCTACCTGTATCTGGATTTCTAGTTTTACTAAAAATTAATTTTGGATAGTTGTATGTTTTTTCGATAATTTGAATGATATAATTTAAAACATCAACCTCACCTTTAAAATTAATTTTTTCAATATCATCGCTTGGTTTATGATAGTCGCTATGTTGACCGGTAAAAAAATGTAACACCGGAATATCTTTTAAATAAAAAGAAGTTTGATCGCTTGGACCTATTCCACTACTATCTGTTTTTAAACTAAAACCTGTTTTAATTGAATCTAACAAAGGAACCCAACTTGGAGACGTTCCAACACCATAAATTAAAAGCTTTTTTGTTGAATCATTCAATCTGCCTATCATATCCATATTAATCATGTAATTGATTTTTGATAAATCGATATCAGGATTCTCGCACCACTTTTTTGAACCTAATAAGCCTAATTCTTCACCACTAAAGCAAATAAATAAAAAATTAAAGGGTTCAACGAATTTATTTTTACTAAAATAATTTGCCAATGCAATTACTCCTGCAGTTCCACTAGCATTATCATCAGCGCCATTATGAATTTTATTTTCAGGATTTGCATCTAAGCTGTTTTTATCATGACCTAAACCCAAATGGTCGTAATGCGCTCCAATAACAATTGTAATTGGAGAATTATTATCTAAAAATCCAACAACATTATTTGCCTTTTGCTCGGCGATATTAACCACCGAAGTATCATGCGGATTTAAATTCTTTTTATAACTAAAAGATTTTAAAAAAGAGTCGTTAAAGGATTTTAAGCCAGAAAGTTTAAATTTTTCGGCAATATAGTTTGCCGCTATCAACTCTTCGGGAGATGAAGTTCCACGCCCTTTTAATTTATCTGACGCTAAGAACTGAATATTTTCTTTAATGTTATTTACCTTAATATTCTGCGACACTAAACAAAATGATGGTAAAAACAAAAGAGCGAAACAACTGAATGTATTATTTTTCATCCTCAAAAATAAACAATAAAGATTCAACGGTCATAAAATCTTTAAATAAACGCTTCTTAATCTCGAAAAACATAACCAAAGGGCAAAATAATTCATTAACGAAAATTTAAATTCCAAACTAATCCAGCCAATTCTTCATCCAAACTAATTTCAATTATCTTTGGCTGATAATTTTGTACTTAAAATAAATATTTGATTAAGATAAATAGTGATGAAAAAATTAACGTACTTGATTTTAGCAACTGTTTTAGTTGCAACAAACATATTTTCACAGCAAACAGATTCAACTCTAAAAGTTGTTCCTGAAAAAAGCACTCTTAAATTTAATATCAATGCAGATGGCTCTCATTATTTTCAAGCAACCGTGTTAAACCAAACATGGCTTAGATTTAATGAAAGTAATGATGGAACAACTCTCTTTAATAAAAATGCACCAACTACTTTTGATGTTGGATTACGCAGAACCCGGATTCAACTATTCGGACAAATTACAGATCGTGCATTTATTTATTTTCAATTTGGACAAAATAATTTTAATAATACTGCAGGATATAATTCAGCTGGAACAGGAAATAGAAAAATAGCAGCTTTTTTTCATGACGCATTGTGTGAATATAAAGTAAGTAATGGGAATCAATTAAAAATTGGCGCTGGTTTAACAGTTTTAAATGGATTGTCTAGATTTTCTCAACCATCCGTTGGAACAATTATGACTTTAGATGTTCCTGTTTTTTTACAATACTCTGTTGACCAAATTGATCAGTTTGACAGAAGGCTTTCTGTTTACGCTCGCGGGCAAGTAGGAAAATTAGATTACAGAATGTATTTGTCTAATCCTTTTCCAATTGGCTCTAATGGAATTACTCCACCTGCTATTGGTAAAAATGCAAGCTTCGTAAATGTTGGCGCTTTGCCAAACGGCTATGGACCTGGAATAAATAATCAATTTGGCACTTATTTTGCATACAACTTTTTTGATAATGAAGGGCTCACAACACCCTATATGCAAGGAACATATTTGGGAACAAAAAAAGTTTGGAATGTTGCTGTTGGCAGTGTTTATCAAAAAGCAGCTACTTGGAATTTAACCGCTGATAATTCAGGTGCTTTTAAAGACACAACGTATAACAACATGTTGCACCTTAGTTTTGAAACCTTTTTAGATATACCATTAAACAAAGATAAAGGAACAATGCTAAGTGCATTTGCCGGATATTACAATACCAATTATGGTACTAATTATTTACGTTATAATGGCCTTATGAATCCAGCAACTGCTTCAACTGCCACTAATCTTGTTCAGGGTAGTGCTTATGGTAATGCATTACCTATGTTTGGTACAGGGCAAATTGTTTATACACAAGTTGGTTTATTATTACCAAAAAAATTATTAGGTGAAAAAAATGGTCAATTAATGCCATACTTAAGCGGGCAGTATGCCGATTATAGCGCTCTGCAACATAAAGAGATGATATTGTTTGATGCCGGAATTAACTGGTTTATGACTGGACATAAATCAAAAATATCCATAGACTACCAGAATAGGCCCACCTACATACATGATTCTAAAAATGATATTAAACTAGCGTCTAGAAAAAGTTCTGTAACCATCCAATATCAAATTACTTTTTAATAATTTGCGTCAGCTTAATTCAACTATGTTTGTTTAGATTTATTTGGTTGGTAAATTTGAAGCAAACTAAAAATTATTTAGGGGGCTTAATTTTAACTTTAGTTGATTAAATTAATTATATTTGTAAGTATTCTTGAAAAAATTTAGATTCATATTTTTTTTAATATCCTTTTCAGGGATAACATTAACAATTTTTCAATACCTTCCTGGTTTTGAAGAAGAAACTCAATCCATCGAATTATCAAAAAAAGGTTCTGAAGATAATAGCTCTAGTGATGATGAAAATGAAAAAGACAGTTCCGAAGGGCTAAGCCATCAGTTTAATTACACCTTTACAAATCATTTTTCTATTTTAAATTCATTTTTTTCTAATACAAATGATTATTATTCTTTCTTTCAAAGAATAAACATTCCCCCTCCGAAAAATTTCTTTTTTTTGGCATAATCTAATCTTAAACTTATTAGTATATTTTTACCCATAAAGGGGTGATTTCTATTTCTTTTAATTGGATTATTTGCGAAGTAATAGTAAAATAAAAATTAGAAATAATATTCAAAAACACATGAATCAAACTCAATCAACAAGTAAAATTGCACAACGCTTAAAATTGTTTTTCACCCTCTTTGATAGCAGGTGGGAAGACCTTGAAAAACACAATTGGAAAACAACAGTATACCGCGATTTTAGCGCGGGTTTAGTAGTTGCTATGACTGCCATACCTATGGCCATGGGCTTTGCTATTGCGATGGGGCTTAGGCCTGAGCAAGGTATTATTGCAGGTGCTTTGGCCTGCATTGTAGGGAGAACTTTTGGAGGCTCGAAATACCAAGTATACGGACCTACAGCAGCCTTTATACCTGTAATAGCTGCCCTAATGGTTAAGTATGGTGCCGAAAATGGCGGCACTGCAGAACAAGCGCACGGTTTTTTAATTTTAGTATCCATAATTGCTGGTATTCTCTTGATGATAATGGGTTTATTTGGATTAGGCAAATATGGTAAACTAGTTCCAAACTCTATTATTGTTGGTTTTACTATAGGAATTGCCATTTCAATTGCACTTACAAACCTTGAAGATATTTTGGGAATTGAAAGTTTTAAAGATATGTTAGGGCAAGATGAAAATATACAGGGTGGATTTTTCCATAATATTTACATTGCATCTGGAAACTTAGACAAAATAAATTTATGGTCTCTGTTTATTGGAATTCTTACCTTCGCCTTAACAAAAGGCTTGCTAAGAATTTCTATTTTTATTCCGGCACCATTAATTGCTATCGCCACATCTACTCTACTTGCCGCAACACTTTTAAAAGATAAAGGATTGATTTTAGTGAAAGATTTGTATGGTTCAATTCCAAACAATTTCTTTGTTTTTACTTCGCCGCATTTACCCCAGTTAACCAGTACTGTAATTATAGATATTGTTTATTTTGTGTTTGCTATCATTTTCGTGTCAGCTGTTGAAAGTGTGTTATGTTCAACCATGGCCGATAAAATGGCTGCAAACAAAAAAACACTTTTTAATCCGGATAAAGAATTGTGGGGTCAAGGACTTGTTCAAATAATCGTTCCATTGGTAAATGGATTTCCTTGCACAGGAGCACTGGCTCGCACTGCAACGAGTATTAAAGCTGGCGCAAGAACGCCTTTAGCAGGTTATTTTAAAGGAGTTTTAAAATTAATAATGGCGTTTTATATTGCTCAATACTTAGAATTAATCCCTATGGCTTGTATTGGAGGAATTTTAGTATGGGTTGCAAGTAATATGATTAAACCTTCAGAAATAAAAGAAACAAAACATGATGGTAAATTTGAATTTTCGATGATGCTATATACTGCGGTTATGGTGCCACTTACTGATTTTTTAACAGGTGTATTATCAGCACTCATTATTTATTTTATTATCAAAAAAGTATATCCATATGTTCGCGGGAAAAAAACTACAGTTTAATGAAATTTAAAATAAAACTATAATGGAAAATTCATATAAAAAATTATTCGAAAACAATAAAAACTGGGTAAACGAGCAGTTATCAAAAGACCCAGATTATTTTACAGATCTTGCAAATGGTCAAACACCGCAATACCTTTGGATAGGATGTTCAGATAGCCGAGTACCCGCTAACGAAATCACTGGAACAAAACCAGGAGAAATGTTTGTTCATAGAAACATTGCAAATATGGTTATACATAGTGATATGAACCTATTGAGTGTTTTATCTTATGCCGTTGAAGTTTTAAAAGTAAAGCATATTATCGTGTGTGGACACTATGGTTGTGGCGGAGTTCTTGCGGCAATGGGAAATCAGCAATTTGGTTTAATTGATAATTGGTTACGACACATTAAGGATGTATATAGATATCATCAAGAAGAATTAGATATGATAAAAGATCCAAAGGCTCGCGCAAACCGATTTGTACAGTTAAATGTAATTGAGCAAGTAAATGACCTGGGGAAAACCTCTATTGTTCAAAATGCCTGGGCAAAAAATCAACCATTACAAATTCATGGCTGGGTTTATGACATAAATGATGGCATTATAAATGATTTAAACGTAACTTTTACAAATACAAATAAACTGCACGAAGTCTATCGTTTTGATAAAAAACAAGAGTAAAAAAGTAGAATGAAATTCGTTTTTAACGAAAATCATATTTTAGAAGTATAAAAATCTTTATTAGATTTGATTATAAATAAAAAATTATGCAAAAAACAATTTTAATAACAGGTAGCACAAGTGGTATTGGATTAGGCATTGCTCGTGAGTTTGCTAAAACCAAAAGCTACAACATTATTTTTAATGGCTTAGAAACCAACGGACAAGAAATTGCAGATAACATTGCTAAAGAATTTGGTATAGCCGTTATGTATAGCAATGCTAACATGTTAAAGCCAGAGGAGCTACGTAAAATGGTTGGCGATGGCATTTCAAAATTTGGAAAAATAGATGTGTTAATTAATAACGCGGGTATTCAATTTGTTTCACCTATTGAAGATTTTCCAGATGATAAATGGAATGCAATTATTGCCATTAATTTAACCTCTGCCTTTTATTTATCTAAAGCAGTTTGGCCTGGAATGAAAGAGCGTAAGTTTGGTAGAATAATTAATATTGCCTCCGCACATGGTTTAGTAGCGTCTGAATTTAAAAGCGCATACGTTGCAAGTAAACATGGCATTGTTGGTTTAACAAAAACTTTAGGATTAGAAGGTGCTCCATTTAATATTACATGCAATGCTATTTGCCCTGGGTACGTAAAAACACCTTTGGTAGAAAAACAAATTGCAGACCAAGCAAAAGCACACAATATGAGTCCGGATGATGTTGTAAATAAAGTAATGCTTTACAAACAGGCCGTTAAAGAATTTGTTAGTCTTGAAACATTAGGGCAAATGGCTTTACTATTAGCCTCTGAACAATCTAATACAATTACAGGAACTGCCATACCGATTGATGGTGGTTGGAATGCACAATAACTTTTAAATTACTCCGTTTTAAAAGGTATAAAGAAAAACTTTATACCTTTTTTATTATTACCTTAATTGAATTATTCGACTTTAACTTTAAATAAAATTTAAAAAATGAAAAATATAATTTTGTCATTTATATGCGTCATGGCATTAGGGTCATGCAAAAAAGAAAAAGTTGAAGGGCCACAAGGTGCTCAAGGCAATCCAGGAAATGGGATTAGTGGCAACATTAGTGGGAAGATAACTCAGGTAAATCAGTTCAACACAAATTATTCATCAGGATTAAATACAACCACGGTTAGTATAGATGGCACTTCACTTTCTACAATTACAGATGTAAGTGGCAATTACACACTTTCTAGTGTACCTCCTGGGATATATGATATTTCATTAAATAAAAATGGTTGTGGCTTAACAAAACTACAACAGGTAAATTTCCCTGGTAATGGCACTTTGTATTTAAATGGTACAATCTCAGATAAAGCCACCCACACATTTACTAATGGGGCTGTTACAGTAAACGGACAACAAATAAATACACTTGTAAATTATCCTAGTTCAGTAAACACAAAAGCAGGAATAGTGATATTAGGCAAAATGCCAAATGTTGATATTACAAATCCCACATCATATGATGCAGTTCAACAATTTTATATTTTTCCAAGCACCACAACATATAGCACCAATTTTTCTTTTGCTATATTTGATTCAATTGCATATCCAAGTGGCACAACAATTTTCGCAAAAATTTATCCAACAACCAATGCGAGTTCAGGTTACACTGATTACTCAATAGGAAAATTTATTTATACAGGTTTTGGAACTCCTTTACCAACAACCTTTACAATAACAAGACCTTAAACATTTTATAAAGAAATACCTTGATTTAATTTAACATTAGTATTTTTATACAGGCAAATGTGTGAAGCAAAACTTCATACCTTTGCTAGCTTATTTATGAAAATATTAATATCCTACTTAAAACAACACAAACAACTTTTAATAATAGCATTGGTTTTGGCCTCTATTAATCAATGCTTTTCTCTATGCGATTCAATTATTACCGGAAAGCTAATCAATAAATTTAGCGCTCCGCACACCGAAGAAGGAGCAGATTATTATTGGCACATTGGCGCAACCTTTGGCGAATACACCAAAGCCATTTTATTTTTCTTCAGTCTTTCTATTGGGGCAGCTTTAATGTCGCGTTTAGCAAAAAATTTTCAAGATTATTTCGCCAATATTATTATTCAGCGCACAGGCGCTCAAATGTATACAGATGGTATTAAAAAAGCACTTTCTCTGCCCTACAAAGATTTTGAAGATCAACGAAGCGGCGAAACTTTGGGGCGATTACAAAAAGTAAAAACTGATACTGAACGTTTTGTGAATTTATTTATCAGCTTAATTTTTCAATCATTAATTGGAATTATTTTTGTTTTTATTTACGCCATGAATATCCATCCTCTATTAGGGCCATTGTATTTAGCAACAGTTCCTATAATTGCAAGTATTAGTTCATTTTTAGGGAAGAAAATAAAAACCATCTCTAAACAAATTCTGGGCGAAACAACTGCTCTTGCTGGAGCCACAACAGAGTCTTTAAGAAATATTGAATTAATAAAAAGTTTAGGCTTGGTTGAACAAGAAGAACAGCGCTTAAATAAAAACACATTAAAAATATTAGGCTTAGAATTAAAAAAAGTACGCTTTATTCGTTCACTTAGTTTTATTCAAGGAACAACTGTGCATTTGGTTAGAACAGCTTTAATATTTACACTTTATTGTTTTGTGTTTAATGGCGTAATTAAAATAGGTGATTTAATTACCTTAATGTTTTTCTCATTTTTTATTTTCAATCCGCTTCAGGAATTAGGAAACGTAATTACAGTTTATAACGAAACAAAAGTAAGCATGGATAATTTTGCAAAGTTGATGAACTCTCCTTCCGAAGAGGTTCCTGCTAGCCCATCAACACTTGGAGAAATAAAAGAAGTGTATTTTAAAAATGTTTCGTTCGGTCATAACACAAGTAACGGTTACGCTGTAAGAAACATTAATCTTGATATTAAAAGCGGACAAACTATTGCATTTGTTGGGCCTAGCGGAAGCGGGAAAACAACACTTGTAAAATTATTATTAGGTTTATATAAACCAAATGAAGGTCGGGTTTTATATAATAACATTGATTCTAATGACATTAAATTAAACGAATTAAGAATGCAATTAGGTTTGGTTTCGCAAGACTCACAATTATTTAGTGGCACCATAAAGGATAATTTATTGTTTGTAAAACCAGATGCAACCGATGAAGAATTATTTTCTGTTTTAAATAAAGCGGCATGTCAGAATTTATTAAAGCGAGCTACAGATGGCATTATGACAACTATTGGTGAAGGCGGAATAAAATTAAGTGGTGGCGAAAAACAACGTATATCAATTGCCAGATCGCTTCTAAGGAATCCTAAACTACTAATCTTTGATGAAGCAACTTCTGCCTTAGACTCGTTAACTGAAGAAGAAATTTCTACTACAATACGAGACTTGAGCGCGACTAAAACACAAATTACAATTTTAATTGCGCATCGTTTATCTACAATCATGCATGCTGATACAATTTTTGTTTTAGAGCAAGGAGAAATAATTGAACAAGGCAAGCACGAAACTTTAATAGATGAAAAGGGTTTATATTATGCCATGTGGCGACAACAAATTGGCGAAAGAAAAAAAGTGCTATAAACTAACACTCTTATTTTTTAATATTCACATTAAATTCAGGAACCTCAACAATTTGGAATGTTGCAGAAGCAAATTTTATCTCTCCATTAGTTGCCTCAACAGCCTTTAATATTTTTGTAAATAATTCGGTTTTAGTTACTCTTCTTTTTTTATAACTAACAACATAACGTAAGGTAAACTCCACCCAATTATCGTTGGCAATTAACGAAACCATTGGTTCTGTTTGAGAATCTTCTAATCTGTATTCACGCTGAAGTGCTGTCCATTTTTGTTTAGATCTCTCGGTTAAATCACCAGCAACTTCTTTTCCAATTTGCTCAAACATTGCTTTTGCTTTATCGTAATTACTGCCATATTGAATTGGAATTTTAATTTCATCCCACAAAAAAGGAAAATCTCCAGAATAATTAAAAACAGGCTCTTTAAAAACAAAACTATTTGCAATTAAAACTATTCTCCCGTTATATAAATCACCGTCGACCCACTGCCCGGTTTCCATAATTGTAGTTCTTAAAACTCCAATATCCATTACATCACCCTTTATACCGCCCAACTGAACTCTATCGCCACTTTTATAAAATCCACCAAATACAATTGCAATCCATCCTGCAAAACTTGCAATTACCTCTTGTAGTGCAAATGCAATTCCTGCACCAGCAACACCCAATGCAACGGTTAAACCTCCTAATTTATCGCTAAATACAATAATTAATAATAGAATAGATAATGTAACTCCAATAAAACTGCTAAATTTTTTTGCGCGATATCTGTTTTCATTATCTTTTAATTTTGAAAATAAATTTTTTTGCAGTGCTTTAATTATTATCCAAATTATGGCAATGCCTAAAAAAATTGTTGCTAGTCTTCCAACAATTGGGTTAAATAGGAATTTTTGAATTTGCTCGTCCATATTATGATTGTTTAGTATGAATAACTCTTTGAGGAAAAGGAATATTTATATTATTTTCTTTTAGCTTTTTAAATAAATTAATTCTTAACTCACTCTTTATATTTTCAACTCTAAAAACTTCTTCAGACCAGAAAAAAACAGAAAACAATAATGCTGAATCACCGTAATCTATAAACCGCGCAAACGGCTTAGATTCTTTAAGAATGCCCTCTTGTTCAATTGCTGCTTCAGTTAATATTTCCATTACTCTTAAAACATCAGAAGAATAATCAACTCCTACAGACACTTCAAACCTTGATGCCACCGCATTATGAGTCCAGTTAATAAGTTGATGACGAGTTAAGTCAGAATTTGGTAAAATAATATATTTATCGTCGCGTGTTAAAACTGTGGTTGTGCGTAAATTAATTTCTAAAACTTTACCAACCAAATTGTTAACTTCAATTACATCGTTAACTTTAACCGAAGAATCAACCAAAATAATTATACCAGAAATATAATCATTAAATAAGTTTTGAATGCCCATTCCAAGACCAACCAAAAGCGCTGCTGATCCCGCAACTAAAACAGACGCATCAAAACCAATAATTGGTAAAGAAATAATCGAAACTACTACTAAAAGAAAATATTTTATTAGACGATAAACAGAATATTTTTTTGATGAATCAAAACTATCAATACTATAGATACTCTTTTTAATAATTTTTAAACCAACAAATAATGCTAAAATAATACCCAACAACCAAACAATAGATGTTACATTTATGTTATGCCCCCCGGTTGAGAATAAAGTATAACTCAAAAACTCATTCATAGTTAAAATATAGATTCAAAACAATTCTTACTAAATGTAAATAAAATTATTTCTAATTAAATCGATTACGATAAAAATTTGTTAGTCTTCTTTTTTTATCTTCACATTAAAGCTTGGTGCTTTATAATCTTTGCTTAAATAATCAGAAGGAATTGTAGTTGTATTTCCATCTCTTGCGGCACGATAATGTGGCGATAATATTTCTATGCCCATTTCATTGCAGCAATCTTGAATATTTGAATGTAACTGTGAATAAATAGTTGCTTGCTTATTTGCTTCTTTAGTATAAAGATTTATTTGATAAGAAACATAAAAATCATCCAAACTAGTTTGTAAGACAAATGGTTTAGGATCCTTTAAAATTAAATCAGTTCTATCGGCTGCATTTAATAACGCTTGGTGCATGGTCTTCCAAGGCACATCGTAACCAATTGTAACTGTAGTGTGCATAATTAAACCGCTATCCAAAGTATCACTGCTATAATTAATTGTGTGGCTACTCATCACTGTAGAATTAGGAATAGAAATGATTTCATTTTTAATAGTTCTTATTCTTGTAACGAGCAAAGATTTTTCAATTACATCACCTACTACTTCTCCTATTTTTACACGGTCGCCTATTTTAAATAAACGCATATAGGTTAACACTAAACCTGCAATAACATTGGATAAAGAGCCAGAAGAACCAAAAGTAAATAGCACGCCAAGAAAAACAGAAACACCTTGGAACACCGGAGAATCACTACCGGGTAAATATGGAAATATTACTATGCCCATAAATGCATAAATAACAACTTTTATAATTTGATAAGTTGGGTTTGCCCAATCTGGATAAAAACCGTTTATGTGTAAATTGCCTTTTTCGATTTCGGATTTTAAAAAATAAATACCTTTTAAAGCATATCTGAAAATAAACACTATTACAATTATGGTGATTAAATTTGGCAGATAATTCCAAACTCCTAAAGCTATACTTTTTGCAGGATTTAAAATATATCCAAACAAAGTATCTGCAAAGTTTTTTGTCCATGGAAAAATTCCAAATAGAATTGGTAATGCAATATAAATTATCAATATTATTAATAACCACTTTAAAATAGTGTTTATAGATAAGATAACATTTACTTGACTTTTCGCATCAAATAAAGTATAATTTTTTATTTTTAATCCTTTTATACGTTTTCCTTCTTGATCAGAAATTTTTTGCGCCGTCCATTTAAATAGTTTAATTAAATAATATAATAAAACTACCATTGCCGCTAACACTAATATTGCAAGACCAATTTCCTTTAATAAAGTAATATAACTAGTTTCGGCTTTGTATTTTAAAATTGATTCTCCGATAATAGATTTATATTTTTTAGATAAATCTAATTTTGCAGTATTATTCCAAATAGCATCATTTTCTGAAACACTCATGATTATTGATTCGCCAACCATTAAATCTACAGTTGTTTCAGTCTCTATAATTTTTATAGAATCAATTTTAAAATTGAGCAGGTCCTTTAATTTTTTAACTCTAGATTCAATTGCATTAGCTCTATCGCTTGCAGAAAAACTACCTAACTTACTATAAATAGAAAATAGAGTGTCATTAAAAAAACCAAGCACAGGAAACGATTTTGCAGTTATACGTAATGAATCAATTCTTGCTTTTTTTTCCGACAATCTTTTTGAGTCACGGTTATTTAATTCTTCAAGTTGTTTTTGTAATTCTTCTTTTTTTAAGTTATCAGTTGTTTTTAAAGACTGAAGTTGAGATTCCAATTCAGCTTTTTTAGTTGAATCTTCTTTTCGAAGCCTTTCGCTTTCTGCTGTTTTTTTATTAAAGTTGGCAAGGATAGAATTGTTAATTGAATCATTCACTTTTTTAATCGTATCTTTTTGGGCAAAATGTTTTTGAACATTAAACATCAACAAAAAGCAAAATAATAGTTTAGAAATAGTTTTCATATTTATGATTTAATATTTTTTTTATTGAAATTTAACCTCCAAGATATTCCGCCACTAACAAAATAATCTTTAGTTGCATAATTATCTCCATACCCAGCAGATAAATCAAATTGAATGTTATTATTAGCAAGATAAGCAAAACCACCATCAAATCTAGTTTCAAACCTGTCTTTATTTAATTGTCCATAGTTCTCGACGAAGCCACTCAATTTTCCAAATATTGGGAATCCAAAATTTACAACATATTTTCCTGTTGGTATTTGATTATTGCCATTGTAAGATAATATCCAATTTGTACCTAATGACAGATTTTTTGGTAAACTCCAGTTGGCGACAAAAATCATAACTGGAGCAACATATTCATTACCATATTCTTTTGAAATACTTGGCATTTTTAAACGCATTTGAAAACCTGTTGTGGGCAAAACACCCTTTTGATTTGTTAAATGAACTCTAAAACCTAAATGCAAATTACTCAAGCCGCTATATGACCGAACTGTATCGCTTATAGTAAAACTGTTTTTTTGATAATCAAGCAATGCACTTATTTCTATAGTTTCCTTTATTCCAAATCTGATTACATTATTTGTGATAATACTCTTAGGATTAATTCCGCTATTAATTTCGCTATTATATTCTACTCCTTGTTGAAATTGAAGTAAATTTTTTCCAACTGTAAAAGCACCAATCGATTGCCCAGGACGTCCAGTGCGTATCGTTTCACTATACTGAGCGAAAAAGTTAAAGGATAAGAATAAATAAAAAAACAATATAATTACCCTCTTTTTCGATGTTTTATGCATATTAATTATGGAAAAGTTGTTGCTATTTTTATGTCAAAAAATTGTATTTTTTTGATACTAACCTATATTAGTAAAATTAAACAAATTCTAAAGCGAAAAAGTTTTCGATTCAAGATAAGTTATAAACATAATTAATTCAATGACATAAATCAATTTATGCCACAAAGGAACAAGAAAACTTGAATTTAATTACTCTTTATAAGTAGAAGGCACTTTAGGATCAGTCATGATAATATAATCACCTTGCTCTTTAAACTGGCTCCATTCTATAGTTGGAAATGTATCTTCTCTGCCTGTTGAAATTATTAAAGTTTTTGCTTTTGGACTATATTTTTTTAGTTGCGTTACAACAGCAAATCCTTCGTCGCTATGAAATCTTCCATTTACTTGCATCACCTTTTTACCTGTATTCTTTTTTAAATATTCTGAAATTGAATAAGCCATAGTTGCATCCCATAGCGATTGACCCATAATTAAATTATAACCTCCCATTGGCGGCATTTTTGCAGGAGCTTTTTTAGAAGTATCATTTTTTGGTGAAGGGTCGTGCGAAGAAAGACCCATTAATTTTTCGCAATATTTACCAGATGCTGTATCGTAAGGCAATGGTGCAAAATATTTTTTTGAATCTTCAGGTAATGCCATTAAAGCTTTTTGTCCTTTTCTGCCGGCTAAATTTGTGTATCTAGATGCGGCGTTAGCACATACAACATCTAATTTATTTTTTTTTGCGTATTCTACCATCGGTTTATAATCTCTATAGTTACTCCAAACACGCGCATCTTTATTAAAATTTTTCTCTCTAATATCTCCTTTAAGATACTCGTTCATTACAACTTGTACATCTCTATCAAACATTTCCATCGAAAGTGCTACCTTATCGGCATATTTTGTATGAAGTAATTCAAACATTTTATTTTCAAGAAAATGTGTAACCGAATCATTATGCTCTTCTCCGAAGAATAGAACATCGTAATTTTTCATATCCTCAACAATATCATTTAGTGCAACTTCTTTTCCTGTTTTTACAGAATAAATTTTATAATTTTTTTCAGTGATTTGTCCAAAAGATTGAAAGCCAAGCGCCATAAGGGAACTAATTGCAAAAGCCTTGAAATAGTTTAGAGTTTTAATTTTAGATAGAGTGACTTTCATATTTATTTATTTTTTGCGATTTGAGTTATTGTTTTTTTTATTCTTTTTCTGAAGTAAAAAACATAGAGCCTTAGTGAAAATAAGCAAACTCTTATTACAAGTTAAAAAAAAGTGGTTGTTCGGAAAGTATTAAGGACAAAGGGTATGAATATTATTGCTGAAAAATTCAAAAAAAAGCCAACTCTGTGAGATGGCTTTATATTTATAAAAGTAAAAAACTTAGTGATGCTCTCCGTGAGCGGCATGTGTCTCGTCTACTGCTGGTGCTACTGTCTCAACTGACATTGTATCTTTTGACTCTGCATGAACTTCTTTTGCTTCCATAGCATGATGATCATCATGTCCCGCGGTTGATGGATGTAAACTATGATCTCCTTTTTCGCAGGCTTCCTTACATTCTGTAGAACAATCTTCTTTACACTCACATTCGCCATGTTTCTTTGGGTCGCAAAGACTCAAGAACATAAATATTATTACTAAAGTAACTGAAGCTAAAATAAACGGAACTGTGAAGGATACAGGTTTTACTTCGTTTGAATGATTATCGTGGTTATCGTGACTTGACATAGTTTAGAGTTTTAACATTGCGAAAATAATAGAATTATTTATAATAAAAAAAATAAACTTATTCTTTAATGAATTTATAAAAATAACTTTTTTGTTTTTCAGTAACCTTAATAATATATAGAGATGGGCTCAAATCATTGATATCAATAGATTGCTCCATATTTTCAGCATCAAAATTTCCTGATTTAATAGTTTTCCCACTTAAATCTAAAATCTCAACCAAAAATTTCCCTTTACGCGTAAAGTTTAACCATAATTTATCTTTTCCGGGATTAGGATATAATTCCATTGCGCTAACATCACTATTTTCATGTAAGCCTGATGGATTTTGATAGATATCACGGTATTTAACAGAATTAGGTGTGAAGGTATTTCCTACTAAATTTCCACTTATTTCTAAAAAAGGAATTTTACTGGATGCTGTTAACCATTGATAACTGCGTACATAATTTGGGAAACCAATTGGAAAAGGAACTGCAGTACTTTTTATAGTATCTCTAGAATATTGTGTAGTCACAAATCTTAAACAATTTGCGGTTCCATAAGGGGTAGTAACACTTCCCCAACCATCCACTTTACTTACACGGTAACCTGTTTTTGAATAAACAATGGGAATTAGAGAATTTGAAATGGTAGAAAATTTAAATGTTGTACTATCGTATTTAGGATAGGTTAATGGAAAAACATAGAGTTCATCTTTATCTGTAAAATAATTTGGAACCGGAACACTGCTAAATGTCATTCCACTACCATCAGCAATAAAGGCATTAAGAGGAGTCGTTTGTTTTTTATAAAAGTTATAATAATCATTAATAACTAATGGTCCGGCACCTAAAGCATCTGCTATCTTTTCAGCAAAGCCTGTAAAAGATAAGAAAAAGAAAAAATAAGGAGTTTGAGATGATGGTACAAAATCCCTACGTGCTTGACTACTATATATTAAACTACTAAAATTCCAATTAAAATTAGCGCCTGTTTGAGTATAATTACCAATAGAAGCTAAAGTTGCATCAGAATACCTAAGTGTATCGCCACTTGAAGGAAAGTTGGCACTTGTTAAAGTAATTGGCGCCTGCGAAAACAAAGTTAAGCCAATAAATAAGTTAAAAAACAGAAAATAAATTTTACGCATGATTATGTTAATTTTGTAGTAATTGTAGATAACGAATATACTAATTATCTTAATCTACGTTATACTTGAATTGAAGATAATAATCAAATATTTATTAATTTTTATAAGTTTAGTTACGCCTTTGGTAAAAGCACAATTAGTAGCGCTTAAAGTCATTACTTCAGCCGAAAAAAGTGTTGTGTCCAAGCTTAATTATCAAAAAAAATTTAACACCAAGACTCAAGCAAAAAAGGAGTTAGATAATATTATCTTAACACTTCAAAACAAAGGTTATTTATTAGCCACAATTGATAGCGTTGCAACCGACAGTTTTTTAGTAAAGGCCTATGTTTCCGAAAATGAAATTTATAATTTAGCTTTTTTAAAACTGGGCAATCTCAACCCTAGCTTAGCCTCAAAACTTGGTGTAAGTGAAAAATTATATTTTAATAAATCTTTTAGGTACAAGGAAGTAATCAGTTTGTTTGATAAAATAATTAAGTATTACGAAAATAATGGATATCCTTTTGTGGCCGTAACTTTAGATAGCATTAAAACAGAAAAAAATCAACTGAGTGCTGTTTTAAAAGTAGACAAAAACAAATTATTTAAGATTGATTCTGTTACCGTAATGGGTACCGCTAAAGTAAACAAGGCTTTTTTATACCGCTATTTATCAGTTAAAGAAAACATGCCTTATAATGAAGAACTTCTTAAAGGTCTTCCACGAAAAATAAAACAACTACCTTTTGTATTTGAGAAACAGTCTCAGATTGTTCGGCTTACCGATAAAACAAACAAACTAATTTTATTTTTAGATAAAAAAAATGCGTCTCAATTTGATGGTATAATTGGTTTTTTACCAGACGCTAACACTAAAAAAACAGTTATTACGGGTGATGTAAAATTAAAAGTAGTTAACGGCATTTTTAGAAACGGAGAAACATTTGATTTAGAATGGAGAAGACTGCAATCACAAACGCAAGATTTTAAAGGAAGAATAATTTACCCTTATTTATTTGGAACTCCGGTTGGAACTGATTATTCTTTAAAGATTTATAGAAGAGACACTTCCTTTATCGACATTACAAATAACATTGGTTTACAATATTATTTTAAAGGTTTAAATAATTTTAAAATTTTTTATAAGCAGCGTAACACCAATTTAATCTCTACAAGTGGCTTAAAATTTGTTACTGCCTTACCCGATTATGCCGATATTACTACACAATCTTATGGTGCTGGTTTTACTTTCGAGAAATTAGATTACAGATTTAATCCCCACAAAGGCGTTGCTTTTAATTTAACCGGGCAAACAGGAAACCGTGTAATTAAAAAGAATGCTAAAGTAAATGAAGTTGCTTATCAAAATTTATTACTACGTTCTACACAATATCAATTTGAAGGCGACGTAAATTTTTTTATTCAACTTCATAGAAATAATGTATTAAAATTAGGACTACAAGGTGCTGCTATTTATGGAAACTCAACCATTTTTAAAAATGAATTATTTAGAATTGGTGGCTTAAGAACACTGAGGGGCTTTGATGAAGAAAGTATTTTTGCCTCATCTTATGTTATTCCAACAATAGAATACAGATTTTTATTTGCGCAAAATTCTAATTTATTATTATTTGCAGAAGGAGCCTGGTATGAAAATAACAGTAATACTACTTATATAAAAGACATGCCTATGAGTGTTGGAGCCGGAATAAATTTTGAAACAAAAGCAGGTATATTAACGTTGAATTATGCTTTGGGTAATCAATTCAATAATGGCTTTGATTTAAGAAATGGTAAAATCCACTTTGGATTAACTGCCTTATTTTAGTTTTTTTTAGATTTATTTTATGTTACAAACGGTAGAATATATTAGACAAAAGCCATTGCTTTAATCTCTTTTAAAGATTATATTTGTTATATATCTCTTAAACCATGAAAAGAATTTTATTCTGCCTTGTTATTTTATCTTCTCTGTTTTCTTCTGCTCAAGTTACCTATCCAAGTCAAAATATTAGTTTAATAAGTATGCTTCACCCAAACAACGGAACGGTTGGTATTGGCGTTGATGGTCGTCGTTATTCAGGCTCCTGGGGTTGGCATCAAACAAGTTTAAATAAAGAATACGCAATAGTTGGCGCAAGTAATGGCACTTATTTTATTGATGTTACTGTTCCTGCAACACCAACAATTTGTGCTTTTGTTCCCGGAAAAGGAGGATGCACTTGGCGAGAAATGAAAACCTATCAAAATTATTGTTATATAGTTAGTGATGATGCTGCTCCAAATACTTTTCAAATTATTGACATGAGTACTTTACCATCAACAGTAACAGTAGTTCATAATGGCACAACTTATTTTGAGCGCGGCCACACAATCTGGATTGATCAAAACAAAATGTACATTGGCTCTACAACGTATACAACCGGCTATGAATCAATGAATGTATATAGTTTAGCTACACCAACCGCACCCGTATTGTTAAGATCTCTTTCGCAGGATATTCCTGTTATAACAACTGTGCATGATATGTATGTTAGAAACGATACTGTTTATGCCTCTTGTGGTTTTCAAGGCTTATATGTCTTTAAGTTTAATTCAAATAATACATTTACTCAACTAGGCACTTATACCGGCTATAATGGTTCAACTTACAATCACGCAAGTATGTTAACACAAAACGGAAAGTATTTAATGTTTTGTGATGAAGTGCCTACTGCGCTCCCGATTCAAGTCGTTAATGTTCAAAATCTAAGTAACATACAACCTACGCAAACTGTAATACCACATCCAAATACAACGCCACACAATCCGTATTTAATTGGCAATAATATCGCATTGGTTTCTTGCTACCAAGATGGTTTATTTATTTACAATATTGCAACCCCGGGAAACGCAACAATAGCTGGTTTTTTCGACACACATCCGCAAGGTGGATTTAATGTAAGTAATTATTTCGGAAATGATTACCGAGGCAATTGGGGTGCTTACCCTTATTTACCAAGCGGAATTATTATTGCACAAGATATGCAAAATGGAATTTTTATTTTAGATGCCTCTGCTGCGTATAGCTTAACAACAGATATTAAAACCAGCTCAAACACAAAAAGTAATTTTTTGTTTTATCCGAATCCTGCTTCGGATGTAATTTCGATAAATTATAAAACTCAAAATAATTCAAAATTAGAGTTAAGAAATTCTATTGGTCAATTAATTTTCGAAAAACATTTTAATGGCTCCGTAAGTGATTACTTAGATGTAAGCAAATTTTCTAACGGAAGTTATATACTATCAATTACAGAAAAAGGAGAAACAATCAATAAAAAATTAATCATTAACCATTAATTTTAATTAAAATGAGATTTTATCATTTATTACTGATTGCTTTTTTGTCATCAACTTTTTATAGTAAAGCGCAAACTTATGCAGCGTCTAACTTTACAATGATTAGTGTTGTAAGTCCTGAAACATACACAAATTCTTATGGTGCAAAATATTCGGGGTGTTGGGGCTGGTATCAGGCAAATAAAAATAAAGAGTATGCAATTGCGGGTTCTGCCTCTGGAACTTATTGGGTAGATGTAACAAACCCTGCAACTCCAACAGTATCGGCTTACCGAGCTGGCAAAAAATTAAATACTGTTTGGCGCGAAATAAAAACTTATCAAAACTATTGTTATGTTGTAACAGATGATGGCGGACCAGCAACTTTTCAAATATTTGACATGCAATATTTACCCGATAGCGTGCATAAAGTTCATGATAGCCAAGTCTTATTTAAAAGAGGGCATGCACTTTGGGTAGATGGAAACAAATTATATGTTTCGGGTGTTACCTATAGCAACAATACTACAAGTAGCATGAATGTTTATAGTTTAGCAACTCCAAGTGTCCCTGTATTATTAAGACAATTAAAACAAGACATTCCTTTTATTAGCTATGTACATGATATGATGCCGGTAAACGACACTGTATTTGCATCCTGTGGAAACCAAGGCTTGTATGTTTTTAAATTTAATACCAATAACACATTTACACAACTCGGTTCTTTAACAACCTATTCTGGCTCGGGTTTTAATCATAGCAGTGCGTTAACGCCTAATCGTCAAACACTTGTTTTTACAGATGAAGTGCCAGTGGGTAAACCTATAAAAGTTGCCAACGTTAGTAATGTGGCCAATATTCAAGTGCTTGCAATTACTAATCAATTTCCTCAAACAACTCCTCACAATCCATTTATGGTTAGTAACACATTATGTTTTATGAGCAGTTACCAAGATGGATTACAGCTTTATGATATTTCGTCTCCTGCTACCCCTACTCTTGTTGGTTATTTTGATACTTACTATCAAGGTGGTGGAAACAATAATAATTGGACTGGTGATGATTATGATGGTCAATGGGGTGCATACCCATATTTCCCAAGTAAAAACATCTTTGCATTAGATCAAATGAATGGTTTGTTTATGTTGAAGTCTCATTTATATCAAAATCCTGCACCAAACTTTAACACACCAGCCTCGATTTGTAGTGGAGGAAATTTAACAATTGTAAATACCAGTACGTCTTCATCAACTTATACTTGGACATTCTCTGGCGGAAGCCCAGCAACTTCGAACGCTACAAACCCAATTGTTAGCTTCGCTTCAGCAGGAATTAAAACAATTACGTTAATGGCAGCCAATTCAACAACAACAACAGTATTAACTACTAAAACAGTTAATATCACAAATAATATAATTGCAGTAACAAGTTCTACTGCTTCATCTTGTGGAACTTGCAGTACAGGAATTGCCTCTGTAAATCCAAGCGGTGGCTTTTCTCCTTATACGTTTACATGGTCTCCTATTGGTGGAAATTCTTCTACCGCAATTAATTTACCACCGGCCTGTTATACTGTAATAGTTAAAAGTGCAAACGGTTGTTCAACTTCTTCATCAACCTGTGTTGGCTTTGTTACCGGCTTGCAAAATTCACTCATTACTAATTCAGATTTATTAGTATATCCAAACCCAGCAAAAACAAATGTAACTATAGAATTTAATGGCGCTGTTTTTAATTATGCTCTATATAATAATTTAGGAATGTTAGTCGCAAACAATAAAAACATCAATAACAAAACTCAAATTAATTTAAATGAATTTTCGAAAGGAATTTATATTATTGAAATAGAAATTGGAAAAAATAAAACAAGAAAAAAATTAATTATTGATTAACAAATAAAAAAAATGAAAAAAAAATATATTCTATCCTTCATTATACTTTTAAGTATCTACACATTTAAAGCGCAATTTGCTGCCTCTAATTTTACTTTACTAAGTAATATTAGTCCACAAACTGGTACCGGATCAAAATATTCGGGCTGTTGGGGTTGGACACAACCAGTTACAAATAAAGAATATGCAATTGCTTGCTCTAAAAACGGCACTTATTTTATTGATGTTACAAATCCTTTAACACCAACAGTTAGTGCTTATGTTCCAGGAACTTCTACTAACGGTACATGGCGCGAAACTAAGACTTATCAAAACTATTGTTACGTTGTTTGTGATGATGGAGGTTCTACAGGTTTTCAGGTAATCGATATGAGTACTTTACCAGCCACTGTAACTGTAGTGAGTTCAAACCAAAATCTTTTTAAACGTGGCCATGCTTGTTGGGTTGATGGCGATAAATTATATGTTTCGGGAGTAACTTATAGTAATACAACAACTAGTAGCATGAATGTTTATAGTCTTGCGAACCCCGCAACTCCAGTATTGCTAAGAGAATTAAAACAAGATTATAGTTTTATTACTTACGTTCATGATGAATTTGTAAGAAACGATACTGTTTTTGCTTCTTGTGGATATCAAGGATTATACATATTTAAGTATAATTCAAATAACACTTTTACTCAATTAGGATCATTAACAACTTATTCTGGTTCCGGCTATAATCATTCAACTGCTTTAACACCAAACGGACAAACACTTGTAATGTTAGATGAAGTACCCGCGAGTTTACCAATTAAAGTTCTTAATGTTAATAATCTTGCAAATGTTCAGGTATTAGCAATCACCAATCAGTTTCCACAAACCACACCGCACAACCCTTTTATGGTGAGTAATCAATATTGTTTTATTAGCAGTTACCAAGATGGAACACAGCTTTATGATATTTCGAACCCTTCGGTTCCTTTTTTAGCTGGTTATTTTGATACTCACTTCCAAGGAGGTGGCAATAATAACAATTGGGCGGCCAGCGATTATAACGGTCAATGGGGCTGCTACCCTTTCTTTCCAAGTAAAAATATTTTTGCATTAGACAGACAGAACGGGGTATTTATGTTAGGCACACATTTATTTCAGAATGTTATTACTGGAGTAAAATCAAATTCATTAGAAAATATTGATCTTGTAATATACCCTAACCCAGCTCAAAACGAATTAGCTTTTAATTTACCTGCAGAATTACTAAACAAAACTGCTGATATTAAAATTTATGATACGCAAGGTAAATTGGTGTTATCAAAATCACTTAACGAATTAGAATCGACTAGTATTTATCAACGCACAATAAAATTAAACAACTTATCTAATGGTTTATATATTTTAAAATTGAGTTCTAACTCTAATATTTATTCATCTAAAAAATTTACTGTTTCTAATTAATTTATGTTTACAAAAAATTCTATAGTTGGCGTTATTGGCAGTGGCGCCATGGGAAGCGGTATTGCTCAAGTTGCAGCAACAGCATCACACAAAGTAATTGTTTATGATAATAACAAAGACTCCTTAATAAAAGCAGAAGGAAATTTAAAAACTTCGCTACAAAAATTAGTTGCTAAAGAAAAAATAACAGCAGAACAACAAGCAACTGTTATTTCTAATATCTCATTTGTAAATACGTTAAATGATTTGGCTAAATGCGATTTAGTAATTGAAGCAATTGTAGAAAATTTACAAATCAAAAAAACAGTTTTTAGCGAACTCGAAAAATTAGTGAGCGAATCTTGTGTTTTAGCTTCTAACACTTCTTCTCTTTCTATTACTTCTATCGCAGCGGCTTGTTCAAAACCAAATCGTGTAATTGGCATTCACTTTTTTAATCCTGCAACTATAATGCCCTTGGTAGAAATTATTCCGGGCATTGCAACCGAAGAAAATATAACCACTTCTTGCCAAGCATTAATTTCTTCTTGGGGAAAAGTAACTGTAATTGCAAAAGATACTCCCGGCTTTATTGTGAACCGTGTTGCTCGTCCGTTTTACAGCGAAGCCTTACGCATATACGAAGAAGGCATTGCAGATATGGCAACTATAGATTGGGCCATGAAAGAAATTGCTGGTTTTAAAATGGGACCATTTGAATTAATGGATATGATTGGCCACGATGTAAATTATGTTGTTACCGAAACTGTATGGACACAAATGTATTTTGACCCAAAATTTAAACCGGCACTCACTCAAAAAAGATTATTAGAAGCAGGCTTTTTAGGGAAAAAATCAGGAAAAGGTTTTTATAATTATGCACCCGATGCAAAATTACCAGAACCTAAAAAAGATGTAGAGATTGGAAAATCAATTGTAAAACGTATTTTATTTATGCTGATTAATGAAGCGGCAGATACATTGTATTTAAAAGTAGCTACTCGCGAAGACATTGATTTGGCAATGACTAAAGGAGTAAATTATCCTAAAGGTTTATTAAAATGGGCCGATGAATTAGGCGTTAACTTAATTGTACAAGAATTAACTGCTTTAAAAGGTTTTTATGAAGAGGATAGATACAGAATTAGTCCGCTTTTAAAACAGAATTTTATCATGAAAAAAACGTTTTATTAAACGTTTCTAAAAAAACATTTTTTCTAAATTTATTTATGCTCACAAATTATCCCTCTCTTTGAGAGGGTGCCTGAAAGGCGGGAGAGGAAATATAAACCCTTTTCTCCCTCAAGTAGGAGACACTTTTTTTCTATAACACTGTGATCAAAGATTTTCAAGAACACCGCTCGTTAAGCTTGCGAAGCGCTATCTAAATATATAAATAAACGCCCGCAAGCTTTCCGTCTCACTTTTTTCTTAATAAAAAAGTAAGCAAAAAATCAAGGCTTCTTAAAATTTCTCTAAAAATCTTTATTTTTCAAGCCGATGATTTAAGCGCTTCGCGAACAGCCAAAATCATCCTCGCACAAGCTACCGCATTTGAAATATAAAGATTTTCTTACGAAAAATTTTAAAAGGCCATTAAACTATGTTTGCTAAAGGCTCACAAAAAAAAGAAGTTAAAGTGATTTTTCAATTATAGTCTTTAAACAATACCAAAGTGCCTTAAAAAACACTCCCAAGCATTGTCATGCTGATAAAGGAAGCGTCCGTTCTAGAGCAGACTCTTCCTTCGTTGGAATGACAATTGAATTAAATATTAATTCATTCTGATATACGTCTCGTTCCCTTTCCAAAAAACCCCTTTATTAACCCAAACAGGGCATTCACTCATTTTAGGCTAAAAAATTTGCCAAATCAATGTATTTTCTTTATTTTTGAATATAATACCTACTCAAATGAAAAAACAATTTTTAATTATCTCGGGTCTTGCAATTATTTCAGCAAGTATAATTTTTTCTTGTAAGAAAAAAGGTGATGATAACAGAATTACTCCTACATATAAAGAAGATGCAACTGGTACTGGTGGAAACCCAAATGTGGGTAACCAAACTGTAACCGGTACTGCAACTATCACTAACCCCGCTACACAAAACTCTAGTTTATTAGTTGGTGGTGCAGGCTGGAGTAACCCAACTTGTATTTCTACAAACAGTATTACTTTAAAAGGTTTAAATGGTAGTATAGAAGTTACTTTAAGCTTCTTATTCCCTCCTACTTCTGGTACTTATGCAATTGCTGCCAGCCCTAATGCACAAGCTTGCTCTATGACAGTTTTAAATGCTCCTAATCAGCCAGCTGGTTTAGTTTGGTACGGCAAAACAGGACAAGTAGTGGTAAACACAACAACAACTGCTATTAACGCTTCATTTACAGGTGTTCAATGCACACAACAAAACTTTAACTTTCCTGCGGTTGGCGTAAGCGGTAACTTAGGTTGTAATTAATATTAAAACAATTTTATTTTGAAAAGAGCAGGCTTTAGTCTGCTCTTTTTATTTTAGCTTTGGTTATCTGATTTTGGAATCATTTATTAAAGAATAAAATGATAAAAAAAGTAATAATTTTCAATATAATATTATTTAATTATATAGCATTATGCCAAACAAAAACTAATTACCTATTAGGGTTTGATATTGGGCGAAATACTTACCCAAATCCTGTGCAGATGAATAATGAAATAAATATTAATTTTCTTTATAATAATAATTATTTCATATCAAATGCACATGTGGGATATACTCCAGAAAATAATTTCAAAAATATATACAAATTTGGTGTTTCGGCAGGCTTAACTACAAAAATGGAAAAACGCTTATCTTGGAATTTACTTCTAGGCTTTGCTATAATTCCTGAAAGAGAGTATTCTGGTGATCGATTTCGAGGTGGATATGTTTCACTTACATCTGGCATAATTACAAATTTATTTAAGAAAAAAAATGCTTATATTGGATTAAATGGTTTTTTTACTCCATACAACATTGAATATTCATCTAGAAACGGATTGCCTAGAAATGGAATATTAAGTTCTATTAATCTTTCATTTTTTTATAAATTCAAAAAGAAAGATAAGAATCAGCAGTCGAATAGCTCTTCTACATAATTGTTTCATTTGCCCAACCTAAAAAAAATACTCCTCTATCTTAGTAAAAGCTATACGCTTGATTTAAGAGCTTTATCTTTAATGAGAGTTGGTATTGCGTTAATTATAATTGCAGACCTTCTAATTAGAGGCAACGACCTTACCGCACATTACACCGATGAAGGATTATGGCCAACTAACTTAATACATAATTTTGGCTGGAAAGCAGGCAATTGGAGTCTGCACGAAATAAGTGGAACTTATTCTTGGGCATTAAGTTTATTTATCATCCATTTTGTATTTGCTCTGTTTTTATTATTTGGCTACAAAACAAAATTAGCTACATTGTTAGTTTGGTTACTTACCATCTCTTTACATAATCGTAATTTATTTGTACAACAGTCTGGCGACGATTTATTGCGCTTAGTTTTATTCTGGGGATTATTTATGCCATGGAACGCTTATTACTCCTTAGATTCAAAAAAAGAAAGATTTCGAATCAAACAAACTACTTTGGCTAGCTTAGGTTATCTAATTTTAATTGCATCGGTTTATTTTTTTACAGTTAGTTTAAAAACCAGCGCAGAGTGGCGAGCAGAAGGCAGTGCCATTTATTACGCTTTAAGTTTAGAACAAATACGTTTACCTATTGGTGATTGGTTATATCAATTTCCAATGCTAATGAAACTATTAACCTGGTTTGTTTTTTATATTGAATTAGCAATACCCATTTTAATTTTATGGCCAAGCAAAAAAGGTAACTTACGTTTAATGGCTTTTATTTTAATACTGTTATTGCACATTGGTATTGGCTATACCATGTACGTTGGTTTATTTTTTATTATCAACATTGTTACAGGTATTGGTTTATTACCAAAAAATGTAATGGATAAATTCGAAACCAAATTAAAATTGCAATCGGACAAGGTAATCCGTCACGTTAAAAATACATCAATAGTAAAATATAGTATCAACACAATTTGTTTACTTGTGATTGGAATAAGCTTTATCATTAATTTGAGCGCCGTAAATTGGTTTAATTACGAATTAAGAAAAGAAGTTTGGTATCCGGTTAATGTATTGCGTTTAGACCAATATTGGGGAATGTTTTCGCCAAGTATTTTAAAAAAAGATGGTTGGTTTGTTTATCATGGCATGGATTCTATTGGACGCCAATGGGATTTATACAGAGATAACGAATATGTTGATTATAAAAAACCCGAACATATTGTAAGCATGTACAAGAGCGACCGCTGGCGCAAGTTGGCTGAGAATATGCAGAATGATAGCTATACATTTTTACGTCCGCAATATTGCAGATACATTATTAGAGAATGGAATAAAAAACATCCAAACAAAAAAATGAACATGCTAAACCTTTATTATATGGAGAAGCAAAATTTAGCTGACTATAAAACTACAGAAGTAAAAAAGACTTTATTTTGTGTTTGCAATGACAATTAATTTTCATCAAATAAAAAAGTTCATAAACCATTACTTCACTGCAAAGCGAAACGGCCACGGTGTGCACTCGCCCCTAGCCTACCAATTATGCGAAGAAGTTTTTTATAACAAGAATCATTTTTATGATTTTGATGAATTAAAAAAAATCAGAACTGAACTTTTAAATAACCAAAACGAAATCACGATTCAAGATTTTGGAGCAGGCTCAAAAACATTTACATCCAACCAACGAAAAATAAATATCCTTGCAAAAAAAGGAATAAGTAGCAGTCAACAATCAGAAACACTTTACAAACTAATTAATTTTTTAAACAGCAAAACACTTATTGAATTGGGCACTTCACTTGGTTTAAACAGCTTATACCTTGCTAAAGCAAATAAAATTGGACATTTAATTACTGTTGAAGGCAGTGAAAATTTAACTGAATTTGCGTGTAACCTTGCCACAAAAAACAATATCTCCAACATAGAATTTATTGATTCTACTTTTGAAAAAGCATTACCTATAGCATTAAGTAAAGTTGAGACGCTTGATTTTATTTATATAGATGGTAATCATCGTTACGAGTCCACTATGAATTATTTTATACAAGCTTTATCTAAAAAAAATAATAATTCGGTTTTTGTATTTGATGATATTTATTGGAGCGAAGGAATGACAAAGGCTTGGGAAGAAATAAAAAAACATCCATCTGTAACGCTTAGTATTGATGCCTTTTATTTTGGCATGGTGATGTTTAGAGAAGAAATAAAAGAAAAAGTAGATTTAAAGTTTTATTTGTAAGATAATTAGTCAAACAACAAATTCGGTGTAACGTCTAACTATCTTCGTCACTTTTGGCGCTCAAAAGTAACCAAAACGCTTTCGATTTTTTGAAGGAGATTTTTATTTTGGCGATGTAGAGGCAGCCAAAATAAAACCGTTGCCTGTCTTAACTCTTGTCTGCATGCCGATTCAACTAACCGCAGAGTTTAGACAGCAATTATCTCTGCAAAAAATCAAAATAACAATACGTTGAAAAGCTTTGCGTATTCAAAATCGATTTTATTATTTTTCTTTTTGATGCCCAAGTAATTCACCTCTGTTTTAAAATATTCTTAATTCTATTTGAAACAATCAAAATAAAAATCTATTTTTATATTAATAACAAAAACAACATCATGAAAAAAATTATATTATTTGCTTCTCTTTTAACAGGCACATTTATTAATGCACAAAACTTTTCTCTTGGTGCAAAATCAGGTGATTCAGAATTAGACATGTCATTGTCGGAGATTAATGTTAAAGCAAAAACGGATATTAAATTATTTAAAAAGGATCTTAGTATTGAATTTAATATCGGAGAGAAAAAAATTGATAATATGCTTGAAATTCAAATGTCGCCAGCAGATGTTTTTATGACCTTACAAGTTGCTGACCTAGTAAAAAAAGATCCAGAAATTATTGTTGACTCATTCAAAAAAAATAAAGACAAGGGTTGGGGCGTTATCGCAAAAGAAAACGGCATTAAACCGGGCTCACCAGAATTTCATCAATTAAAAGGAAAAGCCAAAAACAAAAAAAATAAGGATAAAAAAGATAAGGGCGAAAAAGGAAATGGTAAAGGCAAAGGAAAAAACAAGTAAATGATTCTAAAATAAAATTGCAAATTAATTTAAAAGCATCTTCTCAAAATCATCCTCGCTAATAATTTTAACGCCAAGTTTTTCTGCCTTCTTTAATTTTTCAGGTCCCATATTATCGCCCGCTAGTAAATAAGAAGTTTTACCACTAATAGACCCGGAGTTTTTACCGCCGTTAAATTCTATCATTTCTTTTAATTGGTCGCGACTGTGCTTATTAAACACACCGCTAATTACAAAAGTTAAATCTTTTAATTTATCGCTACAAGCTTGTTGCTGCTCTTCGCTTAATTCGAATTTTAAACCAAAATCTTTTAATTGATTGATGATTTCTTTATTTTTTTCATCTGCAAAAAAATCAGTAATACTCTCAGCAATAACCCCTCCTACTTCGTCCGTTTCAATTAACTGTTCTTTAGTTAAACCCATTAACGCATCTAAAGACTTTACTTTTTTAGCAATTTTTTTGGCGGTTGTTTCACCAACATGTCTAATTCCAATGGCATACAATACTCTTTCAAAAGGAACATTTTTGCAAGCTTGTAAACCTTCAATTAAATTATTGGCAGATTTTTCAGCCATTCTTTCTAAAGGCAACAATTGTTCTTTTTTTAAATCAAATAGGTTAGCAATATTTTTTATCAAACCCGCCTTATATAATTGTTCAATAGTTTCGCCACCTAAACTATCAATATTCATTGCTTTGCGCGAGGCAAAATGTTCTATCTTTCCAATCACTTGTGGTGGACATTCCATTTCGTTGGGACAAAAATGATTGGCTTCACCTTCATCACGTTTTAAAAGAGTACCACACTCAGGGCAACGCGTAATATATTTTGTTGGATGCGAATCGCTTTTACGTTTTAAAAGATCGACACCAATAATTTTAGGAATAATTTCCCCGCCTTTTTCTACAAAAACAAAATCACCAATGCGCACATCTAGTTTTTCAATGATATCTGCATTATGCAACGATGCACGTTTTACCGTTGTGCCACCAAGAGAAACCGGTTTTAAATTAGCCACAGGAGTAATTGCTCCTGTTCTTCCAACCTGATAAGTGATATCTAATAATTCAGTAGAAACTTGTTCGGCTTTAAACTTGTAAGCAATTGCCCATCTTGGAGATTTGGCAGTGAAACCTAATTGCAATTGTTGTTTATAATCATTTACTTTAATTACAATACCATCAATATCAAAAGGTAATTTAAAACGCTCTTTATCCCAATGTTCAATAAACTCTAATACCTCGTTAATATTATCAAACAATTTAGAATGTTTACTCACTTTAAATCCCCATTCTTTAGCAGTATGCAAACTTTCAAAATGATTTTTAAAAGGTAAATTTTCACCTAACATATAATAAACAAAACAATCTAAATTTCTGCTGGCAACAACAGCGCTGTCTTGCATTTTCATAGTGCCAGAAGCAGCGTTACGAGGATTTGCCAAAGGAGCTTCCCCAATTTCATCACGCTCTTTATTGATGTCATCAAAAACATTTCGCGGCATAAATATTTCTCCTCTAATTTCAAAAGCAGGAGGAAAATTGCCAGCTAATTTTAATGGAATAGATTTTATTGTTTTAGCATTCGCGGTTACATCATCTCCCTGAACGCCATCGCCACGTGTAACTGCTTGAAATAATTCGCCGTTCTTGTAATTTAATCCAATTGATAAGCCATCAAACTTTAATTCACAAACATATTTTACAGTGCTAGACGCAAACAAATCATTTGCTTGCAAGCCCAAACCTTCTTGTACTTTTCTATCAAAATCAATTAGGTCTTCAACGCTATAACTATTAGATAGCGATAACATTGGATAAGTGTGCTTAACGGATTTAAATTCTTTTGTAATAGCACCACCAACTCTTTGACTTGGAGATGTTGGTGAAATTAATTCGGGAAATTGTTTTTCTAAAGAAATAAGTTCTTCTAATAATTTATCAAATTCAAAATCGCTTATTGTTGGATTATCATTGACATAATAATTATGATTGTGCACTTCAATTTCTGAAGTCAAATTTTTAATCCTAATTTCTGCTTGTTCTTTATTCATAAATTACTAAAACTTTAGCAAATTAATTATTTCGCTAAGATATAATTCATCCGTTTTATCAAAAGATTTAAGTACATCGCTATCCACATCAAAAACTCCTACGATATTATTTTGTGAATCAAACAAAGGCAAAACAATTTCGCTTTTGCTTAAAGAACTACAGGCAATATGTCCGGGAAAAGTATCTACATCATCAACAATTATGGTTTCTTTTTTTTGCCAAGAAGTACCACAAACACCTTTTCCGATATTAATTCGTGTGCAAGCTACGGGTCCTTGAAATGGACCTAATACCAATTGATTCTCTTTAATTAAATAAAATCCTACCCAAAAAAAATTCATTCCAAATTTAAGCGCTGCGCAAATATTTGCCATGTTTGCAATGCTATCTTTTTCGCCATCAACTAAAGATTTTATTTGAGGAATAAGCTCAATGTATTTTCCCTCTTTTGTAGTGGCGGTTAATTTTAAATCGTCGGACATATTACAAATTTATGTATCTTTCTGTCTAAATTTATAAAAATGAAAAAAATATTAGCAATTGCGTTATTAAGTTTAGCTTTTGGAACTAAAGCTCAAACAATCGAATCAGGAAGTCATTCAACTACTGGTTATGTAAAATCTGATGGAACTATTGAAAACAGTAGTCACTCTACAAAAGGTTACATTAAAAGTAATGGTACAATTGAGAACTCTTCACACTCAACAATTGGTTACATTAAAAGTAACGGAACAATTGAAAATAGTAGTCATAGCACAGTTGGTTATGTGAAAGATAATGGGACTGTTGAAAACTCTTCGCATTCAACAATTGGGTACATAAAAGATAACGGAACAGTTGAGAATTCGTCGCATTCAACAATTGGACATGCAAGCGGTGTAAAAAAAGAATGGGCTGCGGTAGTTTTCTTTTTCTTTAAATTCTAATTTTTAAAATAGCCACGAAAATAAAAAGCCACGAATTTCACTAATTAACACTAATCTAGGATTAAACAAGCTTGGTAAAAATTCGTGGAATTCGTGGCTTAAATTATTAATTGCAATCCATCCACGGCTAATTCGATATTGCTTGGTAATTCTTTTGAAACGTTCTCATGTAAACCTAATTGATGAGAGATGTGGGTAAAATAAGCTTTCCTTGGCTTTAATTCCTTTACTAGTTCAATTGCTTCTTCAAATGTAAAGTGAGAAACGTGAGGTTCTCTTCTTAATGAATTCAACACTAAAACATTTAAATCTTTCAATTTATTTTTTTCATTTTCCGCAATAAAATTAGCATCGGTGATGTAAGCAAAATCGTTAACTCTAAAACCCTTTACCTGCATTTTATAATGCAAAACATTAATGGGCTGTAATAAAATATCACCAACGTAAAAAGGTTCTTCGTCAAAATTTGTAATATCAATTTCTGGAATACCGGGATATTTTTCTTCAGAAAAAATATAAGCAAACTCTCTATGCAAAGCTTTTTCAACATTTTTGGTTGCATAAACCGGCATGCGCATTTTATTGATGAAATTAAAGGCCTTTACTTCATCTAAACCCGCAATATGATCTTTATGCTCGTGAGTATAAACAACAGCATCTAACCGTTTAATTTTTTCGCGTAAAAGTTGGTACCTAAAGTCAGGTCCTGTATCAATAATTAAACGCGTTTTTTCGGTTTCAATTAAAATTGAAGAGCGTAAACGTTTATCTCTAGAATCATCACTGCTGCATACCTCGCATTCGCATGCAACAAGTGGCACTCCTTGAGAAGTTCCGGTACCTAAAAATGTAACTTTAATTGACAAATTAATTTTATTTAAAGCTTTAAGGTAAGTAAATATTAAAACATATTAAATTATTTTTTATTTCTTATTAAAAATTTATCTTGAACAAAATTATATGTTAATCCAATTACAAATCTACCTGCATTAGCCAAACTTTGGCTAGAAACTCTTTCATAAACATTAAATTGATAGGAAGTGTTTAAAACAAAATTCTTGTAATTAACATCTAAACTTGGCCCTAATAAAAGCACATTAATATTTGTTCCATTAATTATTTTTTTATCAATAAATAATCCTTCGCTATATTCATAATTTGCAAAAACTGCTGGAAAAATTTTTACTTTATTAATTTCTAACTTGGCAAAAATAGTTATTATTTGATTGTAAGAATTAGCATAACGTTCGTTAAATTTATTTGTTCCATTAACCTTAAATAAACAATTAGTGTTTATACCAAACCAATTTTTACTTAACAAGTAATTTAAATAATAAAAATGATCAAAACTGCCAGTACCATTCTGATTTAACAAATTCATCCTTTGATAATTGGTGTTTTGTTTGTCAAAAATTCCAACTGGTAATTTTATTCCTACGCCTGCAATTAATCTTTGTTTTAGCGAGAAACCGTTTAATCTTTTTATGAGATGATATCCCGAATAGAAAGTGGGATCGGCTAAACCAGAATTTGTATTTTTTGATTCATCATATTTGGTTTTAATTTGCTGAACCGGTAAAATAAAATTTATTTCTAATCGCGGATGCAAAAAATATTTACCTCTTAATTCTATAATTTTATACGACTCGTAATCTTTACTAGAGTGATTATTAATCACTGTTCCAGAATCGCCTAGTGTTGAGGATGGATCGTGCATGGTTTTGTATGCGCCAGGAATTAAAAAACGAGAAGTTTCTTGATAATTACGATATCCATTAAAAACTCTGTAGCGATGTAAAAGCATTAATTGACTTTGATTATCGTATGGAGTTATTCCCATAAAACCACCACACAAATCGCAAGCAATTGTTTTACAAGTAAAAAATAATAATAATATGGTTATTCTTAAAAATTTCATAATGATTGAGTTAAAATCAATCATTATACTTTAGTAACAAATTTAGTTTAATCTCTTATTCGGTAACTGCAATATCTATTTCTACAGTTTCTTTATTCCGAATATTTACTGGAACACCACCTTTTACAGTATGAGGAGCAGGAACATCCTCATCATAACCTACAGCAAATAAATAATAATCGCCTTTATAACATTTAATGCTATAATTTCCATTGGCATCTGCTCTTACTTTACTATCATATAAAGTGGTATCGTTGCCAGGAAATTCTTTTGCATTAAATTTTATAAAAACGGTTGCGTTGCCAATTATTTTAGCATGGTGTTTAACAACGCCTCTAATTAAAGCATTTCCATTTAATTCGTTTTTTTTACATGAAAAAAAAGCAAGGCTTAAAAAGAGAAAACTATAAAATAAATTTTTCATGGTTTAATAATTAGGGTCGGCAAATCGTTTATCTGCTAAAAATTTATAATCTGTAAGTGTATTTAAAAAAGCAATTATATCTTGCTTATCTTGTGAAGAAAGTGGCAAACCATTATTTAGTAGTAATGGATCGAGATTAATTAAATTAGGTTTTACATTAGCATAATGATCTAAACATTGTTGTAAAGTATTAAATCGCCCATCGTGCATATAGGGCGCTGTTTTTGCAATATTTCTTAAACTTGGTGTTTTAAATTTGTATTTATCTTGTGGCGAATTAGTAATATGTTCTCTGCCAATATCATTAACTAAAGGGTTTACGGCTAAGCCATTACTTCTAAAATCAAAATCCGAAAATAAAGGCTCTTTATGGCAAGTATTACAATTGGTTAAAAATAAATTATACCCTCTTAACTCTGCATCCGACAATTCAACATTATTTTCGCGGCGTTTATATAAATCAAATTTACTATTGTAAGAATACATTAGCCCCATAAACTGAGTCATGGCTCTAAACATATTTTGACTACTCACAACCTCAGTACCAAAAGCCTTTAAGAACATATTTCTGTATTTGCTAGAGGCTTGTAATTTTACAATAACTGGATTAATATTTGCGCCCATCTCAAGAGTATTACTTATAGGAGCAAGAGGTTGAACTTCAATATGGTTAACACCCCCATCATGCATAAAAAGTGGATGCCAAGTTAAATTAAATAAACCAGGAGAATTTCTTGTACCTACTCTATCATAAATACCATGACTAACATTATGGTCGGCATGAGCAAATGCCACAAATTGTTGATGACAGCTACCGCAAGAGATAGTACTATCTTCACTTAAAATAGGGTCATAAAATAAAGCTCTACCCAAAACAAATTTATCTTCGCTTATAGTATTTACACTAAACGAATAAATTGGCTGAGGCCAACCCAGGGGGACGACCTCAACCAAATTATCGGATGGTAAGGGCTCTATAATTTTTGGATCAACCTTACAGGAAGCAAAAATTAAAAAACCAAACAAAAAAATTATAATTGCAAACTTATTCATTAATTATGTACGTGCTCAAAGCTAATCATATCTGCATAATTATCTGCATAGGTTTTTGCATTAACGCCTGTAGACATTTGAAAAAATTGTGTTGCAACATTGATAGTTGTAGGATTCTTGAAGAATTCATTTAAATCAACAGACAAATGAATCATTGGTGAATTACTGCCAGTAATATTTGAAGTTGTGCTTGCGAAATTAAAATTAAAATTACGCTGTGTTTTATTTACACCACCAAAACCACCAATATGATAAGTTAATCCTTTTCCAGTAGAACCTGATTGTGGCGATGAGCCTTCTAATTTAAACATAATGTATCCGCTAGTCCAAGTCCAGAACATACCCTTTGCAGGATCAAGATCTCCTGTTTGAGCGCCTGAATTATTACGGGCACTATCAACCCCTAAGGTAAATGACAAAGATTTATAAGAACCTACCGGCACATTTGCAATATTTAAAATAGTAGAAACCGGGCTAGCAACATCTACCAAATGATAACTGTTTGCCTCAACAAAAGTTGAATTATCAGTTTTAGTTAGTACCACGTTGCTTATATAATATTTTAAAGTTGATATTTTAAAAGTATCCAGATTTGCATTTACATAACTTTGAACAAAATCTAAAGGTAAAGTATCAACCATATGTTCAAACTCAAGTTTTAAAGTACCGGTTGTTGGCGCTGGAGTTACAGGAGTTGGTTCTGGCTCAGGATCTTTAGCGTCCTTTTTACATGCAACAAAGCTTATTAATAAAGCAATAGCGAAAAATTTTATTATAATTTTCATAAATATATTTTTTATTTTTTTGATGAATTTTGCTTTATGCAATATTACACCTGATTTATAAAGTTAATTAAAATTGTATTAAATAATACATAATTTACTTCATTTAACACCTTATATAAACTAAGAATAGTTAATGTTGTGTTAAACAAAAATAAATCGTAAAAAAATCTGATTATGAAATTAAACAGTTGGTGGCTTAAATAAAATTGATGACACACCTTTTTTTAGTTTTGCCTCAAAATTTAAGTTTATTATTGTACAAAATTTACTCAGAGGATAAAATGTAATTAAGTTCATAACTGCATCTTCAACTTTGGTAATTTTAATCTCTGAGCCAGGGTTTTTAGAAGATTGAGGCTCTTCTTTTTCGGATAATTTTACCAGTTCCTTTTCCATGGCACATTTTCCCTTACAACAAGAATCTTCTTCTTCGTCCTTATTTTCGCACAAAACTTCGGCATAATATTCTTGATTAATAATATAACCTATACAAACCTGCAATTTGGCAAATAATGAAAACAGAAGTGAAAATAAAAGTATGTACGAAACAATCTTCACAGGCTCAAATTTAAGTAAATTGCATGAAAAACAGATTTTATTAACGTTTTGTTAATATAAATGGTGGTTTTTTAAAAAATCTTATCTTTACGCCCTAACTAACGCAAAAAAAATATGGTTTATTTGGATTTTGAAAAACCTATTCAAGATTTAGAGGAAGAGATTACCAAGCTAAAAGAAGTTGCTTCGAAAAGCAAAGTAGATCTTACCGAAAAAATTAAAGAATTAGAAAGTCATATTACAGCTAAAATCGGCGAACTCTATTCTGATCTCAGTCCTTGGCAAAGAGTGCAAGTGAGTCGTCACCCTGAAAGACCTTATACTTTAGCTTATATTGAATCTATTTCAAATAATTCATTTATTGAATTACATGGCGATAGAACTGTAGGAGATGATAAGGCCATGGTTGGAGGTTTTGGTGAGATTGATGGGCAAACAGTTATGTTTATTGGTCAGCAAAAAGGTGTTAATACTAAAATGCGTCAAATTCGTAGGTTTGGAATGGCTAATCCTGAAGGGTATCGCAAAGCGCTACGCTTAATGAAATTGGCCGAGAAATTTAATAAGCCTATTGTTACTTTTATTGATACGCCAGGTGCTTATCCAGGATTAGAGGCAGAAGAGCGCGGACAAGGAGAGGCAATTGCTCGTAATTTATTAGAAATGGCGCAATTAAAAGTGCCTGTTATATGTATTATTATTGGCGAAGGAGCTAGTGGTGGCGCATTAGGAATAGGTATAGGTGATAAAGTATTGATGTTAGAAAACACATGGTATTCTGTAATATCGCCAGAATCATGTTCGTCTATTTTATGGCGCAGTTGGAGTTTTAAAGAACAAGCGGCAAAGGCTTTAAAATTAACTTCTCATGACATGAGTGAAAATGGTTTAATTGATGGAATAATTAATGAACCCTTAGGTGGTGCGCACCGTAATCCTGAAGAAATTTTCGCGACGGTTAAAGAAGAAATCTTAAAACACTTAACAACATTAAAAAAACTAAATCCAGAAGATAGAATTGAACAAAGAATTAATAAATTTTCCGCAATGGGAGTAGTTCATGATTTAGAAGTTGAAGCAGAAGCTTAAAATAAAAAATAATTTTAAAAAATAAAAAATGGCAGACACAGGAGATATAAACGTTGGTTCGATTATTAGATTTAATGGTGACATAGTTCAGATTACAGATTGGCAACACCGAACGCCAGGAAATTTACGTGCATTTTATCAAGCAAAAATGCGCAACTTAAAAAATGGTAAACAAACCGAGAACCGTTTTAGAAGTGGCGAAGGTGTTGAGTTGGTAAGAGTAGAATATAAAATGATGCAATACATTTACCTTGAAGGAGATTTTGCAGTTTTAATGGACACTTCAACTTACGAACAAATACATGTGCCAATAGTAATGTTTGGTGCTGGCGGACGTTTTTTAAAAGAAGGTATGGAAGTTAAAGTAAGTTTTGAGGGCGAAGAACCAATTATTGCAGAACCACCAACTTTTGTTGAAGCAGAAATTACATATACTGAGCCGGGATTAAAAGGTGATACCGCCACTAACACATTAAAATTTGCAACGCTAGATACCGGAACTGAGATAAAAGTGCCATTATTTTTTAACCAAGGAGATTGGGTGAAAATTGATACTCGTACCGGTGAATATGTTGAGAGAATTAAAAAGTAATCTATTGTCATCCCGAGGAACGAGGGATCTCTTAAGGAGATGCTTCCTTCGTCAGCATGACAGAAATAAAAAAATCCGCAGGAAAAATTTCTGCGGATTTTTTTTATCTCTTAATTTTTTTAATATTAACACAATTTTTTAAGCAAGCATGGAGTTTATTTTTTCTTTAGTTAATGGTTTAGAAATAAAGCCAGTAACGCTTGGATTATTTGCAGCAAGCTCTCGATCTAAAGGGTTAAGGGAAGACGTTAAAATAAAAACTCGACAGGCTATGTTTTTTTCATTAAATTTTTCCAAAAATTGCCATCCATCCATTTGTGGCATATTCAAATCAAGCAAAATTACATCATTAGGCTCAATATTAGAGTCGGTAAAACCCGAAAGCGCCTTTATGGGATTGGTAAAGCCTGTTAGTTTAACATCGGGTAATACCGATTTTATTAAAAGCTCTGCGATGTAATTATTAGTTTCATCGTCGTCTATTATATATATAATCTTCATGGCTTTATTTTATTTATTTAGGAAATATAATTTTAAATGTTGTTCCTTTTTCCGGCTCGCTTTCAATTGATATTGAACCACCTAATCCTTCTACTTGCGCTTTTGTCATATGTAAACCTAAGCCTTTTCCTTCAACCTCCAAATTAAAGCGCTTATATAAACCAAAAACATATGTTCCATGCATAGTTAAATCAATTCCCATGCCATTATCAGATACTTTAATAATAAAGTTATCATCTTGTTTTTTAATTACAATAAATAATTTCGGCTTTCTCAGACTTGATTTATATTTGATGGCATTGCTTATTAAGTTATAAAAAATACTTTCTATATAACTTTTAACAGTATAAATTTCTTTCGCATCACTTTGTATTTCTGTTAAAATATTAATGCCAGAATATTGAATTTGTTCTGAGAGTGTATTTGAGATACCTTCTAGCAACTCAGAAAAAATGACTGTTTCCTTTTTTGTATTTAAAGCAGAGCGTGTTGCAAGCACCATACTTAGATCCTTTACCTGCTCGTCCATTTTTAAAGTTGCAGTTTGTATATATTCAATTATTTTTGGTTTATCTTCCTCTTCAATATCTGGAGTATTCAATAAATTGGCAAGACCAATTACGTTTGCAATAGGAGCTCTTAAATTATGAGATACAATGTAGTTAAATTGCATTAGTTCGTTATTTCTATTAATTAACTCTTGAACTGTTTTTTGCAATTCATTTTGCTGCTTTTTTCTTTCTGTTATATCTGTAACTATTGACATTACACCATCAAAATCACCATCTCTACTAAATGTTGGCGAAGCACTTATTTGGGTAAGTATTTTGTTTCCTGATTTTGTTTTAAATTCTAATTCATATTGTTCCGATTTTCCAGACTTTCTCTGCGCAATTTTTTTATGTGTATCCATTCTAATCGAATCATCACAAAAAATTTCATACCCATTTTTACCAATTAGTTCATGGTCTGCATAACCAACCATATGGCAAAAAAATGGATTCACGGCCCTAATAAGTCCATCTTCTCCTGAAAAAAGCAAGCCTTCGTTCATTTTATTAAACAAACCCCTGTATTGCGCCTCGCTTTGTTTGATTTTCTCTTCTGCTTTTTTTCTTTCAGAAATATCAACATGCCTAATAACAGCTTTTTGGTTATCTCCATCAAAACCAGAAACACTTAAAATAAACCAGCCATCTTTTTCGGGACTGTGACAAGGGTATTCCATCTCAAAGCGATCTATTTCTTTACTTAAAACTTTTTTAATGCCTTGCAAAGCCTTGTCTGAATAAATATCTCCAGCTATAATTGCTTTTTCACATACTTCAAAATAATTGCCTCCTATACCCGTTCTAGTTAAATTAGTTTCACCATTTTCAAGAGAGAAATTTCTCCATGCTTCGTTAACAGAAATAATATTACCATTGTAATCAATAACAGCAATTTGAGAAGTAAGAGAAGAAAGAATACCTCTATTAAAGTTTTCACTCTCTGCCAATGCTAATTCACTACTTTTTTTATCAAATGATGTGGCAACTTGCTTTGAAAGGCGAATTATTGCATTTTTCTCATCCTCGTTTAACACATTTGTGGATGAAAAAGTAATTAAACCTAACAAACTATTTCTTGAAAATAATGGCAAAACGCCAAAAGTATTCACGTCAAAATATTCTCTCGTCCATTTTGCAATTTCAATAGAAATTGCAGATTCATTCTGATCAGAAAATAAATTAATTATTTCTTTTTTATCTGAAGTAATTAATGGGGAATTAGAATTTATTAAATTTGCTAAAATAGAATTATCATTAAGCTTTGGCAAAATTATTAAATTTTCAGTGCTAAATTTCTTTTCTAATAAGTTTGTGAATTCCGGAACTAAATTTTCAATAAGCGTTTTCAAAGAATGCTCAGTAACATTATAAGAATATACTCTACTCATTTTTGTTTTGGTAATTTCATTTAAACCATTTAAAAAAACTCGAGATAACTCTTCTAAACTTCCATTTTCAATTAAGGAATTATTAATTAATCCTAAATATTTGATTTCTTTAAAATTTAATTCTTGTTTTTTTTCAGATTTTTTTCTTTCGGTAATATCAAATAAAGATAATTGGAGGTGAAATTTACCACTAATCATGGCAATAGTAATTAAAGCTTCACCATAATGAATTTCACCATCATTTTTTACCGCATTAAATTCAATCCGCTGACTTGCTTGACCATTTTTAAAGAATACACTAAAAAAATTTTTATTTAAATTATTTTCGCCAAAAATCTTACTCAAAAAAATAGATTTTGAAAAATGCTTATTTAGTAATTCGTCAGCAATAAGACCACATGTAAGTTTTCCTGCTCTATTAATCGAAACAACTATACCCTCTTTGTCTAAAACAAAAACTTCCTCACTTAATGAAAAATATAAATCTTGATAAGAAATCTGGGCTTGAATGGCTTTTTTCTCAAGGGATTTGTTAATTTCTTTTAATTCAATTTTCGACTTATTTAAGTCAAGAATATTCTTAACTTTTAAAACCAATAAATCTTCATTTATTGGTTTAGTCATATAATCAAGAGCCCCAACTTCATGCCCCTTAATAACAAACTCCTTATGATTTGCGTTTGCAGTTAAAAAAATAATTGGGATATCTTTTGTTTTACTATTTCCTTTTATCAGCTCCGCAAGTTCAATCCCATTCATTTCAGGCATTTGAACATCTAATAGAAGCAAGCCATAATTATTTTTAAGTAATAATGTTAAGGCTTCTTTTCCCGAAAGAACCGAGTCTGCCTGATAACCTGCTTTTTTTAAAACAGCGGCAAGTGCGATAAGATTTTCGTTTTTATCATCAACAAGTAGTATTTTATTATTTGATAATTTTTTCATTTAGCCTAAAATTTTATTCCGATTACCAATACATCATCTACTTGTGCATGATTACCTTTCCAATCATGAAACACTTTAGCCAACATTGTTTTCTGATTTTGCATTTCTTCATGCATCATATATGTAAAAGTATTTTGCAGATTTTTTTTCATAAAACGTTTATCACTAATTCCACCAAATTGATCGGCATATCCATCACTAAACATATAAATACAATCACCTTTTTCCATCTGAAATTGATGATTGGTGAATTTTGTATTTATTGGAGTATCGTGAGTAAGCCCAAAGGCGTCAGGTTTTATTAAACTTGGTACACCACTTTTAGTTATCAATAGTGGGGTACGAGCCCCAGCATATTCATGAATATTTGTTTTAAAATCAATACAACAAATTCCCATTTCCATCCCATCTGTTATATTTCCACTCAAATTATTGCTTTTAAACGTATTTTTTAATTCAACGTTTATGTCCGCAAGAATTTCTGCAGGAGACAAAAGTTGCTTAACTTCCACTGCTTGCTTTAAAAGATTAAGACCTACCACTGTCATCAAGGCGCCAGGCACTCCATGGCCAGTACAGTCTGCACAAACTACAATAATTTTACCTCTTAAAACAGAAATCCAATAAAAGTCGCCACTTACTATATCTTTAGGTATGAAGTATACAAACGAATCTGGGAAAATTGATCTGAAGCTTTCTTCTTTAGGTAGAATAGCATTTTGAATATTTTTTGCATAACGTATGCTGGCATTCATATCAATAGAAAACTCTTCAAGAACTGCATTTACTCTTTTAGTTTCTGAATGCGAAAACAAAATTTCTTTTTTTTGTTTATGTAATTGAGAGAAAGTTTCAACTTTTATTTTTAAAATATCCGGGTCTAAGGGTTTATTTAAATATTCTACAGCCCCTGTTTTATATCCCTTCAACATATTCTGCTTATCAATACCTATTGCAGTAACAAAAATAATGGGAATGCTTTTAGTAGTTTCATTACTCGATAATATTTCGGCCACTTCAAACCCATCCATATCAGGCATTTGAACATCCAATAAAATGCAATCAAAATCAAACTTTAAAACTTTTTCAATAGCTTCTTTACCCGAAAAGGCTTTTTCTATAATATAATTTTCTTTTCTGAGCACAGCCTCCAGTGCAATCAGGTTTTCCGGTCTGTCGTCGACGACTAAGATAGTGGTTGTTTGATTATTTAAAATAAATTCCATTTTCTTTTAGGCGCAACAATCACACTTTTTTTTTGTTATATTAATTAAAAAATCTGAAATCTCTAATGGGTTTAATATTTGATCAGGTTTCATTATACTTTCAGCTGCCTCAGGCATCATTGGCATCATGGATGTTTCGGGTGACTGAATGATGGTATATCCTCCCGAATCCTTAATTAGCTTTAAGCCTCGTGCACCGTCAGTATTGGCACCGGTAAGCAATATGCCTATTACTTTATCATTGTAAATATCTACTACACTTTCAAAAGTTACATCTATACTGGGTCTTGAATGATTAACTTTTTCAGAAAAATCTAGTGAAAAAGAATGGTTTTTTTCAACTAATAAATGATAGCCACCAGGTGCCAGATAAACAGTGTTTTTCATGATTGGCATTTTATCCTCAACTTCAAGTACTGGAATTTTACATCTGTTCTGAAAAATAATTTCGGACAAGTTTCCTATACTTGGTCTGCGGTGTAATACTAAAATAATAGGTACAGGAAACTCTTCTGGCAAATTAGGGAGAATCTGCATCATTACATCAATACTACCGGCAGAACCACCAATAATGATTACTTCTTTTTCCTCCATATACGTTCCTGTTTATTAATAGTTTCAAAATTGTCTGCTACACTAGAAAAGCTAATACTTTCCTTGTTGCCAAGTGCTAAATATCCTAATACAGGTAGGCTATCAGAAAAAAGTTTAATAACCTTGTTTTGTAAATCGCGATTAAAATAAATCAAAACATTTCTACAAAGTATTAGATTAAATTCATTAAAACTTTGATCGAGAACAAGGTTGTGAGGGGAGAAAACCATTCTGTTTCTAAATTCCTCAAGAAATACAGCCTTACCGTATTGTGCCACATAATAATCAGAGAAATCAAATAAACCACCACAATTAATATAGTTTTCGGTATACTCTTTCATGTTATCTAAGGGAAAACTCATTGAGGCTGCTTTTTCAAGTACTTGTTGATTAATATCTGTAGCGTAGAGCAAAGTTCTTTCGAGCAGACCCGCTTCTTTTAATAATATGGCCATTGAATAAACCTCTTCGCCCGTTGAACAACCGGCATGCCAAATGCGAATTAGAGGATATGTGGAAAGTTGAGGGATAACTTCTTTACGAAGCACTTTATAAAACGCAGGATCACGAAACATTTCAGTAACATTTACTGTAACTTCTTCAATAAAAACATTAAAAAACTGTTCGTTTTCGATGACTTTATGATCTAATTCGGCAAAACTTGGTATTTTGAAATTTTGCATAACTCTGTTTATTCGTCTCTTAAATGAAGCTTGAGAATAATCAGAAAAATCGTAGCCATATCGTTTAAATATATGATCAGTTAATAATTCAACTTCATTGTCATTTATAATATTGATTGCTTCATTATTCATAGATTTAAAAGACAAGAAATTTTTTCCATTAAAATATTTATATCTACGGGCTTTGAACAATATTCACTAGCCCCGGCGTCTATACATTTTTGCCTATCTCCTTTCATAGCTTGAGCAGTTAAGGATATCACGGGAATATGCATTAATTTTTCGTCATTACGCATTTCCTTCAAGGTTAAATAGCCATCCATCACCGGCATCATCATATCCAATAACACCAAATCAATATTATCATGACTTCTTAATTTATCTAGACATTCTATACCATCCTTGGCAATAATTATATTTGGACCTTTTGATTTTAGGACGGCCGACAAGGCAAAAATATTTCTATCATCGTCATCAACCAATAAAATTGTTTTTTCTCTTAACATGGTTATTTATTTATAAAGCCAAACTCTTAACAATGCAATTAATTGATCTCCATCTACCGGTTTTGTAATATAATCGTTTGCTCCTGCACTAATGCACTTTTCTCTATCACCCAACATTGCTTTAGCAGTAACAGCAATTACCGGCATTTTTTTAAGTAAGGGGTTAGTTCTTATCTTAGCCGTAGCCTCATAACCATCCATGTTTGGCATCATCATATCCATTAGCACCAAATCAATGCCTAACGTGGAATTAAGGATTGAAAGTGCTTCATTACCATCACAAGCAGAGCTTACTTTCATTTTATGCGATTCTAGTAATTTAGTTAATGAAAAAATATTACGCACATCATCATCTACTAATAAAATATGTTTATCGACTAACACATTGTCTTTCAAATAAAGCTTTTTAAGACCCTTTTCCTCTTTGTCGTCTTCAACTAAATGAAGAAATAAAGAAATCTCACTCGCTAATCGCTTAAAACTATCAGCGGTTTTAATGATTATTGCACTTGTGTATTGTTTCAATCTTCGTTCTTCTTGTAAGGACATTGATTTGCCTGTATATATAATTACGGGAAGAAGCTCCAGCTTTTTATCTTTTTTTATGGTCTCTAATACTTGATAACCATTTTCATTCGGTAAACCCATATCCAAGACAACACAATCCACACTTTCCTTTTTTAGTATCTTATATGCCTCATCGGCACTTTCTGCAACAAGACAAACTTTAGAAGCATCGCTAATGTATTGACTAATTGCTTTTGTATGGCCCTTGTTATCATCTACCAACAAAATATTTTTTGGTGTTTTCCCTACCGCCTTTTCTATTTTTTCTAATACCCTTCCTATTTCTTTTTCAGCATCAGATTTATTCAAAAAGTCTATTGCTCCTATCGCTATTGTATCCTTTGCCTTAATTTCCATAGAAGACATCATGTGTACAGGAATAAATTTAGTTGCTAAATTGCCCTTCAATTCCTTCATAATTGTCCATCCGCTAACTATGGGTAACTGTATATCCAAAAGAATTCCAATAGGTTTGTATTTTAACGCAAATGCTACTGCATCAGCACCGCTAACGGCAATAACAGCCTTATAACCTCGTTCATGAAAGTATTTTAAAAGCGCGTGAGCAAAAGCTGTGTCATCTTCAACAATCAGAATCGTTTTATCATTTGGTCCAATTTCATTTCTATCATCAGGTATTTCATCTGGGATAAACTGCAGAACATTTTCATCACTAGCTGAACTGGCCGCTTCCGGTTCTATTTCAACATCTACTTTTTTACTTTCATCATTAGAATAAATAAAATTTTCATTAGAATTAATTTGCCGTTTGTAAGGAATGATTATTGTAAATGAACTACCTAGGCCAACATCACTTTTAAGCATTATTTCTCCCCCAAGCATTCGAGCAATTTCGCGACTGATCGAAAGCCCTAAGCCGGTTCCTCCATATTTTCTTCTTGTAGAACCATCCGCTTGTTGAAAAGCTTCAAATACCATGTCATGTTTTTCCTCCGGTATTCCTATGCCCGAATCTTTTACTTCCATAGAAACAAATTCCTCCTTATTAATTTTCATTTTTTTAACCTCGGTTTCTGAAGGTTGTCTTATGGTGAGTTCAACCTTACCCTTTTCGGTAAATTTAAATGCATTTGACAAAAAGTTTTTCAAGACCTGTTCAATTCTAATTCTATCAGTTTTCAATATATCATTTACCTCTTCGTTTTTTGTAATACCAAATGAAATTCCTTTTTGTTTTGCAAACGGTTTAAAAATATCATTCATATTTTTACAAACCGCTAACAAAGAAACATCTTCTATTTCAAGATCCATTTTACCCGATTCAATTTTAGAAAGGTCGAGTATTTCATTTATGAGTTCCAATAAACCATTGCCAGAATTATGTATTACTCCTGCAAATTCAACTTGTTCGCTACTAAGATTTTTTTCGGCATTATCGGCCAAAAGTCTGCTGAGTAATAAAATAGAATTAAGAGGTGTTCTAAGTTCATGGCTCATATTTGCCAAGAATTCCGATTTATACTTACTACTTTGCTCGAGTGCATGCGCTTTTTCCTGAAGCTCATTTGAAGCAGACTCTAACTCTTCATTTTTTTCGCTTACGATTTGATTTTTTTCCTCAAGTAGTTGGCTTTTCTCTTCAAGTTCTTGATTGGATTGCATAAGCTCTTCTTGTTGCAATCTTAATTCTTCGTCTGAAGCCTCTAATCTTTGTGTTTGGGTTTCAAGCTCAGCATTCGATTCCTCTAACTCTTCTTGCTGTACTCTTAATTCCTCGGCTTGAGTTTGCAAAAGTATTTGTTGCTTCTTTTGCTCCGTAATGTCAAATCGAATTGCCATATATTGAAAAGGTTTCCCTTGTTCATTTAGAAAAGGGACAAGTGTTGTATCTACCCAATACTCATTACCATCCTTTGCAATATTTTTTATTTCACCCTTCCATAATTTTCCCTTGGCTAATGTTGTCCATAAGTCACGTATAAATTCTTTACTATGATAACCAGAATTGATGATTCTGTGATCCTGACCAATTAATTCCTCGCGTTTATATTTTGTTATTTCACAAAATTTATCATTCGCATAATTAATTATTCCTTTCTGATCAGTAATAGCAACTATAGCGGATACATCCAACGCGTATTTATAATTAGAAATTTCGTTCAGGCTATTTTTTAGGTTTTCCTCGCTTTTATTTCTTAGACTAGTGTTGTGTTTAATCACAAAAAAAACTACGATTAAAGCAATCAAAATTGCGCTTAATAATAAAATTAAATTATTTATAAATGCGTTATTTTCTTCGATATTAGCTATTTGACGTTGCTGTAATAAGCGATTTTGCTCATATTCAATTGATATTACAAGATTCCGAATCTCTTGCATCCAATATTTTCCTTCGCCAGATAATACAATTTTCTGGGCGACTTCAAATCCTCCATTTACTCTAGCTTCATTTGTTTTAATTGAAATATCTTGAATTTGATCAATAAAATATTTGAGCGAATCTATTTTTTTTAACTGTAAATTATTTTCAATTACAAGTTTCTCAAGTTTATAAATCTTTGCTTTAATAGTATCATTGGCTTTAAAAAAAGGAGCGAGAAATATTGAATCGCCGGTAATTAGAAAGCCCCTACTTCCAATTTGAATGTCTTGAGCGCTGGTGAGAATACTTCCAAGTGCATTTAAAACTTGGTGGGTTTGTTCTACTAATTTGTTTGTTTTGAGAAGAGATTGAGTTGTTTTGAGAGTTCCAATTCCAGCGGAAATTACAATTAATGTAATGGCTAAAAAAAGAAAAACTATTTTTTTTTGAAATGAAAATTTCATAAAATTCTTTCCATAAATTAAGATTAAACGCTGAAATATCAACTATTTACTAATAGGTTAAACAATTAGCGTTTATTTGAACAATTTACAAATTAGAAATTGAAATCGACTTTTTTAAAAAATTAGATTAAATAAAATCTTACATATGTAAGAAAATTAAACATTTTGTATGAGGAGGTTTTAAAATCAAAAAATATTAGCTGCTATGTTTAATTGTATAGCCAAAAAATAAATTATCTTGAATTGGATAAATCAAATCGTCAATTAAAAGGGAGCAAAAAATATCGCTCTTTTATTTCTTCATTTTATCCTTAAAGATTTTTTCGAACTTTTCAACTTTGGGTTGTATTACAAATTTGCAATAACTCTCAGAACCGTTTTGGTTATAATAATTTTGGTGGTACTCTTCGGCTTCGTAATAATTTATGTAAGGAGAAATTTCAGTAATAATAGGGTTTGGATAAGCATGCTCCTCGTTTATTAATTTTTTATATTTCTCGGCTAATTGTTTTTGTTCGTCGTTATGATAAAAAACCACCGACCGGTATTGGGTTCCAAAATCGTTTCCTTGTCGGTTTAAAGTTGTTGGGTCGTGTGTTTTCCAAAAAACTTGAAGTAAGTCATCAAACGAAATTTTTGATTTATCGTAAACAATCTGACAAACTTCGGCATGACCAGTTGTTCCATTACAAACTTCCTTATAAGATGGATTTTTTACTGTACCTCCACTATATCCACTTTTTATGCTAATAACTCCTTCTAAACGCTGAAAAACAGCTTCTACACACCAAAAACAGCCTGCTCCAAAAGTTGCTGTATCAATAGTTTGATTGGATGATTTAATATTCACTGGACTTGTATTTGTTTCTACATTCATGATAACTTTATTTGGTGATGATGGTTGCGCACAAGCGAACATAAAAAAAATAGCCGCAACTACTGTTACAGCTATTTTAAAATTTATTTTTTTCTTATTCATTTAATACTAACAATTTATTCTTGTTTTTGTTCACCTTCAATTGGCTCTCCCTTTTTTGGTTTTTTAGGTTTTTTCGGCTTCCCTCCTTTTTCAAAACCAGAAAAATCATAGAATTTTTTTGGTTTATCGCTTTTTGTCATTTTAATTGTACCCTCAATATCCCATTCAACAACAGCAAAATTAATTGCTAGGGTTAAATCTTTATCGTCAGTTGTTGTTGCTTCAACTTCTAGCAAACGAACTTCCGTATCGGTAGAATCTGTATAAATCGAATCTTTATTAATTCGGTATTTTAACCATTTGTACTGAAATTTATCAAACAAAAACTCACTAAACAATTTACCATCCTTAAATTCAATTTTATCCATTACAGATTTTTTTGCTACAATCCCGTCTTTTACTTCTGTAATATTGATGTTAAAAATACGTTTATGTAATGGGTCTTTTTCACCTTTAAAAGCAAAGCACATAAAAAAAATAGCACAAAGTGTTAAATTAGAGAGTGAAAATATTTTTTTCTTAATCATAATTTTTCATTTATTTATCGTTGATTGATTTTTAATGTTTCAATCATTAATATTGAATAACAATTTAAATCTTAATAAATTTCTTAATGTAAAAATAGGAAATTATTATTTACTTAACCGTTAAAATAATTAACAAAAATGCAGCCACTTGCCGAAAGAATGCGCCCAAAAAACTTAATTGAATACATTGGGCAAAGCCATATAATTGGCACGGGCAGTGCATTACGTAATGCTATTAAACAAAATCTCTTACCCTCAATATTACTTTGGGGACCACCGGGTGTTGGTAAAACTTCTTTAGCGTTAATAATTGCTAACGAACTAAAAAGACCATTTTATCATTTAAGCGCCATTAATAGTGGTGTAAAAGAAGTAAGAGAGGTCATAGAAAAAGCATCAGATAATAATATTTTTAACCAAAATAAACCTGTTTTATTTATTGATGAAATTCATCGTTTTAGTAAGTCACAACAAGATTCGTTATTAGGCGCTGTAGAAAAAGGTGTAGTTACATTAATTGGCGCAACAACTGAAAACCCTTCATTTGAAGTTATTCCCGCTTTACTTTCGCGCTGCCAGATTTATATTTTAAAAAATTTAGAAGAAGAAGAATTATTAAAACTTATTACAAACGCATTAAGCCAGGATGAGTTTTTAAAAACAAAAAAAATTATTTTAAAAGAACATGAGGCTTTAATAAGAGTTAGCGGAGGTGATGCCCGAAAATTATTAAACGCTTTGGAGATAGTAGTCAACAGTTCGATAAGTGATGAAATAGAAATTACAAACGAACTTGTACTAACAGTTATTCAACAAAATTTAGCTCTTTATGATAAGAGTGGTGAACAGCATTACGATATAATTTCCGCTTTCATAAAATCAATTAGGGGAAGCGATCCAAATGCTGCGGTCTATTATTTAGCCCGCATGCTTAAAGGCGGCGAAGACCCGCTTTTTATTGCGCGCCGACTTTTGATATTATCGAGTGAAGATATTGGAAATGCAAACCCAAACGCTTTGTTGCTTGCCAATAATTGCTTCAATGCTGTTAATGTAATAGGAATGCCGGAGTCGCGTATTATTTTAAGTCAGTGTGTAACTTACCTAGCATGCAGTGCAAAAAGTAATGCAAGCTATATGGCTATTTCTGATGCTTCTGAACTAGTTGATAAAACCGGAGATTTACCGGTGCCTTTACAATTACGAAATGCACCTACCAAATTAATGAAGAATTTAAATTATGGTAAAGATTATAAATACGCTCACTCATTTGAGAATAATTTTGCTGAGCAAGAATTTTTACCCGAGCAAATTGCTGAAACAAAATTATATGAACCCGGCAATAATGCCAGAGAACAAGAACAAAGAAACTATTTAAAAAATTTATGGAAAGAAAAATATGGATATTAACCTTTTTTCAAAAATTCTGTTCTGAGCACAATATTACTTCCGTCAACGCGGCAATCAACTTCGTCTTCATTGTCGGTTAACTTAATATTCTTAATTACTTTTCCTCTTTTTAAAACCAAAGAAGAACCTTTAACCTTTAAATCTTTTATTAGGTGAACAGAATCTCCATTACTTAATAAAGTTCCATTACTATCTTTTACATCCATGTTATTTATTTTCTTCCTATAAAGGAAAATTTTCTGTGATTAATTATTTTTTAAACTATTCTTTTAGAGAAAAGCTTTTAACCAAAGTTCAGCCGAAAGAATATCTCCAAAAACTTTATAAGGTATTGATGGCTTATTAACTTTTAAGTAAAAATTGGCTATTAATTTATAGGCTACATTATCAGCAATAATTGCAGATGCTGAACCTGGAAAAACATCTTCTAAATTCTTAGAATGTTCTCTACCTTCTTTTGTAATTGATACATCACCAATACCCGAAAATAAAAAAGGCCTTTTTTTGCCCAAACAAATGTCAGTATAAATTTTTAGCATTTTATCCTGCAACGCCACATCAATTTCGATTCCATCTTTAAAAGTAACGTGAACTATCCCATCAGTTCGAGAATGAACAATTGCTTCATCCGTTTCAATAGTTTTATCTTCAAAAAAATCAAGGGCCATATTTAAGTACAGTTAACATAGTGCAATTATTAAAAACTTAAATCTAAATTATTTAGTAACGAAAAGCAACAATTTAACGATTTATTTACTCAACCAATAAAATAATCAGCCTATTTTGCTCCAATTAGGCCGATTTTTTTGCTGTAAGAGCAGTTGTTTGTTGTAAATTTTATTTTTTTCTGATTCAAAATTTACATCTTCATCTAAAATAGTTTGAGCCGCTTGTCTGGCTAATTGCAATATTTGCCCATCCTGCGCTAAGTTTGCCAATTTTAAATCCATTACACCACTTTGCTGAGTTCCTTCAATATCTCCAGGGCCACGTAATTTTAAATCAACTTCGCTAATTTCAAAACCATCATTTGTGCGTACCATTGTTTCCATTCTTAATCTGCTGTCTGCTCCTAATTTATATCCAGTTAAAAGTAAACAATAACTTTGTTCAGCTCCTCTCCCCACTCTGCCACGTAATTGATGTAATTGTGATAAACCAAAACGCTCAGCGCTTTCAATAACCATTACACTTGCATTTGGTATATTAACTCCTACTTCGATAACAGTTGTTGCCACCATAATTTGAGTTTCGCCTTTTATAAAACGCTGCATTTCAAAATCCTTTTGCTCATTGCTAAGTTTACCGTGTACAATACTTATTTGATAATTTGGTGGGGCAAATTCTTTTATAATATTATCATAACCTTGTTGTAAATTTTGATAATCTAATTTTTCGCTTTCTTTAATTAATGGAAAAACAACATAAACTTGTCTACCTAACTCTATTTGTTCACGCATAAAACCATAAACACGCAAACGGTGATTTTCCATGAAATGAAGAGTTTTTATGGGTTTCCTGCCAGGTGGTAACTCATCAATTAAACTTGTGTCCAAATCGCCATACAATGTCATTGCCAAAGTTCTAGGAATGGGAGTTGCCGTCATAATTAGCATATGCGGTGGCAACACATTTTTTGCTCTTAATTTTGCACGTTGCGCCACGCCAAAACGGTGTTGCTCATCTATTACTACTAAACCTAAATTATTAAATTTTACAATATCCTCAATTAGGGCATGCGTACCTATTAAAATTTTTATTTCACCGTTCAATAATTTAGTATGAATTATTTTTCTTTCCTTCGCTTTAGTTGAGCCGGTAAGAATTGCAACTTCAACACCCAAAGGGTTTAGCGCTTCTTTAAACGTTACTGCATGTTGTTGCGCCAGAATTTCTGTAGGTGCCATAATACAAGTTTGAAACCCGTTATCAATTGCCAGAAGCATACTCATTAAAGCCACCATTGTTTTACCACTTCCTACATCACCTTGTAATAATCTGTTCATTTGCCTTCCGCTACCAACATCAAATCTTACTTCTTTTAAAACTCTTTTTTGTGCATTTGTTAATTCAAAAGGCAAATAATTATTAAAAAAATCATTAAATAATGGGCCAACTTTAATAAACACAAAGCCGCGAACCGTTACTGCCCGAACTTTATTTAATTTTAATAATCTAAGTTGAATGTAAAATAATTCATCAAATTTTAAACGAAGCTCGGCCTGCTTTAGTTGCTCAGCGTTTTCGGGACAATGAATTTGTATAAAAGCATTATATCTATCAATTAATTTATAATCTTGTTTTACCTCTTCACTTAAAGTTTCTTCAATATGCTGGGGTTGCAACTGATTAATTAAAACTCGCATCATTCTTCGAATTCCTTCACTATCTAAACCTTTAATTTTTAATTTTTCGGTAGAATTATAAACTGCCTGAAAAGCTGATTGCTGGCTTAAAAAATCATTGTTTACCAAATCAATATCAGGATGGGCTAAATTATATTTTCCTTTAAAGGAAGATGGTTTTCCAAAAACAACATACTCCTGGCCAACTTTTAACTTTTGAGCCATCCAATTGTATCCCTTAAAAAATACCAATTCAATTACGCCTGTATTGTCTCTAAACCAAACCACTAAGCGCTTGGCTTGTTTGAGGCCAACAACTTCTAAACTATCGACAACTCCTTTAATTTGCACATATTGAGACTCATCGTGAATATCTTTTATTGTGGTAAATACGGTTCTATCAACATACCTGAAAGGATAATTAGTTAAAAAATCGCGGTACGTAAAAATGTTAAGTTCTTTTTTAAGAACCTCGGCCCTTTGCGGGCCAATACCTTTTAAATATTCTATAGGGGTATCTAACATTTAGGTTTAAATTTACTACAACTAGGTTGTTGAAACAATTGATAAAACCAAAGGATTAAAAAGAGTTATAAACGTAATTTTGTTAGATAATGAAAAAAGTGCTTCTAATAATTTTACTATTTACTACATGCTTTAAAGTAAAAGCACAGTTTTTAGATACATTACATGAGGTTTTTAAAAACAAATCTAGTATTGATGCAAGATTAGAATCGAGGAACAGTTTTATTAATAATCAAATAATTAGCATTAGTGGGTTACGATTAGGAGTAACTTTCCAGCGTAAATTGAGAGTTGGCGGAGGCGTTAGTTGGATGAAATCTTCTTTTTCAGAAAATTTTTATTTACAAAATGAAAACGGTAAAATAGATACTGTTCTCAAATATCTAAAACTGGCTTACTTATCCTATTATATTGACTTTGTGTTTTATAAAACCAAACGTTGGCAGTTAAGTGTGCCAATACAAGCTGGAACAGGCTTTTCGTGGTGGCAACAAAACAAAACGTATTCGTTAAACAATCCTGAAAAAAAATATTTTTTGTTTTTATATGAACCTGGTGTTACCGCACAATTTAAGGTATTTAGATGGTTTGGATTAGGAACAGATGTAGCCTATAGATTTACCTTAAAAAACAACAAAAAAATAGGCGAACGTTTAAATTCGCCTACTTACAGTTTTAAAATATTAGTTTGGTTTGACCAGTTATATTATGAATTATTGCCTAAATCTAAAATAACCAAAAAATATGGTCCGCCAGTTTGGTAATTAAGAAACCTTAACTGCCTCGTAGCACTTAAACTCTCCTGCTTCCCCTAAATATTCAGCATCTACATCTACCAAACCAACTTTTTTTATTTGTTCTTTTGTTAGTGGTTTCCCTAATGTCCAACGATCATCAACTAATTTTAAATCAACATCTTTATTTGTTAGGACTTGATTTAATTGTTTTTGAGTTAAAAACAAAACACCATCAGCTTCATCTTCGCTTTCTGCATCTAATAAAGTGCCCACCAATTTTAATTTTGGAACTTCTGGTTTGTACTTAAATTCTAACCCTTCTTGAGAGTTAATTTCTATATAATTTATTCCGGTAATATGAATTTCAGCCATCGTATAATGTTTTTGCAATTTTAGTAATAATAGACAAGTTTAGCAATAAATCGGCTTAGATTTTTAACAATTTGTTACTATTTTTTACTAATAACATAGCTAATTATACAATTATTGTCCGGCCGGTAATGAAAAAGTAAATAAAGTACCTTTTCCAACTTCACTTTCTACTTTTATTGATTTTTGATGCGCTTCAATAATATGTTTAACAATAGCTAAACCTAAACCAGTACCTCCTTGCTCTCTACTTCTTCCTTTATCAATCCGGTAAAAACGCTCAAAGAGGCGTGGTAAATGGCTAGCCTCTATTCCCATGCCATTATCTTTAATTTCAATTATTAAGTCGTTATTTAAATAATTTAATGAGATTTCGGTAGTGCCGTTTTCTTTGCCATACTTAATACTATTTGTAATTAAGTTTACCAAAACCTGACGGATTCTAAATTTATCGGCTTTTACATAAATAGGCTTATCATACTTTTTAGCCAATTCTAATTTAATATTTCGTTTAGCTGCGTTTAATTCAAGCGCCGCGTATATATCCTTTATTAAGTGAGCAATATCAAAATTATCAGTATCCAATTGCAATTCACCACTTTCAAGTTGGGTAAGCGTTTCTAAATCATCTATAATATTTATTAAGCGATCAATACTTTTTTCGGCGCGTTTTAAATAATCTAAATTAATGGTATCATCTTCTAAACCTCCATTTATAAGCGTATCAACATAGCCTTGAATATTAAATACGGGCGTTTTTAACTCATGCGAAACATTTCCTAAATATTCTTTTCGGTAGCTATCTAGGTTTTCGAAATGCTTTAATTCTAACTCACGCGATTCAATTAGAAAATCTACTTTCTCTTCCAATTGTGCAAGCCCGTCTACTTCCTCTAGTTGATCAAGTTTTTGTGGTATTTCTTTATTGAGAAATTTTTTTCTAATTTTTTCAGATAAGACATTTATTTTTTTTGTGACAAAAACATAATAAAAATAATAAAGGGTTAAAAATCCGGTAATAAAACAGATAAATGTAGAAAGTAATAGAAAAGGAATGTCGATTTTAAAATCTCCAAAATAAAACAACAACAAGAAACCAGTTAAACAAACTAAAGCATTTAATATACCTAATTTAAAAATGCTTACAGATATGTTTTTTTTTTGTTCCAATACTAATTGTTACTGTAAAATTAAGAAACGAATTTCATTAAAGTCAAAAAAAAAGCGAAGGGTTTATTTCCTTCGCTTTATTAAGTTATTTTAAAAATTATTAGCCTGCTAAAACAATTACTTTGTTTTTTAAAACTTCAACAACTCCACCTAAAATTTCGAAATCAATTTTGGTATTGTTCTCATCAATCAACTCTACTTTTCCAGCTTTTAAAGTGCCAATTAAAGGAGCGTGATCATTTAAAATCCCAAAACTTCCTTCAGAACCTGGGAAAATTGCCGACTTAATTGAACCTTCGTACAATTTTTTATCAGGGGTTATAATTTCTATTTTCATTTTTCTATTTAAGATTTAAGAATTTAGATATAAGATTACCAGATTAAATCTGACTTCTTAAATCTAAAATCACACTTATTTACTTTCAGCTAAAATTTTCTTGCCTTTTTCAATCGCTTCTTCAATACTTCCTACCAGGTTAAATGCGGCTTCAGGATATTCATCAACTTTACCATCTAAAATCATGTTAAAGCCTTTGATAGTATCTTCGATGCTAACAAAAACACCTTTTAAACCTGTAAATTGCTCAGCAACGTGAAATGGTTGTGATAAGAAACGTTGTACACGACGAGCACGGTGTACCACTAATTTATCTTCCTCGCTTAATTCATCCATTCCCAAAATGGCAATGATATCTTGTAATTCTTTATAACGTTGTAAAATTAACTTCACATTTTGAGCACAATTGTAGTGCTCATCGCCTAAAACAGCTGCAGATAAAATACGAGAAGTAGAATCTAATGGGTCTACTGCTGGATAAATACCTAATTCTGCAATTTTACGACTTAATACTGTTGTAGCATCTAAGTGAGAGAATGTTGTAGCTGGAGCAGGGTCAGTTAAGTCATCGGCAGGTACATAAACCGCTTGAACCGAAGTAATTGAACCGTTTTTAGTTGAAGTAATTCGCTCTTGCATCACACCCATTTCGGATGCTAAAGTTGGTTGATAACCTACCGCTGAAGGCATACGACCTAATAAAGCCGAAACCTCTGAACCAGCTTGTGTAAAACGGAAAATATTATCAATAAAAAATAAGATATCACGTCCACCTTGACCCGAACCATCTCCATCACGGAAATATTCTGCCATAGTTAATCCTGATAAAGCCACACGAGCACGTGCTCCAGGAGGCTCATTCATTTGACCAAAAACAAAGGTTGCTTGAGATTTTTCTAATTCTTTAAGATCAACTTTATCTAAATCCCATCCACCTTCTTCCATAGAATGTTTAAAGGCGTCGCCATATTTCACAATTCCAGACTCGATCATTTCGCGCAATAAGTCATTCCCTTCACGAGAACGCTCACCAACACCAGCAAATACTGAATAACCAGAGTGACCTTTAGCGATATTATTAATTAATTCTTGAATTAATACGGTTTTACCAACACCAGCACCACCAAACAAACCAATTTTACCACCTTTTGAATAAGGCTCAATTAAATCGATTACTTTAATACCAGTATATAACACTTCAGTAGCAGTTGATAAATCCTCAAAACGCGGTGGTAAACGGTGAATTGATTTTCCCCCTGCATTATCCACTTCATTAATACCATCAATTGCCTCACCAACAACGTTAAATAATCTTCCTTTTACTTTATCACCAACTGGCATTGTTATTCCACTACCTGTTGCAACAACTTCCATTCCACGATATACACCATCAGTACTATCCATAGCGATTGTACGAACAGTATTTTCACCTGTATGTTGTTGAACTTCTAATATAATTTTTTTACCGCCGCTCATAATTTCTAGAGCGTCCATAATATTTGGTAGTTTACCGCCTTCTAAATCAAAGCGTACGTCAATTACGGGACCAATAACTTGAGCAATTTTGCCAATTTGTTTCGACATGAGAATAATTTCTTAAAATTTGAGCGCAAAGATACTATTAAAATCATAATAATAATATAAAAAAGCGTGATTTATTAAGGCGTTTTTAACAACCGTCCTTCAGCAACAAAACAAATAAATTAGTCGTTTTTAAACAGTAATTTATCTAATTAAAAGTTGATTAGTCAGATAAAAAAATAAAAAGTAAAATAGTTTAATCATTAATTAAACTAATTTTACACTGTGCTAATTATACAAAACACCGAAAATTTTAGAATAGAAACACCAACAATAGTTACTATTGGCACTTTTGATGGGGTGCATTTGGGGCATCAAAAAATATTATCGCGTTTAAAGGAATTAAAAGAAAAATTGGGCTTAAAAACAGTTGTATTAACTTTTGAACCCCATCCAAGAAAGGTTTTGTTTCCAGAGCAAAAGGACCTTAAATTAATTACTTTAATTGACGAGAAGCTTGATTTACTTGAAAAATATGGTGTTGATATTGCTGTTGTTTACCCTTTTAATAAAACATTTTCTCAATTAGATGTAAAAGATTATTTGGAAGAAATTTTAATTCGCCAATTAAACGTAAGGCACTTAGTAATTGGTTACGACCACAAATTTGGGAAAAACCGTGAAGGTGATATTAATGCTTTAATAAAACATGCTGGCGCTTATAACTTTACAATTGAAGAAATCAGAAAAAAAGACATTGATAATATTGCTGTGAGCAGCACAAACATTAGAAAAGCTATTGATGATGGTAAAATTAAACTTGCAACAAGTTTATTAGGACATTCTTTCTTTTTAAAAGCAAAAGTTATTAAAGGCAAACAATTAGGCAGGAAACTGGGCTTTCCAACTGCAAATTTGTTAACTGAAGGTACCGATAAATTAATTCCAAAAATAGGCGTTTACTTTGTAGAAGTTATTATTGATAATGAAAAATATTTTGGAATGCTCAACATTGGCATTAACCCAACTACTGACAAAGATGATAAGGTAAAAATAGAAGTGAATATTTTTGATTTTGACCAAGACGTATACAATAAAACAATAACGTTAAATTTTATAAAAAGACTTAGAGATGAAAAAAAATTCGATAATTTAAATGAATTAATTTCACAACTAAATATAGATAAAGAAACTTGTTTGGATTTAATCAAAACCGAAAAATGAAGAAACTAATTTTTATATTCTTAATTTTTTTAATAAAAATATCTGGCTATTCGCAAGAAACGCTTCTTGATTCAGTTGCCTTATCAATTCATGATGAATATACAAATCTCGACAGTGCAAGAAAACATCCTGATGATGTTATTAAGCTTGTGTTAAGAAAAAAGAAATATAAAAGTTTCCCTTCTCAAATTTTAAAATTTAAAAATCTGCAATATCTCGATTTAAGTAAAAATTTAATTAAAGAAATCCCAGATTCTATAATTATTTTAAAAAACTTACAGGTATTAATTGTTAGTAAAACTGGTCTCGAAAGCTTACCAAATACAATTGGTGGTCTAAAAAACCTAAAATATTTAAATGTTAATCAAAATGAAATTGGACGTTTACCCTATTCATTTGGTGAATTGGAAAATTTAGAGATTGCTGATTTATGGAGCAATAATTTAGACTATTTTCCTGAAACTCTAAAAAAATTAAATAAGCTTAAATCGATGGATCTTAGAAACATCCTCATTCCTCAGATTCATCAAGATAACATCCAATCCATGCTTCCAAACACTATAATTTACTTCAGCCCTGCTTGTAAATGTAGCTGGTAATAGGTATTCCGGCACTTTTAGACTTATGAATAACCCGTTCTTAATAAGTTTATAACCAACCATCCATTTTCTAGCGCTTTTATTCCAAATTTTATAGGAATTATTTATACCATTTAATATGCTTAAAGCCAGTTATTTAAAACTTGTTATTTTATTTCTTTTACTCAGCGTTATACCTATGGCTGCGCAAACAAAAAAAGAAATGGAAGAAGATGCTTACAATGCCCTAAATGATGAAGATTATGCTACAGCTTATACTTTGTTTGATCAATTAAATGCCAAGTATCCAAAAGAATTTGATTATCAATTAAAGTTAGGGATTTCTTGTTTGAGAAATCCCGAAAGAAAAGAAAGGGCAATTGATATTTTTTCTGACATGAAAAAAGTATACAAAACTGTTGAATCTGATTATTATTTAGGAAAAGCTTATCATCTAAATTATAAATTTGATGAAGCAATACCCTTACTAGAAACATATATTAGCGAACGGTCTAAATCCTTTAAAAAAGAAGATAAGGAGCTGGTAGAAAATGCAAAATTATATCTTCAAAACTGCGAAAATGGAAAACTTTTAGTTGACAAAAAAGTAATTGCTGATATTAAAAATATTGAGCCGCCAATTAATACTGAAGAAGAACAATATGTTCCGGTAATAACAACCGATGAATCAATTATGTTTTTTACTTATAGTGGTAGATTTAGTGTGGGTGGTAAATTAAATGCTAATCTTGAACCAGATCCGGTTGAAGGAAAATATAACGAAGACGTTTATATTGCATACAGAAGACCTGATGGTAAATTTTCAGAGCCAATTGGTATTGATGCAATAAATACTAAAGGTAATGACGCAGCAATTGCTATTTCACCCAATGGACAAACGTTATTTACTTTTTATAGCGATGCAAAAAACTCAGGCGATATTGCATATAGCAAATTAGTGGGTGACGAGTTTACAAAACCAATACTCTTAAATAAAAATATTAATTCTGAATTTTGGGAGGGTTCGTGCTCTATCTCAGCCGACGGAAGATTTTTATATTTCGCAAGCGAACGCCCAGGCGGACTTGGAGGAAGAGATATTTGGGTGAGCGAAAAAATAGATGGTGATTGGGGTCCTGCAAAAAACATGGGGCCAAACATAAACACAGTTTATGATGATGATGCTCCTTTTATTCATCCTGATGGTATAACCTTGTTCTTAAGCTCTAAAGGGCATTCAAGTATAGGAGGCTATGATATTATGTTTTCGATTAAAAAAGACGGTGAGTGGGCAATCCCAAAAAGTATGGGTTTACCGTTAAATACAACAGAAGATGACCGCTTTTATGTTATTAATTCAAAAGGAGACAGAGGTTATTTTAGTAGTAACCGTGCATCTTCCGGTGGCAAAGGGAAAAACGATATTTATTATGTTGAACCGGGAATTTTGGGCGAAAAACCAGTAATTGCTTTATTAAAAGGAACTGTTTATGGTAACGACCAACCTCTTGAAGCAAAAATTGAAATTATTAGAAACATTAAAAAAGACCAATTTACGCCAGAGGAACTAGAAATATTATCTGGAAACGAAATATCAAGCGATGGTAAACTCATTGTTGGCACTTATTTTTCTAACTCAAAAACCGGTAAATATCTAACAACACTTAACCCAGGTGCAAGATATAGAATAAAAGTTTCTGCCGATGATTACGAATCGGTGGAAGAAGATGTTGATATCGAAAACTTAAAGGAGTACATGGAAACAACTAAAGACTTTTATTTAGTTAGTACCCATACTGTTGCTGGCACACCAACTGTTGCTGTAGTTATGCCAACTACAGAAGTTATAACGCCAACTGTAGCTGTTATTACTCCAACTTCAGAAATTACCCCAACGGTTGCTGTAACAACTTCTCCATGTTCGGGAAATACTTTACCAGATTTTGGCCCACTTAAAGGAAAATCTTTAAATGACATACAATATTACAAGCAACTATTAAATATGGCCGGTGATTATTGTGCAGGAGATTTAATTTTCAAAGTTCAGATTGGCGCCTACCGAAAACCTGAAAATTTTAAGTATCCTAAATTACAAGTTTTTGGTAAAGCTGAAGTTGTTAATTATCCAGATGGCATTACACGCTTTACTCAAAAAGAATTTAAAACCATTAAAGAAGCAGAAGTGCAAAGACAAAAAGCTATGGCCAAAGGGCAAACAGATGCTTGGATAGTTGCCTTTGTTGATGGAAAACGTTACACCCTTGAAGATTTAATTATGCTTGATTTTTTAGGCAAAGCAATAAATTAAATTACTAATCTTTCAGATAAAAAATCCTTTTACTTAAAGTAAAAGGATTTTTTATTTAGATAGGTTTCTATTTTATTAAGAAAATTTAAATACACTAATTGCAACGCCAAATTAATAAAGGCATAACTAGGCAAACAAACTTTTTTTATTCAATAAACCTCTTCTTGAAAATTTAAAAAAATGATTTGTAATATCGCCGTGCCTATAAAACTAACTTGTCTTTCAAAAAAGCAAAAAATTATAGTTTTAAAAGCTTAAATACCTTTTCCGATTTTTCGGAACTGGTGGCTTTTAAAATATAAATACCATTAGAATAATTTGACAAATTAATTTTCGTCTTGTTACTATTAATATTATCAAGATTTAGAATTAAATTCCCTGCAATATCAAATACTTGTAAAGCTTTTATTGTTGAGCTAGTGGCAGAAATCAAATAATCTGAAGAGCTTAATTGACCTACAGTAAATACTTCTTCTGCATGTTTTACAAAATCAGCTACCCCTACGCTTATACATGAAATAGTGTGAGAGTATACGCTGCTAGAATAACTTTGAATAGAAGTGTTAGCATATGAAACAAAGGAAGAAATTGTTGCTGTAATACTTGAAACTAAAGAATCAACCAGTAATAAAGTAGAAAAAGAAGGCAATGTTGTTGTACCCGTGCAATTTAAACTTCCAAAATTATTACTTTTTGAAATTGTTAAGTTGTTACTATTATGATAAGCGAAATATACATTGCCGCCGCTGCATGAAACTTTAAAGTCTCTGTTTGGATAGGTGGCTGTGCCCGTATTTGTTATTGGAATAGGTGGATAACTTACAGTTTGTACGGTTGTGAAATTATTATTTACAGAACTAAGAATGGGTACACAAGTAATTGAACTAGTAACATTATAAACCCCTGAGTAGAGTGCGCCATTTTTGTAGGCAACATGCGAAACAAAATTATTATTAATTGGCCTTGTAAACGAGGTAAAACTACTCAAACTAGTGTCAGTTTTTACATATGTATAAGTATTGTTATTTCTAAACAATGCAAAAATTGTACTACCAACAGTGTCAACATCCGTTCCAAAATCGGGATCAAGATCAAATGGCAACTGTTTTTTAAGGATGTGGATACCAGTATTTGCCATCGTTACCGGGTTAGTAATTTTAACAAAAAACATAAGGTTTGTTGAAGACATGCGACCATATAAAATAACACTATTTGGTCCAGACTTTGCGATGCGAGCAGCTCCTATAGAACCTATGTTAGTTGGCGTAGTTATGCTCATTGCAGCAATGGTACTGCCAGTTATAGAATTTGTTGTGTAAATGGTTTGCTGTAGAGTCATAGGATTACATCCCAGCTTTACAACTACCCCGTTATTCAAGGCAATTACCCTATCCGATTTGTTTTGAGGGTTTGGTGGGCAGGGAAAAAAAGCATATTGGGTACTTATAGAACCATTAAGGGTATCAATAGAAATAAAAGGAGTTGTACTTCCTCCAGTATGTGTAATACTAATCTTGCCCGCATTTACAGTCAAAAAAAGTCCGCCACCTACAGTTGTAAAGCCAAACTTTTTCGACCAAATGATGTTACCTTCCAAATCTTTTTTAACAACACAGTGTTTTGCCCCTGAGTCTCTTACTAGTACATATAACCTATTCTTGTATATTGTTGCATCGGTATAAGTTGCAGCAAACGATTTTTGAAAAGACTGTCCAAAAGAAAATAGAAAACTAAAAAACAGTATTGAAAATAAAAAATGCTTCATGGTTGTTTTGTTTTCCTACCATAGCACAAACTTCATACCAAAATTTGTTAAAAACACTGCGTTCAGAATTGAAAACGCAGAAAAACATAAGTTAATTCTAAGGAGAGAATTTACGGCGAAATGTTTGTAATAAATTCTTTAGAAAAATCGAGAATTTAATTCGAATAAAGGAGGGCCTCTAGTAGTAAATATAAATTTTTTCGAAACAAATAAATGGCATGCTATTATCGAGAAAATTATAATTATAAAATGGTGAAACAATGTATTACTATCGAGTGCAGAAAGCAGATTTGATTCTGAAGCAAACATATATGCACATAAATAACATTCATGTTCAGCTTTACAATAGTGTTTAACTTTTAAAGCGCAATGATTTTCATTAAAATGTTCAATAGCATGTAACGCTTTTTCCCCAATTGGAAAAACGATTGATACAAGCATAAACACTAAAATATATTTGCGAATTAATTTCACTTTTTAATACAGTCGCAATTTTTAATTAATTTTTATTTTAAAAGGTACAGCAACATCCACATCTCCTGGAGCATAGGTGCCATCCTTAACGCCTGGTTGATGTTTTAACTCAATGTTTAACTCCTTTTTTGTTGCTGTCATTGCACCTGTCATCCACTCTGTAAATAACCCTATTGGCTTAGGTGTTGCGGCGCCATCTGAATCTTTATAAGTGATAGTTAAATTAGTACCGCTTATAGTAACAGAAGCACTCGGTAAAGCAGAAGGACTTTGTTGATTAAAAAAGAACATATGATCAGCTGCTTCTGCTAAAACCTCGTTGCTTATTGTATCAATTGGGTTTTTAGTTTCATCTAATAACAAAAGATTAACTGTATAATTTTTATTTGCCAATAAATTTATTACAGAATCTGTTTGTGCCGACGCTGTTGTTGTGCCTGGCCCATAAAACCCAGTAATACCGCCGTCACCATCAGGGTCTTTGTAAAAATAAGTTGCAGTAGTTGTCCCGTCATTAATCATTACTTTCATTGTAGTAATTACCTCTTGTGCATTTGGAGGAGGGTTACCGGTTGTTGTTGTTGGCGTTGGTTTAGGATCATCATCCTTTTTTTTACACGATACACCTACTAAGGCTATTGCTACAGCAGCACTTAGAATCATTTTTGTTGTTGTTTTCATTTGTTTTTATTTTTCATGTTTTGATTGTTTGTTTTTATTATATAAAGTAAAGGGCATGCGTAATCTGAAAGTTATATTTGTTCCCGCCGCATCATTATAATACCTGAACCTATCTAAATAATCTCTATAAATTGTATTTAAACCATTTGTAACAGATAGTGTAAAAATTAATGGTCGACGTTTTAATAAAAGTGTTGTGCTTAAATTTCCACCGAGTAAAAAATATTTTTCAGGCGGTGGTGCAAAATCTGAATTTACTGGCACACGAATTTGTTTATTTACTAATTGAGATACCACTTCAATATAACTCTCTTTTAAATATTTTTTATCCTTAAAAGTATAACCAACGGTTCCTTCTATCCTATCGGCAGGCATGTAAATTAATGGTTGTTTATTGTCAATGTTATATCCTCGAACTATCATTCCTCTAGCTTTTAGGTATAAATTAAAAATAAACGAGTATTTCGTTGAGCCATCCACACCAAAAATATTAGCATTATTTTGTGTGTAGTTAAAAACCGGAAAAGCACCGCGAATAGTCAGTTCAGGTCTATCGGCTGGAACGTAATAAATAAAGTTGCTGAAATAATAATTATAAATAGTAAGCTCAGTTTCAAACTTTTTAAACTTATGTTGGGTATTACTAATAAGGTTAAGAGACCTTTCAGTTTTTAAATTTTTATTCCCGCGCTCAATTGCAGCAGAACCTTGATGAAGCCCATTTGTATATAGCTCATTTACCGAAGGTGAACGCCATCCATTTGCAGCATAAAAACTTGTTTTTAAATTCGTAATTGGTTTGTAAATAAAACCAGTATTAACACTTAAGCCGCTAAATGAATTGTGGTAACGCACAAATTCATTTAACTCTAAAACATATGGTGTTATATATCTTTCATCATATCGGGCACCGATTTCAAATTCAATTTTTGGCAATATATATTTTTCGATTGCAAAAACACCCCATGTACCACTAAAAAATCCAGGCAACAAATATCTACCTGTGTAGGCATTTTCTTGATACATTCCTTGCGCCCCAAATTTTCCACTGAAACGATTAATGTAATCATGCTCCCATAAAACTTCTCCGTAATGTGTAGTTAACCTAAAGTCATAATCTGGTAAATTAAGCTCAGCTAATGCATTGTTACGTGGTTTATGTTTATCATACTCTTGCCGTTTATTATATTGATATGCATAATTAGCGTAAAACCTTGAACGTAACCCCGTGTGAAAATGAAAATTAAATTTTATTAATTCGTGTTCAGAAACTTGCTTAGGCCTATCTATATTATAACTAAAAGTTGCCGAAGAGTCCGCTGGATTTGAGCGATTAAAAGCCGCTTGCAAGTCTGTTAAATTTCCAATATGTGCGCTAGAAAAAATACCAATTTCGGAGTTAAATTGACTATAAAATATTTCGGCATTAAATTTTTTACCATGATACGCCAATGTATATGAGAAATTTTTTTCTTGAACACCAGTATTTTTTAGATAATAAGTTGGAGTTTTCATACTGCCTGCTTGCTTAACGGTTCCTTGCACACGCCAACTAAAGCCTTTTATTTTATCAAAGTAGCCCTGCAATTGTCCAGATACAATTCCGGACCTACCATTGGTTGCGCCAACAGTATTTAACTCCCCTGTAACCGATGCAGAATCAGGGAGTGTGGCGGGTTCAATTAAAACAACACCTCCAATAGCATCGCTACCATAACGCACTGTTGAGGTACCTCGTATTACAGTAATTTTCTGTGCTATAAATGGATCAATTTCTGGTGCATGTTCGTTCCCCCAATTTTGTCCCTCTTGTCGTATCCCATTATTTAAAGTCATAATACGATAGCCTTGCATCCCATTTATCATTGGTTTACTGATTGTTGCGCCATTATTAAATGTGGTTATTCCATTTAAGTTTTTTAAAACCTCGCCCAATGGTAAACCTTTGCTTTTATCGAGTTCCTTCATTTTTAAGGTTTCAAATGCTTGTGGTAAAACCTCATCTGCTTTCTTTTCTACAATTTCAATATCTTTTAATAGATTAAAAGTATGAGGTAGTTTAAAAATTATTTTTTTAGATTTTAATAGGTCAAATGAAAAAATTGTATCCTTACATCCTACATGCTGAATTAAGACTTTGTAATTACCATTACATAAATTATCAAAAACAAATTCCCCTCGCTCATTAGTTTGAATTATTTTTTCGGGAGATAGCAATTTTACAACAGCAAAACCTAAATGTTCACTATTATCTTCATCCCTTACTATTCCTTTTAGTTGCAAGCTGCAATTTTGAGAACGGCATAATGAACTTAGAAATAATATTATAAAAACTAATATTTGTTTATTTATAAACATAAAAATCAATGCATAAGCATTGCGGTAAAATAAAATGTAAAAAAAAGAAAATTAAGCCGGGATATTATTGGCTTATTGGAGGTGCTCGCAATAATGATATTGCATAGGAAATAGTTGAAAATTTAAAAGCGGAAATTTCTGTAGACACAGAACTTTTCGGCTTTAAGGGAATGAAATTATTTACAAATTTAAAAATGTTGAAATAAACTGGCTTATTGTATTCGTCAAAATTACAGTCGTCAGATGATTGAGAAGATTGCACCTTGGTTTCTGAATCGAACGAAATAACTGAATGATCATGATGAAATAAATCATGTATATAAACTTTAGGAGTTGCGACCCAAAGCGCCATTAGCACTAAAAAAGTAGACACAACTATTTTAAAAAATTTATTTTTAATCATTTCAAATATAAAAGTAATACAATTCTTTTAAAATCAATTAAATTCATTAAAAATTAACAAATCAACTACTTTTTCTTAGTGCCTATTTGCTCCCTTTGTTTAGCCATATCGGCCAACTTTTTTTGGAAATTAGAAACTTTAGCGGGTTTTTTCATGTTTGCTTCTAATTGCTCTCTAATTTTAGAATCACTAATAATTTTCTTCATTATCCAATTTTGTAAAAAAGTAAACATGTTAGCTAAAAAATAATACCAGCTTAAACCCGCCGCATAATCATTCATTACCGCTAAAAAAATAACAGGCATAAAGTACATCATAAATTTCATGCCCGGCATTTGATTATTTTGCTGCGGCATCATGCTACTGTTCATGTATGTGTAAACGAGTGTACTCACAAACATTAATAAAGCAAATAAACTTACATGGTCGCCATAAGCCCAGTTAATAAATGGTACATAACCAAAATTCCAAATTGTATCGTAAGTACTTAAATCTTCTGCCCATAAAAAAGCTTGCTGACGTAACTCAATAGCAGCAGGCAAAAAAGCAAACAAAGCAATTAAAATAGGGAACTGCAATAATAAAGGGAAACAACCAGACAATGGATTAACACCGGCCTTTCGATACAAGGCCATTTGCTCTTGTTGTTTTTTCATTGGGTCGGGGCTTTTCTCGAACTTAGCGTTTAAAGCATCTGTCTCCGGCTTTAAAACACGCATACGCGCTCCGCTCATATATGTTTTATAAGCAATTGGTAATAACAATATTTTAACGATTAAGGTTAAAATTAAAATTACAATACCAATATTTAAAAAGCTCAAAGCATCAAATAATGGAATAATCATCCACTTATTAATGTAACTAAATATGCTCCATCCTGTTGGCACAATGTATTCCATTTCGTAACCATAGTTTTTTAAAACTTTGTAATCGTTTGGTCCAAAATATAATTTGAAAGCGAATTTTTCGTTTGGTAAATGTGAGTAGGGAATTCCAAGTTCGCTCGAAACAGCTTTTACAATAGTAGTTGAATTAGGACGTAAACTAGTTTTAATAAAACTTCCGGTCTTTACAAAAGCGTTTTCGGCAATAATTGTAGAATTAAAATACTGTTGCTTAAAGCTTACCCATTTTATATCAGCATCATTTAATTCCTTTTCTTCCTCCTTCATTGGATTAATATAATCAGGACTATTTAATGTTTGCTTGTAATATATAGTGGCTGCTTGTTTTTCCTTTTTAATATATTTTTCTTGACTTGGATAAAGCATTTTCCATGCTAACTGTAATTGATCTTCTGTTTGAGAAATAATACTTTCCATCCCAACAAAACGAATTTCAGAATTAACAATATAATCGTTAGGCTTTAATGAATAAGAAAATTCAATATAACTACCGGGCTTTGAAGTTTCTAATTTTAAATCGATACTTGTAGCTGTTTGTTTTGCAGATGTAAAGTAAAAACTATCTGTTGAAAAAATACGAGAACGATCGTAAGCATTTAATTTTAATGAAAAATTTAGGGAATCTCTATCAAATAAAACAAGAGGTTCAGTTTGACCCGAACGTTGGTATTTTTTTAATTCAACTTTAATTATTTGCGCACCTTTATTTAAAATAGTGGCTTTGATATTTTCATTCTCTATAACAAAAAATTCTTCCTTACCTTTAGTTGCAGGAGTAAAATCACGGTATTGATCATTTAATAAAACAGTTTTAGCAGAATCGTTTAAAACAACTTGTTCTTTAATTGTATCGGCAACTTTTTGAGTAATGGCTTGGCTTGCTATTAATTCAGCTTCTGCTTTTTGTTGAACAAGAGCAATTGAATCTTTTATTTCCTTATTACGAAGGAGAGTTTCTTTTGACGGTCCACTAACATACAACCAAATACCTAAAATTGCTGCAATTATACCCAGACCTATTAACGAATTTTTATCCACTATTTAATAATTTAAAACGTGGCAAATTTAGCATTTTTTGAAAGATAACTTAGAGAAAAAATCATAAAATGAAGGCAAAAGAGGAATTAAAACTTCTCCCCTTCTAACCTAGCTACAACGGCACTTGCAACAGCATTACCAACTACATTAGTAGCGCTTCGTCCCATATCTAATAATTGATCTACCGCCAAAAGTAATAATAGTCCTTCGCCGGGAATTTTAAACATACTTAACATACCAGCAATAACCACTAAAGAAGCACGAGGTACACCTGCCATTCCTTTACTAGTAATTAATAATATCAACATCATTTTAATTTGATCTGCCATTCCAATATCCATCCCGTAACTCTGTGCAATAAATACTGTTGCAAAGGTCATATACATAATACTACCATCTAAATTAAAAGAATAACCCAATGGTAAAACAAAACTAACAATACGATTACTAATGCCATGTTTTTCTAAAGCCTCAATTGTTTGTGGCATGGCGCTTTCGCTGCTTGCTGTGCTAAAAGCCAACAAAATTGGTTCTTTAATATCTCTTAAGAGTTTAAAATAATTTATTTTAAATGAATAACAAATAATTAATAGTACCACAAAAACAAAGAAAAGTAAACCACCAAAGAAACAAAGAATAAGATAAAGATAACCACCCAACACATCTAAGCCTTGCTGAATAACCACCGCAGCAATGGCTCCAAACACACCTATTGGAGCAAAATTCATTACAAAATTGGTTACCTTAAACATAATATCGCTTAAACTTTCAAAAGCTTTAATAATTGGCTTGCCTTTATCGCCAATGCTTGCAGCGGCAACACCAAAAAACAAGGCAAAAACAACGATTGGCAAAATATCATTAGCAGCCATAGAGCGCATAATACTTTCTGGAATAACATGATCAATAAAATTAGACGGACTTTGTTTGGTGATTGTAACGCCAGTTTCAACATTAGCTTCTGGACGGTCGAGATGCATTACTTTTCCGGGTTCAAAAATATTTACAATTACTAAACCAATTGCCAAAGCAATTAAAGTAGCAGAGGTGAAATAAATAAGAGTTTTTAATCCTATACGACCAACACTTTTAAAATCGCCCACCTTTGCCACCCCAATAACTAAAACAGCGAGTACTAACGGCGCAATAATCATTTTAATAAGATGCAAAAATATATCGCTTAAAATAGAATAATTAGAAGCTACGATTTTTTTAGATTCCTTAAAAATCTTTTCCTCATACTTAATAATTGCTGCAGTAACTTGTTTTTTTATTTCAGGATTTGAAATTGAACTTAAGTTACTTTTATCATATTCAAACTTATTATTGGTGAGTGATAAATTAATTGCGTAGCCAACAACGATTCCTATTAGCATGGCAATTAGAATTAAAGTAATTAATTTATTTTTTTTAAAATAGCTCATAATTATAATACCTCTTGTAAAACTTCCATTTTCATGCCACGTGAACCCTTAATTAATATGGTGCTTTCAGACACGTGCAAATTTTTTAAATAACTTAAACATTCCTGAGTAGTTTTAAATTTTTGGAAATGTTTTGTATCCAATTTAAAAAACTCATCACCAACTAAAACAACCTGCTCTAATTTTTTTTCTTCGAGCAAGTTAAGAATTTTTTGGTGTTCATCCTTGCTATATTCTCCTAATTCGAACATATCTCCTAGAAGTAGTAATTTTTTTTCTGAATTATAGTTTGCAAAATTTTCAATAGCCGCAGTCATACTATCCGGATTTGCGTTATAAGCATCTAGCAAAATTGTATTACGAGAAGTTTTTATCAGCTGCGAACGATTCATGTTTGGTAAATAATTTTCGAGTGTTTCTTTAATTAAAGTATCCTCCACCTTAAAATAATTTCCAATACATGTTGCAGCTAAACAATTAATAAAGTTATACGACCCAACAATTTGAGTATTTATTAATGGTAATTTACTCCAGTCTTTTTCTCCATAGCGCGTGGTGTATTTCATACTCACCATTTCTGAAGAGGAACAATCTTTTCCAATTACGTCGTATATTTTTTTACAACCGTAAGTCACTTTATCATTATTATTTGCCAATTCGTTCAAAACCGAATCATCACCGTTAATAAACACCTTTCCTGATTTAGATTTAATGTATTTATATAATTCGCTTTTTCCTTTTTTAATTCCTTCAATGCCACCAAACCCTTCCATGTGTGCTTTTCCGATATTAGTGATCAAACCAAAATCGGGCTCTGCAATTTGACACAATTCATTTATTTCACCCTGATGATTTGCTCCCATTTCTATTATTGCAAATTCATGTTGTGAATTAATATTTAATAATGTTAGAGGAACGCCTATGTGATTATTTAAATTACCAACTGTTGCCAGCGTTTTATACTTTTTGGAAAGCACAGCATTAATTAATTCTTTGTTGGTGGTTTTTCCGTTACTGCCAGTAATTGCTAAAAATGGAAATTTAAATTGTTTACGATGATGATTTGCCAATGCTTGTAAAGCACTTAAAACATTTTCTACTAAAACAATTTTAGAATCTAATACAAATTTTTCTTCATCTACTACTGCTATACTGCAACCGGCATCAATTGCTTTTTGCGCAAATTCGTTTGCGTTATAATTTCCTCCTTTGAGTGCAAAAAAAACAGAACCTTCTTCTATCTTTCGCGTATCGGTACAAATTTTTTGATTGGCTTTTAAATAAACGCCGTACAATTCTTCAGTTGAAATGTGTTTTGACATATCACAAAATAAAAAACCCTCGAGTAGTTTACTCGAGGGTTTATAGTTTTTTTATTAACAATATTATTTTCCTAATCCAACTGGGCTACCGACACGTGTCATAGCACAACGGAAGCCTAACCAAGCATTTGCCTGGCGTTGATCTAAATATCTACGAACACCAGGATTTAAGAAATAAGCGCGATCTCTCCAGCTACCTCCTTTAAACACCCTTGACTTATCATTTACTAAAGATGTTTTAGCGTACTCATACATCATTTTATCAGCTTTATCAGTATATGCATCTTCGCCCTGCTCATAGAAAATACTCGACATAACATCACCATCCATATAATTAATATAATCGGCCGTTTTATAATTTCTACGCTCATCTAAGTTATCAGTTGATACAGCACTTGAAACCTCTCTCCACTGGACACGTCCAGGAATATCAGATTTACCTTCTTGAGTAGCGTTATTATTACCATTAATAACATCATTTGTCATAATAGTTAACACGCTATCAATTACTTCTTCAGGCTCTCCAACTGTGGTACCATGAGCACCAGGAACACTAACTTTATGTTTGAATTTTTGATAAACCGGTCCATCAACGTTAGTTAAGATTTCTCCACCTAAACCGCCAATTAAAGTAGTACTATCACGTTTTTGTGTAGTAAATACATTACCACGGAAAGGGCGGAACTCATCAGCATCTTGTAAAGTATTTGGACGATAAACGTCCATTACCCACTCACAAACATTACCTGCCATATTATATAAGCCATAATCATTTGGCCAATAACTATAAACAGGGGCGGTAACATCGGCATTATCATTTAAGAAACCTGCAGTACCCATATAATCACCAGCACCACGAACAAAGTTGGCATTAATTTGACCCAAATAGCTATCAGTTGCGTTACGAACACCATGTCCGTTCCAAGGATAAATACGACGGTCAGTAATTCGCTCACCAATTGTATTACCAATTAAACCATAAGCAGCATATTCCCATTCAGCTTCAGTCGGTAAACGGTATTTTGGTAAAAAGATTCCATCCTCCATACGTACATCACGCTCTGGATTTTGTTCATCAAAAGAAGGTAATTTTTGCTTCAACTGTCCTTGCCATTTTCCAGACAAATAAGCTTCAGTACTAAAATAATCTTGGTCTGAAGGGCTAGGAACGTGATCTAATAAACCTTCGCGAATCAAAATAAACTCATTAACACGGTCAGTTCTCCAAGCACAAAAATCATTTGCTTGTAACCAGTTAACACCAACAACAGGATAATCTCTGTAAGCAGGATGGCGTAAATAATATTCTACGTAAGGCTCGTTATAAGCAAGTTTTTCACGCCAAACTAATGTATCTGGCAATGCTTTATAGTATATATCGGGAAAAGTTGGTCCAAAAACGCGACTAGTCCAAAACAAGTACTCTAAATATGAGAAATTGCTTACTTCTGTTTCGTCCATATAAAAAGAAGAAATTGTAACTCTACGAGAAACATTATTCCATTCATAAGTTACATCAGTTTCTGTACGCCCCATAGAAAAGGTACCGCCTTCAATAAGAACTAATCCTGGCCCTGTTTCTTGCTCCTCATAAGGTGGTTTTTCGAAACCTCCATTAGTTGGGTCGTTGTATGCCCATCCTGTAACAGGAGAACGTTCTTGCGAACATGAAACCAAAATAGCTGCCATTACAAAGGCTAGCGATTTACGATTTTTTATCCATTTTATATTCATAGTATTAACTATTGTTAAACGCTATAACGTTATTTTATTTAAAAGGTTACAAAAAAATTAAAATGATGGGCAACTAATTGTACGATATTTTTTACGTTTAGGCTTACACTCAAATTGAATTTGAAGCGAAATTTCGTGTGAACCAGCAGTGTTACCACTTAATTTTGAGACAGTTATGTCATAACTATACCCAAATTTAAAATTTGCATTTTGAACACCAACTAAAGCTATAACAGCATCAGCATTTCTGTACCACAAACCTGCAACAAAAGCTCCCTTAACATAATATAAACCTAAATTTAACTGGCTAAACTTTTGTTGTTGTTGAAATAAAATATTAGGAGAAAGATAGCTTGCATTTCCTTTTTCTAAAGGGATAATAGCACCGGCATGACCGGTAAATTTGGCAGGTAATTTAGAAGAACCTAATAAACCTTCGTCTGGTTGATTAATATGGTGTGCGGCAAAACCAAAGAAATAGAATTTACTATAGCCTAATATACCAGCAGAAAAATCCGCATTACGCTTAGTAAGTGATGGTACAGTTTCAGCAGTATTCCAAACAAAACCTCTTCTAGCGTCAATCATGTCGCCAAAATTTAATTTTGTTTTATCTAATGATTTTTGAAGATAGGTAGCTTGAATGCCAAATTTTAATGAAAATTCTCTAGTAACAGCAGCATGATATGCGTATAAAATACTAGCATTTGTTGTTTTTAAAGTTCCATGAGCTTGATCGTCTGTAGTAACTAACGCGCCAATTCCACCAGCTAAAGCATCTAAATGCATGTCATAAGACGCAGAGTAAGTTACGTAAGTACCAGATAAATTTGGCCACTGATTACGGTAGTTTAGACATATTCTAGGGCATCTTGCTGTTCCTGTAAATGCAGGGTTCAAGTACAACGGATTTGCGTAAAATTGAGTAAATTGTGGATCCTGCGCTTTTAATTCTAATAAAAACACTGAGAACACTAATAATGGTAACAGTATGCGTCGATTCATAAAATTTGTTAACCTAACCTATTCCACAAATATATAAAATCCTTTTTAATATCAAAAATAAAATCCAAACAATATTTTATTCTCTTAGTCGTTTATATACTGATATTCAGTTAATTTTACCAAATATATGAAATTTCTTATAAATACAATTTTTCTGGTGTTTTTTGTTTTTTGTGGCGCTATTTATGGTCAAAAAAACTTAAACGAAACTCAAAATATTACTAAAGTAGCTAAAAACAAAAGTTCCAACATTATTTCTTCAACTCAAATAGATTCTGTTTTAATAAAAGTTGAACTAAATAATGCTCATTATGATTTCTCTAAAAATAACCTTCCATTTTTTATAGTTTCAAAAATCACTCCTTATAATCAAAATGCAAGTCCATCATTAATAATAAAAAAAATCGAAATAGTTAGTGAACCTCATGCTAGCCATATTAAAAAACAGTTTTCAAAATTCCTCACAAAAAATTTTGAAATTATTTCTATTGCAAGTTTGGCAAAAAACGAGAATTTAAATCATCATCAACTTATCCCGTTTAGATTAAATAATTTAAATCAAATTGAAGAATTAGTTGATTACGAAATTAATTGGCAAACATCTATCGATAACAATAGAAAACTAACTAACGTTTCTACTTTCAAAAATAATTCTGTTTTAGCTACGGGCGAATGGTATAAAATTGCGATAACAAAAACAGGATTTCATAAAATAGATAAAGCATTTTTAGCGAAAATAGGAATGAATTTTAGCAACCTAAATCCAAAAAACATTAGGATATATGGTAATGGCGGAAGAATGTTGCCAGAGTTAAATGCTGCTTTTAGATATGATGATTTGGAAGAAAACGCTATTCAAGTTATTGGCGAGGGTGATGGAAGTTTTGATGATACTGATTACATTTTGTTTTACGCAAAAGATGCAACCGGTTGGACCCATACTAAATCGGTTAACGGCTTAAAATTTAGACACGATAAAAATATTTATAGCGACACCAGTTTTTATTTTATCAATACTAATCTTGGCGCAGGAAAACGAGTAAGTTCCCCTCCTCTAATTTCAAATGTTCCAAATGTTACTACATCTTCTTACGATTATTATAACTATACCGAAAAAAATATCGTGAATTTTGTAAAAAGTGGAAGGCAGTTTTATGGCGAGTATTTTGATATCACCACTAGTTTTGGTTTTAACTGGAATGATGGTGACTTTTTTGTAAATGACACCATTATTTCTGAAGTAACAATGGCCGGAAGAGGATCGAACGGCGGAACATATTTGGTTAATGGTTCAGGATTAAATTATACTTTAAGCACAGCAGCCGTTAATATTACTAACTATTTAGCTGATTATGTTGATGTACAAACATCTATAGGTAAGGGTTTACTTAATGATCCAAATAGTATTAATTTAACAATCTCAAAACAAACTTCTAATTGTATTGCTTGGTTAGATAAGATCACAATTAATGCTCGCAGAAAATTAAATATCAACATAAAGCAATTTGAATTTAGAGATACGAGAATTTCAAAACTTGGAAATATTTGTAGCTATAATTTTATAAACACCACAAGCACAAATCCAATTATTTGGAATGTTACTGATCCAATTAATCCATATAACCAACAATACACAACTGCGGGTTCAAACATTACTTTTACAGCAAATGCAGACTCCTTGAACGTTTACGCAGTTTTACCTAACACAGATTTTTTCTCGCCTACTTTTGTATCTAAAGTCGCAAATCAAAACCTACACAATATTCAGCAGGCAGATTATGTTTTAATTACTCACCCTCTTTTTATTTCGCAAGCTCAGCGTTTGGCAGCAATTCATCAGCAACACGAAGGCTTAACATACGCTATTGCTACTATTGACGATATATATAATGAATTTAGTAGTGGTCGTCCAGATATTTGCGGTATTAGAGATTTTATCAGAATGATATATAGTAGAAATATTGCAAGTGGTAAAGAAGTTAGATATGTGATTTTAATTGGTGATGGTTCTTACAATAATATTAATAGAAACATTTACAGTAACAGTAATTTAATTCCAACCTATCAAACATATGATTCAAAATCATTTTTAAATAGTACTGCTACTGATGATTTTTACGGCCTGATGGACCCAAATGAAGGCGCTACAGCCGAAGGTGTTGGTTTATTAGATATTGGCATTGGCAGATTAACCTGCAAAAACCTTCCAGAAGTAACCAACGTGGTAAATAAGATTGAAAATTATTACAGAAAAGATCCTGATTTTAAAATTCAAGAATCTACTCCAGAAAATTGTAACTCATTAACCGAGCCTCCCTTAGGCGACTGGCGAAATTGGGCAGTTTTTATAGGGGATGATGAAGATCAAGCTACCCACATGTCTCAAGCCGACCAGCTTTCAAATATTGTTCAATCGGGTCACCCAAGTTATAATATTGATAAAATTTATTTAGATGCTTACCAACAATTTTCAACGCCTGGTGGACAAAGAATACCAGATGCTGCTGCTGATCTTTTAAGAAGATTTAAAAAAGGCGCTTTGATTTTTAATTATACCGGGCACGGTGGCGAAATAGGTATTACTGGTGAGAGAATTTTAGATGTTCCAACAATTAACGCATTAGATAATTTTAATAAACTTCCACTTTTTGTGACTGCCACTTGTGAGTTTAGTCGATACGATGATCCAGGTAGAACTTCGGCTGGTGAACTATGTTTATTAAATCCAAAAGGTGGAGCAATTGCATTGTTAACAACCTGTAGGTTAGCATTTTCGTCAACTAACTTTGTCTTAAACACAAATCTTTACAGTCACCTTTTTAAAAAACTTCCTAATGGCAGAATGCCCGCTTTAGGGGATATAATTCAAAGAACAAAAGCCGGAATAACCCAATCAATTTATTATGCTAATTTTCATTTATTAGGCGACCCAGCAATGCCCTTAGCATATCCACAACAAAAAGTAATTACATCAAAAATTAATAATAGCCTTGTTACGCCAACAAGTATTGATACAATATCTGCGCTGGCAAAAATAACGGTTTCGGGTTTTGTTGCTGATACTATGGGTAATAAATTATCAAACTTTAATGGTATCGTCTATCCAACAGTTTTTGATAAAGAAGAAAGCCTTACATGTTTATTAAATGATGGAGATTCTTACTACGGAACACCGGGAAATCCGTTTACTTTCAATCTTCAAAAAAATATTTTATTTCGTGGCAAAGCCCAAGTTACCAATGGTGATTTTTCGTTTACTTTTATTGTTCCAAAAGATATCAGTTTCTCGATCGGACCAGGGAAAATAAGTTATTATGCTACAAATGGTTTAATTGATGCTGCTGGGTATACTAAAAATGTTAAAGTTGGAGGAGGTGCAAAAAATCCGATAATTGATAATGATGGTCCGCAACTTAGTATTTATTTAAATGATAAAGGTTTTGTAAGTGGCGGTACAACAAATGAAAAGCCTATCTTATATGCAAATTTAACTGACTCAAGCGGTATTAATACTGTTGGCTCAAGTATTGGGCACGATATTTCGGTTATTTTAGATCAAAATTCCAGTAAACCAACTATATTAAATGACTATTACGAAGCGGATTTAAACAGTTATCAAAGCGGTAAAGTAAGATTCCCGTTTGAAGAATTAACCGAAGGAAGTCATCGCTTAACTTTTAAAGCATGGGATATTCAAAACAACTCTAGCATAACAAGTACCGACTTTGTTGTAGCGCATAGTGCAGAATTGGCGTTAACGCACGTTTTAAATTACCCTAACCCATTTACCACTAATACAAAATTCTTTCTTGAGCACAATCAAGCCTGTAATCCACTAAAAATTACTATCCAAATATTTACCATTAGTGGCAAAATTGTAAAAACAATTCAAAAATCAGTTACCTGCGAAGGATTTAGACCCGAAGGGGTTGATTGGGATGGAAAAGATGAGTTTGGCGACAAGTTAGGAAGAGGCGTTTATATCTATAAATTAGCAATTATTAATACCGAAAATCAAAAAGCTGAAAAAACTGAGAAATTAGTAATACTAAATTAGTAAATTTACCGTTTACTTTTGTTTACTGAATAAGCTAGAATTTGTTAATGAATAAACATATTATAATATTATCGAGTGCTCTTATTTCCAAATCAATATTTGGTCAAATTAGCAATACTCAACAATTAAATGGTCAAACCATCAATCCAATTACTACAGCCGTTCCTTTTTTATTAATTAGTCCTGATAGTAGACAAGGCGGCATGGGCGATGTGGGTGCAGCAACAGATCCTGATATTAACTCTATTCATTGGAATGGTAGCAAATTAGCATTTTCTGAAAAGAAATTTGGTGTTGGATTTACAGTTACGCCCTGGTTAAGATTATTGGTGCCAGATATTAATTTATATTATTTAGGTGGTTATGCTAAGATAAATAAAAGAACAACTGTTGGTGGTTCGTTGCGTTATTTTAGTTTAGGAAATATTGAATTAACTAATGCTACAGGCGTAAAAACTGGTGATTTTAAACCAAACGAATTTGCTATTGATGTAGCCGTTTCACAAAAATTATCCGATCATTTTGCATTAGGAGTTGCAACTCGTTTTATTAACTCAAGTATTAGCCGAGTTTATTTTAATGGCAGTCAAGGTAATGCTGCAAGTACTGTTGCTGTTGATTTAAGCATGTATTACAAAAGTGATAAATTTAAATTAGGAGAGAAAAAAGCAATTTATACTGCTGGCTTAGCGTTTACAAATATTGGCGCCAAAATAAAATACTCTAACGACCAAAATTTTATACCAATGAATTTACGTTTGGGTAATGGCTTAAAAACAGAAATTGATGAATTCAACACAATTGGTTTTTATCTTGATTTTAATAAACTTCTTGTCCCTACTCCTCCAGTTTATAAATATAAAAAGGATGCAAACGGTAATCCTACAGCAGAAATAGAAATTGATCCAGCAACTGGTGCTAAAGTTATCGAAAAAGGAAAAGATCCTAATGTTCCGGTAGCTCAAGGTATATTACAATCATTCAATGATGCGCCCGATGGATTTAAGGAAGAATTACAAGAGATAAATATTGCTACTGGCTTAGAGTACTGGTATAACAATACATTTGCTGTGAGAACTGGTTATTTCTACGAACCAAAAACCAAAGGTTCTCGTCAGTTTTTTACTGTTGGTATGGGCTTTAAGTTTAAAGTTATTAATGTTGATGGTTCATACTTAATCCCAACTTTATTAAATAACCCATTACAACGGACCTGGAGAATTACCTTAAGCTTTAATTTTGATGCCGCAAGCAAAGAAAAAGAAGTTATCCAGCCATAAAATTCTCTCTTCACAACTCTTTGTGCATAATTGCCTTATTACCTTGTAATATAAAGGTCTTTCATTTGAGATATTTGTGTTATGCGCATATTTAAAATCTCATTCACATTCATTTGTTTATCCCTTATCTTTTCTTGCACGAATAAAGAAAAAGAAAAAGACGAGAGAACAATTTTTAGCTATAACGAAATGGCAGGCGTAACATCGCTCGACCCTGCTGCTGCAATAAGCTTTGAAAACATTTGGCCTGTTAATCAAATATTTAATGGCTTGGTACAAATGGATGATAAATTGAATGTTATTCCCTCAATTTCAAAAAATCATTCCATAAGTAATGATGGTCTCGTTTACACTTTTAATTTAAGAAGCGACGTCTATTTTCAAGATAATGTGTGCTTCGAAAGCGGAAGAGGCAGAAGAGTTATTGCCCAAGACTTTGAATACAGCTTTAACCGCTTATTTGACAGTAGAGTAAGTAGCGCGTTAACCTTATTAACCAATATAGATAGAAGCGAAAAAACAGAATACAAAGGCTTTCAGGCAATCAACGACTCTACTCTTGAAATAAGATTGAAAGAGCCTTTTAGTGCTTTTATAAATATCTTAACAATGAAATTTTTTAGTGTTATTCCTTTTGAAGCCATTGAATATTACAAACAAGATTTTAGAAGGAATCCGGTTGGTACAGGTCCATTTGAATTTAAATTATGGGAAGAAGGAACAAAACTTATCTTAATTAAAAACCCAAATTATTTTGAGCGCGATGCGAATGGCACTCGTTTACCATACTTAGATGCTGTATCTATTTCTTTTGTAAAAGATAGAGAAACCGCCTTTATGGAGTTACTAAATGGTAAGTTTGATATGCTAAGTGGAGCTGATGCGTTTAACATTAATGAAGTGTTAGATAAAGATGGTGACTTGAGAGATATTTACATGAGCAAGTTTTACCTTCAAAAACAAGATTTTTTAAAAACAGATTATATCGGAATTTTAATTGACGAAAAAATTGAATCTGTTCGTAATTCACCGCTTCGCTTAAAATCAATTCGTAAAGCCATTAATTATGCTTTTGATAGAGATAAATTAATTAAATATTTAAGAAATAATATTGGTTACGCTGCGCACGCAGGATTTATTCCAAAAGGTATGAAAAGCTATGACCCAGAAAAAGTTAAAGGTTATAATTATAATCCCGATTTTGCAAAAGAATTATTAAAGGATGCTGGTTTTCCAGGAGGTAAAGGTTTACCCGAAATTACTTTACACACTACCGACAATTATAAAGAGCAAGTTGAATTTATTCAATCTCAACTTGCAGAGTGTAATATTAATTTACAAATAAGCATCGAAAAAACTTCGGTGTTACGTCAATCCGTTAATAATTGCGAGTACAATTTATTTAAAAAATCTTGGGTGGGCGATTATCCAGATGAAGAAAATTTTATGAGTTTATTTTACAGCAAAAATTTCTCGCCAGAAGGTGTGAATTATTTTCACTACAAAAACCCCGACTTTGATGCCGCATTCGAAAAAGCACAACACGAAACTAACGAAGCTGCCAAAATAGAATTGTATCAAAAAATGGACAGAATGGTTATTGATGATGCACCTATTATTCCACTTTATTACGATCAGGTAATTCGTTTAGTAAGCCATAAAATAAAAGGTTTAGGTAACAACTCTATGAATCTTTTAAATTTAAAAACTGTAGTAAAACAAAAATAATATCTACACTGTTAATGCAAAAAATTTTGTTTGTTTGTTTGGGTAATATTTGTCGCTCGCCTTTGGCAGAAGGTATTTTATTGCACCTAAAAGAAAAACACAAATTAAATTTAGAAATAGATTCTGCCGGAACATCTCATTATCATATTGGCGAAGCCCCAGATAAAAGAACTATAGCCAACGCTAAAAAAAATGGTGTCGATCTTTCTTTTTTAAGAGCCCGTCAATTTAACGTAAATGATTTTGATGCTTTTGATAAAATTTATGTTATGGACAAAAGCAATCTTACTAATGTAGTTGCACTTGCTAAAAATCAAACCCACAAAAATAAAGTCAGTCTTTTTTTAAATGAAGTTTATCCTAACACAAATCTAGAAGTTCCCGACCCATATTATGGCACCGAAAAAGACTTTGAAGATGTTTTTCAACTAGTTTATAAAGCAAGTGAATTATTTATTAAGCAATTTTAGCTTTTGCTTCTAAATTTAAACCGTATTTTTTATTTACTTTCGTTGCTAACATGCCAACAAAAAAATTGTTTTTAATTTTAAACTATTCACTAATTCTTTAGTCTGTAAGTAATGCGGTTTTTACTTTCAGTCATATCTCTTCTTTTTGTTTTTCAATTTTCTTTTGCCCAACAATATTTTCGCTCGAAAATAATGATAGACTCCTTAACAAAAAAACTTGAAGAAGATTCGGCTCACACCTATCGTTTTAAAAAATTAAGACCTTATTTAAATATCGATAGTAGAAACTCTTTTAACCGTGTAAATCCAACAAGTTTTAGTGGTCTTCAATATGGTGTACGAGTAAATGAATTTCACACCTTTGGCATGGGTCTTTATACTTTAACTAAATTTTCATTCAACAACACGCCCATTGATGCAATATTAAAAATTAACCGTTTAGGATACATTAATGTTTTTTATGAATACATGTTATTAAATAAAAAATATTTTAGAATAACCTTTCCATTCGAGATTGGTGTTGGCGGGTTTCAGGGTCAATTGCAAGATACATTATCTCAGGGTATAAATATTTCAAAATTAATTATGCCAATGGGCGCAAGTGCAAAATTTATAGTTAAACCAGTTAGATGGTTCGGCATTTCTTCTATGATTGGTTACCAATATATCCCCTACCGACAAACGCTAATAAATTACGATGGCTTGTATTATTCACTTGGAATATGGATAGATTTTAGGTTGATATACAGAGACGTTAAGTATTTTAAATTTCAGAAAAAAAAGTACAGAAGAGCTGTAAAATCGGTACTTGCGACCTAAATTATTATTTTAATCTTAAATAATAATCTCTTTACCATAAAAATTTTATCTTTGCCTTTCAAAATTTAAATTATGTCAGCAATAAATAAAGGTCCAATTTCAAAATTTGTAGAAACTCATTACAAACATTTTAATGCAGCAGCTCTAGTTGATGCTGCTATTGGCTACGAAAAACATTTAACCGAAGGTGGTAAAATGATGATTACGTTGGGTGGCGCAATGAGTACTGCAGAATTAGGGAAATCCTTGGCAGAAATGATTCGTCAGGGAAAAGTGGATATTATTTCTTGTACTGGTGCAAACTTAGAGGAAGATATCATGAATTTAGTGGCACATAGCCATTATAAGCGCGTTCCAAACTACCGCGACCTTTCTCCTCAAGATGAGTGGGATTTATTAGAGAATCACTATAATCGTGTTACAGATACTTGTATTCCAGAGGAAGAAGCTTTCCGTCGCTTACAAAAACATATTCATAAAATTTGGAAAGATGCAGATACTGCAGGTGAACGTTATTTTCCGCATGAATACATGTACAAAATTTTATTGAGTGGCGAATTAAAACAATATTACGAAATTGACCCAAAAGATAGTTGGATGTTAGCAGCGGCCGAAAAAAATTTACCAATAGTAGTGCCAGGTTGGGAAGATAGTACGATGGGAAATATTTTTGCTTCTTATGTAATTAAAGGAGAAATTAAAGCAAGCACCATGAAAAGTGGTATTGAATATATGACTTGGTTGGCAGATTGGTATCCAAAAAATAGTGGCGGTAAAGGTGTAGGCTTTTTTCAGATTGGTGGTGGTATTGCAGGCGATTTTCCTATTTGTGTTGTACCAATGTTATATCAAGATATGGAAATGCACGATGTTCCCTTTTGGAGTTATTTCTGTCAGATTTCTGATTCAACAACTTCGTATGGCTCTTATTCTGGAGCAGTGCCAAACGAAAAAATTACCTGGGGTAAATTAGATATTACTACACCTAAGTTTATTGTAGAAAGTGATGCAACCATAGTGGCGCCATTAATTTTCGCGTGGATATTGGGTTGGTAAACTAAATATTTCGTCCCTACGGGACTTTGCTTTATATATTTAATTTATTCTAGAATATTTAATCCCTAAAGGGATTAAGAAAAAATCAATTATTCAAAAAAATACATTATTTGCAAAAAAAAAATCGCTTTGTTTGCTACATGATTGTTATTTGTGAAGGATATAATTAGTCCCGTTAGGGACTCAATATCGAAAGAAAAAAACAGATATTTTTATAGTCCCATCGGGACGATATCTTTCAATAATAATTATATAAAATTAAAATCCATAGTTCATGTTTTGGATGCGGGATTTTTATCTGTTCTTCGCTTTCCGACTCCTAAAGAAGTCTTAATTAAATTTTTATTTGAAAGTCCCGGAGGGACTTAATAATATAGCAAACAATTATTATTTTTTAAGTCCCATCGGGACGATATCTTTCAAAAATAATTACATAAAAATAAAAATCCCTCGTTTCAAATTTTGGAAGAGGGATTTTTTTAAATAATTAATAGAATATTCTAACTCAGCTTCTCAACCCAATCGCCATGCTCTTTAATTAAACCAATTAATTCATCTACCGCTGTTTCTGAAGTCACGTTTTTCTTTACAACCTCTTTACCTTTGTATAAACTAATTTTTCCAACGCCTGTGCCAACGTAACCGTAATCGGCATCAGCCATTTCGCCCGGACCATTTACAATGCAGCCCATAATACCAATTTTTATTCCTTTTAAATGATCGGTGCGTTCTCTAATTTTTTGTGTGGTTTCCTGTAAATCAAATAATGTTCTACCACAACTTGGGCAACTAATGTATTCTGTTTTACTAATACGACTGCGTGTTGCTTGCAAAATACCAAAAGCCGTTGAGTTACAAATTTGTGTGCTCACACATTCTTTCTGCTTAATCCAAATACCATCACCAAAGCCATCTAAAAATAAACCGCCAATATCTGTGCTACTATATAATTGAAATTTTTCTTCGCTTAAATTATTGTAATTACACTTTACAACAAAAGGAAGTTTACATTCATTCAACTTTAAATCTATTGCCATTCGTCGTAACTCAGGCATAGTATGTTTATTAAAAGAATCTAAAACCAAACAAACAGTTTTTTCGTTTTTTATTTTTTGAATAAATTCGTTAGATAAAATATCTATTGTTACAGCAACAAAATTTAATTCAGATGATTTATCTTTTGTTTCAAAATATTCTTCGCCACAAAATAAAGGATAACTTCTATTTTTATTTTTCTCAGTTAACCAACTTTGCGAATTATAAATCAATCCTAAGGTTCCCGGAATTTCAAAGTCAATTTTATTATCTCCTAAAAATAAATAATCAACTGCCATATCCGTTAAATTCCATTTATCTAAAGGCACCGAATAATTATAACCAACTCCAAATAAGCTGGCAGCGGTAACTTCGGGCTTCATGCTATAATCAGCAATAACACGCGGTACATTATGATTACCAATATTTATAATTTCATTGGTAATATTTCTATTAAACTCAAAAGGATTATAAGGCAACTCAGTTGTAATTTCATTAATCGCTTGATGATTTTTTCTTTCAGAATATCTATCTGCCAATAATTTCGCAACGGGAATTTCATATTCCGGCTCTTCTGTTAACGACACGCGAATGGTATCCCCTAGCCCATCTTCTAACAAAGTACCAATACCAACAGCAGATTTAATCCTTCCGTCTTCACCATCTCCTGCTTCTGTAACTCCTAAATGCAATGGGTAATTACGATTGGTCTCTATCATTTTTGCTACCAACAAACGATAAGCCTGCACCATCACTTGTGTGTTACTGGCTTTCATTGAAATAACAATATTAAAATAATTATTGTCCTCACAAATACGTAAAAACTCTAATGCGCTTTCAACCATTCCTAATGGTGTATCGCCATAACGACTTAAAATTCTATCACTCAAAGAACCATGGTTAGTACCAATTCGCATAGCTGTGCCATACTCTTTGCAAATTTTTACTAATGGTGTAAAGCGATTTCTAATTCTTTCGAGTTCAGATTCGTAAGAAGAATCTGTATAATCAATGCTTTCAAATTTTTTCTTATCAGCGTAATTTCCTGGATTAACACGCACCTTTTCAATAACTTTTGCTGCAAACTCGGCCGCATTGGGCGTAAAATGAATATCGGCGCAAATAGGCGTATTATATCCACGTGCAACTAATTCCTTTTTTATTACTTCTAAATTTTTTGCTTCGTTCATGCTTGGCGCAGTGATACGAACCAACTCGCAACCAGCATTAATCATACGAATACTTTGTTCAACCGTAGCAATAGTATCCATTGTATCGGTGGTTGTCATACTCTGCACTCGAATAGGATTTAAACCACCAATTTTAAGGTCGCCAATGCTTACTTCTCTCGTAAGAAAACGAGAATACTTGGTTAAACTATTGCAATATTTATTTATAGAAGTCATGTTTTAAAAGCTAAGCAAAGATAGGAAAAGAAACTAGTTTTTATTGAGGCTTAAATAAGAATAAACGCCAATTTTTGATTACCTAATTTCCAATTCATCTACAAAAATAAAAGCTTCACCGCCTTTGCCTTGATGCCAATCAGGCAGTTCTCCAAAATTTTTGGCAACAACTTTTAAATAACGTAAAGGAAATTTAGTTTCGAACTTTTTTTCAAATTTCTGAATTTGATTCGTATAATCCTCAGCACTAATTAAATTCTGAACGGTCCCAATTAAACTATAATTTTCATTATCTAATGATCCATAATAAGAAACAGTAGTTGGAAATAAAATCCATGAACGTGTATCTTGCAAACAATTTAAACTTAAATAATTAATTTCTTTTTGTTCTTTTAAATCAATTATGCATTCAAAATCTTGGGGCTGAAATCCTAGCCAATTTCCTTTCCGCCAATCAATATCGCCATAAACCCCATCAATTAAAGGCTGTGAGCCATCAGCAGAATATTGAGCATTTGGTTTTGATATTAAAGTAACATCATAATTATATTTTAGCTTGAAAAAGTTTCCTTCAGTTATAACACTATTTTCAGTATTTGAAAAAGATTTTGCTTTAACAGAACAATTTTCCTTAATAAAAAAAGGTTTCGAATAAACTAAGGATTTATTAGTAGGTTCTTTTCCATCTAACGTATAATATAGCTTAGAAGTTTTTGGATGGATTGAAAAAATACTTACTTCCATTGAATCCTTAAAAACCTGAGAAACAGAATTTATGATTGGAGCGGCAACAACTGAAACGCCAGTTATTTTTGATTCAGGAGCGTTTAGTCCTGTTCCGTAACTATTTGTTACATCTGATTCGTAGTTGTAATTCATACCGCCTCCTGCCATTAAAACACTATGGGTAATAAACGATTGTTTTGTATTTTTTTTATTTAAAGTAAAGCCGTTTATTTTTTCGGTATTTATTTTTTCATTTGTAATCGAAAACGTTTTTTCATTTTCTAAATTTATTTTTACTTTTTCGAAAATAGACTTTCCTAAAATGTATTGGTCGGAGCCAGGACAAACAGGATAAAAACCCATAGCACTAAAAATATACCAAGCACTCATTTGTCCACAATCTTCATTTCCAATTAATCCATCGGGCGAATTTTTATAAAAATCATTACAAATTTGTTGAACACGTTCATTTGTTTTTTGTGGTTTATCTACAAAATTATATAAATATGCCATGTGATGGCTTGGCTCATTACCGTGAGCATATTGACCTATCAATCCTGTTACATCCGACTGTTCTCTTCCTCTAGTTTTTTCTTGAGTAGCAAATAATTCATCTAATTTATTTTCAAACTTTTGTTTACCACCATGAAGAGCGACTAAACCATTCACATCATGAGGAACATAAAATGAATACTGCCAACTATTTCCCTCTGTAAAATGATTATTAATTTCATTTGCATAAAATGGCGATAACCAATTTCCATTTTTTCTTGGGCGCATAAAACCCGTTGAGGCATCGAATAAATTTTTATATGCCAAAGATAATTTTAGGTATTTAGTGTAATCTTCTTTTTTATTTAGTTTTTTAGCGATTTGCGCCACGCACCAATTATCATAACCGTACTCTAACGTTTTACTTACACTTTCGCTCTCATCATCAATTTGCAAAAAACCTTTTTTATTAAAATCAGGAATCCCGAAAGAGGAATAAGTTGCGGCTGCAACAGCAGCTTTGTATGCTAATAAAGAATCAAAACCTTTAATACCTTTTACCATTGCATCTGCTATTACCGAAACAGAATGAAAACCAATCATACAATCTGTTTCGTTACTAGAAAGTTCCCAAACTGGTAAACGCCCAGAAGTTTTATATTGCACTAAAAAAGTATTTATAAAATCGGTTGTGCGTTTGCGTTCAATAATAGTAAATAAAGGATGAAGCGCACGGTAAGTATCCCATAAAGAAAAAACAGAATAATTAGTAAAGCCTTGTGCGGTATAAATTTGCCCATCTCTTCCGCGGTATTGATTATCTACATCCATATTTAAAGAAGGATGAATACAACAGTGATACAATGCTGTATAAAAAACAGTTAATTTATCTTTATCACTATCGGTAACTTCAATTTTTTTCAGCTGTTTATTCCAAGCATTTTCGGCGTCCAATTTATATCTGTCAAAATCCCAATGCATTGCTTCGGCTTCCATATTTTTAATTGCCCCTTCGACACTAACGGGCGAAATAGCCACTTTAATTAATAATGGAGCCTCGTCCAACAAATCAAATTGAAAATAAGCGCCTTGAGCTTTTTCTTTCTTTTTAAAATTTAAATGAGTTTTGAAAGTATTCTTAAACGTAAACTCCATTTTTTTAAATGGCTTAGAAAAACGCATTACAAAATACACTTCTTGGTTTTTTGCCCAACCCTCGCTCATCCTAAAACCACCAACGGTAACACTGTCAATAATAGTGATATTACTATTAATTGTTTTATCGCGATGCAATAAATCTAAAATTATATTTGCTTCTTTTGTTTTAGGAAATGTGTAACGATGAATACCTGTTCTTAAAGTAGTAGTTAGTTCGGCTTTAATATTATCATCATCTAGTTTCACTTCATAAAATCCTGCACCGGCTTTTTCATTTTTATGATTAAATTTTGAGGAATATATTCTATTATCGCAAGAAGGTAAACCAATAGTGGGCATTACTAAAATATCACCCCAATCACTCACTCCTGTTCCACTTAAATGTGTATGAGAAAAACCATATATAATACTATCGCCATAGTGATAGCCGCTACTTCCATCCCAGCTTCCATCAATACGCGTGTCGGGACTTAATTGCACCATACCAAAAGGCAAAACAGCACCAGGGAAAGTGTGACCATGCCCACCTGTTCCAATAAATGGATTTACATATTGCGAGAAGTTTTGCGAAAAAATATTTAAACTAATCGCGACAAAAAAAACAAATAAAAATCGCATGTTTAAAGATACAAATTAATGCGTTAAAGATTCTTGAGTATTATAATTGCTATTTTGTTTTTTTAATATTCCCGCAACTTTCCAACCATAATAAACAAGATAAATAAAACATAAAACACCAACCACATAACTGGCCTTTATTCCAATAACTTCTGGACCGGCCAGCCAACCCTGTAACCAGCTGATTAATCCTCCACCCATTATCATCATAATTAAATAACTAGCGCCTTGATTGGTGTGTTTTCCTAAACCCGAAATGGCTAGTGTAAAAATACAAGGCCAAAGTGTAGAACAAAACAAACCAACACTTATAAAAGCATAAACACTCACTAAACCGCTTGTTAACATTCCGAAAATTAATGCCGCAATGCCACAGCAAGAAAAAATAACTAATTGTCTTGCAGGATTTCCTTTACTAAAAATATCAGCAACAATCAATATTAATATTACGAAAGCATATGGATAAAAAACTGCTAAATCACTTTTTGCAATAGCGTTTACTAATAAAAAAACACCGAAGGCAAGATAGGGCATTAAAAAACGAAGCACTTGTTTAAACGTCGAAGGAACATTAAATGCACCTGCAGAGCTTGTCCAGCGACCTATCATTAAACTTGCCCAAAACAAAGAAACATAAGGCGCTGCATCGCTTGTATCAATATTAATGCATTGTTTCATATACTCAGGTAAATTAGAAGCTGTTGCAACTTCAACACCTACATAAACAAAAATGGCAATCATTCCTAAAACAAGTTGAGGATAATTTAATGCACTTTTTTTACTGGATGCATCTATATCAGAAGTAGCTGCATCTTCCACATTAATTTTATTAGGAAGAGAAGAAAAAATAAAAATTAATGCAACAACTAAAAAAGCAGCACCCAAAATTAAATAGGGGAATTTTACCGCACCAATATCGTCTAACTTATTACCGCTACCTATGGCTCCAAAAATGGCATAACTTATTACTAATGGGCCTATTGTTGTGCCAATATTATTTACACCACCCGCAAGACTTAATCGTTGAGACGCCTGTTTAGGGTCGCCCATAACAATTGCCAATGGGTTTGCCGCAGTTTGTTGTAAAGAAAAACCAAGAGCAACAATAAACAAACCGGTAATCATTAAATTAAATGAAACCAATTCTGCCGCAGGATAAAAAAGTAAAGTTCCTATTGCGGAAATTCCCAAACCAAGAGCAATCCCATTTTTGTATCCTATTTTATTTAAAATATCACTCCCATAAATTTTAGAAATGCCAATGTAAATAATTGAGCCAACGGTATAAGCCAAATAAAAAGCAACAGAAATAAGTTGACTTTGCCATTGCTCTAAATTTAATTTTTCTTTAAAAACAGGAATTAAAATGTCGTTACTTGCCGCAACAAAGCCCCAAAAAAAGAAAACAGAAATAAGTGTAACTAAAGCCGATTTGTTAGTTTGCATGTTTTGAGAATTAAATTTTTATCGAATATATTTTAATTATCGATAGTTTCTATTTCAAAAAAATCTAAGTTGTTAACGTTCTTGTTTTAATTTGTAAATTTGCGCCTACCAAAAACCACAAAATGCAACTACTTACACCTACCAATTTTGCCGATTATGAATTAATTGATTGTGGCGACTTTGAAAAACTTGAACGTTTTGGTAAATACATTACCATTAGACCAGAGCCACAGGCGGTATGGCCAAAAATATATTCGAATCAAGATTGGGAAAAACAAGCCCATGTTAAATTTATTTCCAAATCATCCAGCAGCGGAGAATGGAAGAAATTTAAACAAATGCCCGACCAATGGACAATTGAATATGCTCCTTTAAAACTTACCTTTCGCTTAGGCTTAACCTCTTTTAAACATGTTGGCATTTTTCCTGAGCAAGCAGTTAATTGGGATAAAATTTATTCTTTTTTAAAAGATAAACCAAAAGCAAAATTTTTAAATCTGTTTGCCTATACCGGTGGCGCTTCAATAGCAGCAAAAGCAGCTGGAGCAGATGTTACACATGTAGATAGTATAAAACAAGTGGTTACATGGGCAAACGAAAACATGAAAAACTCTAACCTAGATAATATTCGTTGGTTAGTAGATGATGCTTTAAAATTTGTAAATAAAGAAGTTAGAAGAGGAAATTTTTATCAAGGAATTATATTGGACCCACCAGCTTTTGGCCATGGACCAAACGGTGAAAAATGGAAATTAGAAGACAATATTTCTGAAATGATAAATGGTGTGTTACAGATTTTAGACCCAAAGGAGCATCTTTTGATTTTAAATGCCTATTCGTTAGGATTCTCTGCCTTAGTGCCGGAAAATTTATTAAATCCTTTTGCTCAAAAAAATAAATCTGAATTAACTATTGGTGAGTTATTTTTAAATGCTAAAAGCGGAATTAAATTACCATTAGGGGTTTGGGGAAGCTTACACAAATAAAAGTCCTTGAAGAATCTAAATAACTTGTTTCTTAAAACCGTACACAAATAACGCAAACATCATCAACTTGCTCTAAATTACCTTTCCATTTTTGAAATTCGTTATTTAAAAATCTTTCTTTTTCATCCATTTTTAAGTTAAGCGTTTCAACGAGCCAATTTTTAAAACGCGAAATCATTAACTTTTTACCTAAAGAATTCATATTTGTTTCGCTTAATCCACCAAATTGATCAGCAAAGCCGTCAGAGAATAAATAAAACTCCTTAATATCACTTACGTTTAATTTACTTTGAGATATATCAACACTTAATATATGAGAACCTCCTATAGGTGTTTTTGTGGGTTTAATTTCACATAACTCATTTAATTTATTAAAATAAAGTAATGAACGATTAGCCCCAGCGTAATACAAATTGCCATCTTTAACAACAACTATTGCTGCATCCATACCATCTCGGTTTTGGGAATCATTTTGATCTTGTTTTAAAGCTTGCCTTAATTCTATATGAAGTGTTTGAAGTATTTCTTTGGGCTCAAAAATTTCATTTTCGTGAATTATTTTATGAATTAAATTGCTGCCAACCATGCTCATTAAAGCACCAGGCACACCATGTCCAGTACAATCAGCAATAAATAAAAATTTCAAATTATTTATTTCGGTTACATAATAAAAATCGCCACTAACTATATCGCGTGGATGATAAATAACAAACGAATTATTAAAAACAGATTTAAAATAATTCATTTCCGGTAAAATGGCCGTTTGAATTCGTTTAGCGTAATTAATACTGTCAATAATATCTTTATTTTTTTCTTCAATAATTTTTTTCTGATCGGTTATTTCTAAAGTTCTTTCTAGCACTTGTTCTTCTAATAAACTTTTTTGATTGAGTAGAATCTTTTGCTTTTCTTTTTCTTGTTCGATGGTTTGTTTAGAAAGCTCTTCTACTTCATTTAATTTTTGAGAAAGTGAACGATTTGTTAGAGAAATTTGATAGGATAAAAAAATTGTAATACTAATTGGAATACTAAAAATACACAATAAAATAATAGACAAAAACAAAAAGCCCATTGTATAATTATTATTTGCACCTCCTATATGAAAAATCATAAAATATAAAATCGCAATTACAAACACCAAGAAAAATGACGTTCCTAAACCTATTATTTTAACACCTTTAATTTTCTCTCTAAAAGCAATAAAAATAGCTCGAATGGTTTCAACAACAGCGCAAACCACCAATAAAACATATGAGATTTCAAGAAAAGGAAATTCAAATTGTAATTGAATAAAAACAAAAACGAAAAATAAAATAAAAAGAAAATACCATTTAGGAAACTTTAGTTTAAAAAAAGACCTGATCATAAATGAAAGGTTCGCAAATATTATTGCTGGAGAAAGGGCAATTATATAATTTAAAACCCTATCTGTTCCGTCGTTCAGAGATATTGTTTTGAACACCAAAGAAAAAACTAATGCAGAAACTGTAAAACAAAAAAAAGCGTAATAAGCGTTTGCTTTTTCCTCTTTGTAAAACAAAAAAATGATAAAATGAACAAAAGCCAATGAAAAAAAGAAGGCGAATGTTACTAATCCAAACGAAAAAACAACAACGGTCTGCATGAAAAAAGTAGCAAACAAGTTATTCGTTTCTTCAAGTTTTATTTTTAATCCTAAAATTCTATCCCCTCCCTTACTATAACTGTGCTCCGAACGATGGTTACTAAATTTAATGGCAATTAAATACTCTTTATTTGGAACAAACGGGTAAGAAATTATTTGAGAAGTTCCGGCAACAACAATTTCTTCCTCATCTTTTGTTGAAACAACGCCAAATTTTTTTACTAATTTCTGATTTATATATATTTCAGCGGCTCCAATTATCTCAACATTTAATGAAAATGATTTGTCTCTCTGAGAAGAATCTATCATGATGTTCTTCCTGAACCAAATTATCTTCCTAAAATCTCCGGTTTTTGAACTATCGGTTTTGAAATAAATGGATTTAACGATTTTTTTTGATGAGGGAAATGCTGTATCAATAATTGATGGGTTATCTTCACTAAACAATTCCCAATTTGTGATGAATTTCCCAGGCTTTATGAATAACAAACTATCTTGAAGGACCTGTGAAGATAGATTGCAATTAAAGAATATTAATAATGCAATTAGTTTATAAAAATATCCTTTGTTAGAATTCATTTATTTAAAAATACATAAAAATGCTCATAATCAACAAATAATAAAATAGACCCAAAAAAGAAAATTAAAATGACAGTAGACAACTAGTATATTAATAAAAATCTGCATTAGCAATGATAAATGTCATTCTAAAACAAACAAATAAGTTCTACCTTGAGTATCAATCTAAAATCAAAAAATATGACTATGACCCCTACCCAAAATTTACATTATGCCATAGGTGAATTGGCCTATGCGGTTGCTCAAGCAGATGGAGCAGTTCAAAAAGAAGAACGTCAAAAGTTTCACGATATGGTTGAAGCAGGGCTCCGGTGTCAGGATTATGACTTCAATATTTCCGACATTATTTTTAAAATAATGGATAAAGACAAAACATCCACAGAAGACGCTTATAACGGAGCTATGAAACAAATAAGAACTAATAGTCATTATTTAAGTCCTGAATTAAAAGCAACCTTTATTAAGGTAATGGAGAAAGTTGCAATGTCTTATGCGCCAGTAACAATAGATGAAATGAGCTTAATTGATAAATTTAAAGCTGAAATTGCTCCGTTAAAAGGCGATCCTATTTATTACGAAAAGAGATCTTAATTATTTTCATGATAAAGAGTTTTTTGCTTCGAGACGAAATTATCAGGTAAACATCAACACTTTAGTGAACAAAAAAGTAATGACTCTAAAAATAAAATAATTTTTTTATCATCAGTTTCATTAGCAAAATCAGTCAAAGACGGAAGGTTTTGTTTGAAAAATTTTTGTGAGTGGGCCATCTCCAAAATTGTGCTTGCTAAAGAATGTGGATATTTGTATTTAGGATTGTACTCTTTTATAATGGATGAAAACCGTTCACATAAATCTTTATACGGCTTAAATAAACGGTCTTTATTGTCCTTACTAATATGTCTTGTTAAATAAGACTTTGCTCCCTCATAAATAACTAATTTATAGCTTTCGTATTCAGAAATAAAATCAGTTTTTTCCGACACATTAGATGGTTCTTCGGTAATTAGCTTTATTATAGTCTTGAGTTTAAGTTCTGAATTTGTAATGTTATTTACACTAAAAATGACTTTATACTCCAAAAAACTCCAATACCAAGTAATTAAGTAAAGAAGTAACTTATGTTTATTTTCAAAATACCGGTAAATACTGGCTTCCGTAGTATCTATCTCTACAGACAGTTTTTTAAAAGTAAAAGTCTCAAAACCAATTTTGTTTATTAAACTTAAGCCTTGTTTAACTATTTTCTTTCCTAAGGCTGATTCTTCGGGATTTCGGAGAAACAACTTATCGTTCATTTTAATACGTACCTCTAAATGCATACTTACTTGTTTTGTTAAAAGTACAAATATAATAAATATTAAATAAAACTTTTTTATGATAGTGTTACTATTTTTTTAATCAAATATTGCTACATTTGCTAAAATAATTTTTATGACTAAACCTCAATTGCTTTTTAAGTGGTTATATAAGGAAAAAACCATTATATATAAAATTTACCTTTTAGCTATTTTACAGGGCTTAATGTATCTTGCAATTCCTTTGGGCATTCAGGGTATTGTTACCTTTATAATGGCCGGAAGTTTCTCGGCCTCACTAATTTTACTAAGTTGTATAACGATTGTAGTAATAATTTTTATCGGAATTTTTCAATTGTGGCAAATGCGAATTAACGAAACTCTACACCAAAAAATTTTTGGCGACTTAGTTAGCAAGATTAATGGCTTTATAGAAAAAAATGAGCCTTCACCCCAAATGCTCACAAAGCTCAATAAATTTTTTGAAGTTGTTATCCTCCAAAAGGGGATTAGTAAAATATTACTAGACTTTTCCTTTTCAATCATAAGCATCATTTTTGGTTTGCTATTACTGTCTGCATACAGCACATGGTTTTTAATTTTCACTATTTTATTATGCGCCACCTTCTATTTTATCATTAGATATTATGGTAAGAAAGGGGTTGAAACAAACGTTCAGACATCCAATGAAAAGTATAAATTAATAGAATGGTTTCAGGAAAATTCTATCGGGAAACAAAACCAAAATGTAACCGATGGAACAGATATAAACTTAAAAAATTATTTTACTAACAGAAAAAATCATTACGCCATTTTAGAAACGCAGTTTAAGGGGATAATTATATTTAAGATTGTTTTTATTGGCTTACTCTTGTTCTTTGGTGCTTACCTTGTACAAAATGGAGACTTAAATATTGGGCAATTTATCTCGTCAGAAATCATCATCTTTTTGGTAATTAATTCTGTAGAAAAATTAGTTGGAAGCTTAAACATATTTTATGATATCATTACTGCTCTATATAAAATCGAAAGCATTTTTGGAGGTAATAAGGAGTTTTCTATTCTTGAATCTAAAAATGGGGGCTTAAAAAGTTTATCTCATATATATGTAAAACCGTATTCCAAAAAAATAAAAAAATCTTTAGCTGCATTGTTTATTACTGGTTTTATTATACTTCTAATGCCCTGGACACAAAACGTAAGTTCAGATGGTAACGTAAGCACCCTTAATCCAGAAAACAGGCCTCAGGCAATTACCTCACGTATAGCGGGTAGGATTGAAAAATGGTATATTCATGAGGGAGATTTTGTTCACAAAAATGATACTATTGCATTTATATCCGAAATAAAGGATGACTATGTAGATCCACAATTAATTAGCCGTTCTGAATCTATTATCAAAGCGAAAGAAACAACCATAAAATCTTACGAGGATAAAATAAATGCTGTTGATTCTCAAATTGACGCATTAAATAAATCCCTATTATTAAAAATGGCTCAAGGACGAAATAAAATAATTCAAGCTAAAATAAAAATAACAACAGATAGTATTGAGGCAAATACATCAACTAGTAATTTTAAAGTTGCAGAAGAGCAATTAAGGCGCTATGAAGAATTAATGAGTAAGGGTGTTATTTCTAAAACAGAACTTGAAAATAGACGAGTAAAAGTACAGGATGCATTGGCTAGCAAAGCGTCTGCAGATAATAAATATATCTCCTCGAAAAATGAATTACTGAATTATGAAATAGAATTAAACTCAATTCAACAAGATTTTCAGGAAAAGTTAATGAAAACTGAGTCAGATAAATTCTCATCACTTTCGCTTTTATATGAAGGTGAAGGATCATTAACAAAATTACAAAATCAACTCGCAAATTACAGTATGCGAAAAGGTTTTTATTATGTTTTAGCGCCACAAGATGGGTATATTGCAAAAACAAACGTTCAGGGAATTGGCGAAATAGTAAAAGAAGGTGCGGCTTTGTGCAGTATTGTTCCAATACAAGATGAACAAGCGGTGGAACTATATGTTAGCCCTGTTGATTTACCGCTTATTCAAAAAGGGCAAAAAGTTCAATTGCAGTTTGATGGTTGGCCAGCATTTGTTTTTTCTGGGTGGCCCGGGATAAGCTATGGCACATATTCAGCAGAAATTGTAGCATTTGACAAAGTACTTTCTGACAATAAAAAATTTAGGGTACTTGCAAAGAATGTTGGTGAAAAATGGCCAGAAGCCATCCAAATTGGTGGTGGTGTTAAAGGCTTTGCACTCCTAAAAAATGTTCCCCTGTTTTATGAATTGTGGCGAATAGTTAACGGTTTTCCACCTGAGTTTTACAAAAGCGATAATTCTAAAAAGGAAGAAACTAAAAAATAATATGAAAAAGCTTTTTTTAAATTTTGTGCTTTTTTGCACCTCAGTCAGTTTTAGTCAAACTACTTTGCTGCCAGAATATAATGATTTTATTTCAGGAATATTACAGCACAATCCATTAGCTAAACGAGCAAATAACGAAAAGAAATACGCTGAACTTCAATTAAGGTCGTCCAGAGGAAATTACGATCCGATAGTAAGTGGAAATTACGATCAAAAACAATTTAACGGATTAAACTATTTTACAACATTAAGTAGCGAAATAAAGCAACCAATATTTACCAACCAGTATCTGAAATTTGGATATGATTATGGTATTGGGCCATTCATTAATCCAGATCTTTACACTACCCCTCAGGGCTTGCCTTATTTGGGTTTAGAGGTTGGCGTTTTGCAAGGATTGGTTATTGATAAGAGACGAGCAGACGTATTAAAATCTAAAGCATACTTAAATTACTATTCCGCAGAGCAACAAATTCAACTTAACAACCTTTTATTCGAATCCTCTCAACTTTATTTTGAATGGTTGTTTAGCGCAAAACAAATATCCTTAAATAACTACTTTATGACCGCCGCTAGAAAAAGATTAGAGGGTATAGAGCAACTAGCTATTGTTGGCGAGCGAGCAATTGTAGATACTATTGAAGCAGCCATATTTTACCAAACTCGATTATTGGATCTGCAAACTGCCTTAATGGATAATCAGAAAAGCAGCAACGACTTGTCAAGCTATATATGGCAGAATGGTAATCCTTCTTTATTAAATAATAATTATAAGGCTATTGATAGTCTTGAAACATACTACAATAAAGCCAAAGTCGCATTGGCTGAAAACTTAAACTTGGCTAACGCACAAAATCCAATTTTATCGAAATATAATGCATTGCAAAATGTTTTAAATGTTGATGTAAGATTAAAAAGGGAAATGATTAAGCCAATTTTAAATGTTAAGTATAATTTTCTATCCAATAGTACTTCGGCAATTAATCCTGTGTTTACAAATAACAATTATAAATGGGGTTTAAACATGTCGTTTCCTTTGTTTCTAAGAAATTCGACCAATGATTACAAAATGGCAAATGTAATCTCTCAAAATAATAGTTTAGAACTTACAAATAAAACCAATGAATTAAATTTTAAAATAAATGCTCTGCAGCAAAACATTTCTATTTTAGCACAGCAACTTCTAAATTCAGAACGATCCGTAAATTATAGCAAAATTTTGTTAGAGGCCGAAAAACTAAAATTTGATAATGGCGAAAGCTCTTTATTTATGCTTAATACACGTGAGAATAAGTTATTAGAAACTGAATTAAAATTGGCTGAATACAAGTTAAAATTCATAAAAACAACTCTAAATATTATTTACTTAAATGGAAATTTGAATTATAAACTATGATTTTATTAGATATTATTTTAAGCGATGGGAAAAAAGCTGAAGAAATTTCTGCTTTTCTTATCGAAAAAAAATATGCGATGCAAACGCACATTGACACAAACACGATTTTAACGACCGATGGACAAAAGAAAACTATCAGGTTATTTTTTATTACAAAAGCATTATTATATAGTACTATTGAACACGAAGTAAAAAAGAATTTTTATTTAGAAGGAATGATCATTTACGCATCACCGATAAGCCATATCAACATTGAGTTTGCTGAGATGTTGCGAACCAATATTAAAGCCATATAAAATGAATAAACTATTTATAATTTTTCTAATTAGCGCTTTGAGCGCAACTGCTCAGGATGTGCATTCATCAAAAACGTATATCCAAACCTGTTATCATAATCAGCAATGCTTCTCACTTAATAATACAGCGTTAATTTTTTATAAACCCGATCAACATGAATTGATTATAGTAGTTGATTTCGCGAAATTTAAAATCGGGAACGATACTCTTGATGAATGGCTAGATGACTTGGATGATTCAAAGCTTATTTTTAAGGGGCACTTAAATGCAGATAATCTTTTAAGCCTTACGCAACATAATTCTAAAGCCCAACTTGTTAATGGTATGATTAGTTTTAATGGGGTTACACATGCGCACACTATTGAATTAACACTATTTGAAATACCGAGAGAAGGAATGTTATTTAAAGACAATCAAAACGACTATTTTGATAGAATAAATGCTAACCTACAATTTGGATTTTACCCAAAGGAGTTTAAAATAAATAAAAAACCTCATCATTTAAAGAAAAAAATAACACTGGCAGTATACAGAGGATACGTAAATCCTTTTAAGCAGGGCATGGAACACTGGATAACTAACTGATGAAAGTAATAAGTAAAGATTAACCTTTATGAGCACAAAATCACACTTTTGTCATTTTCCAACAACTCATTAAAATAGAAAATAAACCTTGTATTAGATTACATGAATATCAGCCAGAATTTCATATCTAAAATAACACCATTGAAATATCTAATAAATTTAAATCCGACCTGACTAAAACTAATTAATATTAATACTTATCGAACCAATCAAACTTTTCTTTAATAATTCTATGTTTTTCAGTTTTCACGTATTTTAAATAAGCTTCAGCAACAGGCGAAAATTTTTTGTTCTTAAGCCAAATCAAATGCCAAGTAGTTTTTATGGGGAAATCCTTTAAGTTAACAATCTGCAAATCTTTATTTAATAGTTCATTTTTAATGCCAATTAGCGGCATAATAGAAAATCCCAAGCCTGCTATTACAGCTTGCTTTACGGCCTCGTTGGATGTTAATTCCATTTTTTTATGAATTGGCAATTTATTTTTTGCTATAAATTTTTCCATTACCACACGAGTACCAGAACCTTCTTCTCTAAAAATAATAGGTAGTTCATTAAATATTTTTTTATCATAAATACCTTTTTTAAATTTCCTCTCCATATTCCCAACCACATATAATTTATTTGGCATCAAATCTATTTTCTCAATTGGTAATTTTTTGGGTAAAACTGATACCAACGCAAAATCCACCTCATTATTTTCAAGGCTATTTATCACTTTACTCTTATTTGTTACATCAAGAATCAATTCAATCCCCGCCTGATTTTTTATAAATTCCGAAAGAAAATAAGGTATAATGTATTTTCCTGTAGAGACTGAAGAAATTTTTAATCTACCAGATAGATATCCTTTATGAGCCATTGTTTTGTTGTTGATTGCCGACATCTCGTTAACAATCCTTTCAGCCATTTCCAAAATTTCTTTTCCAAAATCAGTCACATAAAGCTGTCTTCCCTGAACTTCCGTTATAGGGATATCAAACTGATTCTGCAAGTTTTTTAGTTGAATTGAAACTGCCGGCTGTGTCATATTTAACTCCTCCGAAGCTTTAGTTATGCTTTTAAATTGTGCTACTTTTAAAAAAACCTGTAACTGATGTAAAGTGTAATGCATTGATGATAGATATGTATTTTATTAATATGTAAATATAACAATTATTAATTTTCTATTATTTTTTACATAAAAAATATTTATGTAATATATAAAATATATAAATAAAAATTAATGAATTCAAATGCTGAATTTTGTAATGTGAAAAGTAAAATACCACAAAACACAAAAACAATATTGAAGATATTTGTTTTAATATTAGGAGTTCTCGTCTCTTCTATCTTAATGCTTTTAAATTATTTCAGTATTCTTAATATAAATCTTGAAGTTGTTTTTGCTCCTCTTGTAGTTATTGCTTTTCTAACCTATGGCGGTAAACTCTTCATTTATCTTTTAGTAAGCCCAATAACTAAATTAATTACAATTAAACCTTAAAACATACAATTATGTCAAACTCAGAGCAAAAAACCATCACCCGATTAAATGCGTTACTAATAATTTTAGCTACTATATCTGCTTGTATCATACTATTAAGTATTATCCTACATGTAAAACTAGTTGAATTAGAACATGATCTTGAGGATTTTGCTACTCATCATTATTTTTTAACCGGATTTATTTCCTTGACCGTAATGTTAGTTTGCATTAGGCTTTATAATGATACCCCTGATAAAGTTTCATCATTTAATATATTAAAAAAACAAACACGTAACAAAAGGTTATTAAAAAAAATTGAACGTATTGAACAGTATAAAAAACAATTAAGATCTAAAATAGAAAATGCAAAGAGTAAAATTATTGAGAAAGAAAATGTTGGTTCATTATCTTTTTTGCCAGATGATGTTCTTTTAACATTAGACGACTTGAAGCAACGCGAAAGCGATTTAAACAACGCCCTCAAATTAGGAAATACGTATAAGCATAAAGTCAAAATTTATTTTAAAGATACTGAGTCAAACAAACATTTAGAAACAACTATATGGCAAGTAGACAATCAAAACATTGTATTAAAAAGCGGAATAGTCCTACCAGTTAAGAGTATTTATAAAGTTGAAATATAATAACCAAACTAAAACCTAAACGCTTTAAAACACAAAATAGATTCATTAATAAACAATAATTAAAAATAAAAAATATGACAAAAATCACAGTTGCAAAAGGAGATGGTATTGGTCCTGAAATAATGGACGCTACTCTAGAAATTATTTTAGCTGCAGGTGCTAAAATCGAAATTGATGAAATTGAAGTTGGTGAAAAAGTATACTTGGCAGGAAACACATCTGGTATCGCAAAAGAATCTTGGGATATTATTCGCAAAAACAAAGTATTCTTAAAAGCACCAATTACTACTCCACAAGGCGGTGGCTATAAAAGTTTAAATGTAACTACTCGCAAGTTTTTAGGTCTTTACTCCAATGTTCGTCCTTGCATGAGTCTTCATCCATTTGTAAAAACTAAACATCCCATAATGGATATAGTTATGATACGTGAGAATGAAGAAGATTTATATGCTGGTATTGAACACCAACAGACAGATGAAGTAGTGCAATGCTTAAAACTTATTAGCAGACCAGGTTGTGAAAAAATTATTCGTTATGCTTTTGAGTATGCAAAACAATACGGAAGAAAAAAAGTGACCTGCTTCACTAAAGATAATATTATGAAACAAACCGATGGTTTATTCCATCAAGTGTTTGATGAGATAGCTTTACAATATCCTGAAATTGAAAACGAACATTGGATTATAGATATTGGTGCTGCAAAAATGGCGGATACTCCTGAGGTGTTTGATGTTATTGTTACTTTGAATTTATATGGTGATGTATTATCTGATGTGGCTGCTCAAATTGCAGGCTCTGTTGGATTAGCAGGCTCTGCAAACATTGGAGAAGAGTGCGCCATGTTTGAAGCCATTCATGGTTCAGCGCCAAGAAGGGCAAATCAAAATTTAGCAAATCCTTCTGGATTGTTACAAGGTGCTATTATGATGTTAAATCATATCGGTCAAACAGAGGTTGCAGAGAAAATCCAAAATGCTTGGTTAAAAACTATTGAAGATGGAATTCACACTTACGACATCTATAAAGATGGAATAAGTAAACAAAAAGTAGGAACCAAAGAATTTGCTCAAGCTATTATAAAAAACCTAGGCCATAAACCGCAAACATTAAAATCGGTTTCTTATGCTAAGGGCAAAGCCTTGAATTTACCTAAATATATAAGAAAGGAAGCTTCTAAAAAAGATTTATTAGGAGTTGATTTGTTTGTGCATTGGACAGGAACAGACCCAAATCAATTAGCTGAGAAAATTAAAGTGGTAGAGAATAACGGCATAAAATTGTCTATGATTACAAATAGAGGAATTAAAGTTTGGCCTGATGGTTTTAATGAAACTTTTTGCACCGATCATTGGAGATGCAGATTTAAACCAATGAATGATGCAGGAATTACTAAAGCGAATATTATTGAACTTTTAAAAATGGCCTTAAATGAAAATATAGACGTGATAAAAACAGAAAATTTATATGCGTTTGATGGAAAGCCTGCGTATTCTTTAGGTCAGGGTCAATAATTACTAACAATAAAAATAGTTAAAGCATGAAAATACATTTAATTAAAGGGCAATTTACAAGCAAAGATGCCATTACAATTATTACTAAAATGATAGATGTAAAAATAAAATTTCAAGAAGAAAAAATAAAGAGCTCCGATAACGAGGAGGATATAAAAATGCGTGAGAATCGAATCAAAACTTTACAGAAAGAATTATATGAATCTCGTAAACTCATCGAATTGAAGGGAGATACAGTTTCTATTGAAAGTGAAGTAAACTTAAATTAATGTATATGAAAACAAAACATAAATACAAATTAATAGACGGTGAATTCGATCCTTGCGAAGCCAGGAGCGTTTTGCTTACACTAGTAAATAGTAAGATAAATTTTCATTCCATGCAGTCTTTTGGCCTCACGGTAAGAACAAGTGGTGACACTTCTTTTCATGACAAACGGATACTGGAATTGACGCAAACTAATACTGATATTAGAGCGCTTATTGATTATGCAGAAAAAAATAAACTTCATCTGAGTGTTGATGGAACTATAGAGATTAAAATAATAGATGCCTCAAAGCAAAAATAGAAACTTGTTTGCTGGGCGAAAATTAATTATTGCCACTAAACATAATAAAGAGTTAGTTATTTCGCCTATTCTAACAAAAAAATTAGCTGTAGAGTGCTTTATTAACAAAAATCTCGACACAGATAGCCTTGGGACTTTTACTGGAGAAATAGAACGTTTAGATGATGTTTTAGAAACTGCCAGAAAAAAATGTCTTATGGCAATGAAAATTTCGAATTGCGATATGGCTGTTGCTAGTGAGGGCTCTTTTGGTCCGCATCCAACGCTAGGATTCATTAATGCAAATGATGAAATATTGCTTTTTATTGATAAAAAAAACGACTTGGAAATAGTAATCAGAGAACGCAGTTTCAAAACAAATTTTAATGGGCAAGAAATTAAATCAGTTGAGCAATTAAATATTTTCGCTACCAAAGCTCAATTTCCAAGTCACGGCTTAATAATACGTAAAGCCTATGGCGATAATTCTGAAATTATTAAAGGTATTATAGATTCCAATGTCTTAAAAAAATCTTTTGAATCGTTAAAAAATAAATACGGATCGGTATATATTGAAACCGATATGCGAGCTATGTTTAATCCCACCCGAATGAAGGTAATAAAAAAAGCAGCGCAGAAATTGGTAGATAAGATTACATCTTTTTGCCCGCAATGTTATACGCCTGGTTTTGGCATCACTAATGCCAACGCAGGATTACCCTGCAGTTTATGCAGCTTCCCAACAAGAACAATTCTATCTTACGAATACAAATGCATTAAGTGTCAATATAAAGAGGATAAGAAATATCCTCACAACAAAACAACCGAAGAACCAACCTTTTGCGATAACTGTAACCCCTGATTATACAATGAAGAAACTTTTAATAAAAAATGCGACACTGGTTAACGAGGGCTCTATCTTTATTTCAGATGTATTAATTTCTAATAACCGTATTGAAAGGATTGCAAAATCCATAACATTGGAACATAAAAACAATGAGGTGATTGAAGCTGAAGGTCTTTACCTTCTTCCTGGAATGATAGATGATCAAGTACATTTTAGAGAACCTGGCTTAACATATAAAGCATCTCTCTATTCTGAATCAAAGGCAGCAATTGCCGGTGGAATTACCTCTTTTATGGATATGCCAAACACAATTCCAAATACATTAACGCTCGAATTGTTAGAGGAAAAATATCAGCTAGCTCAAAAAAATTCCTTAGCTAATTACTCTTTTTTTATGGGTATTAACAAATTTAATTTAGAAGAGGCATTAAGAATTAATAATGAAACTGTTTGTGGATTAAGCGATGATGGTTTATATTTTGACAACGATGAAGGAATACTTGCAAATTACCCCGATTTTCTAGCTGAATTATTTAGTAAAACAAATTCATTAGTTGCCCTACATTGTGAAGACGATGCTATAATAAAATCCGCATTTAATTTTTATGATAAATTACATGAAGGAGATATTTCAGTAAAATATCATCCGCTAATCCGTTCTAATAACGCATGTGTTACCGCCACAAAGAGAGTTATTCTTTTGGCTGAAAAGTTTAATACGCGACTGCATATTTTACATGTTTCTACTTTAAATGAAACAGATTTTTTTAGAACAGATCTACCTTTAAGAGAAAAAAGGATAACTGGCGAAGCTTGCGTCCATCATTTGTGGTTTTCAGATGAAGACTACTTGAAACTTGGGAATAAAATAAAATGGAATCCTTCCATTAAAACTCGTGAGGATAAAGATGGTCTTTTAAAAGCACTCAAAGAAAAAAAACTAGACATTATCGCCACAGATCATGCTCCGCATACTTTATCAGAAAAAGAGGGGAAATATATTAACGCAAAGTCTGGTGGACCCTTAGTACAACACGCACTACCTTTAATGTTGGAACTATATCATCAGGGTAAAATATCTTTAGAGGACATTGTTGAAAAAACCAGCCACAATGTAGCGGAAATTTATCGCATTAAAGATCGTGGATATCTTCGCGAGGGTTATTTCGCCGATATGGTAATTGTAGATTTAAATAAATCATGGATATCATCCCAAGATGCTATTCTATATAAATGTGAATGGTCACCTTTTGATAACGTATTGTTTAAAAGTAAAATCATAAAAACTTTCGTTAACGGCAATTTAATATTTGATAATGGAACATTTAATGAAAATATAAAAGGTAAACGATTGGCTTTTGAAAAGGAAAGATAAATCAAAAAAAAACTTATAACAGAATAACCAAATTAAAAAAAACACAAGTCAATTTAAATAATAATAAACAACCTAATACTTTAAACCCATGAAAAAAACACTATGCTTTATTTGCCCAGACTGCCACTTGGAGCAATTCATTACTAACAAATATGGCGAAAACATATTTTTTGCTACAGCTCTAGGTGCTGTTTTTAATTTTGATGATATAAATTTTTCTAAATCTTTAAATGATCTTATAGTTAGAGAGTCAATTACTGAAATATTTATAATCAATGATACCTCTTGTCGTTTTATAAACGATGTTTTAAATAAAGGTGAAGGATTTGGCTCCTGTTCTGAATATGCTCTGAATAAACTATTAATTTGTAATAATTCAATTGCAGCTAATAATGAGACAATAATTTTCAAAAAGAAAGCTTTAGCAGAACTTAATATTAAAAGACAAATCAATGAAATAAGAAAAGATAAAATATTTTTACCGCAAAATATTGAAAATAAAATTAACATAAAAGGGATTGTTTTTACTAAAGCAGAGAACATTGCAATTGAATTAAATTAAAAAAAATCATTAAAATGAATTTAGAATTATTAATAGAGAATCTTACAAACCCGGCTTTTTTATTCTTTATTTTAGGAATAATAGCTGTAAAATTAAAAAGCGATCTTGAAATCCCTCAAAACTCATCAAAGTTTATTTCTTTGTATTTACTTTTCTCAATTGGGTTTAAAGGAGGACAGGAATTATCGCACGAAACTTTTTCTGTTGAAATTTTCTGGTCTATGCTCTTCGGAATTATTATTTCATTAATAATTCCAATATACACGTTTTTTATTCTAAAAAAGAAAATGAACATTTATGATGCAGGCGCTATCGCTGCAGCTTATGGCTCAGTAAGTGCAGTTACATTTGTTACGGCGGTTTCATATCTTGAATTTCAAAAAATGGAGTTTCAAGGACACATGGTGGCTATAATGGCATTAATGGAATCACCAGCCATAATCGCCGGATTAATACTCATGTCTGTTTTTAATAAAGAAAAAACATTGCAGGTTAATAAAATGTCAGTCATAAAACACTCGTTGACGAATGGAAGCGTATTACTTATTCTGGGTAGTTTAATAATTGGTTTGTTAGCAAATGCAAAGCAAGCAGAAGGTATAAAACCATTTACAAACGATATTTTTAAGGGCTTTCTAGCAATTTTTTTATTAGACATGGGGATAACAAGTGGGCGAAAACTCAGTTCTTTTTTTTCTAATGGTTGGTTTCCCACTATATTCGCAATGATTATCCCATTAATCAATGGCTCCGCTGTTGCTTTATTAAGTGGATTTGTGACACAGGATGTAAGTAGTCGCTTTATTTTTGCTGTATTAGCAGCAAGTGCTTCTTACATTGCGGTTCCAGCGGCAATGAAACTAGCAGCCCCAAAAGCTAACGAGGGTCTATATATCCCTATGGCACTTGCAATCACATTTCCGTTTAATATCACATTTGGAATGCCACTTTATTTATCGATTGTGTTATTATAACACAGCTAAATGAATTTAAACTACCCAGATTTATAGCTAAAACTAAATGAAAGACCTATAAAATTTAATTACGTAAATCAAGCAAGGTACAATCAAGAATTTTAAAGGCTACTCTAGAATCTTAAATTATTGACTAGAATTAAAATAGTAATGCTCGTTTTTACAATTTCTCTAATCTAATAGTAATAATATTCAGGATTAACAAAAAACCCGAAACCATTAATAACACAATGATTTCGGGTTTAGTTGGCGGAGAAATAGGGATTCGAACCCCAGGTACCTCGCGGTACAACAGTTTTCAAGACTGCCGCAATCGACCACTCTGCCATTTCTCCGTGCGCAAAATTACAATTTTTTTTAATTTCTCAAACCAATTTCGAAAAAAAAATCGATAACTTTATGTTTTAATACATGATTAAACCTCAATATATTCAAAAACAGCTATTTATTCTTTTGCTAGCGGCTATTTTATCATTACAAGTTAATGGGCAAATTATCGCTTACTATAACATTGGAGCCTTTAACACACCTTCAAATCAACCCTATTTAGAAACTTATCTCACAATTGTAGGAAACTCCTTATCTTCTAAACTAATTGATGGAAAACATCAAAATTCAGTAAATATTGAGGTTAAAATCTTAAAAGATTCCACAATCGTAAAAGCCAATAAGTATAATTTAATTGGCCCAACATTTTCAGACACCTTAAATCCTCCCGCCTTTATCGACAATCAAAGGTACTCTCTTCCCAACGGCATATATACATTACACATGACGCTTACTGATAAGAATCAGCCTTCATCAAAACCAACCCAAATAAAACAAGCTATAGTTATTTCATTTAACCAAACTCAAATTCAATCCTCAAGCATACAAGCTTTAGAATATTATAAAAAAACAACTATCCCAACTTCTATCTCAAAAAGTGGATACGACTTAATACCCTACAACATAAATTATTATCCAGAATCCACTAAAGAACTTAATTTTTATTTTGAAACTTATAATACCGATACAGTTTTAGGAATAAATAAACCTTTCTTATACGTTTATTATTTAGAAAATAGTGACAATCTTTTTAAATTAAATAGTTACGGCGATTTTAGAAAACAAAAAACTGCGAAAGTAAATCCTCTCCTAGCAAAAATAAACATTAGTAATTTAGGGAGCGGTAATTATAATTTAGTAATTGAAGCAAAAGACGAAAATAACATTACACATATCCAGAAAAAGTATTTTTTTCAGCGATTAAATAAATCAGTTGATATTGTTGCTTTATCGAAATACAGTGAAAAGAAAACGGTTTCAGAATATTTTGGATCATGCAACAATATAGATACTTTGAAAATGTTTGTTGAATGTTTATGGCCTATAGCTAATGGATTAGATAAAGAAAGAATTATTAATCAAGCGGTTAAAAAAGACCCAGAACTGATGAAAAATTTTGTGGTTGATTTTTGGCAACGCAGAGCTGCAGATACAGGCAATGCTTTAAAAATGTGGGCAGATTATTATAAAAGTGTTCAAGAGGTAATGGTGCTTTTTAAATGCGGAAAACAACAAGGATATTATTCTGAGCGTGGTAGAGTTTATTTGCAATATGGCAAACCAAGTCAACGGAGTATGCAATATGCTGAAGAAAATACATTTCCATATGAAATATGGCAGTATTATACCTTAAATGATAAAGCTACCAACCACAACTTTAGTAACAGAAAATTTGTTTTCGTAAATAAAAATATTGGCGACGACTGTCATGTTCTTGTACATAGTGATATGAGAGGTGAGCTTTATAACGACAGATGGCGTTTTGAAGTTACTCGAAGAAATAATAATGGTATTGGAAACCCGGATAACGTTAATCCTGCAGGCATTCAAGACAATCAGTTTAACGAAATATATAACAACCCACGGTAAATAAAATGTATATACCTAGTGTAGCTGTTGTAATTTTAAATTTTAATGGAAAAGATTTTTTAGAAAAATTTTTACCCAGCGTTCTCGAAAATTCGCAAAGTCATTCTATTTACGTAGCCGATAACGGCAGTAATGACGATTCAGTTTCCTATTTAAAAACTTATTTTCCGCAGGTTAAACTTATAGAAATTGAAATAAATTGCGGCTTTGCAAAAGGTTATAATACGGCATTAAAACAAATAACGACAGATTATTACGTTTTGCTAAATAGTGATGTTGAAGCAACACAAAATTGGATAGCACCGATAATTAATTTAATGCAGAGCGATGAGAAAATTGCTGCATGTCAACCAAAATTACTCGATTTTAAAAATAAAAATTTCTTTGAATATGCCGGTGCATCTGGCGGATACATTGATAAATACGGTTATCCATTTTGCAGAGGTAGAATTTTTAATTCTCTTGAAAAAGATGTCAATCAATATGATGACACTAGAGAAATTTTTTGGGCAACTGGCGCCTGCCTTTTTGTTAAAGCAAAAGCGTTTTGGGAAGTTAATGGTTTAGATGATGATTATTTTGCCCACATGGAAGAAATAGATCTTTGTTGGCGTTTAAAAAACGTAGGTTATTCTATATTCGTTGAACCAAAATCAATTGTGTATCACGTTGGTGGTGGCACATTAAATAAAATATCGTCGCGCAAAACTTTTTTAAATTTTAGAAACAATTTAATCACTTTAACAAAAAACGATTCGTCAAATTTTTTATTCTTTAAGTTAATTTATAGACTTAAACTAGATGCAATTGCCGCATTTAAATTTTTAGTTGATGGGCAACCGAAACATTTTTTTGCTGTAATAAGAGCGCATTTCGCTTATTATAGTGAACTTCCCAAAACATTATCAAAAAGAAAAAAATTAAAACAACAACCCACTTTTAAATTTAATAAATCATCTATTTACAACGGAAATATTGTTTTTGATTACTTTTTAAAAAAGAAGAAAAAATTTAGCGACTTAGAAAAATCAAATTTCTTTTCTAATTAATTTCTTTTACTATTTCAATCTTAGATTTTGGTGTTTTTACCGAAATTAAAAACAACCCTACAAAAGTTAGAATTCCATTTATTAAAATTAATTCAGTTCCAATTTTATATCCGCTAAAAATAGATTCTGAAACTGAGTTTAAACCTAACGAAATATGTAATTTTTTCTCGTACCACTCCGGACTACAAAGAACATCTAAACTCAAAGCTATAAGAGGTGCTATAATGCATACCGTCCAAATTAACTTATCTTTTAGCTTTTTATTTGTAAGAATACCGAAAGAAAACAAACCTAACAATGGGCCATAAGTAATACTTGCAAACTTTAAAATAAAATCAACAATAAGCTTATCATTAATAGCTTTAAAAATTAAAACCATTATAAAAAAAATAACGGCAAATGTAAAATGTACTTTTAAGCGAGTTTGCCTTTTTTGTTTTTCAGTTCTAGAACTTTTATCCATGCTTAAAATATCAATACAAAAACAAGATGTGATTGAAGTAATAGCTCCATCAACACTTGGAAATAACGCTGATATCAACGCTATAATAAAAACAATACCAATAACTCCACTAAAGGTATCACTTAATGCAATGCTTGGAAAGAGATCGTCTGGAGGAACAGAAATTGAGTTTTGGCTAGCGTATAAATATAAAATCCCGCCTAAAAACAAAAACATTAAATTAACAATTACTAAAATAAACGAAAAGGATACAATATTTTTTTGAGAATCTTTAATGTTTTTAACGCTAATGTTTTTTTGCATCATCTCTTGATCAAGACCAGTCATGGCAATTGCAATAAACATACCGCCAATAATATGCTTTAAAAAATAAGAACCAGCCTTTACATCAGTATTAAATATCTTGGTATACCCTTTTTCATTCATTAATGATAAAGCACCAGAAAAATCCAATCCCATGGCATTTACAATAACAAAAATGCAAATAACCAATCCGCATAGCATCCCAGTCGTTTGCAAGGTATCAGTGTAAATAATTGTTTTTACACCCCCTTCAAAAGTGTAAAGCAAAATAAGTATAAGAATAACAAAAGTTGTAAGTTCAAATGGAATATGTAATTTATCAAATATAAAAACCTGAAGTACACTAACAACTAAATATAAACGAGCCGTTGCACCAATTAATCGAGATAAAATAAAGAAGAAAGCACCTGCTTTATGAGCATTTACCCCAAAACGCTTTTCGAGATAAGTATAAATAGAAGTTAAATTTAATTTGTAATACAAAGGAATTAATACAAAGGCTATTACCATGTAACCCAATAAATACCCTAGTACTATTTGAAAATAAAAAAAATTGCCGCTCCCTACTCCGCCAGGAACGCTCACAAAAGTAACGCCACTTAAACTGGTGCCAATCATTCCAAATGCAACCAACATCCAATTGCTATTTTTATTCCCAATAAAAAAAGACTCATTAGTCGAATTTCTTCCAGTTACCCATGCAACAGCAAGCAAGATTAAAAAATAAGAAATAACAAATATAAACAGTAAGGTAGGCGACATTTTTAGTTTTAAGAAAAATAATTATAGTTTTTTAATTTACTAAATAAACAGATGCTTAAATTTATTGGCATTTACAAAGATTTATTTTTTTGGATATTAAGTAACTTTAGGTCAAAATAGTTCTAAACAATCATAAGGTGAATAAGTAAAGCAAATATTAATAATAGAATAATTAATTTTACGCTAATGGAATTTAGCTCCAAAATAATAGAACAAGCTGTTGAAGCCTTTGCACAACTGCCAGGCGTTGGAAAAAAAACAGCATTGCGATATGTATTACATGTTATTAAACAAGACAAGAGCGAAATTGAATTATTAGCTAAACTTTTATTACAACTTAAAACCGATCTTAAGTATTGCCAAAAATGCCATAATATTTCAGAACAAAATATATGTGAAATATGCTTAAATCCTTTACGCGACGAAACAACAATTTGTGTTGTACAAGATTATAGAGATGTAATGGCCATAGAAAATACTGGATTATACAAAGGCCATTACCATGTTTTGGGTGGTATAATTTCTCCTTTAGATGGCATAACCCCATCGAGTTTAAATATCGAAACATTAGTAAATAAAGTTAGTACAGGAAATATTGTGGAAGTAATTCTAGCCTTAAACGCAACTATGGAAGGCGAAACTACTTCTTTTTATATTTTCAGAAAACTTGCGCCTTATAAAACTAAATTAAGTGCAATTGCACGTGGTATAGCGGTTGGTGATGAATTAGAATATGCTGACGAAGTTACGCTTGGTCGGTCAATCACAAACAGAATTCCTTTTGATTCTTTAATGAAAAAATAATAAAATCCTTTGGACTTAATTTTTTTGTAAATTAGGCATTAAATGTTTCTTAGAAAATCACTCATACTTTTTCTGTTTTTTTTTAGCTTAAAAAATCATGCTCAATTTTTAGATAAAACATTTTATTTGGTTGATTCAATAGAAAAAAAAGAATCTAATAAAAATGATTTTGTACTAATTGAAGCTAATCTAAAATTGTACAAAGAGGCGAACTCGGATACCTTAAAACTTCGACTGTTGAATCAAATAGTTGAAAATTGCTATGATGAAACTATCTGGCCAAAATACAATAGGTTAATGTACAACATAGCCAATGATTTAGTTTTAAAAGAAAAAGACCCAGTTATAAAAAATAAATATCTTAATTCAAAAGCTCTAGCAATAAATAACTTTGGATATTACATTCAAAACTATACTAAAAATCCAGATAAATCCTTAGCGCTTTACCGTGAATCCGCAAAAATTTTTAAAGAAACAGGATTTAATACTGGATTAGTTACTTCTAATAATAATATTGCTAATCAATTATACAATAACGGTAAAATTCTTGAGGCATTGGATATTTATCATGAAACAATAAAAATTCAGCAACAGTTAAAAAATGTAGCTGGTCTAACTCCCCTTCTCAATAATATTGCAGAAACCTACATCTTTATTGGCGATTCGGCAAAAGCATATGTTTATTTGAAAAGAGCATTAGCAAGTGCCTTACAGGTTGGAGATAAACATATGATTGCGCAAGAGCTTCAAAATGTTGGTGTACTTGCAAACTACAGAGGTCAAAAGGATTATGCAATTGCCTGTATGAAAAAGGCCTTGTCCATTAGGGAACAGATTGGAGATTTGAATGGCGTAAGTAAATCAAAAATAAATTTATCAACCTGGCTATTAAAAGAAAAAAAATATACTACATCAAAACAATATTTAGATGAAGTTACCCCCTATGTAACTAATACAGATAATTTAGCACTAAAATATTTATTTTTTTCTGGCTATGGGCAATACTACATTGCAATAGAAGAACCTGAAAAAGCGGAATATTACCTTGAGCAAAGTTTAAAATATACGCGTGCCAATAAATCAATTCAAGACGAACATAAAATTATAGCCCTGCTACTTGAACTTTACAAAACTTACAAAAACGATAATAAAGAACTCGAATTGCATAGGAAAAACGCAGAACTTAATAAAATTTTAAATGGCTCAGAATTAAAACGTAATACCCTTCGCAAAAATTACGAATTTGAGTACGCCAAAAAAGAACAAGAGTATAAAATTGAACAAGCTATCAAAGATGAAAAATCAAAATCCGAAAAACGCCGTCAACAATTTATCACTTATGGAATTCTTGTTTTTCTATTGTTAGCCCTTATTTTTTCTTTCTTTATTTTTAAAGCTTTTAAAATTACAAAACAAAAAAACAATATTATTTCAACTCAAAAACAAGAGGTAGAAAAACAAAAGCATCTTATAGAAGAAAAACAAAAAGAAATTGTTGATTCTATTAATTACGCAAAACGAATACAAACTACTTTACTTGCGAATGATGATGTTTTAAAGGAAAATCTAGCTCACCATTTTATTTTATTTAAACCAAAAGATATTGTTAGTGGTGATTTTTATTGGGCTAATTCAATCAAAACTAATAGCACTAATTTGTTTTTTCTTGCTGTATGCGACTCCACCGGGCATGGCGTGCCAGGTGCTTTTATGAGTTTATTAAATACTAATTTTTTAAATGAGGCTATTAACGAAAAACACATTTACGAACCTAACAACGTTTTTAATTATGTACGTGAGCGATTAATAAATTCAATTAGTAAGGAAAGTCAAAAAGATGGTTTTGACGGTATTTTACTTTGCATTGATAAGCAAACAAATAAAATCACCTACTCAGCGGCAAACAACTCTCCAATATTAATAAAACAAAATAAAGAAATAATCAAACTTACTTGTGATAAAATGCCAGTTGGAAAAGGAGAAATAAACACAGCTTTTAATCTCTTTGCAGTAAACTATGAAAAAGGAGATACTCTTTATTTGTATACCGATGGTTTCGCTGACCAATTTGGTGGTCCTAAAGGAAAAAAATACAAATACAAACCGTTAAACGATTTTATTATCTCAATAAATAACCTCCCTTTCAATCAACAATGCGAACAACTAAATTCTAAATTTCAGGAATGGAAAGGTGATTTAGAACAGGTGGATGACGTTTGTATTATTGGCATTCAGTTATAAATTAACAATAACCATTGTTTTTATTGTAATTCCGTCATGTAATTCCCAAAATACTTGACAATCCGTCATAAATTCCTTCTTTATTCCGACTATTTTTCCGAAAAAACAAATGGAACGTTTTGTGTTGCTATTGTATTAAACATATTAACTATGAATTTAAATAATTATACTATAAAATCGCAGGAAGCTATCCAGCAGGCAATGCAGTTAGCTACCATTAATGGCAATCAAGCAATAGAAACTGCTCATATTCTCAAAGCAATTTTAGAAATAGATGAAAATGTAACGCCATTTATTTTAAAAAAATTAAATGTAAATCAAGTAACCTTTACCAAGTTAATAGATAGTTTAATTAAATCATACCCAAAGGTTACAGGCGGACAACCGTATCTATCAGCTGCAGCAAATCAAGCTTTAGCTAAAGCAGCATCCTATTTGGCTGAATACAAAGATGAATATGTATCGATAGAACATTTATTATTAGGATTATTAAATGCAGGAGACAATACCTCTAGCTTAATGAAAGACACTGGATTAAAGGAAAAAGAATTAAAAGCTGCAATAAATGAATTAAGAAAAGGCGAAAGGGTAACAAGTCAATCACAAGAAGAAACTTATAATAGCCTAAATAAATTTGCCGTTAACTTAAACCAGCAAGCTCGTAACGGCAAACTCGATCCCGTTATTGGTCGTGATGAAGAAATTCGTCGCGTATTACAAATACTTTCACGTCGTTCAAAAAACAATCCAATATTAGTTGGAGAACCAGGGGTAGGTAAAACCGCTATCGCAGAGGGTTTAGCGCATCGTATTATTAACGGTGATGTTCCTGAAAATTTAAAAACAAAACAGGTTTTTTCTTTAGATATGGGCGCCTTAATTGCCGGGGCAAAATTTAAAGGCGAATTTGAAGAACGTTTAAAAGCGGTTATTAAAGAGGTAATTAGCAGTAATGGAGAAGTAATTTTATTTATTGACGAAATACACACTTTAGTAGGCGCCGGTGGTGGTGGCGAAGGTGCAATGGATGCGGCAAATATTTTAAAGCCAGCTTTGGCTCGTGGAGAGTTAAGAGCAATTGGTGCTACAACTTTAAATGAATATCAAAAATATTTTGAAAAAGATAAAGCTCTTGAACGTCGTTTTCAAAAAGTAATGGTAGATGAACCAAGTACCGAAGATGCCATTTCAATTTTACGTGGAATTAAAGAGAAATACGAAGCTCATCATAAAGTAAGGATTAAAGATGAAGCGATCATTGCCGCTGTTGAGCAAAGTCAGCGTTATATTAACGATCGTTTTTTACCAGATAAGGCAATTGATTTAATGGATGAGGCCGCTTCAAAATTAAGGATGCAGATAAATTCTATGCCAATTGAATTAGATGAAGCTGAACGCAAAATAATGCAACTAGAAATAGAACGCGAAGCAATAAAACGGGAAGGTGATGAATCCAAAATAAATTCTTTAAACAAAGATATTGCAGATTGGCAAGAAAAGAGAACCATTTTACGTGCAAGATGGCAATCAGAAAAAGAAGTTATTGAAGGTGTTCAAAAACTTAAACTCGAAATTGAAGAATTAAAACAAGAGGCTAACAACTATGAAAAACAAGGCGATTATGGTAAAGTGGCTGAAATACGCTATGGCAAAGTAAAAGAAGCTGAAGCTAAACTATATGAATTTGAAACTAAATTATCTGAAGCCAAAGAAGCAGGTTCTCAATTATTAAAGGAAGAAGTAGATAGCGAAGACATTGCATCTGTAGTTAGTGCATGGACAGGTATTCCAGTTAGTAGAATGCTTCAAAGTGAAAAAGAAAAGTTATTGCACCTCGAAGATGAATTGCATAAACGTGTTGTTGGTCAAGATGAAGCAATTGAAAGTATAGCTGATGCCGTACGAAGAAGCAAGGCCGGATTACAAGATACTAAGAGACCGATAGGTTCATTTATATTCTTAGGAACAACTGGTGTTGGTAAAACAGAATTAGCAAAAGCCTTAGCAGAATTTTTATTTAATAATGAAAATTCGATGACACGAATTGACATGAGCGAGTATCAAGAGCGCCATGCAGTGAGCAGATTAATTGGTGCGCCTCCGGGTTATGTTGGTTATGATGAAGGAGGACAATTAACTGAGGCAGTTAGAAGAAGACCTTATAGCGTAATTTTATTAGATGAAATTGAAAAAGCTCACCCAGATGTTTTTAATATCTTACTTCAAGTATTAGATGACGGTAGATTAACAGACAACAAAGGCAGAGTTGTTAACTTTAAGAACACGATTATTATCATGACAAGCAATATGGGTTCTCATATAATTCAAGAAAGTTTTGAAAAAATTACTGAAAAAAATAAAGACGAAATTTTAGCTAAAACTAAATTGGAAGTATACGAATTGCTAAAAAAATCAATTCGCCCTGAATTTTTAAACAGAATTGATGAAGTAATTATGTTTGAACCTTTAACGAGAGAAAACGTAACAGAAATTGTTAAAATTCAATTTAATCAAATACAAAAACATTTATTAGAACAACAAGTTCGAATTAAAATTACGGATGAAGCAGTTGAATGGTTAGCTCAATTAGGTTACGATCCACAATTTGGAGCCAGACCAGTTAAGCGTGTTATCCAAAAACAAGTATTAAACGAATTATCAAAACAAATTCTTTCAGGAAAGATTAATAAAGAGAAAGAAATAATTTTGGATGTGTTTGATAACGTGTTTGTTTTCAGAAACTAATTTTTTAACATATCACTAATATAAAAGAGGATTTGGGCCAAAAAATTTGGTTCTGCTCCTCTTTTTTTATATCTTTAATTCATATTAAAATATTTTATGATTAGAGTTTTTACAGTATTTATTTTTGTGTTTGTTTTCAATGCCGGGGCTCAAACCTCCGCGCCAAAATCAATCAACTATCAAGGCGTTGCAAGAAATGCGGGAGGCGTTCCAATAACAAACCCATTCGATATCCAATTTATAATAAAAGACGCTACGACTATTGTTCATGATGAAACGCAGTTTGGTATTCAACCAAATTCTTTGGGATTGTTTTCGACGCTAATTGGTAAAGCCCCTAATACTTTAACACTTACTACATGGAATACTGGTCCATTTACATTGGATGTTTTAATAAAATCTGGACCCACTTTTACCCTTTTAGGAACTCAACAATTGGTTAGTGTTCCTTTTGCATTATTTGCGGGGATGGCGGGTAACGTTCCAACCTCATACACAAATAATATTTTAACTATTGGTGCAAGCTCTTATAGTATTTCTTCCGGTGCTTCAGTTACGCCAACTCTAAATGGTGACGTTACTGGAACCCCCGGAAACAACACCGTTACTGCAATACAAAATTTTCCAGTATCTACAATTACACCTACAAATAATCAAATTCTATCTTATATTGGAGGTGCTTGGACGCCAACTACTATGGCAGCATCTTCATTACAGCCTTGGGCAAAAACAGGGAATAACGTTTTTTTATCAATTCTTACAGATAAAGTAGGAATAGGAACTAATATTCCAAATGCAAACCTGGATATAATTGGAAACGCAACAACAACAACTTCCATTCTACAAATAAACAACAACAACACAACAAACACGTCTCCAGCAATTTTAGTTAATAGTACTGGTGGCTCAGCTATTAGCGCAAATGAAACAAGCGCTACAGGAGCAAATGCTGGTTTATTTAATTCTACAAATGGCACTGCAATTTCAGGAATAAATAATTCAAGCACAAAACCAGCAATAATTGGTCAAAATAACTCAACGGCTTCAAATCCCGCTGGAAATGGAGTTTATGGTAAAACTTTCAATTCACATACTAATGCTGCGGGAGTTTTAGGAGAAAATGCTGGCGGTGGCCCTGGAGTATTAGGAATTAACAACTCACCAGTTGCAGCTGTTATGGGAGTTAATCAATTTACTACTTCGATAAATGGATTAGCTCATGGCGTTTATGGTTTAAGTAATAACTCTTCAGATTTTGCATCTGGTATTTTTGGGGAAAATAAAGGGAAAGGTATTGGGGTATATGGATATAATTCAAATTCAAGTTCAAATAATGCAATTGGTGTATATGGATTAGTTTCAAATTTAACTTCTTCTGCAACAGCAGGTGTAAGAGGTGATGCAAGTGGTGTTGGCCCAGCAGTACAAGGTATTGGTTTTGGTAGTGGTCCGGCTGTTAATGGATTAAAACCTAATACATCAACATCTGGTAATGCCGGTAGATTTGAAATCAACAATTCAAGTAATTCTGCAGATGCTCTTTTTGCATCTACTATTGGGCCAGGTGCTTCTGTAATTGGAATTGGTTCTGGTAGCGGCCCTGCTGTTTACGGTCAAAAGCCGGGTTCTTCACCTTCTGGTAATGCAGGTAGATTCGAGATTACTAATCCAAGTAATACTGACCATGCTTTATTAGTTACTACAAACGGCAACGTATCTGGTTTAGGATCTGCTATTCATGGTATAGCTTCTGGAAATAGTCCAACAATATATGGACTAAAACCTTCAACAGCTGGTAATGCTGGGAAATTTGAAATAACTAATTCAATAAATCCTTCACCTGCACTTCATGCAATAACAGCTGGGTCTGGTGCAGCTATGCGTGCAACAAGTGGAACCGTAACAGCAAGTGCATTAGCCTTATTAATTGAAAATGGTCATATTAAAGTTACTGGCTCTCCTTCATTTAGCACTTCCGCAGGAACACCAACAGTTATTGGAGGCTTCACATTCCCTGCTGTAACAGTCAATGGTAATGATGTAAAAGGAATGATTTCTTTTACTACAGGCGCAACAGGATTTTCACCAACAAATTTTTGTGACATTAAAATTAATTTTGGTAAACCCTATCCAGATACACCAACTATAGTTGTAACGCCCTTGGTTGACCTTCAAGGTTTAAGTTACTTTGTAAAAGATATTCAATCAAGCAGTTTTGTTTTAAGGCTATATCGCCCATTCAGTATGTCAGCGCCGGTTACCACTTCAACTTTGCCAAATATTTTTAATTATATTGTTATAGAATAGTATGAGTAAATATTATACTTTAAAAAAAAATAAAATTTTACAGCCTATTTTATCAATGAAATTAAAAAAAATAGAGTCGTGTAAAGTAAATGTAAAAACTGCAACATTGCTTTTTTTATTTTCATTTACACTAATTTTCGGTCAAATAAATCAACACCATGTAATTAATTCTGCCGGAAATAACTGGACATTACCAAACGGCACAACTATTTCTGATAATGTTGGTGAACCTTTTGTAAGCACAATTTCAAATTCAGGGAATATGATTACTCAAGGGTTTTTGCAAGAATTTAGAATTAGTCCCTTTTTTACGGTTACTGAATTGCATAATGGAGTTAGCTGTAAAGATAAAAATGATGGCAATATTTCATTAGCTATTACTTCAAATGTATCAACCTATACTGCACAGTACTTTTGGTTACCCCAGCAAAATTGTGCTACCAATAATTGTTCGGCACTTGACAGTTTAAAAGCAGGTATTTATAACGTAAAAGTAAAAATATTTTATACTGTTAATAGTCAAACTAAAATTGATAGCAGTAACACTATTACTATTACAATTAACGATGCTTTAGAGCCGTGTAAAGTAAAAATTTACAAAGGGATTACAGTAAATGGAGATGGCAATAACGATGTTCTTACAATTGATAATATTTCTGAATTTCCAAACAACCATATATACATATATAATCGTTGGGGTCAGTTACTTTATGAAGAAACAGGTTACAATAACATTACCAAATCCTGGCCACAAAACCAAGATAAAAACAATTTAACCAGCACCACTTATTTTTATATTTTAAATTTAGGAGATGGCTCTAATTCAATTAAAGGCTGGGTAGAGGTATTAAAAGATTAAATTTGCATAATGAACATTAAAAAAATATTAGTCATATTCAGTATCCTTTTTGTATTCGCACAAAGTAATTTTGCTCAAGGCGTTTTACCTTATACCCAAGATAATATTTGCTTAGATCAATTAATTACAGTTAACAATTCATCAATAGCGCCTTCTTATCCGAAAAATCTTGTTGTTCAGGATTTAAATAATGATGGAAAAAAAGAAGTAATTGTGGCAGATGCAAATTTAAACGTAATTAAAATTTACAGTTTTAATTCTAGCACAGCAACATTTTCTTTAATGAATTATTTTAACGTACCCGGAAGTGGATTTAGTGCAGGTACCGGAAAATTTCAAGCTATAGGTGTTGGCAATTTTTCGGGTGACGCGTTACTTGATGTTGTTTTTACAACAAGCGATACTATATTTGTTTTTAAACAAAATGCTACTCCAAGTTTTAATTTTTCTTTGTTAAATCAAATTGGTATTCCTAGCAATTTTGTTAATCAAGAACACTACTTAGTTACAGATAACATCAACAACAATGGATTTGATGAATTTTATTTAATAAGTTCAAGTACCGCGTTTGGTCCAGGAGTAACTATTATTCCATACTTAAGTATTTCCAGCAATTTTATCCAAACTACTCCTTATACAATTTTTAAAAGTGCTGGTTCTTTAATAAATCAATCGCTCGAAATAAGTATAGGTAATGTTAAAGCGGATGTTGATGGATTAAAAGATTTAATGATAACCTACAGTGCGGTAAAAGACTCTGTCTTTTTTCTAGATAATAATTCCGCCATAACTAATATTATTCTTAATCCAATTCCTCTATATATTGCACCAACAATTACTTTAACTCCCGATTTTTCCATTACAAGTTCAGAAATGGCAGATGTTAATGGCGATAGCAAATTAGATTTTTTATTTTATGGAAATTCTTTATTAAGCGGCGATAAAATGGTTGTTTGTATTGGCTTAAACGCATTTTTTTTAACCCCACAAATAACGCTTCAGGCTCCGGGTATTAAAATTAATGATTTTAAAATAAAAGATATTAATAACGATAACATTCCAGATTTTGTTGCTGTAGGAAATTACACTCTTTCAACATTTTCAGGCATGGTGATTTTTCCGGGAAATTCTACAACTTCATATTTTGATGCACCAACAACAATTACATTTACAAATAACAGCTTAAGACCCGACGAATTACAAATTGCAGATCTTGATAACAATGGAGTTAATGATATTTTAATTAAACCTTGGAAAGCAAATTTAGATAAAACCTATTTGATCCCTAACTTTTCATTTAAGGTGAATGTTAGCGCAACACCCTCAGTTGTCTGTAGCGCATTAGCTGCAACATTAACTGCTATTAATACTTCCACTTCAACAAATTATAATTGGGAATTTGTTCCTACCAGTTCCGTTGTATCAACCAGTTCAACTTTCACAACAATTACTACTGGCAATTATGTTGCATCCCTAGATATTGACATGTATTCAAATTATACATGCACGCAAAAATCAGACACACTAAATATTATTTCTGGCAACCCTGTGATATCAATATCTACTGGAAATAATTTAACTGTATGTTATGGCAATACAATTTCTGCGACCGCCGCAGGTGCCGCAACTTATTTATGGACATCGCCAACCAATTCGAATCTATCAACAAGTCCAACTTTTTCTGACCAAAGCTTATCAGCAGTAACGTATACCGTTGAAGGCACTCTATTAAACGGCTGCAAAGGAACAAACACTTTAAACATAAACTTATTTCCACCAAACATCGACAACATTTCTGCTTCAAAAAACCCAGCCTGCCCAGGAGATAAAATTACTTTAAGTTTTCCATCGGCTATATCTCACACTTGGAGTACAACCGAAATGAGTTCAACAATATCCATAACACCGAGTACTGCCACAGACTATCAATTAAATTTTACAGATATAAATGGCTGCAAATCTTCAAAAAGCATAAGAATAGAGGTTGACCCAAATTGTGGCCCAGTAATTTACCATGGCATAACAATAAACGGAGACGGTGTAAATGATGTTTTTACAATTGATAATATTGAAAATTATAAAGGTAACAGTGTTTCCATTTTTAATCGTTGGGGTAAAGAAATATTTAACACAACTAATTACGATAACAAAAATAATTATTGGCCAACTCAAGAGCATCTTAAAAATTTAACACCATCAACTTATTTTTATGTGATAAATTTTGGCGACAATAGCGAAATACAAAAAGGCTGGGTTGAATTAATAAAAAACTAATGACAATGAAAAAATATCTTCTACTAATTTTAAGTTTTGTTTTTACACTAGTTTGTAAATCTCAGCAAGACCCACAATACAATCTTTACCAATTTAATCAAATGGTTATTAATCCCGCTTATGCCGGAGCCAGAGATGGTCTATCTGTTGTAGCATCGGTTCGTAATCAATGGGCTGGTTTTGATGGCTCACCAAAAACTTCTTGTATTAGTCTTCATGGTCCAATTTTAAACAAAAATCTTGGTGTTGGCTTTACATTAATTAGCGACGCAATGGGTCCCAGAAAAATGGTTGGAGCATATGGAAACATTGCCTATATCCTAAAGTTATCTAACAAATGGAAACTATCTTTCGGAGTAAATGCCGGTTATAATCGTTTTCAATTTGATTTTAATGCGATTACTTTAAAAGCAAGCGAAAGCAGTATCTATAGTTTACAAAATCAATCTTACAACGCATTAGATTTAAACGCAGGTTTATATTTAAGATCTAATACTTTTTTTGTTGGCGCTAGCGCTTCTCATCTTCAAAATAAATCATTATACGATTATGATTTAACACTAGATACAACCGGAGGAAAACAAGGAAATTATAATATTAGCTACCGATTAAGAACACATGTAATTTTTACTATAGGTAAATCTTTTAAAATTAACGATGATTTAATTTTTGCTCCCACAATAACTCTTCGCACAGCAGGAAATGGAAAAGGCAACGGAGACTTAAACTTAAATTTTTTCATGTATAATAAATTATGGCTTGGTTTATTTGTGCGTGGTGGATATGGGCCCGGCTTCTTGATGCAATATTATGTAAATAATAAATTCAGAGTAGCATACTCCTACGATACAGGATTAAGAAATGCCAGAAAGCTAGGCCCTAGCCATGAAGTAATGATTGGTTTTGACTTTTCAGGAACTAAAGCAAAAATGTTAAACCCAAGATTTTTATAGAACTATATGATTAAAAAAACTTTCTATTTATTTGTTCTTACTTTATTTACCGCCTCTTTATTTTCTCAAATAGATAGAGGAGATAAATATTTTGATAAAAATCAATTTATCAAAGCTATTTCGCATTACAAAAAAGCAACTAAAGCAAATTCAGCAACAAAACAACAAGCCTATATTAAACTTGGCGATAGTTATAAAAAAATTAACGACTATACTAACGCAGAAATTTCTTATAAAAATGCTTTAGCACTTAACTCTCCCGTGCCAGCAGATGTACATTATAAATATGCTCAAGTTTTAAAAATCAATAATAAATATCAAGAGGCTATCGAGCAATACACAAGTTATATTAAGTTGAGTCCGAATGATGCCAATGCAATAAAAGCAATTAAATTTTGTGCCGAAATAAAATATTACACTTCAAAACCTATTGAATACGAAGTTAAAAATATTGAAAAAATAAATACTGATAAATCTGAATTTTCTCCGTTTATAATGAACGATAAATTAATGTTCGTTGCCGAAAAAGAATCCTTCAATTTTGTAGATTATACTGTAAACGATTATAATGGTGAGCCGTATCTTAATATGTATATCACAGAAGTTAAAGGCGCGACAGCACAAAAATCTAAATCCTTATCAAAAAAAATAAATACCGAATATCATGATGGACCAGCTTGTATAAGTGCAGATGGTAAGACATTATATTTTACTCGCGTAACATATAAAAAGAAAAAGGATTTTGTTAATACAGCAAAAATATTTATTGCATCAGGGAAAGATAGAAATTGGGGAGACATTAAACCATTCGAATTTAATAGCGATAATTATTCTGTTGCTCATCCGAGTATTAGTGAAGACAATACTAAATTATTTTTTACAAGCGATATGCCCGGAGGTCTTGGTGGAAAAGACATTTGGATGTGTGCCAAAACAGGAGAGACTTGGGGAAAACCTATAAATCTTGGACCGGATATTAATACCAGTGGGGACGAAATGTTTCCATCTATTCGCAAAAATGGAATACTTTATTTTTCATCTAACGGTTTACCTGGCTTTGGTGGCTTAGATATTTATACCGCAAAAAGTATAGATAATAAATGGTTATTAGTTAGAAATGAAGGCATGAATCTTAATAGCAATTTTGATGACTTTGGAATTACTTTTTTAAACGACTCAATTGGTTATTTTTCTTCTAATCGCACTGGCGGAAAAGGCAAAGATGATATTTATTGGTACTCTTTCACAAATAAATCTATGACGCTTTCAGGAACTGTATTACAAACCGAAAATCCTCTAGATGGTGCATCAAAAGTAAAAGTTGTTTTATTAACTGAAAATGGAACTAAAATAGACAGTACCAAAACAAATGGAGATGGTTATTTTGAATTCAAAAATTTAGAGGCAGACAAACAGTACATGGCGCTTATTGACGAAACCGACCCTAAATTTACAGGCAAGGCACGTTATTATCTTGCAGATAAAAATGGTGTAATTCACCGCGTTACTAATAAAAGTGGAAACAATAAATTTGTATTCAAAAATCTTCCCTTCGATCCAAATGGTTTACCAGATTTATATACTGATGATAACTTAACATTAGCGGGTAATTTATTATATGGCGAAAATCCAAGTAAAGCAATTAAAAACACTCGTTTAAAAATCATTAATGATTATGGCGATGTTGTTGAAGAAACTACTACTAATGAATTTGGAGCCTTTGCTTTTAGAAATATTCCGGCAGATCAAAATTATATTATTTCGATTGAAGAAACAGATATATCCTTACCACCAAATACAAAAGTAACTCTAACTAATAAAAGTGGTAAAGAATTAAAAACGTTTTATACAGGTAAGGATAAATTTAATTTTAAAATTTTAAGTTCAGAGAAAAATTTATTGAAAGAAATGGATGCGGATGATGCTAATCTAGTAATGGATGTTTACGGTTATATGTACGACCAAAATAAAAAACCAATTGCTAACGCTAAACTTAAAATTAAAGAAGATATAGAAAATGGTGAAGTAAAAGAAGTTACATCTTCAGAAAAGGGAAAATTTAATTTCAAAAATTTAAAGGGCGATAAAAGTTATTTGTTTGAGGCAGATGAAAATGACCCTAAATTTAATGGCGTAACTAAAATTTATATTGCCGATAATAAAGGAAGAATTTATAAAGTGCTTGATAAAAACAGTAGTGGTAAATTTATTTTTAAATTATTAGATGCCGATAAAGCAGCAATGGGTGAGTTTGTAGTAGACGACCCATGGTTAGCAGTATTAGAAATGAAAAATAAAGCAAAGGCAGAACTTACCATTGTAGAAAATATTTACTACGATTCGGGAGATTTTAAATTTGATGATGCCGGACAAAAAGTAATGGATAAAATTATCACGGTACTAGGCACAAATCCAAAATTAATTATTGAAGTTAGCTCGCACACCGATTCGCGCTCAAGTGACGCATTTAATTTAGCGCTTTCTAAAAAACGTGCACAGTTTGTGGTAGACTATATGACTGCTAAAGGCGTTAGCAAATCAAGATTAAAAGCAATTGGTTATGGCGAAACTAAATTATTAAACAAATGCGCAAATAATGTAGAGTGTACTGATGATGAACATAAAATTAATCGTCGTACCGAATTTAAAATTAACGAAGAAGCCAAATTGTAATCTATGAACGTTATCCTATTTGACCAAGAGTATTCTTGGAAGAATTTATTGCCCTTAACTTATACTCGTCCGGTTTCTGAAATTAGAATTGGCATTTTAACCATAAAACAAAAATGGGATTTAGAATTAAATACTGTTTGTAGTTATTTAACGCAAGATTTTTTATCGAAAAAATTTCCATTAGTTGAAACACCAAATTCTTTATTCATTAATTCTAGCATCTGCCCCACTCCTGCTTTAATTACTGAAATTAAAAAATTAAAACCTCAGCAGGTTTTAATTCATAATAACGAAGCTCTTGCATTTATTGGAGAATCAAAAAACATAAAAGAAAATTTTTCGCGAGAAAAAATAAATTTTAATGGCAACATTTTAACTATTGTAAATGTTTGGGATATTTTTCAAAAAAACGGCGAAGCTCTAAAATTAGATTTTGAACTTCTTACTAAGAATAAAAAATCTAAACCATTAAGCAATTCTGTTACCGTAATTGGTAATAAAGATTTAATATTTTTAGAAGAGGGTGCAAAAGCAGAAGCTTGCATTTTTAATACTTCTGCGGGTCCAATATATTTAGCAAAAGATGCTGAAGTGATGGAAGGCTCTGTTGTTCGTGGTCCCTTTGCTTTAGGAGAACATAGCGCTTTAAAATTAAGCACTAAAATTTACGGACCAACAACCATTGGCCCACATTGTAAAGTTGGTGGCGAAGTAAACAACAGTGTTATTTTTGGATTCTCAAATAAAGCCCACGATGGTTTTTTAGGTAACTCTGTAATTGCCGAATGGTGCAATTTAGGAGCTGATACCAATAACAGTAATTTAAAAAACAATTATGGTAATGTAAAATTGTTTAACTACGCGCAAAACAAAATGGTGGATAGCGGTTTACAATTTTGTGGTTTAATAATGGGCGACCATTCTAAATCTGGCATTAATACCATGTTTAATACTGGCACAGTGGTTGGTGTTGGTGCAAATATTTTTGGCGGAAGTTTTCCGGCAACTCATATACCAAGCTTTAGTTGGGGCGGTAGCGAGGGTTTTGAAACTTACCGTTTAGAAAAATTATTTGAAACAGCAGAAAAAGTGTATGAACGCAGAGGCTTAAAACTTGACAAAACAGAAAAAGAAATTTTGACTTCTATATTTGAACAAACAAAAGAATTTAGAAATTAAAAACATGAAGAAATTATTTACGCTATTCACATTTATTTCTACTTTTTATTTTGCTCAAATTCCGCCCGGTTATTATAATTCCGCACAAGGTTTATCCGGCAACAATTTAAAAATTGCCTTGTACAACATTATTAAAAATCACTCACAAATTACTTACGCCGGTTTATGGTATGCGTTCCCGCAAACAGATGCTAAAGCAAATGGCAAAGTGTGGGATATTTATAGTCATAACCCAACAGGAGCTCAACCGTACGAATATACTTTTGTAACCAACCAATGCGGAAGTTATAACTCAGAGGCAGATTGTTATAACCGCGAACACAGCTGGCCGCAAAGCTGGTTTAATTCTACAATTGGGCCAGACTCTGATTTATTTCATATTTATCCTACAGATGGCGAAGTAAACGGCAAGCGTAGCAACTTCCCTTATGGTAATGTTAGTAATCCAACATGGACAAGCATGAATGGAAGTAAATTAGGGCCATGTACTAATGCTGGTTATACTTCTACCGTGTTTGAACCTATTAACGAATACAAAGGAGATTTAGCAAGAAGTTATTTTTATATGAGTACACGTTATTATTCTGAAGATGCAACATGGAGTTCATCTACTGCAACTAATAAAGCAACTATTTTACCTTGGGAGTTAAATGTGTTATTACAATGGCATCATCAAGACCCTGTAAGCGCAAAAGAAATTGCTCGCAACAATAAAATTTACACCAGCTACCAAAATAATCGTAATCCTTTTATTGATAACCCACAATGGGCCGATAGTATTTGGGTTAGCACAGTGAGTGGCTTTAAGGAAGAAAATAAATTCCGTTCTTCATTTTCTATTTATCCAAATCCTGCAAATAATTATTTTGAAATAAATTATAATTCATACGAACAACAAGATTACCTTATTCAAATAAAAACCATTGATGGTAAATTAATTGAGGAAAGAAACATTTCTTTAGAAAACTCTAAACGTTTTGATTGCAGTTCTTGGGCCAACGGCGTTTATTTTATTTCAGTTAGTAACGCTAACTCAAAAAGTAATTTTAAATTCTTGAAGGTTGATTAACGTTTTGTAGCGAAAGAGATTTTATTTTTACTTAGTAAATTTCATTTCATATAAATGAAAATCCTTTGCCCAATAATCTTCAACTATTTTAATAATTTCAAAACCTAGCTTTTCATAGAATTTATAGGCTTGTTGAGAGGTTCTGACAGTAATTAATTTTATATTTTTTAATTCTTCCAGTTTTTCAATTCTGTAATTTAAGAGTAGTGTTCCTAAACCCATAGCTTGATAATCCGGATGAAAAATATCCCAACTTATTTTTGCACTTGTTTTATCATCCATAAAATTAATGCCACCACAACCTACTACACTACCCTCTAGTTCCAAAACAAAATATTTATTTAGTTCATGCTCTAAATAATAAATAAAATCTTTTTCTTCGTCTAAAGCAAAATGCTTCGGCGTGTTTAATTTTAATAAATTTAAAACCACAGCTTTATCTTGGTCTTTATATTCTCTAATTAAAACTTTATTATTCATTTGCTAAACGATTATTTTCAATTAAGTTCGCTTCAGTTTTTTTGCCTCATCATTATAGAGAACGAAGTAATTTCAAATATAGTAAAAGAGATTGCTTCAGCCATCGAAATAATTGAGAGAAGCTTCGCAATGACGATTTAATATTTGCTAAAATAATCGCCATTTTAAAAAATCAAATAGTGTTGGTGCTTAAAAAACATCTACATTATTTCATAAGTTTATTGAGTTCTATCTTTTGCCAAATCTTGCTTGAAAGGTTAGTAGTCAAAATCTCAATATCATTAATTGTATTTAAAACCACTTCGTCTTTATTATTATTTGCATAATTAGCGGCCACTTTTGAGGTTAAGGATAACATCTCGCAACAATAATCTAAATAACGGCTTAAATCATTTTTATTAAGATCTCTTTTTGGTGAGTGTTCTGTTTTTTCGGATAAGATAAATGTTGGGTCTTTTGTAAGTTGGTGCATATCTATTACGTGGGCAATGGTGCGCAACTCATGTAAAGCATTTAAAATATGTTTTTGTTTAGTGATGTCTTCCAGTTTATATAAAAAATAAAAACAGGCGCCTATTGGTTTGCGGCCTTGCACAGTGCGCTTATGAAACAAGTCTGCCGAAACGTTAATTTAAAGATAAATGTTTATTGGACTTTTGCAAAATGAAAATTAACTAATTGGCTACCGCTTTTGCAAAGCCGAAGCCGAACGCCCAAAGTACATTTAGGTGCAGTTATACGCTGTGGCTATTTCAATGTCGGTCAGCATTTTTTGTATTACACACTTTCATCAAACATTATTTCGTCAGAACTGCCAATTTTATGCAAAGGTTTTTCAATTGGTAATGTGAAGTAAAAAGATGAACCTTCACCTTCAATACTTTCTACCCAAATTTCACCACCATTCTTTTCTAAAAATCCTTTTACCAATAATAATCCAATTCCAGCCCCTTTATCTTTTTTTCGAGTTTCTGAAAGGGCTTTCAATTGTGGTGTAAAAATTTTTTCCATTATTTCTTTCGACATTCCAATTCCAGTATCCTTAACCTGAACAATAATTTTGTCATCTTTGCATTTTGCTGAAACCGTTATTGCCCCTCCTTTTCCTGTATGTTTTATAGCATTTGAAACGATATTTTGAATAATGGAAATTAACATTTTACCATCTGCAAATACAGAAGTATTCTCTTCAATTTCGTGATGAAGATTGATCGTGTTTATTGAAGCGGCTTCGTTTAAGGTTTCAAACACTTTATTAATGTATTCTGTTAGTTTTATTTTTGTAGGGGAAAATATGTCTGATGCGTATTTTATTCTTGCCCATTCAACTAAATAATCAAGCATTTCTAATTCATCAGTTGATGACTTGTAAAGTAAGTCGAGCATTTCTTGAACAGAATCGGCCTTCATTTTGTGAAAATTTTCTTTCAAATATTTGGCTGTTCCTATTATAGATGAAAGCGGACTTCTTAAATCGTGAGAAAGTATTGCCATAACACTTTCTTTATGTGTGTTAAGGTCTTCCAATTCTTTGACATATTTTTTTATAGAATCTTCCGATTGTTTCCTGTATGTTAAGTCCTGTAAAATTTTAACATATCCTATCATCACTCCATCTAAACTAATGAGTGGAAACACCAAACCAAAAGCATAAAACAAGCTCTTGTCTTTAGCGATATGCCATCTATTATCTGTTGCTCTTCCTTCTTTTAAAGCGGTCTGGATTTCCCTTTTAGGAATTCCCTTTTTTAAATCTTCATCCGTAAATATTAAATCGAATGGCTCTCCTATAACTTCGTCCACTTCATAACCAAATATTTTTGTCGAACCTGCACTCCAACTATTTATTTTAAATTCTTTATCTAATGTAAAAATTGAATAATCTTGCAAACTGTCAATTATTTGGCTATAAAATTCAGCTGTCGGAAGATATTTGTTTTTAAGAATTTTAGGATTGTCTTGTTTGTTTTTCATTGGATTTATTTTAATTGATTATAGAAAATTGTTATGTTGTTGGTGAGTCTTACTACCATTGCGTATAACTAATCCCTAATCGTCGCCCATTCGTTTATAAATATTTGTAAACGTTTGTAGGTGTTGGTTTTCGTTTATCAAATATAAAAGAAAAACCCACATTAATAAATGTGGGTTTTAAAATATTGTTCTGTGCTCCGCTCCTCACCCGTCGTTTATCTGAACTCATTTTCTAAAGCCAAATCCCCCTAGCCCCCTTTAATAAAGGGGGAATATTAAAAAAAAATATTTTTCGTGAAAACAAAGTGGTTAATTTTATCGGTTTATTCTGAAATTAATAATTTCTTAGTTCCAATTAAATTATTAGTGGTTAAACTTCTAATGTTTAACATATACATACCCGCATGTAAGCTTGAAGAAATATTGTTTTTTGAATTATTTACATTTACAACTATTGAGTAAATTATTTTCCCAGCAAGATCAGTTACCTCAACCAAATATTGCTCTTCTAGAGCTGATTCAAATCTTAAATTATAACCTGCAGAATTTGATGGGTTTGGGATAATATCAAAATTTAATTTAGTTTCATTTTTATACTCAATTGCTCGCATTTGTGAATATTTGGACCTTCCATCGTAATCTGTTTGTTTTATTCTATAATACGAAATGCCGTCAAAAGGTTTATTATCGTTATATAAATAATCTACATTTTTTGAACTATTACCCGCTCCACTAACAACAGAAACGGTTTCAAAAACTGAAGCGTCTTTAGATTTTTCTATTGTAAAATAATTATTATTTACTTCGCGAATTGTATACCAATTTATGGCAATGTAACCTTTGTTTTTTGTTGCTTCAAAAGATAATAATTGAATGTCGAGCGGTATAGTATTTGTGGCGCTTATACTGTATGAACAATTAGCACCTGCATTACCATCTATACCAATAAGAACTGTTTGATTTGGACTCAAATTATTAATTGTGGCGGTAACAGTACCCCCACTCCCGCTTGTACATCCTATATTGGTTAGGGTGCCGCATGCGCCGGTAAAATATCCAATTTGAAATCCGGAGCCACCTCCAGAACAAACTATGTTAGAAATTGTTATTACTACTTGGCAAGGAAAAGTACAAGTTGATAAAGTGGTAATAGAGTACCAGGCATTATTTTCTAAAGAACCTGCGCAAAATTGTGCTGCTGGTGGATCTGTAGGTGTATTTGCAGTCATGCAATAATTATTAAGGAATTGAGCCGTAGGTGAAATTTGGGTTGGACTAGTACAATAATCATTTGGAGCCGGCAATACTTGTGTGCATAAAGTAAATGACCCATTATTTGCACTCCAAATTCTTGCCACATAACAGGTATTTGGCGCAAAAGTATTTGTTGTTGGTGTTGCAGTATTAAAAGTAGCGCCAGTACCACTATTTCCAAGACATTGCGCATCCATAACTGTTGAACAATTAATGCTATAAACCGTAACGGCCCAGTTACCACTTGCTGTTCCTTGATTAATTGTAAAATTTATGCATTGCGCTGTAGCATTAGTGCAAAATCTAACATAAGTAACGCCTCCACTTCCACCATAACCAGCTCCTGCGCATGGTGCTGAACCTGTAGTAGCATTTGTAAAATTAAAACAAGCTTGTGCAGTTGTTGGAGTGCCTAAATTAAATGCGCCAGCACAAGTTGCTTGCGAAAATAAATGTTGATTAAAAACTACACAACAAAAAATTATTATAACTGATTTAAACTTCATGAATTATCTTTCTAAATGTTATTTTTTTGGAATGTATTGTAATTTTATTTGTCCTTCTTCCTTGGTATAAACATCTTTTCCGTTTATAATTTCCTTTGTAAACCCTTGTTCTTCTGGAGTTGTTATAGTGCCTTCGGTGAAAATTTGATTTGAGTTAATTTGCTGTTTCACAGAATCATCTTTCACTTCATTTTTAATCAAAATAACTTCTTTATTTTTTACATTGTTTTGTGATTTACAAATAACAACACTTCCAAAAAAGAAAAAACTGAATAATATTACATTACGCATCATATTGAAGAATTTTAATCTTATTAAAGGTAACCCATTTTCATGAAAAATTCGCTATTTTGAAGGTATTTAACAATTTAAATTAGTAAATTCGGTATCAATCAAAAACTAAAATAAATTTAAATGTTTAGATTTTATTTTTTAATAATTTTATCGTGTGTTTTTTCATGCAAGAAAAAAGAAACATTAAATACTCCTCAAAATACTGCATCTACACCTTTAATAACATACAGTATATTTAATACAACTAATACCACATTATTAAGTAATAAAATTAATTGCATAATATCAGATAATTTAAACAACATTTGGTTTGGCACTGCTAAAGGGTTAACCAAATTCGATGGTGCAAATTGGTTTACATTTGATTCAATTTCCCATTCACTCCCTAGCAATGTTTTTAATTGCTTAAAACAAGATAATAATGGTAACATTTGGGTTGGAACAAATAATGGTTTACTAAAATACAATGGCACTAACTGGCAAACATTTAATACCAGCAACTCATTAATTCCATCAAATAGAATTCGATCTATTGCAATTGATAGTATAAATAATGTTTGGGTTGGAACATTTAGTGGAGGAGGCCTTGCTAAATACAATGGTGCCTCTTGGCTTGTTTACACACCCTCTAATTCTGGATTACCTAATAATTCTGTTGGCACTCTTGCAATTGATAATAATGGTTTGTTATGGATAGGGACAGCTAATGGCTTAACACATTTTAATGGAACTACATGGACGACATACAATATGAGTAATTCAAACCTACCTAATAACAGTGTTTATAGCATTGCAATAGACAATGATAACACAAAATGGATTAGTACAAATGGAGGCTTAACAAAATTTAATGGAGCTTCCTGGCAAACATTTAATTCTTCAAATTCGCCATTGCCAATTAATTTATTACGAACATTAATTCTTTTTCAAAACAATGTAAAATGGATTGGTACCGAAGGGGCAGGAGTTGCCAATTTTGACAATGTTTCGTGGAATATTATTAATGCAAACAACTCTAATATCCCAGATAATTTTATTAACGCGATATCAATCGATTCTCAAGGAAAAAAATGGGTAGGTACAAATAATGGAATTGTAGTAATCCCATAAATTCACTTTTCCTTTTAATTTATTATTATAGCAATGTGATGAAATTATTTTGCGTAACCTGTTGCTCTGGTTTCTCTAATTACAGTCACCTTTACTTGTCCAGGATACGTCATTTCTGTTTGAATACGTTGTGATATTTCAAAAGCTAATTCTTCTGCTCTTCCATCAGTTACTTTATCGCTAGAAACAATTACACGCACTTCTCGTCCTGCTTGAATAGCGTATGTTTTTTCTACGCCATCATAACTTAATGCCAATGCTTCTAAATCTTTTAAACGCTTCATGTATTGCTCTGCAATTTCTCTACGAGCACCCGGGCGAGCACCACTAATTGCATCACACACCTGAATGATTGGTGCATATAAAGTAGTCATTTCAATTTCATCGTGGTGAGCTCCAATAGCATTTACAACTTCTGGTTTTTCTTTATACTGCTCTGCCAACTTCATACCTAATAAAGCGTGAGGTAATTCTGGTTCGTTATCGGGTACCTTACCAATATCATGTAATAAACCTGCACGCTTGGCAACCTTTGGATTTAAGCCCATTTCGCTAGCCATAACCGCACAAAGATTGGCAACTTCTCTACTATGTTGTAATAAATTTTGTCCGTAAGATGAGCGATACTTCATACGGCCAACCATACGAATTAATTCTGGATGTAAGCCATGAATACCTAAATCAATACAAGTACGTTTTCCGGTTTCAATAATTTCTTCCTCTAACATTTTTTTGGTTTTTTCAACCACTTCTTCAATACGCGCAGGATGAATACGACCATCCGTAACTAATTGATGTAATGCTAAACGACAAATTTCTCTTCTAATAGAATCAAAACAAGATAAAGTAATTGCATCTGGTGTATCATCAACAATAATTTCAACACCGGTTGCTGCTTCTAAAGCACGAATGTTTCTTCCTTCACGACCAATAATTCTTCCTTTAGTTTCATCTCCTTCAATATGAAAAACAGAAATAGAATTTTCAATAGCTGTTTCTGTTGCCACACGTTGAATAGATTGTAGTACTATTTTTTTTGCTTCTTTATTGGCAGTTAATTTAGCTTCATCCATAATGTCTTTTACATATGACATTGCTTGGGTTTTAGCCTCGGCTTTAATAGTTTCTATTAATTGTAATTTGGCATCGTCTGCTTTTAGTCCGCTTACTTTTTCAAGCATTTCTACTTGTTTACGATGTCCTTTTTCGACCTCTTCTAAACGATGTTTGTACAAATCAATTTGCTGATTGGCTTGATTTTTTAAAGTTTCGGCTTCTTTATCCTTACGATTTAAGTCCTCAATTTTTTTATTTATCTCGCTTTCTTTTTGTTTTACCTTATTTTCGGTTTGTAAAATATGAGCGTTTTTTTCTTGAATAGATTTATCGTGCTCAGATTTTAATTGCAGAAATTTTTCTTTTGCCTGTAATATTTTTTCTTGTTTAACCGATTCAGCTTTTACTTCTGCTTCCTTTATTAAATTCTCTTTTTCTTTATTTGCAGTAGCATTTATTTTACTACCTGCTAATATAAATCCGGCCACAATACCCAGAATCAGGGCACCTGCTATTATACTAATTGTTACTATATCCATCTTTCGTTATTTTTAAATTCTATTAAATAAAAAACGCACAAAAATTTAAGATAAATCTCAAATTTTGTGCGTGTAAGTATATAAAACTCTCGTTTTACTTATTCGTTAATATTTTTAATGTCTTGCATGTGTTGTTCTAACATATGTTCGACACTTGAAAATAGCTTTTTTAAGTGACTTAATTCTCCCTCTGCAGCGTTGGCCTTTTTATATTGTTCTGCTACTAACTGTAACATCACCATGGTCAACACATCTTTTCTATCTTTAATTGCGTAGTTTTTTTCGAACTCTGCAATTTTTGTATTTATTAAACTAACGGCCTCTTTAATGTTTTGCTCGTCGTCGGCATTTACCTTTAAAGGAAAAATACTTCCGGCAATTTCAACTTTTATATTTACTTCGCTCATATAAAGAGGGCGTTAATATTAAGCACTTAATAACGTAATGCACTTGTCTATTTCACGCACCAAATCGTTTATTTGTTTTTTCATTTGAGATTTTTCAGTTTTCCCATTTGAATTATTGGCTAAGATAACATTCTTTCTGTGATTATTCAAGTCTGTAACGTCAATTCCTTGACTATCAATATTTTGAGATAACTCACCAATTACATCGTTCATTTTTAATAATTGCGTAGCCATTTGTTCTTTTTCATCAAGTAGCACTAAACGCTCATCATTTAAGCCATCTATTTGTTTAAATAACTTATCAATAAAGGCTTCTTGCTCTTCTGCATTTACAGAATCAGCGCTACTGCTTGAAACTGATTGGATTTCAGATTCGTAAGAAGCAATTTTTTCGTTTAAAGAAGATACCGTTGAATTTAGGTCAGAAATACTTGATTGTAATCCAGTTAACTGGGTTAATAAATCTAATTTTTCAGAATTAAGTGTATCAAAACCTGCCTGTAATTCAGTAAGTTCTGATTTTAATTGCGAAATTTCTTGGGTTAAGGCTGCATTTGCACCTTCAAGATTAGTAATGCTGAAGTTCTTTTCAGATAAAATTTCTTTAAACTCTTCAACTTTTGCAGCACTCACCGTTTTAATTTCTTCTAACTCAGCTTTTATTAAAGCTAATTCTGCCTCTTGCGCTTCTACTTTATCTTGTGCCGAATCAATATCACAAATTAAGCTAGTGTTTTCTACCAATAATTTCTGAAACTCAATTTCTTTATCCAAGATTTGTTGTTTAACGGCAGATTCTATTTCTGTTTTAAAACCTTCTAATTCCGTTTCTTTTAAAGAAATAGAATTTTCTAAATCACTTATTTGAGAATTTAGATTTTCGATTTGAATAGAAGCATTATCTAATTCCTGAACTTTTAATTCTAATGAAACTTCCGTTTCGCCAAGATTATTTGTGGTTGTTTCAAATAAAGAACTTAAGTTATTTAACTCTGTACTTAAGCTTTCAATTTTTGAATTAAGTTCGTTTACTTGTTCACCACTAGTTAAAGCAGAAGTTTGTTTAAAAGAATCAAATTCGTTAGTTAACTCTAAAAATTTCTCAGCTTCTGTTTTTAATTGATATTGGTAACTATTAAGTTGACCAGTTAATTTTTCGAATTCAGAATTTTGAGAATCAATATGAATAACTAATTCTTTAATTTTTTCGTTTGCCTGATCGTTATCTAATTGTGATTTTGTTAATTCATTACTTAGACGAGTGTTTTGTTCGTTAGAATGAATTAATGCATTTGATAATTTCTCTTCGTAACCATTTGTAATTTCTTCAATTTGTGAAGTATGAGAACTAGTTAATGCGCTAACAAACGTTTCATGCTCAGATTTTAAATTACTTATTTGATTCTGAAAAGAAGTAGTTAACTCTTCTGATGATGAATTTGTGTTGTTTTTTAATTCTTCAATTTGTGCTTCATATCCCGAAATTAATTCGCTTTCCTTTGCAGAAAATTCTGAAGTTAAACTTTCTATTTTAGAATTAAATTCTGTTGTTAAAGTATTACGCTGCTCTTCTAACTCTAATTTTAATCCAGAAATTTCTGTCTTATAAGTAAACTCTAAACCTTCAATTTTTTGAGAGTAACTTGTTTCAAGTTCTTCCATTGCTGATTGACTCGAAACTTTTAAAGCATTAATTTCTGTTTCGCTGCTTGAAGTTAAGTTTGAAATTTGATTATTGTAATCTTGCTTTAAAAAAGTAATTTGTTGCTCGTAAGATTGTTTAATACCAACAATTTCTTCTTGATGATTCATTGTTAGAGATTGTTCTTTATCAGCCCAATTTGCAGATAACTCGTTTACTCTATTTTCAAATTCTTCTTTTATCCCAGACTCTTTATAATAAGTGTTAGAGCGTAACTCTTCAATTTGCGTTCTGTATTCTTGCTTTACAGACTCTAAGTTTGCGCTTGCCTCTTCTCTAATTCCTTCAATTTTTAATTCGTAATCTGCCGAAATAGAATTTAAATCACTTTTTAAATTTTCAATCTCAGATAGTCGTTGCTCAATTTCCTCTTGTTTAGCGTGTAATTGGTCCTTTATTGTGCCGCGAAGTTCTTTAAATGAGGCTAATTCTCCTTTATAATTGGTATTGTCACGCTCCATTACAACCAATTTGGTGTTTAAAACATCAATGGTTACTTGAAGGCGCTTGCAATCCTCATCGCGCATTATTAGCTGATTACGGTAGTCGCTTAACGAGCGTTTTAGCTCATTAAATTCCTTTCGCAATACTAAATCGTTTTCTAAAACTTGCTGTAATTCGGTTTTTAAACTTTCTGCGTTCATTATTCTTGTTTTGATTTTTATAAAAATAGTCAACTAAAGCGGCAAGAAAACCCAACTAAAGCATTATGATTAAACACGTTAATGTTAATTAACCTGAGCGTTATTAAGAATGGATTGTTAATTACCTTAAACCACAAAGGCTTGATTTTAGAGCAATGCAGCTGTTCTTAAAATAAATGAGGCGGTTTAACGGAAAAAAAACAAAATAAAACACGTCTTAGTTTTTAATAAAAAACTAAGAATAATTTTTATTTAAAAAGTTTAGGCGGCAGCAATTTGCTCGCAATTAAATTTACTTGGCAATGTTTATTTTAGAAATATTACACGAATTTTAACAAAAAAAAGAAACTTTTCGTCGACATATGCGTTATAAATGTAGAATTTCTTAAAATAATTGCCATTTTTTACATAACTTTACCTCTTAATCCAACTCAAAAGCATGAGACAACTAAAAATCACCAAGTCCATTACCAATCGCGAAAGTGCGTCCCTAGACAAATACCTTCAAGAAATTGGTCGTGAAGAATTAATTACTGCTGAAGAAGAAGTAATATTAGCTAAGAAAATTAAAGACGGTGATCAAAATGCTTTAGAAAAATTAACCCGTGCTAACTTACGTTTTGTGGTTTCGGTTGCAAAACAATACCAAAATCAAGGTTTAAGTTTACCCGATTTAATTAATGAAGGAAATTTAGGTTTGATTAAAGCTGCTCGCAGATTTGATGAAACTCGTGGATTTAAATTTATCTCTTACGCTGTTTGGTGGATACGTCAAAGTATATTACAAGCTTTAGCAGAACAAAGTCGTATTGTACGTTTGCCTTTAAATCAAGTAGGTTCTTTAAATAAAATAAATAAAGCTTATAGTAAACTTGAGCAAGAATTTGAGCGTGAGCCAAGTGCTGAAGAGTTAGCCTTTGCATTAGATTTACCAATTGATAAAGTAACTGATACTATGAAAGTAAGTGGCCGCCATGTTAGTATGGATGCTCCATTTGCAAATGGTGAAGAAAGCAGTTTGTTAGATGTATTAGTAAACTTAGATTCTCCAAAAGCAGATACTGGTTTAATGAACGAGTCGTTAAGCAAAGAGATTGATCGTGCCTTAAGTACTTTAACTGAAAGAGAACGCGATGTAGTTAAATTGTTTTTCGGAATTGGTTTAAACCATGGTTTAACTTTAGAAGAAATTGGTGATAAATTTGATCTTACTCGTGAGCGTGTTCGTCAAATAAAAGAAAAAGCTATTCGCCGTTTACGTCATAGTAGCCGTAGTAAATTATTACAACAATATTTAGGTCAATAATTTTTAAAACTAATTATATAAACCCTCTTCAGAAATGTTGAGGGTTTTTTGTTTATAAAATATTTTGGCTTTGTAGCTTGTTGGTAAATGTTTAGCTTTACAGACTCAAAATGCAAATCGCAAAAAAAATTATAGCCATTCTTATTTCCATCGGTCTAGGTTTAGTATTTATTTACTCTGGCAACACCAAACTTTTGCCTGTAATTGAAACTTTTGAATTTACGTTTGTTGATATTGGAGTTGCCAATTGGTATACTGCCCCAGTTATTGCGCGATTATTAATTGGCCTAGAATTTTTTATCGGATTTCTTTTAATTATAAATTATAATCTTAAAAAATTTACGTTGCCATTTACTGTTGGTTTATTACTCTTCTTTATTATTTATCTAATTGTTCAAATTTCTATCAGCGGAAATAATGGTAACTGTGGTTGTTTTGGTGAGCATCATAAAATGACACCTTTACAAGCAATTATCAAAAATATTATTATGATTGCCGGTTGCCTAATTGTTTATTTTATATTTGATGGCTGGAAAACAAAAAATAACAAGCTCCTGTTAAGTTTTATAGGTGTAACCGCAATTTTAATTCCCTTTATTTTTAATCCGGTTGATTATGCTTACACTTCAAATAATTTAGATGAAAAAGTAAATTACCCTTTAGAATTAAATTTATTGTTTGAACCCGAAGACACTTCGAAAGTTGAAGTTCCAAAAGTAGATTTAAGAAAAGGCAAACATGTTATTGCTTTTATGAGTTTGTCTTGTCCACATTGTCGCATTGCAGCCAAAAAATTTAAACTTATTAAAAAGAATAATCCTGATTTACCAATTTTCTTTATTCTAAATGGAGAGAAAGCAAAATACAAACCTTTTATTGAAGATACACATGCCGATAATATTCCTTATAGCTTTTGTTTAGGTAAAACATTCATAAATTTAGCAGGAGCAAACTTACCTCGTATTTATTATTTAGATAATGGCATTTTGGTCAAAAAGGTAGATTATTATGAATTAAACCAATATAATATCGAAGATTGGTTGAAAAATGGAACAGTGAAATAGTCTATTTCATTGGCGCCAGCCAGCTTTTCTGATACATTTACCAAACAAACAAATCTTTTTAAACAAATAATTGCATCCTCAAGCAATATTTTTTATTTTACAGTCTAATATTTTCTTTTTTTATGAAACGTATTTTACTTTTTTTATTTATTTCCTTCTTGTCTTTAAACTTTTTTTCACAAGTTTCTTCAACTAAATTAGCAATGGCTGAAGGGAATTTTAAAATTGAAGAATTGCCAAGAGTGATTTTAAAAGAATTAAACCGCTTTAGAGTTAGCAAAGGATTAGACACTTTAGAAATGAGTGAGATGTTACAATTCTCTGCTCAACTTAGTGCTGAAAAAATGGCCGGGGCCGGAAAAGATAAAATTGAAACCAAAACCACCTTAAAAAATTTAAAAAAAGCGGGTGCTACTAAACGTGGTGAAGAACTAACTATGAAAGCCGCAGTAAGCAAAGGACGTGAAGATTATAAGACAGAAGATATTGCCAAAACTATTTATAACCGTTGGGAGAGCTATCAAAAAACCTTACCCATTCTTTTAAATCCAAAATATACACTTATTGGTATTTCTTGTGAGACGGATGAAGATGGCAAAAAAGTTTTTGTAAGTGCTGTTTTTGGTGGTTATGATATTACTAATGGCGGGGTTATTTATAAAAAACAATTAGCAGTTCCATTTAACACAAAATCAAAAAAATTAAAAGGACCAGAACCTAAATTCTGTAAAAATTCTGATCGCTGGCGTAATTACGATATCTTAGGAAAAGGTGTTTACGTTTCGGGAGATAAAGTATATTTAAAATACCCAAATGCAAAAGACCTTCGCCGACTTATTAAAAAAACAAAAGATGGTTTAGCATTTGACATTGTGCAACGCTCACAATATATTCATGCAGATTATAATATTGTTGACAATAATCTTTATAATAAAGGTGTGATGAGCAAAGTAATTTATAAAGATAAATTATTTAAAAAAAATCTATTACTTAGTAAAGACCCAAAAGTAAATCGTAAAAACAGAGTTAAAGGTATTGAAATTGAGCTTGGAAAATTTAATGCAAAAATTACAGGTCCTTACGAAGTAAACTTAATTATTGTTCAAGATGGAAGAGTTTGCCGTACTGTTACAAGAGGATATTATGAAAATGGAAAAATAGATAGTAAAACTCCCATTGGTTTATTACCCTATCCCAACTCAAACGGCTTAAAACCTCCCTTCGAACCAAAATCAGAAAGTTCTATCATTAACTTTACAATTCCTTTTGAAAAAAATAAATTCGAATATAAAACAGAAGATATTCAACCATTTATTAAAGCATTAAACGAGCCTGATTTTATTATTGATGGCTTATACATTTATGCTTATTCATCAATAGAAGGAGATTCTGCCGCGAATGCGAAATTGCAGCGTAAACGTGGAGAAAGTGTTTTAGGGGTTTTGCAAAGTTTTCAAAAAAATAAAATTACGCCAACCATTGAAGCGAAAGATAGTTGGGGATTATTTTTATTAGAAAATGAAGATGGAAAATACGCCAACATTGTAGCATTAGGAAAGAACAAGGCTATTGCTAAAATTAACGAAGACAAAAAATTACAAGAAGAATTAGAACCAATTTTAGCGAAAGAACGTTTTGCTCAAATTATTATGGACATTACTTATGATGTTTCGGGACCAAAAGAAGAAAAATTTTCGAAGGTGAGTTTTGATCGTGCAGTAAAAGCAAATAATTATCCTCAGGCATACAAAATAATGGAGTTTATGAATAAGCGTATGGCTGAAAATAAATATCCCATAAATCTTTATGATAGTTTAAAAATAGAAGAGAACGCTAAGACTGTTGGTTTAATTAATAATATAATGTATTACAAATATCAACTAAATACTACCGTTGATGAAGACGATGAAAGTACCTTTGATAGATTATTAAAATTTGAACCTGCAAATCCTATTTTACAATACAACAAAGTATTTTGTCAATTAAAATTAGATAGTAATGCCGGCAATCAAGAACACCAGGCAAAAGTGCAACAAACAATTGACGGTTTATATGGCAAACTAGATAGTAATTACGTTAACGGTTTAAATATTGAATGGCAATTTAAAATAATGGAAAGTTTAGATACTATGGAAAATGCAGATGCTTTGGTTGACGCATGTATTGCCAGAATAAAATCTTTTTACAATATTAAAGATGCCAGTTGGCAAAACGCTTTAAAATTATCTTACGTTTTTTCGAGAGCCAAAGATTATAGATATTCTTCTACATTACTAGAGCCTTATTTAAGTGCACCTGATGTTAATGAAAACTTGGTGTTTATGTATATAAGTTCTGCTAGTAGGTTACAAGAAAAATATTATTCGAGAACATTTGCTCGTGCTTTAGAAATTGCCAAAAACAAAAATCAAGATAGGTATTGCAAATTGTTTGGTGAACCATTTATGACTTTTCAGGTTTTAGAAAATCCTGAAGTTAAAAAAGTGTATCAAGGCACTTGCCCAGAGGCGAAGTAAAAGAAGAAAATAAAAGTTGCATTTTTAACCACATAGATTCGAAGAGAATTCAAATTAACTTTCGCTGTAAAACAAATTAGACAATCATAGTATTGTTTTGCATGCAAAACAATTTATGTGCTCTTCAAAAGTTAGTTTGATTCTTTTTCTATGTCTCTATGTGTTTTTATGAGATTGTATGGTTTCCAAGTAATGTTCATTTACAAATGCTTACCCAAACTGCTTAACATCTTCAGGGGTAATTTCTTTTCCACCTAAAATAATTAAACGTTCAATTACATTTCTAAATTCGCGAATATTTCCGGGCCAATTTTTTTCTTGCATTAATTTTAAAGCTTCTTTTGAAAATGTTTTCTTTACAATTCCCATTTCTTCACAAATTAATTCTAAAAAATAATCTGCCAGCAATGGAATATCGTCCTTGCGCTCGTCTAATGAAGGCACATGAATAGGAATTACACTTAAACGATGAAACAAATCCTGACGAAAAGTTTCCTTCTCTATTTCTTTCTCAAGATTTTTATTGGTTGCGGCAATAACTCTAACGTTAACTTTAATTTCTTTATCGCCTCCTACTCTAGTAATTTTATTTTCTTGCAAAGCACGCAATACTTTTGCCTGTGCGCTTAAACTCATATCACCAATTTCATCTAAAAATAAAGTGCCGCCTTCGGCTAATTCAAATTTTCCTTTACGCTGTGCTACAGCACTTGTAAACGAACCTTTTTCGTGCCCAAACAATTCACTCTCTATTAACTCTGATGGAATTGCAGCGCAGTTAACTTCTATTAATGGTCCGTTTGCGCGATTACTTTTTTCGTGTAACCATTTTGCAACTAATTCTTTTCCGCTACCATTACTTCCAGTAATTAAAACCTTAGCGTCTGTTGGTGCAACTTTTTCAATAATATCTTTAATGTTTTGAATGGCTTTAGAATTACCAATCATATCAACACTTTTTATAATTTTCTTTTTTAGAACTTTTGTTTCTGTAACTAAATCGCCTTTCTCTAATGCATTTCTTACCGAAATTAATAAGCGATTTAAATCAATTGGTTTTGCTAAATAATCGTAAGCCCCATTTTTTACAGCATCAACCGCGGTTTCGATGGTACCATGACCGCTCATCATAATAATAGAACTGTTTATATTATTCTCGATTAATTTTTGAAGTAATTCAATGCCATCTATTTTTGGCATTTTAATATCACTTAAAATAATATCGTAATTATTTTTAAGCGCCATATCCAATGCCATCTGTCCATCTTCAGCTTCTTCAATTGAATGTTTTTCGAATTCAAGAATTTCTTTTATTGAACGGCGAATTGCCTTTTCGTCATCAACTACTAATATTTTTGCCATTGTAATTTTAAATTATTTTATTTTGCCTGCCTGAATAATATAATCAATTAAAGCACCTTCCTTAAGAGAATAACTGGACACTCGCATCTTTTGAATATTAAATGAATTAAGAATAAAATCTACCATTAAGCACGAAATAACTATCATATCCAATCGCATAGCAACTAATCCTTTTATTTCTTTACGTTCTTCCAAAGTTGATTTTTTTATAACTTTAGAAATATGAAAATAATTCTCCAAGTTAATTTCGTAGCAGGTTTTAGTATCGTTTGCCGATTCACCTTTTAGCTCACCACTAATTATATCTACAATAGAATCAAATGCTCCTGACGAACCAATTAATTCCATTGGACAAAACTCTTTCACAGCCTCAAATAAAGGAGTGAGCTGTTTTTTCATATAACTATTTATTTTTTTTATTTCCGTTTCTGTGATTGGATCAGACGGACAAAATTTTGCTAGCATACGCGCAGCTCCAACCGGAAAACTTTGTTTCCATAATACACCTTTGTTATTTGCTAAAATAAATTCGTTGCTACCACCACCAATATCCATAATTAAAGAGATTGAATCAGAAAGTGGCACAGCTTCTTTGTTTCCTAAATAAATTAGTTCAGCCTCCCGTTCTCCATCTATAATTTCTATATCAATACCTGTATGTTTTTTTACTTCCCAAACAAATTGTTTACCATTAGTGGCATCTCTAATTGCTGAAGTTGCAAAGGCTAAAATTTTAGATACATTATGTTTGGCAATTTCATTGTTTAGATCTATCATGGCACTTAAACCACGTTTATAGGAATCCTCATTAATGAACCCTTTATTTATTGAGCCTTGACCAAGCTTTACGGCTATTCTAGAATTAAAAACCTTATAGTATTTTTTTTGGCTATCAAACTCGACTATAAGCAAGTTAAATGTATTAGTTCCACAATCTATAACAGCCAATCTCATTTGTTAAAAATAAGGCTTTTTTCGACAAAAATCTTTGATTTCTAAAATTCCTTTTGATATATTTATATATATATTAACTAACCTAAAAATGAAAAAACTTTTATCTGCAATTATTATTTGTTTGTGTATAAATCCATTGGTATCACAAACAGTTTATCCTAACCAAGTAGATGGTGAGATATATGTCAAGTTTACAAAGTCAGCACTAAAAGAGGTTTCAAAAGATGATCCCAATAATATTCCAATTTCCAAATTGGTTTCGGTAAATAAAATTTTAACTAAATACGGTGTTACTCGAGCTTATAAGCCTTTCTATCAAGCGGATGATGATGCTAAACTACCTTATATTTTAAAATTTGAATTTACCCAAATACAAAAAGTAGATGCTTTTATTTACGAGCTTAAAAATGTTCCAGGCATTGAATATGCAGAGATGGTAACTTTAAATTTTACAGATGCATTGCCAAATGACCCAACTTTTGGAGCTCATTTAAATCAAATAAATGCTCAAAATGCTTGGAATGTTTTTAATAGTACCGCCAATGGAAATTCAAACATTACTGTTGCTGTAGTAGATAATGCAGTTAGATGGACGCATGCAGATTTAGTAGCAAATACCTTTACTAACACATTAGAAATACCAGGTAATTTAATTGATGATGATGGAAATGGTTATATAGATGATGTTAACGGTTGGGATGCTGCCGATAACGACAATAATCCTATTCCTACAAATAACGCTATGACGCATGGAACACATTGTGCAGGAATTGCTGGCGCAAGAACTGATAACGCAACTGGTGTTGCATCAATTGGTTGGAATTTAAAAATTATTCCGGTAAAATGCCAAACAAACACTGGAAGCACAACAGGTATTTCTGCAGGTTATCAAGGAATTATTTATGCAGCTAAACTTAAAGCTCGTGTAATTTCTTGTTCATGGGGAGGGACAGGAGCACCCTCTGCAGCACAACAATCTGTTATAGATTATGCATGGAGTAGAGGTTGTATAGTAATTGTTTCAGCAGGTAATGATAACAACGCCGTTCTTCATTATCCGGCAGCTTATAATAATGTTTACAGTGTTGCTTCTGTTGCAGGGAGTAACGTAAAATCAAGTTTTTCATGCTTTGGTACTTGGGTTGATATTTCGGCTCCAGGAGAAAACATTAATAGCACACTAGCAAATAGTGGCTATGGTAATATGTCTGGCACCTCTATGGCTTGTCCTTTAGTTGCAGGTCTTGCAGGCTTAATGTTATCTAAATGTTCTTTTATGTCGCAAACAGATGTTTTAAATTGTATTTCATCTACTGCTGTAAATATTTATTCAATCGCAGCAAACTCTGCTTATGTTTCAGGGAATCAACTGGGAGCTGGAAGAATTGAAGCCTTCGCCGCAATGAATTGCGCAGCAGCATTTTTAACATACCCGCCTGTTGCTAATTTTTTCACTTTAACACGAAATATTTGCCCTAATATACCTGTATCGTTTATCGATAGTTCACTATACGCTCCAACAAATTTTACTTGGACATTTCAAGGAGGAACACCCGCAACATCAACATCTTCCAACCCGACTGTACAATGGGCAAGTCCTGGTACTTATTCAGTTTCTTTGTTAGCCGCAAATGCAAATGGAAGTAACTTAAAAGTTAAAACTTCCTACATCACAGTAGCGGGACCAATTGCATTGCCATTAATAGAAGGTTTTCAAGCTTCACAATTTTTACCTTCAAACTGGACACCTTATAATGTAAATAATGATTTAAATTATTATGTTCGTCAAACCGGAGTTGGTGGTTTTGGAACAAGTACTGTTTGTGCTATGTATGACAACTACAATATTGATGCCGCACCCGACAGAGATGAAATGCGTACACCAAAATATACTTTTGGAAACGTAGTAAGTGCAAGATTAAGATTTGATGTTGCTTACAAACCATATGATACGCAATACTCCGATACGCTAGAAGTAAGAGTTTCAACAAATTGTGGTTTAACTTGGTCGAGCATTTATTCAAAAGGTGGTGCTGTTTTAGCAACATCTCCAGGAACATTTCAAGCAAGCACTTTTATTCCAGCTGCTGGAGAATGGAGGAAAGACACAATTGACGTTTCAGCGCTTACTGCGGGACAAGGCAATGTGATGTTTAGTTTTGTTAATCGTGGGCATTACGGACAAGCAATGTATTTAGACAATATTAATTTAGCTTTTCCTACACCAACAATGAATTTTAATGCTCCCGGAACAATTTGCGCGGGTGCCAATCTTAATTTAACAAATACAAGCACCGGGGCAGCAACCTATACTTGGGTTATGACTGGTGGTACTCCAGCAAGTTCTAACGCAACCAACCCTACTGTTTCTTACGCATCGGCAGGAGTATATAGTATTACTTTAATGGGTACAAACGGGACTTCTACCGCATCAATAACTCAAACGGTAAACGTTATAAATGGCCCGGTAATTTCAGTTACTACACCTACAATTTGCGCAGGAAATTCTGGGACATTAACTGCAAGTGGTGCTACCAGTTATACATGGAGCACTGGACCATTTACTCCAACTATGTCTGCATCTCCGCTAACAACAACTGTTTACACTGTTACGGGAAGTAATGGAACGTGTTCTTCAAACAAAACAGGAACAATTGTTGTTACTCCTAATCCTACTGTCAGTGTTAGTAATCAATCCATCTGTGCCGGTGGAACAGCAACAATTACAGCAAGTGGCGCCACCACTTATTCATGGAGCACAGGATTTACGGGTAATCCATTAATTGTTTCCCCGGTAATTAATACTACTTATACTGTTATTGGAACAACTACAGGTTGCACCAACACCAAAACAGTTAGTGTTACTATTGGCGCTTCCTTATCTGTTTTAATAAATACAAACCCGAGTACTAAGTGCGCAACCGGCTCAGCAACGCTAACAGCAAGTGGCGCATCTAATTATACATGGACTCCGGGTGGTTCTAACGCCGTTTCAATAGTTGTCAATCAACCTACTACCACTAACTATACACTTGTTGGAACAAACGGTGCTTGTAGTGGGGTTGCTACTACAACAGTAACTGTAATTCCAACGCCTACATTCGCCATAGCTACTTCACCATCAGCTTCAATTTGCGCTGGTAAATCAGTTACAATGACTGCTAGTGGATTTTATTCGTCCTACACTTGGGTTACGCCTACTGTAACTGCAGCTTCTTATACTGCAACACCTGGGTCAACAACTTCTTATACTGTTTTTGCAACAGGAACTGGAGGTTGTAATACTTCAAGTGTAGTTACAATTAATGTAAATACAAACCCATTAACATCTTTAACTGCTACTAATGCAAATTGTATAAATCCATGTTCAGGTATGGCAAATGGAGTAACAACTTTAGGAACTGCCCCATATACGTACAGCTTAACCGGTGGCTTGTGTACGAGTTTACCTTGTTCGAATTTATGTGCTGGTAATTATACTTTAGTAACGAATGATGCGTTTGGTTGTACTTCGGCGAATACTTTCTCAATTTTTGCTCCAACAAATAATATTATTGCTAACTTAAGTTCTAGCAATACAGCTTGTGGAACATGCTCTACAGGTATTGCAAGTTTAAATGTAACAGGTGGAGTTGGACCGTATACCTACACATGGTCGCCTACAGGCGGAAACTCTAACACCGCAAGTAACTTAGGAATTGGCTGTTATACAATTATTGTTACCGATGCTGTTGGTTGTTCTGTTGCATCATCAACCTGTATTAGTTTTGGTGTTGGGTTACAAAGTGCATTATTTACAAATTCTAGCCTAATAGTTTATCCTAATCCGGCACAAAGTAATGTAACGATAGAATACCAAGGTGCATTATTTAATTATGCTTTATATAATAGTTTAGGGCAATTAATTGCAGCCGATCAAAACAATCAAAATAAAACAACTATTAATTTAAATGAATTTGCAAAAGGAATTTATTTAATTGAAGTTGAAATTGGAACTGATAAATTCAGAAAGAAACTAATTATCGAATAATAAAAAATAAAATCTAATAAAAAAGGTCGGGAAAAAATTCTCGACCTTTTTTTATTTTAAATCTTTAATAAAAGAAACGTCAATATCATTCATGCACTTAAAATGTCCTTTAGGGCAAGCGTTGTAACCAAGCTTTGAGCACGGACGACATTCCAATTTTTTAACTTCTAAAATTTTATTTTCTGAGTTTGGTAAGTAAGGCGCCATACCAAACTCTGGAATTGTATTTCCCCAAAGCGAAATTATTTTTTTATTATATGCAGAAGCAATGTGCATTAAACCCGTATCGGAACTTATTACCCATTCTGCCTGTTTAATTATAGACGCACTTTGATTGATTGTATACAACCCACAAGTGTTTATTATTTGCGGGAATTGTTTTTTTAATTCGTCACCAATTATATAATCGTCTTTACTTCCTAGAATAACAATCTGTAAATTCGTATTTTGGCAAATTTGCGCCAATTTATTTAACGGAATTTTTTTTGTGTAATAAGAACCGCCAACTACAAGGGCAATAAATGATTTTTGACTTTGATTAGTAATAAGTGTATTAATATCAACCTCGTCGTTTGAATGAATGAAATAATCCAACCCATAACCATCATTTTTCACGCCAAGTTGTTCAACAGCTTCAAAATAACGGTCAACAATATGATTATTTGGTAATTTGTTAATGAGTTTAAAATTTACCGCCAAGAATTTTTGGAGGTTAAGTTTATTGAAGGAATAACTTTTAACTTTTAATTTTTTCTTTAATCGTAGGCTACGAAGATTCTTGTGCAAATCAATTATTACATCAAAATTTTCGGGTTTTAATTGCTCGTATATTTCTGAAACATCCTTATTAAAAGTATGTAGTTTATCAATATTTGGGTTATTGCTTAATATATTTTTAAAAACTTCTTTCGTTACAAAATGAATTTCAGTTCCAATTAATTGTTTTTTTGCGCAACGAATAATGGGTGTAGTTAAAACTATATCTCCAATAGAACTAAACCGTATTATTAATATTTTTTTTATTTGCACAATTAAAAGTATTAATTCTTTGCCAATTTTTTTTCTTTAAAGCTTTTTAAATATGAATTTAAAAAAATGGCCAGTAAAATAATCAAAACTCCTACATAGAACGTAGGTTTAAGTTCTTTATTTTCGTTATAAAATAAAATTGCCCAGATAATACCATACACAGTTTCTAAATTAACTGTTAATACAATAGTATACGGACTTATGTATTTTGAAAGGTTAACCGAAGCAATAAATGGAAAAACAGTACAAACCAAACTCAATAGTAATAAACCAATAATTGAGGAATTATCCACCACAAAAAATTCTGTTTTAAAATTTCCATTCAATGCTAAGAAAATAGTTAAACTTAATAGAGCTGCACTTAATTCATAAAAACTAATTACACCTGACCTTAATTGGTGAGCAATAATACTATTAAACACACTAAACAATGAGGATGTGAAGGCGGCAAACACTCCAAGCAAAATACCCAACCAATATTCTGTTTCAATAGAAAAAATTAAGGCAATACCTCCCATAATAATAAGGCCTATAATAACCTCATAAAAGCGAACTTTACGTTTAAAAATAATTGGTTCAATAATTGAGCTAAATAATGTGCCGGTACTAAAAGCAACCATGGTTACACTAATATTAGAAACCTTTATGGCTCCATAAAATGCTAGCCAATGCACCATTATAATTACCCCTATTCCACTTAATTGCCAGAAATGTTTAGTCGAAACTTTTAAACTTTGTTTAGTAAATTTTAAATACATAAACATTACTGCCACCGTTATTAAAATACGAAACCAAACCAACTGATAAGCATCTGTATTAATAAATCGTCCTAAAACAGGAGAGAAGCCCCAAATAAACACAATTATATGGAGGAGTAAATAATGTTTATTTATATCTTTAAACACGATTGCAAAGATAATTTATTGACCATGATAAACAACTTAATTTATTTTGATAATAACGCTACCACAAAGGTTGATAAAGAAGTAATTGAAACAATTGTTCCTTTTTTTGATGAAAATTACGGGAACGCTGCAAGTAAACTACATGCTTTTGGATGGGTAGCGCAAGCTGCGGTAGAAAAAGCTACTCAACAAATTGCAAAATTAATTAATTGCGAAGAGTCTGAAATAATTTTCACATCAGGAGCTACTGAATCTGTTAACCTAGCATTAAAGGGAATTTTTGAAGCTTACAAAACAAAAGGTAACCATATTATTACTTGTAAAACTGAGCACAAAGCAGTTTTAGATACTTGCTTGGATTTAGAAACAAAAGGTGCACAAATAACTTATTTAAATGTTGATAAAGAAGGCTTAATTAATTTAGATGAGCTAAAAGCCGCCATAAAACCTACAACAATTTTAGTTAGTATTATGGGTGCTAATAATGAAACAGGTGTTATTCAACCATTAGAAGCAATATCTGAAATATGCAATTCTAAAAATATTATTTTCTTTAGTGATGCTACACAATTTGTTGGGAAAGAACGCTGCGATGTAAACGAACTTGGAATTCATTGCATGGCATTTAGCGCTCATAAAATGTATGGTCCAAAAGGCATTGGTGCTTTATATGTTCGAAGAAAAAATCCAAGAGTTAATTTAATTGAACAAATAAATGGCGGAGGGCATCAAAATGGCAAACGTTCAGGCACTTTAAATGTGCCTTTAGTTGCGGGGTTTGGTAAAGCCGCTGAAATTTTTGAAAATAATTTTTGGGAAATGGGGGCTCATGTTTCTAAACTAAAAAATTTCTTCGAGCATCAACTTTTAGATATTGAAGGCTTAAGAATAAATGGAAGCACAAAACATAGAGTTTGTAATACAAGTAACATTTGTTTTCCGAAAAATAAAAAAATTACAAGCTTATTAAATAAATTTGCTTTTTCCAGCGGCTCTGCATGCTCATCTGCAAACCAAGAGCCTTCGCACGTTTTAACTGCAATGGGATTAGGCGATGAAGAAATAAAAAACTCTTTTCGATTTTCTTTCGGGAAAAATAATACACTGGAAGAAGTAAAATTGATTATTGAAGAAATAATAAATTTGTAAGTTTATTATTTCTTCAATAAATCTTTAAAATTAAAATTTACAAAGTTTAATATGATCGCTTACACCATCGCGGTTTAAAATCAACATATAAATGCCATTCGAAATATTTTCGATATTTATAGTTGTATTAAATTCACCAGTTTGTTTTCCGAAGTTTTCATTTTTAATTTCTTTTCCATTAAGATCAATAATCTGTAACTTAATTCTGTGCTATTCAATCCTGAAACGGAAACGCTATAAACACCATAACCAGGATTTGGAAACACATTAAAACTAGAGTTACTTAAAAAAGAATTGTTAGATACGTCTGTTATAATTGGGCATGCAAAAACTCCAGGTGTTTTTTGTATTGCATTTGCCCTTCTGCCAACAGCTGATAAAGGGCCTCTTGCTCTTACACTAAACCAATGTGTTTGTGTGCTTAATGTATTTGGAATAACAAATGAAGTTGTAGTTGATGTGCCTACAGAATCCATATAAACGTTTCCTAATTTAAAAACATCATACGATGTTGCACCAGCGGCAGCGTTCCAAGTTAACTTTACAGAATCCGGACAAGCCCATGCAACACTGATACTTGTTGGAAGCGGAATAATTGAAAAACTTGTGTCACTTTCTGCTGAGTAAACGCCGCGATTTATTCTAACCTTACATTGACCAGACAATGCGCTTGGAACAGTCCAATTAAAATAACGTTGTGTGCCTGCAATTGCAGTACTAATATTTGTCCATGATGTTCCATTATTAATTGTGTATTGTAATGTTTGTGTACCAACAGTTTCTAATGCATCCCAACGAATTGTTTCTATTTGAGTAGGCACAAACCCTTCACCACCTATTGGATAGGTAATAGTATAGCCATCCATTTCAAATATCCAAGTTACAAAATACTCTTGAGGCCCCATTGGAACCGAAGCCCCATTAACAGTAACCACATAATTACCTGCTGTAGGATTATTAATTGTTACTTGTTCATGATTATTTCGAACGTCAATACCAGGAACGGCTAAACTATTTAAGTTTGTTGCATTTGGTGTAAAATCTAAAATTAAAGGATTAAATACTATTGAAGATGGATTAGTGACTGTAGTATTTAAGTTATTTACTAGGGCAACCGAAGCACTCACTGCTGCTTGATAATCATGCCAATAGGTCATCACTTTCATTTTTCTTACGCCAGCAGGAACAATTATACTATGTGTATTAACACCTGCATTACTTATAATACCACTTAAATAATTAGCGGCTTCAATTGCCTGTACTGCTTTTAATGCATTTACTCTACCATAACCATATCCGAAATCAGGACCTGCGTTTCCTAAGTCATCGGCAGTGTTCATCACAATAGCCTTCATTAAACCACTTTTTGGATTATTATTACTGTTAAGGGATCTATAAGCTTCGTAAAGTTGAGCGAAAACTCCTGCGATTGCAGGACAAGACATAGAAGTACCAGTTTTGTTTACATACGTATTTGGGTTTGACGTAGAGTATACACTTGTTCCAACAGCGCTTACTTCCGGCTTTAAACGACCATCGTGAGCCGGCCCGCGACTTGAAGAATTATTTCTCACATCCAAATAATCTAAATTTGCAACTGCAATAGAGTTTTTCGAATGCTTATGTCCACCTGTTACATTTCCCCAACCAGCTCCTGCGCCATAATTGCAATTAGAAGTTCCATTATTACCTGCTGAAAAAACATGTATTAATTCAGGCATTGCTAAATTTTGAATGTCTAATTTTTGAGCGCGAGTTGTGTAACCTGCATTACAACCATCAGAATATGAAGTTGAAATAATTCTAATTCCTAACGAACCATAATGAGAGGTAATACTATCAAAACCTTGATAGTTTGGTGATGCATTATAGGCATAAAGCTCGGCACCCCAAGCCATACCACGCGTTAAAGGATTTAGATTTCCTCCTCCAAAGATTGTTCCAGCGCAATGGTCGCCATGATCGCCAATGTTATTTGTCATAAACTGCATTGGTAAACGGCCCGTGTAATCAATATGAGGCCCAATAATTCCATCATCTTGCAGCATAACTACGCTACCCGCACCATTAAATTTTCTTCCGCCAGAATAATCAGTTGCAATTGCGTTACTGCGATGATCTGTTCTTCCAACATTATTATCTAGCTTTGGAGTATCGTCAACCAATTCAGCAGAGCACACAAAAGGTAAATTTACAAAATCAAGAATTTCATTTTTATTAATCCAAACCACAAACCAATGCATACTTTTATCTTCATAAGAAATTTTATATCCATTTGCTTGAAGGTATCCTTTCATGAAATCAAAAGAAATGTTTGAATAACTAGTAAAACTTATACCAATATTATTGCCTTTTACCGCATATCCTGGAAAGTTTTTTTCATTAAGGGCTATGGACAATTCATTTAATAATTTGTATTCTGGCTTTATAGAATAGACTCCTCTAATTCCAAAATTTGCTAGTTCGGCAATGTTGGTATTTCGTTTTATCGACGCCATGTAGGTATTAGTTGGTAGATACAATAAAAGATCAATTCCTTTTTCTGATAGTTGTTTTTTTTGTGCCGTAGAAGGAATATCTAAAAACTGTATATAACGGTAATAATTACCACTAAATATTTCATTAACCAAAGGCTGAATATCCTTCACTTGTTCAAAATTTGATTGTAATTCAACTGTTCCACTTGAAAGCAACAGATTATAAGAATTATTTTTTTGAGCAATAAAATTTAACTGAATTAAAATTGCTGCATAAATGGCTAATGTTTTTCTCATCTTAAAATTTGTATAAATTAGATTACGACAATATAAATATTAAACATTGAAAAAACCAAAAAGTTTGAGGTTTTTAACGTTTTTAATTAAGCGACATCAAAAAGCGTTAAATAAATATTATAAAATGCCCCTAAATTTTTCCTAAAAAAAATTATTTCTATTTAATCCAAAGAAATAGTTATTTTAAAATAGTGTCAAACAATTGCAAAATAAAAAGCCCAATACTATTCTGGTTTGGAAAAAATAATACTCTAGAAGAAGCAAAATTAATTATTGAAGAAATTAAGATTTGTAACTGAAATTGATCTAATAACTTATTTCTTTTCCAACTTCTCAAGTATTTCCAGTAAAATTTTATTTTGGTTTTCGAGATGAAAAAGTATTAGCTAAATCATAACAAGTGGCATCAAAAGTAGTTGTATCATATTAGAAATAAATAACCTCAAAACAAATGCATATTATGGATCAAAACAGACTTCTTTTGGAGCAAATGAAGTACACGGAGGCCAAAAAGTATTCCAAAAAAATAACAAAAAAGAAACCCATTTCACCAGCAAGCTGCTTAATCCAAAGTGGAAGATTATCTAATCGAGCTAAATTTTATTTATTTTAAGTATAATAATCTAAGAATGTGTTTTCGGCTAGTGTTTAACTCATTTTTATTTTATTTTTCTTAAGCCTCTTTAAAAAGCTTTCATTCTTGCCCGCTATATATTTTTTCTCTTTAGAACCTGTCCCCTTGGTTCATCACTGACATGGAGGGCAATTTCGGAATGCAGGAACTGTGCGGCCTCTGCTGAATCTTTTACCTTAGAAGCAATACGCTCTAACATTTCTGATTCAAACATATTTAATACACTACCCCTCACTCCAACATCTCTCCATTGAGACAAGGGTTTACAGCCCGCTAAGATTCCCCGAGCCAGTGCTAGCGAATCCAGTATAGCTTGATTGGCCCCTTGCCCTTTAAATGGGCTCATAGGATGAGCTGCATCTCCTATGAGAGTAACACTTCCCCATTGCTTCAATAATTCCGGCTTTAGCAATTCTCGGTCATACACAGGGTAACCCGAAATCTGAGCTTCCAAGGTTGCTGATAAAATCTGAGGGATGGGATCGTGCCATTGAGTTCTACGACATGCTTCTTCCTTAAGTGCATGAGTTCCTTGAGCACTTAACATCTTAGCATCATTTTCTGACATTGGAAAACTAAGTTGCCACATAACCGAGTCCGACGAATAAGGCATGATGTAGATTCGCTCATTGCCATTTGCTGTTTGAAATACCGTAGAGGAGTCCAGCAAAGAGCTGTTAAGTCCTTTTAAAGCGTTCAAAGGACAAATCCCTAAAATAACAATACAGCCAAGGTACCTTAACGGTGTTATATCTTCACCAATCAATAACTTCCGCACCGAACTACGAATACCATCTGCTCCAACAACAAGATCAGCCTTGGCGCTCTTTATCTCACCTTTCACTTGAAAGATTAGTTCAACACCATTGCCTTCATCTTCTTTAAAATCTACTAACTGGTGTCCCCATTGCACTGCCTCATGCCCACCGAGTTGCTCAAGCAGAGCTAAGCGTAAAGACTGCCTTGCAATATGCATATTTGTTCGCTTGGGAGACGATCTCGCATCTGACTTCATCCACTTTCTCATACCCCATTCACCTATCACTTTTCCTTCTGTAGTATGAACCACATGTCTTGTTGAAATCACTGATTCTTTTAACGAGAAAACACCCAATCCCTCAATTGCTTTACTAGCCTGTTGCAGAGTGAGTCCATAGCCTTGAGATCTAGCATTAAAACCGTTATCACGCTCATAAATGGTAAACGGAATTCCACGGTGTAAACAAGCCACAGCTAAAGCCACACCTCCTATACCACCGCCGATTATAGCAACGTTTGGGTAGTTTTCTTTATCAGCAATGATAAGGCTACTAGAATAAAGCAACCCAGATCCAACACATTTTAAGCAAGAAATTAGGTGGCCATTAGGGCGAATTGCAGCTATTCCTTCGCTCCTAGTTTTTTTAAATTGTTCGCAAGCAATTTGGTAGCGGAGCCGAGCTTTCTTTCCGAGTCTTCGCTTTTTTTTTCCGCATCCCTGGCATTCCTCACAAATAACCCATTGAGTCTCTATATTTTCTAACTTTTTCAATCTTCTTTTTTTAGTTTGATTTTTAAAATCTTCTAAGAAAAAAACGTAGCCGATAAAACAGATTCTGGGTCTAATAGCAAAGTCAAGTTCTTCAGTTTTTCTAATTTTTTATTGGAGTTCCTAATATCGTTCTTAATTCTTATAGTTAGTTTTAAATTCCGATGCAGTTGAACATAATGCATAACGTATTGCAAGTTGGGGCAGAGTTGTTAAAAAAAATTAAACAATCTTTCGCACAACCTACTTTATTTAAAGATAATCAAGGTTTGTGGCTTTACAAAGAAAAATTAAAAAATAGCGCGGCCGACTTTGTAAATCCGAGCATTTATAATATGATTGCCAACACACTTCTTGTTTTCACTAACAATAAAGTAAAACATTTTAAAATGCTTAATACATAGTAAATCGTCTGGCTTCCATCTTGAGAATTTTTTCTAATTAATGGGAAGATTTGGAAGAAGTTCTTCAAAAAAAAACTACACAAAAATTATTAGTTAAAATGTAGTATTTAAAGAAAAGAAACTGAAAATTTCTCCCTAAGCTCCGCCCCAAAAAAACAAAACCCCTGTAAATACAGGGGTTTAAAGTTTTATCAGCGGAGAAAGAGGGATTAACTTTGCTGATCGCTTGCTATCCGTAAGTCAAAATCAAATGAAGTACATACCGTTATTTTTTATTTTCCTCCAAGAATTGAAAAGCGAGCATTTCAATCTTCTCGTAAAATAAAAAGTCCCGCCTTTTAGACGGGACTTCATTTGATTTATTAAGCGGGCTCAAATTTACCCTGTTCGAACCAAATTTCCTACGAAAAACTTGAAGAACTTAAAGAAGCCCAAATTCAGCGATTTTTAGCTGATTTAAGGGCGATAAGCCACTTTTGCAAGGTATTTAGGGTTGGTCAGAAATAAGGGGAATTATCGTATTTTACGATAATTTTACGGTAATTTTACGGTAAAATATAGAAACTGTTCAATGCTCTAGTGGCTTTTTAGTCAAAAAAATGAAATTACACTATTAGATGCTTGGTTACTATAAAAAAACCTTTAATCCTCAAAATGCTTCCTTCTAATTGCCCAATAATAGAAAATAGGAAACACCATTAATGTAAATACTGTAGCCGTTACTAAACCTCCAATAATAACAATAGCTAAAGGCTTTTGAGATTCCGACCCAATACCAGTTGATAAAGCTGCTGGTAATAATCCGATTGCAGCCATTAAAGCAGTCATTATCACTGGACGAGTTCTTGTTTGAACACCGTTCAATATAGCTGTAGTTAATATTATTTTTTTGGATAAATTATTTTGAAACTCTGAAATCAAGATAACACCATTTTGTATACAGATACCGAATAAGGCAATAAAACCAACACCTGCCGAAATTCCAAAGTTCATACCGGTTATATGTAATGCAATAATGCCTCCTATTAATGCAAAGGGTACGTTTGCAAGTACAAGTAAAGAATCTTTAATGTTTCCAAACATGATAAAGAGTAAAACAAAAATCAGAATTAAACTTATAGGAACTACTTGAGACAAACGTTGAGTTGCTCTTACTTGATTTTCAAACTCTCCAGTCCATCCTATATCGTAACCATCAGGTAATTTGATATTAGCGTTTACTTTTTGTTGAGCATCTGCAATGGTGCTTCCTAAATCTCTTTCACGAATAGAGAATTTAACACCTATGAAACGTTTAGTATTATCTCTGTATATAAAAGCGGGACCTGTTACCGTTCTAACAATAGCAATCTCTTTTAAAGGGATTGAGCCGCCTCTTAAAGTAGGAACCATTAAGTTCATTATATCTTCTTCATTTTTTCGATAATCTTTCTGATAACGAACTCTAATGTCAAATTTTCTTTCCCCTTCATATTTTTGAGTTGCAGTTTTTCCACCAATCGCCATTTCGATTAAACTTTGAGCTTCGGATTTTTGCACACCATAAATTGCCATTTTTTCTTCATCAAATAAAACACTTATTTCAGGTTGCCCCACGTTTCGTAATATCCCTACATCTTTTATCCCTTCAACATTTTTTACTTGGTCAATTACTTTATTCGCTAATTCATCTAGTGTGTTTAAATCATCGCCGTATATCTTAATAGCATTAGAAGCATTAATACCAGCAACTGATTCAGCAACATTATCAATAATAGGTTGAGAATAATTGTAAACAATGCCTTGAAAGTTTTTTAATTTCTTATCCATTTCCTCAACTAATCCATCCATAGTTATTTTACGTTCCCAATCGTCTTTGTGTTTCAGGTTCACTTGCATTTGTACATAATAAAAACCGCTGGGATCTGTCCCATCATTACTTCGTCCTGTTTGAGATAAAACACCATTTACTTCAGGAAAACTCATAAGTTCATTACGGAGAGTTGAAACCATTTCTACGGTTTTATCCAAAGAGTAGCTCATTGGCATTTTTGCTTCAACCCATAAAGCACCTTCATTTAATTGCGGTAAAAATTCAGTACCTAACCATTTTGTAGAGAATATAGTTGCTCCAAAAATTAATAATGACACTATTACACTAATCTTTTTATTTAGAAAAGTTTTTCTAAAACCACGTAACACCAGACGATTAAAGAACTCTGTAAATGGATTGTTTTTTTCTTTTACGTTTTTCTTTAACAATATAGAAGATAAAACAGGTACTAATGTTAAGGTAAATAATAAGGCGCCTAAAAGGGCAAACCCTAATGTCCAAGCCAATGGAGAGAACATCTTACCTTCAACTTTTTGAAATGAAAATATTGGCAACAATGCAGAAATAATAATCAATTTTGAGAAAAAAACTGCCTTGCCTAATCGTGTTCCTTGTTTTTTAATTAATCCTAATTTGCTTAATTTATTAAACGCTACCATTCCTCTTTCATGAGCCAAATGGTCTAAAGCCACGAATAAGCCTTCTACCATGACGACAGCACCATCTATGATGATACCAAAGTCAATCGCCCCCAACGAAAGTAAATTAGCACTCATGCCTTTTAAACTTAAACACAGAAAAGCAAATAGAAGTGCTAAAGGAATAATAATGGAAACAATTAATGTAGTTCGCCAATCAGCCATAAACAATAAAACAATTACTGTTACTAGTATTATCCCCTCCAATAAATTGTGCATTACCGTAGTTGTGCAATAACTCATTAGATTATCTCTATCATAAAACGCTTCCATTTTCACATCGGATGGAAGTGTTTTTGTATTTAATTCATCTATTTTACTTTTTAAAGCAGCCAAAACCTTACTCGGATTTTCTCCTTTACGCATAACTACAATACCTTCAACAACGTCATCTTGGTCATTTAAACCTACTTGACCAACTCGAGGAGCAGAGCTTTCTTCAACCTTTGCAATGTTTTTTACTAATACAGGATTGTCATTGTATTCAGCTACAATGGTGTTTTCTATATCACTAATACTATTTAATAAGCCTAAACCACGAACAACGTACGCTTGTCCACTTTTTGTAATTACATCGCCACCAACGTTTAAATTTGCTTTAGTAACCGCTTCGTAGACTTGCAAGGGGGTTAAGTTGTATTTTTTTAAACGAACAGGGTCAACCGACAATTCGTAAATTTTTTCTTGTCCCCCAAATGCCACCACATCCGCTACACCCGAAACAGCTCTTAATTGACGGTCAATAACCCAATTTTGAATTGTCAATAATTCACGAGTATCTCTCTTGTCACTTTTCAAAACATATCTGTAAATCTCTCCAGTCGGCCCATAAGGTGGCTGAACATCAGGTTCAACTTCAATTGGTAATTGAACATTTCGCAATTGGTTATTTACTTGTTGCCTTGCGAAAAAATCTTCTACATCATCCTCGAAAATAATTTTGATAACAGATAAGCCAAACATAGTGATGCTACGAACATTAGTTTTGCGTTGTACACTATTCATCGCAATTTCAATAGGAGTGGTAACAAACCTTTCTACTTCTTCTGCACTGCGTCCATTCCATTCTGTAACAATAATTATTTGAGTATTTGTAACATCAGGAAAAGCCTCAATTGGAATTTTTACATAACTTATAATACCTGCTATTACAATTAAACCCACCCAGAAAAAAGTGAACACTTTATTTTTTAAAGAGAAGCTGATTATGTTTTTAATAAATTTATTCATTGTATTAATCGTTTAAGGCATCATAAATTAACAAACCATTTTTAGAGATGATTTTTTCTCCTTCATCTACGCCTGAAGTTATATAGGTTGTTTCTCCTATTTGATTATGAATTTTCACTTGTCGTGTTTCAATATTATCTCTGCTTTTAAATACCATAATCCAGTACTTACTTTTATCAAAAATCACTGCCGATGTAGGAATAGCAATTAATTCTTTTCCTTCTAAATAATTTAAACTGATAGAGGCATTCATTTCTGGTTTTAATTTTAAATCAGCATTTTTAATTTTCACAATAGCTTTCATTGCCTTTGTTTCTGGGTCAATGGCATTAAACACTCTATCTATTTTTCCTGTAAAAACTTCATCGGGATATGCTATTGTTTGTATAACCGCATCGTAACCAACTTTTATTCTGGATATATCGGATTCATTTACATTTGCTACTGCCCATACTTCATCAATTTGGGCTATCGAAAAAATAATATCCGATTTGTCGTTACGCAACAGCTCATTTTGATTAATGTCTTTTAAAACTACAAAGCCATCAATAGGGGAAATAATGTCGTAAACTGTTCCCCCACTTAAATGATAGATATTATAAACTTCATTTATTCTACCAACTTCTGCTTTTGCTTTTTCTAATTCTTTTTCAGCAGCAATTACATCTTTTTCTGAATTTAATTTTCCAGCAAATAAGTCTTTTGCAACCTGAACGTTTTTTTCGGCTAATGCCAAATCTGAAAGTGCATCAAGCTTCTCCTTTTTTAACTGCGCTACGTCACCACTTCTAACAGTAGCTAATACTTGCCCTTGTTTAACATAGTCTCCTAGTTCTACATTAATTTTCAGCACACTACCTCCCATGATAGGATAAACTTGAGCTAACCGGTTATTGTCCGCAGTTATTTTACCGAACAACTTTAATTGGTTTTTTACTTGCTCTTTTTTTACAGCCAGAAATTGACACCGATTCATCATGGTATCTGACATAACAAATTTTTCATTCGCTTCGGTTTCTGGTTTTGATTTACAACTAAATAATACAGTTATAGAAAGTGGTACAAAAAATAGTTTAAGAATTCGCATAGTCATAAGATTAATCATTTAGTAAAGTTTTGTTCCTGATACATAATTTATTTGAGCAGCATTAATAGAAATTTGACTTTTAATACGCTCCAGTTCTTTTAAAGCATCATTGTATGCTTCTATAAAATCTACAAATTCAATAATAGAGATATTGTTTTTAGCAAAATTTTCATTTACACTTTTAAATACCATTTCAAAATTTGCATTATACAATTGTTTGGATTTTTTATATTCTTTTATACTTCTTTCCATGTTCTGATAGGCTTCCAAAACTTCTGCTTTAATTTCTTTCTTTCGTTCTTCAAGCATAAAGCCGTTATAATTCACATCACTTTTTGCTGCCTTTATATTTCCTCTATTATAGTTCCATAAAGGGAGCGGTAATGAAATCCCAGCATTAATTTGATTTTTGAAAGCTCCGCCACGTTGGTCAGTTGAAACATTAAAAACTGCATCTGGTATGTTAGTCCTTTTTTGAAGTTTATAATTTAATTCAGCCATCTGAATCATTTTATTATTCATTAGTAAATCTGGGCGTTTACTTAAAGCATTAGTTTCTATTTCATCTAACGAAAATAGTTTTGTATAACTTTCTACTGTTTCATTATTTACAATAGGTACGATAATCCCTTGTTCTTGAATTAAGAGCTGTATGTTTTTATTTTCCTCGTTAAGTAGCTGAATACCCTCGGCTCTTTCGTTGTTAATTTTTAAATAAACTGATTTTAATCTTATTACATCTTTCAAGGAAATGTTACCCTTTGCGGCTTGTATTTCATAGGCATTTATAAGGGTATCTAAAAGGAGTAGTTGCTGATTAAATTTTCTGACATTGTTTTGGTATTGATAAATATTGTAAAACGATTTATTTAATTGGAATTTTAAATTCCTTAAAATGTCAGTAAACTCTGCTTCAGCAAGTTCTTTGTTAGTTTTTGCAATATCTATACTGGCTTTTCTTTTACCTCCTAAAATAATTAATTGTTCAAACATAAAATCTTTTTGACCAGTTTTATCTGTGTGAAAATAAATATCATTTTCAGGGTCATACATATTGAAGTTGGCAGAAAAGACAGGATTTGGATATGCCTTTGATTGAATAACTAAAGCATTCTGTTTGTCAACATTACATTGAGCAGCTAACAAAAATAAATTCTTTTTTAAAAATAATTCTTCCGCTTTATCAATAGAAATAGATATTGTATCCTGTGCCGAAATGGAATTGTAATGAAGTAAAAGGAACACCTTAAACAGTAAAATTAGTAACAGATTTATTTTTTTCATGGTTTATTAAGCATATTGTTTAATAGTAGAACCAGCAACTTTATTAAACAAACCTAAATGGAAAATACAAAATCGGTTTAACTAATTGCTGGCTCTACTAATTGAAGCCTCGTGTATAGACTGCTTATTTTTTCTTTTTTGATGGAAGTTTTGCAGGAATGCCGTATTTTTTTAATGCAGTTATATATAATTTATGAGTTTCCGTTTTATTATCTAACATTTGGTTTTCTATGGATTCAGAATCATATTGTAGCTTAGAAATTCCCGAACTGTATTCAGTCATTTTTTTAGTCGCTTCTTCTTCGGTTAAGTCACTATTATCTAATGAAGCTACGAATAGATTACTAGTTGCAATAGCTTCTTTTAAAAAAGCACTAGTAGTTTGATTTTTTTCTGCAAGTTCAATTAAACAAGATTTATTGTATTCTAATGCTCTATGAAATTCTTTGTCTTTTTCAAAAGCAGCTTTCTTTTTAGGGTCTAATTTCGGTAGGAAATTTTTGTAAGTAATGTCAGCGTCTTTTAATATCTCTTCTTTCGTTGATATTTTTTTATTCATATCCTTTTCATAAAAAGAGTTATCCGTTTTGAAGCCATCAATTACTTCTTTAGGAATACTTTGTTTACAAGAAATAAGAGATGCAATTACCAGAGTAATTAATAAACCGTTTTTGATTTGTTTTTTCATATTGTATGTTTTTTTAAGGTTTAATTTAGTCGCCAAAAGGAGGGAATTGGAATTCAAGACAACTCCCCCTTTTGACTATTATGTAATGTAGTTTTAGACCCCTAAAACCGCACATTACACAAGTATTTTATTTTAAAGCAAATTCTTTTTTTCCAGCAAGTTTTCCTTCTATATATATTTCTACTTTATAGTTTCCTTTTTCTAACTTACAGTTGCACTCAACATCAAGCGAACCTTTAGTATCTTTATTATTGTAATTAATAGATTTGTTTTCACTATAAACTTGTTCTTTTTGAAGCGTTTTATTTTGAAATTTATTACCCTTTGCCGATATTACTTGACCTTTAGGACTATAAACAAGTATATTAACTTCTTTGCTGCCTGCTTCAATCAAATCATTTTCAGGAATTGTAAAATTCACATTAATACGATTAGTTCGTTTAGCCTTTTGAGTTACTCTTGCGTTTTTGTAGTTTGTGATAAGAATATCATAAGCTTTAAGGCTTGATGCCTTTTCAAATTTGGTTGCCAATTCATAATTAGTAACTTTTAAAGAACCAATTGCATCATTTAATTCTGCTATTTTCTTTTCAAGATTGGCTACCTCCTTTAATAGTTCATTAACTTGGGTATTACATTCCGCATTTTTTTTCTGAGCATCCTTTAATTGTTTTTTTAATTTTCCTGAATTACCATCTGAATTTTGAATTCGAGTTAGTTCAGTTTTCTTTGCGTCCAATTCTTTCTTTAAGCCAATAACAATTGAATCTAGTTCATTAGTCTTACTATTGCATTTTACGTTGTCTTCTGTAAGAGCATCTATTTGCTTATCGGCATTTAACTTAATTGATAAAAGTGAATCTGAATGTAAAACAGCCTGATTTCGTTCTTGGGAAAGCATTCCATTTTTTCTAAATAGAAACACATCACCAATAGATGCTAATAGAAGTAAGATAGCGATAGTTGCAACAGCTACCTGAGATTTTTTATTATTTTCCATGATATAAGTTTAGATTATGTGCAAATATCATAACCCAACCTTAGAACCCTATTTGAAGGAAATTAGAATTACATTAGATAATACCAAAAAACTGGTATTTTAGTAATTAAACTATATGAGGAATTTTTATTTGAACCATTGTTCCCTCTCTATATTCAGGATTAATTGAAATAACTCCATCATGTAATTCAATTATTTTTTTAGTAAGGGTTAATCCGATACCATGCCCCTTGTATGATTTTACATTATTTGCTCTATAAAAGGGTTCAAATACGTGTTTTAAGTCTTCTTCTGTAATACCTATGCCGTTGTCAAAAACATCTATGTAAATAAATTTTTCATCAAAGCCTAAATTGATTTTTGCAGTAGTGTCATGACTATATTTGCAAGCATTCTCTATTACATTTAATAGGGCTGATTTTAATAGTTGTTCATTAGCTTTGAGTATGAGCCAATTTTCATCTGGAAATTCATTGAAGTTTAATATTACTTTATAATCCTTGTTACGCTTTAATAACTCTGCTCTTGTCAATCCTACAAGTTCATCAATTCTAATGCTACTTAATTTTATTTCCGAAATATCTAAATTTGCTTGTGCTAAATCTAGTAATCCATTCGAGAGTTTATTTAATTGTTTTATATCAATGAGTAGCGATTTTAAAACCTCTCTTCCTTCATCGTTAATGTCAATCTTCATTAAGGTTACTTCTAATTGACCTGTTATAGTCGTAAGTGGTGTGCGAAGTTCATGTGAGGCGTTAGCAACAAAACTTCTTTGAATCTCAAATGCAGCATCTAATCGTTCTAACATTTTATTAAATTTTATAGCTAGCTGGGCTATTTCATCTTTGGCATTACCTTCATCAATTCTTAAACTTAAGTTAGACGCAGTAATTTTATCAATTTGATTAACCACATTTGAAATCGGCTGCAAGGTTTGTTTAGAAAAAAACAAACCAATCAAAACAATTAAAGCTACAGAAACAATGTCGCCACTAATCAAGATGTTACGTAGGTAATTCAATTTAGTTAAACCGTATTTATCGTAAGCTGAAGCAACTACAACATACCTATCGTATTTCCCTTTAAATAATATACCTATGGACTCACTATCATTTTCCGAATATTGAATTTCCCCTTCTAATCTTATCTTATCTAAAATGTTTTTATTTATTTCATCTTTATCTTCTGGTAAACTACTATAAACTAACTTATTTGTATAATCGTAAATAAAAACTTTTTCCTCTGGTAAAGGGTTTACAGCATTTCTATCAATTATTTTCAATAACTCATTATTAACTTCATCAACATCTGAAAGCAATTTAACAGAAGTAAGTGCTTTATCTTTTAGTCTTTCTAAAAACTCTGTTTGTCTAAAATTGCTTAATAGCGAATAGATTATTATCGAAAATGTGATAAGTATGACTGATACAATTATTGAAAATTGCAAGGTTATGCGTGTACGAATTTTCATTATTTTTCTTTTAATACATAACCCATACCAACTTGAGTATGAATTAATTTTGGTGTAAAATCTTTATCAATTTTTTTTCTCAAATAAAAGATGTATAAATCAATAACGTTTGTTCCGGTATCAAATGAAATATCCCATATTTTCTCCGCTATATCAGCCCTAGAAAGAACCTTCCCTTTGTTTCGCATTAAATACTCCAACAACAAAAATTCTTTTGCAGTTAATTCGATAGGGATGCCGTTTCTAGTAACTATTTTGCTGTCTGAATTTAGTTCTAGGTCAACAACTTTTAATGTGGTTTGAAGTAAAGGCGCAGCTTTTGCCCTTTTAATAAGAGCTTTAACCCTTGCTGTTAATTCTTCAAATTCAAAGGGTTTAACTAAATAGTCATCTGCACCCAAATCAAAACCTAACACTTTATCTTTTGTTGTTCCTAATGCCGTTAACATTAAAATAGGAGTTTTTATATTGCTTTCTCTTAATTGCTTACAAATTTCAAAGCCATTTATAATAGGAAGATTCACATCTAGTATGATTAAATCATAGGAGCCGTTTTGTCCCATCCGTAAACCAATTTGTCCATCGAATGCAACCTCCACAACGTAACCCGTTACTTCAAGCCCTTTTTTAATAAAGGCAGCTACTTTTTGTTCGTCTTCTACTATTAAAATATTCATGTTAAATAAAAGTACAGTTAAATGATATATTTTGAAACATTTTAATTCTTCTTTCCTGAATTTAGTAACTTAAATAATTCCTCTAGTTTAGGCGATAAAACAATTTCAGTTCTTCTATTTTTTGCCCTGCCTTCTGGCGTTTCATTAGTAGCAACAGGAAAATATTCGCCTTTGCCAGAAGCCGTTACCCTTTTTGATTCAACTCCAAATTCATCACAGATCATTCGTACAATGTTAGTTGACCTAGCCACACTTAAATCCCAATTATCTTTATAAATTGCTGTTTTAATAGGAACATTATCTGTATGCCCTTCAATAGCAATATCTATATCTGTGTTTTTATTTAATACTTCCGATAGTTTTTTAATTGCATCCTTTCCTTTGTCTTCTACGTTAGCATTGCCAGACTTAAAAAGAAGTTTATCAGATAAAGAAACATATACTTTACCATTTTTCATCTCCACAGCAAATTCATCCGATTTAAAGCCTAAAAGAGCATTTTTAACGGTATTGTTTAGTGCGTTTAATACTGAATCTTGTTTTTGAAGAAGTGATTGCAGTTCTTTTAATTTTTGGTCTTTCTCTTGTAAATTCTTTTCTTTTTTAGCTAACTCTTTTGATTTGTTTTCTAAAGAAGCATTAAGTTCCGATAGTTTCTTATCACTTGAATTTGCTAACGACTTATACGAAGCGTTTAAGTCATTATAAAGATTACTCAATGAATCATACGTTTTGTTTTTTGCTTTGATAAGTTCGTGCAATTCTAGTGTGTCTTTCTTCAACTGTTTATTATCAGAACATAGTCCATCTCTTTCAGCTAAACAAGCCTTGTATTTTTTCGACCAAAAAAACTTTTGAAACTTGGTTTGACTTTGCAGACAGCCAATGCTTAACATTATTCCTAAAACTATTAAAACTACTTTTTTCATATTTACTTATTTATTGAATGAAACTATTAAACACTTTGAAAATATAATACTCCCCATCTTTGTGTTTTTGATATAACTTAATTTTTCTTCGTCTTAATTCTCTGCAATTCTCCCTGATTTTATAGGTACTTGCGTTTTTATGAATAATCCTATAATAATTTAATCTTTTTAACTTCTTTCCATAAGGTGGGCTAAAATAATATTTTTGAGTGTTTACCTTTTTATACAAAGTTATATGTTCATCCATTCCAAGAATCTCAAACTTATTTTTTTTATAAACTTTAACACGTGAACTATCTTGTGCTTTTGTTAGGCTAATTAAAAACAAAAGAAAGTATAGGATTATATTTAGTCTACTCATAAAGCAAAGGTATTCTGAACGGGCTATTTATTAAATTAGAAAGTCATTAGAATAGGATTATTTTTCACTTATTGACTGTTGTTCAATATTAATGTATCTGAGCATGAAGGATGCCCTCATTAGAATTTGATTAGAAATGACTTGTATCATTCTAAAAATAGGTGTAGTCAGGTATTTATTCTTACCTTTGATGAGATAATACTTTTCAATATAAGAAGGCGGGTTAGAATCATATTCTACCCGCTTTTCCTTTTTATTATTTATTATATTTATAACCCATATGCTAAACTTTTTCGCAATATTAATTTCATTATCCGCACTCTTTGGCTACATAAATCATAGATGGCTTAAATTACCAACAACCATAGGAGTTATGTTAATTAGCGTGGTACTTGGAATCACTTTGAAATCTATTGAAAGTTTTAATTCTGATTACATTTCTCCATTACGTAATTTTTTAACTGGATTTGATTTTAGTGCGTTTGTACTTGATTTTATTTTATGCTTTTTATTATTTGCAGGAGCTTTGCATGTAAACATTGGGCAGTTAAAAGGAGCAAGAGCAACTGTGTTTTCTTATTCCACTTTAGGAGTAATAATTTCCACTTTGATAATTGGTTCATTAACCAAAGTCGTTATAGGTTGGTTTGGATTTAATCTTGGTTTACCCACTTGTTTTCTATTCGGTGCTTTAATTTCACCAACTGACCCAATTGCAGTTATAGGCATTTTATCAAAATACAAAATACCACAGAAATTAAAAACCGAAATTATTGGAGAATCATTATTTAATGATGGAGTTGGAGTTGTGGTTTTTGCAGTTATTTATTCTATTATTACAGGAGGAGCAGAAGCATTTACTTTTAATAAAGTTTTTGAAATATTTGCAGTAGAAGTATTTGGAGGAATCGGTATTGGTTTATTAATAGGTTATGTTGGCTATTTATTAATGAAATCAATTGACCATTATCAAACTGAAATCTTAATCACACTCGCTGTGGTTACTGGTGGTTATTCCATTGCCTCGCAGTTTCATGCTTCAGGACCCTTAGCAATGGTGGTTGCAGGATTATTCATAGGTAATAAAGGAAAATCACATGCAATGTCAGATACAACTGCTGAGTACGTGGATAAATTTTGGGAATTAATAGACGAAATCTGTAATACCATATTATTTGTATTAATGGGCTTAGAAATATTTTTAGTTCCATTTGATTATATTTATTTAATAATTGGCTTAATACTTATAGGCGTAGCTCTTTTTGCTCGTTACGTATCGCTTCTCCCTGCTTTTTTTATATTTAATAGACGCGAAAAAAGAAAGAGTTTAAATTTAGCCGTATTAACTTGGGGAGGTTTAAGGGGCGGAATCTCAATAGCGTTGGCACTATCTCTGGTAAATAAAATAGAAGGTAGTAGTTTATTTATTGTTAGTACATATTGTATTGTCCTATTTTCAATATTAGTTCAAGGATTGAGCATTAAAAAACTTTTAGGTAAATATTAAAAATGAAATTATTGAGTATTGATTTATTAAAGGAGCATGGTTTTATAGAAAACGTCATCAAAACAAATAGTAGGTTAATAGTTATGACAAAGGATGAGATTGATATTATTATTAAAAATGATAATACTTTCTATTATTCTAATAATGACGTTGATTATACCTTAAAAGATATTGCAGCTCTGAGAAAATTATATAGAGAATTGAGAAATGAAGACCTTAAACCAAGTAAAAATCTTAATTCATAATAAAATCAGCTTGTTTATTAGTAAAACGCAAGTCAATTTGCCCAAATTTCAATTTTTGCCAATCAGTTGCCAATTGCTCCCCAATCATTACACATGATTAAAAAAATGTTGCCAATACTTCGCCAATTATAGGCACATTCCTTTCCAATCTTTACAATTTTGTTTTCAATTCAAACACATTGCCAGAAAAATGTTTTCAATCGGTGAAAATGTATATTCGAAATCAATTTGGTTTATCTTTTCCTCTTCCCTTCTAACAGAGACATTGTATAATCTTTATAAGCGTGTTTAATGCTGTTAAATATTTTAGGTTCATAATCATTTTTTGATTTATGAATACTAGAGGAGTGATTGCTTTGCCAGTTTTTGCTTAAATCAATATCAAAAATATTTGCTAATGATTCTACAATTTTCGTTATTTCTCCTTTTCCATTATTAATAAATCCGGAAGAGTGTAGTCCGTAAATTAGCTGAACAAATTCGTTTCTGTTTTCTCTACTTCCTGTCCATTTAATTAAAGCTGCATTATTTATAGATGCCTGCGCAGCTTTTTCACGTTCAACCTGAATTTCTTTAGTTAATTCAGGCAGAATATCACTTTTAATGAATAGGGCTCTCAAATTTTTCTCTATTTCTAAAAAAGCAAGGTGTCGGATAAAAAAATGCTTCAGTTTCTTTGTGTTCATCACAAATTCTCTCAGTTCCTTTTCTTCATCGCTGATATAAATTGGTAGAGATACGCCATTCTCAACCTTTCTAAAATCCAACCCATCTTTGACGTCTTCGCCATAAACTTTGCGAATAAAAAGTAGGGCTTCTTCTACGTTTTCTCCTCTTTTATAGTAGGTTACAAAAGTATCGACCATTTTCTCCTTGTGTTCACCTGCAACCTGTATTACATTTAAAAAGGCGAATTCTCTTTCAATTTCGTTCCGGACAAATTCTTTATCCTTTGCTTTATTGTATCGTTTTTCAATGTTGCGCTCAACCATTACACTATAACGATTAAGTAATTCTTCAAATGTCTGTTTCATATTCAATTCTTTAGAGTCGGCACAAAATAACAAAAGGTCATTGTCAATTTCCGTCAAAAGGTATATATTTACTTTAAATACAGGCACATGAACGATCAGGCAAAATTTCAAAGGATGTTGGAAATACTTATGAAGTTATCCGGCAGTTATGGATATAGTGTTAAACAACTTGCTGAAGATTTTGAATCATCCGAAAGAACCATATACAGGTACTTGACAACTTTTAAAAATGCCGGATTTCTATTAGATAATCATAATGGGTATTTTAAAATAGATAAAAAGTCTCCGGATTATAAAGACCTGAGTAAGCTAATTCATTTCTCGGAAGAAGAAGCACACGTCCTAAGCAAAGCAATTCATTTAATTGATGATGAAAGTAAATTCAAGAATGATTTGTATGAAAAACTGTATGTCCTTTTCGATTCGGACAAGGCAGTAAATAAGATTGTGAGGAAAGAAAGTTCCGAGAATGTTATAAGTCTAAAAGGAGCTATCAAAAACAAGGAGCAGGTGATTTTTCATGGATATAGATCATCTAATAGCGATAATATCCGAGATCGGCTATTAGAGCCATTTGCCTTCACATCAAATTATAACTATGTGTGGTGTTACGATATCGAGGCTAAATCATCTAAAACTTTTAAGGTTGCCCGGATTAAAGAGGTAAAAATAACTGATAAGAAATGGAAGAATGAGAAGCTTCATAAACGTAATGAAATTGATGTATTTAGGATTGGTGGGGAGAAAACTATTCCGGTAAAACTCACATTAAGCCTAATGGCTTATAATCTTTTATTGGAAGAGTATCCCTTATCAGAGAAGTTTTTGACGATAGATAAAAATAGTAAGTATTTATTTGACGGTTGGGTTTGTGATTACAATGGGATAGGACGTTTTGTTTTAGGAATGATGGATCAGGTGGATATTATAAGCCCAAAATCCTTTAAAGATTACTTAAATAATAAGGTAAAAGGGAGGAAATTTTAAATTGACGGTAATTGACAATTAGAGGTGATAAATTTGAACAATAATTAAAAGTATGGCAGTAAATTTCTCGGACATAAAAGAGGTTGATTGGGTTTTAGAAAACAATAAAACTATTTCTTTACTTAAAAAGGATAATGCCTCTTTAATCATATCTTTTTTGCACTATTTTTTTAAATCAAAAAATAAATCTAGCTATTTAAGCAATGATCTTATTTCTCACCTATCTGATTTTCTTTACCGTATTAATCAAGAAAAGGAAAGATTTCCAAAAGACGCAAAATTTTATTTAGAGAACTGGACAAAAGATGGATTTCTAAGGCAATATTATGATAAAGAAGATGCGTTATTTGAACTTACTCCAGCTACTGAAAATGCCTTAAGATGGTTAGCCGAATTAAATAAGCCGGAATTTGTCGGAACAGAATCGAGATTAATGCAAATAATTAATTTGCTTAAGGAATTAACTATAAAATCTTCAGATAATGTCGATTTAAGACGGAATGAGTTAGTTAAAGAAAAGGAAAAGCTTGAACAGGAACTATTAAAAATAGAAAAGGGCGAATATGAGAAATACGACAAACGTAAAATTGTAGAGCAATTCTTGTTGCTTGAGGAAGTTGTCGGTAAGCTTCTATCTGATTTTAGGCAAATAGAAGAAAATTTCAGAACTCTTAATGTGAAAGCTCGAGAAGATCAAATTAAGAAGAATCTAAGTAAAGGAAAGTATCTTGATGAAGTATTCAGAACTCAAGATTTAATTATGGAAACCGATCAAGGCAAGAGCTTTAATGCCTTTTATGAATTCCTCATGAATCCTAATCGACAAGAGGATTTGGAGTCGCTTATTGTTCAAATTCTAAGCTTAGAAGAATTGCGGGATTATCAAAGAAATAATCAACTTGAATTATTAAAAGAAAATCTAATAGATTCAGGAGAAAGAGTGAACAAAACCACAAGAGTTCTTATTGACCAATTGCGCAAATATCTTTCATCCCAAGCATATTTAGAAAATAGAAAGATAGCAGAACTAATTTCTGATATTGAAAAAACAGCATTAGAAATTAAAAACAACGCTCCAAGTGAAAAGGATTTTTTACTACTAGACGATAAGCCTACTTTAAGTTTTCCAATAGAACAGTCACTATGGGAGCCAACAAAGAAAGTCAAGCTTTCAAATGTGGAAATAGAAGAAGCTGATGATGATATTCAAATCGATGCGCTTTTTGATCAAGAGTTCATAAATCCGGAAGTTTTAAAAGATAGAATAAAAAGAGCTCTCCGTGATAAAGCGCAAGTGTCATTAAAAGATATTATAATGGAAAATCCGATTGAAAAGGGACTTGCAGAAATTATCACATACTTTTCATTGGCTACACAGGATGAGAAAAAAAATAAAGCCGTAATTAATGAAAATATTAAGGAACAACTTAGTTACGAAATTAATGGGAAAATATTTCAAATTGAATTACCACAAACAATCTATTTAAAATAAACATGGAGGAGTATTTAGAAAGACATTCATTACCTATAATATATCTTTTCAAAGGTGTATTGTATAATACAAACGAAGCTGTTTGGAAGAGTCTTATTCAGTATCAGAATGACATTAAAAACTATTTTTCTGTTGTTGGGATAGATCTGATAATAAATCAATCTGAAGGATTCGCCTTTTTGAAACAAAGGGAAATAGTTGAGGAAACGACCTTTCATTTTCCAAAATTAATTGAAAAAAGGCAACTGAGTTATCCAGTTTCGCTATTATGTATATTGCTCAGAAAAAAACTACTTGACTTTGACAATACTGGAGAGGAATCAAGACTGATACTTTCAAAAGAGCAGATAGTTGAGTTAATCTTATCTTTTCTTCCTGATAATACCAGCAACGAGAAAAAAGTAATCGATAAAATTGACGTACATATTAAAAGATTAATCGAGTTAGGTTTTTTGCGTGAATTAAAAAATGAACAAGAACGTTATGAAGTGAGTAGAATTTTAATTGCATACCTACCTGTAGAAGAACTTCAAAATGTATTAGATAAATTAAAAGACTATCATGCAAGTTGGTTAGATCAAAAACAAAATAAAGAAAAAGATGAGTTTGAATTCTGAAAATATTAAAGCCGGTTTTAGGTTAGTAAAGTTAGAAGTTTATAATTGGGGGACTTTTGATGGCAAGGTATACAACATTAAACCTGATGGTTTTAATGGTTTGTTAACTGGGGACATTGGATCAGGTAAATCTACACTCGTAGATGCTGTCACAACATTAATAGTGCCTCAACAAAAAATTATTTACAATAAAGCTGCCGGAGCAGAAAGCAAAACAGAAAGAAATTTATTAACCTATGTTCGAGGTGAACATACGAATAGAAAAGATGAACAGACAGGATCTTCTAAACCTGTTTACCTGAGAAATGAGGATCAGTATTCGGTAATTTTGGGACACTTTTTAAATGAGGGGTTTTCACAGCATGTGACACTAGCACAAGTGTTTTGGTTAAAAAATGGTAAGGTGGAAAAACTTTTTGTACTTGCTGATAGTGAGCTTTCTATTAAAGAGCATTTTTCTGATTTCGATGGTGATATTTCAAAGCTTAAAAAGAAACTTAAGGCACAAAGTGGAATTGAAATTCCGGATACTTTTAGCGCTTACTCGGTAAGATTTTGTCAATTATTTGGAATAACACAACGTGAAGAGGCACTGGATTTATTTTATCAAACTGTATCCATGAAATCAGTTGGCAATTTAACTGAATTCGTAAGGAATCAAATGCTTGGGAAAACCGATGTCAAAGCAACAATCGAGGAATTAATTAAATCATTTGATAATTTAACAGATACTCATAATTCAGTTCTTAAAGCAAAGGATCAGATTTCTATCCTCGACCCTGTTATTAGCGATGTCAAAGAATATGAAGCACTTAATAAGATCATAATTGAAAAGGAGAATGTCATTAAAGATCTTGAGAAATATTTTTCGATAGAAAAGATTACCATTTTAAAATCAGAATTGAATAACTTTAGAGAAGATTATCACGCTACTCAAAACAAGATTTATTCAATTAAAAAATCAATATTTAATTTAACTGAAGAATTAAATTCTATAAAGCAGAGCATTTTAAATTCAGAAATTGGGAGACAATTAGAGAATTTAGAAAAAGGAATATTCGATCTAACAATAAAAGCTAAAGCTCAAAAAAATGAATTTGAAAACTATCAGAATATTTGTGAAAAACTCCAATTAAAAGGGGATGTTGACGAAGATCAGTTTTATCAAAATCGAAAAAAACTTGATGAGATTGAAAAAGAAATTGAGGAATCCAACAAAATGCTCCGAGAAAAAAGAGATGAGTTAGTCATAACTCGCCGTAAGCAACAGGAAGCAATGAAGGATTTGCAAGATGAATTAGACTCCCTGAAGAATAGGCAATCTCAAATTCCAGTTCGCATATTTTCCATGAGGGAGCGTATTGCTCAAGACTTAGAAATTCTACCATCAGACATTCCATTTGTTGGTGAATTACTAGAAGTCAAAGATGAAGACAAAGACTGGGAAGGCGCAATTGAGAGACGTCTTCATGATTTTGGGTTAAGTATTTTAGTTCAAGAAAAAGATTTCACTCGAATTAGAAATTATGTTGATAGTACGGATTTGAAAAACAAAATTGTTTACCTAAGAACGTTACCTCATGAGCGAAAGAATTCGCATGATATTCCTGAAAACTCATTAATAAACAAACTAAATATAAAAAATGATTCTATTTTTTATGAATGGTTAGAAGAGGAACTGACGCAACGTCATAATCTCGTTTGTTGCGAAACAATGGAAGAGTTTAACCGTCATTCGTTTGCTATTACTATTAAAGGGCAAATAAGAAGTGGTAGAACAAAATATGAAAAAGATGATCGACGAAATATTTATGATAAATCTAACTACATATTAGGTTGGTCTAATGAACAGAAAATTAAAGCATATCAGAAGGATTTAGTTGAAAGAAAGAAGGATTTAGATGGGATTGAAAAAGGAATAGAATCAATATCAATTTCTGAAAAGAACTACAAAAATAAAGCAATTCACTTGAATGATCTCAAGAAGTATGTCGATTTTGAATCAATAAATTTCAAAAAGTCAATTTTGGAAAAGGATCGATTGCAAAAGGAATTTGAAGTGTTAAAAAATAGTAAAGGGACAGAGCAATACAATAAACTGAAAGAAAGAGATGAGGAGTTAAGTGCCGAAATAAAATCATTAGATGACGACAGGGATAAAGCTCAAACTGATTTAGGAGAAAAAAGGAACAATATTGGAGTATATGCGAAGCAATTATTTGACTCGTATTTATTAAGTACTTTAATAGAAGAGAAAGCCCTGAAAGCCATTATTGATTTTGATGCAGATGTATTTCAAAATTTAAATTATCATGTTGATAACTGGCTAGCTATTCCTATAAGTGACGCAGTTATATCTGAAGCTAATAAATTAGTAATTTCTAAATTGTTAGTTAACTATACACTTAACATTCAAAATGTCGATTTAATTTCTAAAGAACTAGATAAAAAACTGAATAATGAAGTTTCCGAAGATCGAAAAATAACTCATAGAAAATCAAATAATATTATTTCTGGTATTAGAACTTTCAAAATTAAATACCCCGGAGAATCCTCTGATTTTGACGCTCAATTAGAGTATATTGATGAAATCAAAAAAGTACACAAAAAACTTGTTGATGACGATTTGCCAAAGCATGAAGAGAAGTTAAAAAAATTGATGCGAGAAGGAACAATAAAGGATTTAGTTATTTTCAGTAGCAATTTAGACAGATATGAAAAGGAAATAAAAAGGAAAATCGACGAAATAAATAGCCATCTTGTCTCAATAGATTACAACACCGGTACATTCATAAAAATAATTGGAGATAAAGTTCAGACTGATGATATAAAAACATTTAGAATAGATCTTCGTAATGCAACTCAAGGTGTTTTCGATGAATCTGAACTATTTTCAGAGGAGAAATTTATGGAAGTTAAAAAACTTTTGGATAGATTTAAGTCTGTTGATGAAGTGCATAAGCGTTGGACTGAAAAGGTAACTGATGTAAGACAATGGTACACTTTCGGGGCTCAGGAAATAAATAGAGAAGATAATAGTGATAGGGAATATTACAGTGATTCTTCAGGAAAATCAGGTGGACAAAAGGAAAAACTAGCATATACTATATTGGCATCAGCAATAGTTTATCAATTTGGTCTTTCAGGAAATGATTCTCGCTCTAGGTCATTTCGTTTTGTTGTAATTGACGAGGCATTTGGAAGAGGTTCAAATGAAAGTACCCGTTACGGATTAAAATTGTTTGAAAAACTTAATATTCAACTACTTATTGTTACACCATTGCAAAAGATTAATATCATTGAAGATTATGTTAATGCCGTACATTTCGTTTCAAATCCAGGCGGCAACAATAGTAAGGTACGGAATCTAACTAAGACAGAATATATTACGGAAAAGGATTTACATTTTAATAAGGTTTCGGCTCATGATTAATGTAAAGGAAGTAAGGGAAAAGGCATTAAAATGGTGGAATGATGGAAGCTTTTTAAAAGCATACCTTCAAGGTGTTGAATTTTTTCCAAAAGATATACCTAAGATTGGTCAGATAGATGTTTCAAAAATACATGAGACTTATAATGAGGTAATGAAAATTCAAGATGAACTTCGTGCCAATATTAAATCAGGTTATTCACTTGAAGAGAATGAGGTGAATTATCGAAGTATTGGGAAGAATAAATTTATTACTAGAATTTATGTCAACTCTAGCGAAGATTTTATTAAACTTATTGGAAAAGAAAGAGAATTAAAAAAGTTTAGTGAAAATGTCTCCTTGATTATTGCGACTATACCTGAATTAGAAAATTGGGTAAAAACAAACCCGCTTGAAATAATAAATTACAGCTCCTCTTGGGAAAATTTATTGAAAGTTTGCTCTTACTTTAAAAATGAACACCAACCGAATTTATATTATATCAGGGAACTACCTATTAATGTTCATACGAAATTCATTGAGCAAAATAAATCAATAATATCTTGCCTTTTGGATTTCCTTGTACACGAAAAAATTAACCATTTAGAAAAGGATTTTCATTTAAGATATAATTTAAAAAACAAAGAGAAGCTTATTCGAGTGCGAATTTTGTGTCCGGATTTAGCTTTAAAATACCCTTATAATGACTTTTCAATTCGATTAAGTGATTTTATTAGTAATGAAGTAGCTGCTCACAATATTTTTATAGCGGAAAACGAAATGAATTTTCTAACGCTTCCGATTAAACAAAATTCAATTGCAATTTGGAGTGGTGGTGGTTTCCAAATTTCTTATTTGGCAAATATTGATTGGCTTAAAGGAAAGCAAATATATTATTGGGGAGATATTGACGCTGCCGGATTGTCTATACTCTCACAGTTAAGAACGTACTACCCTTCAACTCAAAGTATTCTTATGGACAGTGCTACTTTTGAAAAATATTATGAAAACGGTAAATGTGAAAAGGCGATTTCTGCTAAATTATTAAAGGGGTTAACCATGGAGGAACTGAACTTCTTTAATCACTTAAATGAAAACAAATTAAGACTGGAGCAGGAAAAGATACCACAGTTTGAAATTCAAAATGTTATGAGTTTTATAATCTAATTATATGAATTACGAAGCGAACGAAAGAATTAAGCATCTTAGTGATCGAATACGATTAATAAAAGAACCAAAGAGTATAAATAGGTCTAATTCCGAAGTGTTACAACTTGAGTATGATTGGCGTGTAGGTGACCTTTTTACCGAATTAATTTATTATAGTGAACTGCAAATTCCACACCCATCGCAGAGTATTTTAAACGAATTTTATTCTACTCATCCACTGAATAAACTTTTTGTATTAAATGATTTGTTTCAAAAGCATTGGTTAAGATGTGTAATGAATAGAATTGAAGTGCCTTCCGCTGTTCGTCTTGCGATTAGTGATATAAAGAAGGGATTTCCAAAAGAATTTCCTTTTATTGCAAATCTATCTCAGATATTAAACAAACGGGCTGAAAAAACATTTACTAAGGAAGAACTAAAAGAGTTGTTAGAGAAATATAATTCGGATGATTCAAACGAACCTCTGAACGAAAATGATCTCAAGGAAAAGGGAGTTGTTACATCTGAATCAATTCAGAGTAACAAATTTGTTCTTCACCCTCATTCAAAATATTATTTATTCCTACAACAGAATCAATTTTTCTTTGAGTTTATTGGAGATTTTTCAGAAAAGTATTTAAGTGGTGATGCGAAATATTTAAAAATTAATAAAACACTTGCCATTGAACTTATAACTAAACACAAAGACTTATATATCAATTGTCCAAGTGTTGAAGAATTCAAAAATAATAAAATCTTATTTGAATTTGAAGATCATTTCATTTTTAAGCTATCATACGGAGATTTTTCCGATTGGTGGAGTTCGCTTTCCAGCCTTATTGCAGGTAAACTGTGGAATAAAGTCAATGCTGATAAAAGTTTATCCAACGAAACCAAATTGGATAATTGGCTTGATAAAGTAGTAATTAACCATGATTATCCTAGCACATGTTTGAATTTCATGCCTTTTGAAATAAGAAAGGAATTTTTGGAATTAATTGAAAAGAGATTAACTGAAGAACCGGATATCCAAGGGTGTTCTTCTGAAATCGATAAACTTTTATTGGAAAGTTCACGTTTGCACGGAAGGAATCCTTTTGTAGATGCTTTCTATTTGAAATTTCAGGAAGAACAAAGCCCGGCTGAAAAGTATCGACTCGTTGAGGAGCTAGAGGATCAAACGCATAATATATTTTTTGAACAAAGTTGTAGAAATCGTTTAGGACTTCTTTTACACTTGCTTATACGTGCCGGACAAAGTACAGAAAATCCTCAAAACTCTTTTCCTGCGATTATGCGTCTTTTGAAAGCCTCGTCAGATCGCCCCTATTTATTATGGGAAATTTGCATATTACTTGAACACATAAGACCGGAAATAATTCCCTATTTATTTGCAGAAAAGGAACTTGAAGAATTGGGAATATTACTTATCCAAACAATTAAGATAAATCCACGTGCAGTTGCTTACGGTGAAAGAGAGGGTTTGTTTTTGGGCACAGAAAAAATTCGTACTGAGCTTAATGCGGAAGGACTTGTATCATTTTTAAATTGTATTAATTTTCAAAAGAAAGAATCGGAGGCTGCTCCCATACTGGCTAGAGTATTGCTTGAAATGTCCCTAAAAGTCTTTTCGTTACCTTATAATTACGATCGTGAAAAGGAAAAACAGAAATTGATACAAAGAAATGCCTATAATGAAACATGGGAAATTATTTCTAGATATAGACTTTCACAACGATTTATTTATAATTATGGAAGTGATAATCCCTTATATTTTTTCTACCTTCTTAAGGATTTTCTAATAGCCATAACAGATTATAAAAGTCCGAAACCCTTCAATGAGTTTTATTCTCCTGAGATATGGCGTATTGATGTATTTATTAGGTTTCTAATAATTCTGCGAGATCCTGTTTTAATTGCAAGAAATGTATTGCAATCCAATTATGTTGAAGATATTGAAAAGGTGGAGACTGAAACCATAGATACCCTTCACCGCATCTATTTGAATACTTTTAAGATTATTGAGATAGAGGTCAAATCCGGGGCTATGAGTGCAGAGAAAAGACAGATCCAATTTCAATCTAATGTATTTGGGATTCAACAAATTTCTTGGCAATATTATATTCAATCCCTGACTCAAGAAAAAAGGGAGGAATTCTTTCAGGTTGCTAAACCGAATTTTAATTTTAGTAATGCCAATGCAGAAACTATACTGTGGGACAAGGAAGTCCAAATCATAGTCCAGCGATTACGTTTTCATTTAAAAGTTATGCTCAATGCATATGCTTCAATTAATGAAAATGCCATTCCAGATGAAGAATTACTTTCAGAACTGGAAAAAAACATTACTTGGATTTTTTGTAAATATTCTATAACTAACTTGAGCGAAAATGCGATTGATATATTTGATAAAAATTATGATGCTTATTCAGAGGAATATCTTTTTGGTAGAGTTACCGAAGTACTTAATATATTTAAAGATGCTAACAGAAAAAAAATCCTTAATTGTTTGGTTGAAAACGAGCAATTTGACCGGGTACTTTTTGCTTTGAATTTACTGACTTCAGAAGGCGATAAAAATCATTTACTAAGAGAATTAACTAATGAGAAGTTGGAAGCCTTTCTTGACCAACAATATTCATATATTGAAATTGAAAATGCATTAATTAATGCGATAAATAACCCAGGTCTAATCACATTTGCTGAGCGAATTATTACACATATTGAAGCAATTGCTCCTAAAATTGCAGAGCAGTTTGAACACCAACGATTATTGTATCATGTTAAACTACTTTTAGCATATAGAAAAGATGAGTACGAAAAATTGGAAAGTATAATCCCTCCTAAAGATTCTTATGATAATTATTCTCAAAAACAGCTTACTGAGAACGCAAGGAAAAAATATTATGAAATCCTCTTTTTATTTAGGAGAGGTGAGTTGCGGGAAGCATTGAAAGAGGCTAACCAATTGGTTTATGAGCGAAAAAACGAACCCGACATGCTGAATTTGAAATTTTCTATAGAGGTTGAGATAGCAAAAAAAGAATTTGAGACAGATACCGAAATAGGTATAAAATCGATCAATACTGCACTTGAAACATTTCTTGCAGGTGAAAAGATGTGTTTAGAGGATAGTTTTAATGAAAATATTAAGAGAGACATTCTGTTGAATAAAATGGAATGTTATCATTATATGGGGCTAAATGAGAACTTTGATGCATTGATAACTCAGATAAGAAAAATTGATAAGTACTCTGAGCCGTTCGCTTCTTTGATTGTCGATAATAAACTAAAAAGGGATCAATTAACCGAAGTTTCCGTATTTATTGAATATTTAAAAAACTATCATAAGCATAGATCAAACATAATCCCGGATTTTATTGAAAAATTTCTATCTAAATTAAGTGTCCATAAGGAACATTTTTCTTACTTAAAAAGTGCCTACAAGTCTTTATTGACATTATCGGTAGAAGATAGAATAAAAGTCTTTCCTGACGTTATTTCCAAACAAACAAATAATTATGGAGAATTCCTTCTAGGTGAGATAATAAAGGCCATAATTATGCTGCAACAAAAGTTATTTGCATTATTAACAAAAGGTAATGAAGCGAAAGATTTGGAAGAAGATAAGATAACCGATTTCTTGGAAACAGTTCTCAACGCTAGACTGAGTGCTTGGCAAATGGAATGGCATAGTCAAGCTAGACTTGGTACGACCGGAGAAGACACCAATCAATTAGCAAGAGCAGATCTATCTAGCAAAGTAGGCAATACCACAATAGTAGCAGAGGCATTAAGAATATATTCGTACAAGAATCTTACTTCTCAAAAGAAAAATATTGAAGATCACATTTTAAAAACCCTTAATCAAACAAGTACAAGAAAATATTTTTATAATTTAATTTATTATCAAGGTGATGATTTCAAAACCGATTGGGACTCCTTAAAGATTATTATTTCTAGCACTTCTTTTCCTAACGGATATGCTTTTACTTCTCTGTTAGAGGAAGAAACAGAGCTTTCCACGTCAGACCTTAAGGTTTGCAAAACAAAGCATGAAAATGAAGTTATATGTTATCATATTTTCGTGAACGTAGTTTACAAAACTTAAACTTTAATAAAAATGGCACTACAATTACGTGATTGGATAGATTTTGTAAAGGTACAGGCAAAAACTGTATTTACTGGCAATAGACTTAATGAAATTCATTATAGATTTCTTACTCAACTTATTTCCCCTTACAAAGATTATGAAGTGGAGATTACAAATCTTGATAGCTTTTCTTGGTATGGTGATGATATTATCAAAGAGTTTCCTGAAGAATATCATTCTCATAATTTTCAAGCAAATTGTGTTGCGGTTTGTAAACTTGAATTAAAAAGCAGGATTGATGGAAACAAAACTGTAATTGAACATGAATTTAAACTTACTTGTGATGGTTGGATTTCAATGACTGGAAATTCCATAAATTTTAATTTTATGGATGAGCAAAGTTATTTATTAAGGAAATATGATGAACAAATAAAACAAAACATAACAAAATCTGGCATACCAACATTGTGGGAGGACAGACTTAAATTCAGAGGAAAGAATGGTGTAAGTATATTTACGGAAGTGGTGAACAAAAGAGTTACAACTTTGAATATTCCTATTAATGCTTTTGAAAGGTTTGATGATTTGGCTCGCTGTTTATCAGATATACGTTATATAATTGGCGAAATGGTTGCTTTCCGACCATACACAACTCATTATCTTGAAGACAAGATGGATTAGAATGGAAAGATTATATATCGCCATTTCCCATCATTTTATGACAAGCAATATTGGTTAAAAGCCGGGTTGCTTTTTCAATTATTTTATAATTATTGGGATAAAATAGGTGACATTATAGCTTTATACTTCGCTCCGCAACTCCCACAAAAGCAAGTGTTTTTTGGAAAAGTAATAGATACAATTCCAAACCAAATATTGAATATAACATATGATCCTACTATCTTAGCAGAAAATGCAAAGGTATTTCTTGATAATATACTTACCTCTCCTCACTTTCAGTGGCTAAAAAATTTTAAAGACAATGACTTCTTGAGATTAAATGACAAGCGAATTAAAATCGTTCATTATAACAATATTGAGACTGAATATTTTCAAGAGTATGTAAAGCACAATAATAATGAAGCTGAATTAAGCCGGTTACAAAAAGAAAAAGAAGGCTTAGTCGATCTATTTATAAATGAATATAATAGTTGTTTAAAAGGCTTCGAAGAGACGCTTTCATTGATTGATCAGCTTCCATAGAGCTGTCACATTGCGCTCTGCCTTTAAATAAATCATCTCCCACCTTGCTCCAACTAGGAGCCAAATCCCAAACCCTTATCGTTACTTTGTTCCCGTCAATGACGATAAGGAACTGATAATACATTGACGATAAACTAGACATTAATTGACGGTAAAAACCAAAACAAAGAGGAAAAGTAGACGGTAATTGATGATAAAAACAATAAAAAAAGGAGGATAAGATGAGTAGTACAGATGAAAACAAACAACAAAGTGATACAAAACAAGAGAAAAAAGCTGAAGAACCTAAAGATTGGATGGAATTAATACTTGATTTCATTAAAAATCCGATTACAACCGGAGTAACTGGTTTAGCTGCTGGTTATCTTTTAGGCACTTTTAAAGCAAGCAAAGATATAGAAGCAATAAAAGCAGAACATAAACTTCAGATGACTGAAAGAGATGAGCAATTTAAATTACTTCTCAGAGAAATACGAAGTACCCACAGACTCATTGAGTCTCGAAGAGTAAAGGAAATATCAAATGGCAACGAAGATGAGGAGGAAAAAGATGAAAATACACTTGCCATGCAACAGGATAAAGAAACAAAAGCCTATAAGTATAATCCAAAAAAGAAAAAAGTATTTGAAATAAGAGCATAATTAAAAATGAAAGCACAAACAGAAAAACAAAATATAAAAGTTCCGATCGAAATATTTTTGGATGTATGTCGAATGATACGAACAGGCAACTTAAACAACAAAATAACTGGCTGTAATGAAACAACTGGAGAAGTAATGCTTGAAGTATCGTTTGCAAAAGGAAATAAAATTCAAACAGCAGCAATGCAAAATATGTATGATGCAGTCAACGAATGGAACGATCAACGCTATGGAGAAGAAAATCCGGAGGAGATAGGATTAAATTAGAAACAAAAATAAAGTAAAGAGATGAATTGTTTGCATTGTCATAAACAGATTGAAGGAAAAAGAAATACCAAAAAGTATTGCAGTAACACCTGCAAGCAATATGCTTATTTGAATAGAAGTTTCTCCGTGCCTTCAAATTTGAATGGTGTTACAATAAATTCAACTGAAAATAAAATCGTTCAGACGAATGAAATGCTTGACTTAGAAAATGAACTTAATACTTTAAATCCAAATTTAGATACTCCGCCTACCATAGAAAAAGAAACAATTAGTATTAACCAACAAACAACTAGAAATCATGAATATAAAAATCAACTAATCGAGGAAGAATACAAATACATTTATGCTGATATTTTGGATAGAATTCAGCACGGCTATATTTCGCTAAACTACACTAATATCTACTTTACTTATAGCACAAAGAACGGAGGGAGAATAACGGAACAAAATGTATCTGCTTTTGCATACATATTGCCCCGCATCAGATGCATTATTGAAAACCTATTTCAGTTAACTTATAAGCGAAAACTCTATTACAACACAGCAATAACAATTTGCAAAGCATTAGAAGAAATTCTTTTATCAGAGCAAATCAAAACACTACCCGGAGATTTTCCGTTTATAATTGATCTTATAAAACTGCACGAACAATTTATGCCAATAGCTAGTTACTTAGAAAGCGAAAAAGATGGGATCAAATTTAAGTTAACAAAATCTGCAATTGTGAGGTATATTTTGATTTTAAATTTAATTAGGGAATCTGCTAAAAAAGAGCCTTTTAATAAATTATTCCCCGAATTATGCAAGCCAGCAAAGCCCAATACAAGCAAGTTTAAGCGAGAATAAATGGTATTTCTTTATTCCAAAAGATGTATGTAAATTAGCTAATATATTGATAATCAATATATTGAATTTAAAAAGGTAGTACTTTAAAATTTAAATGAAAAGAAATGAAAAATGAGAGCGAAAATGATAAAGGATTAACGGTTGAAAAACTAAGAATGATAAAAGGTTATGAAAGTGTGAGCGATGAACAAGCAAACAAGATTGTATTATCAATCAAAAAACTGGCTGTTCTTCTATGCGAACATCTTTCAAAACTAAAAAAGAAAAACGAGATAGATGATTCAAGTGAAGCAAAAATAATTTTGTTGAATACTGAAAATGATGTTTCGGAAATTGAATACAGAAAACAAGCATAAAAAATTAATAATAAAAGAAAGGAGGCAAAATGACAGAAGAACAAATAATAGCAAATCGGTTTGGACGCTTTGGTAAAAAGGAAGTAAAACAATCCACATCTAATTTAGCGGTCATGTACACAAGGGTTTCGGGCAAAGGTCAGTTTGATAAAAACGAATCTTTGGAAACTCAACGTAAATCAATTGAGGAATATGCCAAGCGAAATAATCTCACAATTGTTTCTGCGTTTGGTGATACTTATGAAAGTGCAAAAACTGATGCGAGAAAAGAGTTCCAGCGAATGCTGAGTTTTGTAAATACAAGCAAAGGAAAAATAAGCACCATCTTGGTTTACAAAATGACTCGCTTTAGCAGAACGGGAGGCAAAGCTATTTCTATTGCTGATGAGCTAAGAGAAAAACATGGGGTTCATATTAAAGCAGTAACAGAACCAATCGACACATCTAATCCTAATGGAGTTTTATTTCATGATATGCAATTGTTATTTGGGCGTTGGGATAATGAGCAGCGAAAGCAAGTGGCAATGGCAGGAATGAAAGCTAAGTTTGAAAAAGGAATTTGGGTTGTAAAACCACCACAGGGTTATGATATAGTGAGAACAAGTGGGGAACGTAAAATTGTTGTGAATTCAGAAGGAAAGAAAATAAAAAAAGCATGGGAATGGAAACTCATGGGCATGAAGAATGAAGAAATTATTTTGAAGCTTCAGGCTATCGGAGTAAAAATGTACAAACAACAATTACATAAGATTTTCATTAACCCATTTTATTGCGGATTAGTTTCGCACGGAATGCTGAACGGAAAAGTAGTTGAAGGAGTACATGAAAAAATGATTACAAAAGAAACATTTATGAAAGTGAATGAAGTGATTTCATCCTCACCTAAATTCGGAGTGCCTCATAAAGCAGAGGATGTAAATATTCCGCTTAAGGTTTTCATCAAATGCTCTGATTGTAATCAGCCCTTCACAGGCTACATCGTAAAGAAGAAGAACTTGTACTACTACAAATGCAGAACAAACGGCTGTAAATGCAATAAAAGCGCAAAAGAAATGCATCGTTTGTTTTCAGAGGAGCTTGAGAAATACGAA